>CAVSFZ010000001.1:0-109985 GCA_963727235.1 uncultured Actinomycetes bacterium
CCCCGTTGGCCCTGTCCCGATCCACTACCTCCCCCAGCGTTCGACTCGGGTCTCGCGGATGCTTTCCGCGCCGCGGTCGATAGTTACTGTGTATATTGCACATCCTCGTCTAGTCGTGGTAAATAGCATCGACTTGTCCCTGCCATGGGCCGCGCTAGCACGTCGCTTAACCGGTATACCAACGATCTACGACAGTAACGACGACTACGAGGCGCAGATGCTGTCCAAGGAATGGCTCCCGTTCGTGGTGAGGAAGCCACTCAGTCGGCTTGTCAAGCGTTTCGAGCCCTGGTGTGCGCAGTTTCTAGATGCGGTGACCGTCGCCACGCAGGAGACTCGGGAGAGGTTTGGAGACAATACGCGCGTGATCGTCATACATAACTTTCCCTGGCGGGGCTTCGCAAGCCAGGCTCCTGGAAGCGCGGCTGAGTCCGAGCAACCGATATACGACATCACCTATCACGGCGTGTTGCACGACTACTATCTCGACGAGATAATTCGAGTTGCGACAGCGTTGGTGTCAAAGGGGTACAACTACAAATGGTGTATCGCCGCGCGGGAGCACGATTCGTCTCGGCGGGAAACGGTGACGAGTCGCATCGAGCAGGCCGGATTGAGCGGGGATTTCGAGGTCGAGTTCAATCTTCCATTCTCGGAGATGCCGCGCCTTCTCGCCACGACCCGCGTTGGCTATATCCCGTGGCGCTACGATCCTGCCGGGCTTCAGCGAAGCGTTCCGCGTAAGCTCTTTGAGTTCATGGCGTTCGGGATTCCTGCGGTGGCTCCCGCGTACCCCGGCGTTGAGCGCCTCGTGGGGGGCCTCGAGTGCGCGGTACTCGTCGACCCCGCCGACATCGGCGGGGCGGCCGACGCTTTGGAGTCACTTCTTGAGGATCCCGTACGCCGCGAACGCCTCGGGGTGCGGGGTAAAGCTGCGATCGCTGAGTCGTTCAACGCGGAGGTCGAGGTCGCGCCATATGTTGAATTTTGCACTCGTCGGGTATCCTGTTCGGCGAATGCGGGCATCGATGAGTCATAAATGCGTTGCGCTGATTTACCACGACGTGGTGCCCCCGGACGGCGATGAGCAGCACGGGTTCGGTGGTCCGCTCGCGGCTCGGTACAAACTGACCTTTTCGCAGTTCGAGTCTCATCTAGGCTCCATTGGTGCTAGTGGCAACGAACCAGGGTTAGTAACAGAGAGCGGGGACCGTGCCCCGTGTTGCAATCACATTCGACGACGGCGGATCGTCGGCACTGCAGACCGCCACAATGCTGGAACGCCACGGATGGTTGGGCCATTACTCCGTCACGACTGGTCGCATCGGGAGTCCTGGGTTCTTGACTCCTGACGAGATCGTTCAACTCGCTTCAAGGGGACACGCGAGTCGGCAGCCACTCTGTCACTCACCCGACGTACATGGGCTCTCTCCCAGCGCAGGCGATTCGCGAGGAATGGCGCGAAGTCGCGCGACTCTCGGTGACATTCTCGGAGAACCGCCGTGGATTGCGGCTGTTCCTGGAGGGTTCGCCGGAAGGAAGGTCGTCGCCGAGGCTCGATCCGCCGGCTACACTGCACTGTTCACTTCGGAGCCCCGCGCGAGCATTCATCGCGACGCAGACGGCTTTCTCGTGCTCGGTCGCTACACTGTGTGGCGCTCTACGTCGCCAGAAACAGCCGGCAGATACGTCGACCTTGATACTGTCGCCTGCGCACGCCTCGCAACTTCTTGGCGGGTCAAACAGTGTGCGAAGCATGTAAGCCCTGCCGCATATGAGAAGTGCCGCCGTTTTCTTTTCTCGCGGTGAGCTCTAACGCACTCGTGCGCTGCCCAGGGCCCGTTGGCTATGTCAGGCTTTGTCAACCCAAGTCCCACTCCAACACCGTACGCACCGTGGACTACCCCAAGGGCGGCCGCGGTGAGGGCCGTGGTCGCCCCCGGGCGGTCTTCCCGGCTCCGCCATCCGACCCCGCCCCGAGGTAGCAAGCGGCTAGAGCGACGGCGACTCTGGGAGATCTCCTCCGGACAGCCTCGAGCGCTAGCCCCATTTGGACGATCACTGCGGCTGTTGGAGCGAGGGAGCGAGGTGGGGAACACCCCGTAATTCCGACCGACGGCCCCCTTCCAGAGGCCGTACTGGAAATACTGCACCGCCAAGCCGCTGTATCGGTCTCGGGGGCGGTAGAACACCTTAGCCCCAGGGATGAGGGAAAGTCGGCCACCGGCCGCCAGGGCACGGGCGCTGAACTCGTCGTCTTGATTGCGGGTCAACTCCTCGCGGAAGCCACCGACCCTCTGGACGAAATGGGTCGGCCAGACTGCGAACGGGTGGTGCGTTATGGCTGCGGGTTCGTTCGGCCGTAGAGTTCTGAAGCCGCGCCCCACCCCGATCGGATGACTCACCGCCGCGGCGATCGACGCGGCGCGCCTGCCCGGGGCCGATTCGATCACGAAAATGCCACCTACCGCGTCGGCTGACCCTAACAACTCCGCTGCTTCGGTACAACGCTCGAGGTAGTTAGCGCTAAAGCGCGTGCGCCCGTCTAACCTGGTGAACCAGGCGCCCCTGGCAGCCGCAAGTCCGATGTTGAGCGCTTTCGGGACGGTTCGGGCCGGGGTCTCGAGTACCTCGAAGTTGGCCCATTCAAACCGTTCTCGAAACCCTTCGCAAATCTCCCGCGTGCCGTCGGTGCTTTGACCGTCCACGACGAGCACCTCGATCCGCCGAGTGCCGATGCTCTGGACACCGAGGCTCTCGAGGGCTTTCCCGATCGTTCGAGCCTCATCGCGAACGGGTACGACCACGGTCGTAATAGACGACAAATCGCTGATCGGCGCAGTTTTGGACATAGAAACTTTAGTTTCGTACATAAGAAATTTAACGTGTCAGTCCCACGCTCAGGCTCGCGCACGCAAAATGCGTTATATCCCCCAAAGTGGTCATGGCGTGTCAGTCGCGCCTGTCGACCCAAGGACGTATGCTAGAGGGCTTGAGCTATCCTCAGGTCGAGTTAGGAGGGAAGTCTTGGTGGGATCGATTGGATGGAAGGCGGCGGTTGTTGGGGCCAGCGCGGCGCTGATGGCGCCGACCGCGTTATACCCACAGGCCGCCGCTACGAACGTCGTCGGCGCGCGCGCTACGGTTGCGTGTCCAAAGCTCCGGTGGGCTCCACCCCTGCTTAGCGTTCCCATCCACGTTTCGGCGACCGCGGCACGTCGATGGCTGACCCTCCGGCCCATCGAGACTACGTAGTCAAGATTCCCGTGCAACTGCGGGGGCCTGGTGGACTAGTGATTGAGGGCGGACACAACGTTGTGTTAGTTGGTGGGCAGATCGTGATTCCGAAGATTCCCAGGCCCAGCACGTCTGATCGAACCAACCGCGCTCTGGAGCTCAAGGACCAGACGGGCACGATCCACGTCGAGGGACTTCGGATTTCCGGAGGTGGCGCGAGCGAGGGCATCGACCTCGACGAACCTTCGCCAACCTCCATCGTCCAACTCGAGAACGTCCGGATCGACGGGATCCGCGCCTACGACGAGAAGAACTGGACGGACAACCATCCCGATCTCATCCAGACCTGGTCCGGGCCCCGGGCGACTGCGCGCCAGTCGACCGGTTCACCGGCTTCACCGACTATCAGGCGTTCTACCTGTCGCCGACAGTCGATGGCCCGAATATTAAGGGCGCGCAATTCGACAACGTAAACGTCGGTGGACTGCCGGTGAACACATCCAAAGTGGGCGCAATGCTTTGGAAGATGTCCAAGTTCCCCACCGTCCTCAGAAATGTGTGGCTCAAGCCGCACCCGACCACGACAGTGGAGGTCGGCAACTGGCCAGGACTCCGTAAGGGTGTCCCCCCGTCCGGAAGTTTCGTGCGGGTCGGCGACGCAGGCATGGGATACGTCTCGCCCCGGGCGCCGAGCTGCCGGCGGGCGCAGTGACCGGTACACCTGAGTTCAATCTAACGTTTCGGCCCTATTTGCTGTGCACGCACCGGCCCGCATGGGATAGTGTCCAGTGCAGCAACTCTGGGGTCGAGCGATAGGGCTTGCGGTGATAGTTCGAAAAGGCAGCCTGACGGGGATGCTAGATGGAGAGCACCTGCTCGAAACGAACCGAATGGTGCTCGCTTGGCGAGGGCTCCCGTATCTCCCTGGGGTCCCGCAGGAAGCGACTCGCTGGCGATGCTCGGCTGGAGCGGGGGGATTACCGAGACCGTCAGGGCGGCGCGTGAGCTTCGGGGCTGTTTCGTACTCCACCTGTGGGACGAACCCGCGAACCGGCAGTTTTTCGTGGCGGCGGCCGGAGGGCACCATCCGGCCTTTGTTTGCCGCGAAACGATCGGAACCTCATTTCTCCAACTCTGCAGCGAGCACGGATTCAGCCCCGACGACCTCGACCCTCGTGCCATCGCAGACTTCCTCGACCTTGGGTACGTGTATGGCGGACGCACCCTCGTCTCTGAGATCACCACAACGAGCCCGGGGGTCATCTACGAGCTGACAGAGGGCCAAACTCCCATCGCCCACCGACACGACCTCGCGAAGATCGACGCGGGCGTCCCAGACGACTTCTCACTTGAGACGTTCTTAGGCGGAATTCGGCCAGTTTGGTCAAAGTTACCGTGTCAGTGTCGATCTGACCGGAGGGGGCGAGTTTCTCGCCTACTAGCGAGCGCTCTGTGGGGCACGCTGCCCTCCGTCGAGTATGCTGTGTCGGGATATCCCCCGTATCGGGATATAACCATCGCTAACCGCGTCGCCGCCGCCCTTGGCGAGCCACTCCGTGTGACAGTTCATGATGTGGCGCAACTGCCGGAGGAACTCGACGAACTGCTGTCCGCAACAGACGGGCTCGCGGACGTCTTGGAGTTCCATCGGCCCCACCAGCATGCAAAGACTCGCACCGGCCGCGGTGTCCAAGTATCGCTTAGCGGCGCCGGCGGTGAACTCTTTAAGGACACGTGGTGGGTCCAGGATCTGCCGTTCTACCGCTCACCTCACTCGAACCTAGAGCGGTTATTCGACACAAGAATGCGCTCGGTGGCGATCCCAATATCCATGCTAGGCCGGCGGTGCGCGGCCGAAGGAGCCTCCACTAGGCGTCGAGCCCTGAGCATCCTCTCACAAGCACGGATGCCCCTAAACACCCACTACGACCGCGTCTATTCCGAGGTTCGAATGCGAACCGTAGCGGGACAATTTGCGTGGATGAACTCGAGGTACGGTGGATTCGACGCGCCCTTCCTCAATCCGGAAATGACCCGCCTCGGGTATTCGCTTCGTCGGCGCGACAGGTTCTTTAGCCGTTATCACCGGCGGGTTATCAGCCGGCGCTGCCCCGCGGCTGCCTCCGTACATTCTTCAGAGGGCGGGATGTCCTTCTCCGATCGACCAATTCGCCAGTGCGTCGACGCCGGTGCGTACACTGGCGACAAAGCACTCCGACTAGTTCGAAAGATCACCGAGCGCGCGGGTCGGCCGATGTTCCGCGAGCCGAGCGCGAATCACCCCGCGATGCCCGTCATCGCACGACAATCCGCGGCTTGTCGCCAGGCAGTCGAGCAGCTCGTGAGGCTAGGGATTCTGGATGGGTCAGTCACGCCGTTGAACGTGCCTGATCGATATCTGGGACGGGTGTTGACGCTAGGTCTCCTCTGCCAACGCCTGGATGGGTGCCGGGCGAGCTCCACTTGACACGCGTGAGCGACTGCTCTGAAGACTGATCACGCTCGGGCCTGGGCAGCCGCGAGCAGCCCCACCGCCGCAAGACCTTCCCGACCGTCGAGGCCGGCCGGCCAGTGATCGCAGCGATCACCACCGGCCCCGCACTCGTGCGCTCGCGGATCGCGACGATCTCGCGCTCCTGCTCCACCGACAACCGCCGCGGCTGACACCGCGGCGTCGACGGACGATCCACAAGCGCCGCCCATCCACCCTGCCGATACCGAGCCCACAACCGATACCCCGTCGCCCGACTCGCCCCACATGCCGCCGCCGCATCCCGCGGCGACAACCCCGACTCGATCAACGCCACCATCCGACACCGCGACTCCCACGAAAACCGCATCCGACGGGGCTGCTGCATAACCTGCATCATCCGGGCCTCCTTTGCGACCTCTGGACTTCGACATCCACAAGGCTCGCGGGAGGCCCGGACAACGTCAGCCGTCTCGCAGGTGTGTGGTCAATCCACCCTAGATCCCCACTTCAAGCGGATGCACCATGTGCCACAGCTCCTCGTCGGAACAGCAGGTTGCCTGGCAAAGCGTAACCTCCTGGGGCTGGCTCATCCACGTCTCGCCGGTGCTCATGTCGATGATCGAAACTCGAAGTTCGACGGGGTCGTGCGCACTAAACGGCTTACCCAGCCGTTCTCGGCGCTCGGCATGGCTCCAAACAAGCTCCCGAACCATGCGCGCACTCTCGGTCGGGGTTTGGCGGAGACTCTCGCGCAGACCACGGCTCATCGACTGCGGCACCTGCTCCGGGTCAGTAGGGTCGAGAGCCGAGAACTCGACCCTGACATCCCACGCCAACAACCCCGCGATCGGTCCTTTCTCGGATGGTGGTATACATATCTGTAAGTCCTTTCTCAGTTGTGTGGGCGCCACTCCCACAACCGAGTTGATTTTTCAGGTCTGATTTGGCGCCTACACAGTCGTACGGGACCTAGTAAAGGAGAAACGCCCCGGTGCAGTGCCAGGCGCGACGGCCGGTAGACGACATCAGCCCGGCCTTCGAGAACTGGTCGTCCCGGCTCACCACGGGCATCCAAAGCCTGGATAACGACACGACGTCTCGATGTGTCGACCGGAGAACCCTGGGGTTTCGAAGCCTCGACATGGATCAGCATCCGCCTCGGAGTACGACGCCCCGCATCCTCCGCGACCACGCGTCCCCCGACCCAAGAACTGTAAACCCGAGGACATCGCAGAAGCAATCTGTGAGGACTCATACCGTGTCCTTGGAAGGCCTAGCCTTCCCCAGACTCCACGGAGGGTCAAATGGGAGATGATAGAGATCAGCCAACAGCAGCCGAGCCTGCGTCGACGATCAATCCGCAGTGCAAGGTGTGCGGGAGCCCGGATCGGTTCGAGATCGAGGTCGCGCTGGCAGAGCGTCAATCCCGCGAGATCATCGCAAGGCGCTTTTCGCGTAATGGGCAGTCGTTTAGCCGGCAGAACCTGCATGTGCATTTCCACAAGCACATGCAGGTGATCGACCGGGCGGTCGTCGAGGCGGCGGCGGCTCGGCTTCGCAATCGCATCCTGGATGTCGACACCGCGATCGAGATCGACGACCGTAACGAGCGAAACCGGGCGCTGATGCGCGAACAGCTCTCGGCTCGGATCGAGGCAAACGACTTGCGATGGAGCGCGAAGGATGCGATGGCCTTCATGCAGCAAGACGTCGCTCCTGAGCGAGAGGCGAAGCGCCGCACAGCTCGAGGCCATCATGATCGAGGCCAGGGCGTTTGCCGAGGCAGTGAAGGAGGTTGTCCCACCCTCCATGTGGGCGGACATCGTCAAGCGCTTCAACGAGTTGCTCGACTGCGACCCATCCGACCTACTCACCGCCGATCCCGAGGATGCGGCCCAGCGTGCTGAGGGCGGGAGGCTTGACGAACGCTGAAATCGTCAAATCTGGTCATAGCATTGCCCACCCGGCAATGCTATGACCAGGCTTCCAACGGCGGCTCGATCGAGCGTGACGCCGCTACTCAGGTCACCGTGACGTGGGCGACCATGCCCAGCGCCCGATGCCCCGGAATTCCGCAGTAGAAGTTGTACCGGCCCTTGGCCGTGAGCGTGACGTTGAACGTCAACCGGCTCTTCTCTGACCCACCGGTGCCGCCCGGGATGCGTGCCGACGCGTAGTACCGGTGAGGACCTTTTCCCACGAAAAGGTTATGGTCATCGGCCCCATAGTTGACGACAGTGACTGTAACGACTCCGTGGGGCACGGTCAGTCGGGAAGTTCCGATTCGGTACTCAAACTCGTTGACGGTGATGTAGCTGTGCTTTGTCGCTGCCCCTGCACCGCCGGATCCGAGCAGGACACTCGCGGCAAGCGCCGCCGATACCAGAAGGATGTGGATTCGACCCATGTCTTACCAATACCCGAAAGTTCCGCATCCTGCCACCCGAGCTCATTTCGAGCGGCTGATGTGGCGGGCGGGATTCTCCGGATCCGCAAAACAGATCGACGCGTACCAGAAGATGGGGCTCGAGGCGGCCGTGGCGAAGTTTCTCGCGCCGGTCGGCTCGCCCAAGATGATCGGGCCGGCTCCCACCGACGGCGGCAGCCCGATCGACCCGCTGAACCAGTGGGGACACGACTGCCTGTGGTGGATGGACAAGATGGTGCGCACGCCCAATCAGGGCCAGGAGCGGATGACGCTGAACCTGCACGACCACTTCGCCACGTCCAACTCCGGTGTCGGAAACACCCGCCACATGCTGCGCCAGAACAAGCTCTTGCGAAGCCACGCGGTCGGCAACTTCCGCGACCTGCTGCACGACATCACCCACGATCCCGCCATGCTGTTGTGGCTGAACGGCGCCGACTCCAACAAGTGGGCGCCCAACGAGAACTATGCCCGCGAGGTGATGGAGCTGTTCTGCCTCGGCAACGACGCCTCGCTCGAGGACGAGACCTACGGCCTTTGGCGCAACTCGCGGATGTACAAACAGGACGACATTCACGAGGCCGCACGCGCACTCACCGGATGGCGCTACGACTGGGACAAGTCCCAAAACGGCACCCCCGCACAGCGGGAGAACCCGACGTTTTACGACGCCTCCTGGCACGACACCGGATCGAAGACGATCTTCGGGCACAAGGGCAACTGGAACTGGGAGAACGTGTGCAAGATGATCGTCGATCATCCCAACCACGCTCCCTTTATCTGTCAGAAGATCTGGAGTTACTTCATCCCGACCAGGCCTTCCAAGGCCACGTTGCAGATGATGGTTGCAAACTACAAAGCTTCGGGGAACTCGCTCAAGCCGGTATTGGGTGTGATCCTGCGCTCGGGGGCGCTGTATGCAAACCTCGACTCGCCCGATCTGGTCAAGCCTCCGATCGTGTTCGTGGCCGCCAACCTGCGCCACCGCGGCAAGTTCATCACCGAGAACAGCTGGACGTGGCTGCTCGAGGGGATGGGCCAGCAGCCGTTCTACCCGCCCAACGTCTCGGGTTGGGATCAGAACGAGGCATGGCTCAACACCAACTCGACAAGGGCGTACTTCCAGACCACGAGCTATCTGCTGCGCCTGCCCGACAACCCTCCCGACCCGGGAGCGCTGTCCGCGGCGGAGGCGTTCGCCTCGGCTCGCAAGGCTGTCGGCAGCCAGTTCGTGGCGCCCTCCACCCGCACTCGCCTGGAGGCCTACGCCACCGCGTTTTTCAACAAGTACAAGCGCCAGGTCAACGGAAAGTACGAACTGAGCACGCACGATCGGATTGAGCGCCAGCAGGTGCTGCGCGCACTGATCATGTGTGGCCCCGACGGCTACCTCCACTAACGACAGGACCCTCATGAACGAGTGCGGCTGCAACGACTGGATGACCACGCAACGAAGCGCGATGATGCGCGCCCAGGGCCACCGGGTGCCGCTGCCCCGAGCGATCCTGGAGGGAGCCAACGCGGCCGTCTGCCGCCGTGACTTCCTGCGAAACGGGGCGCTGGGCTTCCTCACCGTCTACGGCGCATCCTCGCTCTCGTGGGGGAAGATCTGGGAGGCGGCGTCGGCCCAGGCGGCGACACCGACCACCGACCCGATCATCGTGTCGATCTTCCTGGACGGCGGCAACGACGGCATCAACACGCTGGTGCCGATCGACTCGACCAACTACGCCGCCTACCTGGCGGCCCGCCCGCACATCGGCTTCACCGATCAGTCTGCGCTGCTGCCCCTGGGAGGCGCCGCCGCCAACCCGGACTTCGCCTGGAACCCCGCCGCAACTGGATTCCAGTCGCTGTACGACGCCGGCAAGATGGCGGTCATCCCGGCGGTCGACTACAGCCCGCCGGACCTGTCCCACTTCCATTCCCGCGCCTTCTGGCAGGCGGGCTACTTGGAGACCGACCCGACCACCGGTTGGCTGGGACGCTGGATCGATCAAAACGGCGTCAAGGACAACCCGCTGCAGGCGCTCTCGATCAACTGGACGCTCGAGGAGTCGATGCGCTCGGCCAAGAACCCTGTGGCCGTCCTGACCAGCCCAGACGCCGCCCAGTTCGACATGAACAACGTCTGGCGCGACACCGACCTCATGACCCAGACGCTCGGGGGCTTGACCAGCCGACCCGGCTCGAACCCTGCCATGCGCGCGGCCGATGACGCGGTCGGGGGAGCGGTCTCGGTGGCCAACCGGCTCAAGTCACTCGGCACCACCACCATCCCGCCCACCGGGTTTGGTTACGGCACCACCGACTTCGACGATCAGATGTCGACGCTCTCGTGGCTGATCCGCTCGAACCTCGGCCTGCGGGTGGCCTGCCTGTCCTACAGCGGCGGGTTTGACTTCCACGACGATCAGAAGAACCGCCAGGCGGCCAACCTGGCCGGGCTCGGCCAGACGCTGCAGGCGTTCCAGGCCGACCTCGAGGCCAACGGCATCGCCGACAAGGTGATCACGCTGGTGTGGAGCGAGTTCGGTCGCAGGATCGAGGACAACGACTCCAACGGCGGCGGCACCGACCACGGCGCAGGCGGCCTGGCCATGGTGGTCGGAAGCCAGGTCAACGGCGGAGTCGTGAGCGAGTTCCCCGGCCTCACCGACCTCGACGGCAACGGCAATCTGAAGGTGCCCACCGACTACCGCCAGATCTATACCGAGCTGCTCGGTAGCTGGATGGGAACCGATCCGGCAGCCGTGATCCCGGACGCCGCGAGCTACGCCCCTCTACCTCTGGTGGCCTAGACGAGAACTACCCTCCCAGCATGCGCTGGGTAACGATGGCACTGGTGGTGCTGGTATGCGGCTGTTCGCACCAGTCTGCGTCGACTCCGGAGTCGACGCAGACCGAACCGCCCGCAACCGGCACCACCTCGCCCCCCTCCACCTCGACTGCGCCGCCGGCCACGACCACGGCGCCCGCCACCTCCACCGCACCCCCGCCCAAGCCCAAGGTGCGCGTCCCGCGGCCCCCGATCGTGTGGCGGCCGATTCCGTTCGGCGCCACCCGCCGGGCCGAGACCGCCGCCTACGCCAAGCGCCACTACGGCATCGACACCTGGCGGCTGCGACACCCGCGCGTGATCGTGGAGCACTACACCGCCGGCAGCACGTTCTCCTCGGCCTACAACACCTTCGCCCAGGACGTGCCCGACAGTGAGCTGCACGAGCTGCCGGGGACATGTGCGCACTTCGTGATCGACACCGACGGCACCATCTACCAGCTGGTGCGCACCGACACCATCTGCCGCCACACCGTGGGGCTCAACTGGACTGCGATCGGCATCGAGCACGTCGGCCTCAGCGACTCCGCGATCCTGGCGAATCCCCGCCAGCTGCAGGCCTCTCTGCGGCTGACCGCGTGGCTGATGTGGAAGCACCACATCCAGCTGCGAAACGTGATCGGACACAACGAGAGCCTCACCAGCCCCTACCACCACGAGCTCTACTCAGCCTGGAAGTGCCAGACCCACGGCGACTGGGTGCGCGCCGACATGCAGATCTACCGGCACAAGCTGAGAGCGCTGCTGCGCCGCTACGGCGTGCGGCCGGGGCCGCCCGCCAAGCCGCGCTCGACCGGCTGCTGACCACCGCGGCGTCGCCACGGCAGGTGCGCTCCCGTGGCAGACCAAAGAATCATTCCGGCGCCGAGCACGATCAGCACGTCGCCGACCGAAAAGATGCTTGCAAACGGCACCCACCTTGGCGTCGCGAACCGGTCGATCAGCCACGGCAGCCGGGGATCCGCCAGCGCAACGCTGTTCATGTGCACTCCGTGGAGCGACTTGCCGACGGCGTGCAGGGCCGACTGGGTTGCCGGCATGTGCCCACCGTTGACGGCGATCGCAACCACGTTCAGGAGCATTCCCGCACCCAGCACCAGCGCGCCGGTGAGACGCCGGTTGGCCACCGTGACGGCGATCAGGCAGGCGTAGGAGGCGTATCCCAGCCACGTCGCGGCGGACTCCCCGGGTGTCCAGGGCAGATTTGCGACCGGGAACGCCACCAGCTGGATGCCCAGCGCCAGGTAGAGCAGCCACGCGCGCTCAATCCGCAGGTCGGCCAGTCGCCCCAACCGCCCGCCGCAGACGAGCACGACCACCAGTGCAACCGCAAGTCCGCTGAGCAGCACCATCAGGCGGCCTCGGCCTGCTGATCGTCCTGAGCAGCCTCGGCAGGCGCGATCTCGACGTTATCGAGATGGCACATATCCGACCGCAGATACGTCTCCAGCGCGGTCACCACCCGCGCGTCGAACTGCGTCCAGGAACGCTCCCGCAGCTCGTCCAGCGCGGCTTGGGAAGTACCCGCAGCGCGGTAGCAGCGGTCAGAGGTCATGGCATCGAAGGCGTCCGCCACCAGGATGATGCGTGAGCCCAGCGGAATCTCCTCGCCGGCCAGCCCCAGCGGATAGCCCGAGCCGTCCCACCACTCGTGGTGGTGCCGGATCCAGCGATCGACCGGCGACACGCCCAGGCCCTCGAGCAGCCGATAGCCGAGGTCGGAGTGCTCGCGCATGGTGCGCAGCTCCTCCGGGTCGAGCCGGCCCGGCTTCTGGAGGATCGCATCGGGAATCGCGATCTTGCCGAGGTCGTGCAGCAGGCCCGCCAGCCGCATCTGATCGACCACCTCCTCATCCAGCGCCATCGCCTGGGCGATGCCCTCAACCAGCCGCGACACCGACTGGGAGTGCTGACCGGCATACGTGTCCTTTGCGTCCACCACCCGGATCAGCCCCTCGGCTGCGCGCAGCCGGGCGTTTCGCTCGGCGGTCTGAGCCAGCTCGGCCGGCGTGTACACCCGCACCACCGACGGCGTGTAGATGCACGAGCGGTTCTTGCCGTGGTTCTTGGCCCAGTAGAGCGCCGCATCCACCACCTTCAAGAGCTCGTCGCGGTCGGCCGCGCTGCGCGGGAACGACGCGATCCCGGCAGATACCGACACCTGCTCGGCGTGCACGAACGCAGACTGCGACAGGCGGCGGTGCAGGTGCTCGAGCTCGGCGTAGGCCTCGCGCTCAAACTTCCCGGCCATGATCACGGCAAACTCCTCACCACCGACGCGATAGGGCCGGTATGACCCCAGCTCGGCGCGCAGGATGTCGGCGACCGTCACCAGCACCTGATCGCCCACGGGGTGACCGAAGCGATCGTTGATGCTCTTGAAGTTGTCGAGATCGATCAGGCACAGCGTCACCGGGGTGCGGGTGGACGCGGCCAGTGCCAGCGCCTCGCGCAGGTCGGTCTGGAAACCACGGTGATTGCCCAGGCCGGTGAGCGCGTCGGTCTCGGCGTCGCGCGTGGCCAGCACGCTGCGATAGGCGTAGCGCTGGTACAGCACCAACGCGAACAGCGGCCCGAGCAGCAGCACCTCGAGCTGCGGCCGGATCACCCACAGCGACGCCGCCAGGCCGGCGATGAACGCCATGATCACGAACACCGGCCCCGAGTGGCGGACGTTGTCGATCAGGAGTGCCCGCAGATCGGTGCCGGTCGCCAGCCACACCACCACCGACACCAGCACCACGTTGACCGTCACATACGCCGCACCGCCGACGAAGGCCAAGAGCGTCAGCCGATCGGTCTGCACCGGATCGAGGCCGGTGGAGTTGATCCCCAGAAGCATCCCCGGAATCGCCGACGCCAGCACCGCCAGCGCGTACACGGAGGCGTTGAATCCCCGCCTGACCAGCGGGGTCGACTCGACGGCTCCGACCACGCCGATCGCGATCACCGCGGCCAGCACCCCCAGCTCCCATCCGAAGATCAGCTGGGCGGACAGCAGGAACACGAACGACAGCGACACCATCCGCGAGCCGCTCTCGTCCAACGGCACCGGCTTGAACTCGGCGGCGATCGCAGCCAGGGTGAACACCAGCGCCCCCGCCAGCACTGCGGCTGTCGGGGGCGAGGTGAGTACGCCGATGATCGCCGCGACCACCACCGGCAGCGCTGCCGCCATCACGGCGGTGACATACCGGTGGAGTCGCGACGAAGAATCTTGGGACGAAGGCGTTTCGGACATCGGGGGTACGACCTGTATCGGCGCGCCGATGCCTGAGGCTGAGCGTCGGCCTCCGCGCTCAGCGCGAAGGGTTTACCACCAGCGCATCGAGGCGCCGGAAGTGACCACGTAAGCCGAGATTGCAGACAGAGCCAGAGCCGCGCGCAGAGCGCGATTGTTCCACTTGATCATGGGGGCGCACCTCCCTTCGGGGGTTCAGACGAGGCAGCAGCCGAAAGTGGCTACGGTCTCGTGATAGCCGCTTTGGAGGCGGCTGTACTCCCCCATTCGAGGGGTCGGGTGACACTCACATGAGAACGTTGAGTGCGCCAGAAAAGGTGATGTCTGATCTACATTCCGGCGGTGGGTATGGATCAGAGAGTGCCGGTGCCGGGCGCGTGATGTCTGCGACATCAGTCCGGTTAGCAACTTCTGCGGACGCCGATCAGGTGACCAAGCTGCTGCGTGAGTTCTTCAGTCACGAGGGGCGGGTCGTGCCCGGGCTCGGCCAAAACGTGGACGCGATCCTGGACAATCCGGGGCGCGGCTTCTTCACCGTTTCCGATCACGCCGGCGTGGCCACCACCACGATTCACATCTCGACCGGTGGCGGCTGCTCAGCCGTGATCGAGGAGGTCTGGGTGCAGCCGTCGGCGCGCGGCGCCGGGCTGGGGTCGAAGCTGCTGCGGGCTGCGGTGTCGGAGTGCCGGCGCCGCGGGATCGAGACGATCGAGCTGCGCGTCACACCCGCCGACCAGGAGGTGGGCGTGCCGGACTTCTACACCAAGCAGGGGTTCCGTCACGGCGGCCGGCTGATCTATGAGTTCACAGAGGACGCCGGCGAGCTTTAGATAGACTCGCTCTCCCACGTCAGGAGGGTGAGATGAGTGTTGCGCAGGGCACCGGTTGGAAGATCGAACTGGTGGACGACGTCCCTCCGGTCAAGCCCGACTGGCCGGCCACGTGGAAGTCGATCCGCCACCATTTCGGCATCACCGCATTTGGGATCAACGCGGTCACCAAGGATGCCGGCAACGTCCTGATCCCCGAGCACAACGAGACCAGCTCGGGCCAGCAGGAGGTGTACTTCGTGCACGTCGGTGAGGTGGCGGTGACCGCAGACGGCGAGACCACGATCGTCCCGGCCGGCGGGTTGATCGCGCTGGAGCCGGAGGTCAGCCGAAAGATCGAGGCAACCGCATCGCCGACCACGCTGCTCGCGATCGGAGCGACGCCGGGCCGAGCCTATGAGGTAGGCGACTGGGAGAAGTAGAGCAGCGGGCTCACGCACTCGATCAGCCGATCGGCAAGCGCTTCGCGCACGCGGCGATGGTCGTCGGTGTGGAAGGCCGTGATCTCGACGCCCACCACCGGACCGCGCTGGGCGACCGCTCGCAGCAGCTCGGCCACCGTGTCGAGCGTGAGCCCACCGGGACGCGCGTAGGGCACGGGATTCTCCGACGGGTCGAGCACGTCCGGGTCGAAGTGCACGTACACCGGTGCGTCTCCCAGCGCGGCGAGCACCTCCGCCCGAAGCGTCGGTGAGGGCGGGATCACGGTGATGGCCGAGGCGTCGGCCGCGGCCCGCCCGGCTCCGTCGAACTCGTCCAGCTCTCCGCGGACGCCGGCCAGCACCACCCGGTCGGGCGGCAGCGGGTCTCCCAGGCCGGACGGCCAGGCACCGGTCGCGCCGGCCAGGCTCATGCATCCCAGAAAGCCGATGGTGGAGGTCTCGGGTGTGTCGTAGTCGGAGTGCGCGTCCAGCCACAGCACCCGGGCGGCGCTGTTGGCGGCGGCGACTGCCGGCAGCGTAGCCAGCGCCAGCGAGCAGTCGGTGGCCACGGTCAGGGTCGGCTCGCCGAGCACGATCCGCTCACACAGCTCCTCCTGCACCTGCTCGAGCACGGCGCGGGAGGCCTCGAGGTCGTCGCGCCAGTCGGTCTCGCCGAACGGCGAGCGCCGGCCGGCGATGTCGCAGGTGCCGCGGCCCAGCTCGGTGAACCGGCCTCGCAGGAGCTCAACCCCGCGCAGATCGCGGGGTGTGCGCTCCGAGATCCTGGCCGAGACTGCGATCGCCTGGGGCATCAGGACGCAAACGGGAGCGGGCGCACGATCGCCTCGGCACCGCCAACCTCGACGGTGGCGCCGTCGGCCACCTCGCGCCGCAGCACGCCCAGGCCGATCGCTCCGAACCGCGGCGAGGTCGCCGTCGAGGTGACCCGCCCCACCTCGCGGCCGCCGTCGACGACCACGGCGCCCAGCTCGGGCAGCGACTGGAGCAGCTCGAGCCCGCGCACGCCCCGGTTGGCGTGCCCGCGGTAGTGCAGCCGCGCGACCGGCTCCTGGCCGGGGTAGCAGCCCTTGGTGAAGCTGACCGCGCGGTCTTCCAGGCCGGCCTCTGCCGGCATCGAGTCGGTGCCGAACTCGAGTCCGAAACGGGCCATCCCCGCTTCGATCCGGGCGATCTCGAAGAGCTCCTCGGGATCACTCTCGCTCGGCTTCTGATCGACCAGGTGGAGCACCCCGGCGGGGGTGTCGAGCGAGGCCAGCGACTCGCCCTCGCCGCCCCACACCAGCCACCGCTGCACCGGATCGAGCTCGACCTTCTTGCGAAACCTCGCGCGCACCAGCGTCTGCAGCACCGAATCCGCCGCCTCGGGCGGGGTACCGATCACCAGCTCATCGCCGGTGTTGAAGATCTCCAGGTCGGCGATCACCCGGGCCTTGGGAGTCAGCAGCAGCGCGTAGGTGCCCGCCTTGGCGGCGACGGCCTCGACGTCGTTTGAGACCATGCTCTGGAGATATCCGACGGCATCGGGTCCGGCGGCTCGGATGAACGATCGGGGAAGCACGACAGCCATACCGGCAGCGTAGCCAAACGCCGTCGGGCAGACTATGCCGGTGCCCGCGGCCCCGGTGACAAACACGTTCGTCGATCGGCTCTCGCGGCTGGTCGCGATCGACTCACCGTCCTACGGCCGCGAGCAGGAGCGGGTGGCGACCGAGATCGAATCCTGGCTGGCCCCGCTCGGCTGCACCAGCGCGTGGGTGGACGAGCCGGACGGCCCCGCCCGCAGCCTGGTGATCACGCTCGCCGGCGACGGCGACCGGGCGGTCGCGCTGCTGGGACACACCGACACGGTGTTCGGGCTGGGCGAGGCGGCCCGGCGGCCGTTGGCGGTGTCCGGCGATCGCTGCACCGGCCCGGGAGTGGCCGACATGAAGGGCGGGCTGGTGCTGGCCGCGATGGCGATGGAGCAGCTCGCGGCCGGGCCGCGGCCGTTCTCCGAGGTGAGGTTCTTGATCTGCGCCGACGAGGAGGTGCGGCTGCGGTACCCGGCGGTGGCACACGAGGCCAAGGGCGCCGCCGCGGCGATCGTGTTCGAGTGCGCCCGCGAGAACGGCGATCTGGTGTCTTCGCGCAAGGGCGCTGTGTGGCGGACGTTGGAGCTGACCGGGCGTCCGGCCCATGCCGGAGCGGATACCGCCCGCGGCCGCAGCGCGGTGTCGGCCCTGGCGAGCGAGATCATCCGGATCGAGGCCCTCACGGCGGGCCGGCCGGAGATGACCGCGGTGGTCACCACCGTGAACGGCGGGGACTCGGCCAACACGGTGCCGGGGTACGCGCGGGCTGATCTCGACATCCGCTCGTCCGCACCCGCCGACCTGGAGTATGCGCTGGCCGAGCTCGACCGTGCCAGCGGCCACGACGGCGTCACCTCGGTGATCGTGGATCGCGGCACCTGGCCGCCGATGCCGCGGACGGCCGATCTGGTCGAGACGACGATCCAGATCGCCTCGGAGCTGGGCCTGGAGATCGGCGAGCAGCTCTCCGGCGGAGTCTCGGACGGCTGCTGGACGGGCGCGTGGGGCATCCCCACGATCGACGGCCTGGGCCCCTGCGGCGCGCTCGATCACACCCCCGACGAGTGGATCGAGCTGACCACCGTCCCCACCCGCATCGACCTCGTCACCCGCCTGATCCACGCCCTCGGTGAATAAAAGGTGCCAGGCACCTTTTATTCACGGTACAAACGTGTGGGTGCCGAACGTCAAGAAGATCAGCGCGGCGAGGAGGGCGGGGGCGGTCATCTTGACGATCGTGTCGATCCGCGGATCGCGCACGCTCCACTCGGCCAGCGCCCAGAACAGCGGAAACGCGATCATGCCCATCCGGCCCATCGAGAGCAGCGATCCGCCGCTTGACGGCAGCAGGATGGCGATCGCCGCGTAGATCAGGTACTCGCCCGGGAGCCGCAGCACGCGCCAAGCCCGATACCAGAGCACGCACCACAGCAGCGTGAAGCCGACGTCGGCCAGCGAGCGCAGCAGGCCGTTCTCGAACACGTCCACCCACAGCGCCCGGCCAATCTCGTAGGGCAGCGGCACGAACCCGCGCCCCCAGCCGCGCTGCTGGGCGTGCACGCTCTCCAGCCAGTCTCCCGTGCGCCAGCCCAGATAGAGGAAGAAGGCGACGTCGGCGGCCACCATCAGCAGCAGCGGCAGATACGCCCGCCAGCGCCATCCCTGGTCGCGGTAGATGCGCCAGGCGAACGCCGGCAGAAGCGCGATCCCGACCGGGCGGGCCAGCACCGCCACCGCGCCGACCGCCGACCCCCACCACCAGCGGCCGTGCCAGGTGAGCGCGAACGCTCCCAGCGACGCCAGCAGGAACAGGCTCTCGGAGTACGGCATCGAGAACACGAACGCCAGCGGCCAGAAAGCGAGGAACAGGGTGGTGCGCCGGGCGATGGTGACGTCGTAGCGCCCCAGCGTCATGCGGTAGAGCAGGCACAGGGCGACCCCGAAGAGGGCGGTCGAGAGCAGGCTGCCGGCAAGATAGATGGGGATCGGCACCCACGACACCGCGTGCCATGTGAGCGGCCACATGGGGAAGAACGCGGCCAGGTTGCCGTGGGCGATGGCGGGGTCGTATCCGTGGGCCTCGACCCAGTGGTACCAGACGGCGTCCCAGCCGTTCAGCGGGCTCATGATCGCGTGGTAGGTGAGCGGCGAGCGGCGGGGCGTGCGATGCGTCCAGGAAACCATCGCGAACAGCAGGTAGACCGCCAGCCGGCTGGCGACAAAGACCGTCAGCGGATATCGATACTGCGCCAGCACCTCGCGCGCCCGCGACCGACCTTTGGGCGAGGCGTCGTCGGGAGGCGCGTTCTGAGAATCGGTTTTCACCGCCACTGCGCCCCCAAGGCTACTCCGCGGGCACCAGGAGATAGTGGATGGCGAGGTTCGCATGCTGCCCGAATCCGCTGCAGGCCTCGCGCACTCGCTCCTGCGGCCAGATGGGATCGTCCGAAAACCATCGGGCCACGGCCTTGCGCACGCCCAGGTCGCCGGGAGCGAAGGCGTCGGGGCGGCCGAGGCATCGCGCCAGGAACCAGTCGACTGTCCACGGGCCGATCCCGGGGAGCTCCAGCAGCCGCGTCCGGATCTCGGTGTCCGGCAGGGTGGTCAGGTCGAGATCGGCCTGCGACAGCGCGGTGATCGTGCGGATCTTGGCCTGCGACAGCCCCACCCCGGTGAGGTCGCCCCCGCGAACATCGGCCTGGGAGGGGAAGCGGTACCACTCGAAGCCGTCGTGCTCGACCCGCTGCCCGAATCGCTGCAGGAACCGGCCGCGGATGGCGCAGGCGGCGAGCAGGGACACCTGCTGGGCGGTCACCGACGTGACCAGCATCTCGAACGGATCGGCCAAAAGCGGCGGGCGAAAGCCCGGGGCGCGGGCGGCGATCTCGGGGTAGGCGTGGACGAACCCCTCGATGTCGAAGCCCAGGCCCAGCAGGTGATCGAGCTCGGCCTGGTCGGCGGCGGTGGGGGTGCCGTACCAGGTCGGCCCGGCCGTCTCGATCCGCACCGGCAGCCCGGAGCGCATGACCCGGTGCAGGCCGCCGTCGTGCCAGCGGCTGGCGAGATCGTCCCCGAAAGCCCGAAACCGGAAGGTCGAACGCTCAAAGTCGTAGTCGGGTGGAAACACAGCAACACGTTCTAGCACGGGTGGTTGCCCAGCCCGTCTTGGGGAGGTCTCTGTGGGCGAGCAGGCCGGCGGCGTAGCGACCGCAGAGGCCGTCGGCCGTCTTGCCACTGGCCGCAAACAGCACCGCCAATGTCCACCCTGATCACCCGAACGTCTGAGACTCCGAGTTTCGAACGGCTAAAGCAGAGTGTTCAAGGCGGGGACGTCGGCGGTGAATAATTGGTGCCTGGCACCAATTATTCACCGAGGGCCCGGTTGCCCGGGCCCTCGGAAGTACCAACCACTCGGACAGATGGGTTACATCATGTCCGGCATGCCGCCGCCACCCATGGGAGCCGGGGAGTTCTTCTCCGGCGCCTCGGCCACGATGGCCTCAGTGGTGAGGATGTTCTTCGCGATCGACGCAGCATTCTGGAGCGCCGAGCGAGTCACCATGGCGGGATCGATGATGCCCTCCTTGACCATGTCCACGAGCTCGCCGGTATCGACGTTGAGCCCCTGGCCGGCCTTGGCCTTGCGGACATCGTTGACCACAACCGAGCCCTCCAGGCCGGCGTTGTGCGCCAGCTGGCGGAGCGGCTCCTCGAGAGCCCGGACCACGATGCTTGCACCCGTGGCCTCGTCACCCGTGAGAGCGTTGGTCTTGACGGCCTTGACGGCGTGCAGCAGAGCCACACCGCCACCCGGGACGATGCCCTCCTCGAGGGCTGCCCGAGTCGCCTGCAGCGCGTCCTCGACGCGGTGCTTCTTCTCCTTCATCTCGGTCTCGGTGGCAGCGCCAACCTTGACCACCGCGACGCCGCCGGCCAGCTTGGCCAGCCGCTCCTGCAGCTTTTCGCGGTCGAAGTCGGAGTCGGTCGTCTCGATCTCGGACTTGATCTGCTTGATCCGGCCCTTGATGGCGTCGGAATCACCGGCGCCGTCGATGATGGTGGTCGAATCCTTGTCCACCACGACCTTGCGGGCGCGACCGAGCTGAGACACCGAGGTGTTCTCGAGCTTGAGGCCCATCTCCTCGGTGATGACCTCGCCGCCCGACAGGATGGCGATGTCCTCGAGCATGCGCTTGCGGCGATCGCCGAAGCCCGGGGCCTTGACCGCAACGGCGGTGAAGGTGCCGCGGAGCTTGTTGACGACGATCGTGGCGAGCGACTCGCCCTCGACGTCCTCTGCCACCAGCAGCAGCGGACGACCGGCCTGGATGACCTGCTCGAGCACGGGCAGGATGTCCTTGACGGCGCCGATCTTCTGGTTGGCGATCAGGATGTACGGATCGTCCAGCACCGCTTCCATGCGCTCGGAATCGGTGATCATGTACGGCGACAGGTAGCCCTTGTCGAACTGCATGCCCTCGGTGAACTCGAGCTCGAGCCCAAACGTCTGGCCCTCCTCGACGTTGACCACGCCGTCCTTGCCGACCTTCTCGATGGCGTCGGCGATGACGTCGCCGATCTCGCGGTCGCGAGCGGAAATGGTGGCCACCCGGGCGATGTCCTCCTTGCCCGAGATCTCCTTGGACTGCTTCTTGATGTCCTCGACAACACTCAGCACGGCCGCTTCGATGCCGCGCTTGAGCGCCATCGGGTTGGCGCCGGCGGAGACGTTCTTGAGGCCCTCGCGGACGATCGCCTGAGCCAGCACGGTCGCGGTGGTGGTTCCGTCACCGGCGACGTCGTTGGTGGCGGTGGCAACCTCGCGCACCAGCTGTGCGCCCTGATTCTCGAAGACGTCCTCGACCTCGATCTCGCGGGCAATGGTGACACCGTCGTTGGTGATCGTGGGTGCGCCGAACTTCTTGTCGAGCACCACGTAGCGACCCTTGGGGCCGAGCGTCACCTTGACCGCATCAGCCAGGATGTCAACGCCGCGCTGAAGCGAACGGCGAGCATCCTCATTGAACTTCAGTTCCTTGTGTGCCATTCAGCTCTCCCTACGCTTTCGAGGCGACTTTGCTGGAAACGACCTTCGCCAGGATGTCTGACTCACGCAGAATCAGATACTCCTCGGCTCCGACCTTGATCTCAGTGCCGCCGTACTTGGAGAAAACGATCTCGTCGTTCTTCTTCACGTCGAGCGGGACGAGCTTGCCGTCCTCGTAGCGGCCGGGACCGGTCGCCAGCACCTTGCCGCGCTGCGGCTTCTCTTTGGCCGTGTCAGGCAGGACGATGCCGCTGTACGTGACTTCCTCTTCATCGAGGACTTCGACGATCACACGGTCGCCCAGAGGCTTAAGATCCATGCATTCCTCCCTGGGGATTTGGGTCGGACAGGATTGGCACTCTGACCCATTGAGTGCCAAGGGCATGGTATCTGCCCCCTCCGCGAGCGTCAAGGCCGAACCTTGGCACTCTCACCAGTCGAGTGCCAATCTCCTCACGAATTCGGCTCCCACAACCATGATCACGAGCATCACCAGGTACGCCACCGGGTCGGACGTGCTCGCGGCGATGGCCGCACCTGCGGCCGGGCCGAACACGAATCCCGCCCCCCAGATGACATTGATCAGGCCAAACACGCTGGAGTGCCCCAATGCGGCGCGATCGGCTCCCCGGGCCGACATCGGATACCCGATCGCGTACAGGCCCGAGATCGGCGGCGTGATCACGATGAACACCACCGCCACCGCCGCGGCGGTCGGCGACACCGCCAGCAACGCGACCCCCACGATCGTGCCGGCGCACGACCACAGCGCGATTCGCCTGCCGGACATGTGGTCGGAGAGCTGTCCCACCGTGCGGTTGGTGATCACCGACAGCAGCCCCGTCAGCGCCAGCACCGCCGTGATGGCGGCAGACGAGTAACCGTCGTGGCCGAGATGCAGCGGTACCAGCGTCTCGATCGCGCCGCCCACCACCGCCGCCAGGAAGATCAGGATCGCCGCCGCCACAATCGCGGTCTCGCCGAACCCTCGCTTGATCACCGCGATCAGGCTGGCCCGCTCGAACACCGCCTTGGGAGGCGTCGAGGTAAAGAGCGCCGCGACTGTGACCGCAGCCGCGATCACTCCCAGCACGATGAACGGGGCGCGGATCCCAAACAGCGAGCCCAGCACCCCGCCGAACACCGGCCCGATCAGGATGCCGGCAGTGCCGGCACCCGTGGCCGTGCCCAGCACCCGCCCACGCTGCTCCGGCGGGTTCACGGTCATCAGCCATGCCAGCGCGGCCGTCCACGAGATCGCCGAGGCCGCTCCCTGCAGCCCGCGGGCGGCCATCAGCGCCCAGAAGTCGCTCCCGAATGCATACGCAGGGGTCGACACCGCCATCAGCCCCGCGCCCACGATCGTGAGCCGGCGCGGCCCGAAGTGGTCGGCCAGCCACCCCACGGGAAATGACAACACCAGCACCACGATGCTGTAGGCGGAGACCACCAGTCCGGCCTGAGCCTTGGTCAGGCCGAACTGCTCTTGGTACTCGGGCAGCAGCGGAATCAGGGCGAACATCATCACCAGGTCGAGGAAAACGATCGCGTATACGACCTGAGCCCGATCTCGCATCGGCGGTGACGCTACCGGACAGCGGTCGAACCCGCCCCGAGTGCGGACGGTGGTTATGATCTGCGGCGATGCTCGCCCTCAACTTCTACTCCCCGATGGTGGCCGATCAGCTCCGCCACCGGCGGAAGACCGCGACCATCCGGCTGGGCGACAAGTCGGTCAAGTACAAGAAGGGGCTGGTGGTGGCGGTGCTGGCCGGTCAGCGCTTCAACGTCCGCCACAAGATCTTCGACGCGGTCATCGACAAGGTCGAGGTGAAGCCCCTGCGCGAGGTCTCGCCGCGCGAGATCCAGCACGACAACCCCGAGATCCGCCACGTCGAGGAGTTCGTCACCTTCCTCGGCCAGCTGTATAACCGCGACGTCTCCGAAGAGGACACGGTGACCGTGATCCACTTCTCCGAGATCCGCGACGAGTAGCGCCGCCGAAGGCGGACGGATCTACACCGGCCGGTGGTACCAGGGCCGGTCGAGGGCCGCGCTCAGCTCCTGCGAACCGTGCTCCATCACCGGCTCGCCGTGAGTCACCAGCACCCGCTCGACACCCAGCTGGGCGAGCGGCTCGACACTCGGCCGAAACCGCGTCCAGTACCACTTCAGCCGCTTCTCGGTGAGCGGTGCCTGCACCCACACCTTGAGCTCTCCGCCGGCCTCGACCACGGCGTCGCCGAACACCAGCGCGCTGACCTCGGGCAGCTCCAGCGGCGTCTCCTGGCGGCGAGGATTGCCCACCGGATGGGCAATCGCCCCGAACGGCAGCGTGTCCCCGGCCGCAAAGGGGCGAAACGACCTGATCGAGCGCAGCCGCTTGGCCACGGCCGCCGGGCCGAAGATCGACCCACCGTAGCGGCTCTGAGCGGCCTCGGCCGAGCGCACGTGATAGCCGATCGTGATCACCGTGTCGACCGGGCCGGTGACGATCCCGTCCAGCTCTTCCCAGGTCTCGTCGGAAAGCACCAGCGGGTCGATCAGCAGCGTGTGATCGCCGCTGTGGGCGGCGTAGCTGCGAACGAGCGCGCCGAACTCTCCCGGATGCCACTCGGGGTGCCTCGCCGTCCACGTCCACAACCCACCGCCCAGGTCACGCACACCCGCGGTCACTCGTCGACGTCGTCCCACACTGCCATCGACACGGTGACCGTGCCCGGCTTGCTCGCAGACTCCTCGCGGACGGCCTCGCGGGCGCTGCGAAGCGCCGATCCGGCCCGCTCGATCAGCTCCTCGAACGTCTCGGCATGAGCCGGGCAGGCGGCGATCCCGACCGCGGCGTGGGGCTGAGAGTCGCCCTTGCTGCCGGCCCGGGCGACCGCGCGCAGCACCCGCTCGGCCGCCACCGAGGCGGCCTTGGTGTCGGTCTCGGGCATGATCACCCCGTACTCGGTCGAGCCGACGCGGCAGGCCAGGTCGATCGCCCGCACACTTCCGCCGATCGCAACGCCCAGGTCTCGCAACACTCGCTCGGCGGCGATGTCGTCGCCCGGTGAGCGCGTCTCGACGCTCGCCAGCGCCAGCGCCAGCGGCCGCCCGTAGGTGCGCGACCGCTCGATCTCGCGGGTCAGCGCCTCGACGAAGTGGCGGCTGTTGTAGAGCCCGGTGGCCTCGTCGCGGCGCTCCAGCAGGGCGGTCTCGTCGCGCAGATCGGCGACCTCCTCGCCCAGCGCATGCACCTTGCGGCGCTCGCGCACGACCGCGAGCGCGGCAGCCACGAGGGCGCCACACAGGAACGCGATCACAAAGAGGGACAGAGTTGAGGTCACGAGGGCGTTCTCTCGTTATCGTCACCAAGACCCATGGCGTCAAGCCGAACGTGTCGTTCGGGCTTGCGCCGGATGTCAGTGCCGAACAGGCTGGCCGGGCGCAGCTCCGCGCGGCAGCCGGCGCAGGTGAGCGCCATCATCGACGAAATCGGCCGGCCGCAACTCTGGCACTCGGTGATCACCACACCTCCACAATCAGGACATTCCCTGGGAACCGCGGCCGCCCCGCCGGCCATGAACCGGCGACCCCAACCGCACTGCAGGCAAAACCCGCAGCAGTCACCCAGCTCCCGCGACCGGTCATACCCCATGTCCCGATTCTTGCACACGCGGCGCAGCGGCGATGACAACTGCAGATTCGGCCACCTCCTCCGCTAAGGTTCAAGCAGGAATGGCAGTCGCACGGGAAGCCACGCCGGTGGGGTCGGCAGCGGAAGTCCGAGATGCGGATCTCGATCGCGAGGACGTCCTCCAGATCTACCGCAACATGCTGATCACGCGTGGCATCGAGGAGCGCGGGCACATCCTCTATCGCCAGGGCAAGATCCCGGGCAGCTTCTACACCGGTCGCGGCAACGAGGCCGCCGCTGTCGGGGTCGCCACCGCGATGCGGATCGACGACGTGGGCACGCCGGTGCAGCGCGACATGGGAGTGCACGTGACCCGGGGAACCGACCCCTGGCGGATCTTCGCGCAGTACATGGGCAAGGCCGACGGCCTGGCCGCAGGCCGCGACGGCAACGTGCACATGGCCGACATCCATCTCGGCCTGATCGCGATGGTCAGCCACCTGCCGGCGCTGATGCCGGTGGCGGTCGGCGCGGCCCTGGCGTTCAAGCTGCGCGATCAGCCGCGGGTGGCGGTGGCCTGGAGCGGCGACGGCGCGATGGCCCGCGGCGATGCCCACGAGGCGATGAACATGGCCGGGGTGCACAAGCTGCCGGTGGTGTTCATCGTCGATCAGAACCAGTACGCCTACTCGACCCCCAACCGGCTCGAGTTCGCCTGCGACCACCTGGCCGATCGCGCCCACGCGTACGGGTTCGAGGGCGTCGTGGTGGACGGCACCGACGTGCTCACCGTGTACCGCGAGGCCCACATCGCAATCGAGAAGGCGCGGGCCGGGGGCGGCCCCACGCTGTTGGAGCTGGTGACGCTGCGGATGGAGGGCCACGCCGTCCACGACGACGCCTTCTATGTCCCGCGCGAGCTGCTCGAGGCGTATGCCCGCAAGGATCCGATCGAGCGATTCCGGCGGTGGCTCAAGGCCAACGACCTGCTGGACGAATCCACCGAAGACGAGATCTCGCTCGAGATCAAGCACCTCTTGAACGAAGCCGTCAAACGCGCCGAGGCCGGCGCCATGCCTCCTGCCGGGAGCGTCTCGGAGGGGGTCTACGCCGACCCCGAAGAGCTCGACACACCCCACCACCGATGACGAGGAGCCCGTGACCACAAAGACCTACCTGCAGGCGATCTCCGATGGGCTCCGCGAGGAGATGCGCCGCGACCAGCGCGTGTTTCTGCTGGGCGAAGACATCGCCGTCTACGGCGGTGCGTTCAAGGTGACTCAGGGCTTTTTGCAGGAGTTCGGCGAGGATCGCGTGATCGACGCGCCGCTGTCGGAGACCGCCATAACGGGCGCCTGCACCGGGGCGGCGCTGATGGGCATGCGGCCGGTGTGCGAGATGCAGTTCTCGGATTTCGTCTCGTGCGCGTTCGACCAGCTGGTGACGGTCGCCGCCAAGCAGCACTACCGGGTCGGCACGCCGGTGCCGATCGTGGTGCGGCTGCCGTCCGGCGGCGGCTTCTCGGGCGGCCCCTTCCACTCTCAGAATCCCGAGGGCTTCTTCGCCCACTGCCCGGGGCTGAAGATCGCCTGCCCCGCCACCCCGGCCGACGCCAAGGGCCTGATCGTGCAGGCCATCCGCGACCCCAACCCGGTGCTGTTCTTCGAGCACAAGCATCTCTACCGCCGGATCAAGGGCGAGGTGCCCGAGGGAGAACACACGGTCGAGTTCGGCAAGGCCCGCATCCATCGGGCCGGCGATGACATCACCATCGTCACCTACGGAGCGATGGTGTACACGGCCGAGGAAGCCGCCCAGCGGGCTGCCGAGGCCGACGGCACGTCGGTCGAAATCATCGATCTGCGCACAATCACCCCCTGGGACAGGGAGGCGGTGCTGGAGTCGGTGTCGAAGACAAGCAAGGTGATCGTCTTGCATGAGGACACGCACACATCCGGGTTCGGCGCCGAGATCGCGGCCACCATCGCCGAGGAGGCCTTCCAGGATCTCGACGGCCCGGTGGTGCGCGTCACTTCACCCGACACCCCAGTGCCGTTCTCACCGCCGCTGGAGAAGGCCTTCCTTCCCCAGGTCGAAGACGTCCTGGCAGCCATCGACAAGCTTTCCAGCTATTAGGAGCTGATTCGCCATGACCACAGGAATCCTCGTCGACGTCGTGATGCCCCAGATGGGCGTGAGCGTGTCCGAAGGCACGATCACCCGCTGGGCCAAGAACGTGGGCGACACCATCGCCGCCGACGAGACGATCGTCGAGATCTCGACCGACAAGGTCGACACCGAGGTTCCTTCGCCCGCATCGGGCGTGGTCCGCGAACTGCTGGCCGAGGAGGGCGAGACCGTCCCGGTCAATACCCGCATTGCGGTGATCGACACCGGCGGCGCCGGAGCCGCCGCCGGCCAGTCCGAGCCGCCGGCCACACCGCCTTCCACGCCCGCCGAGCGGGTCGCCGCGCCGCCGCCGGCAGCGCCCGAGGCCGCGCCGCCGCCGCCCGCGGCTGCGCCCGCTGCGTCGGATCACACCACCAACGGCTCGTCCGAGCCTCATGACCAGGACGGGCGCAGCTTCGTCAGCCCGGTGGTCGCGCGGATGCTGGCCGAGCACAACCTCGACATCAATCAGATCCCCGGCACCGGCAACGGTGGCCGGGTGACCAAGCGCGACGTGCGCCAGTTCATCGAATCCGGCGGAGCGGCCGCGCCACAACCGGTCGCCGAGGCTGCGCCCGAGGTGCACGATGTGCCCCACTTCTCGGCATCGTTGGAGGACGCGATCATCGAGCCGGCGCCCGCCGCCGAGGCGGCGCCTCCGCCCCCGCCGGCGGTGGCAGCACCACCACCACCGCCCGTGGTCGAGTCCGCTCCCGCGGCCGCTCCGGCCGCAGCAGCCGCAGCAGCCGCCCCCGGTGGCGGCGAGGAGCTGTACCGCTTCTCGACCATCCGCAAGGTGATCGCCCGGCACATGCGCCAGTCACTCGATACCGCCGCCCACGTCACCACCGTGGTCGAGGTCGACATGACCGGCATCGTGGACATGCGCACCCGCTGGAAGGCCGAGTACAAGACTCGCCACGGCGTCAACCTCACCTACATCCCGTTCGTCGCCCTGGCGACGCTCGACGCGATCTCGCAGTGGCCGTGGATCAACGCCGAGGTGCAGGGCGAGACCGCCATCATCAAGCACTACGTGAACCTGGGGATGGCCGTGGCCGTGGACGATTCCAAGGGCCTGATGGTGCCGGTGATCCGCGGTGCGGACGAGAAGAACCTGCTGGGCCTCTCCCGCTCGGTGGTGGAGCTGGCCGAGAAGGCCCGCGGCAAGACGCTGACCCCCGACGAGATGTCGGGCGGCACCTTCACCATCACCAACCCGGGAGTCTTCGGTGCGCTGATCGGCACCCCGATCATCCCCGAAGGCCAGGTCGCGATCCTGGACGTGGAGGCGATCGTCAAGCGACCGGTGGTGGTCACCGACGAGCACGGCAACGACGCCATCGCGATCCGCTCGATGATGTTCCTGTGCCTGTCCTATGACCATCGGCTGGTCGACGGTGCCTATGCTGCCCAGTTCATGGCGCAGCTGAAGCACAATCTCGAGACCTGGGACGAGGGCTCATTCGGGCTGTGACCCAGGCGTATGTCGAGAACCTGGGGGTCACGCCGTACGCCACGGCCCTGGCCGAGATGACCGATCTGGCGGCCGCCCGCAGCCAGTGGGCGGTGCCCGACACGGTGCTGCTGCTCGAGCACGAGCCGGTGATCACGCTGGGATCACGCGCCGACCGCGCCGCCGAGCTGCCGCTGTCGGACGAGGAGTACCAGCGCCGCGGGATCGAGATCGTGGAGGTGCCGCGCGGCGGCCGCTCGACCTACCACGGCCCCGGCCAGCTGGTCGGCTACCCGATCCTCGACCTGACCTCCCGCGGGCGCGACCTGCGCGGATACGTGCGAAACCTCGAGCGGGTGCTGATCGCGACGCTGGCCGACTTCAGCATCGAGGGCCACGCGCTGGATCAGCCCCACGCCTCCGGCGTGTGGGTGGGCGACCGCAAGATCGCCTCGATCGGCGTGCGCTGCGCCCGCTGGGTGACCAGCCACGGATTCTCGCTCAACGCCGACCTCGATCTGAGCGTGTACGAGCTGTTCGACGCCTGTGGGCTGGGCGGCGCCGGCTTCACATCCGTCTCCGTCGAGACCGGCCGGGACGTGTCCGTCGACGACCTGCGGGCCCCGGTCACCCGGCACCTGGCAGAGATCTATGACCTCGAGTTCTCGGAGCTCCCCGGTGCCGTGGTCTGAGCTCACCCGCGAGCGCCCAAGCTGGATCAAGGTGCGCGCGCCGTCGGCCAACACCCGCTACGGCGAGCTGCGCGAGATCATGCGCGAGGGCGGCCTGCACACGGTGTGCGAAGAGGCCCAGTGCCCCAACATCGGCGAGTGCTGGGGCCGCGGCACCGCCACCTTCCAGATCATGGGCGACGTGTGCACGCGCGCGTGCAGATACTGCGCGGTCACCTCGGGGAGGCCTGCCGAGGCCCCCGACCCGCTGGAGCCGCTGCGGGTTGCCCGGGCGGTGCAGAAGATGGCGCTCGGCCACGTGGTGGTGACGTCGGTCGATCGCGACGACCTGCCCGACAAGGGCTCGGCGCACTTCGCGGCGACCATCGGCGCCATCCGCCGAGCCCGGCCGAGCTGCGGCATCGAGGTGCTGGTGCCCGACTTCCTCGGCTTCCGGGAAGAAGCGCTGCGGGTCGTGCTGGCCGCCGCCCCCGACGTCTTCAATCACAACATCGAGACGGCCGAGCACCTGTATCGCCGGGTGCGGCCCAAGGGCGACTACCAAAAGGCCCTTGATCTGCTCGATCGGGCCAAGGATGCGTGGGCCGAGCTTCATCCCGACCGCGAGCCGATCGTGACCAAGAGCGGCATCATCGTCGGCATGGGCGAGTCCGACGACGACGTGATCGAGGTGATGCGCGATCTGCGCGCGCACCGGGTTGATGTCGTCACCATCGGGCAGTATCTGCAGCCCACGGCGAAACACCTTTCGCTCGACCGCTGGGTCACTCCCGCCCAGTTCGATGCGCTGCGCGAGGCGGGCGAGGAGATGGGCTTCGGCGCCGTGTTTGCCGGGCCGCTGGTGCGCTCCAGCTACCGCGCGGAGGAGCAGCGATTGGCCGCCACCGGCCACGGCGCGCTGCTCCCTTAACCGCGTTGAACGTCACAAGTGGCACGGACTCTTGCCACCAGGTGAAAAAACGGAGATACTGACCCACCGCTCATTTGATGTCGGGTCTCGAGGTGGGCTTGAGACCATGGCATCCACCGATAAGGAGGCCGTGTTTTGGCTGCATCTGATCAGTTCGTCGAACAGACAACGTCAGCAGCGCTCGAGGAGAAGGCGAAGCTCCAGAAGCACTTCAGCCGGTTTGATATCTACTTCTTCCTGATCTGCACGATCGTCGGTGTGGACACGCTCGGCCAGGTCGCCGCAAACGGCGCCCAGGGCTTCCTCTGGCTGCTGTTCCTGGCGGTGTTCTTCTTCGTCCCATACGCCCTGCTGACCGCGGAACTGGGTTCAGCGTTCACCGAAGAAGGCGGCGCGTACGTCTGGACACGCCTTTCGTTCGGGCGGCTCACAGCGGCAATCAACGCCATCTTCTACTGGTTCTCGAACCCGATCTGGATCGGCGCAACGCTCGCACTTCTGTGTTGTGCGGCAATCCAGGGCTACTTCTACAACTTCGACAACGGCTCGGTCGTGTACTACCTGGTCGGCCTGGCCTTCATCTGGTTCTCGGTCTACTCCGCGATCCTATCGTTCGGCATCGGTAAGTGGATCCCCACACTCGGGGCCTGGTGCCGGATCCTGGTGATCGGCCTGTTCTCGATCACCACCATCGTGTATGCCTTCAAGCACGGCCTGCACTTCCCCTCGGGCGGCGACTTCAGCCCCACCTGGACTGAGTTCATCGCCCTGGCACCGCTGCTGTTCTTCAACTACGTGGGCTTCGAGCTGCCCAACGCAGCCGGTGACGAGATGAAGGACGCCCAGAAGGACGTCCCGGTGACGGTGCTGCGAGCCTGCATCACCGCGATCCTGCTGTACGGGCTGCCGGTGCTCGCGATCATCTCGGTGATCCCGCCCGCAGACATCAAGGGCAAGGGCGTCTCGGCGTTCCTGGATGCCGTCGCCACCGTGTTCAACGGGGTCTATGGCGGCGCTGCCGACGCGATGATCAAGATCGCGGCGGTGATGTTCATCCTGGCACTGGTCTCCAGCGCCTGTACGTGGCTGATGGGATCTGACCGCAGCCAGGCCGTGGCCTGCTACGACGGCGCCGGCCCGCGCATCCTGGGCAACTTCTCGGCCAAGCTGGGAACGCCCGTGAACGTGAACTTCCTGTCCGGATGCTTCTCGACGCTGGTGTTCGTGATCGCGTCGGTGCTGACCTCGGGCAGCGCGGCCTCCGCATTCAACGTGATGATCGGCGTGGTGCTGACGTTCACGACCATCTCCTACATCGTGATCTTCCCCTGTCTGGCGAAGCTGAGGATCTCGCATCCCGACGTGCACCGCCCCTATCGTGTGCCCGGCGGCATGAACGGCGTATGGGTGTGCACCATCCTGACCACAGCCTGGGCCGTGTTCGCCTCGGTCGTGGCGATCTTCCCCGGGTTCCTGGACGGCCAGTTCCTCAACAATGCCGACCTACCGACCGACGTGTCTCGGCTCAAGTACGAGCTGATCTCGCTGATCGCAATCGGCGTGACCTTCCTGGCCGGCGTCATCTTCTACTGGCTCGGCAAGCCGACCCGCGACGCCATGGTCACCGTGCCCATCGAGGGCAACGAGGACCTCGCCGGTATCGCACCGGCCGCGGGGGACTGAACCACTCCCTGGCCGCCCCTCCGTCCCCCGCTTCGGCGGGGGACGGAGGGGCGCAATCGTGGCAGCGCGTTACAATCGCTGCCGGTGACACGGTTTCGGGTGCTGAACTGGGGAGCTGACGACCTTCCGGCTGTGGTGTGCGTGCACACCACCGGTGGCCACGCCCGCCGTTTCGAACGGCTCGCCCGGATGCTCGAGCCCAACCGGCGGGTGATCGCCCACGACCTGCGCGGACACGGCCGCTCGCCATGGTCGGGCCCGCAGACGCCGGCTCAGCACGTGGCCGATCTCGACCACGTGCTGGACGCCTCGGGGGTCGACCAGGTGACCATCATCGGCCACGGCCTGGGTGCCCGGATCGCCGTCGAACACGCCTGCGAGTACGGCGAGCGGGCGACCGCTCTGGTGCTGCTCGACCCGCTGCTCTTGACCCCGCCCACCACGCTGCTGCTGATGGCCGAGCGGGAGCGGGGCCGCGGCGGATACACCACGGTAAGCGAGGCGATCGAGGCGGAGCGCAGCGAATCCGGTCTGATGCATACGCCCAACGCGCTGCTCGAGGAGGAGATGGCCGAGCATCTGGTGGCCGGTGAGGACGGCCTGTACCGCTACCGCTACAGCCGCGATGCGGCCGCATCCGCGCTGTCCCAGGCGGCCACGGTCTCGCCCGATCTGCGCGCCGTGGTCTGCCCGACGCTGATCATCCACGGCGAAGAGTCGGAGCTTGTGAGCGAGGACGAGGTCGACCAGGCGGTAACCGAGCTGCGCCGGGGACGGCTGGAGACGGTGCCCGGTGGGCACGCCGTGCTGTGGGATGCGCTGGCCGAATCCAGTGCGCTGGTGCGGGAGTTCGTGCTGACTGCGACACCTGCGTGAGCCTTCACCTGCGACCGATGACCGGGCCGGAGTTCGACGCCTGGCGGGCGGCGGCGGTGAAGGCCTACGCGGCCGACGTCGCCCACTCCTTTCGGCTGACCGCCGCGGAGGCTGCGTCCAAGTCCGACCACAGCTTCGACACGCTCTTGCCCCAGGGTCGGGAGACACCCGATCACCATGTGCGCATGATCGAGGACGAGAGCGGGGCAGCGGTCGGGCACCTGTGGATCGCGGCCGAACGCGTCGAGGGGCGAGCGCGGCTGTACGTGTACGACGTCGCGATCATCGAGTCTGAGCGAGGCCGCGGCTTCGGCCGCGAGGCGATGCTGCTGGTCGAAGCCGAGGCGCGCGCACTGGGGATCAACCGGATCGAGCTGAACGTGTGGCCGTCGAACCACGTGGCCCACGCGCTCTACCGCTCGCTCGACTTCGAAGAAACCTCCCTCGGCATGGTCAAGCTCCTGAGGTGAATAAATGGTGCCAGGCACCTTTTATTCACTCGGAGCGCTGGTGGTGAATAACGGTGCCAGGCACCGTTATTCACCGGTATTCACCGCAAGGCGAGGTAGAGCAGGATCAGGATGAAGATCGCCGCGAGGGCGATCAGGGGCACGGTGGCCGAGCCGGATCGGCTGTCGATCAGCTCCTTGCCCGGCGGCGGCGGGGGATACATCGGCTCCTCGCCGGTTGCGATTCGGTGCGCAACGGCCTGGGCCTCGTCGGCCGAGATCAGCTCGGCCACCGCCTCATGATCGAGCCCGAGCTGCGAGCCGATCTCGGCGGCGCTGCGACCCTCGTCGCGAAGCCCGATGAAGCTGCGCACGCCGTCGTCTGAAAGCGAGATCTCGTCCGACTCGCGCACGGCGTAGCGCACCGCCATGAAGCGGTTATCGGGTGACGGTGACGGCGTGCTCAACCCAGGCCTCGAACATCGATCGCGCGTGCCCGAGCATCACCTCGCGGTGATCCGAGAACTCGTCCAAAAGCCGGTCGATACCGCCCTCGCCAAGCGTGCGGCCGGCGTAGTCGACGTAGGCCGGGATCGTGCCCCACTCCTCGGCCATGGCGCCGGACACCTCGACGTGGAACTGCACGCCGTAGGCGCGCCCGCCATACCGAAACGCCTGGTTGGGATATGCGGGAGAGGACGCCAGCCGGGTGGCGCCGTCGGGCAGGTCGAAGGTATCACCGTGCCACTGAAGCGTGGGGAATCTCTGCGGCAGCCCTGCGAACACCGGGTCGGCGCGGCCCTCGTCGGTGAGTTCGACGTCGAGCACGCCCACCTCGGGCGCCCCGCCCGCGTACACCCGCGCTCCGAGGCTGGCCGCGAGCAGCTGCACGCCCAGGCACGAGCCCCAATACGGCACTCCCGATTCGACCGCCTCGCGGATCAGACGCTTCTCCTCGACCAGCCACGGCAGCTCGGCCTCGTCGTTGACCGACATCGGCCCGCCCATCGCCACGATCGCGTCGAACGACCGACCCTGAGGCAGCGGCTCGCCCTCGTCCAACTCGACCCGATGGATGGAAGCGCCGCGCTCGTGCAGCACGTCCTCGAATTCTCCGGGCGGCTCACACGCGATGTGCTGGAGTACCAGGACATCCATGGACGGAACCCTAGATCTCCTGGTTTCCGGCCGCAATCTTGCGCAGATCGAGCGCCTCGTCGAGCACCGACTCCTCCACCCCGTGCTCGAGCGCAACCTCGCGCAGCGAGCGGCCCGAGTCGACGGTGTCCTTGACGATCGCCGCCACCCGGTCGTAGCCGATGTAGGGGTTGAGCGCCGTCGAGATCACCAGCGTCGACTCTCCCGAACGCTTGGCGCCGGCCACGTTCACCTCGATGCCGTCGATGCAGCGAGTCGCGAACAGGCGCGACGCCGACGTCAGCAGCACGATCGACTGCAGCAGATTGCGTGCGATCAGCGGGATCTGGACGTTCAGCTCGAAGTTGCCCTGGAGCCCGCCGACGGTGATCGCCGTGTCGTTTCCGATCACCTGAGCCGACACCTGGCAGACCACCTCGGGGATCACCGGGTTGACCTTGCCGGGCATGATCGACGAGCCCTTCTGCAGCTCGGGGATGATGATCTCGGAGATCCCCGCCCGCGGCCCGGATCCCATCCAGCGCAGGTCGTTGGCGATCTTGGTCAGCGACACCGCCACCGACTTGAGCGCGCCCGAGGCCTCGACCAGGCCGTCGCGGTTGGCCTGGGCCTCGAACGGATCGGCCGGGGCCATGATCTCGAGGCCCGAGTCGGCCACCAGCCGCGCCCGCACGCGGGCGGCGAACTCGGGATGCGTATTCAGGCCGTTGCCGACAGCGGTCCCGCCCAGCGGGATCTGACCAACGCCGGTGAGGCTGTTGCCCACCCGGCGGGTGCCCTCACGCACCTGTGCGGCGTAGCCTGCGAACTCCTGGCCGAGCGTGATCGGCACGGCGTCCATCAGGTGTGTGCGCCCCGACTTGACCACGTCTGTGAACTCGGCCGCCTTGGCCTCGAGTGAGGACGCCAGGGCATCGAGTGCGGGCAACAGCTCGTTGACGGTGCGGTCGAGCGCGGCCAGGTGCACGGCCGACGGGAACACGTCGTTGGACGACTGGCCCATGTTGACGTCGTCGTTGGCATGGACGCCCTCGCCGGCGATGCTGGCGATCACCTCGTTGGCGTTCATGTTGGACGACGTGCCCGAGCCGGTCTGAAACACGTCGATCGGGAACTGATCGTCGTGCTCGCCCGCCGCGATCTGGTCGGCGGCGGCGGCAATCCGCTCAGCCTTGGCCGCATCCAGCAGCCCCAGCTCGGCGTTGACCCGCGCCGAGGCGGCCTTGATCCGCCCCAGCCAGTGCACCACCGCCACCGGGATCGGTTCCCCCGACACCGGGAAGTTCTCAACCGCCTTGCGGGTCTCCCCGCCCCATAGCTCTGCCATCTCAGCCTCCATCGCGTTCTCTGCTGAGAGACTAGCCCGGTTCCTCGCGGGCATACTACGGACGATGACTGTCGCCGGAAAACCCGCGGTGGTGCTGCTGAGCGGTGGTCTGGATTCGACCACGGTGCTGGCGATCGCCCAGAGCGAGGGCTACGCCGTGCACGGGCTCAGCTTCCGCTACGGCCAGCGGCACGAGCACGAGCTGGAGGCGGCCGACCGGATTGCGCAGGCCGCCGCGGTCGTCAGCCACATCACCCTCGACATCGATCTGAGGGCATTCGGCGGATCGGCGCTGACCGACGACATCGACGTGCCCAAGGATCGCGACGGCGAGGGAGACATCCCGATCACGTACGTCCCCGCCCGAAACACGATCTTCCTGTCATTCGCCCTCGGCCTGGCCGAGGTGCGCGGGGCCGGCGACATCTTCGTCGGCGTGAACGCGCTCGACTACAGCGGCTATCCCGACTGCCGGCCGGAGTACATCGAGGCCTTCGAGCGGATGGCCAACCTCGCCACCAAGGCCGGCGTCGAGGGGGCGCGCACTCGCATCCAGGCGCCGCTGATGCACATGACCAAGCAGCAGATCATCCTGCGCGGGATGGAGCTGGGCGTCGACTACTCGCTCACCCACAGCTGTTACGACCCGGACGCCGAGGGCCGCGCCTGCGGGCACTGCGACAGCTGTGTGTTGCGGCGGCGGGGGTTCGAGCAGGCCGGAGTGGCCGACCCGACCGCGTATGCCCCCGGCGCGCTGGAGACGGCATGAGCTACGCCGTCAAGGAGATCTTCTACACGCTTCAGGGCGAGGGGGCCAACACCGGCCGGCCGGCGGTGTTCTGCCGATTCACCGGCTGCAACCTGTGGAGCGGCCGCGAGCAGGACCGCCACGACGCCGTCTGCACCTTCTGTGACACCGACTTCGTGGGCACCGACGGCACGGGCGGGGGCAAGTTCGAGACCGCCGGAGCGCTGGCCGCGGCGGTGGCCGGGGAGTGGCCGGCAACGGCCAACGGACGATCCCGCCCGCTGGTGGTGTGCACCGGCGGAGAGCCGCTGCTGCAGATCGACGCGACGCTGATCGACGCGCTGCACCGGGAGGGCTTCGAGATCGCAGTCGAGACCAACGGCACGCTGCTGCCCCCGCCGGGACTCGACTGGGTGTGCGTCAGCCCCAAGGCCGGATCCGAGACGGTGCTGCTCACCGGCAACGAGCTGAAGCTCGTCTACCCGCAGGCGGGAGCGCAGCCGGAGCGGTTTACCGAAGCGGAGTTCGACCACTTCTTCCTGCAGCCGATGGACGGCCCCGACGTCGAGCGCAACACCCAGCTTGCGATCGGCTACTGCCTCGAGCATCCCCAGTGGCGGCTGAGCCTCCAGACCCACAAAGTGGTCGGTCTGCGATGAGCACCGCCGAGATCTTCAAGGAGTTCGGGTTCGAGGCGGCCCACCAGCTGCGAAACCTGCCGGCCGAGCACAAGTGCGCCCGCCTCCACGGCCACTCGTTCCGGGTCGAGGTGCACGTGCGCGGCGAGATCGGCGCCGACAGCGGCTGGGTGATCGACTTCGCCGACATCTCGGCCGCGTGGGAGCCGCTCGCCGCCGTGCTCGACCACCGCTACCTGAACGAGATCCCGGGCTTGGAGACGTCACCCACCAGCGAGAATCTGGCCATCTGGATCTGGGACCAGATCGCTCCCGCGCTGCCGCTGCTCAGCAAGGTCGTGGTGCGCGAAACCTGCACAAGCGGCTGCGCCTATACGGGTGCATAAAAGGTGCCTGGCACCTTTTATGCATGCGAGCTGACCGCGCGGAGGGCGATGCCGCCGCGGGCGTTGAAGTTGACGGTCACCGACAGCTCGACCGGGGCCAGCGCGGCCACGAAGTCGTCGCGGATCACCGTCGCCAGGTGCTCGTGGAAGATCCCCTGCTCGCGGAAGGTCTCCAGGTACAGCTTCACGCTCTTGGTCTCGACCGCCCACTCGCCCGGCCGGTAGGTGATCGTGATGTGCGCCCAGTCGGGCTGCCCCGTGATCGGGCAGCGGCAGGTGAACTCGGCGCACTCCAGCGTGATCACCTGGGTCTTGTCGGCGATCGGAAATGCCTCCAGCCGCCGGTCGGCGGCCGCGTCGGGATTCCCCAGCTTGGTCAGCTCCATGCCGGAAGCCTATCCAGAAGGAGTGAGCTTCTCACCGATGAACGCAAACGCCGGCAGCGTCACGCTGTCCCAGTACGCCCGCGTGTGGGCGCCGTCGCCGTACGACAGCGGATCGGGCTTCTGCGGCAGCGCCGCCACGAACTGCTGAACGTTCTCGTACAGCGGGTCTGACGTCCCGCACCACACGCCCAGCGGCTGTCCCGCCAGCTGATCGACCCCGGCGAAGGCCCGGTCTCCCGGCTCCACCGCGGGACTGAACGCCGCCACCGCCTTCAGCCAGTCCGGCCGCACCTCGGCCAGCCGCAGCGAGCCGTAGCCGCCCATCGACCAGCCCCAGGCGGCCATGCGCGAGGTGTCGAACCCTCGTGCCTCCAGCCACCCCGGCATCTCGTCCAGCACCATCGCCTGAGGGTTGTCACCCGGCGCGTGCCCCGGCTCCCAGAACAAGAGGCCGCCGTCGGCGCCGGCCAGCACGAACGGCGGCGCGCCCCTGCGCACGGCCGCGGTCAGGAACTTCCCCAGCCCGAACGGCTGGAAATCCGGCGGGCGGGCGGTGGCTCCGTGCAGGATCAGGCAGACCGGCAGGCCCGCCCCCGCCCCGTACCCCGCCGGCACGGCGGTGAACAACGAGACATCCTGCCCGCGGGCCTTGGAGTGCACCGTGTCGAGGTGGATCTGGCCCTCGGGCGCGTTGGGGATGACCGCCTCGGGCTTGCCCATGACGTCATCGCGCAGCCGCTTGGCCAGCGTGCGCGGGCCTTCCACCGCCGCCACTCCCAGCCCCACCACGGCCACGCCGGCGGCACCGGTCAGAAGGGTGCGCCGTGTGATCGGAGACGACACAGGTGCGCCGGTTAGGCGGCGCAGTCGCAGCCGTCGCCGTGGTCATGGTCGTGACCATGACCGGCCGCGACCGGCTCCTGCTCATCCTCGCGCGCCTGGAACGAGCTGCCACACCCACAGGCGGCCACGACGTTGGGATTCGTGATCCGGAAACCGGCCTCCATCAGGCCGTCCTCATAGTCGATCGCGGCACCCTCCAGATACGGCAGGCTGTGGGGATCCACGATGATCCGCAGGCCGTTGACGACCTCCACCCGGTCGCCCTGCTCGGGCTCGCCGTCGAACCCCAGCGCGTACTGGAATCCGGAGCAGCCGCCGCCCTCGACCGCGACCCGCAACCCGGTCAGCTCCGGGTCGTTCTCGGCGGCCAGCAGCGCCAGCGCCTTCTCGGCAGCACGCTCTGTGATCGTGACCATCACTCCCTTTATCGTACCCGAGGGCTCCGATCCTGAGTCCTGGGCTGAAATCCGACGTCGCTCGCAACGACTTTGTGACACTGGTTACCGCCCTCGAAATACCGGTAGAAAGCGGCCATTCCGGCCCCCGCCCGCCACCGCTTGTGCCGGTGCTATAGTCGGGTTTCGTGCTCGGTCAATGGGCAGCCCTCCTGGTCTTCGCGGTGATCGCATTCGTGATCCCGTTCTCGCTATTGGTGGGGACGTTCACGATCTCGACCCGCAGCCGGCGGCGTGCCGGCGACAAGTCGGTGCCGTTCGAGTCCGGGGTGTCGGCGACAACCTTCACACCCGGGCGGTTCACGGTCAGCTACTACCTGACCGCGATGCTCTTCATCGTGTTCGATATCGAGGTGGTCTTCCTGTATCCGCTGGCGCTCAAGATGCATCAGCTCAAGTACTTCGGCCTGGCCGAGATGGTCGTGTTCGTCGTGCTCCTGGTGGTGGCATACGTGTACGTGTGGAAGCGAGGGGCCCTGGAATGGCGGTAACACCGGTACACATCTCCAAAGCGGTGCGCGCCAACGATCTCGAGCAGTACGTGATGCTGACCACGCTGGAGAAGGCCCTGGCATGGGGACAGTCCAACTCGATCTGGCCGGCCGGATTCGGCCTGGCCTGCTGCGCCATCGAGATGATGGTGCTGCCCTCCCCCCGCTACGACATCGCCCGCTTCGGCTCTGAGGTGTTCCGCTCCTCGCCCCGCCAGGCCGACCTGATGATCGTGTCGGGCCGGGTGTCGCACAAGATGGCTCCGGCGCTGCGCCAGGTGTACGACCAGATGCTCCTGCCCAAGTGGGTGATGGCGATGGGCGCCTGCTCCAGCTCGGGCGGCATGTTCGCCAACTACGCGATCCTGCAGGGCGTCGACAAGATCGTCCCCGTCGACGTGCACGTGCCCGGCTGTCCGCCGCGGCCGGAGGCCGTGATCGACGGGCTCAACCTGATCCAGAAGAAGATTCGCGCGGGAGTCTCGCCGGCCTACGACCAGGAGAAGTCGAAGGCGTGACCTCCAACCAGCTCGCCAAGGCCGTGAACAGCGTGATCAGGGGGTCGGTCAAGCCCGAGAAGCATGCCGACATGCCGGCGCTCACGGTCAAGAAGGAGCATCTGGTGGAGGTCTGCCGCCTGCTGCGCGACCAGCACGGGAAGAACTTCCTGTCGGCCGTGTCCGCTGTCGACTACCTCGGCTACGGCGAGCCGGTGGCCGGGTACTTCGGCACCGAGCGGGGCCGCGACATCAACGCCACCGGCAGCTGGGGCGCGCCTGAGACGGCCACCCCGCCGGAAAAGCGCTTCGGCGTCGTCTACCACCTGGCCCACTACGGAAGCGGCGGCGGAGGGCCGGACCGGGTGCGGTTGACGGTGGCGCTGGACGACGGCGAGCCGGTGCCGAGCGTGGTCGAGATCTGGCCGACCGCCGACTGGCACGAGCGAGAGCAGTTCGACATGATGGGCATCGAGTTCGCCGGGCATCCCAATCTCAAGCGGCTGATCATGCCGTCGGACTGGGCCGGCCACCCGCTGCGCAAGGACTATCCGATCGGCGGTGAGCCCGTGCAGTTCACCGACGCCGTATGAGCGTGACCGAACACGATCGCCCGGCCGCACCGGTGGTGCCTCTGGGCTCGCCCGCGGTCATCCCCGGCGGGGCGCCCTCCAAGATCGACCCGCCCCCCGGCGAGGATCTGATCACGGTCAACTTCGGGCCCAACCACCCGTCCACGCACGGCGTGCTGCGGCTGATCGTGACCCTGGACGGCGAGGTCGTGGTCGGCCTGGACGCCGACATCGGCTACGTCCACACCGGCTTTGAGAAGAACTTCGAGCAGAAGACCTACTGGAAGGGCATCCCCTATGCCCCGCGGATGGACTACCTGGCCTTCTTCGCCAACGAGCTGGCCTACGTGCATGCCGTCGAGAAGCTGATCCAGATCGAGGTGCCCGAGCGGGCACAGTGGATCCGCACCCTGTTCGCCGAGCTCAACCGCATCCACTCGCACCTGATCTACCTGGGCACGTCGGGCATCGAGCTGGGCGCGATGTCGGTGTTCTTCTACTGCACCCGCGAGCGCGACACGGTGCTCGACCTGTTCGAGATGGTCACCGGGGTGCGCATGCACGACCGCTACCCGCAGTTCGGCGGGGTGGCCGAGGACCTGCCCAAGGGCTTCTACGACGAGTGCAAGAAGTTCGTCCGCGAGATGCCCAAGAAGATCGACTCCTACCTCGACCTGCTGGCCGAGAATCCGATCTGGAAGGGCCGGCTCAAGGGCATCGGCACGATCACCGCCGACACCGCCATCGCCATGGGCCTGTCCGGCCCCAACCTGCGCGCGTCGGGTGTCGACTTCGACCTGCGCAAGAACGACCCGTACCTGGCCTACGACAAGCTCGACTTCGACGTGGTCACGCGTACCAACGGCGACTGCTACGACCGCTTCCTGTGCCGCACCAACGAGATGTACGAGTCGGTCAAGATCATCGACCAGTGCCTCGAGAACATGCCGTCGGGCCCGGTGATGGCCGACGACCGCAAGCACGTGCTGCCGCCGCGCCACGAGCTGCACACCTCGATGGAGTCGCTGATCCATCACTTCAAGCTGGTCACCGAGGGATTCCGGGTGGCGCCCGGCCAGGTGTACTCGGCGGTCGAGTCGCCCCGCGGCGAGTTCGGCTGCTTCCTGGTGGCCGACGGCGGGCCCAAGCCGTGGCGGATCCACTTCCGCGCGCCCAGCTTCGTCAGCCTGCAGTCGACCGCGATGTGCTCGGTCAACCGCTACATCGCCGACATGATCGCCGTGGTGGGATCGCTGGACGGCGTGATGGGAGAGTGCGACCGATGAGCATCCGCCCCGATCCGGCTTCCGCCGAGACGATGGCCGGCGCTGTCGAGACGCGCCCGCCGATGCCCCCGCCGCTGCCCGAGCCCGACCGCTCGCGGCCGCTGCGCGACCGCATCCTGGACGTGGTGGCGCTCTACCCGGAGCGGCGCTCGGCAATCGTGCCGGCCCTGCGATTGGCGCAGGAGGAGTACGGCTGGCTCTCGACTGAGGCCTACGAGCAGGTGGCCGACGCCACCGAGTTCACCCCGGCGTACTGCAAGTCGGTGGCGTCGTTCTACGACATGTTCCGGCTGCAGCCGCAGGGCGTCCACGAGGTCTGCGTCTGCACCAACGTGGCCTGCGCGCTGGTGGGTGCCGGCGACACGCTGCGCGAGCTGGAGGCACAGCTGGGCATCAAGGTCGGCGAGACGACCGCCGACGGGCTGGTCACGCTGCGCGAGGTCGAGTGCTACGGCGGTTGCGGCTGGGGCCCGGTGGTGAGCGTGGACGAGCGCTACCACGAGCCGTGCGGGCCGGAGAAGGTGGCTGCACTGGTGGCCGAGCTGCGCGGAGCCGGGCAATGACCGGGACCAGGATCACGCTCAACTTCGAGGGCGATCGCCGCGACATCGACGCCTACGAGGCCGGCGGCGGCTACGCCCAGCTGCGCCGGGCGCTGACGATGGAGCCGGGCGAGATCGTGGCGATCGTGGACGGCTCAGGCATCCGCGGCCGCGGCGGGGCCGGCTTCCCCACCGGGCGCAAGGCGTCGTTCCTGCCCAAGGATCGCAAGCCCGCCTACCTGTGCGTGAATGCCGACGAGTCGGAGCCGGGCACCTTCAAGGACCGCGAGCTGATGCTGCGAAACCCGCACGCCCTGATCGAGGGCGTGCTGACCATGAGCTATGCGATCGGCGCCACCCAGGCGTTCATCTTCATCCGCGGCGAGTACCGCACCGAGTTCGAGGTGCTGAAGGTGGCGCTCGACCAGGCCCGGGAACGGGGGCTGATCGGCAAAAACGTGCTGGGCTCGGGCTACGACGCCACCATCGTGCTGCACCGCGGCGCCGGCGCCTACATCTGCGGCGAGGAGACGGCGCTTTTGAGCTCGCTGGAGGGCGAGCGCGGCCAGCCGCGGTCGAAGCCGCCGTTCCCCGCGGTGGCGGGCCTGTATGCCGCGCCGACGCTGGTCAACAACGTCGAGACGCTGTCGTCGGTGCCGTACATCCTGGCGATGGGCGCCGACGCCTTCAAGGCGATCGGCACCGAGCGTTCCACCGGCACCCGCGTGTTCTCGCTGTCGGGCAACGTCAAGCGGCCCGGCAACTACGAGCTGCCGCTGACCGACTCGCTGCGCGACCTGGTCGAAGGCTGCGGCGGCGGCGCCACCGACGGCCGCACGATCAAGGGGATCATCCCCGGCGGCTCGTCCGCGCCGATGCTGATGCCCGACCAGCTCGACACCAAGCTCGACTTCGAGGCGATCGCGGCGGCCGGGTCGATGGCCGGTTCGGGAGCCGTGATGGTGATCGACGACCGCGTCTGCATGGTGCAGCTGGCGCTGCGGGTCGCCCAGTTCTACAAGCACGAGAGCTGCGGCAAGTGCACGCCGTGCCGCGAGGGCACCCGCTGGGGCGTGGAGATCATCGAGAAGATCGAGATGGGAGAGGCCAAGCAGGGTGAGCTGGATCTGCTGCTGAACGTGTGCGACCGGATCCTGGGCAAGTGCCTGTGCCCGCTGGGTGATTCGCTGGCGATGCCGGTGGTCAGCTACGTGACCCACTTCCGCGAGGAGTTCCAGCGCCACATCGACGAGGGCGGCTGCCCGTTCACCGAGTCCAGCCCGATCACGTCGCTGTACCACCCGCCCAAGGTGGAGGGAATACCGGTATGACCACCTTCCACGAGGCCGTGCTGGCCGCCCGCCGGCGGATCGAGAACGGCGACGACCCAGACCAGGTGGTACCGACGCTGCTGGCGCTGGCCGAGGCCCCCGAGGAGATCGAGATGGCGGCCGCGCTGTACGGCGACGACCCGGAGGACGAGGAGCACGATGGCGACGGTTGAGACCAACACGGTCACGCTCACCATCAACGGCCGCGAGATCACCGTCGTCAAGGGCCGCACCCTGGTGGAAGCGGCCTCGGAGGCCGGCATCGAGATCCCGGTGTTCTGCTACGAGCCGCGTCTGGGCGCCGGCGTCGGCGCCTGCCGCATGTGCCTGTGCGAGATCGAGGGCATGCCCAAGCTCCAGACCGCCTGCACCACCCCGGCGGCCGACGGCATGGTGGTCAACTCGCACTCCGGCCGCGCCAAAGAGGGTCAGGACGCGGTGCTCGAGTTTCTGCTGCTGAACCACCCGCTGGACTGCCCGGTGTGCGACAAGGGCGGCGAGTGCCCGCTGCAGGACCTGACCTTCCGCTACGGCCCCGGCGTGACCCGCATGACGCTGCCCAAGCGCACCCACGACAAGCCGGTTCCGGTCTCGCCGCTGATCAAGCTCGACCGCGAGCGCTGCATCCTCTGCTATCGCTGCACCCGGTTCTCGGAGTCGGTCTCGGGCGACATGCAGCTGGTCACCGAGAACCGCGGCGCGCACTCGATGATCACCACCTTCGAAGGCCGTCCGTACACCAACGAGTTCTCGGGCAACGTCACCGAGCTGTGCCCGGTGGGAGCGCTGACCTCGACCACCTATCGCTTCAAGGCGCGGCCGTGGGAGATCCAGAACATCCCCACCGTGTGCACCGGATGCGCCGTGGGCTGCAACATCTCGGCCTCGATTCGCGAGGGTCACGTGGTGCGGGTGCTGTCCCGCAACCACCCCGAGGTGGACGAGGGCTGGCTGTGCGACCGCGGCCGCTACGCGCTCGGCCATCTGCGTGCGCCCGATCGGGTCACCTCGGCGCTGATCCGGGGCGGCCGCGGATTCGAGCCGGTTGCCCAAGGCGACGCGCTGGAGCACGTGTCCGAGCGACTGCGCACCACCGCCGCCAAGTTCGGCGCCGGGTCGATCGCGGTGCTGTCCTCGGCCACCCAGACCAACGAGGAGTCCCACCTGTGGGCCCGCATCCTGGCCGAGGGCCTGGCCGACGGCATCAGCGTGTGCGGCCCCGACGGGCATGCGGGCCTGGACACGCTGACTCCGTATCTGGCCTCGATCTCCGACCTCGACACCGCCGCCGCGATCGTTGTCGCCGGCGACACCGAGCTGAGCCAGCGCGCGCCGGTGGTGGAGCTTCGCATCCGCAAGGCGGTCACGGGCGGAGCGAAGGTGGTCACGGTGGGAGTGGGCGGCACCCGGCTGGAGACGCTGCGCGGCGCGCACCACATCTCGACGGCCGCGGGCACCGCGCACGCGACATTGATGACCGCGACCGACCCCGGCTCCGAGCTGGGCGGTGCGCTGGCCGGCGCCGGACAGGTGGTGCTGATCTGGAACGGCCGGGTCAGCCAGGCGGCCGCAGACATCCTCGCCCATCTCGCCCACAGCCTCGACGCCCGCGTCTTGATCACCCCCGCCGGCAATGAGCTGGGAGCGCACGCGGCAGGCCTGGGCACGCACTCGCCCGGCGAAGCGCTGGAGGCGGTCGAGTCGGGCCAGATCAAGGCGATCGTGCTGCTGGGAGCCGACCCGGTGGGCGACTGGACGAACGGCGAGCGCTGGCGCGGTGCGCTGGCGCGGGCGCAGTTCGTCCTCCAGGTGACCGCGTTTCAGAACGATTCCTCGGGCTGGGCGACCACGATCGTGCCCGCCTCGGAGAGCCTCGAGCAGGAGGGCACCGTCACCAACCTCGAGGGCCGCGTGCAACGGCTGCGGGCAGCGGCCACGCCCCCGCCGGGCGTGCCCGACGGCTACGACTGGACGGCGGAGCTGGGAGAGCGGCTCGGCCTGGAAGTCCCCGCCGACGCGGCCCAGGCCTTCACCGAGCTGGCCCAGGCCCGACCGGCATTCGCCGGCATGTCGTGGTCGTCTCTGGGCGAGCGGGCGGAGCTGCCCGAGCGCCCTCAGCCGTCCTCCACCCCGGCCGAGCCGCGGCTGGCCGGCGACGCCGGCGCTCCCCAGGGCACGATGCTGGTCGCCTACCGGGAGCTGATCAGCGGCACCGCGGCCGACCGCAGCCCCGAGCTGCACTTCCAAAAGCGGGTGGGAATCGAGATCAACCACGACGACGCCGACGCGATGGGCGTCGCCACCGGCGACCGGATCACGGTCAGCTTCGACGGCCGCACCGCATCCGGCCCGGCGATCGCCTCACGCCGGCTGCGACCCGCCACCGTGCGGCTGGCCCAGCGAGTGCCCTACGTGGGGCCCGCGACCGTGGCCGCCGATCCCGCCCAGGAGCCGGCCGATGCCTGACGGCTTTTGGATCACCCTGGTCAAGGCGGTCGTGCTGGCCAACCTGGTGATGGCGGTGTTTGCGATCCTGACCTGGGTCGAGCGGCGCGTGCTGAGCCGGTTCCAGCAGCGACTCGGGCCCAACCGGGTCGGCCCGTTCGGGCTGCTGCAGCCGATCGCCGACCTGGTCAAGCTGCTGCGCAAGGAGAGCCTCCTGCCCGACGGCATCTCTCCCATGCTCTACCTGATCGCACCGGTGATCTCGCTGTTTGCCGCCATCTGCGTCTTCGGCGTGATCCCGTTCGACGGCGGCCCGACCACCATCCCCGGCACCTCGATCACCTTCCACTGGTGGATCTCCGACCCCAGCGTCGCCCTGCTGGTGGTGTTCGCGCTGGGCTCGGTCAGCTTCTACGGGTTCCTGGTGGGCGGCTGGTCGTCCAGCTCCAAGTACTCGCTGTTCGGATCGATGCGGGCCGTCTCGCAGCTGGTGTCCTACGAGGTCAGCCTGGCGCTGGCCGTGATCGGCGTGGTGATGATGAGCCAGTCGCTCTCGCTCACCGGGATCGTGTCCGCCCAGCAGCACGACGGCATGTGGTACATCATCCCCCAGTTCGTGGGCTTCTGCATCTACGTGGTGGCCTCCACCGCGGAGGTCAGCCGGATCCCGTTCGACCTGCCCGAAGCGGAGGGTGAGCTGGTCGCCGGGTATCACACCGAGTACGGAGGCATGCGCTGGGCGATGTTCCAAAACGCCGAGTACGTGTCGCTGATCGCGTTCTCGGCGGTGGCCTCGATCCTGTTTCTGGGCGGCTACGACGGGCCGTTCCTGCCCGGCCCGATCTGGATGCTGATCAAGATGGCGCTGTTCATCCTGCTGCAGATGTGGGTTCGCGCCACCCTGCCGCGCGTCCGCTACGACGTGCTCATGTCCATCGGCTGGAAGGTGCTGCTCCCGGCCGCCACCCTGAACCTTCTGGTCACCTCGTTCGTGGTGGCCTACCGCGCATGAACCGCAAGGACTCGATATGCCCGTAGTCGATTCGGTCAAAGGATTTGGCGTCACCTTCCGGCACCTGTTCAAGAAGCCGGTGACCCAGCAGTTCCCCAACGAGAAGCGGGCCGTGTACCCCCGCTTCCGCGGCCGGCACCGCCTGCATCGGCACGAGAACGGCTTGGAGAAGTGCGTGGGCTGCTCGCTGTGCGCAGCGGCCTGCCCGGCCGACTGCATCCGTGTGGTCGCCGACGAGAACACCGCCGAGGAGCGCTACTCCGCCGGCGAGCGGTACGCCCGCATCTACGAGATCAACATGAGCCGCTGCATCTTCTGCGGCTACTGCGAGCTGGCCTGCCCGTTTGACGCGATCACGCTCGGCCACGACTACGAGCTGGCCGAGATGTCGCGCGAAGCGATGGTCTACACCAAGGAGATGCTGCTCGAGCCCGGGCCGGAAGCGCGCCGCACGCCGGTCGCGCCGGTCGATCCCTTCGACGTGGTCGAGGCCGAGTAACCACCGATCTGATGCCGGCACACCTCTTCTACGACATCGTCTTCATCGCCGCCACCGGCCTTGCGATCGGCTCGGCGCTGGGCGTGGTGCTGTCGGGAAACCCGTTCCACTCGGCGCTCTCGCTGCTGCTCAACCTGGTGGCGCTGGCGACCTTCTATCTGCTCCTGCAGGCCGACTTCCTGGCCGCCGCGCAGGTGATCGTGTACGCCGGCGCGGTGATGATCATGTTCATGTTCGTGACCGCCTACCTGGGCGGCCGCGCCGACGAGCCGACCACCAGCAGACCGCTGTGGCAGACCGCCGCGGCGTTCATCGCCGCCGTGGCGCTGGTCGCCGAGGTGATCTTCGCCGTCGGCCACGAGAGCTTCCCGCAGGGCGCCGACGTCAGCGGAGCGTTCGGCTCGCCGATCAACATCGGCACGTCGCTCCTGGGCCGCTACCTGCTGGCATTCGAGGCCACCTCGATCATGCTGATGGTGGCCGCCGTGGGCGGGGTCGTGCTGGGATCGCGACGGGCCGCGCCGCGGCAGCCGGGTGAGCTCGACACGCTCGAGGACGCCCCGGTCGAGGCCCTGCCCCGCACCGTGCAATCGCAGGTTATGGACATCGAGACGCGGTTCGAGGTCGGCACCGCGGTCGGCGCCCCCGACGAGGACGACCAGGGCTCGTGAACGTCAACGTCAGCTACTTCATCGCCGTCTCGGCCATCCTGTTCGGAATCGGCCTGTTCGGCATCTTCACCCGCCGCAGCCCGCTGATCCTGCTGCTGTCGGTCGAGATCATGCTCAACTCCTGCAACCTGGCGCTGATCTCGTTCGCGCGACTCCATAGCCAGACCGCCGGCCAGTCGTTCGCGCTGGTGGTGATGGCGGTGGCCGCCTCGGAGGTCGTGATCGGACTCGGTCTGGTGGTGGCCGTCGCCCGCCGCAAGGCCGACCTGGACGTGGACGCCCTCACGAGCCTCAAGAACTGACCGTGCAAACTCTCTCCTGGATCTGCCTGTTCGTGCCGCTCGCCGGAGTGGTGCTGCTGACCCTGGCGGGCAGCCGGATCTCGCGCACCGCCGCCGCCTGGGCGGGCACAGCCTTCGCCGCCGCCTCGTTCGTGGCCGCCGCCGGCGTGTTCGTGCGGATGCTCTCGCACAACGCCTCCCAGCGCTCATCGGTCTACACGCTGTACACGTGGGCGACGTCGGGCAGCTTCAAGATCCCGCTGGCGATCCAGGTCGACCAGCTGGCCGTGACCGAGATGCTGATCGTCTCGGGGGTCGGCAGCCTGATCGTGCTCTACTCGATCGGCTACATGCACGGCGATCCCAAGGAACGCCGCTTCTTCATCTACCTGAACATGTTCCTGTTCTCGATGCTGCTGTTGGTGATGTCGGCCAACTTCGCGCTGCTCTTGGCCGGCTGGGGCCTGGTCGGGCTCTCGTCCTACCTGCTGATCGGGTTCTGGTACGAGCGGCCCGAGCCGGTGATCGCCGCCAAGAAGGCGTTCGTGATGAACGCGATCGGCGACGTCGGGATCGCGATCGCCGTGTTCTTCATGGTCAGAGACGCGGGCACCACCGACTTCTCGGTCATGCTCTCGCCCCACCAGCCGTGGTCGCAGGGGTCAACCGACGCCAACCTGGTGGCGCTCGGGCTGCTGGTCGGAGCCGTGGCCAAGTCGGCCCAGCTGCCACTCCAGACCTGGCTCCCCGACGCCATGGAGGGCCCCACCCCGGTCTCCGCCCTGATCCACGCCGCCACCATGGTGACCGCCGGCGTGTACCTCGTGGCGCGCACCCACGTGATCTTCGAAAACGCACCCGACATCCACAACCTGGTGGCCATCCTGGGCCTGGCGACGCTGCTGATGGCGGGCGTGATCGCCATGGTGCAGACGGATATCAAGCGGATCATCGCCTACTCCACGATGAGCCAGATCGGATACATGTTCACGGCCGTGGGCGTCGGCGCCTACAGCCAGGGCATGTTCCTGCTGCTCGCCCATGCCTTCTTCAAGGCGCTGCTGTTCCTGGGCGCCGGCGTGGTCATCCACGCTGTCTCGGCCGAGCAGGACGTGCGCAAGATGGGCGGGCTGGGCTCGGCGCTGCCCAAGACCAAGTGGCTGATGTGGATCGGCACGGCCGCGCTGATCGGCTTCTTCCCGCTCTCCAAGGACGAGATCCTGGCGGCCGCGCTGGACGAGCACAGCACCCTGGCGCTGTGCGTGTGGGCGGGCGGCCTGATCGGAGCCTTCTTCACCGGTATGTATGCGGTGCGGCTGATGCGGCTGACCTTCTACGGCGAGCGCTCCGACTTCGCCAAGGAGCACCTCCACACCGACCACGGCGAGGGTCCCTGGACGATGGTGTTCGTTGTCGCCGCGCTGGCCGTCGGCGCCATCCTGGTGGGCTTCCTCGACCTCGGCTTCGGCACCGTCGACCACTTCGGCGAGTGGCTGGGATTGACCGCGCCCTCGGCCCCCACGACCGTCTCCGACGACGTCATCACCACCGCCATCTCGTGGTCGGTGGGTATCGCCGGCGGCCTCCTGATCTGGCGCGTGTACGCCGATCCCGCCCGGCTGGAGCGAGTCAAGGCGCCGCTGCGCTGGTGGGCCACGGTGGCCGAGCACAAGTTCTACTTCGACGAGCTGTATGACCGCATCGGCTACGCCCCGTTCGCCGCGCTCGCGGTCGGCCTCTACCGGTGGGTCGAGCGCTACCTGATCTGGGGGTCGATCACGGTGCTCTCGATCACCGTGCGCAGCGTCTCGCGGGGAGTGGCGGCCGCCCAGACCGGCCTGGTGCGCAGCTACGCCGTCACCCTGGTCGCCGGCGCCGCGCTGCTGGCCGTGTACTTCCTGACGAAGGCCAACCTGTGATCACCACGATCCTGATCCTGATCCCGCTGGTGGCCGCAGCAGTGCTGACGGTGGCGCCGTTCAGCCGCCTCCACGTCGAAGTGTTCGCGCTGGCGGCAACGCTGGCCGAGATCGTGGTGGGCGCCGTCGCGCTGGCCCAGTTCTCCACCGGACAGGGCATGCAGTTCGTCACCGACAAGGTGTGGATCTCCGACTTCGTGCTGGGCACCCCCGTGCGCTACCACGTCGGGATGGACGGGCTGGGCCTGTTCATGATGCTCCTGACCGCCGTCGGCATCGCCGCCTCGGTGGGCGCCGGCATCCGCGCCGGGCGGGATCGGCCGCGGGCCTACTACGGGCTGGTGCTGCTGCTCGAGGCCGCCCTGGTGCTGCTCTTCACCGCCCAGGATCTGGTGCTGTTCTACGTCGGCTGGGAAGTGATGATGATCCCGCTGTTCATCCTCATGGCCGTGTGGGGTGGCGAGGGCCGGCGGGCGGCAACCATCCGGTTTGTGATCTACACCATGGTGGGATCGCTGCTGATGCTGGTCGCGATCGCCGCCATCGGCATCCGCTACCACACCTTCGAGGTGTCCCAGGTGCACTCGGGAGCCGCCTGGATCTTCTTCTTCTTCGCCGCCGCCTTCTGCATCAAGGCGCCGCTCTTCCCGCTGCACGGGTGGATGCCCGCGGCCTACCGGGAGTCGGCGCCGGAGACGACCGCCCTGCTCTCGGGAGTGATCTCCAAGGCCGGCGCCTACGGCCTGCTGCGGTTCTGCCTGCCGATGTTCCCAGGGCCGGCCCACGACTGGCGGTGGCTGTTCCTGGGGCTGGCGCTGGTGGGGCTGCTGTACGGCTCGCTGCTGGCATTCCGGCAGGCCGACGCCCGCGGTGTGGTGGCCTACTCCTCGCTGGGACAGATGAACCTGATCGTGATCGGGATCTTCGCCCTCAACGACAACGGGTCGACCGGCGCCATCTTCCAGATGGTCAACCACGGCCTGGTGTCGCTGGCGGCGTTCCTGGTGATCGGCCTGATCGAGCTGCGCGCCGGCAAGGACGGCTTCCGCTGGCTGGGCGGCCTCGCCAACGGCCGGCCGCGGTTCTCGACGGTGCTTTTGATCGCGGCCATGTTCATGCTGGCGGTGCCCGGCTCGAGCGCATTCGTGAGCGAGCTGTACATCCTGATCGGCGCGTTTCAGCAGCAGGCCTGGCTGGGGGCGGTGGCGGCCTGCGCGATCGTGCTGGCGGCGATGTATGCGCTGCGCTGGATCTCGGCGCTGGCGTACGGCCAAGACGGTGAGCGGGTGACCGACGAGACGGCCGATCTGCGTCCGCACGAGCTGATGATCGCCGTACCGCTGATCGTGATCCTGCTGGCGATGACGGTCTACCCGTTCGGCGTGATGAACCGGGTCAAGGACTACCACCCCGTGATCCCCACGTCGTACCTGACCACGCCCGGCGGCCAGAACGGTGGAGGTGACGGCGGATGAGTCTGATTCCCGTCGACCTGACCGCGATCGCGCCCGAGATCATCCTGGTGGTGGCGGCATCGCTGGTGCTGCTGGTCGGGGTGTTCCTGCCCGATCGAGTCGTTGCCTGGCTGGCCCCCGCCTGGGCGGCGGTGGCGCTGATCGGTGCGGGCGTGGCCTCGGCCCTGCAGTTCGGCGACGTCGCCCACTACAGCTTCGACAACACCCTGCGGATCGATGCGTTCGGCGCCGGCGCGCAGCTGATCATCTTCGCCGCCGGCATCTTGACGGTGTGCGTCTCGTTCGGGGCGGGCGGGGCGATCCACCGCCGGGCTGTGGAGTACTACGCGCTGCTGCTGTTCGCCATCGGCGGGATGGCGCTGCTGGCCTCGGCCAACAGCTTCGTGATCCTGTTCGTCGCGCTGGAGCTGTTCTCGATCGCGCTGTACGTGCTGGTCGCGATCGAGACGGACGAGATCACCTCGATCGAGGCTGGACTCAAATACCTGATCATCGGTTCGGTGGGCGCGGCCTTCCTGCTGTACGGCTCGGCACTGGTGTACGGCGCCAGCGGCCAGCTCGAGTTCGATCGGATCGCGGCGGCCATGCGCGGCGGCGACCACAGCGACGTGGTGCTGCTGGCCGGCCTGGCAATGGTGATCGTGGGCCTCGGGTTCAAGGCCAACGCGGCGCCGTTTCACATGTGGACGCCGGATGCCTACGAGGGCGCCCCCACTCCGGTCACGACCTTCATGTCGGCCGCCACCAAGGCGATCGCGCTGGTCGTGATCCTGCGGGTGCTGGTGACCGCCTTCCCCGATCAGTCGCAGGTGTGGTCAAACGGCGTGGCCGCGATCGCGATCGTGTCGTTCGTGGTCGGGAACCTGGGCGCGCTGCGCCAGCAGAACGTCAAGCGGATGCTGGCGTACTCGACCGTCGGCCACACCGGCTTCCTGCTGACGGCGGTGGCCGCCGACAGCCCGCTGGGAAGCCGCGCGATGCTCTACTACCTGACCGTGTACGCCGCCATGAACGTGGGCGCGTTTGCGATCGTGGCGGTGCGCGAGCGCCAGATCGGCCGGCCGGTGCTGGTCTCGGACTTCTCGGGTTGGGGCTTCCGTCACCGCTGGCTGGGCGCTGCCATGCTGGTGTGCATGCTGTCGCTGGCCGGATTCCCGCCCAGCGGCGGGTTCATCGGCAAGCTCTACATCTTCTCCGCGGCGGTCGACAACGATCAGACGTATCTGGCCGTGATCGGCGTGATCGCCACCATGGTGGCGCTGCTCTACTACCTCCGCATCCCGCTGGCCCTGTACGAGCGGGACGCCGCCGAGACAGCCGAGCTGCCCTCCTCCACCACCGCCTTCAGGCTGCTGGCCCTGAGTGCCTCGGTCGCCGCGATCGCCGTGCTGGTTGCCGGCATCGTGCCGTCACCGCTGATCGACCTCGCCCGCACCGCCGGCAACTCGCTGTTCGGCTGACCACTCCACCCGGCTCCGGAATCGCAGGAACCGATGTACGCCAGTATTCGCCAGTACCGACTCGATGCCGACGAGTACCGCCGCGCGATGCCACGGATCAAGGTGGAGCTGCTGCCGCGGCTGGAGCAGATCGAGGGCTTCGTCAGCTATCGGATCTGGCTCGACGACGGCGGGCGGGTGGTGTCCGCGTCGACCTTCCTGGACCAGGAAGGCTGCCGGCGGTCAGACGAGGTGGCGGCCGAGCTGTATCACGAGCTGATGGGTGGAATGGTGATCGAGTTGCTGAGCGCCGAACATCGGCGAGATCGTGCTCACGCACCCACCGGTGTCGCCGCCCGGCTGACCGTGACGTCTCCGCTCTTGGTCTCGGCTTTGAGCGTGAGCTGGGGACCGGTACCCGCCCCCTCGTCGGCGGGGTCCAGGTGCGAGTGGGCATCACCCGACAGCGTCTTCAGGTCGAGGTACACGCGCACGCCCGGAACCACCGCCGCCTCGATGTCTCCTGACATGGAGCTGAGGTCGGCATCTCCGGTGACCAGGCCGCCCACCTCGATGTCGCCGGACATGCTCGAGGCCTTCACCGATCCGGCCGCGGCGGCAATCGAGACCGAGCCGGACATGGTGCGGGCGCGCGAATCGGCACCGACCGCGCCGGCGGAGATGTCGCCTGACATCGACCCCGCCTGCATCCGTCCGCCGACCGTGCCCGCGTGGAGATTCCCGCTGGTGGACTCGATCTTGACCGCGCCGGCGGCGTCGCCCACGCTGATGTCTCCGGAGATGGTCTTGCAGGTGACGTCCTGCGATCCCGCGGAGCAGTGGAAGTCGGCGGTGATCGTGGAGGCGCGGATGCTCGAGCCGAGCGGCGCGGTGATCCGCAATCGCAGCTCGGGCTGGCGCCCGATGAAGCGGAGCTTGCCCGAGCGTTCCGGTGCGTGCACCACGATCTCGAGCTGACCGCCGGAGTCACGAAGCTCCTGCTTGGTTGCGTCGATGGCGGCTTGGGCAGCGTCCCCGGCGGAGATCGCCGTCAGCTCGACGGTGGTCGTGTCGCGTTCCTCCAGCTCGATCTCGATCGAGCCCGACGGGATCCGCAGGTCGAGCCTGGGCGCGGTGGGTGTTGGATGAGTGGTCATGGGAACTCCTTTTCAGCTCTGGGCATAGCCGGTCACGCGGCGGCCGGCTCGTGCAGGTGCGCGCTTGCCGACCGCCTGGGCGACGGCCCGCGCCAGCCAGGTGTTGGTGGAGACGCCCTCGCGGGCGGCCGCATCCTCGGCCTGGGTCTTGAGTTTTTCCGGCAGCCGCAGCGTGATCCGGGCTGTCATGGTGTCGTCGACCGCGGGTTCTGGCGCTGGCCGAGTCGTCGTCGCCGACGAACGCCAGGGCGATGCTGTCTCCGGCCAGGTGCAGCTCGACCCGACTCGATTCCAGCTGACCGTTGAGCTCGTGCACGGCCTCACCGAGCACCTCCTGCATACGCATGCGTACGGAGGAATCCAGCGCCCGGCCGAGGCGGGCGGCAGCGCTTTTGAGGTCGTCGTCGCCGAGCTCGGCGGCGGCCGCAAGATCGGCACGCACGGCGTCGACGTGTGGTGACATGTTCATGACGTCAGTATGACATCATTTCTGACGTCATGCAACCGTCAGGCGTCACACCCCGTGTGTCAGCGGCCGAATCGCTCGTGCAGCGGCGATCGCTCGGTGCGGCTCTCCTTGAGCACGTCGGTCGTCTCCGGCCGGCGCTCGTCGGGACTACCCGATCGGGAAACCGCTGCCAGGTCGGCCAGGAAGGCACGGTCTCCGGCGCCGATCCAGGTGATCTCACAGCCCATGCGATAGCGGCCGAATGCTGCGGGGTCGACGCGCGCGACGCGCACGTCCATGATCACGTTTCGGCCGTTGAGGATCGCATCCACCCGCATGGTGTCGCCGACGGCCACGGCCTTCTCGGCCAGCAGCGCGACTCCACGCGCCGACACGTCCGCCACTCGCACCTCCAGGGCGGACTTCTCGGGCAGCACCGCCGAGTACCTGATGGTGGCCTCGGCGCGCTCGGATACCGGCGCTCGCGGCGTTTCCCGCTCGCCCGTGCGCTCGATGATGTCAGCCACGCGTCATGTGCAGAAGCGCCCGATCGCCGGCCTGAAAGTAGCTCTCCGACACGGTCAGACTCGATGTCGTACCCACTGCCCTGGGCGTCGCGCAGTTCGGCGGTGATCTCGAATCCCTCGTCGGTGAACTCCTCCGGCCCGTAGGCGATCACACGGCCCATGTCATCGAGGCGGGTGATCTGGAGGTATTCGACTCCGCCGGTGGGGGAGAAGACGCTGATGGTGCTGGGCAGCTCGCCCAGCATCCCCAGGAAGCGCTGTTCGAGCGGAGCCGACTCGGCTCGGAACGACAGCACGGGAGCGGACTCCGGCAGCGGCGACGGGGCCACATGCTGCGGCTGGTAGGTCGGTTCCTGCCGGCGGAGCGGGCTCTGTGGCCGGGGAGAACGCCGAGAACAGGGGTGGCTCGTCGGGGTCAGCGGCCGGCGAAGCGGGCTCAGGATCGTCGGCCTCGACGGGCTGATCCCATGGAGCGGGTTCCGCGTCGCGGTCTCCGAACAGATCGGACGCGCGGTCGGCGGACGTCGTCGAGAACTCCTCGTCGAACGCTGCGATCGGATCGACCGGCCGCAGGTCACCCTCGCGCTGGGGCAGGTCGGGCAGCGAGAACATGAGGTTGGCCTCGTCCTCGTCTTCGTCCGGCTCGGCTCCGGCTCGGGATGGTGACTCACCGACGCCACCGACGGCTCCCAGCGGGGCAGTGTGGGCCGCTCCTCGACCGGCTCCGAAGGCTCTGAAGGGCTCGGGCTCCTCGACCATCTCGGGCTCCTCCGCGGGGTCGGGATCGACGTCGCTCGGCAGGTGCTCGCTCACCGCGTCCTCTCCGACGGACTCGGGCGACCGCGCGCTGCTCGCGAGGCGCGCGCGCCTCGTCGTCACCGTCAGCGTCGTCAGAAGGTTTCCAGCTCGAAGAGAAATCCCACATCTGCCGAGATCATCGGTCGGGAGCGCCCCCACCTGAAGGGCTCCGGTCAAAAAGCTGTGTCAATCAGTCGTCGCCACCGTTTGGCCGACCGCTGCAGCACAGCGGCCGACCTCCGAGCGGCCGGTGGAGGCACCGCCCGTGACCAGCCTCAGCAGGGGCGCGAACAACGGCGCCACGGCCGTGGCCAGGGCGAGTGCCAGAGCCACTTTTGCCAGCGCCATCGATGCGCCGGGAACGGAGGAGTCGACCACCGACGGGAACCGCAGGGATGCGTCCGCCAGCACCAGCATGGCAATCACGGCGCAGGCCACCAGATCGGTCGCGGCCATCGCCGACGGCCGCTCGACCGCCGTCATGTAGGCCATGAATCCCGCGCCCAGAAGCACGGCCGCGGCGAGCAGCGTGAGGTAGAGGCCGAACCCCGCCGGGAGCACGAACGCAACCAGTGCCAGGGCCGACCCCAAGACCGCAATTCGAGCAGCTGTGACATACCGCATGTGTGCGTGTTCGCCGCCGCCGTGGGAGTTCCTGCCGAAGCGGCGCGGGTGATCTAGATTCCCTCAGATACCTCGACTGAAGGAGCATCGATGGCACTCTGACAACGGCGCCAAGCTGACCTGGTTCGGCCACTCCACATTCCTGCTGGAAACGCCGCGCGGACTGCGGGTGATGCTCGATCCGTGGATGACCGGTAACCCGGCCACGCCCGAGGGTATGAGCGACCCCGGCGCCATCGACGTGATGCTGGTCTCACACGGCCACGCCGATCACACCGGCGACGTGGTGCGGCTGGCGTCAGAGAAGCAGCCCAAGGCGGTTGTCGCGATCGCCGAGCTGGCCGGCTACCTCGGCTCGTTGGGGGTCGAGAACGCCGTCGGGATCGAACAAGGGCGGCACCACGGAGGTCGAGGGCATCCGGGTGACGATGACCAACGCCACTCACTCGTCCAGCATGACCGACGCCGACGGAAACATCGTGTACACGGGCGATCCGGCGGGTTTCGTGATCACACTCGAGGACGGGTATCGCATCTATTTCGCCGGCGATACGGCGGTGTTCGCCGGCATGTCGCTGATCGGAGAGCTGTACCGGCCCGACCTGGCGATGCTGCCCATCGGCGACTTCTACACGATGGGGGCCTTGGAAGCCGCCAAGGCGGTGGAGCTCCTGGGAGTCAAGCGGGTGCTGGGGATGCACTACGGCACCTTCCCGGCGCTGGTGGGTACGCCCGGGGCGCTGCGCGACGAGCTGGCAGCCCGCGGTGTTGAGGGTGTGGAGGTGGAGGAGCTGGCGCCGGGAGACACGCTTTCATGACGTTCTCGCTGGTCGCCTGCGACCTGGAGGCGCGGCAGTGGGGGGTGACGGTCGCGTCCAAGTTCCTGGCGGTCGGCGCGCTGGTGCCGTGGGCGGCCGGTGACGTCGGCGGGGTCGCCACCCAGGCGCTGGCCAACGTCGGCTACGGCCCTGCAGGGATCGAGCTGCTGCGCGACGGGCACTCGGCGCAGGAGGTGGTGGATCGCCTGATCGGAGCCGACAGCCAGGCCGCAGATCGGCAGCTCGGCGTCGTCGATGCCGCCGGCGGCAGTGCAGCGTTTACGGGCGAGGCCTGCCTCGATTGGGCCGGCCATCGCACCGGTGCGGGCTATGCGGCTCAGGGCAACCTGCTGGCCGGGGAAGCAGTCGTGGCTGCCCTGGCCGACACGTTCGAGTCGACCGCAGGGCCGCTGGTGGAGCGCCTGCTGGCTGCCCTGGCGGCCGGCGACGCGGCCGGAGGCGATCGCCGCGGACGCCAGTCGGCATGTGTGATTGTGCGGCAGGCCGGCGGCGGCTACGGCGGCACGAGCGACATCCTCGTCGACCTGCGGATCGACGATCACCCCGACCCGATCGAGGAGCTGCAGCGGCTGTACTCGATCCACGACCTGCTGTTCGGGTCGACCCCCGAAGCCGACTTGATTCCGCTGGAGCAGGTCGAGGGTGAGCTCTCCCAGCGGCTGTCGCTGCTCGGCTACACCGGGCCGCCCGCGGCCGCCCTGGAAGCGTGGGCCGACATCGAAAACCTGGAGGAGCGGCTTCACCCCGGCCGCGTCGACCCCGTCGTGCTCCGCCTCCTCCGCCACCAGTCAGATGAATAATTGGTGCCAGGCACCAATTATTCACTCCGGGCGTTCGGGTGAATAACGGTGCCTGGGCACCGTTATTCACAACACAGTCAGCGGGCGCTTGATGCGGGTGGCTGCGGGAATCTTGGGGGCGAGGCGGTCGGCCAGAGTTGCGGCGATGCCGGTGATCGCGACGGCCGCCGGCGAGTCGGGCTGTGAGATCACCAGCGGCTCGCCGCTGTCGCCGCACTCGCGCAGGCGCTCGTCCAGCGGCACCTGACCGAGCAGATCGGTGTCGAGGTCGGACGCCAGCTCAGCGCCTCCGCCCTGGCCGAACGGGTGGGTGCGCTCACCGCAGCAAGAGCACACCGCATAGCTCATGTTCTCGATCACTCCGGTCAGCCGCATCCCGGTCTTGTCAGCCACCTCAGCGGCGCGCTTGGCAACCGCCTGCGCGGCCTTCTGGGGAGTGGTGACGAGCACCAGTTGGGGTGACGGCAACAGCTGCCCGAGGGAGATGGCGACATCGCCCGTGCCGGGGGGCATGTCGACCACGAGATGGTCGATATCGCCCCAGTAGACGTCGGTGAGGAACTGCTCCAGCGCCCGATGCAGCATCGGGCCGCGCCACAGGACGGCGGCGTCGGCATCGACGAAGAACCCGATCGACATGATCTTGATGCCGTTGGAGACCGGCGGCACGATCATGCCGTCGACCACCACGGGACGCTGCGAGATGCCCAGCATGCGCGGGATCGAGTAGCCGTAGATGTCGGCATCGATCACACCGACCTCGGCGCCGCCGGCGGCCAGGGACGCGGCCAGGTTGGCGGTCAGCGACGACTTGCCCACCCCGCCCTTGCCCGAGGCGACCGCGATCACCGATGCATGCGGGGGCAGGGTGATCGGCTTCTTGCCACCCGCGGCCGGTGCTTCGCCGCCGCCGGCGCCCTGTAGCCGGGTGCGCAGCGCCGTGCGCTCGGCCGGCGTCATCACGTCGAACGACACTCCCACCGTCTCGACTCCGGCGACCGCACCCACCCGCTGTTTCACCTGGTGCTCGAGGTCGGCCTTCATGGGACAGCCGGCGACCGTCAGCGCGATCGTCACGTCCACATGGGCGCCGGCGACGTCGACGCCCCGCACCATGTCGAGCTCGACCACGCTGCGGCGGATCTCGGGGTCGATCACCCCAACCAGGGCCTCGCGAATCTCATCCTGGGCAATCATCGAGTGAAGTCTAGAGATCGCCGTACACCAGCGACCGCAGTGTCTCTGCCCACTGGGGGTCGCGGGCGGCCACAGTCCGCGAACGGCTGTCGAGGTCGAGCGTGAGCACGTCGCCGTCCACCGTCCGCAGCGTCGCGCCGGCTTCGCGCACGATCAGCGCGGCGGCGGCCAGATCGACCGAGCGCGACGGCTTCAGGGTGGCCACGCCGTCCAGCCGCCCGTCGGCCATCTGACACAGCGCCAGCGCCAGCGCGCCCAGCAGCCGGATGCGGCCGACGTGCCCGTCCAGGCGCTGGGCGGCATCGGCCACCAGCGCCGCCGTGGTGGCCTCGAGATCGACGATCCCCAGCCGCTCCTTGGGCCGCACGCCGCCCAGGGCACGGCCGTCGACGGTTGCTCCCGCGCCGGCCTCGGCGACCCACTCCTCGCCCGAGCCGAAGTCCTTGACGAAGCCGAATCGCACGTCGTCCAGCGTCGGCCCGTCGGCGAAGGCGATCGAGATGCAGAAGAACGGCAGCCCGCGCTTGGCGTTGAGCGAGCCGTCGATCGGATCGAGCACCACGATCCAGGGACTCTCGGGGTCTCCGAAACGGCGCTCGCCCAGCTCCTCGGAGACCAGCAGAAAGCCGATCCCCTTCGCTTCGAGCGCCTCCAGCCGGGCAACCGCGACCCGCTCGGCCTCCTTGTCGATCACGGTCGTATCGTCACCGCCGCGACCCTGGCCCACCACCGGCTCACGGTCGTCGCGGGTGGGATACCGCAGCAGCACAGCCTCCACGTCTGAGGCGACGTCGCGGCAGAACCCCAGCCAGTCGGCCCGCATCAATCCTCGAGTGGGTTCAACAGAAACCCGGAATACAGCTTTGGGTAGAAGTAGGTCGACTTCTGCGGCATCACCCGGCCGGCCCGTGCGACCTCCTGCACCTGCGGCACGGTCGGGGCGCGCAGCAGGAAGGCGGCCGCCGAGTCGCCGGCGTCGACGAAGCCGACGGCGGTGTCCAGGTCGCGCACGTACCGCACCGCGTCGGTCGTCCCGAACTGGTCGGGATCCTCGAGCAGGCCCAGCATCGGCGCCAGGATCACCGACTCCAGCACTGCCGCGTCGATCTTGCGAACCGCGGCCGGCGAGCCGGACATCGCCATCATCACCGCCGAGCGGTCTTTGAGCGTGCACAGAAGCGCCGGGCGGTGGGAGCCGCGCCACACGCCAAACGCGATCGTCTCGGGCGGGATCGCCGCCAGCTCGCGCTCGAGCTCAGCCGGCGTGGTGGTCAGCTCCCGCACCGCGAACGCGTGGAGCAGGTCGGGGGTCAGCTCGCGGGCGCCCATCACCACCCGATGGGTGGGAAAGATCGAGAGCCCCTCGCCGTGGAGGTTGGCGAGGTACATCAGCATGAAGTCGTAGGGCCGGTCGCCGGACGGATTGCCGTCGGCCTCGCGCCGCTCCCGCTGGTAGTTGAGGGCGGTCTCATACCGGTGGTGGCCGTCGGCGATCAGGATCTCGCAGTCGGCCAGCGCCGCCTGCGTGGCTGCGATGGCGGCCGGATCGGTGACTGCCCAGAAGCGATGGTCGGTGCCGTCGCCGTCGAGCACGCGCATGTCCGGCGCCCGTTCGGCCACACCCGCCAGCGCCGTGCGCGGCCCGCCGTCGGGATCGTCGTACAGCCCGAAGATCGGCGACAGGTTGGTGCGGGTGGCGCGGATCAGGTCGAGCCGGTTCTGCTTGGCGGAGGCGTGGGTTTGTTCGTGCGGTCGCACCCGGCCGCTGTCGTACGGCCACAGGCGCACCGCCGACAGGAACCCGGCGCGGCTTCGCTCAGAACCGTCGGGGCCGACGAACCGCTGCTCGTGCCACCAGATGGCCGGCTCGACGTCGCGTGCAAGCACGCCGTCGCGCCGCCACTCGTGCAGCAGATCGGCGGCATGCACAGGACTCTCGGGCAGAATCAGGTTGACCACCGAGTGCGGATCTCGTTGCAGGTAGAGCTCCCGGTCGGCCGGAGAGATCACGTCATAGGGCGGGGCGACCACCCCGGCGAGGTCGACCCGGGCCTGGTCGTAGCGAAGCGCACGGAGCGGCTCGAGCGCTGTCGGCTGCTGCGGAGTCTCGGCCATCGAGGGGCAGTCTATATAGAGTGTCCCGCATGGCCGGAGGCACCTACGTGGCGGATCTCAGCGAAGGCGTGGTGATCGATGCCACCTTCGCCGTCCAGCGCAAACAGACGCGCCGCACCCGCAGCGGCGATCCGTTCCTGAGCGTGGAGCTGGCCGACCGCACCGGCCGGGTGCCCGGCGTCGTGTGGAATGACGTCAACGTGCTGGGCGCGCGATTCGCCGAAGGCGACACGGTGCGCGTGCTGGGGCGGGTCGAGTCGTACTCCGGCCGGCTCCAGATCGCGGTGCGCGACATGCAGAAGATCGACGGCGGCGACCCGCTGGAGCTGGTGCCGGGATCGCGCCGCGACGCCGAGACGCTGGACGGCTTTCTGGAGTTCCTGGGCGGTGAGATCCACCACCCGGGACTGCACGCGCTGGTGGCGCGCTTCCTCAACGACGAGCAGATCCGCGCGAAGATGCGAAACGCCCCCGCCGCCGAGACCCACCACGCCTATGCCGGCGGCCTGCTGGAGCACACCGTGGCGGTGGCATCGTTGTGCCGCGAGACCGCCCAGCTCCACCCGCGGCTCGACCCCGACCTGCTGACCGCAGCCGCGCTCCTGCACGACCTCGGCCGCACCGAGACGTTCACGGGTGGAGTCACGATCGCGGTGTCGGACGAAGGCAGGCTGCTGGGCCACGTGCTGGCCGGGGTGCGCATGATCGATGCCGCCGCGGCTGACACCGATCTCGATCAGGCGACGCTGTTGAAGCTGATCAACGCCGTGGCCAGCCACCACGGGCCGCTCGAGTCGCGCCGCCAGGAGACTCCCGAGGCGGTGGCGCTGTACCAGGCAAACGCCCTCGACGCCCGCGTCGGGGAGATGTTCTGAGCAGACGGGGTATCCCGTCTACACGTTGAAGCGCACGTTCAGCACGTCGCCGTCGGCGACGATGTAGTCGCGGCCCTCGACCCGCACCCAGCCCCGCTTCTTGGCCTCGGCCTCGGAGCCGGCCTCGAGCAGCTGCTCGGTCGGCACCACCTCGGCCCGGATGAACCCGCGTTCCAGGTCGGAGTGGATCCGGCCGGCGGCCCGCTGGGCGTTCTGGCCGCGCCGGATCGTCCAGGCGCGGGTCTCCTTGGGGCCGGTGGTGAAGAACGGGATCAGGTCGAGCAGCCGGTAGGCCGCCAGGCTGATCAGATCCAGTGCGGGCTGCTCGATCCCGAGGTCATCCAGGAAGGCCTCCGCCTCGTCGGCCGGAAGCTCGGCCAGCTCGGCCTCGATCTTGCCGTTGATGGCGATGCACTCGGTGCCCCGCTCGCGGGCGTAGGCGGTGAGCTGCTCGACCGCCTCGGGATTGCCGCTGTCGTCGACGTTTGCCACGTACAGCGTCGGCTTGGCCGTCAGCAGGTCGACCGAGTCGGGGACATCGACCCCCGCCGAGCGGGCGGGATGGCCCTGATCCAGCCAGGCGGTCAGCTGCTCCAGCGCCGCCTGCTCGGCCGCGGCGTCACGATCGCCGCTCTTGGCGGTCTTGGCCACCCGCTGCAGGCGCCGTTCGATCCCCTCCTGGTCGGCCAGGATCAGCTCCAACTCGATCGTCTCGGCGTCGTCCAGCGGATCGACCCGCCCGGCGGGGTGGGCCACGGCCTCATCCTGGAACGCCCGCACCACGTGGAGCACTGCATCGGTCGATCGGATGCTGCCCAGAAACTGGTTGCCCAGGCCCTCGCCGGTGGAGGCGCCGCGCACCAGTGCGGCGATGTCCACGACCTGAAGCTGGGCGGGCACGGTCTTCTCGGAGTGCGACAGCTCGGTCAGCTGCGCCAGCCGGGGGTCGCGCACGTCCGCCAGCGCGGTCATCGACTCGGTGGTCGAGAACATGTGTGGAGCTACCACCGCGCCGCCGCCGGTGAGCGCATTGAACACCGTCGACTTGCCGGAGTTCGGAAGCCCCACCAAGCCGACCTCGAGCCCCGCCATCAGACCGCCGCCCCGACCGCGCCTCCGATTGCGCCGACAACCGCTCCGGCAGCCACGTCGCTCGCGTGATGAGCACCGACGTGCACCCGGCTGACGCACATCACCGCCGCGGCGGCTGCCCACACCGGAGTCAACCGGGGAGCCGCCTGGGACAGCACGATCGCGCCGGCCACCGAGGTGGCGGCGTGGCTGGAGGGAAACGACGGCGAGCGGGGCAGCTTGATCATGGCCGCACCGTCACCCGTTGGTCGCTCACGGCCGACCAGCAGCTTGATGCCGTAGTTGGCGCCGAGCGTCCCCCAGACGGTGGCGGCGGAGCGCAGCGGGCGCCCCGCCAGCGCCCCGGCCAGGACCCAGCAGACGCCGTAGTTTCCGGCGGTGGTGTAGGCCACCGCCGCCCGGTCGAGCCACGGCCGGTTCAGAACCCGACCTTGCTGACCCGCGGCTCGCGCTTGACGTAGGCGACCTTGGAGACGTCGACGTAGACGTCCGTGCCGTCGTCGGCGGTGACGGTCACCATTCCGCCCGCGGGCAGCCCTGCGGACAGCTTCGACCACTCGGCCTCGGTCAGCTTGAAGCCCGCGATCAGCCCACCCTCGAAGCCGATCTCGATGCGGGTCACGTCGTCAGCCATGTTCTGCTCCAGTTCTCGATTGGGACACCAGTTCCACCAGCACTCCGTCGACGCTCTCGGGGTGGATGAACGCCACCTCGAGCCCGAACAGCCCCACCCGCGGCTCGCTGTCGATCAGCTCGGCGCCGGCCGCGGCCGCGTCCGCCAGTGCGGCCCGCAGGTCGGTCACCTCCAGGGCCACGTGGTGCATCCCCTGACCTCGCTTCTCCAGAAACCGGCCGACCGGCGTGTCTGCACCGAGCGGGGCGAGCAGCTCGATCCGCGAATCCCCCACGCGCATCGACGCCGCCTCCACGCCCTGCTCCTCCACCGTCTCGCGGTGCTCCAGCACCGCCCCCAGCAGCCGCTGGTACGTGCCGATGGCGGTGTCGAGGTCGGTCACAGCATGCCCGATATGATGAACGGAGAGCGGGTGCATCGCGCCCGCATGTTACGAGACTTCCGACCCCGGGGGGGTACATGGAATTCCTGGACAAACTCAAGGTGCAGGCGATGGACGTGGCATCGACCGTTGCCGAGAAGACGCAGGAGACTGCCAAGACCGGCCAGCTGCAGATGCAGCTGCGCACGCTCAAGGGTGAGGAGAAGGACGCGCTCACCGAGTTCGGCCGCACCACCTACGGCCTGTACGCGCAGAATGCGCTGGCCGAGCGCTCCGGCGAGCTGGCCGGCGCCGCGGCCAAGATCGAGGATCTCCGCCGCCAGATCGACGAGAAGGTGGCCGAGATCACCGAGCTGAAGGGCGATGCGGACACCGACGAGGACGATGACGACGACGACGACGAGCCGGTCGAGACGGTGGCGGAGGAGCTTCCTGCGGAAGACCCCGCGCCCTAGAGTTCGCTAGTCCGTGGGGGCGGGCGTGTCGTCGGGAGCAGGGCTGATCCGCAGCGCCGGCAGGAGCTGTGGCGGCGGCTCCACGACCTCGCCCGGGACGATCTCCACCCCGATCTGGCGGGACGCAGCCGACACCGGCTGAAGGTCGCTCAGAAGCTCTTCGATGTCGCTGCGCGTGAGCGTCTCGCGCTCCAGCAGCGCCTGCGCGATCCGGTCGAGCTGGGGACGGTGGTCGGCCACCATCCGCACCGACCAGATCAGCGCACGCTCGGTGATCTCGCGCAGGTCGCGGTCGCGCATCTGCTTGGTCTCCTCCGACAGCGTGGTGTCGTCGGCGCGCATCTGCAGCGAGCGGGTGGTCGCGCCCATGCCCCAGTCGAACACCATCATGCGGGCGATGGCGGTGGCGTGATCGAGGTCGGAGGCGGCGCCGTTGGTGATCCGCCCGAACACCACCTGCTCGGCGGCCCGCCCGCCCAGGCTGATCTTGAGCCAGTCTTCCAGCTCGTCCTCGGAGGCCATGTGCCGGTCCTCCTCGGGCAGGCGCATCATCATCCCCAGGGCGCGCCCGCGGGGAAGGATGGTGACCTTGTGGATCTCCTCGCTGGTGAGGTGGGCGATCAGCGCGTGCCCGGCCTCGTGATAGGCGATCACCCGCTTCTCCTTCTCGGTAATCAGCTTGCGCTGCTCGAGGCCGGCCACGACCCGCTCGAGCGCATGCGAGAAGTCGGCGTAGGCCAGCCGGTCGCGTCCCGCGCGGCCGGCAGAGATGGCCGCCTCGTTGCAGATGTTGGCGATGTCGGCGCCGGTCAGCCCAGCGGTCTGGCGTGACAGCTCCTTCAGGCGCACGTCTGACGCCAGAGGCTTATTGCGGGTGTGCACGCCCAGGATCTGCTCGCGGCTGACCAGGTCGGGCGGGCTGATCAGCACGTGCCGGTCAAACCGCCCGGGACGCAGCAGCGCCGGGTCGAGATCCTCGAGCCGGTTGGATGCGGCCACCACCACCAGCCGGTCGTGCTCGTCGAAGCCGTCCAGCTCCACCAGCAGCTGGTTCAGGGTCTGGTCGTGCTCCCGATTGTTGCTGCCGCCGACCCGCTTGGAGCCGACCGCGTCCAGCTCGTCGATGAAGACGATCGCGGGCTGGTTCTCGCGGGCGGTGGCAAACAGCTTGCGAATGCGGGCTGCACCGAGTCCCGACCACATCTCGACGAAGGCCGAGGCGCTCTGGAAGTAGAAGTTGGCGCCCGACTCACCGGCGACCGCCTTGGCCAGGAGCGTCTTGCCGGTGCCGGGAGGGCCGTGCAGCAGCACCCCTTTGGGGACGCGCGCGCCCAGCTTCTCGAAGCGGGCGGGATCGGACAGGAACTCCACGATCTCCTCGAGCTCCATGCGCGGCTCCTCGAGGCCGGCAACGTCCGCCCACCGTACCCGCGTGTCGTCGCGGGGGTCGATGGTGTGGGGCTTGGTGGACGGGATCGACCGCACCAGCTTCCACGAGAAGTAGGCCAACAACCCGAAGATGATGAAGATGCCCCACTCGACCAGGAAGTGGTGCAACGCGTCCAAGAGTGTTGCCGGCCAACCGTTGAGGTTGATCCAAAGCATCACCACAAGCGTACGGTCAACTGGACAAGTTACAACCCGGAGCTAGCTCATTCAGGGTCGGCGCCCTCGAGCCGCAGCACCTCGTTCAGCGCGGTCTTGGCCACCTCCAGCTCGTCGGCGGTCGGCTCCCTGGTGGCCGCCACCCGCTGGAGCTCGTAGCCGGGCCGGCTGAGCGTGCGTGCCAGCCGGTTGTCCGGATGCCGCGTCATCCACGAGAACGTCTCGGCAGCGACGCCGACCGCAGCCATACCGGTGAGCAGCCGGGCCGGTCCCCGCCGGTTCGCCGGCATCCGCGCGACCAGCGTGCTTCCGGCCGCGGTTGCCAGCAGCATCGGGCCGACCATGTGCGAACCGCAGCGCTCGTGCTCCTTGGTGACGTCGATGGCGTCGGTGTCCTGTTCGTAGCCGCCGATGGCCTTGTGCTCGGCGCCGTGGTAGCCGGCCACCTGCGAGCCGCGCAGCGCCATCAGCGCGGGCACCAGGGACATCCCCACCGCGACCGCCTCGGCAGCCGCCACCGGCAGCTTCGAGCGCCGCGCCACCGTGCTGATCAGGGCCGAGGCCGCCAGCGCCGCCCCCATGCCCGGGGCCTCGAACGGCAGCCGGGCCTCGGGCAGCCGCCGCCTGATCGTGGGCAGCAGATACGCCACCTCGGCCATCCGGGCGACGCCTCGCACCACCGGCGTTCCCACCAGCGCCTCGGGCAGCTCGGGCTTTCGCCCCGACGCCATCTTGATCTCGCCGGCCGGTGTGCGCACAGCGGCCGCCCAGTGGTCGAAGCTATGCACCAGGATGCCGTTGCGAAGCGCCATCCCGCCCAGGCGGATCTTGTCTTCGGGCTCGTCGGTCATTCCAGCTCCCCGATCGTACGTGCGGCGTGCAGGAAGAACGACGCGGCCAGCTCCAGGTCGTCCTTGGACACCCGCTCGTCGCCGGAGTGCACCAGCGGCCAGGTCTCGAGCGGATCGGTGCGCTTGGGCATGAAGCCGTAGGCGACGTTGCCGAAGGCCTCGCGGAAGTAGTGGCTGTCGGTGAACCCCGACGAGATGGTGGGCACCGCGACGGCTCCGGGGACGATCGTGGGCACGAACGACTGGATCGTCTCGAACAGGGGCGTGTCCGCCGGCGAGCTGGTACCGCCGACGCTCTCCACGAACACGAAGTCGTGCTCGATCCCGTCCAGAGCGGCGGCCACGGCGGCCCGCAGCTGATCCTGGGTCTGGCCCGGCAGGATCCTGCAATCGCAGCGCAGCACACATCGCCCGGGAACGACGTTGAGGCTGGCGCGCGGAGAGGCCTCCAGGCCGGTGGGGGTGATCACCGCACCCAGCATCGGGCCCAGCACCTCGGTCAGCGCCCGGTTCGAATCGCGGGCCCGGCGCGCCAGCGCGGTGGCGTCGGCGTCCTCCGCGCCGATCCCGGTCAGGAAGGCGCGCAGCTCGGGCAGGTCGTGCGCGGGTCGCGTCATCCGCTCGATCCGCTCGATCACCGGAACGATCTTGGGCAAGGCGTTATCCGAGATGAACGCCCCGGAGGCGTGGCCGCTGCGGCCGTGGACGGTGATCTCGAAGGCGGAGCACATCTTCTCGCCGACATCGACGTTGTACACGATCCTGCCGTCGTACTCGATCCGCTCGCCGCCGCCTTCGTTGAGGACGTAGTCGGTGCGCACCAGGTCCGGCCGGGCCTCGACGATCCACGACGCGCCGATGCCGACGCTGACCTCCTCATCGGCGACCGCACACAGCACCAGGTCGCCGTTTCCCTGCCAGCCCTCACGTGCCAGAGCGGCGAACGCCACCGTCTCGGCGGCCACCTGTCCCTTCATGTCCAGGGCGCCACGGCCCCAGATGTAGTCGTCACGGTCGATGCCTCCGAAGGGCGGCACCGTCCACTCGTCAGGGTCGGCCACGACCACGTCGGTGTGGCCGAGCAGCAGCAGTGAGGGACCGGTGCCGCGCCCGGGAATCCGGGCGACCAGGTTCTGCCGCTGGGGGTCGTCGCCGACCAGAGCGGCGGTCACGCCGGCCTCGGCCAGGTGGGCCGCCAGGTGCTCGGCGGCGGCGGTCTCATTGCCGGGTGGATTGGTGGTGTTGATGCGAATCAGCGACGAAAGCAGGGCGCTGGTATCGGTGCGCAGGTCGGTGGTGATCATGGGACCGAGTATAGGCTTTAGCCCATCTCAGGCGACCTGTTCTCAGATTCGGCCGAGGTCAGACTGGCCACAGCCGCCCCGCTGGCACAGCGTCTGCGGCCGCAGACGCTCGACCAGTTCGAGGGCCAGGCCGACGTGGTCGGGCCCGACAGCGGGCTGCGCCGCGCGATCGCCGCCGATCGGGTGCCGTCGATGATCTTCTTCGGCCCGCCGGGCAGCGGCAAGACCACCTTGGCGCGGATCGTCGCCCACAGCACGCGGGCGGATTTCGTGGAGCTGTCGGCGGTGCAGACCGGGGTCGCCGATGTGCGGCGGGTGCTGGCCCAGGCAAACGAGCGGCTGGGCGCCTCGGGACAGCGCACGATCCTGTTTCTGGACGAGATCCATCGCTTCAACAAGGGCCAGCAGGACGCGCTCTTGCCGGCGGTCGAGTCCGGCTTGGTGACGCTGATCGGGGCGACCACCGAGAACCCCTACTTCGAGGTCAACTCGGCGCTTCTCTCTCGCTGCCAGCTGTATCAGCTGGATGCGATCGACCGCGACGCGCTGGGCCGGATCGTGGAACGCGGCGCGGCGGAGCTGAACGTGTCGCTGGCCGACGGGGTGCGGGAGACGATCGTGTCGGCCGCCGGGGGCGACGGCCGAAACGCGCTCAACATCATCGAGGCGGCGGCCGCAATCGCCACCGACGGCGTGGTGTCCGCCGACGACGTGGCGGATGCCGCGCGCAAGGCGCCGCTTTTGTACGACAAGGGCGGCGATCGTCACTACGACACCATCTCAGCATTCATCAAGAGCATGCGCGGCTCCGATCCGGACGCATCGGTGTACTACCTGGCGGTCATGATCGCCGGCGGCGAGGATCCCAAGTTCCTGGCCCGGCGGATGATCGTGTTCGCCTCCGAAGACGTCGGAAACGCCGATCCACAGGCGCTCGAGGTGGCCGTCGCCACCGCCCGGGCGGTCGAGTTCGTGGGCCTCCCCGAGTGCCGCATCAACCTCTCCCAGTGCGCCGCCTACCTGGCTCGGGCGCCCAAGTCGAACGAGGCCTACAGAGCGATCTCGGCGGCGCTCGACGACGTGCGCGAGCGGGGTGCGCTGCGACCACCGCCACACCTGCGCGACGGCTCATACCCTGGGGCCAAGGCCCTGGGCCACGGCGTCGGCTACCGCTACCCGCCCAGCGACCCCGCTGCCGCCGCCGATCAGCAGTACATGCCCGACGAGCTCATCGGCCGCAAGTACCACGGTGAATAAAAGGTGCCAGGCACCTTTTATTCACAAGATGCGCTTGCCGAAGGCGGAGCAGGCGAGCTCGACGGCGAGGCTGCCGGTGGCGTTGTGCTCGTCCAGCACCGGGTTGACCTCCACGATCTCCAGCGACGTGACCAGGTCACGGCTGGCCAGGATCTCCATCGCCAGGTGGGCTTCGCGATAGGTGATGCCGCCGCGTACCGGCGTGCCCACGCCCGGCGCCTGATCGGGGTCGACCACGTCCATGTCGAACGAGACGTGCATGAAGGCGCCGCCCGACGCCACCCGCACGGCGTGCTCCATCACATGGTGCATCCCGTGGCGATCGATGTCGTACATGCTGAAGACGGTCACACCGGCCCGGCGCAGATGCTCGCGCTCGCCGTCATCGATGCTGCGCACCCCCACCAGCACGGCGTGCTCGCCCAGCACCGAGGGAATCGGCCAGGCGTCGCTTCGGAAGCGCTGGTCGTCGGAGAGCCCCAGCGTGACTGCCAAGGACATCCCGTGGACGTTTCCGCTGGGTGAGCTGACCGGCGTGTTGATGTCGGAATGGGCGTCGACCCAGACCACCCCGCCGGGTGCGCCGTGGGCGCGCGCCAGCCCCCCGAGCGTCCCGATCGCAATCGAGTGGTCGCCTCCCAGCACCAGCGGCACCTCGCCGGCCGTGACCACCTCCGTCACCTCGCGGGCCAGCTCCTCACAGGTCTGCTTGATGGAATCCCAGTAGCGCGTTGACGGATCGCCCTGGTCGAGCCGCTCAACCGTGGGGGCGCCCACATTGCCCCGGTCGTAGCGATCCAGCCCGAGCGCGCCCAGCCGCTCCTCGAGCCCGCCGTAGCGGATCGCCGAAGGCCCCATATCGACCCCCCGGCGCCCCGATCCGAGATCCAACGCGGCGCCGATCACGGCGATCCGGGAGCGTTCGCTGGTACTGCTCATCGACCCGCAAGCCTACCCCGCCGCGATCGCCCGTGAGAGGAACCCGGGCTAAAGCTGTGGTGCCAGACGCCGATACGGGAAGCACCCCCGTCCTCACCCGCGCCCGGTTTCCCTTCAGGAGGCAGTTCCATGGTCGATCTTGCGAGTATCAGAAATGCGTCATTCACTCTCACCCCCACGGGATACAACCCCGAGGAGGTCGATCAGTTTCTTGCTGATCTCGCCGATCAGCTGAGTGAGATGCCTGTGGCCGAGGCTCCCGAGCCTGTGGTCGCACAGATTCCGATCGAGCAGCCGGTCGAGCAGACCCTGTCCGAGCCCACCGACCGCCCGTCCGCGGATCTGGACGGACTCAAGAACGCCGTGGAGCGCACCATCAGCTCGCTGGACGCGTTCGTCCAGAACGAGCTGGCCGAGGTCAAGGCCGCGTCCAACCTCGAGGTGGAGGAGATTCACCGCGAGCGCGAGCGCCTGCTGGAAGAGGCCGGCGAAGCCGCCAAGTCCCACCTGGACGAGGCGCGCGTACGCGGCGAGCACATCGTGCAGGAGGCTCAGGGCGAGGGCGAGCAGCTGCGGACGGCACTGGAAGCCGAGCTGCAGGCCGAGCGAGAGCGCTTTGAGCAGGCCCTTGCCGACCGCGACGCGCAGGCACAGGCGCGGGTCGCCGAGGTGCTGGCCGAGGCCGAGGAGCGCAAGCGGGAGGCCGACGCGCTGGTCGCCGACGCCAACAAGGTGCAGTCGCAGGTGCTGGGTGCCATCGAGCAGGCCCGGGCCAGCCTGGCGCTGCCCGAGCCGGTGCAGGAGATCGTCCAGACCGAGGTCGAGACCGACACCGAGGCCGATGCCGAGATCGTGGCCGAGGAGCAGGTGGACGTCGTCGACGCCGAGGGCGAGACCGACTCCGAGCCCACCGCTGACACCGACACCGAGACCGCTGAGCAGTCCGACGAGCAGTCGGACGAGCAGCGCGACGACGTCGACGTGTTCGGCTTCGAGCGCTCGCAGGGCTCGTCACTTCGCAGCATCATCACCGATGCCCGCGGTGAGTCGGAGACAGATGCCGACTCCGACGTCGAGCTCGATGACGCTGAAGATGCCGCAGCTTGATTCCGCAATCCAGCCGTTCGGCCTGAAAAGGCCGGACGGTGAGCCGGTCGGACTCGACTCCCTGGTCGAGCCCGGCCTGCTTGTGCTGGCCATGATGGAGGCCGACACGTCCCCCGACCCGCGGCTGCCGATGCTGCGGGAGCTGGGCCGTTCGGCCGCCACCTACGGCGGGCACCTGGTGGTCGTCTCGCACGGTGAGTGCGGCGCCGGTCGCCAGCTGGAGGCTGCCGGCATCGCCCAGTGGCTGAACGACGGCGGCGAGGCATTTCAGCGCCTCGACCTGACCGAGCGAAAGCTTGGCCGCACCCGCCGCCAGGGCGGCATCTTCGTGATCGACACCGACCTGGTGCTGCGCTTCGCGTTCAGCACCCGCAACGCCGAGGAGTGGATCCCGGCGTCGTTTGTGATCTCGCGGCTGAAGCGGCTGAACGCCGCGGCAACTCCCACCGAGCCGCCGGAGGTGTCCGTCCCCGACGAGCTCGAGCATCGCTCCCAGAGCGCGGTCGACACGGAGATGGACGAGTTGGTGCGCCAGGTGGGCGAACGGCTTGGCATGAGCGCCGAGGAGCTGTCCCAACTGACCACCGCCAGCCGGTTTCGCGACCTGGGCATGGCCATGGTGCCGAACTCCATCATCACCAAGGACGGCCCCCTGACCGACGAAGAGTGGGCCGTGATCAAGCAGCATCCTGAACGCTCCGCGGAGATGCTCGGTGCCGGCGCATCGCTGGAGCCGGTACGCGAGGTGGTGCGTGCCAGCCACGAGCACCTGGACGGCAGCGGCTATCCCCGCGGCCTCAGCGGCGACGACATCCCGCTCGGTGCGCGCATCCTGCTGGCCTGCGAGTCGTATCTGGCGATGACCCAGGAGCGGCCCTACCGCGAGATGCTGGGCATGCGCGACGCGGTCGAGGAGCTGCGCCAGTACGCCGGGCGGATCTACGACTCACGCGTGGTGGACGCGCTGGTCACCGTGATCGCCCAGTCCGGCGAGCCCGCCCACATCGCCGCCTAAACAGCCTGAAGAGGCTTTCGCGCAGGCCGTGGCGTCGGTAGACTCCTGCAACTCTCACGGACGAGCAGGAGGCAACGTTGGCGACTGTCATCGGCACGCGGCATATTCGGCAGGACGGCAAAGAGAAGGTCACCGGGGCCGGGCGGTACACCGCCGACATGAACCTGACAGGCATGCTGCACGCCAAGTTCCGGTTCGCCGACCACCCGCGCGCGCGGATCGTCAAGATCGACACCGCCGCAGCCCGGGCGCTGCCCGGAGTGTTTTCCGTCATCACCCATGAGGATGTCCCCGCTGTGCGCTACGGGGCGTTCATCCAGGACCGCACCCTGTTTGCCGTCGACACCGTGCGCTACGAGGGTGATGTGGTGGCGGCGGTGGCCGCGCTGACTCCCGAGATCGCAGAGCGGGCCGCCGCGCTGATCGACGTCACCTACGAGCCGCTGGAGGCGGTGGTCGACATCGAGCACGCGCTGGCCGACGGCACCGCGCTGGTGCACGACGGCTGGGAGTCGTACTCCGCGGCCGACGAGGTCGTACGCAGGGGCAACGACGCGTCGCATTCCTCGATCACCAAGGGCGACACCGATGCCGCGATGGCATCCGCCGACGCGGTGGTCAAGGGCCGCTACGTGGCCGACATGTCACACGCGGTGCCGATCGAGCCGCATGCGGTGATCGCCCAGTGGCAGGGCTCGAAGGTGACCGTGTGGTCGTCCACGCAGGTGCCGTTCATCGCCCGCTCCGGTGTGGCCGAGACGCTCGAGATCCCCGAGAACCAGGTGCGCATCATCGTCCCGTACCTGGGCGGCGGGTTCGGCGGCAAGTGCGAGTTCCACTACGAGGCTCACATCGCCGCCTTGGCACGCGCCGCCGGCCGGCCGGTGAAGCTGGTGTTCTCGCGCCGGGAGGAGTTCATCGCGCCCGACCATCGCCGCGAGGGCATGGTGATCGAGCTGGAGACCGGCGTCATGAACGACGGCACCCTGGTCGCCCGGCGAGCGCGGCTGGTGCTGGACAACGGCGCCTACTCGGCCGACGCGCCGTTCTTTCCGCAGATGGCGATCATGCACGCCAACGGCCCGTACCGCATCCCCAACGTCGACCTGCACGCCGACCTGGCGTACACCAATACGCAGCCCTCGGGCTCGGTCAGGGCGCCGGCGGCGCCGCAGGTGTGCTGGGCGGTCGAGCAGCACACCGACGAGGTCGCCCGCGCGGTGGGGATCGACCCGGCGGAGTTCCGGCTCAAGAACCTGGTCGTCGAGGGAGACGAGGGCCCGGCCCGCCAGGTGTACGGCAAGATCGGGATGCGCGAGAGCCTCGAGCACGCGATGGAGATGATCGGATACGGCAAGGACCTGCCCGAGGACGAGGCGATCGGTATCGGCTGTGGCTGGTGGCCGACGTTTGCGCAGCCGTCGGGAGCCCACGTGAAGCTGAACGGCGACGGTTCGGGGCAGATCATCACGGGCGCGCAGGAGTGCGGCACCGGCGCGGTGATGGGGCTTGCGATCCTGGCCGCCGACGTGCTCGGGATGCAACCGGAGGACTTCTCGATCCTCTATCAGGACACCGACGCCGGCCCGTGGGACGGCGGGGCATCAGGCAGCCAGACGACGTTCAACAACGGCCGCGCCGTGATCGAGGCGGCCACCGACGTGCGCGACCAGTTGCTGGAGCTGGCCGAGGAGGCTCTGGAGGCGTCCCGGGACGACCTGGAGCTGGCCGAGAGCACGGTGCGGGTCAAGGGATCGCCCACCAAGAGCGTTACCATCGCCGACCTGGCGGCCACCGCCCAGGGCGGCAAGCTGCTGATCGGCAAGGGCTCGGGCACACCGGCGGAGCCGCCCGAGGTGGACGGATCGGGCTGTGTCGGCCGGCTGGGGCTGGAGTCGTGGGTGGCGCCCACCTTCATCACCCACATCACCCACTGCAAGGTCGACCGCGAGACCGGCGTCGTGCGGGTGCTGGACGTGGCCGCGTCGCACGACGTGGGCCAGATCCTCAATCCGATCGGCGCCGAGGGCCAGGTCGACGGCGGCGTGGTGATGGGTATCGGCATGGCGCTGCTGGAGGGCACCCAGATCAGCGCCGAAGGCCACCAGATCAATCCCCACCTGCTCGACTACAAGCTGCAGACGATGTCGGATGCGCCGCCGATCAAACAGCGGTTCGTGGATGTCGTCGACCCCGACGGCCCGTACGGAGGCAAGGGCATCGGCGAGCCGCCCTGTGTGCCCACGCCCGGCGCGATCGCAAACGCGATCACGCAGGTCGCGGGGGTCCAGGTGAAACGCCTGCCGATGACTCCCACGCGAGTGTGGGAGGCGACGTTGGGGGTGGACGGATGACCGCCACCTACCTCGCCGCCACCTCCGTCGACGAGGCGCTGGGCGCCCTCGCCGACGGCGCCCGCCCGATCGCGGGCGGCACCGACCTGGTGGTGGGGCATCGCAGCGGCAAGGCTCCCCTGCCGGAGCGGCTGGTCGCGATCCACCGCTTGGACGAGCTGCGCACAATCTCCGAGTCCGGCGACGGCCTGGTTCTGGGGGCGCTGGTCAACCACGAGCAGATCACCGCGCACGAGCTGATCCGCTCGGGCCACACCGCGCTGGCCGACTCTTCGGCCATCGTCGGGTCGCACGCCACCCGCAACGCCGGCACCATCGGCGGCAACGTCATGAACGCCTCTCCGGCGATGGAGACGGGCGGCCCACTGATGTGTCTGGGCGCGACGGTCACGCTTCGTTCGACCACCGGCGAGCGGGTTGTCGCGGTGGATGAGCTGTTCACCGGCCCGGGCACGACGATCGCGAACCCCGACGAGATGCTGACGTCGGTGACGCTTCCCGCCCAGCCTGCGAACACGGGCAGCTGCTACGTCCGGCTGGAGTACCGCCGCCAGATGGAGATCGCGATCGTCGGCTCAACCGCGGTGGTCACGTTCGACGGCGACACGATCTCGCAGGCGCGGATCGCGATCACGGCGTTGGCCCCGACCATCCGGCGGGTTCCGGAAGCGGAGGCCGCGCTGATCGGCACCGACGGGGGCGCGGACGCCGCGCGAGCTGCTGCCGATGCCGCCGCGGCGGCCTCCAAGCCGATTTCCGACGTGCGTGGAAGTGACGCGTACCGGCGCGCGATGGCCGCGGTGATCACCCGCCGCGCGATCACCGCGGCGGTCGCCCGCGCCCACGGTACGACCATTCCGATTCCCGCCAGCCCGGCGCTGCACGGCGCCACCGAATGACGGAGCACCGATGAAACACTCTGCAACCATCGTGACCAACGGCGTTCCGTACGACGTCGAGGTCGAGCCCAGCCGGTCACTGCTCTCGGTTCTGCGCAACGAGATTGGTCTTACCGGTCCCAAGGAGGGCTGCGACGACTCGGAGTGCGGTGCCTGCATGGTGCTGATCGACGGCAAGCCCATCAACTCCTGCTCGTACCTCGCACTCCAGGCCGACGGCCACGCGGTGACCACGATCGAGGGTTTGGCCGAGGGAGAGTCGCTGCATCCGCTGCAACAGGCGTTCCTCGACCAGGGCGGCGTCCAGTGTGGCTTCTGCACGCCGGGCATGTTGATCTCGGCCAAGGCGCTGCTGGATCGAAATCCGCGCCCCAGCGAGGACGAGGTGCGACTGGCGCTCTCGGGCAACCTGTGCCGCTGCACGGGGTATCAGAAGATCGCCCAGGCAGTGCTCCAGGCGGCCGACGAGATGGCCAACGTTTAGCCCAGATTAAGCACCGGCAGCGTTCTCTGAGGGCCCGAGTTACCCTGAGGTAATGAGGTCCGAGAAGAACATGATCATGGTTGCTGTCGATCGTCCTGAGCCGAAGCTGGTTGCCGCTGCGCGCGACCTGGCGCGCACCTACGGCGCGCCGATGCTCCTGATCCACGTCGCCGAGCACCAGCCGGGCGGTATGCGGCTGCCGCTGCACGTGGACGAGCGGTCGCTCGAAGATCAGCTCGACCAGCTGGCCGATCAGCTGCGCGCCGAGGGCATCGACGTACGCGTCGAGCTGCACGCCGCTCCGGTGGGCCGGGCGGCACACGTGCTGGCCGACTCTGCTCAGGCCAACGGGGCCGGGCTGCTGGTGATCGGCGCGAGCCGCCACGGCCGCGTCTCGCGGTTCCTGCACGGATCTCTCCTGCGCCGGCTCGAGGAGCGGGCCGAGTGCCCGATCCTGCTGGTGCCGCTGCCCGCCACCGCCGAAGAGCCCGAGCTACCCGCGAACCACTCCGGTGGCATGCGCAAGCGTGCTCCTCGCACCACTCCCCGGCGCCCCGCCGCCGCAGCCCACGTCCGCTAGTGAATAAATGGTGCCAGGCACCATTTATTCACGCTGGTCGGCTTGGGCGTAGCGGAGCACGCAGGCGAGGCGCTGGTTGGCGCGGCCGCCCTCGGCCTGCCAGTGAGCCGATGCACCGGGGGCGACGTCGTTGAGATGCACCACCGAGGTGTCCACCACCGTGTTCCCGGGGACCGTCACGAAGTCGACCACGAGCGTGTACTTCCCGGTCGAGCCGGATTGATTCGATACCGAACCGGCCATCGTCCAGCTGCCCGCCGGGTGAGCCAGGCACGACCGCACCGTGACCGCCTTGCGGGCGTTGTGGTCGGCGTGGAACACGGGGACGGCGGACTGCGATCCATCGCTGGAGGCGGGAGCCGACGGCGCAGCCGAATGTCCTCCGCAGGCGGTGGCGGCCACGGTCAGGGCCGACGCCGCGGCGATGGCGAGTGTGGTTCGGAAAGTGATCATGGCCCGGTATTCGTCGCGCGGCGATCGGACTTTATGCCGCGTCCCGCCACATTCACGACCTGTGAGCTGACGTTGCACGCGGGCGCGCACCGACCGGTGGCGAACGCCGTCAGCGATGCCCGTCCGGATCGATCGGCGCCGCAGCTCAGCGACTGGCCGGGCGCGAGTGACGCAGCCGGGCAGGCCACGCCCCCGCCCTGCGCGCCGCCCACGATCACATGCAGCCGCTCGACCATCGTCCCCCCGGTGTTCGTGATCATGTAGGCGACCCTGTCGTCGGTGGCGCCCGCGGTCACGGCCAGCTCCAGCGAAGGTACGGCCGCCATGGGAACGGTCGCACGAGAGACGGCCGAGTGCAGCCGGCCGCCGATGCTGCCGCCGGTGGCCTCGGCGACGGTGTGCACCGACCCGAGTCGCACGTCTCGCTGCGACACCACGTGCGACATGGTGCAGCTGGTGGTCGCTCCCGGCCGCAGCGTCCGCTGCGGACAGCTGGGAGCTCCGTCGCCGGCGCCTCGATCGGTCACCGCGAGGTTGGTCACCCTGGTTGAGCCTGTGTTGAGCACCAGGTAGTGGAACACCACCGTCTCCCCCACGCGTTCGAACCGGCCGGCAGCCGACGAGACCACCAGCGTGACGCTGCCCGCCGGGGGCGGTGCCGGCGGATGCTGACCACTGTCCGGCGGGGTCGGCGGCTGCACGGGTGTGGGATTCGGCGTCGGGGCGCGCCTGCCGGCGGTGACCACGAACATCACCGACGGGGCGGTCACCACCAGCCCGCGCAACTGCTCGATCCCCCACGCGGCCGCGTTGTCCCGCACCCGTCCCACCCCGACGTCCTGGGACGTCACGATCGACCTGCCGGTGCAGGTCATCGATTGGCCCGGACCGAGCACATCTCCTGGGCACCTGAGATTGCGGCCCGTCACTCGGGCATCGCTGATGGTGAGGCCGCCGACGGCGGTCAACCCGCTGTTTCGCAGGTGGTAAGCGAACACCAGCGGGTCGCCGGCTTCACGGAAATGCGGCGTCAGCGTCGACACGGAGAGCCCCAGCTGGGGCAACGGGGGGCCGGCTGCCACCGCCGCCGCGGTCGGGGAGGTGACGGCCACGTCGTGGGCATCCAGCGCGCTGGCCAGAGCGACGTCCGACACCACGGCGGCGCGGAGGTCGGACGCGGTGATGGTGTACTCGCCCGTACAGGTGATCTCATCGCCCGGGGCGAGCACGGATGCGGGGCACGAGATCGCGGAGGCCGCCAGCCGGTTGTCGCTCAGCGCCACGTCGTGCAGCGTGATCACGCCGGTGTTCGAGACCACGTACGAGAATCCGACCGGCGCGCCGACGGCGGTGAACCGACCGGTGGTGACCAGCACCCGCAGTCCGAGCGAGGGCAGCCCGCCCCCGGGTGCGATCGCACTCGACGGCGGCGACAGCACCGCGAAGCCGAGCGGGCCGACCGCATACGCGGAGGCGGTCTCGGTGACCGCTCCGGTGTCGAGATCGTGCTGCTCGGCGGTGTAGTGCGAACTGCACACCGTCGACTCGCCGGGTGCCAGCGACGACACCGGGCACGACCCGGCTCCCGACAGCGAGCCCACGACCCGCAGGCCGGTGACGGGGTCGGGCCCGGCGTTGGTGACCGTGTAGCTGAACATCACCGGGTCGCCCGTGGCGGCGAAGCCCGGCGGAACGAACTCGGCTTGGAGCTGGAGCAGCGGCAGGCCGATCGGGATGGCTCCGCTGCCCGAGCTCGTCACCGGCGGGACACCGGTATCGGCGGCCGTCACCAAGACGTCGACGTCGCCCACCGTTATCCCAACGGGAATCGCCACCGGGACGGTGATCGGCGGCAGCGCGTGACCGGGGGCGAGCGGGGATCCCACCGAGAGATCGTGGGTGCAGCTGACGTCAGCCGAGCCGGCGGCCGTGGCCGCGCAGTCCCACCCGGCGCCGGTCGGAGCCGACGCCACGGTCACACCCGCCGCGAGCGTCGCGGTGACGGTCACCGGCGTCGTCTCGGCACCGACCGCCGGGTCGACCGCCGCCGTCAGCGTGAACGCGCCGAAGCTCCCGGGCGCCATCGGGTCGGCCCTCACTGACACGGACAGCTGCGTGGCCGCAGCTCGAGCCGGCCCCGCGCTCGCCGACACCACGCACACGGAGAGCGCGATTGCCGCCGTGAGGCCCTTGAGGGTACCCATCGTCAGCCACCCGGCTCCCGGACGTCTGCTCCGGCGGGGTGCCTCATCTCGTCACTCCATTTCGGGTGAACATGATGCGGACGGTGGGAGATGAGACGGTGCGGCTCTGGGGATCGTCGACGACGGCGCGGATTGCCACGGCCAGCCGTTTCGCGGCCCATTCGCCCTGGGTGACGGTGTGCGATCCGGTGCAGGTGAGTGACTGTCCGGGTGCGAGCACCTGGGCTGGGCAGGAGATCTTGCCAAAGTGCTTGGTGGCGATGCCGATGCGGACGGTGTGAACGGTGGTGTCGCCGGTGTTCGAGACGGCGTAGCGGAACGCCAGCTTGCCTCCGGCCGGCGCCAGCCGGGTCGCCGTGGTGGTTGCCTGCAGCCGTACGGCGGGCACCGGAGCGCCTTGGACTGTGACCGCACCCGACGGCGAGGTGACCGGCTGGTTGAGCGCGTTCACGCCGGCGGCAACCGCGGTGGTGGTCACCGACCGGTCATCGACGTCGGCCTGGGTCACGATGTAGTCGGCCGTGCAGGTCATCACTGCGCCGGCGGCGAGCGTGGTGTTGGGGCACTCGCTCGAGTGGCTGGAAGGTGGCGGCGTTGACCCACACGCTGCGCAGGGTGGTCGACCCGGAGTTCTGCACCGCGATCCGGTACGAGACGACCGCTCCGGCATGGGTGAAGCCCTGGCCGGCGATGCGCGGTCGGGGTGACGGTGCGATCCGGACGCGAGCCGGCGAGATCGCGCGTGGTCGCCGCGCTCGGCGGGATCAGCCGGCATGACGTGCGTGACCGCCAGCACGTCGGTCGGGGCGGCGTCGGCCAGCGTCGTCGCGCCCGTGTTGGTGACCGTGTGAGTGAGTGTCAGGCTGTTCCCCACTGCGGTGAAGCCGGTGGGTGAGGATGTGGTCGAGACACTCATCGACGAGGTCGGGTCGGCCGTGACCGAGACGACGGTGGAGGCGGCTGACACAAACGGCGACCCGGTCTGCATGCCCCCCGCGGTCGCCGAGCCGGACAACACCCGCCGCGTATCGACGTCTGATTGTGTCGTGGTGTAGGTCGATGTGCAGGTCGTGGACGCCCCGGCGGCCAGTGTCGTTGCCTGACATGACGGCGTGGATGCACCAGCGAACGAGTCGGTCACCGTGAGCCCCGTCACCGTCGCCGAACTGGTGTTGGTGAGGGTGTAGGTGAACGTCCGCGGCTGCCCAGAGGCGGTGTAGGTTGCGTTCCCCGCCGTCTTGGTCACCGTGACGGGCGGGGTTCCCGGCAGCAGTGCCTGGATCGTCTCCGAACCGCTGTTGGACGCCGGAGTCGAGTTCGTATCCGTCACGTTGTAGGTAATCGTGGTCGAGCCGGCGGTGGCGGCCGCGGTGAGCGTGAGCGGCACCGACAACGCCGGGAGCGACTGTCCCTGCATCAGTGCAGTGGCAGTGGTGAGGCTGTTGTAGGTGCAGCTCACGCTGGACGAGCCGGTGACCGTCGCCGAGCAGTCCCACCCACTGCCGGTCGGGGTGGAGTGAACCACCACACCGGTGGGAAGCGACGTCGTGACCGTGACCGGCGTCGCCTCGGCCAGGGCGGTGGTGGGGTTCGAGACGGTGACGGCCTGGTAAGACGCGGCCAGCAGCCCAATGTCGTGGCCCGCCACGGCCACCGAGAGCGTCGGCGGCGTCGAGCTCAGCGAGTCGGCCTGGATGTTCGAGATGTCGCGACCATCGCCGGGGTTCGACGCGACGAACCCGAACCGGTAGGTCGACACGTTATTGACCGTCGCACCCACGTACCCCGCCGGCGAGAGCGATGACAACGCCACGTTGATCTGCTGGGTGCCGTCCACCTTGACGATGAACCGCGGATTCGAGTCTCCCGTCGGCGATACGTCGACCTCGACGGTGTGCATCGATGCTGATCGCGGCGAGTTCGCCGACCACGTGGTCGAGCTGGCCGCCGACCCGGCGATGTAGCAGTACCCGGTAAGCGTATGACCGGGCCCCAGCAGCGCCACCGCATTGGCCCGGTTACCCGGAGCGCCTGTGCATCCGGTTTGGAGGCCCGAGCCTGACGCATTGCCCTGCGAGTCCAAGGCAACGCCCGCGAGCGCGTTCGGAAGGCCCTGATTGAAGGTTCCGCCCACCACGCTGTGGTAGTTGAGATATCCGCCGAAGTAGTACTGGGGGTAGCTGGTGTCCACCGGGACATCCCCGTTGATCAATGCCACGGTGGCGGCGGAGCCGCCGTAGCCCGATGTCACCTCGTCGATCTTGAACGTCAGCTTGAGGCCATCGGCAGCCCGAATCGGACCGGAGAACAGCATCGCGTCCTCGCCGCTTCGTACCGGGTACGAATCGACCAACCGGATCACCCCGGAGCCGACCGCGTCGGGCGTGCCACTGCACGCCTCGACTCCGGCCTGGGTGGTGTTCGTCCCTGCGGTCAGGCACGGCCACTGTATGGCGGTGGACGTCTGGTTTCCACTCTGCACCGCCGTCCACCACGAGGTGCTACTCGAGAGGGTTGCCCCGGTACCCGGCTCGGTGACAATCTGCACCGCCCCCGCGGGCGCAGCCCCGACCGTGGCCGCGAGCGCAAACACAACCGCGGCCAGCACAACAACGCGCTCTAATCTTCTTGACAGCACACCCCGGTGTTCGGCCGCACCTGTGAATAATTGGTGCCAGGCACCAATTATTCACGCAGGCGGCCGGTGGTGAATACCGGGCGCCGACGATCGCGTCAGACCTCGATCGGGACCTGTGCGGGCGCCTCGGACTCAGCCGAGGACGCCGTGGAGCTGCGCAGGTTGCGCAGGCCGAAGAATGAGACGGCGGCAGCCACCAGCAGCAGGCACGCGCCCACGAAGAACGCGCCGCGGACACCGTGCTGGAACGAGTCGAGCGCAGCCTGGCCCACCGCCGGCCGGCCGGTGAGCGAGGTGATCAGCTTGCCCTGGCCGCCCTGCACCAGCGGCGTCAGCGCATCGGCCTTGGCCTGCAGCGCGGTCGGCAGCACCGCCACCTTGTCCGTCCAACTGTTGGCAGCAAGCGTCGCACCGACGCTTCCCAGCACCGCGATGCCGAAGGCACCGCCGACCTGGCGGGAGGCGTTGATCACGCCCGACGCAATCCCCGCGCGAGTATGGTCGACGGCAGCCATGCCTGTGGACGACACCGCCGGCATCGTCAACGCCATGCCCGCACCCATCAGGATCTGGAACGGCCAGATGTCGTTGTAGGACGAGTTGACGCCGAGGCGCGACAGCGCGAACAGCCCCACCGAGGCCATCAGCATGCCAAGCGTCATCAGCGCCCTGGGCCCGACGCGGGCGTTCAGCCGGCCACCGATCGGCGCCACGATCAGGATCATCATCGTCATCGGCAGCGACCTGACGCCCGCCTCCTGCGGTGAGAATCCCTGCACGTTTTGGAAGTAGAGGGTGAGGTAGTAGATGATCCCGAACAGGCCGACACCGACCAGGGCGACCACCACACACGAGGTCGTGAAGGCCGTGATACGGAAGAACCCGAGCGGGATCATCGGTTCGGAATGGCGGCTCTCCCAGATCAGGAACGCCACCATCAGCGCCGCGCCGGCCAGGATGAAGGAAAGCGTGTAGGCGGAGAGCCACGAGTGCGCGTTGGTCTTGATCAGCCCCCAGATCAAGAGGAACAGCGACAGCGTCACCAGCACCGTGCCGACCACGTCGAGGCTGTGGGCGTTGGGGTCGCGTGACTCGTGCACCGCCCAGGCGGTCACGCCGAAGGCGATGATGCCGACCGGCACGTTCACCCAGAACACCGCCGACCACGAGTACTGCTCCACGAGGAATCCACCCAGCAGCGGCCCCACCGCGAGGCCCAGGCCGGAGATGCCGGCCCAGATGCCGATGGCGGTGGGAAGCTGCTTGCGCGGGAAGGCGGCCACCAGGATCGACAGCGACAGCGGGTTCAGCAATGCGCCACCGAAACCTTGGACGATCCGCGCGCCGATCAGCTGGTTATCGGTCTGGGCGATGGCGCAGGCCGCCGATGCCAGCGTGAACACCACCAGACCGACCAGGAAGATCCGCCTGCGGCCGAACCGGTCACCGAGCTTGCCGCCGAGCAGAATCAGTGCGCCGAAGCTGACCACGTAGGCATTGATCGTCCACTCCAGGCTCTCCGGAGTGGTGTGCAGGGCCCGCTGGATCGAGGGCAACGCCACGTTCACGATCGTGTTGTCGAGCATGATCATGAACAGGGCGAAACACATCGCAAACAGCGTCCACCATTTGTGATTGTCCTCGGTGATGTTCATCGGATCTCCTGTGATTCTGTGATCGGGCGAAGCATGTTGACGAAGGTGTCGGCCATCCGCGGCACGAGTTCGCGTGCCTGCTCGGGGTCGAGCGCGTAGGCGAAGCCGCCGGCCAGGGTCAGCCCCAGCCACAGCCACGCCGCTGTCTCGAGGTCGATGTCGCCGCGGACACGGCCGCGGGCGCGGGACTCGGCCAGCCGAGCCACCATCCCGTTTCGCATCGTCTCGGCACTGCGTTCCAGGGCGTCGCGGATCTCGTCGTTGTCGACCAGGGACACCGCCAGCATCCGCAGGCGCACGACCTCGACGATCAGCTCGTCGGTGGCCGACCGCTGAGCGAGCGCCAGCAGCGGCATGACCAGTGGGTCGTCGGCGTCGCGGGTGAGCTCGGCAACCCGCTCGCTGATGCAGCGGGTGGCGTCGTCGAGTACCGCCGCGAACACGGCCTGCTTGGACGGAAAGTACTTGTACAGCGTCGGCTCGGAGCAGCCGGCGCGGGCGGCCAGCTCGGCCGTGCCGGTGCCGTGATAGCCCTTGCGCGCGAACATGTGCCGGCCGGCCTCGAGGATCATCGAGCGCCGATCTTCGGCAGAAACGCGGATGCGGTCGGTGGCCATGGGACACCGGAGGCTAGTGAATACTCACTATCCTGTCAAACCGGACCCGCGGTGCATGGCCGCACGCACGCCGCGCCATGCACCGCGAGATACCGCAAGAACGCTGTAAACGAGACCTATCTACCGCATGCGGCGGCGCTGGTCGACCACGGTGAAAAGCCCACTTGCTGCACCGCGCGATACCCAACAGCCATCTGCATTCCGACAGGCCAATGTCGCGCGTCCCCCAGTCGGTTGACCGCCGCGCGACCGTAATGAACCATGAACGTCGAGCTCATCTGCAAGCCCCCGAAATAGGGGCCGGCACCGTTATACGCATTCCATGCACCTTCGTGATGGTGAATGCAGTTCAGCACCTGATACACCGGCGCCCGCTTGGCGATCGCCAGGCGATACGCACGTGCACGCTTGATCCAGCCGTTGTGGATCCAACGAAGGTACTTGACGTCAGAACTGTTTCGACCACCCGATCCATGGGTGACGAATCGTCCGAGCCAGAGCCCTCGACGTACAGAAACCACCTGCAAACGGTGGATTTCTTTGTGCAAAGCGGTGAGTCGTGCCTTGCGAGCGGGACTAACTTTGGTGGTGCTTTTCGAAGTTGTTGAAGCTGAAGCGATTGATACTGAGAACGTGAGTGCCGCAAGAGCCACCACGGCGATGATTACGAGTTTCAGGGCCCCGTCTCCTTGTTTGACAGCAAGAGCACTGCCGACGGGAGGGCCTCCTGCTTCCAGCCGACAGGTGGATTCTCGGAATGTTGTCTGTGGTTAGGGGTTCCGAGATCCGGAGGGTGGTTCAGGCAACGGCCTGCTCGACGAGAGATTCGGTGTGGGTCCCCACATCGAACTGCTCGAACGAGTGCTTCCATGCTGTGCCCGGCCACAGGTATTCAACCTGACCCTCCACCGGGCGATACGCGGCAGTGTAGAGAGTTCCGAAGCCGCGTGAGTAGGTTGTGTTGTAAAGCGGTTGACGCAAGAACGATCCGACAAATGCATCTGCGGCGAGTTCGGGATCGTCAACCATGCGCAGAATGCACTCCTCCCGTTCCACAGTCTGCGTCACAACAGCATGTTCTGTCCACTCAACTTTTCCCTGGTGATTCGTGGCAATCGGGATGCTGCGAAAGAGCACGCCGCGGTCGGGTGACAGGTATGCGGTGATCGCATCCCCGCTCGAGTCGGCCAGGGTGAGCGTGTGCGAGAGCTGATATGGGAGCCGTCTGAGCACCTGTGCGGCTTCCCGCACGTTGTCGCACGTTTCCAGCAAATAGCGAAGAACCAGCGGGATACCAAACCCGTGTCCCAGCACGCGCCGGCCGCCATACGTCAGCGAGACAGCCAGCCCGGCGTCATTCATGCCATCGAGCAGACCCCACAGGCAATCGCTCATACCGATCACACGCCGCTGCGTCCATCCGGTGTGAAGAACCACGCCCTCGAGCCGGTCGGGGGCATAGTCGTAGTTGCGCACCAGCACCGGGCTGGACTGGCGTAAAACACCCTGCGAGCAGCCGGAGAGATACGGCGGCGGGTCGTACAGGGCGAGCATCCGAGCGGCGAGGTCACCGCCGCCGGCGAGCTCCACCAGCCGCTCGTACACATCCCCGAGCTCCGGCATGTGCGTGCGCAGCATCCGCACCGAGTCGGCATACGTGGGGCGGGCGGCGTCTCCAGCCTGCAGAAACCAGGTGCGATAGCTCGGCCACATCGACTCGAAGAGCGCCTGCCAGCGGGCCCCGGGCTGCATCTCCTCAACCGCGTGAAAGGTCAGATCAACGGTCTGCATCCCGCTGCCCTCTCGAAAAATTGCATTGGTACGACCATTGTCGGCGGGGTGTGCGACATGCCCTGGTGATCGACCATATGTCCCGATAGTACAGTCGCCGTCGGAGATGCTACGGGCAAACCGGCGCAAAACGGCTCTCAGGCTCATGCGGAGCGCGTCTGCGGCCGATACAACCGGATGCCCCGTCTCACTCCCACGCAGGCCGTGGCGCGCCTCTTCTCGACCCCTGTTATCGAACTCGAAGTCGAGGGCGAGGGCAACTCCACGATGAAGCTGCAGATCACGGCGGTCGACCGCACGCGGGCGGTTGCACTGACGCCCAGGCTCAAGGCGCGGGCGGGGATGGCGCTGATCGGACGCGTGATCGACGACGACGAGCGTCCCTGGATGGTGGCGCTCAAGATCGAGCGGGCAGAGTTTCACTCCAAGGCGCTGGCACGAGTCGAGCTCCGAGCACAGCGGGTGGGGCTGGACACGACGCGGCGAACGACGGTGCGCCAGCCGGCGGGCGGGATGGCGTGGCTGACGGCGCTCAGCTGCCGCGACATCGTGGACGGCGACCGAGTCGACGGCACCATGACCGACCTCTCGCTGACCGGCGTCGGGTTCGCCACCAATCGGGTGCTGCGAGTCGGCGACGAGCTGATGTTCCACGGCCGGTTCTTCGCCGAGGAGGTCGACGCCGAGGTGCGGATCGCGTCGCTGCGCGAGAGCACCCAGCCGGGCCGCATGATCGTGGGAGCGCGGTTCGTGGCGATCGACGGCATCAACCGCCAGCGGATCGAGCACATCCTGCGAGGCGGGCGGCGAGCGGCCGACGACGAGACGCCGCTGGACGTCGGCAGCCTGCGCGGCATGGTGACAGTGTCGGCCATCGAGGAAGACGGCCGCGGCGGCTGGCGCCGGGTGTTTCGGCGAAGCTCCTAGCCCGTTCTAGCCGAACTCGATCACGCTGCGGATGCCGTCCTGGGCCTCCATCAGCTCGAAGCCGCGGTTGACCTCGTCGAGCGTGATCCGGTGCGACAGGAACGGGTCGACGTCGATCTCGCCGTCGAGCCAGCGCTGCACCAGCTGGGGCACGCCGACACGGCCCTTGACACCGCCGAAGGACGAGCCGGCGATGCGGCGGCCGGTGATCAGGAAGCGCGGGATCACCTCCAGCACCTCACCCCGGCCGGCGACGCCGGCGACGGTGGCCAGCCCCCAGCCCATCCGCGCCGATTCGACCGCCTGGCGCATCACCTTGACGTTGCCGGTGGCCTCGAACGTGTAGTCGGCGCCGAAGCCGCCGGTCATCTCCACGATCCGCTCGACCGCGTCGTCGCCGCCGATCATCACCTCGGTCGCGCCCTGGCCGCGGGCCAGCTCGAGCCGTTCCTGCGACATGTCGACGCACACGATCCGCTCGGCGCCCTGCAGCCTGCAGCCGGCCACGGCTCCCAGCCCCACCATCCCGGCGCCGAAAACAACGCAGGTCGAGCCGGGCTCGACCTTGGCAGTGTTGATCGCGGCACCCAGGCCGGTCGAGAGCCCACAAGCAAACAGGCAGGCGCCTTCCAGCGGCGCCTCGGGCGAGATCTTGGCCAGCGCGATCTCTGGCATCACGGTGTACTCGGCAAAGGTCGAGGTGCCCATGAAATGCCGGATCGGCTCGCCGTCGCGAGAGAGCCTGGCGGTGCCGTCGGGCAGGTAGCCGAGGTTCTGCTGCTCGCGGATGGCGAGACACAGGTTGGTCTTGGGACTCAGGCAGTGGATGCATTCACCGCACTGCGGCGAGAACAGGGTGACCACGTGATCGCCCGGCGCGACCAGCGTCACGCCCTCGCCGACGGCCTCGACCACGCCCGCGCCCTCGTGTCCCAGCACGGTCGGCGCGTAGCCCGAGGGATCGGCGCCCGAGGCGGTGTACAGGTCGGTGTGACAGACGCCGCACGCAACCAGACGCACCAGCACCTCACCGGCGGCGGGATCGGCCAGATCGACCTCCTGCACCACCAGCGGCGCCCCGAACTCCTCCAAAACCGCGGCTCGCATCTTCATTGCGGGCGAGTATAGAGGCTGGTGAATAAAAGGTGCCTGGCACCTTTTATTCACCCGAAGGGTTCGGGTTGGGGTGCGGTTCGTCGTGAGGCGCAGAGCGCGGCGTTCGTGGCAAGGATCGAGCGGCGAGCGGAGCGCAGCCACGGGCGGCGCGATCCAGCCGCAACAGAACCGCACCCCAACCCGAACCCGTTAAAAGGATTCGCCGCTCCGGCTTGCCTTTCGTCCGCCGGCCGAAAGGATTTTCGAGTCGCCCCTACGATCCCTCCGCCCGGTTTCAACCTACTTGGCTGCCCTCAGCGGCGCAGGAGTCAAGGTAAGGGATCCACAACCCCATTGCAACCACGAATTCTCCGCAGTTTGCGGACTTCCGCGAATTCCTGCCGTGCCACGAGGGGATCATCTAGAGTGCGCGGGCGCATGAGGGTCTTGATCATCGGTGACATGGAGGGCGTCGCGGGCATAACGACCTGGGAGCAGGTCGACGGCGGCACCACGATGTTTCTCGAGGCCAGGGTGCTGTACACCGAGGAGATGAACGCCGCCGTGCGCGGCAGCATCGCCGCGGGAGCCACCGAGGTGGTGGTGATGGACTGTCACGGCGCCGGCAACGGCTGGTCGTTCAACTCGCTGGTGCCCGATCAGCTCGATCCCCGCTGCGAGTTCGTCGTGCAGTCCGAGTGGACCGACTACACCGAGTTCCTCGAACAGGGCTGCGATGCCGCGCTGATGGTGGGTCAGCACGCCCGCGCGGGAACGCCTGACGGCGGCCTCAACCACACCGTCTCCAGCACCCACTGGCGCTCGGTCAAGTTCAACGGGGTGGAGGTCGGCGAAGTCGGCATCAACGCGGCCCTGTGCGGCACCTGGAACTGCCCCGTGCTGCTGGTCACCGGCGACGAGGCCGTCTGCCGCGAATCCACCGAGCTGCTCGGCGCCCGGCTGACCACCGCGGCGGTCAAGCAGAGCCTCGGCCGCTACAGCGCCCGCCACAAGTCACCGCTGGTTGCGCGCGACATGATCGAGGACGCAGCCCGCCAGGCGCTGACCGACCTCTCGGCCGTAAAGCCGTACGACCCGGGCCACCCATGCGAGATCACCGTCGAGCTGGCGAGCTCCGACCACTCCGAGCAGTACCGCCACCGCCCCGAGGTCGAGATCCGAGACTCGCGCCTGCTGGTCTCCCGCGGCGACGACTGGTGGTCGGCGTGGACGGCGTTCTTCCACTCGCACGTGTGGCCGGAGTGACCCGCACGTACCCCACCGTGGTCGAGCTGATCGGGGGTACTCCGCTGGTGCGCCTGCAGGCGCTCACCCGGGACATCTCCGCGACAGTCGTCGCCAAGCTCGAATACCTCAACCCGGGCGGGTCGGTCAAGGATCGCATCGGCATCCGCATGATCGAGGCCGCCGAACGCGACGGCAGCCTGCGCCCGGGCGGCACCATCGTCGAGCCGACCTCGGGAAACACCGGCGTGGGCCTGGCAATCGCCGCAGCCATCAAGGGCTATCGCTGCATCTTCGTGATGCCCGACAAGATGAGCCGCGAGAAGATCTCGCTGCTGCGGGCCTACGGCGCCGAGGTGGTGATCTGCCCGACTGCGGTCGAACCCGAGTCACCAGAGAGCTACTACTCGGTGTCAGACCGGCTGGCCGAGGAGATCCCCGGCGGGTTCAAGCCCAACCAGTACGCCAACATGGCCAATCCCCAGGCCCACTACGACACCACCGGCCCCGAGATCTGGGAACAGACCGGCGGCGAGCTGGACGCGCTCGTGATCGCCCTGGGAACAGGCGGCACCGTCTCGGGCATCTCCCGGTACCTGAAGGAGCGAAAGCCCGACCTGGTGGTCGTCGGAGCCGACCCGGAAGGCTCCATCTACTCCCAGCCCGACGATGTCCACCCCTATCTGGTCGAAGGCATCGGCGAGGACTTCTACCCGGCCACGATGGATCTCTCGCTGATCGACCGGTACGTGACCGTGTCCGACCGCGACTCGTTTCTGACCGCCCGCCGGATGGCGCGCGAGGAGGGCCTGCTGGTGGGCGGCTCGGGCGGCACCGCGGTGTATGCGGCGCTGGAAACCGCACGTGGCCTCGATGCCGATGCCACGGTGGTCACCCTGATTCCCGACAGCGGCCGCGCGTACCTGAGCAAGTTCTACGACGATAACTACATGCTCGAGCACGGCTTCCTCGATCGCGGCACCGCAGCGGTGCCCACCGTCGGCGAGGTGCTGCGGTATCACCGCGGCCGCCACGACGGACTGCCCGAGCTGGTGGTGATCGAGACCCACCAGCACGTGGGCGACGCGATCGCGCTGATGCAGCGCTACTCGATCTCCCAGCTCCCGGTGGTGCGGCGCGACCCGGCCGAGCTGGACGATGTGGTCGGCTCGCTGCAGGAGCGGGGACTGCTCGACCGCGTGTTCAAAGATCCGGGCGCGCTGGAGCACGAGGTGGCCGAGGCGATGCAGCCGCCGCTGCACGTGGTCGACGCCGGTGAATCGATCGATCAGGTGTTCGCCGACCTGACCGCCGGCAGCCCGGCGGTGGTGGTGGCCGACGGCGGCCGCCCGGCGGGCATGCTGACCCGCTCCGACCTGCTCGAGTACCTGGCCGCGCAACGGAGCCCGGGTACTCCATGATCTCGATGGGGGCCCTGCGCCGCCACGTGATCGCGGCGCAGGGGTACGCCGGCCGCCGCCGCACAGCCGGCGTGGCGGACGTGGAAGCCACCATCCGCCGGCTGGGCGCCGTTCAGCTCGACTCGATCTCGACCGTCGACCGCAGCCACCGCCTGACGCTGGCCTCACGCATCGGGTCGTACCCGGCCGGAGCCGAGAACGAGCTGCTGGCCGGCGGGCGGGTGTTCGAGTACTGGGCGCACGAGGCGTGCCTTTTGACCACCGACCGCTGGCCGATGTGGAAGCGGCGGATGGACGAGTTCCAAGTGCATCCCTGGTGGGGTGACGTGGTGGCGGAGAAGCCCGAGCTGGCCGACCTGGTGCTCGGCGAGATCCGCGAGCGCGGCCCGCTGGGATCGCGCCACTTCGAAGGCGCCAGGACGGCCGGCGGAATGTGGAACTTGAAGCCGGCCAAGACGATGCTGGACACGTTATGGACCGCCGGCCGACTGGCCGTCGCCGGCCGCCAGGGCTTTCAGCGCCTGTACGACCTCAGCGAGCGGGTGATTCCGCCCGAGTACCTGCTCGCGCCGACCCCGACCGAGCGGGAGTTTCTGCGCGAGGTGACGGTGTGGGCGGTGACGGCGCGAGGAGCGCTGACCGAGAGCGGAGTGGTCGAGCACGCGCGGCTGAAGGGCGGCGTCGCCCGCATCCGGCCGCACGTCGACGCGCTCGTGCGTGAGGGGCTGCTCGACCGCCACGAGGTGGATGACGGCGGTGCGCCGGTGCTGGTGCCGGCGGGCACCAGCTTTGATGCCGCCCCCACCGCGGCGGTGCTGATCTCGCCCTTCGACAACCTGCTGTGGGACCGGCCGTTTGCCCGCCGTGTGATCGGATTCGACCACCTGATCGAGGTGTACAAGCCGCAACCCCAGCGCCGGTACGGCTACTACGTGCTGCCGCTGGTGTCTGGGGACAGGATCATCGGTCGTGCCGATCTCAAGGCCGACCGCAAGGCGGGCTCGCTCCGCCTGCAGGCTTACCACCCCGAGCGCGGCTTTCGCAGCACCCAGCCGCTGGAGCGAGCGCTCGACCGGCTCGCACGCACGCTCGGACTGGCCGTCGCGTAGCGATCAGTAGACTGGCCGGCATGGAGTTCGAGACACGCGCCATCCACGCCGGCCAGGAGCCGGATCCGTCGACCGGCGCTGTCACCGTGCCGATCTACCAGACCTCCACCTACGTCCAGGAAGCCGTCGGTCAGCTCAAGGACGGCTACGACTACTCGCGCACCGCCAACCCCACCCGGCGAGCGCTGGAGGAGTGTCTGGCAGACCTCGAGTCGACCGCACATGGAATCGCATTTGCCTCCGGCATGGCGGCCGCGACCACCGTCATGCACCTGGTCGGGCCCGGCGACCGGGTGGTGGCGGTGAACGATGTGTACGGCGGCACCTACCGCCTGTTCTCGAAGGTGTACGAGCCGCGGGGCGTGCGGTTCGAGTATCTGGATGCCGACACCTGCAACACCGGTCTGTCGGCCCACCTCGATCCCGACACCCGCTTGGTGTGGATCGAGACGCCCACCAATCCGCTGCTGAACGTGGTCGACATCCAGGCGGCGGCCGAGGCCGCGCACGCGGTGGGGGCGCTGCTGGTGGTAGACAACACCTTTGCTTCCTCGTACCTTCAGCGGCCGGCTGAGCTGGGAGCCGACATCGTCCTGCACTCCACCACCAAGTACCTCGGCGGCCACTCCGACCTGGTGGGCGGATTCGCGGCCACGGGCAGCGACGAGATCGCCGAGCGGCTGCGGTTTCTCCAAAACTCGCTGGGGGCGATCCCGGGCCCGTTCGACTCGTGGCTGGTGCTGCGCGGGCTGAAGACGCTGGCGGTGCGGATGCGCGCGCACTGCGACAACGCAGCCGCGGTGGTCGAGTTTCTCAGCGGCCATGCACGGGTGGAGAAGGTGCTCTATCCCGGCCTCGCCGATCACCCTGGACACGCCGTGGCGGTGCGCCAGATGGACGGGTTCGGGGGCATGGTGTCGTTCCTGAGCGCCACCGAGGAGGAGGCGGTAGCGCTGGTTGCGCGCACACGTGTGTGGTCGCTGGCCGAGAGCCTGGGCGGTGTCGAGAGCCTGATCGAGCACCCGGCTCAGATGACCCATGCCTCCACCGCGGACGCGCCGTTCGCCACGCCACGCAACCTGGTGCGGCTGTCTGTCGGCATCGAGGCGGTGGGCGACCTGATCGCCGACCTCGAGCAGGCGCTGGGCTAAGACCCTACGCGGCGCGGCGCTCCGACTCAGAGCGGTCCCGCTCCGGCTCGGCGTGACGCTGCTCGGCGATGATCGCCTGGCGGCTGAGGCCGAACCGCGCGGCGCATCCGAGCACGCACAGCAGCGCCGACACCACGGCCAGGACGATGATCAGGAACTCGGAAGTCGCCATCGAGGGCATCCTTCTCCGTACCCAACTGTCCACCTGCTCAACCAGTGAATAAAAGGTGCCTGGCACCTTTTATTCACGAAGGGTCGGGGGGGGGGTTGTGGCGAAGAGCGCGGCGCGCAGCCGGCCGACAGCCGCCGAACCGCATTCACCCGAACAGAGATTCGCCGCCCCGGCTGACCTTTCGTCCGCCGGCCGAAGGAACGTTCGAGTCGCCTCTACAATCCCTCCGCCCGGTTTCGTCCTACTTGGCTGCCCTGGGCGGCGCAGAAGTGACAGTAGGGGAGTGGCGCAGCCGGTGCAACCACGAAAGTCACGCTATTTGCGAACTTGGGAGTAATCTCGCACCCGACCGCGTTTAAATCTTTGTGAGTAACCGCACACCGAAGAACGGTCGGAGGATCCTGAGGCTGTTCCGACCGTACCGGAAGCGGCTGCTGGGACTGTTCGCCCTGATCATCCTCGCGGCAGGGCTCGGGATCATCCCCGCCTTCCTGCTCCAGGACCTGCTGAACAACGTGCTCAGCCAGGGACAGAACCTGAACGTCACCGAGCTCAACCTGCTGATCGCGGGCATGGTGGCCATCCCCATCATCACCGGCGCCATCGGCGTCGCCCAGACGTGGCAGTCGAATCTGGTCGGCCAGCAGGTGATGCACGATCTCCGTACGGCGGTGTACAGCCACCTGCAGCGGCTGTCGCTGGCGTTCTTCACGCGCACCCGCACCGGTGAGGTGCAATCGCGGATCTCCAATGACATCGGCGGCGTGCAGAGCGTTGTCACCACCACCGCCACCTCGATCGTGTCCAACCTGACCACCGTGATCGCCACCTCGGTCGCCATGATCCTGCTCAGCTGGCAGCTGGCAGCCGCCGCCTTCGCGCTGCTGCCCGTGTTCGTGCTGATCACGCGCCGGATCGGGCGCCTCAGGCGGGCGCTGGCAGCCACCACGCAGAGCTCGCTGGCGGACATCTCATCGCTGGTCGAAGAGTCGCTCTCGGTCTCGGGCGTGCTGCTGGCAAAGACGATGGGGCGAAGCGGCGAGCTGACCGAGCGGTTCAGCACCGAGTCAGAGCGCCTGGCCGATCTGGAGCTGCGCCAGCGAATGGCCGGCCGCTGGGCGATGGCATCGATCCAGGCCACCTTCGCGGTCATGCCCGCGATCGTGTACGGCATCGCCGGTCACCTGCTCGCCAACGGAAACAATGCGATCTCGATCGGCACGCTGGTGGCCTTCACCACGCTCCAGACCAGGCTGTTCTTCCCGGTGTCGTCGCTGCTCAGCGTCCAGACCGACGTGCAGACCTCGCTGGCGCTGTTCGACCGGGTCTTCGAGTACCTCGACCTGCCGATCGACATCGACGAGAAGCCCGGCGCGATCACCCTCGACCGCGAGCGGGTCACCGGCGAGGTGGTGTTCGAGGACGTCTCGTTCGCCTACGAGCCCGGCACCCCCACCCTCCAGCACATCTCATTCGTGGCCGAACCGGGCGCCTCGGTGGCGATCGTCGGCGAGACGGGATCGGGCAAGACCACGCTGGGGTACCTCACGGCCCGCCTGTACGACGTCACCGAAGGGTCGATCCGGATCGACGGCACCGACCTGCGCGATCTCACCTTCGACTCGCTGCGAAGCGTGGTCGGAGTCGTCTCCCAGGAGACCTACCTGTTCCACGGGACGGTGCGCGAGAACCTCGAGTTCGCCAAGCCCGGGGCGACCATGGAGGAGATCGAGACGGCAGCGAAGGCCGCCCGCATACACGACCACATGAGCTCGCTCGAGAACGGCTATGACACCATCGTGGGGGAGCGCGGCTACCGCTTCTCAGGGGGCGAGAAGCAGCGGCTGGCGATCACCCGCGCGATCCTGCGCGATCCGCCGGTGCTGGTGCTGGACGAAGCCACCAGCGCGCTCGACGTCGAGACTGAGCGGGCCGTCCAGGATGCATTGGAGACACTCAGCCGCGGACGCACCACCATCACCATCGCCCACCGGCTTTCGACCGTCCGCGAGGCCGACCTGATCCTGGTGCTCGACAAGGGCCGGATCGTGGAGCGGGGAACCCACACCGAGCTGGTGGCGGCCGGCGGCCGCTACGCCCAGCTGGTCGAGCGCGACGCCGCCCTGCCGGTGTGATCAGGCCGCTTCGCTGAAGCGGTGGTAGAGGCCGGCGATCTGCTCAGCCGGGACCGGGCGCGAGAACAGGAATCCCTGGCCCAGCGGGCAGCCGTGCTCGACCAGCCAGCGGCGCTGGGCGTCGGTCTCGATGCCCTCGGCCAGCGCCTGCAATCCCAGACCGTCGGCCAGCGCGATCATGGTGGAGACCAAGACGTCGGCGCTGTGGTCGTTGGGCAGGTCGAAGATGAAGGAGCGGTCGATCTTGAGGGTGGTCACCGCCATCTGATGCAGCCGTCCCAGCGACGAGTGGCCGGTTCCGAAGTCGTCGATTGCAAGCCGCAGGCCGCGCTCGTGCAGCTCGGCGATGATCGGCTCCGAGGCGCGGTGATTCTGCATCACCGCCGACTCGGTCAGCTCCACCATCATGCGGTCGGGTGACAGCCCGAACGATTCGATGGTTTCCAGCACCGTGCGCATGGCCGTCGGCTGCCAGAACACCGGCGGCAGGTTGACCGAGACGTACAGGTCGAGTCCCATGTTGCGCCACACCGCGCCCTGACGGCAGGCCTCGTTGATCACCCACTCCGAGATCGGCGCGATCATGCCGGTGCGCTCGGCCAGCGGGATAAACGCGCCCGGCATCACCAGCCCACGCTCGCCGTCGGCCCATCGGATCAGCGCCTCGACGCCCACGATGTCGTTGGTGGTGAGGTCGACCAGCGGCTGGTAGTAGAGCACGAACTGCTCGCGATCGATCGCCCGTCGCAGGCGGCCGGCCATCGACAGTCGGGCCATCGCGTCGCCGCCCTCGCGCTCGTACAGCTGGTGGCCGTCCCGGCCCAGCTCCTTGGCCCGGTACATGGCGATGTCGGCGTGCTTGAGCAGGCTCTCGCCGTCGGCCGCATCCACCGGGAACAGGCTGATCCCGACCGAACCTGAGCAGTAGATCTCGGTGTCGGCCAGCTCGAACGGCTGGGACAGCGCGTTGCGCAGCTGATCGGCCACCGACAGCGCCAGCTCGGCGATATCGAAGTCCTCGTCCACGCCGCCCACCGTCAGATCGGCCACCAGGATCAGGAACTCGTCGCCGCCTTGGCGTGCGACCACGTCGGTGTCGCGGGTCGCGTCGCGCAGGCGGGCCGCCACCTCGATCAGCAGCTCGTCGCCGGCTCCGTGGCCGAAGCTGTCGTTGACCAGCTTGAAGTCGTCGAGATCCACGAACAACACCGCCACGCCTCGTCCGGAGCGCTCGGCGCGGGCCAGTGCGATGTCCAGATGCTCACGGAACATGGCGCGGTTGGGCAGCGCGGTGAGCGCGTCGTGGTAGGCCAGGTGCGACAACCGCTCCTCGGCCTCCTTGATCGGCGAGATGTCCAGCAGGTACCCCTGCCGGTACAGCGGCTCGCCGGCGGGGCCGGTCACGACCACCGACTCGTCGTGCAGCCACACGATCGTGCCGTCCGGCCGGATGATCCGGTAGTCGGCGGTGAACGGCGCTCCCATCAGCCGAGCCTGGTCGAAGCCCTCCATCACCCAGGCGCGATCCTCAGGGTGGAGGGTCTTCTCGAAGAGGTCCGGGTCGGCCTCCCACTGCGCGTGGCTGTAGCCGCTGATCTCCTCGCTCTGAGGACTGTTGTAGAGCGAGGTGGCCTTCTCGTCCAGCGCATCGATGTAGATCGCCAGCGGCAGCTGCTCGACCAGGATGCGGTAGCGCTCCTCCGCCTCCAGGTAGCGCTGCTCGGCCAGCTTGCGCTCGGTGATGTCATAGATCACGCCCTGCACCAGCGCCGGCTCGCCGCGATCGTCGGCGACGGTCACGGCCTCGTCTCGCAGCCACCGCTCGACGCCGTCGGTGCCGACCAGCCGGTATTCACATTGGTACGGGGTGCCGGTGGCGACCGCCTGGTCGTAGCCGACCACGGTGCGCTCACGATCCTCGGGGTGGATGCGCTTGCTCCAGCCGTCGTCGCCCTCCAGCCACTCGTGGGCCGGCACCGCGAACAGCTCCTCGAGCTGGGGACTGACGTACACCGGCTGACCGGTGATCGCCTGGTCGAGGTAGGTGACCGCGGGAGTCTGCTCGACCAGCGAGCGGAAGCGGGTCTCGGTTTCCTGCAGCCGCGCGAACTGCTCGGCGTTGTCGAGCGCCCCCGCGACCACGTCGGCCAGCGCGTACCAGGGCTGCATCCCACCGGAGGCGATCTCGCCGTCGGAGGCGCCTTCGACTTCGATCAGGCCCAGCACCCGGCCGCCCACCTGGAGCGGCAGGAGCAGCACGCCCTCGGCGCGGACGGGGCGGCACGAGTCGAGCGCCCGCCCCCGGGCCGGAAACTGCTCAACCGCGCGCTCGATCTCGAACTCGGGGCTGCGTCCGATCAGCACGCCTCGATCGCGTTCCCAGCGCCAGATCGACATGCGGCCTCGCGAGAACTGGTGAGCGCGGGCGGCGAACACGGTCGCCACCGACCCCGGGTCGCGCACGCACTGCAGCGCACGGGCGAGTTCGAACAACGCCTGGGAGCGATGATGAGAAGGCATGGCCACACTCGCATCGGCCACCCGCAGCCGATGCTTTAACCGAACGTCCGCCTTCGGACGCTAGGCGTGGGACGGGTCGTAGTACGGGTTGGTGCCCGAGGCGTGGTCGGTCACGTCACTGATCTCTGTGATTTCCGGCACCAAGTCACGCAAAGCCGCCCGCACGCCATCCCCCAGCGTGGCGGCAACCATTCCACAACCCTGGCACGCGCCACCCAGCTGAAGATAGGCCACCGTGCCCTCGACCCGGTCGAGCCTGGCGGTGCCCCCGTGGGCGGCGATGGCCGGGTTGATGTGGTGATCGAGCACCCAGGCAACCCGCGCGGCGGTGTCACCGTCGAGTTCGGCCGGGGGTGCACCTCCCTCGATGCCGGCGCCCAGCGGATGGGCCGGCTGGATCACCAGGCCGCCGGTGGCGAGATCGCCCTGGCGGTCGAGGGTCGCCCCGCGCAGCGCCTCGACGCTCGCCCTCGGAATCGTGAAGACCACATCACCGTGGGTCTCGACCACGTCGCCGTCGACAGCGTCACTGGACGGCGCCAGCCACAGGTCGTAACCGAAGCGGCCGAGCGCATCCACCCCGGTCACCTCGATCCACAACGACAGATCCGAGGCGTCGTCCTCGCGATCGCGCACCAGCAGGATCTTCTCGATTGCGTCTTCGGTCACTGTCAGAACCATGTCCATGGATGTACGGTAGCGAACGCGCCGAGGCCCGCCCGATCTGTACCATCCCCCGTCGTGCCCAGATTCGGACCAGAGATCACCCGCAGGCAGGTGGCGATCGGCAGCTCCGTCATCTCGCCGGATGGTGAGTGGGTGGTGTACACCCGCCGCACCGTCGTCGCCGACCGGTACCAGACCAACCTGTGGCTGGTGCCCTTCCGGGGCGGGCGGGCGCGCCGGCTCACGCATTCACGCGGCAACGACACCTGCCCGATGTTCGCACCCGACTCGCGCACGATCGCGTTCTTCTCGGATCGCGGCCCCGACGCAGAGGATCACCTGTTTGCGATGCGGATCGACGGCGGCGACGCCATGCGAATCTGCGGCGCGCGGCACGAATCGATGTTCTCGGCGGTGTTCTCGCCCGACGGCCGGTCGATCGCATTCGTCGCCGACGGCGGCCCGGAGCGATTCTGGGCGGGCGATCCCAAGCACGAGGTGGCGCGCGTGATCCGGCAGGCCGACTGGCGCGACGACAGCGGCATCCTCGACCACCGCGGCCATCTGTACGTGGTCGACGTGCGTGAGGACGCCCACCCGCGGCAGCTGACCCACGGCGACTTCGACGTCTCCTCGCCGGCCTGGCACCCGTCGGGGGAGAAGCTTGTGTTCGCGGCCGCAACCGGCGGCGACGCCGATATCAACCCGAACTCGTCGATCCACCAGATCAGCGTCAAGGGCGGGCGCCACCGCGAGCTGGTGAAGCTGGCCGGCACCGCCGGTTCACCCGCCTGGTCTCCGGACGGACGAACGCTGGCATTCGTCGGCGTCGATACCCCCTGGGCGCCGGACCACGCCGAGCCCGAGCTGTACATCCGCACCTCCCGGGGAGAGCTGCGAAGCCTCACCGGCAAGCTCGACCTGCCGGTCACGATCGGATTCTGCTCCGATCTGCACGACTGGCTGGCCGACTCCAACGGCGGCCCCATCTGGGACGGCGATTCACTGCTGGCCGTGATCAACCGGCGCGGCCGCGACGAGGTCTGGCGAGTGCCCTTGGAAGGCGAGCCGGCACCGATCTCGAGCGGCGACACCACCATCACCGGCATCAGCGCCGGAGGCGGCCGGGTCATCACCACCGCCTGCGACGACGCCTACCCGCCGGAGGTCTTCGCGGTGGAGCACGGTGGGCTGCGCAAACTGACGCGAAACGGCGGCGCGTGGCTGCGCCGCTACAGCGCACCCACAATCACCGAGGTGGACGCCGGGGGCATCCCCTCATTCCTGCTCGAGCCCGCCTCAGGCCGCCGCCGCGGCGCGCTGGTGCTCTCGCCCCACGGTGGGCCGTACGGCGCCCACGGGCCGACTCCCGAGCTCGACGGGTGGGCGCTGGTGGAGCTCGGCTACCGCGTGCTTTTGCCCAACATCCGCGGCTCGTGCGGGTACGGCCGCGACTGGATCAAGCCGATCCAGGGGAAGTGGGGCGGCCCCGATTCCGACGACCTGATCAACAGCCTCGACTGGGCGGTCGATGCCGGCATCGCCGACCCCAAGCGGGTGGCGGCGATGGGACTCTCCTACGGCGGCTGGGCGGTCAACTGGCTGGCGGGAGCCCACCCCGACCGCTTCTGCGCGATCGTCTCGGAAAACGGCGTGGCCGACATGTCCACCGCCCACGGGGTTTCGAGCATCGGGCCGGGATATGACCGCGCGATCGGATACGGGCCGGTGGTCACCCGCCAGAAGCAGCTGTGGGCGTCCTCACCGCTGCGCCTGGCCGACGCGATCACCGCGCCGGTGCTGATGCTGCAGGGCGAGGCCGACCGCATCTGCCCGCTGGACGACAACCACCAGCTGTTCGTGGCTCTGCGAGAGCGTGGTCACGACGTCGAGCTGGTGCTCTACCCCGGCGGCAAGCACGTGATGATGGCGACCATGCGACCCGACCGGCGGGTCCACCGGTTGCAGCGGGTGAGCGAGTTCCTCACCAAGCACTGCCCGCCTCGCACGCGGTAGGTGCCTACGCGGCCATCGGCCGCTGGCGCCGGACGAGCGTCTCGATCTCGTCCGCCGGCACCGCCGGGCTGAACAGGAAGCCCTGGCCGAGCACGCAGCCGTGGGCGGCCAGGAAGCGCCGCTGGCCCTCGGTCTCGACACCTTCGGCCAGTGGCGTCAAGCCGAGGTTGCGGGAGAGCTTGATGACGCTGTCGACCACCGCCACCGAGTTGGCCTCGAACGGCAGTCCGGCCACGAACGACCGGTCGATCTTGATGGTGGTCACCGAGATGCGGTTGAGCCGGCCCAGTGACGAGTGGCCGGTGCCGAAGTCGTCGATGGCGATCCCGAGGCCGCGCCGCTGGAGGTCGGCCAGCATCGGCTCGACGCCCTCGGAATCAGCGGTCGCGGCGGTCTCGGTGATCTCGATCATGAGCCGGCTGGGATCGAGCCCGAACGACTCGATGGTGTCGATCACGCGGCGCATCGACTTCGGCCGCCACAGGATCGGCGGCAGATTGACGGACACGAACAGGTCCAGCCCGGCGGCCCGCCAGGCGCGCTCCTGCTCACAGGCCGTCTCGACCACCCAGTCGGAGATTGCGCCGATCTCGCCGGTGCGCTCCGCCACCGGGATGAAGTCGGCAGGCTGCACCAGGCCGCGCACCGGGTCGTTCCAGCGGATCAGCGCCTCGACGCCCATCATCGCGCCCGTATCCAGCGCGACGATCGGCTGATAGTTGAGCACCAGCTCATCGCGCTTGACGGCTCCGCGCAGGCGGCCGGCCACGGCCAGCCGGTCGGTGGCCTCGTCGGAGTCGCGCACCGCCCTCGAGACGTCGCGACCGACTTGCTTGGCGCGGTACATCTCGATGTCGGCGTGCTTCAGGAGCTCGTCTCCGGCGGTTGCATCAAACGGGTACAGCGCGATCCCCACGCTGGCAGAGACGAACAGCTCCACGCCGTCCAGCTCGACCGGCCGCGACACGATCGAGCGGATCCGGCCGGCGGTCTCCTCCGCAACCGAGTGCACGATGCTGGAATCGCTCTCGCCGGGCATCGGCAGCAACACCAGAAACTCGTCGCCGCCCAGCCGCGCGACGAGGTCCTTGGGTGTGATCGCCTGCTGCAGCCGACCGGCCAGCACCCGCAGGAGATCGTCGCCGACGGCATGACCGAGGCTGTCGTTGACCAGCTTGAAATCGTCGATGTCCACGAACAGCACCGCTGCCGCCGAGCCGGTGCGGCCGGCCTCGGCCAGTTCCCGCTCCAGCTGCTCGGAGAACTTCAGCCGGTTGGGGAGGTCGGTGAGCGCGTCGTGGTAGGCGAGGTGGGCGAGCTTTCGCTGGGCGTCGGCCAGGGCTTCGCCGGCCTCGTGGCGATCGGTGACGTCGGTGACGATGCCTTCCACCAGCATCCGCCCGTCGGTGAAGCGCGGGCGGGCGCGGTCCCAGACCCAGCGGGTGCGGCGGTCGAACCCCAGCAGCCGGTACTCGAGCTCCATCGGCCGGCCCTGGCGGAGGGCATCGTTGAATGCGAGGTAGGCAGCTTTGTCGTCGGGATGAACGGCGTCCTCCCAGGCCTGCTCCTCGTCCGCGCCCTCAGGGATTGGCCCCAGCAGGCTCTCCAGGCCCTCGCCGATGAACTCGTTACAGACGTAGCGGCCATCCTCGAGATACTCCATCTCGTAGATGTGCACAGCAGCGGTCGCGGCAACCCGACGGAGCACGTCGACGGTGTTGCCCGACCGGCCGGGGTTCGGTTCGGCCTGTCCTGACGAATCCAGAGCCATGTCGACTCCATCGGCGCGTGACACAAAGCACATAAGCCCCAGCAGGGAGTTGTTCCTCGCCCGCCAACTCCCTACCCATGGCCGAGGCGATCGAACTGGAAGTGGCAGGGCGCACGATCCGGGTCTCCAACCCGCAAAAGCTCTACTTTCCGGAGGCCGGTCACACCAAGCTCGACCTCGTCCAGTACTACGTGACGATGGCCGACCAGGTCGTCAACCACCTGCAGGAGCGACCCACGACGCTAAAACGGTACGTGGACGGCGCCGCCGGCAAGTTCTTCTTCCAAAAGCGCGTGCCCAAAGGCGCCCCGGAGTGGCTGCAGACGGCGGTGGTGCACTTCCCCAGCGGTCGCAGCGCCGAGGAGCTGGTGGCCAACGACGCCGCGCACCTGGCGTGGGCGGTCAACCTGGGCGTGATCGATTTCAATCCCTGGCCGGTGCGACGGGCCGATCTGGATCATCCCGACGAGCTGCGGATCGACCTCGACCCCACACCCGGCATCCCGTTCGCCGACGTGCGCACGGTGGCGATGATGGTCAAGGAGCTGCTGGAGGAGCACGGCCTGGCCGGGTACCCCAAGACGTCGGGGTCGCGGGGCATCCATATCAACGTGCGGATCACACCCGAGCACGGGTTCGTCGAGGTGCGGCGAGCGGCGCTGGCCGTGGCCCGCGAGATCGAACGGCGGGCCGGCGGGTTGGCCACCAGCAAGTGGTGGAAGAAGGAGCGCCACGGTGTGTTTCTGGACTACAACCAGAACGCGCGGGATCGCACGGTCGCCTCCGCCTACTCGGTGCGGCCGGTGGCGGATGCCCGCGTCTCGTGCCCGCTGTCCTGGGACGAGGTGCCCGACGTCGAGCCCGACCAGCTGCGGCTGGATACGGTGCCGCAGCGCGTGGCCGAGCGCGGCGACCCGTCGGCCGACATCGATGATCACGCCGGCTCACTCGAGAGCCTGCTTGAGCTGGCCCACGCCGACGAGGCTTCCGGCCTCCAGGATGCGCCTTGGCCGCCGCACTTCCCCAAGTCTGAGTCCGAACCCAACCGCGCCCCACCGCCTGGGTGAATAACGGTGCCAGGCACCGTTATTCACGTCGCGCGTTTTACGCCGCGTTTACGTTCCGGGCGGCGAGAGCCGTTACTTTCAGATCATGAACTCCAACGCCGACGACACGGTGCTCGTGATCGAAGATGAGCCCAGCCTGGGGAAGCTGGTGCAGGCCTACCTGGTCAAGGAGGGCTACCAGGTCGCGTGGGAGCGACGGGCCCAGGCCGGGCTGGACACTCTGGCCCGCGAGCCGGTCACGCTGGTGCTGCTCGATGTGGGGCTGCCTGACAGCGACGGGTTCACCGTGTGCCGTCAGATCCGGACGCGATCGGGCGTTCCGATCATCATGCTGACCGCCCGCGATGAGGAGCGAGACCGGATCGAGGGCCTGGCCGCGGGCGCGGACGACTACGTGGGCAAGCCGTTCTCACCGGGCGAGCTGATGGCGCGGGTGGCGGCGGTGCTTCGCCGCACGCGGGCGATGCCTCCGTCGGACGTTTTCGAGCTGGGCGATATCCGGCTGGAGCGGGCGTCGCGCGCGGTCACGGTCGACGGTGATGCGATCGACCTGCGCGAGCGCGAGTTCGAGCTGCTGGAGTGCCTGATGGAGCACCCGGGGCGGTGGTTGTCGCGCGACGAGCTGCTGGATCGCGTGTGGGGGTTCGACTACCCCGGCGGCACCCGCACCGTCGACATGCACGTGGCCGGCATCCGCCGAAAGCTCGGCCGGCCGGACGCGATCAACACCCGCCGCGGCGCCGGCTACCGGATGGACGGCTGAACGATGCCGCTTCGCCGCCGCCTCTTTCTCACGATCACGGCCACCGTGCTGGCCGCCCTGGTGCTGGCGCTGGTCGCCGGCGGAGCGCTGGTGCGACGCCAGCTCGACACCAACCAGTCTGCCGATCTGGGCCGCGAGCTGAACGTGCTCGCCCAGCCGTCGCTGACTGCGCCGGCGACACTGGCGTCGACTCAGGCTGCGCTCAAGCGCGAGGGAATCACGCTGATCACGACCACCCCCGCCGACGCGGGCAGCTACCTGCCTGCCGATGCCGCCGCCGACGTCGCGCACGGGCAGGCTGTTTCGGGCACCACCGGTCCGCGCTCCGACCGGGTGCTGTACGCCGCCCGGCCATCCGGCGGTCAGGTGCTGGTGGCCACCCGCGCCGCCAGCCTGCCGGGATCGACGTGGCGGCCGTTTCTTCGCATCTTCTTCTGGTCGGCGCTGATCGGCGCGGCGCTGGCGGCGCTGGCGGCGTGGCTGGTCTCGCGCCGGATCGCCGAGCCGATCAGCCGGGTCGCGGAGGCCAGCAAGCGCCTGGCCGAGGGCGAGCGGCCCGAGCCGGTGCCCGAGACCGGCGCGCGCGAACTGGTCACGCTCAGCAGCTCGTTCAACCACATGGCCGGCGAGCTCGACCGGGCGCGCAGCGCCGAGCGCGACTTCCTGTTGTCGGTCAGCCACGAGCTGAAGACACCGCTGACCGCGCTACGTGGGTACGGCGAGGCGCTGGTCGACGGCGCGGTGCCGGCGGCCGAGGCGGGAGCGGTGATCGGGCGAGAGTCGGCCCGGTTGGAGCGCCTGGTGGGTGACCTGCTCGACCTGGGACGCGCGCATCACGCCGACTTCACGGTGCGGGCCGAGCCGGTGGCGCTGGCGGGCACGGTGCAGAACGTGGCCGACGCCTACCGCGCCCGGGCGGCCGAGCAGCGCGTCACCATCACCGCCGACACCGAAGGCGCGGGCGAGGCGATGGCAGACCCCGACCGGGTCGCCCAGGTGCTCTCGAATCTCGTGGAGAACGCCTTACGGGTCACCGACGCCGGCGGCACGGTGACGGTCACTGCGACCGGCACCACCACCACCGTCGCAGACACCGGGCCGGGCATCACCGCCGACGACATCCCGCACGCGTTCGAACGCTTCTACCTGCACGACCGCTATCGCGGCGAGCAGAAAACCGGCACCGGCCTGGGCCTCGCAATCGTGCGGCACCTGACCGAGGCCATGGGCGGAACGGTCGCGGTGGAGAGCCCGCCGGGCAAGGGGGCGCGCTTTACGGTGTCGCTGCCGGCGGCCTGACGTCTCGGTGAATAAAAGGTGCCTGGCACCTTTTATTCAGCGGAACTGGCCGTCGACCACCACGCCGAAGCGATCCCGGAGCACCGCTCGGCGCTCGTCCTCGGTGTTCAGCACGCGCTCGGTACGATCGCCGGCGGTCGTCTCGATCAGGCGCATGCCGGCCAGCGTGATCCGGCCGTTCTCGGTCGCAATCGAGCAGCCGGGGTCGCGGGTGAAGAACGACCCCGCGGCCGACTGCAGGAACCGGCAGCTCTGCTCGAACTGTGACATCTCGCGCGGGGTCAGCGCGAAGCGGTAGTTGAGCTCCCCGTCGTGGCTCATGGCCAGCCGCTCGCCGTCGGCGTCGAGCCGATAGACGCGACCGTCGCGGGGCTGGTCGATACCCGTCTGGAGCCGCAGAGGACGGGTGAAGTTCTCGCCAAACCCCACGTCCACCAGCCACGGCTCATCCAGATCCACCCGCAGCGCCAGGTGGTCAAACTCGTTCGAGTACCCCGTGCCCATGTGCACGCCCGCCGCCAGCAACGTCACATCAAAGCCCAGTCGCTCCAGCAGCCACGCGAACGTCCCGTTCAGCTCGAAGCACCAGCCGCCCCGCCGCTCGACCACGATCTTCTGGTAGTTGGACTCCGGGTCGAGCACATTCGTGCCGCCGAGATGGATCGTCAGGTTCTCGAACGGCACGCTCAGCATGTGCGCCCGCTGCAGGTCCGAGAGCACCTGCGCAGACGGCTCGAGCGCACCGGCATAGCCGATGCGCTCGAGATACCGCGCGACCTCAGGAGAGGCCGTCAGGCTGCCGCCACTCCCGGTGCGTGGACGGGCTCGAGAGCCAACGCCAGCACCTCGTCGATGGTCATCACCGGATGGAACTTCATCTGCTCGCGCACGTCCTCGGGCACATCCTCGAGGTCGGCGCGGTTTCGCTCCGGCAGGATCACGTCGGTGAGCCCGGCCGCGTGGGCCGCGAGCACCTTCTGCTTGAGGCCGCCGATCGGCAGCACCCGTCCCTGCAAGGTGACCTCGCCGGTCATGCCGACGGTGTGGCGCACCTTGCGTCCGGTCAGAAGCGACGCCAGAGCCGAGACCATGGTGACTCCCGCGCTGGGCCCGTCCTTGGGGATCGCTCCCGCCGGCACGTGCACATGGAAGCCCTTGCCCTCGAACGCCTCCGGATCGATGCCGAGCTCGTCAGCGTGACCGCGCACGTAGCTGAGCGCGATCTTGGCCGACTCCTTCATCACATCGCCCAGCTGGCCGGTCAGCTCGAGTTCCTTGCCACCCGGTACCGCAGTGGCCTCGACGAACAGCACATCGCCGCCCGTTCCGGTCACAGCCAGGCCGGTGGCCACACCCGCGACCGCAGTGCGGATGGCGGCCTCCTGGAAGAACTTCTGCTTCCCGAGAGCATCGCGAACGGTATCCAGATCCACCGTTACCGGTGGCTCTGCCTTGGCCGAGGCGATCTTGGTTGCGGTCTTTCGCAGCACCGATCCCAGCTCACGCTCGAGCTGGCGCACGCCCGCCTCGCGGGTGTACTCGGTGATCACCGATCGCACCACGTCGTCGGAGATCTCAACCTCCTCGGGCAGCAGACCGTTTCGCTCGACCTGCCGCGGCCACAGATAGCCCTTCGCGATCGCGACCTTCTCCTCGGTGGTGTACCCGTCGAACCGGATCACCTCCATGCGGTCGAGCAGCGGCCCGGGAATCGAGTCGGCCACGTTGGCAGTGGCGATGAACAGCACGTGCGACAGATCCAGCTCGACGTCCAGATAGTGGTCGCGGAACGAGTGGTTCTGGGCCGGGTCGAGCACCTCGAGCAGTGCCGAGGAGGGGTCGCCGCGCCAGTCGGCGCCGACCTTGTCGACCTCGTCCAGCATGATCACCGGATTCATCGTGCCGGCGTCGCGCAGCGCCCGCACCAGCCGCCCCGGAAGGGCGCCGATGTAGGTGCGGCGGTGGCCGCGGATCTCGGCCTCGTCGCGCACGCCGCCCAGCGACATGCGCACGAACTCACGCCCGGTGGCACGTGCAATCGATTCGCCGATCGAGGTCTTCCCGGTGCCGGGCGGCCCGATCAGCGTGAGGATCACTCCGGAGCGCCGGTCGTCAGCGACGCCGCGGTCTGCACGCAGCTTGCGAACGGCCAGGTACTCGGTGATCCGGTCTTTGACGTCCTCGAGGCCCGCGTGGTCGGCGTCCAGCACCTCACGCGCATGCACGGGATCGAGCCGCTCCTCGGAGCGCTTCGACCACGGCACCGCGATCAGCCAATCGAGGTAGGTGCGGATCATCGAGGACTCGCCGGTGGACTCGCCCATGCGCTCCAGCCGGCTGAGCTCACGCTCGGCATGCTCGCGCACCTCGTCGGGCATACCGGCTTCGTCGATCTTCTTGCGGTACTCGTCCACGATCGATCCGTCGTCCTCGCCCAGCTCCTTTCGGATCGAGTCCATCTGCTTTCGCAGGAAGTACTCACGCTGTTGCTTCTGGGTGCCGGACTCGACGTCGTCGCGGATGCGCTGACGCACCTGCGCCTCGGCCAGGGACTCGCGCTGCAGC
>CAVSFZ010000002.1:0-86597 GCA_963727235.1 uncultured Actinomycetes bacterium
TTCAATGCCAGCGTCAACCGCTCGACCACGTCCAGGGTCTGGAGCAATTCCACCTTGCTCTCGAAGCTGACATCGGGGGAGTAGCCACAGGTATCTGCCAGCGCGCCGGGGTCGCTGATTGAGCGCAGGAACGCCGAGACGCGACCGTCATCGCCGCGCAGCTCGAGCTTTTCCTCGACCACAGCGCGGTACTCCCGCTCCAGCTCGCGGGTCTTGACAGGAGCGGGAAGGTCGTCGGGATTCTCTTCGACGGTGACGCGCAGCTCACCGTCGGTGCCCGTCTGGGCAGCGCCGATGGTGGCGCGGTGCAGCGCGGTCAGCGAGACCGCCTGGAGGCCGCGGGGAAGCCGCACGTGCTCGTCCACCGAGGCCACGACGCCGACCTTGGCGAACTCGTTTTCGTGCCGGGGAACGAGCAGCACTCGCTCCTCGGTGCCGACGTCAATCGGCAGGGTGACAGACATATTCGGGAAGACGACAGTGTCGTCCAGTGGGATGAGAAGGAGTGTGTTAGCCATGCCTGTATTCTGCCACCAGATAGTTGAGGTTGTCAAATATCTAGGAAATCGACTATGATTGGACTCATGAATTCATGGGAATGCCTCTTCGACCTGCTGATGTCCCAGCGCGCCCGGGTACCGGCCATCGCCGCCGAGTTCGAGCTGTCGCCCGTGCAGGCCTACGTGCTGCGGCTGATCGAGCCGGGTGAGGGCGTGCCGATGGGCCGCCTGGCACGCGGCTTGGCCTGCGACGCGTCCAACGTCACCGGCATCGTCGATCGGCTGGAAGCACGTGGCCTGATCGAGCGCAGGCCGGGAGCCGGCGACCGCCGGGTCAAGGTGCTGGTGGTCACCCGCGAGGGCGAGCGGCTACGGGCAACGATGCTCCGGCGCATGGCCGAGCCGCCCGCGGAATTCGCCCGGCTTTCGCCCGACGATCAGCGGACGCTGGCCCGGATCCTGCAGCAGATGGCGGCCGAGACCGCTTAGGCGGCGGCGTTTGGAAGCGAGGCGTACCGCTTGGCCGCCCGCTCCCGAGCCCGAGCCGCCTCGATCTCACGATCCTTGGGCGGTGCGGTGGTGACGAGCTGGCCGAGCAGCTCGGCAGTGGCCGCGGCCACCGCTGCGACCGCCAGGTCGAACGCTTCCTGATTGGCCCGAGACGGCTTCGTGAAACCGCTCACCTTGCGCACGTACTGGAGCGAGGAGGCGTGAATCTCCTCGTCGGTCGCCGGCGGCTCAAAGTTATGAAGGGTGTGGATGTTTCTGCACATGCCCGTATTCAAGCAGCCCGCAGGCCGGGCCACACCTGGTCGATCAGACGCTCGGCCCAATCGTCCTCGAAATCGGCCCCCACGAAGGTGCGGGTCAAGTAGGCCCCGATCAACTGGTCGACCGCCATCTCCAGGTCGGCGTCGGCACGCACCTGCCCGCGATCGACGCCCGCTCTCAGTGCGGACAGAAACTGCTCGCGCCCGGGCAGCATCACCTGGTCGCGGAACTCGTCCAGCATGTCGGGGTGCTCGCGCCGCTGCACGTACAGCGACGACACGATCGAGACACCGTCGGCGCGAGTGATGCCGTCCCTGAACTCGCCCAACATCCAGGTGAGGCAGGTGCGCGTATCGGGCATATGCGAGCCGTCCGGCAACTTCTCCATGGCACACACCGAATTCCTCACCAGGTCGGCCTTGGTCGGAAACCGCCTGTAGACGGTGGCGCGGGTCACTCCGGCCTCGTCGGCGACCGCTTCGATCGAGCAGCGGTCGTAGCCGTGCTCGGCCAGCAACCGCAGCGTGGCGGCGATGATCAGCTGGTCGGAATCGGGATTCCGGGGCCGGCCTCGCGGCCGGGGTGGTTCAGGTTTGACATCCATCTCGACTAATGATACACCACAGTCTTGTATTTCAATTAAGGCAGGGGGAGGATCGGGAATGCCCGACGTAAAAGAGCATAAAGGCATGGCACTGTTTCTGTTGTGCCTCGTGCAGTTCATGGTGGTGCTCGACATCGCAATCGTCAACGTGGCGCTGCCATCGATTCAAAACTCGCTGCATTTCAGCGAGACCAATCTTTCGTGGGTGATCAACGCTTACACGCTGACGTTCGGCGGCCTGCTGCTGCTGGGCGGGCGCGCGGCCGACCTGCTCGGTCGCAGACGCATCTTCATCGCAGGCTTGCTGCTGTTCTCGTTGGCCTCGGCGGCGTGCGGATTTGCCAACTCTGACACGTTCCTGATCATCGCCCGGGCGATCCAGGGCGTCGGCGCGGCGATGGTGTCGCCGGCCGCGCTGGCGATCCTCGTGACCACGTTCGAGGAAGGGCCTGAGCGCAACAAGGCACTGGGCATCTGGGGAGCGATCGCCGGCTCCGGCGGAGCGGCCGGCGTGCTGCTCGGCGGGATCCTGACCCAGGAGCTGAACTGGTCGTGGATCTTCTTCATCAACGTGCCGGTCGGGCTCGCCGTGATCGCGGCGGCGCCGGCGTACCTGCGCGAGAGCAAGGTCGAGGGCGCCACCCGCTCGTTCGATCTGCTGGGTGCGATCCTGGCGACGGCCGGCATGACGGTGCTGGTGTACGCGTTGGTGCAGACGGTCGACCACTCTTGGAGTGCACCCCTCACGATCGGCCTGTTCATCGCGGCATTCGTGCTGCTGGCCGGGTTCATCGCCACCGAGCGGCGCGTGAGCGCTCCGCTGATGCCACTGCAGATCTTCCGCAACCGGTCGCTGTCGGCGGCCAACGGAGTGGCGTTGATGCTGGGCGCATCGATCTTCTCGATGTTCTTCCTGCTGACGCTGTACATGCAGCAGGTGCTCGGCTACTCGCCGCTCAAGACGGGGATCGGATACCTGCTGGTGTCCGGCATGATCATCGTCTCGGCCGGCGCGTCGCAGGCGTTGGTGACGAAGATCGGCGTGCGCACGGTGCTGGCCGTCGGCATGGGTCTGACGGCGCTGGGGCTGGTGTACTTCAGCCAGGTGTCGGTGGGCGGCTCGTATCTGATCGACCTCACGCCCGGGTTCATCCTGACCGGCGTCGGCCTCGGCTTCTCGTTCGTGCCGGTGTCGATCGCGGCTCTGGTCGGCGTCAAGCAGAACGAAGCCGGTATCGCCTCGGGCATCCTCAACACCTCGCAGCAGATCGGCGGGGCGCTGGGCACGGCGATCCTGTCCACGGTCGCATTCACGGCGGCGTTTGACTACGTCAAGGAACACGCCACCACGAACCTCGGCCTCGGCGTGCCAGGACTCCTGCAGGCGCAGGCGTCGGTGCACGGGTACTCGATCGCGTTCCTTGTGGGGGCGTTGATCTCGGCCATCGGGTTCGTGCTGACACTGGCGTTCATCCCGCGTGGTGACGCACCGGAGTACGCCCTGACCGAGGGTGAGGCTGCGGAGCCGGTCTCCGCGTGATCGAACCGTTCGGGTTTCACCTACCGATCCGGATCGCCTTCGGCGACGGGTCGGTAGGTGGCTTGGCGGAGGTGTTGGAGGAGCTCGGCTCGACCAACGCGCTGGCGGTGGTGGAGGAGCCGGTGGCCGCGATCGAGGCGGTCGCCCGGGCGTTGGGCGTGTGCGGCGACACCTACCTGAAGCCGCTCGGAGAACCGACGTTCGAGATGATCGCCGCACTGACGGCGCGCATGGATGAGCGCCGCCCCGACGCGCTGGTTGCGATCGGCGGCGGCTCGACCATGGACATGGCCAAGGCGGCCCGGCTCGAGTTCGGGCAGGGCGAGCCGTTCGACCGGTTCACCCGCTTCGAGGTGGCGGTGACCGAGCCGGCGCTGCCGCTGGTGACGGTGCCGACCACCTCAGGCACCGGCTCAGAGGTTTCGGGCGGTGCGGTGGTGACGGTGGGCACGCGCAAGCGCGGGGCATCCCACCCGTTGATGCGCGCACAGCACGCACTGGTGGACCCGCTGCTGACGCTCGACCTGCCGCAGGCGCCCACTCGTGACTGTGGTGTGGACGCGCTCGCCCAGGCCATCGGCGGAGTGATCGTGCGCAACGGGAACCCCGGTTCGGTCGCCCTCGGCCTGGAGGCGTGCCGGTACCTGGCCGGCGGGCTGCCGGCCGCGGTGGCCGACGGCCACGATCGGGCGGCGCGCGCCCAGACCAGCCTCGGCAGCCTGATGGCGGGACTGTCGATGAACCTCTCTGACTGCGGAGCCGACCATGCGCTGGGACACGCGCTGGGAGGACTGGCTCACCTGCCGCACGGGCTCACGGTCGGCCTGTTCCTGGCCGAGGCGCTCGACACCAACCGGCGTGTGTGTGCGCCCGGTCTCGAGCGGGTGGCCGACGCCCTCGGCGAGCCCACCGGTGGCAGCGGAGACGGCGCGCGCGCCGTCAGCGCAGTGCGACGGATCCTGGCCGAGGTGAGGTTCCCGACCTGCAGCTCGCTCGAGTTAGACGGCGGGCTGATCGACGCGATGGTGCCGGCCGCGCTGGATGACTACTGCCTCAGCGTCGATCCGCTGGAGTGGAGCCAGGCGGATGTCAAAGCCGCCTACGATGCGGCATGGACATTGACCGAACGATGAGCACCCCAAGCATTCAATTCACGATCTGCGACGTCTTCACTGACAAGCCTCTGCAGGGCAACCAGTTGGCGGTGTTCGGTGACGGTGCCTCGGTACCCGATGAGCTGCAGCAGCCGCTCGCCCGCGAGATCAACTTCTCCGAGACGGTGTTTGTGTATCCGCCCGACGACCCCGCGAACACCGCTCGCATCCGAATCTACGTCCCCACCGCCGAGATCCCGTTCGCCGGCCATCCCGTGATCGGCACGGCGATCGTGCTGGCCACCGAGCGCGGCCTCGACCGGCTGGTGCTGGAGACGGGCGCGGGGCCGATTGAGATCTCCGTGGACGACGGTTACGCGACCATGCTCCAACCGATACCCACGGTCGCACCGTTCCCGCACGCCGAGGAGCTGCTCGCAGTTCTCGGAGTGGATCACTCGGAACTCCCCGTCGAGGTGTACGACAACGGTATGGCGCACATCTACGTGGTGCTGGATTCACCCGAGGCGGTGGCCGCGCTCGACCCCGACGTGGCGGGCCTTGCCCGGCTGCAGACCTCGACCGGCAACGAGGGTTCGGGATTCAACTGCTTCGCCGGCTCGGGCACGCGGTGGAAGACGCGCATGTTCGCCCCCGCGCAGATCGCGGGCGAAGACCCCGCCACCGGATCGGCCGCCGGCCCGCTGGCCTGCCACGCGGTGCGGCACGGCCTGGTCGATCTGGGCACCGAGATCACCATCTCCCAGGGCGCCGAGATCGGCCGCCCCAGCACGCTCTACGCCCGCGTCACGGGCGACTCACCCGACGCGATCACCGAGGTCGCAGTCAAAGGCAGCGCCGTGATCGTCGGCAACGGCAGCTTCATCCTCCCGGGGTGCTCGCCGTGAATAATTGGTGCCTGGCACCAATTATTCACCACCAGCCTCACAAGTGGTGGGTGTACTCGTTGAACTCCCAGTCGGTGGTGTAGGCGTTGGCGCGGGCCAGTTCGGCCCCCTTGATCTCGAGGAAGACGCGCACCAACTCCTCGCCCATGGCCTCGTTCAGGTAGGCGTCTTCGGCCAGGTGGGCGATGGCGGCGTCGAACGAGCGTGGCAGCGGCGGGCAGTTCTCAGCCTCGGGCTGCTCGTAGATCAGCCCCTCCAGCGCAGGAGGGGGCGTGAGCTTTCGCTCGATCCCGTCCAGGCCCGCCATCAGCACCGCGGCGGTCGCCAGATACACGTTGGCCGAGCCGTCGGCGACGCGCACCTCGAGCCGGGTGGCGGCGCCCCGCTCACGCGGCACACGCACCATGCACAGGCGGTTGTCATGCCCCCAGCTGACCAGGGTCGGCACCTGAGCCATCTCGGTGATCCTGCGATAGGCGTTGGTGGTCGGGTTGAGAAACGCCATCAGCGACCGACCGTGCTCGAGCACCCCCGCGAGGAACTGCAGCGCCAGCTCGGACAGCCCGTCGGGCCCGCTCTCGTCGGCCAGCAGGTTGGCGCCGTCGGCGTCCACCAGCGAGAAGTGCAGGTGGAAGCCGGAGCCCTCGTCGTCGTTCCACGGCTTGCCGATGAACGTGGCCAGCAGGCCCTCCGCCGCGGCCATCTCCTTCACCATGGTTTTGAACATGAACGCGCGATCGGCCGCGTCCAGCGCGTCGCTGTGGGTCAGGTTGATCTCGAACTGCGACCGGCCGAACTCGTGGTTGGCGGCGAACGCGCCCAGGTCGAGGTCGACCGCGGCGTGCAGCATCCGCCGCAGGATCCCGCGGGGATCGGCAACCGCGCCGACCGTGTACACGTGGCTGGGGTTGTCGACGTAGCGGCGGTAGCCCTGCGGCGCCGAGGCGTCCGGCTCGCACAGGTAGAACTCGAGCTCCGGGCCCATCACCGGCGACAGGCCGCGCTCGACGAACCGGGACACCGCCAGCTTCAATGCGGCCCGCGAATCGACACCGTAGGGCGAGCCGTCCATCCGCTCCAGGTCGCCCAGCATCCACGCCACCTCGGGATCCCACGGAAGCCGCGCCAGACTCGACTCCACCGGGCGGGCGACGATGTCCTGGAACCCGTGCTCGAACCCCGAGATCACGTTGTGCTGCAGATCGACGGTCATGATCGCCTCGCAGTGCGCCGCGCCGTCGTGCATCAGGTGCTTGAAATAGCCGGCCGGAAACTCCTTGCCGCGGGCGATCCCGTGCAGATCCGGATAGGCCAGGCGCACCGTGGTGACGCCCTGGTCCATCAAGAGCTGCAGTGATGAATCGGTCATGTAGCCGTCCTTCCTCTCATTCCAGAATCACGCGCACCGGCATCGACTTGAATGCATTGGTGAAGTTCGACTCCAGCCGCCGAGGCGGAGCGGTCGGCTCGACCGAGGCGAGACGCGGCAGGAGCTCCTCGAACATCACCCGGGTCTCGAGCACCGCCAGGTGCGCCCCCAGGCAGAAGTGCGGCCCGCCCCGCCCGAACGTGACGTGCCGGTTGGGCTTGCGGGTGATATCGAACGTGTGGGGATGCTCGAACTGGCGCTCGTCGTAGTTGCCCGAGATCAGCCACACCACCACCTTGTCGCCGGCCTTGATCGAGACGCCGTTGAGCTCGGTGTCGACGGTGGCTGTGCGGCGGAAGTGGATCACCGGCGACGCCCATCGCATGATCTCCTCGACCGCGGTCTTCATCACCTCCGGGTCGGTGCGCATCCGCTGCATCGCCTCGGGATGCTCCATCAGCACCTGCAGCCCGTGGGCGATCGACTGGCGCGTGGTCTCGTTCCCAGCCACCACCAGCAGCAGGAACATGGTGTCGAACTCCTGCTCGGTCAGCCGCCGGCCGTCGTCGTCCTCCCAGGTGACGAGCTTCGACACCAGGTCGTCGCGGGGATCCTCCCGCCGCTGCGCCGCCAACTCATGGCCGTAGTCGAACAGCTCCTTCGCATACGGGCTTCGGAACGGCAGCAGCCGGTACTGGTCGCTCTCAGGGCTACCGGGATGGAGCCCTCCGGAGTCGGGATCGGTGTTTCCGATCATGCGGTCGCCCAGGTCGATCATGCGCTCGTCGTCCTCCAGCGGCACCCCGAGAATCCGGCACAGCACCTGGATCGGCAGCTGCTTGGCCACCTCCTCGACGAAGTCGAACTCACCCTTCGGCAGGGCTTCGTCCAGGATCGCGCGGGTCAGCTCACGCAGCAGCTGCTCATACGCAGCGACCGCCCGGGGTGTGAACCCCTTGTTCACGATCGCGCGCAGGCTGGAGTGCTCAGGCGGGTCGGCGTCCAGCATCGACTTGCGCGCGTTGACCTGATCCTGGTCGAGATCCTCCAGTGCGGTGCCGCCGATCTCCGACGAGTAGGTGCGCCAGTCCTTGAGCACCGTCACGATGTCGTCGTAGCGGGTCACCGCCCAGAAGCCGTTGCCGTACTCCCAGTCGTACCACAGCACCGGCGCCTCGTCGCGCATCCGGGAAAACAGCTCGTGCGGCACCCGCTCGGCGAAGGCGTCGTTATCGAGATGCACCTCGGCCGACGTGATGGTCACGCCGTCGTCCCCTGCGAGATCTGCAACGTCTTGAGGTCGGAGTAGAAGTCGAGCGCGTGATCGCCGCCCTCGCGGCCGATGCCGGAGATGCCGGTGCCGCCGAACGGCGCGGTCAGGTCACGCACCAGGAAGGTGTTGACCCACACGGTGCCCGCCCGCACGGCACGGCCAACCCGCTCGGCCCGCTCTTCGGTGCCGGTGTAGATGATCGCCGAGAGGCCGTAGGCGGTGGAGTTGGCAAGCGCCACCGCATCATCCTCGTCGCGGAAGGTCTGGTACGTCAAGACCGGCCCGAACACCTCCCGCTGAACGATCTCGGAATCGTTCGACTTCGGCTCGATCAGGGTCGGCTCGTACCACAGCCCGCCCAGCTCGGAGCGCTTGCCGCCGCGGACGATACGGTCGCCGTTTGCCCGCGCCCGCTCCACGAACCCCTCCACCCGAGCCAGATGGTCGGGGTGAATCAGCGGCGAGATGGTGGTGGCGTCGTCCCGCGGATCACCCAGCACCTGGGCGTCCACCCCAGCGTGGAACCGCTGCAGGAACTCGTCTGCGATCGACTCCTGCACCAGCAGCCGCGTACCGGCCAGACACACCTGGCCGGCGTCGTCGTACTGGCCCGCCGCCTTGGCAGCGGCAGCCTCGATGTCGGCGTCGGCGAACACGATCAGCGGCCCCTTGCCGCCCAGTTCGGCCGTGAAGGGCACGATGTTGGCTGCCGCGGAGGCTCCGATCGAGCGCCCCGTCTCGGGTGAGCCCGTGAAGCTGATCCGGCGCAGCCCCGGGTTGGCCACCAGGGCCGCTCCGGCCTCCTCGCCGATCCCCTGAACGACGTTGAAAACGCCGGCCGGGAATCCGGCCTCCACTGTCAGCTCAGCCAGGATCGAGCAGGACAGCGGCGCCCACTCGGGCGGCTTCAGGATCACCGTCGAACCGGCCGCCAGGGCCGGCGCGGTCTTCCAGGTCGAGAGCATGAACGGCGCATTCCAGGGCGTGATCACCGCGGCCGGCCCGGACGGCATCCGGATCACCCGGTTATCCGTCGATCCCGACGACCACACCCGCTCGGTGTAGCCCTCGGCGAGGTCGGCATAGCTTCGGAAGTTACGGGCGCCGCGACCAATCACCCGCGCCTGGAGCGAGCGCTGCAGCATGGCCATGTCGAGGCACTCGACCGCCGCGATCCGGTCGATCGAGGCGTCGATCAGGTCGGCCAGCCGGCGGAGATAGGGAGCGCGGCCGCCGGGTCCCAGCGCCGCCCATCCGGGGAAGGCCTGCCGGGCTGCCGCCACCGCCAGATCGGCCTCGCGCCGGCCGCCGCGCGCGACCTCGGCCAGCACTGACTGATCGATCGGCGAGATATCAGTGAAGGTCGACTCGGACGCAACCCGCTGGTTCCCGATCAGGTGGTCGGGCGAGACCTCGATACCGGCGCCCACCGTGCTCATGGAGAGACGGTCTCCAGATCGTCCACTGTGTAGGCGAACTGGAAGCGGAACCCCTTGCCGACCCGCAGCGGCGCAAGTGCGGTGTGCTCGTCGCCGGGGGACGGCATCAGCTCCAGCGTCGCCGGACCCTCGTGGATGGTCGAGATCGATCGGTCGCGGCTGCGGGCGCGCACCAGCTCGTCCACCGCCGGATCGTCATGGTGACCGGCTGCCAGCCGCGGGAAGTGGCGGTGGTTGATCAGCGGCGGATCGTTATGAGTCGGCCCGGCCTCGGCCACCCGCTCGGGCGTCACGGTGCCCTCGGCGATGCGGCGATCACCGGCCTGAACGGTCCCGGCGAAGGTGCGGCCCTCGGCTTTGCAGTCGAGCCCGAAGCTCCGCGTCATCTGGATCGAGGCGAGCTTCTTGGGGAACCCCTGGATCCAGCCGCGCACCAGCGCGAAGTCGCGATCGACCCAGATGTACGGGCAGCTCGTGACCAGCTCGTCACCGAGCATCGCGTTGACGACGATGAAGAACTCCTTGTACTGGCTGCGGATCGGGTCGAGCAGCTCCCCGCCCCCATCGGAGCAGGACTGCCAGTCGACGAACAGCGCCGCCGCCCGGCCCGGGTCATCGGCGTACGGCTCGAGACCGGGTGGGAGCACGGCCGCCACCGCGTCGGGGTCGGCCCAGTACTCGACCACCAGGAAATCACCGACGTAGTGCCACGGCGGCGCCGGCACAAGTGACGCCCGCCCGCCCGGCGAGAGCGGCAGCGAGTAGCCGTGGATCACCGGGTATCTCCCAGGAACTGCTCCACCAGCGACTCGGGGAAGGTTTTGTCGGCCAGCTTGTAGGCGAGCGCGGTCATGCGCCACGAGTCTGACAGGTAGAAGCGCTCGTACAGCTCGCCGCGGCCGCCCAGGTCGGAGCCGATGTAGTCCCACGCCAGCCGGAACAGCTGGATGCGGCGCTCGGCGTCGGCCCCCGCGGACTGGTAGTAGCGGTCGATCTCCGCTCGCAGCGGTCCGTCCAAGTCGGCCCGCGAGGGGGTCGCCATGAACCCACCGCCGCCGATCAGCTGCAGCAGCTCGTTGATGCTGGGAAGCCACCGCGGCATCTCGCCGCGCAGCGCCAGGAACGGCCGATCGTCGGGATACCACACCCCGCCCTCGTCCAGGAACGAGCCGGCTTCGGCCGACACCAGCCCAGACCGGGTCAGCTCGACCATGTTGGAGATCCGCCCCAGCTTCTCCTGGATGTGATCGAACCGCACCACCCCGGTGGTGTTGGCCAGCAGGTGGCCGAGCCCGAATGCGAACGAGAGCTTGACGTAGGCGCGGGTGAAAGCCTGGTGCATGATGTGGCCGCGCCAGCCGGTGTCGCTGATCACCTCGGAGTAGCCGACCGTGTCGCCGTCCAGGAACACGCGATCCTTCGGCACCTCGACGTCATCGAAGATCGCCACCGCGTCCATCTCGTCGAACCGGGACGACAGCGGATAGTCGAACGGATCGCGCTGCTTGGAGTAGGAGTCACGGCAGATGAACTTGAGCCCCGGGGTGCCCATCGGAACGGCGAAGGAGAGCGCGTAGCGGCCGTCCTGGGGGCGGATGTCCGAGCCCGGGTAGATGGTCAGCTCGTCGGCGTACGGCGCCAGCGTGGCCAGCATGCGGGCGCCGCGCACGGTGATGTGGTTCTCGGTCTCACCGATCTTGTGCAGAGCCACCTCCCCCGCAGCCTGCTCGGCCTCGGGCTTGGTGCGGTCGACCTGCGGGTTCATGATCGAGTGGGTGGTGGACAGGTCGCGATCGCGCATCTCCCGCTGGTAGGCCACGATGTTGGCCGCGCCCTGCTCGTTGTCGCGCCGCGCCCAGACGTCTGATCGCCCTGCAAAACAGGCGAATGTGACGTTCAGGTAGTCGGGCGTGCGGCCCATCATGCCGGCGGTCACCGAGGCGGTCAGCTCGATCGCCCGCCGGCGCCGCTCGAGGTCATCGCGTGAGCGCGGGATCAGGTGGGTGACGTTCACCAGCCGGCCGTCGTCGGGCGACGGTGCCAGCATCTCGTCGGCGTGCTCGTGCTGCAGGTCGTACACGCGCGCGAGCGAGCGAGCGGCCGCCTCCAGCTCGGGATGCTCGAGTGGGTGGGTGATCTTCTCGCCGTTCAGCCAGATCTCGCGGGCGTCGCCGCGCAGGCCGTCCAGGAACTGCTGCCCGGTGCGGGCAGCCACCGCCGGCTGGGTCGTCGCCATCAGGGCGTCACCTCCAACGGGGGAAGCTTCTCCCCCAGCATCTCGAGGCTCTCGCGCTCATAGCGAATCGCCTCTGGGTCGAACCGGAAGTAGGAGCGCGGCGGAAGCGGCCCCCAGGTGTTGGACGAGTGCCGGTCGTCGGGCCAGTCGCGAGGCTCGTGCTCGGGCTCGAGCTGCTCCATGTCGCAGTAGAGCTCGACGAACATCGGCTCCTCGGTGATCCGCACATATCCGCAGATGTTCTGGGCGATGCCGTGCCGCACCGGCCCCCAGCCGAGCCAGCGGCCGTGCTGTCCGAGATGGTCGAAGGCCACCCGCAGCATGCTCCAGTCGACCATGTCGAAGGCCATGTGGTGCAGGTGGGCGTAGCCCTTGTTGACGAACGCCACCGCGTGATGCTCCGCATTGACATGAAACCAGGCACCGTCGGTGCCGAGGCGATCGGACAGGCCCATGCCCAGCACGTCGGTGTAGAAGGCGGTCTGGGCGTCGAGGTCCGCCGTCAGGAAGTTGACGTGCCCGAGCTTGCGCGGGCGAAAGCCCGGCAGAGTCGTGGTCGAGCGGGCGATATCGGGGCGGCGGTCGTCGTCCTGGCGGAAGGGCATCAGCTCGATCCGGTTTCCGTCCACGTCGGCCAGCCAGATCAGGTCCGGTTCGCGCTGAAACTCCACCCCGGCGGCCTCGAGGTGATCGGCCGCCTGATCCAGCGAGACGCTGCGCCGAAGCTCGAACCCGGTGTGGTCGTGACCGGGCTCGCCGGCCACCAGCTCCAGGCTGTACGGCTCGTAGCCGCAGCGCAGCAGTGCACGATCGGCGTTGTGCTCGGTCACGGTCAGCCCGAACTGCACGCTCCAGCGGGCGGCCGCCTCGTCCACGTCGGCGACTCGCAGGCACACGTGGTCGATGCGGCGGATGGCGATCATGTGGCCGCCACGCGCTCGGCTTCGTCCTCGGGCATGGCCAGCGCCACATGCAGGGTGTTGGCCGAGACCTCGGGCTGGTCGCCCGGGCCCGACAGGTCGACCTGCCACTCCTCCACCGTGTTCGTCAGTCGGCCGAGCCCCGAGACCTCGACCTCGACCACGTCGCCAGGCTCCATCGGCCGCGAGTTGGCAGGGGTTCCCGAGAGCACGATGTCGCCGGGCTCGAGGGTGATCAGCCGGCACAGGTCGGCGAGCAGATACGAGATCGGCCAGATCAGATCGGCGGCGGATCCCTCCTGGACGACCTCGCCGTTGAGCAGCGTTCGCAGGGTGAAGTCGGTCGGGTCGAACTCGGAGGCGGGGACCACCGCCGGCCCGATCGGGCAGAACCCGTCCTGGCCCTTGACCCGCAACATCGACCCACGATCGGCATGTCGGAAGTCATGCAGGCCGACGTCGTTGCAGGGCGCATAGCCGGCGACGTAGTCGAGCACGTGCTCCTCCGGAACTCCGTGCATCGACCTGCCGATCACCACCGCAACCTCACCCTCGTAGTTCAAAAACCGGCAGCCCGCCGGTCGCCGCAGCACACCGCCGTGGCCGTTGAGCGTGGTCGGCGGCTTCATGAAGTACGACGGGTAGGGCGGCACCTGGGCGGCGTATTCCTCCACCCGGCTACGGTAGGTGAGATGCGTGGCGATGATCTTGGTCGGCTCGACCGGCGCCAGGAACCGTGCGGCGGCGGCCTCCAGGCTCCCGCCGGCGTCGAGCGAAATCTGCCCAGCATCGAGGTGGCCCCACATCGGGGCGCCGTCGACCTGCACACAAACGCGGCCCCTCGACACGATTGGATACAGTATGCGATCTGTGCCGGGAGGTCAAGGAGGGAGCGACATGGATCCTGACCAACGGCACGAGCGCGGTCTCGCCAGGCTGGCCGAGCTGGGCGATCACCCCGGCGGGGATGCATTTCTCGAGCGAATGGGCAGCCCGATGGCCGATTGGCTGGTGGATTGGACGTTCGGCGAGGTGCACACCCGCCCGGAACTGAGCGCGCGCGACCGCGAACTGATCATCGTGGCCTGCCTCACCACGCTCGGCGGTTGTGAGCCTCAGGTGGCCGCGCATATCCAAGCCCTGAGAGCGATTGACGTCCCTTTCAGTGAGATCGAAGAGACGATCCTCCAGACAACCCCGTATGCTGGCGTTCCGCGCGCGATCAATGCGCTCAAAGTTTTGAGGACGGAGGAAGGTCGATGAAGGCAGTGCGGTATCGAGTCGGGGCCGAGGGTGCGCCCCGCATCGGACGGTTGGAGTCCGACACCGTGGTGGACGCCGGCGGCAGCGACATACGCGGCTTCATCCCCTCGGTGGAGAACTGGGGAGCGCTCGAGTCGGCCGCGGGTGAGACATTCCCGCTCAGCGACGTGACCCTGTTGCACCCCACCGTCCCCGAGAAGATCCTTGCCATCGGTCTGAACTACCGCGACCACGCCGAGGAATCCGGTCTCGAAATTCCCGAGGTGCCGGTGCTGTTCGCCAAGTACCCCTCATCGCTGATCGGCCCCGGAGCGGCGATCGTGATCCCCCGTGAGGAGACGCGACCCGACTGGGAGGGCGAGGTGGCGGTGGTGATCGGAAGGCGCACCTACCGCGCCGACGAGCTGGCCGCGCGCGACGCCGTTGGCGGCGTGTCGATCCTGAATGACGTCTCGGGTCGCCGCGCCCAGCTGGAGACACCGCTGCGCCAGTTCACACTCGGCAAGAGCTTCGACACCTTCGGGCCGTTCGGACCGTGTGTGGCCTCCGCCGACGGCTTCGAGCTGGACGACATCGACATCTCCACCACCGTGGACGGCGAGACGGTGCAGAGCTCCAACACCAAGAATCTGATCTTCTCGGTGATCGAACTGATCCAGTATCTGTCGCAGGGGATCACGCTGGAGCCGGGCGACGTGATCTCGACCGGAACGCCCGCCGGAGTGGGCGATTCGCGCACCCCACCGCGATATCTGCGCGACGGGGAGGTTGTCGCCGTCACGGTCTCGGGGGTCGGCACGCTCTCCAATCCGGTCGAGTTCGAGAGCTAGCAGCAGGCTCCACCCGGTCGGCGCTCTTGACGCCGATCGCCGAACTGAATACTGTATCCACTCTTCAACACGCCGATTGGCGTGCACATCTTCATCGGTCAGAAGGGAGTGGCGACATGGCCAGTGAGGCACCCGCCCCTGACGCGCAGTTGGGCGAAAAGAACCTGTCCACCATCCACGCCGTGGCTCAGGCGCTGGCGATCGGCCCGATGTTCTCGGTCGCGCTGGTGCTGGGGGCCGTTTCCAGCCCCGCCAACGGCGCCGGAGTCAACACCGCGCTGGCGGTACTCCTGGCGGGCCTCGGTGTGCTCGCAATCGGGTACGCACTTTCGATTCATGCCCGGCGGTACGCGGGCGCCGGAGCGGTGTATGAGTACCTCACCCACGGCACACACCCCTTCGTGGGCATCATCGCCGCGGGCATCTTCTTCCTGGGCACGCTGTTCCTCGGTGGCGGCGGCATCTACGTCGGCGAGGGCGTGCTGCTCAACAGCTTCTGGGCGACACACATCGGCGACGCGTCCAACGCACCCGCGTGGTGGGTGTTCGGCGCGATCGTGGTGGTGCTGGTACTGGTGCTGAACTACCTGGGTGTGCGATTGGCGATTCGCGCAATGCTGGCGTTCGCCGCGGTGTCGTTCATCCCGATGATCATCCTGGCATTCGCGATCATCTTCCAGGGCGGCGCCGACGGCAACACGCTGTCGGTGTTCAATCCCGGCGAGACGTCGCTGCTGGGAGTTACCGGCGGCGGCGTGCTGGGCGGCATCCTGCTCGGCATCCTGCTGTTCGTCGGATTCGAGGCTGCGGCCTCCCTCGGTGAGGAATCGAGCGATCCGCACAGGTCGATCCCCCGTGCGGTGCTCGGATCGATCGCCGCCTCGTCGGTGTTCTTCGTGTTCATGGCCTACGCCATGACCATCGGCTACGGCAAGGTCGCCGTCGCCAAGGGCGACTGGGCGGCCGCCGGCCCGACGGCGCTGGATGCGATGGCCAAGGAGTACGTGGGCTCGTGGCTGGGCACGCTAATCGACCTGGTGGTGATCTTGGATGCGACCGCGCTGGCCCTGGCCATCTGTGTGGCGCTGGGCCGCGGATACTTCGCGCTCGGGCGCGACGGCCTGCTGCCCAAGGCGTTCGCCAAGACCTCTCGGCACAACACTCCGTGGGTCGGCAACCTGGTGATCCTTGTCGGCTGCGCCTTCCTGGTGATCGTGACGGCCGGCAGCTCGATGGACAAGTTCGTACCGATCTTCGGCTCGAAGGAGTTCTCGACGTTCATCGTGTCGGCCACCGCCGGCTCGTTCGCGATCGAGATCGTGTACCTGCTGCTCGCCATCGGCGGGCTGGTTCTGCTGCGGAAGTTCGGCGGCACCTGGTGGCAGTACCTGATCGTGCTGGTGGCTGTCGCCACGCCGCTTTTGGGCTTCTACGGCGCACTCAAGCCCGAGCCCCACAGCGGAGACAACCCGAACTGGGTGGCGCTCTACTGGGCGCTCGCGGTGGTCGTGATCGCGCTGGTGTGGTTCGCGATCGTGAAGGTCACGCGCCCGGACAACGTCAAGAATGCCGCCCAGCACGCTGCCGAGCACCACGGTGTGGCACCGCTGGACGAGAACCTCGACTTCACCCCGGCGCCGCCGGACACTGCAATCTGACCATTCGGACACTCGGGCCCGGCGTCACGCCGGGTCCGGGTGCTCCAACGGTGGATGGCGCTGCAGATGCGTACGGGTGAGCTGCTCTGCCAGGTCGGCGTCGCCGGCGGTGATCGCCGCGAGGATCTGCTCGTGCTCACCCGCCCAGGCTTCGACCCCGTCTGACTCGCTGGCCTGGGCGGCGAAGATGGCGAAGCTGATGCGGGTGACCCACAGGAGCTCGGCAAAGTGGGTGAGGTGATCGTTGCCCGATGCCGCCACCAACGCCAGATGAAACTCGCGGTTTGAGTTGAGCGCGTCGGCGGGATGCAGCGCCGCACGCTGCTCGGCGATGGCGGTGGCCATCCGCTCCAGCTCGGCTGGTTCACGCCGCTCAGCGGCCAACCGGGCGGCGAACGGCTCGATCGCAAGCCGCGCCACCCAGGCCGCATTCATATCGTTGAAATCGACCCCGCTGACGGTGGCGCCGTGATTGGGCTGGAGCGTGACCAGGCCCTCGCCGGCGAGCCGCCGAAGCGCCTCTCGCAGCGGCGTACGGGACACACCCAGCTCAGCTGCGATCGTCTCCTGCGGCAGCCGTGACCCGCGCGGCAGCGCTCCGGTCAGAATCTGCTCTCGCAGTACTGCGTGAACCTGATCGACCACACTTGCGATCTGGATCTGTCGGACTGACTCCTGGATGATGGATACATTACGCAATCGCCGGTCGGGGATCAACCGTCTGCGATCACACCTCGCGCAGCGGCGAGAGCATCCGTTCCACGCCGCGTTTCTCGAGCCCGCGGGCGACGATTAGCCGCTGGATTTCGGAGGTGCCCTCCCAGATCCGATCGACTCGCAGCTCACGCAGAAACCGTTCGGCGGTGGTGGTGCGCATGTAGCCGCGGCCGCCGAAGGTCTGGACGGCCCGATCGGCGCAGCGGTATGCGGCCTCGGAGGCAAACAGCTTGGCCATGGCGGCGCGGCCGTGGATCAGCTTGGGGTCGGCACCGTCATCCACCATCTGGGCGACCTGATAGGTCAGCAGCCGGGCGGCGGCGCAGTCGGCGGCGGAGTCGGCCAGCGGGAAGCTGACGCCCTGGAAGTCGTAGATCCGCTCGCCGAACTGCTCGCGCTCGATCGCCCAGTCGACTGACTCGGTCAGCAGCCGCCGCATCGCGCCCACGCAGCGGGCTGCGATGTGGATGCGCTCCTCGACGAACCACTCGTTCTGCAGCTCGTCGCCGCGGCCGATGGCATCGGAGCCACCCAGCACCGCGTCCTCGGAGACCTCGACGTCGTAGCGCACGGTGGGATGGCCGTGGGGATAGCTGTGGGTGAACGGCGGATTGTCCGCGATCTCGATGCCGGGCCGGTCGCGATCCACCAGAAACAGGGTGGGCAGGCGCCGGTCGCCGTCGATCACGTTGGTCATGACGATGTCGAAGTCGCACACGTCGCCGGACGTGACGAACCACTTCTCTCCACGGATGCGCCAGCCGTTGGCGGTGCGCTCGGCGGTGGTGCTGATGCCACCGGGGTCGGAGCCCGAGCCGCCCTCGGTGACCGCGTAGGCGTCGGCGCGCTCGCCCCGCAGCGTCGGCAGCAGGTAGCGCTCGATCTGCTCCGGGGTGCCGCGCGAGAGCACGTTGTATCCGCCCCCGATCACCCACCAGATGCCGTTGGTGTTGCGGCCCAGCTCCTCCTGCACGAGCACCTGCTCGAACGCGTTCCAGCCCTGACCGCCGTGCTCGGTGCTGTGGTTGCCGCCGGTCAGGCGAGCTTCACGGGCACGATCCTGGATGCCTTTGACGATGGCCGGGTCGAGCGGGCCGTGGTTCAGCTCGGCCGCGACCTCGTGCGGGATGCACTCCTCGTCCACAAACCTGGCAGCGCGATCACGCAGCTCCCGCTGGCTATCAGTGAGCTCGAAGTCCATGGCCGGCGAACGCTAGCCGACGACATGAATAAATGGTGCCAGGCACCATTTATTCACCCCCTTGCTCGGTGGACGGCGGTGAGCCAGGCGTCGTGGAGGGCGTCGGCGTCGGCGCGATCCATGGTCGGCTCGAAGCGTTCGCCGGGACGGTGGAGGGCGGCCACCTCGGCGGCCGAGTTCCACACCCCTGCGCCGATCCCGGCCAGGGCGGCGGCGCCTATGCCGGTCATCTCCAGCTCGGCCGACACCTCCACCGGTGCTCCCACCAGATCGGCCTGCAGCTGCATCAGGAAGCGGTTGGCAACCGCGCCGCCGTCGGCGCGGATCACGCTCGGCGGTTGGCCGCCGGCATCGATCACGTCGCGCACCTGATGGGCGATCGCCTCCAACCCCGCCCGCACCAGGTGAGCCCTGGTGGTGCCGCGGGTGATGCCCGAGATCATGCCTCTCGCCTCGGTGTCCCACCACGGCGAACCCAGTCCGGTCAGCGCGGGCACGAAGGCAACCCCGTCGGTGGAGTCGACCGAGCGGGCCAGCGCCTCTGACTCGGCCGCCGAGTCGATCACACCGAGCCCGTCGCGCAGCCATTGCATCGCCGCCCCGGCGATGAACACCGCCCCCTCCAGTGCGAAAGCGTCGGGCTGAGCCGCGGTCGTGCGCAGCAGGCCGAACGGCGGCGGAGCGCAGTCATCCCCGGTGTGGGTCAGCACAAACGCGCCCGTGCCGTAGGTGGCCTTGCACTGGCCCGCGACCACGCAGCCCTGCCCGAACAGGGCGGCGTGCTGGTCGCCGGCGATGCCGCAGATGGGGACGGTCGCACCCAGTAGCTCCGCGTCCCCGACGTGGCCCGCAGACGGCACGATCGTCGGCAGGATGCCCGGGTCGATGTCGAACAGGCCGAGCAGCTCGGGATCCCAGTCGCCGTCTCGGAGCGAGTACAGCATCGTCCGCGACGCGTTGGTGCGATCGACGGCGTGCACCCCGCCGCGTGTCAGGTTCCACACCAGCCAGCTATCGATCGTGCCGAAGGCGAGATCCCTCACGGCGACGCGATCGAGCAGCCAGCGCAGCTTCGACGCCGAGAAGTAGGGATCGGGCACCAACCCGGTGCGCTCGCGGATCAGCTCTGCGGGGAGCGCGGCGCAGGCCTCGGCCGTGCGCCGGTCCTGCCACACGATGGCGGGATGCAGCGGCCGGCCCGTGACCCGATCCCACACCACCGTCGTCTCCCGCTGGTTGGTGATCCCGATCGCCCGCAGCTCACGCACGTCTCTCCCGGCATCGGCCAGGGCGGCCTCGGCGGTGGCGAGCACCGCCTGCCAGATCTCGGCTGGATCGTGCTCGACCCAGCCGGGCTGGGGGAAGCTCTGCGCGAGCTCGCGGTAGCCGCGGCCGATCACCTCGAGCCGGTCGTCGACCACCAGGCAGGTGGTACCGGTCGTCCCCTGATCGATCGACAGGATCACAGCAGCGACGGGGCCGGCTCGGGATCAGACTGTGGGTTGGGCACCGCCCACAGCAGCCACACGCCGACGCCCACCAGCAGCGCCGCGCTCAGCCCGTAGGCCGTGGCGTCACCGAGGGTGTCTGCGATCAGCCCTGCCACCGGCGATCCGAGCACGCTGGCCACTCCCCACGACATCATCGTGACTCCCGAGATGGTGGCGGTACCGAGGCCGTATCGGCGAGCCGCAATCACCGCGATCGGCAGCGCAACGGTGTACACGACAGCGCTGGCAGGCCCGCGCGCCAGCACCATCAAGACCACCGATGCTGACGCCAGCGAGAACATCACCGGCACCAGCGTCGCCGCTTGGCCCAGGCAAGCCCAGCCCGCTGCGCGCGACGACGACGCCCAGCCGCCGCGAGAAACAACGGCGCTGACCACGATGAAGATCGCCGCGGCGATCGAGAACACCAACCCGATCGGGCCCGAGGAGAATCCGTCGGCGGCCAGCTCCAGCGGCGCGAGCAGGTTCACAACTCCGTCCACGAACCCGACAACCAGCATCATCAGCACAGCGCCGGTGATCACGCGGCTGCGGGCCATCACCCCCATGGTTCGCCGGAGGGACACGGTGTCAATCGCGTGCGGCGTGCCCGCAGGAATCAAGCACAGCCACACGGCGACCAACGACTGCAGCGCCGCGTAGCCGAGGAAGGCCGCTTCGATCGAGAAGCGCTCTGCCAGATATCCCACCAGTACCGGTCCGGCGAGATTGCCCATACCGGCGACCGTCACCGTGAACCCGACCGTGGCTGCGCGGGCTTGCTCGGTGCTCAGATCCGACAGCCACGAGAGTCCCGCCGTCCAGACGAACGCCGATGCCACACCAAACAGCATGCGCGCCGCCATCACCGTCTCGAATGAGCCGGCGAGCGCCTGCAGCGCAGCCGAGATCGCCAGCAGGAAGGCGGCCGCGATCGTCACCCGCCTGGCGCCGACGCGATCGGCCAGCACGCCGGCTGGGATCGCACTGACCGTCACCGCAAGTGCCGAGGCCGACAGCAGCGCTCCGGCCTGAACCTTCGACAGGTCGAGCTGGTCCGAGTACAGCGGGATGATCGGAATGATCGCGAACAGGATGAACTCGACCATGAACAGGAGCACGAGAATGGCTGCGGCCGATCGACGCATCGCCGTGAGCGTACACGCGTAGACTCCGCCGGTGACCGCGGTACCCACCGATGCTGGATTGAGCGTCCGAGACGGACACCTCTGGCTGGAGCAGTGCGATCTGGTCGAGATCGCAGAGCGCTTCTCGACGCCGCTCTACGTGATCTCCGAGGATCAGCTGATCCGTAACCTGGAGGCGATCGGAACGGCATTTCGGGCGGCCTGGCCGCACGGCGAGGTGCGCGTGCTGCCGTCGATCAAGGCCAACCTCTCGCTCGCGGTGCGGCGGGTGCTGACGCGAGCCGGCGCTGGCTGCGACACGTTCGGGCCGGGCGAGCTGCACGCGGCGCTCACGGCTAAGGTGCCGCCCCACCTGATCTCGGTGAACGGATCGACCAAGAGCGCCGCGGTGATCGAGCAGGCGATGGCCGCGGGGGCGCGCATCACCCTGGACAGCGCACCGGAACTCGATCTTGTGGAGGCGGCCGCGGCCCGGCTGGGCAAGCGCGCCCACGTGCGCCTGCGGTTGCGACCCGACTATGAAGGCTTGACCGAGCGCTCGGACTTCTTTCCCGACGCCGACGTGCGGCTCGCGGCCCAGCGGTACAAGCCCGGCATCCCCACGGAGCAGGCTGTGGCGGTGGGAGCCGCCGCAATCGCCTCCGACCAGGTCGAACTGACCGGCCTGATGGCCCACCTTGGCCGCCACAGCGCAGATCTGGAGGTATGGCGAGGCATGGCGGCGAGCTTCGCAGAGCTGATCGTGCGGGTCTGCTCCGCGTGGGACGGGTGGCGGCCGCAGGAGATCGACATCGGCGGCGGCTTCCCCGCCCCGCGTGATCCCACCTCCCCCACCGGCGCGGCGGCAGCGCCAATCGGGGAGTACGCGGCCGCGGTTGCCGGCACGCTCGCCGGCAGGCTGTCCGACCGCGGGCTCGATCCGTCAGGGATCGCTCTCGAGGTCGAGCCTGGCCGCTCGCTCCACGCCGACGCGGGCGTGCATCTGACCTCCGTGCGCGGACTCAAACGCCAGCACGCGCCGGTGGCGTGGGCGTGGGTCGAGACCGACACCACCGAGATGTTCATGGCCGACCTCTTGATCGAACACGCCCACTTTCGCCCGGTGGTCGCCTCCCGCGCCGACCAGCCCGCAGGCGTGACTGCGGATATCGTGGGTATGTCGTGTGGTTTCGACGTGCTTGCGCAGCAGACCGAACTCCCGGAGGTTGAGGTGAACGATGTGATCGCCTTCCTGGACACCGGCGCCTACCAGGACGCGTGTGCCGGCAACTTCAACGCTCTACCGCGACCGGGCACCGTGCTGGTGCGAGGCGATCAGGCCGAGTGGATCAAGCGCCCCGAGACGGTGGCCGAGGTGTTCGCCCGCGACATCGTGCCCGAGCGCCTGCGATGAGCGTCACCATCACCTCCGGGGAGCTCGAGGCCACCTTCGTGCCCAAGCTGGCGATGGTGGGCGCGTCGCTGACGCACCGCCGGGAGGAGCTGCTGGGCATGGGCAACGGCGTGGAGGGCTACCGCGATCGCGCGTCCACGTTCGGTATCCCGCTGCTGCACCCATGGGCCAACCGCCTCGACATCCCGCTCAGCTCGCCGCTGCTGCACCCCGACCCCAACGGCATCCCGATCCATGGCGTGAACCCCTCGGCGCTGCCGTTCGACCTGCTCGAGCAGTCGCCCGATCGGGTGGTCGCCGAGTACACGACCGAGCGTTCGCCCCAGGCGCTGGAGGTGTTCCCCCACCCGCACCGGCTGGAGGTGGCCGCAGAGGTGGCCGACTCGGATCTGACGATCCACACCACTCTGCATGCCCTCGGCGACGCGGTGCCGGTCGCGTTCGGTTACCACCCGTATCTGTGCCCGCCGGGAGCCGACCGCAGCACCTGGGAGATCGCTGTGCCGAACATGCCCCAGCTCGTGCTGGACGATCGCATGCTGCCGACGGGCGCCAGCCACCCGGCACACATCGACGGCGGGCCTCTGGGTGGGCGCAGCTTCGACGACGCCTTCGGGCCGGTTGACGACGGGATCGCGTTCACCGTCGCCGGCGGCGGCCGGACGATCACCGTGACCTTCCTGGAGGGCTACCGCTACGCCCAGATCTACACGCCGCCGGGGGGACAGCTGATCTGCTTCGAGCCGATGACCGCGCCCACCAACGCGCTCAAGTCGGGCGCCGGGCTCCAGACACTCGCTCCAGGCGAATCCCACACCGCCGCCTTCCGCATCGCTGTCGGTGAATAAAAGGTGCCTGGCACCTTTTATTCAAGGGCGGCGACGGCGAAGTGGATCAGCTCGGAGAAGGTCGGGTAGGGCTGGATGGTGTCGGCCACGACCTCGATGGGAACCTGGGCGCGAATCGCGAGCGTGAGCTGGCCGAGCCACTCGCCTGCTTCCGGACCGACCGCCACCGCCCCCACCAGCACCCTGCGCCCCGGATCGGCGAACACCTTCAAAAGGATCGGCCGCTTGGGCCGCTCGTAGGTCGAGAGCCGAGAGATCGATGTGCGCTCGCCCACCAGCATCCCCTCACCCGTTGTGTCGCCCACCGAGGCCACCTGGGGATCGGTGAACGTGACCGCCGGGATGGCCGAGTAGTCCACCTGCGCGGGCCGTCCGGCGGCGTCCGCCGCCGCGGCGCGACCCTGGTACTTGCCCACGTGAGTGAACATCGCGATCCCGGTCGCGTCTCCCGCCGCCCACACGTTCTCGGCGGCACGCATGCGGCTGTCGACCTCGATCCCCCGCTTGGAGATCGTCAGCCCGAGCTGCTCGAAGCCGAGATCGCGGACATTCGCTCGGCGCCCGGTGGCGATCAAGATCCGCTCGGCAGTGAGCGTCTGGCCGCCCGCGAGGTGCATGTGCACGCCCGGCTCGACCCGCTCGATCGACGCTCCCAGGCGAAGCTCGATGCCCTCCTCGACGAAGGCATCGGTGAGCAGCTTGGCCGCGTCGGCATGATCGCGCGGGATCAAGCGATCGGCCACGTCCACGATTGTGACCGCGCTCCCCATCCGCCGGAAGAACTGGGCCAGCTCGCACCCGACGGGGCCGGCGCCGACCACGATCAGACCGGCGGGCGCCTGGTGGGTTGTGGTGGCCTCTCGGTTCGTCCAGTAGTCGACGGTGTCGAGCCCGTCGATGGGAGGAATCGACGGTAGCGATCCGGTTGCGATCATCAGGCGCTGGTACGGCACCTCCCGGTCGCCGACCCCGATTACGCCCGGCCGCAGCACGCGCGCCGAGCCCCGGATCAGCGAGATCTGCTTTTGCTCGAGCCACTCCTCCTGGGAGCTGTCATCGCCACCGCCGGTGACCTGGTCGCGATGCCAGAACACCCGCGCCGCGTCCAATCTGCCGGTGATCGCCTCGGCGGCGCCGGGAGCACGCCGCGCCGCGGCCACCACCTCGGGCGGCCGCAGGAGCGCCTTGGACGGCATGCAGGCGAAGTAGGAGCACTCTCCGCCCACCAGCTCGGCCTCGATCAGGGTAATGTCAGTGTCGGGCTCGAACCCGCGCAACGCCCCGGCGAACGCCTCCCCGGTGGAGCCGCCACCCAGCACGACCACCGCGCCGCTCACGCCAGCTCCAGTGCCTGGGCCACTTCACCGGCGTCTGCGACGGCCCCCAGATCGGCGTGCTCAAAGATCGGCGCAGCCGGATCGAGGTTGACGGCGATCACCCGCTCGCTCTCGGCCATTCCCAGCACGTGTGCAACCGCTCCGCCGACTCCCAGCGCGAGATAGACCGCCGGAGCGACCGTCTCGGACGACGCCCCCACCAGCTCGGCCCGAGTGGCCCGGCCGGCCTCCACCTGCGGGCGGGTGACCGCGAACCGGCCGCCGAAGCGGTCGGCCAGGCGCCGGTACGGGGCGAGGTCGGTGCCGGCGCCACGGCCGGCGGTGATCACCACGTCACCGCCCGCGTCACGCAGGATCGGCGCCACACGGGCTGCGACCTCGGCCGCCGACCCGGCCACCAGCTCGACGGAGCGGGTGCGCGGAGCCGCCGCCGGCCACGAGGGCTCATCGGCGCCGGGATTGGGGCCGAGCCGCAGCGGATCACCCGGTCGCTCGCGCAGATACGGCAGCGCAACGGCGGGATCGGAGCCCTCGAGCTCCCGAGCCAGCCGGTGGCCCTCGAAGATCGCCTCGGCCATCAGGCGCGGCGCAACACAGTCCCCCACCCGATACACACCGGGGCGGCCGTCCAGCTCGCGCCAAAGTGCGTCGTCGGACAGGCGCTGGGTGACCAGCACCACCCCGTCGGCGTCGATCCGCACCGGATCGCCGAACTCCCCCTCGGCGTCCACGCCGCCGGCATCGATCGCGGTCACCGTGGTGGAGCGCCACATCGACACTCCGGCGGCATGCAGCCGCTCGCGCGTGAGCGCGTCCTCGAGCGTCTCGGCGGCAAACGGCGCCACCTGCTCATGACAGGTCACCAGCTCCACCGTCAGGCCCTCGCCTGCGAGCAGCTCCGCCACGGCCGGCGCCGTGTAGTAGCCGTCGCAGTCGTACACCACCACCCGGCTTCCCGGCGGTCGCTTGCCCTCCAGCACGATCTGCTCGGGCGTGAGCACATGCGGCAGCGACGCGTCGGCGCCGGGGAGGGGGCCGCGGGTGGCGGAGTTGAGCCCGTCGGCTGCCCACCGCGAGCCGGTCGCGACCACAACGATGTCCGCGCCGGCCTCCGTCACGTCGGCAGCCGTCCAGTGATGTCCCAGCTCGATCTCGAGGTTGCCCAGCCGCCGGGCCTGCACGGTGCGATAGGCGGCCACCCGCCCCCACTCTCCGAGCCCCGGCAGGCGCGTGACCCAGCGCAGGTGTCCGCCCGCCAGCGGGGCCGAGTCGACCAGCCGCACCCGCCGCAGACCGCGCTTGGCCAGGGTAACGGCACACTCCATGCCCGCCGGCCCGGCACCGATCACCAGCGCCTCCCGATCAGGATTTTCGAGCGGCTCGACCCGCTCGGGGTGCCACCCGCGGCGGTGCTCCTCGCCCGCCGTGGGGTTCTGGGTGCAGCCCAGGTGACGGCGATCGTCGGCCTTGGAGATGCACACGTTGCAGCCGATGCACTCGCGGATCTCGTCCAGCCGCCCGTCGCGGATCTTGGCCGGGAGAAACGGGTCGGCGATCGAGGGGCGGGCGGCGCCGATCAGATCCCAGGCGCCGCTGCGCACGATCCGCTCCATCAGATACGGATCGGTGATGCGGCCGACGCCCACGATCGGTTTGGAGGTCGCCTCTCGCACCCGGCCGGTGTACTCGAGCTGCCAGCCCTCGGCAAAGAACCGCGAAGGCCCCGAATCCTGCGACCACTCGGCGATCGAGCCGATGTTGACGTCCCACAGATCCACCATTTCGTCGGCCATGCGCACGAACTCGAGACCCTCGTCCAGATCGATCCCGGCCACCGCCTCGGCCCGCGACACCGCCACCCGGCAGGCCACGGCGCAGCGCTCGCCGACCGCGTCGCGCACCCGCTCCAGCGTCTCCAGCCAGAACCGGGCTCGATTGCGCAGCGATCCGCCGTACTCGTCGTCGCGCCGGTTGTAGTACGGCGACAGGAACTGGCCCGGCAGGTAGGTGTGTCCGCCGTAGACGTACACGATGTCGAACCCGCAGTCGCGGCTGAGCTCGGCCGCCCGCACCCAGTCGTCCTGCACCCGCCGGATGTCGGCCATCGTCATCATCTTGGGCACCGCGCCCAGAGCGAAGTCACCCGCAAGCTGGGACGGCGCCAGCGGCGGCAGCCGCGACTCGGAGTTCTCGCCGTGGACGCCGGTGTGCGAAAGCTCGATGCCTGCCAGCGCACCGTGCCCGTGCACCGCCTCGGTGGTCAGGCGCAGCGCATCGGCATCGCCCTCGTCCCACATCCGCACCGACACGTAGGGGCTCTCATCGGAATCGCGGGAGACGGCGGCGTACTCGGTGCACACCCCGCCCCACCCGCCCTCGGCCTTGACCCGCCGGTGGGCAGCCTGGGAGAGCGGCTTCTCAACCCCGAACCCGGTGCAGTGCGGCACCTGGTAGAAGCGGTTGGGCAGAGTTACGGGACCGATATCCACCCGCTCGAACAGCACATCGAAACGGGGGTCGCGCGCCATCTTCTATGAACTCCAGCGCTCGCCGGTTGCCTGAGACTGGTCGGTCTTGGCCAGCGCGGCATATGCCAGCCGTTCGATCAGAAGGGCGGCGTCGCGACCCGCCTCGGGGACGCGATCGCACGCCTGCTTTGCGATCGAGGCGGCCAGCGGCGGCAGCTGCGCAAGCTGGGCGGCCATCTCCATCGCACGGGCTTCGACGTCGTCCGCCACCTCGGTGACCAGCCCCAGGTGCAACGCCTCGGACGCGGTCAGGCGCGTGCGCAGAAGCATCAGCTCCTTGGCCCGGGCGGGGCCCACCGCCCGCACCAGTCGCAGCGTGCCGCCGGAGCTGGGGATGATACCGATCTCGACCTCGGGCAGGCCGAACGTGGCATCGACCTGGGCGACCCGCAGGTCGGCGGCCAGCGCCAACTCGAACCCGCCGCCCAGACACCAGCCCGAGATCGCGGCGATGGTCGGCTGGGGCAGCGAGGCGAACCGCTCGTGCATGTCGCCGGTGCGCTGGTAGTACTCCATCACCTGAGCCGGCGTGGGGTTGGGCAGCTCAGACAGATCCGCACCGGCCGAGAACGCGCGGGCAACGCCGGTGATCACCACCACCCGGCTGGTGGTCACCTCGTCTGAGGCGAACGCACGCATCAGCTCGGCCTCGATATGGCTCGAGAGCGCGTTCAGCTTGCGCTCACGGCTGATCCGCACCAGCGCCACCTCGCCATGGCGACTGACGTCGACGGTGCCGCTGGTGTCGTCCCCCGCAGTGCCCGACTCGCTCATGCGGGCGATGCTACCCGGTCACACCCGCCCCGGTCAGCAGTGGACGAACCGATCCACCCCAGGGCCGCCGTTGCAGCTGTTGCGCCCGCCGCCGCCGTTGAGGTAGTCGTTGCCGGGGCCGCCGATCAGCACGTTGGGGCCGGGGCCGCCGATCAGGCGGTCGCCGGCGTTGCCGCCCACAATCTTCTCGACGTCGGCGGAGACGTTGTCGCGCTCACCCGATGACGGGGCGCCGTCGTTGGGCCGGCCGTCCTCGGTCACGATCACCGGGGTGGAGCGGCCCTGATAGAAGGTGGCGTCGAATCCGCTGCCGCCGCGGATCGTGTCGGAGCCCTTGTTGCCGAACAGCAGGTCATTGCCGCCCTTGCCGTCGAGCACGTCGGTGTTGTCGTTCCCCGACAGGATGTCCGGCCCCGCGCCACCGGTGAGATGGTCGTTGCCGCCGGCGCCGATCAGGTTCAGCGGGATCCTTGTGGGTGGGCCGTTTCCAGCCCCACCCTGACCCGAGAAGACGTCCTTGCCCGCGAGCCCGTTCAGCAGCACCGAGTTCACGCCGCCGAGGGTGACGTCGGGGCCGGGATGGGTGAGAGCGTCGAGATCGAGGCCGGCGCTGCCGACGATCATGCGGTCGGGACCGACGGTGCCGAACACCCGCAGCTGGTCTCGGCCGCCGCCGAGCGCGAGGTGAAACACGATGCCGGTGAACGGCCCGTCGCGCAGCGAGATGTCAACGTGGTCGGGCCCGTCTGTGCCATCGACGTTGATCGTGTCGGTGTTCGAGACCGACGCAGCACCGCATTTGGACGGCCCGACCCGAATGCTGCCGTCCGAGGCAACCTCGATCCGAGTGGAGCCGTCGCCGTTGCTGAGCCCCACATCAACGGTGCGAGACGCGCTCTGATAGTTGCACTCGGGTGTGCTCCTGGCGGTCGAGGGGAGTGCGACCGCGACGGACACCGCGAGCAGCAAGGCTGCGGCGATCACTCTGGGCATACCTGGAGCATACGTCCAACCGCAAAACTGCCTAGTGCCTGAAAGGGGTACCGCGCGCTGCCGGGCGTGGACGGTGACACAATCGCACGGCCATGACCTCGGATCGACTGCTCGACGTCCATCACCCGTGCCAGCCCGCAATCTCGCCGGACGGCACCCGGGTGGCATTCACCGTCGAAGCTGCGTTCTCGCTTCCTCAGCAGGGCAAGGCCGCGCGCGTGTGGGTGGCAGCGGCTGACGGGTCGGGCGCCGAGCAGGTCACCGACGGGCCCGGCGGCGACCGCTCGCCGGCGTGGTCGCCGGACGGTCGCACGCTCGCGTTCGCGTCGGATCGCGAGTCGCCCAAGGTGGCGGGGATCCATCTGCTGGCATCGGACGGCTCGATCCGGGCGCTGGGGACGGTGGACGGCTCGGTCGAGGATCTCCGCTGGTCGCGCGACGGGGCGAGGATCATGGCGCTGGCGGCGGACATCGGATCCGACAACGCCGGCGCCAACTCCGCCACCACCATCGGAGACGTGGCAGACGACCCTCAGGTTGTGCGACCGGCAGAGCTGTGGCGGCGGCTGTGGACGGTCGATGTCGCCACCGGCGAGGCCGCCCCGGTGCCGCTCCCCGGACTGAACGTGTGGGAGTTCGACTGGCACGGCGGGGAGGTGGCCGCGCTGGTGTCCGAGGATCCGTCCGAGGGCGGCTGGTATGACGCCCGGGTGGTGCGGATCGCAGACGGCGGCGTCACCACGGTATTCACACCGCAGCTACAGGTGGCCTCGGTGCGGCTGGCGCCCGGCTCCGGTGCAATCGCGCTGGTGGAGGCGCTGGCGTCCGACCGCGGAGTGCTGTACGCCGAGGCAGTGACGGTGATCGGTACCGGGGGTGAGCTGGCCCAGCTCCCCCCAGGGTTCGACGTGGCCGAGGTGAGCTGGATCGACGACCGGCGGCTGCTGTGCGCCGGGATGAGCCACCTGGAGGATGTGGTAGCCGTGCTCGACGTGGACGGCGGCGTGACCACGGTCTTCGCCGGTGACGCCGAGCTGGGCAGCCATCACTTCCCCCTCGCGGTGGTGTCGCCGGACGGCGCCGCGCTGGTGGCGTCGCACTCGTCCTGGGAGCATCCACCGGAGCTGCGGTCGCTGTCGGTGGCGACACCGGGCGAGGGCTGGCGCGACCTCTCGGGTCTGAATAGAACCGCGGCCTCGATCGAGCTGCCGCATCGCGAGCCGGTCAGGTGGACGGCCTCCGACGGGCTCGAGCTGGAGGGGTTCGTGGTCACTCCCCGGGCACCCTCCGACCGCCCGATTCCGCTGATCGTCAACGTGCACGGAGGCCCGACGGCAGCCTACGGCAACGCCTATCCCCGCTACTCCTGGCTGTGGCCCAGCGAGGCCGGGTACGCACTGTTTCTCCCCAATCCGCGCGGCAGCGTCGGTCGCGGCAGCCAGTTCACCGAGGCAAACCTGGGCGACATGGGCGGAGAGGACTTGGGCGACATCCTCAGTGGCGTCGACGCGCTGGTGGAGCGCGGGTTGGTGGACGGCTCCAGAGTCGGCATCATGGGCGGCAGCTACGGCGGATTCATGTCGGCGTGGGCGATCACCCAGACCGACAGGTTCAAGGCCGCGGTCGCGATCGCAGCGGTCACCGACTGGCTCTCGTTCCACAACACCACCAACATCGCCCGCTTCGACGAGCTGTTTCTCCAGGCCGATCCCTACGACCCCAACGGCGCCTACCTGTCGCGCTCACCGGTGGCGCACGTGCGCCGGGTGAAGACCCCCACGCTGGTCATGCACGGCGAGCTCGACCTGTGCGTTCCGCTGTCACAGGGCCGCGAGTTCTACACCGCGCTGGCGGCCGAGGGGGTGCCCACCGAGCTGGTGATCTATCCCCGCGAGGGGCACGGCTGGACCGAACGTGAGCACCTGCTCGACGGCGCCCGCCGGATCCGAGCCTGGTTCGAGCGCCACCTGAGTGAATAAAAGGTGCCTGGCACCTTTTATTCACACCAGCTCGAAGCCGATCGGGGTGGCGACGGCGCGCTCCTGCATCGAGAACCGGGTGGGACGCGAGGCCTCGACCTCGTACCGCCAGGCGATCGAGTTGGACTCGACAGCGGGAGGTAGGTGCTCGGGATAGTCGAAGCTGAAGGCGATCCAGCGCTGATCGACCGGCCACTCCAGCTCGTGCCGCTCCTGCCACAGCCCCTCGTACCGCCACAGCGGCGGGCGTTTCAAGTTGAGCGACATGCGATCGATCCGCCACACCTCCTCACAGCGGGCGGTCACCTTCACGACCGGGGGCGGGTCGCCGCGGTCGAGGTGAACGCGGCCTGCCACCCGGCCGCCACCCTGGACGTCGGCCTCCGACAGCTCGAGGTGGAAGTGGCGCGCGTCGAAGCGGGCGATCATCCGGTCGTGCAGCGGCTCGGACTCACACAGCGCCACGTGCACCAGCGGTGACACGACCGTCACATCGACCACGGGATCGGAGCGTGAACGCCGCTTCGAGCCTGCTCGCACGCCGTAGGTGAGCCGGCAGCTGGTGCTGTGGAAGGTCGGTGCGACATTGCCGGGCACCTCCAGCTCGAAGCTGCCGTCCTCGGCGGGGGACGTCCGAGTCAGCACCACCGGCACCGTGCCGGCCGGTGAGATCTCGTAGCGGATCAGGCGCACCTCCGGCGTTCCGGCAGACACCCGCCCGTGGATCAACTCGCCCGGTCCCACCGGATCCGAGGCGACCTCGAGCTCGGGGATCGCGGTGCGGGCCACGTCAAAGGCTCGGCGCCGGGATCGGGTCACGCTCAATGCCCGCGATCCGATACGCATCGAGCTCGTCCAGGGTCTCGTGCTCGAGCAGGGCGCGTGCCAATGCCTCGAGCTGATCGCGGTGCCGGCTGAGCGTTGCGATGGCTGTGCGGTGAGCCTCCTCGATGATCCGTCGCGCCTCGTCGTCCACCAGCTGGCGGGTGCGCTCCGAGATGCCGTCGTTGCCACCGGGGAACAGAGTCGGCTCGTCGTTGGGGCCCGGCAGCACCGACACCAGCCCGATCTGCTCGGACATGCCCCAGCGGCCCACCATCTGGCGGGCGATCCGGGTTGCCTGCTCGAGGTCGGATTCGGCGCCGGTGGTGAGGTCGCCGTAGACGACCTCCTCGGCCGCCCGTCCACCCAACATGCCGGCCAGGCGGCCGCGCAGGAACTCGTCGGTATACCCGTAGCGGTCGGCGTCGGGGCTCTGAAAGGTCACACCCAGCGCCCGTCCCCGCGGGATGATCGAGATCTTGCGCACGGGGTCGCCGCCGGGGATCACCATCCCCACCAGCGCGTGGCCGGACTCGTGATAGGCGGTGCGCTCACGATCCTCGGGCGAGATCATGATGCGCCGCTCGGCGCCCAGCACGATCCGCTCCAGCGAGTCGGTGAAGTCGGCGATCTCCACCGTCTTGTGGCCGCGCCTAGCGGCCGTCAGCGCGGCCTCGTTACAGAGGTTCTGGAGATCGGCGCCGACCATCCCCGGCGTACTGGAGGCAATCGCGCCGAGGTCGACATCGGGCGCCACCGGCACACCCCGGGTGTGCACCTCGAGGATCTTCTCGCGGCCCTGCTGGTCTGGCGGGCTGACCGATACGCGGCGATCGAACCGGCCGGGGCGCAGCAGCGCCGAGTCGAGCACCTCGGGGCGGTTGGTGGACGCGATCACGATCACGCCCTCGGTTCCGGTGAAGCCGTCCATCTCGGTCAGGATCTGGTTCAAGGTCTGCTCGCGCTCGTCGTGGCCGCCGAACGACGCGCCTCCGCCGCGCGAGCGGCCGATGGCATCCAGCTCGTCGATGAACACGATCGCCGGAGCCGCCTCCTTGGCCTGCACGAACAGGTCGCGCACGCGGCTGGCGCCGACACCGACGATCGCCTCGATGAACTCCGAGGCGGAGATCGAGAAGAACGGCACCCCCGCCTCACCGGCGACCGCCCGGGCCAGCAGCGTCTTGCCGGTGCCCGGCGGCCCCGACAGCAGCACCCCCTTGGGGACGCGCGCGCCCAGCGCGGTGTACTTCTCCGGCGTCTTGAGGAAGTCGACCACCTCGGCCAGCTCCTCCTCGGCTTCGTCGATGCCGGCCACGTCGGCGAAGGTCACCCGCTTCTCGCCCTCCTGGTAGCGCTTGGCCCGCGACCGCCCGAAGTTCCCCAGCGCAGACCCCGCGCTGGCGCGGCGGGCGATCAGGATGAACAGCCCGACCAGCAGGATGGTGGGACCGAAGCCCAGCAGCAGCTGCTCCCAGAACGGCGGCGCCGAATCGGTAGAGTGGGCATTGATGACAACGTGCTCCTTGTCCAGCAGCGCGTTCAATGCGTCGTTGTTGACGAAGGTGGGTATCTCCGTCTGGAAGCGGGTGGAGGGACTGTCCGAGGTGCCCGCCGGAAGCTTGGTCGAATCCTTGAACGAGCCCTGCACCGTGAGGCCGGTGGCGTTGATCTCCGAGACGTTGGCGGCCTTCACCTGCTCGATGAAGAAGGTGTATGAGACGGTCGGGCGAGGCGGCGGCTCGTTGAAATGCGAGGACACGATCCAGTTGACACCGAGCAGCACTGCCAGCAGTACCCAGAACGCCACGCCGAACGGCAGCCGCCGGCGACCGGACCCGGAGCCGCCGGGCTTGCCGGCCGCTCCCTCGACCCTCCAGCGCGACGGAGGTTTGCTGTCGGAGCCCGGGCTGCGGGCGGCGCGAGGATTGGAATCCGCCATCTTCAGGAGTGTAGTGGCACCGGTTTCTTGTGTTTCTGTCCGGAAACGTCTATGAACATCCCACCTGACCCACGAAAGGAGTGCCGGTGGCCCGCACTGTAACCCTCTCCGTCAACGGCGAAGACCGAACTGCCGAGGTCGAGCCGCGTACGTTGCTCGTCCACTTTCTCCGTGAGCAGCTGGCCCTCACCGGCACACACGTCGGCTGCGACACATCCAACTGCGGCGCATGCACCGTGTGGCTGAACGGCGATGCCGTTAAGTCATGCACCGTCCTGGCTGTCCAGGCCGAGGGTGCCGAGGTGACCACGATCGAGGGGATCGCGCCGAGCGGCGAGATGCACCCGATGCAAGAGGCCTTCCACGAGCAGCATGGGCTGCAGTGCGGCTACTGCACGCCGGGCATGGTGATGTCGGCGATCAAGCTCTTGGAGGACAACCCCAACCCCACCGATGACGAGATCCGGGTGGGGCTGGAAGGCAACCTGTGCCGCTGCACCGGATACCAGAACATCGTCGCGTCAGTGCGCGCCGCGGCCGAGGGGGTGCCGGCATGAGCGCGACTGAATTCAAGGGCGTCGGCGAGTCGGTGCTGCGCAAGGAGGACTCCGAGCTGCTCACCGGCGAGGGCCGCTACGTCGACGACATCAAGCTTCCCGGGATGCTGCACATGGCGATCGTGCGCAGCCCCCACGCGCACGCCAAGATCACCTCGATCGACGTGTCGGGTGCGCTCGCGGTCGACGGCGTCACCGCGGTCCTGACCGCCGCCGACCTGAGCTTCGCGGCCGGCGTTCCCTGTGCCTCCAATCCCACCGGCAACGTGCGCCAGCCGGCCCGCCCGCAGCTTGCCACGGATCGCGTGCGACACCTGGGTGAACCGGTTGCGGTGGTGGTGGCGACCGATCGCTACGCCGCCCGCGACGGCGTCGACGCGGTCGACGTCGAGTACGAGCTGCTGGAGGCCGTGATCGGGGTCGAGAACGCTCGTGCGCCGGGGGCGGTCCGGGTGCACGAGGAGTACCCGGACAACACCTGCGTCGTGATCGAGAACAAGACCGACGGCGTGGACGAGGCCTTCGCCAAGGCCGACGTGGTGGTCAAGCAGCTGTTCCGAAACCAGCGCCTGATTCCGACGGCGATCGAGCCCCGCGGCGTGGTCGCCCACTGGATCCCGTCCAGCGACGACCTGACGGTGTACACCTCCACCCAGATCCCCCACTTCGTGCGCACGTTCCTGGCGATCTGCTGCAACGTGTCCGAGGCCAAGGTGCGGGTGGTCGCTCCCGACGTCGGCGGCGGCTTCGGCTCCAAGCTCAACTGCTACGCCGAGGAGTTCATCGCCGCGGTGGTCTCGCGCAAGGTCGGCGCTCCGGTGAAGTGGATCGAGGAGCGATCCGAGGCGATGACGGCCACCATCCACGGCCGGGCGCAGGACGCACACATGGAGATCGCGGCCACCCGCGAGGGCAAGGTGCTCGGCCTGCGCGCCCACTACGTGCAGGACTGCGGGTCGTACCTGCAGCTGCTGACACCGTCGATCGCGCACCTGACGCTGTTCATGGCGCCTGGTGCGTACGACATCCAGCCGGTCGACATCACCGTCACCGAGGTGTTTACCAACACCACTCCGACCGATGCCTATCGCGGCGCCGGCAGGCCCGAAGCGACCCACGCGATCGAGCGGATCATGGACCTGCTCGCGGCCGAGATCGGGATCAGCCGGGAAGAGGTGCGCCGCCGGAACTTCATCACCGAGTTCCCGTACGCGACAGCGACCGGCCTGATCTACGACTCGGGCGAGTACCCCAAGACGCTCGATCGCCTGGAGGAGCTGCGCGGCTCGCAGGAGCAGTTCGAGGGCCGCAAGCAGGAGGCCGCAGCGCGCGGCAAGCTGCTCGGCCGGGGGATCTCCACCTACGTGGAGATCTGCGGCCTGGCGCCGTCGGCGGTGACCCACGCGATCGGGCTGACGCCCGGCGGCTGGGAGACCTCGACAGTGCGCGTGCATCCAACCGGCAAGGTCACGGTGATCACCGGCACCTCGCCGCACGGTCAGGGCCACGCCACCTCGTGGTCACAGATCGTGGAGTCCGAGCTCGGCATCCCCTTCGACGACGTCGAGGTGATCCACGGCGACACGGCCTTTGCCCCCTACGGGCTCGGCACCTATGGCAGCCGCAGCTTGGCTGTGGGCGGCACGGCGGTGTATCGCGCCGCCGGTCAGGTGCGGGACAAGGCCAAGGCGGTGGCGGCCCACATGCTGGAGGCCTCACCCGATGACCTCGAGTGGGACGCCGGCACCTTCCGCGTCAAGGGCAGCCCCGACAAGTCGCTGGGAATCGGCGAGGTCGCCTTCCGCGCATGGCAGGGCTTCGATATGCCCGAAGGCTACGACCCGGGGCTGGACGAGACGGTGTTTCACGACCCGCCCAACTTCACGTTCCCCTTCGGCGCGCACGGCGCCGAGGTGGAGGTGGACAAGGACACCGGCAAGGTCGAGATCGTGCGGTACATCGCGGTGGACGACTGTGGCAACGTCGTCAACCCGATGATCGTCGACGGCCAGGTGCACGGCGGGGTTGCCCAGTCGATCGGTCAGGCGCTGTATGAGGGCGCCGTCTATAGCGACGAGGGCCAGCTCCAGACGGGGACGCTGGTGGACTACATAATCCCCTCGGCGGTCGAGATCCCCGTGATCGAGACGCATCGCACGGTGACGCCGTCGCCCGTCAACCCGATGGGCGTGAAGGGCATTGGCGAGGCCGGCACGATCGCGGCCACGGCGGCGCTGGTCAGCGCCGTCTGCGACGCCGTCGGAGTTCCCGACCTTGATATGCCGCTGCAGCCGGAAACGGTGTGGCGAGCGCTGAGTGAAAGGGGTGGGGTGTGATTACCCAGGCGTTCGAGTATGAGCGGGCGGAGACCGTCGAGGACGCGATCGGCGCCCTGCAGCGCCACGGTGAGGGCGCCCGGTTGCTGGCGGGCGGTCACTCACTGATCCCGATGATGAAGCTGCGGCTCGCGGCTCCCGAGGTGCTGGTCGATATCGGCGGGATCTCGAACCTCCAAGGCGTCAGCGAGACGGCCGACGGGATCGCCATCGGGGCGCTCACCCGCCACAACGAGGTCGCTACGTCGGAGATCGTGCGGCGCGGCTGCCCCGTGCTGGCAGAGGCCGCCGCCGGTATCGGCGACCGCCAGGTGCGCGCGCGCGGCACCATCGGCGGGGCGATCGCCCAGGCCGACCCTCACGGCGACCTCCCGGCGGTGCTGCTCGCGCTGGACGGGTCGGTCGAGGTGCAGGGGCCCAACGGCGGGCGCACGATCGCGGCGGCCGACCTGTTCAAGGGGTTCCTGACCACGGCGCTCGAGCCGGGTGAGATCCTGACGGTGGTACGGGTGCCGACCGGCGTTCGCGGCGCCTACGTCAAGTTCAACCGACGCGCCCAGGATTGGGCGATCGTCGGTGTGTGCGCGGTGCGGGACGGCGCCTCGGCGCGGATCGCGATCACCGGCGCCGACCTGCGTCCGGTGCGGGCAACCGCCGCCGAGCAGGCGTTCAACGGCTCCAACGCCGCCGAGGCGGCGGAGCTGGCGGCCGAGGGACTCACCCCGACCGGCGACGTCGCCGGGTCGGCCGAGTATCGCCGCCACCTGGTGAAGGTGCTCACAAAGCGCGCCCTGGAGGCGACGGCAAGCTGACCGAGGAGCGACTGCCTGGGTGAATAACGGTGCCAGGCACCGTTATTCACCCAGAGCGTTTCGCGATCAAGCGGCGGCCTCGACGGCGATCGCGCCCGCGTCGGACGCCTGGCTGGCGCCTCGGCGTCCGGGGATGAACGCACCGGCGACCGCTCCCAGACCGACCACCGCGGCACCGACCCAGAGGGCGGGGATGATGCCGTCGGTGAACATCTGAGCCGAGCCGTAGCCGCCCTCGTGCGTAAAGATCGAGGCCAGCACGGCGACGCCGAACACGCCGCCCAGCTCGCGGATGGCGTTGTTGGCACCCGAAGCCTGCCCGGCGTGGCTGCGGCCGACCGACCCCAGCACCACCGATGCCATCGGCGCGAAGAAGAGCGCCATGCCGACACCGGCGAGCATGAACGGAATCACGATCGCGCTGTAGGCCACGGTCGGCTCGAGCACCGCCGCCAGCCACGCCAGGGCGATGGCCTGAAGGGCCAGCCCGGTGGCGACCAGCGGCCGCCCGCCGATGCGGTCAGACAGCGCGCCGGCGATCGGCGCCACGATCATCGGCATGCCCGTCCACGGCAGGATGTGCAGCCCGGCGCTGAGCGCCGAGTAGCCCTGCACGTTCTGGAGGTACTGGGTCAACAGGAAGATCGACCCGAACATGCCGAAGAACATCATCAGGGAGGATGCGTTGCCCGCGCTGAACGCCCGGCTGCGGAAGAAGCCCATCGGCAGCATCGGCTCGCGCGCACGCATCTCCCACGCCACGAAGGCAGCGGTGAGGACGAGTCCGGCGGCCAGCGAGACAACGATCTCGGGGCTTGTCCACCCGGCGCTGTTCCCACGCACCAGCCCGAACACGATCCCGAACATGCCCGCCGTCAGAAGCGCCACACCGCCCAGGTCGAGCGACTTGGCCGGCCCGTAGCTCTCCCGCAGGAACCGAGCACCCAGCGGCACGGCGATCAGGCCGAAGGGAACGTTGAGCCAGAAGATCCACTGCCACGAGAGGCCTTGCACGACCGCTCCGCCGATCACCGGGCCGAGTGCGACGCCCAGGCCGGAGATGCCGCCCCACGCTCCCAGGGCCATGCCCCGGCGCTCGGCCGGCACCGCCGCCGAGAGCAGCGTCAGTGTCAGCGGTGTCACGATCGCGCCGCCCGCGCCCTGGATCGCGCGTGCGGCGATCAGCGCGTCGATCGACGGTGCCACCGCGGCGGCCGCCGACGCTGCGGTGAAGATCACCAAGCCGATCAGAAACAGCCGCTTGCGGCCGAACCGATCACCCAGCGCGGCGCCCAGCATCAGCAGCACTGCAAAGGTCAACGTGTAGGCGTTCACGGTCCACTCGAGCTGCGACACCGAGGCGTGCAGGTCGCGCTGGATGGTCGGCAGCGCCGTGGTCACGACCAGGTTGTCGAGCGTGGTCATGAACAGCGCGATCGACACGATCACGAATGTCCAGATTGCTTGTGTCTTGGCGGTCATGCTTCCCCTCCTAAGAACGTAAGTGGTTACTAACTTCACAGCCCAAAAAAACTCAGCGGCTCAGCTCGCCTCGGGAGCGTCGGGTGCACCGAGGCAGTTGGCGACCCACGGCTCGGCAACGCTTGCCAAGTCGACCACGGCGGCCACGTTCATCAGCATTCCGGTCGAGAAGAACTTGTGCATCTCGAAATCGTCGGCGCCGGTGACCTCCTCCACCCACCGATACAGCGCGCCGTAGCGGCGCTGCACCACAACCCGCACCTCGTCGTCGCCGCAGGCGGCGTAGCACTGCATTTGCATCATCAGCACCGTGCGGTCGCGCAGGAGACCGGCGTAGGCCTCGCCCATCGCCTTCATCAAGTTCTCTGTGGTGGGCTCGGACACGGAGTCGATCGCGGCCTGGAATGCCCCCTGCACCTCGTCGAAGTGATGCTCGACGACTGCCATGAACAGCGCCTTCTTGGTGCCGAAAAGCCTGAACACGTACGGCTGGGTGATCCCTGCGCGGTTGGCGATGTCCTCCGTGGCGGTGCCGTGCAGGCCGCGGGCTGCGAACTCGATCGCTGCGGCCTGGATGATCAGCTGGCGGCGCTCGGAAGCCGGCATCCGGCTGGAACGGGCGTCGCGCTTTGTCTGAATGTCGATCACCATGGCGCATAAGTTAGCAGTCACATACTTCGATGTCAACAGGCATTGCGCTTGGCCCTCCACCGGAGGAAGATCACCCCGTGCACGAAGTCGCAGAGTTCCTCGCGAACACCCCGCCGTTCGACACCTTGGAACGCTCCGAGCTGGAGCGCGTCGCCGACACCAGCGAGATCGAGTTCCACCCCGCCGGCAGCACCATCCTGCTGCAAGCCGCCGAACCCCCCGAGCACGTCTGGATCGTGCGCCGCGGCATGGTCGAGCTGGTCGACAACGGCCGCGTGGTCGACCAGCTCGGTGAGCACGAGATGTTCGGGCACAACACCATGCTCACGGGCGGGCTGGTCGGCGTCGCCGTGCGCGCCCACGAGGACACCCTCTGCTACCGGCTGCCCGGGTCGGTGATCCGGGAGGTGCTGGGCCGGCCGGCCGCGCTTCGCTACCTGGTGCACTCCGCCGGGCGCAGCTACGAGCTGCGAGACGGCCACCTGCAGGCGCGCGACCGCGTAGATCTCGGGCAGCGCCGAGTGGGCGACCTGGTGCGAGGCGCGCCGGTGGTGTGTCCCCCCTCCGCCACCGTGAAACAGGCTGCCAACCAGATGGTGGAAGCCCACTCCTCGTCGGTACTGGTCGACCTGGGCGACACCCTAGGGATCGTCACCGATCGCGACCTGCGCACACGCGTGGTGGCCGCCGGCGCAGGTCCGGACACCACTCTGGGCGACATCATGACCGCCCCCGCCCGCACCGTCAGCGCCGATCGCACCGCCGGTGACGTGCTGCTCGAGATGCTCGACCGCGGCGTCCGGCACTTCCCCGTGATCGACGCGACCCAGGCACTGGTCGGAGTCGTGGCCGATACCGACCTGATGGCGGTCGAGGCCCGATGGCCGTTTCACGTGCGCGCGGCCATCGGCGCCGCCGCCACTCGCGAGCAGGTGATCGAAGCCGGCCGCCAGCTCCGCCCGATGGTGATCGACCTGCATCGTGCGGGCGCCCCGGCACCCGCCCTCGGGCGCGTGATGGCCACCGTCAGCGATGCCCTCACCCGCCGCCTGATCGAGCTGGCCGAGGTGGAGCTGGGCCCGCCGCCCGCTCCCTACACGTGGTTGGCGCTCGGCAGCTATGCCCGCCGTGAAGCCGCGCTCAGCTCAGATTCCGACTCGGCGATTGCCTGGGACGGCTCCGACCCGGGGGCCGACGCATGGCTCGAGCAGCTCGCCCACCGTGTCATCAGCGGCCAGGAGATGACCGGCACGCCACCGTGCGCGCAGGGCGCCACCGCAGCCCACCGCCTGTTTCGGCGGTCGATCTCGGACTGGGAGAACGCGGTCGACTCGTGGCTCGAGAATCCCGGGCAGCCCAAGGCCGTGATCCTGCTGAGCGTGGTGGTGGACGCCCGCGGGGTGTGGAACTCACGGCTGACCGAGCCCCGTCTGAACGCCGTGTTCGCGCGCACGCGAAAGCACCCGCAGATGCTGCGGCTGCTGCGGTCACTGGCGTTGGGGCACCGGCCGCCACTGGGATTCGTGCGCGGGTTCGTGGTCGAACACGACGGCGGCCACAAGGGCCAGCTCGACCTCAAGACCGGCGGCCTGCTCCCGATCACCGACCTCGCCCGGGCGGCGGGGATGGAGGCGGGAGTTGCCGCGGCCTCCACCTCGGCGCGACTGGACGCGGCCGAGTCGGCGGGCACGCTGCCGGCCGCCGACGTGGCGGTGCTGCGCGACGCGCTCGCGCTCTTCACCGACCTGCGGATGGAGCACCAGGTGACCCAGCTCGAGAACGGCCAGACCCCTGACGATCACATCGCCCCGCGAGCCCTGTCACCATTGACCCGCACCTATTTGAAGGAGGCGTTCCGCGCCGTCGCCCGGATCCAGCGCGGAGTCGAATCCGTGATGAGCGTCGACCGATGAGGGCGCGGGGGCCGTGGCGGGAAGCCCGGCTGGTTTCAGTCGACGTCGAGACGACCGGGCTCAATCCCCAGCTCGACCGGGTGATCTCGTTCGGAGCGGTGCCGATCGTGCGCGGCCGGATCGTGTCCGGCGGCGCTCTCTACGGCTTGGTCAACCCCCAGCGCGACCTCCCCGCCGAGTCGATCGTGATCCACGGCATCCGGCCGCAGGATCTGCTCGAGGCACCCACGGCGCCAGAGGCGCTGAGACCACTGGCCGAGATCGTTCAGGGGGCGGAGGTGATCGCCCACGCCGAGTGGGTCGAGCGCGGGTTTCTGTCCAAGCCGCTGCGAGGGCTCGGCGCACGCCTGCCGCGCAAGCTGCTCGACACCGCCCAGCTCTACCGGCTGTGGGAGATCGGGCGCGGCCGGCCCGACCCGGGCTTCCGATCGCTGGGGGACGTTGCCGAGGCGCTCGGTCTCCCCGCCCACCGACCCCATCACGCGCTCGGTGACGCGCTCACCACCGCGCAGGTGTTTCTGGCGCTGGCAACCCACCTCGAACACAGCGGCCGGGGCAGCCTTCGCAGCCTCCGGTCAGCCGACAAAGTGATGCAGACCCACTCGAGATACGCGCCCTAGCAGGGCGCCAAGGTGGCGTACAGGTGCACGTGGGTGGAGATGTGCCCGGCGGCGTCGTGGGAGGCCACGCCCAGCACATGGGTGGTGCCGCATTTGAGCCCGGTGTAGGTGTACGAGGTGGTGTCGACCGAGGCTCGATGAACGGCGTCCAGGTAGGTATCGAAGCCGGTGCCGGTGCCGCCCGCGTCTGACCATGAGAGCGTGGCCGTGGTCTTGGTGATGTCGGACACCGCAGATCGGTGGGATTCGGCGGGCAGTCCGGCGTGGCGGCCGACAGCAGGTCGCGCGGCGAGCGGTTCGAGATCATGTCCAACGCCCGCACCGATACCGAGTAGGTCTTGCTGCACGAGAGCTTGGTGGCGGTGGCCTCGAGGTCGGTGCCCTGAAAGATCTTGACCCCACCGACCCAGAGCTGATATCCGCCCACGCCGATGTTGTCGCTTGCCTTTGTCCACGACACGTGCAGGGCGCCGGGCTGGGGGTCGACCGACACGTGAGGCCCCGTGGGCAACTCGGGGTCGGTCACCTCCACCACCCGCATCGGGTTCGGGGTGGGCGAACCGGATAGCACCAGCTTGGGCGCATCTCCCTCGCCCATCGCAAACGTCCCCAGCCGGTTCCAGCCGCGGCTGCAGTATCGGGTCTGATCGACGTGCACTGCGCGAAAGCCACCGGTGGTCGCAACGCTCACCGTGACCGCCTTGGGCGCCCCGGCGCACGGCCAGCGCATGAACAGGTCGTACTTCTGCGTGTCGGGCAGATCCAGCCGGTACTGCCACTTCGCGTTCCTGTGGGTGATCCTGCCGGGCGTGGTCGAGTCGACGATCTGCTGGTAGGTGTCGTTCGCGTTCATCCGCAGGTAGGCCATGTACAGCGGCCAGTTCCAGGTGCGGCCGGGGTCGGTGTGGTGGGCGAAGCCGCCGAACTGGCCCCGGTGGTTGGGGTCGGGTACCTGGTTGTGGCCGATCACGTGCTGTCGGTCGGGCCTGATCAGATACTTGTGCGCGAGGTACCCGGCGAGCCGAGCCGAGGCCCGGTACTGCACGTCGGGGAAGACCGTGCGATTCGTGAATCCCGCGTGTTCAATCCCGATCGAGGTCTCGTTGTACGGCCAGTTGCCGGCGTGCCAGGCGATGTCCCGCTCGGGCACCATCTGCGCGACCTGGCCGGCCGAGCCGACCACGTAGTGGGCCGAGCTCTCGGCGGCGCGATTCTTGAACCACTGGTAGGTGCCGCGAAATCCCCCCTCGGCGACGTGGACGATCAGCCGCTGAATCGGAATGGCCACCGGCCGGTCGGCGATGGTGTAGTTGTGCGGTGAGGCCGGCTCCCACAGCGCCTTGGGGTAGTCGGGACGGGCTGGGACTGCGGGCAGCGCCCTCGATCCGATCCGTGCCGGCGGGTTGGCCAGCCCCGAAGCTCCGGGCCCTCCCTCCGGGTGTCCGGCGGCAGACACAGCCAGAGCTGGAGTCACGAGCAGGCCAAGCGCTGCCAGCGCCACGGCTTTGCGACGGAGGTGCACCTGACCACGATCGGCGATGCGCCGGCAAAACTCAAGCCGGGTCGGTGAGTTCGACCAAAAGCGGTGCATGGTCGGAAGGTTTCTGGCCCTTTCGGTAGTTCCGGTCGATACCGCATTCGACGATGCGGGGGGCCAGCCCTGCCGACAGCAGCGCAAGATCGATCCGCAGACCCATGCCGCGATGGAAGTGGCCCTGGCGATAATCCCACCAGGTGTACCCCACTTCACCGGGATGGCGCTCAGCGAACGCGTCAACCAGATCGCCGGCCGCCAGGATCTGGGCCAGCCTGTTGCGCTCGTCGGCGGAGACATGGGTCGAGCCGATGAACGCCTGCGGGTCGTACACATCCAGGTCGGTGGGAGCGATGTTCATGTCGCCCATCGTCACCAGCGGCGTGCCGGCGAGGCTTCGCACCCGCTCGGCCATGGCCTCGAGGAACGTCAGCTTGGAAGCGAACGCCTCGGTACCGAGCTCGCGGCCGTTGGGCACGTAGGTGCTGCAGACACGCACGCCGGCGACATCCGCCTCGATCCAGCGAGCCTCCTCAGGCTCGGCCTCGCCTGGGAGGCCGGCTGTGACGGTTGTGAGCGGATGCTCGACCGGTGCGGCGATGGCGACTCCGGCCCAGCGCCCCGCGGACTGGTCAACCGCGGCGTAGCCTGCCGCGGCCAGCTCGGCGTGTGGGAAGGCTGCCGACTCGGACTTGGTCTCCTGCATGCAGAGCACGTCCGGGCGGTGCTGCTCGAGGAACTCGAGCACGCGCGGCAACCGCATCTTGATCGAGTTGACGTTCCAGGTCGCGAGCTTCAAGGTTGGTATCGTACGCGCCCCATGAGCACGCTCTCCAATGACCTGGCCGCGGTCGTTGGGGCGGACTCGGTGCTCGACCCGCCGCCCTCGCTGTACCGCGCCGACGCCACCGAGGCGGCCGGGCTGGAGGGCGCGCCCGATGCCGTGGTGCTTCCCCGCACCGCCGAGCAGGTGGCTGCGGTGGTGGCCTGGTGCTACGAGCGAGACGTGGCGATCGTGCCGCGCGGCGGCGGCACCGGGTTTGCGGGTGGAGCGGTGCCGGTGTCGGGCGGCGTGGTGGTCGACCTGGCCCGGATGGTGCGGATCCGAAGCTTCGATCCGCTGCTCTGGCGGATCCAGGTGGAGGCCGGCCTGCCCACCTCCGAGCTGCGCCGGACCGTGCGCGAGAGCGGCCTGTGGTTCCCGCCCGATCCAGGCGCTGCCGAGCAGTCGCAGATCGGCGGCAACATCGCCACCAACGCCGGCGGCCCGCACGCATTCAAGTACGGGGTGACCGGGGCATGGGTCACCGGCCTGGAGGCGGTGGTGCCGCCCGGCGAGCTGATCTCGGTGGGCGGGGCGATGCGCAAGGACGTCGCCGGCTATGACCTCAAGAGCCTTCTGATCGGCTCGGAGGGGACGCTGGGGATCGTCACGGCCGCGTGGCTGCGGCTGATCCCGGCACCCGAGGCCGCGATTCCGGTGGCGGCGGTGTACCCCGACGTCGCCACCGGCTGCCGTGCGCTCGAGAGCGTGCTCGGAAACGGCCTGCAGGTGGCGGCGCTCGAATACCTCGATGCCCGCACGATCGAGCTGGCGGCCGCGGCCTTCCCGGGTCAGATCCCCGCGGACGCTGGGTTCATGGTGCTGGCCGAGGCCGACGGGTCAGCCGCAGAGGCCGATGCACTCGCCGCTGAGCTGGCCGCGGTGCTGTCCGAGGACGCACTGAGGGTGGCGCGCTTCGATACCGCCGAGGGGATCGCCGCGCTGTGGCGGTGGCGCGACGGCGTCTCGATCGCGGTCACGGCGCATCTTGGGGGCAAGCTCTCGGAAGACGTGGTGGTGCCGCTCGACCGGCTGGCCGAGGCGGTCACGGGCACGCTCGCGATCGGCGCCCGGCACGGGCTGGATGCCTGCAGCTGGGGTCACGCCGGCGACGGCAATCTGCACTCGAGCTTTCTTCTGGACAGCCACGACGGCGAGGCGATCGGCAGGGCACATGTGGCCTGCGACGAGCTGTTCGAGCTGGCCGCCGAGCTGGGAGGGTCGATCTCGGGTGAGCACGGCATCGGCTGGATGAAGCGCGGCCGGCTCGGGCTTCAGTGGAGCCCGACCGCTGTCGAGCTGCACAACCGCATCAAGCAGACCTTCGACCCCAAGAACCTCATGAACCCCGGCAAGAAGACGTGAATAAAAGGTGCCAGGCACCTTTTATTCACGTCCTTCAGCGGGGGGCGCCGGCGGGGTAGGAGCTCTGCCGGAGCTGGCGGCCGGCGCGGCGGCGGTGGGCCAAACCGGCCGAGCGGGCCAGCAGTCGATGGGCCTGGGCGGCTGCCACGGCGGCGGTATCGACCACGATCGCGCCGGGGTCGGCCGCAGCTGCGATCCGCGCACCGGCCGACGACGCCGGGCCGCCGGCCAGCACCAGACCGCGATAGCCGCCGAACTCACCGGCACGCGGGTCGATCAGCGGCAGCCCGCCTGACCGCAGCCGCTTGAGCGCGCCCTGCAGCTGGGGAATCCGCACCGTCTGCGAACCGGCCACGATCGCAACCGGCCCGCCACGAGAGAGCGCAAACGCGCGATCGACCGCGAACCGCAGGTCGATCCCGATCACGGGTGCGGGCGTCGCGGCACGAGCGACGTCGAGCCCGTCCAGCGTGCCCTGGAGCGATCCCAGGATGATCAGCTTGGCCCCGGCGTTGCACAGGTCGACGGTGATCGCCTGAACCCGCTGCTGGACGACCGTGCCCCGCAGCCGCGCCCAGGCGGGATGGCCGTCGTCGGACATCGAGATCACATCCTCGTGCGGCATCCGGCGGCGCAGATCGGCCACCAGCGCGGCTGCACCGCTTCCCGAGGCGATCACTCCGATGGGGCCGTCGGGATCCATCGTCGCCTTCGCGGCCGGTGATGTGACCGGCAACGTTTGCCGGGTTCCGGCGGCTGCAAGGCGGCGCGCTGCTGCGTCCTCAGTCGCGTCAATACTCATGGTATTGACGCTCCCTGCGTCCTGGCATCGCTTGCCTTTCGCTCGCCGTCGACACCACCAACGTTACCGGTCACATCACTAGCTGCGGGGCCGGGTCTTCTGCGGGTCGTAGATCGGCAGCGTGTCCACGATCGCGGGCACCAACCGGCCGTCGGGCAGCGTGACCTCGACCTGCGATCCGGGCGTTGTCAGCTCGACGTCGATCGTGGCCATCGCGATCAGCTTGTCGACGGTGGGCGAGCGGCCCGCCGACGGCGACGTCAGCTTGCCCACCCCGCGCCCGTTCTGGAACACCGGAGTGTTGTAGTCGGGAGCCTCGTCACCCGCGATCACCAGCGTGACCGTGCGATGGGTGATCCCGGCCTCATGCTCGGCCACCAGCGCGTCGCGGCCAACGAAGTCGGGCTTGTCGAGCTTGATCATGCGATCGAGGTTCACGTGGAACGGCGACGTCACCGACGGGAAGTAATCGAAGCCGAGGAAGATCAGCCCGGCCTCGATCCGCAGTGACTCCACCGCGGCCAGCCCGTAGGGGCGGATGCCGACGTCGGCGCCCTGGTCGAGCACCGCCTGCCACACTCGCTCGGCGCCCTCGCGCGGCACGAAGATCTCGTAGCCGATCTCGCCCGAGTAGCCGGTGCGTGACACGTAGCAGCCGTCGACGCCACCGACCTTGATCGGATCCGGGAACCAGCGGAAGTACTTGAGCCCCTCCACGTCGGCGTCGGTAAGCCGGCCGAGCAGCTCGCGCGAGCGCGGCCCCTGCAGCTGCAGGTGGGGAATCTCGAACGTGCGCTCCTCGATCTCCAGGTTGAGGTGCGCGCACGCCTGGCGGAAGTGGTCGGCGTCGGATTCGAGCGCGGTCACGACGAACACGCTCTCGTCGTCCTCACCGCGGTACACCACGCCGTCGCCGAGCATCTTGCCGTTGCGGTCGCAGAACGGCCCGTACCGGCACTGGCCGACGGCCAGCGCCGCCATGTCACTGGTGAAGACGTGGTCGGCAGCCGCGAGCGCATCCGTACCCTTGAAGAACCACTTGCGCAGCGGTGACTCGTCCCACACACCCACGGCCTCACGCACGGCATGGTGCTCGGCGATGGGATCGCCGAAATCCGAGATCCACTCCCAACCCTCGAACTCGCCGAAGGTGCCGCCCAGCCGCCGCTGGATGGCATCGAACCCGGTACGCAGCATGCCGTCGGGGTACACGCCCGATGGGGCCGGCTCGCTCACGATCATGGCCGCGGCGGCGGCGCCGTCAAAAGGGGGTGCGAACGAATCAGCCGGAGGGATGGGCACCTCGACCGGCATGATCGTGGTTGGGGTGGCCCGGCGGGTCAGCTCCTGATGGCCGGGCGGAAGCACCATGGTGACGCCGAGCAGTGCGCGGGCGGCGGCCGGGTTGGGGAGCGTGCGGTACTGCTCGACCGGCTGCTTCTCGGCCCGATCGAGGTTGCGGCGGAGCCGCCGCAACCGAGCCTGGAGGCCGGCGTCGATGCCGGGCGTCGAGAAGATCGCCTGCTCGACGTATGACTCCACCACCCGGTTTCCCACCAGCGACAGATCGGCGTCGCGGGCCCGGCCCGTGAGCGCCGAGTAGGTGACCACGCAGCGCACGGTCTCGAGATACGTGTTCCAGGTCGAGAGCACGACCTCGCCGCGACAGCGGGCGCCGGTCTCGGGGATCGCCAACAGCGTGATGTTACGATCGGTGATCGCCTCGATCAGCGCTTCGGCGGTGGGCTGGATGATGGTCACGAACTTGTGCAGCGGCCACACGTCGAGCTGGTTGAAGTCACCCGGCTCGCACCCGATCCCGATCATGAAGTTGTCGGCGTAGCGGAAGAAGTTGCCGGTGCCCTTGGTCTCGCGCAGGTGGTCGTAGAAGAGCGTTGTGGTGGCGCAGATCAGGTTGGAGCAGCCGACGCCGTCCATGGGGTTGGCCATGACCACGCCGAGCCGGTCCTGCGGGGTCCATCCACCGGGCCAGAGATCGGCGAGCGTGGAGACCGAATCTCCCCGCTCGACGCTGAAGTCATCGGATGAGAGCGCGTAAGAAGAATGCATGCAGGCAGTTTACGGCACGGATGGGCACGGTTCCTGCCGACCGATGGGCGACTCTGTCTGTTACGGGTCGCGCAAGATCGCGTGACTTCCAATTCGCCGCCATCGGATGCACACTTCGTCTCCGACCCGGCTCCACTCGAACGTGGCTCGGCCATCCGGGCCCGAAAACGACCAGGTCATCTCCCAGACCCCCTTCGCACCTTCGACCGACTTGACCCGCAGAGTTGCCGGCCACGGCGTCCCCGGCTCGGCGGCGACTCTCTCGGCGGCCTTGATGAACAGCGGCAACGCAGCCCTCACCAAAGCCTGTTCAGGCTTGGACAACCGCCGGTAGTCGAGGATGAACGCGTCCGTGCGCTGGTACTTCACTCGTCATCGAGGGAGCCAAGGAAATCGTCGCCACTCTCGAACGTCACGACGCGGCCGGCCTTGACGTCCTCGTCGGCTTCGCGCTCCATCCGCTGCCAGCGGTCCGTCCAGAACCATGCCTGATCCGCGGGAACCGGCACGTGGGGCCGGAGCAGGATGCCGTCTTCGCGCTCGACCACCTCAACCTGTGCGCCCGGGCGATCCAAGCCATGCCGTCGACGAACATCCGCGGGCAGCGAGAGCACTCCACGCGCCTGAAGTGTGACGAAGGGGTGATCCATGGGTCGCAGTATAGCTGCATTACTGCAAAGCAGCAATACCTAGAGGTCCTGTCACAAGTGAATAATTGGTGCCTGGCACCAATTATTCACCCGGGCCGTGGGGGTGAATAACGGTGCCTGGGCACCGTTATTCACAAACCGGGGCGTGTGTGCGAGGATGACCACCCAATCTTCGACACGGGAGTCGTCATGGCAGACACGTTCGATTATGTGGTGGTGGGCGGCGGAAGCGCGGGGGCGGCGGTGGCCGCTCGGCTCTCGGAAGATCCGAACGTGTCGGTCTGCGTCCTGGAGTGGGGCCCGACCGACGTCGGTTTCGAAGACGTGCTCCAGATCCGGCACTGGCTGGGGCTGCTCGAAGGCCCGATCGACCTGGCCTACACGACCACCCTTCAGCCCCGCGGCAACGCCCACATCGTGCACTCACGCGCGGCCGTGCTCGGCGGCTGCTCCTCCCACAACACCATGATCTGGTTCAAGCCGTTCCCCGGCGACTGGCAGGATTGGGTCGACCAGGGCTGCACCGGCTGGGAGCCCGAGGGCATGGAGGAGTACTACCAGCGCATCCCCGGCCCGCACCAGATCGTGGCCGAGAAGGATCGAAACGCCATCCTGTACGACTGGATCGAGGCCTGCGGCGCCGCCCTCGGCGTCGACCGCAACACCGACTGGAACGCTGCCCCGTTCCACGACGGCGCCGGCTTCCTGGACGTCGGCTACAACGAGTCGAACGGCGTGCGCTCGTCCTCCAGCGTGATGTACCTGCACCCGATCATGGGCAAGCGCGCCAACCTCGAGGTGCGCACCGACACCCGCGCCCACCGGATCGAGTTCTCGGGTAATCGCGCCGTGGCGGTGCACACCGAGGACAAGAGCGGCGGCGTCGACCGGGTCGCCGCAAGCCGCGAGATCATCGTCGCCTGCGGCTCTGTGGACACACCGCGGCTCCTGATGTACTCCGGCGTCGGCCCGCGCAAGCAGCTCGAGCACTTCGGCATCGACGTGGTCGCCGACCTACCCGGCGTGGGCGAGAACCTGATCGACCATCCCGAGTCGATCATCATCTGGAAGCTGAAGCGGCCGATGGGCCCCGAGGGCTGCATGGACGCCGACTGCGCCCTGTTCGTGAACCGCCTCGGCAACGACGAGCGGCCCGACCTGATGTACCACACCTATCAGCTCCCGTTCACGTTCAACACCGAGCGATTGGGCTACGAGGTGCCGGATGACCGCTGGTGCATCTGCATGACCCCGAACATCCCCCGCTCGCATTCCAAGGGCCGGCTGTACCTGCTCTCCAAGGATCCCAACATCAAGCCGGCGCTGGACTTCAAGTACTTCACCGACGAGGACGGCTACGACGAGCAGACGATCGTTGACGGGCTCAAGATCGCCCGCCAGGTGGCCGCCGAAGGCCCCTTCGCCGACTGGATCGAACGCGAGATCGCACCCGGCCCCGACATCACCTCCGACGAGGGGCTATCCGAGTACGGGCGGGCGGTGCACCACACCGTGTACCACCCGTCGGGCACGTGCCGCATGGGCGACGCCGGCGACGACATGGCTGTGGTCGACCCCGAGCTGCGGATACGCGGCCTGGAGGGCATCAGCATCGCCGACGGCTCGATCTTCCCGAGCATGCCGACGGTGAACCCGGTGGTGGGCACGTTCATGATCGGCGAGAAGTCGGCCGACCTGGTGAGGGCGCGTACGAGCTAGGCGTGCCCCGCATCGAGATCCCCATCGACGACGGGATGTTGGTCGGCGACCGCGAGGGCACGGGTGCGCCGGCGCTGGTTCTGCACGGCGGGCCGGCGATCGGGGACTACACCGATGGGCTTGCCGTCGAGCTCAACGACATGTTCGAGACGGTGCGCTACACCCAGCGGGGCACGCCGCCGAGCTCCGTCGGCGGACCGTTCTCGATCGAGACGCACATGGCTGACGCACTCGCGGTGATGGACGCACAGGGCTGGCCCAAGGCCTGGGTGGCGGGCCACTCGTGGGGCGGCCACCTGGCGCTGCACCTTGCCGTCGCCCATCCCGAGCGGCTGCTCGGGGTGATCTGCATCTGTCCGCTGGGAGCGACCCCCGACCTGTTCAGCGACATGAGCGCCGCCCTGGCGCGCGGGATGTCGGCGGCGGAGACCGCCAGGGTGGAGGAGATCGAGCAACGTCGTCGTGACGGGGTCGTGACCGAAGCCGACCTGATGGAACGGTGGCAGATCCTGTGGCCGCTGTTCTTCGCCGACCCCGCGGGCGGCTGGACGTTTCCCTGCGAGCACGTGGGCGTGCAGTGCTCGATCGGCACCAACGCGTCGATCAGCTCTCACATGAAGGCCGGAACGCTCGTCAGCGGCCTCCCCGGATTAACCGCCCCCGCGCTGTTCGTCCACGGCGGGCTCGACCCACTGCCTCCGCGCTCGTCACTGGAGGCGGCCGCGCTGATCCCGGAAGCTCAGGTCGAGATCATCCCGGGACGCGGACACTTCCCATGGCTCGAGCAGCCCGGTGAGGTGCGCGCAGCGGTGGAGCGGATGCTGGACGGTGCCAGAGTGTGACCGCGCTCATCCCGGCGGCAGCTCCGCCAGCTCGGCCAAGAGCTGGTAGGAGCGCGTCCGTGCTGTGGCCGACGGAGCGTTGGTGGTGGCCATGAACTCGGCCACGCCGGTCTCGGCCAAGAGCTCGGTCATGCGCCGCCGAACCGTCTCGGGACTGCCGATCACCTGAGGCGCCAGCCAGCTTTCGACGAAGGCGCGCTCTTGCGGTGTCCACTCGTGGGCCTCGATGTCGGCGACCGTCGGCAGCCGCGCCGGTGGGTATCCCGAGCGCATCCGAGCGAATGACAGGGCGATCGCCGAGGCCAGCAGATTGGCCTCGTCGTCGTCCGGCGCGCACACCACCATCGCGGTCACCATTGCATACGGCTTGTCCAGGATCTCTGACGGCCGGAAATGCTCGCGGTAGAGGTCGAGCGCGGGCACGGTGTTGTGAGCGCTGAAGTGGTGGGCGAAGGCGAACGGCAGCCCCAGCGCACCCGCCACCTGGGCGCTGAAGCCGCTCGACCCGAGCAGCCAGATCGCGGGCAGGTCGCCGCCGTAGCCGGGGATGGCGCGAATCCCGCGGTAGTCCTCGCCCGGCTCGAAGCCCTCGAAGAAGCCGTACAGCTCGTGCAGGAGCTGAGGCAGATCGTCGCTGGCCCCCAGCCGGCGCAGGGCGGCGGCGGTGCGCTGGTCGGTGCCGGGGGCGCGCCCGATACCGAGGTCGATCCGGCCGGGGAACAGGGCCTCCAGCGTCCCGAAGCGCTCGGCCACGACCAGCGGCGCGTGGTTGGGCAGCATCACGCCGCCCGATCCCAGCCGGATCCGGGAGGTACGCGCGCCCGCGTTTGCGATCAGCACCTCGGGCGCGGAGCTGGCGATCCCGGGCATGTTGTGGTGCTCCGCATACCACAGCCGGTGATAGCCGAGCCGCTCAGCCTCCTGCACCAGCGCGGTCGAGTCGGCCAGCGCCTCGACCGGCGAGCGGTCGCTGCTCACCGGGGCGACGTCGAGCACCGACAGCGGCACGCCGAACACCGGTGAGGCCGCGGCGGCTGCGATGTCGTGCATCGCGCTCATCCGTACAGGTGGTCGCGAACCAGCTGCAGCAGGCGATCGACCGGCACCCCCCTGACCGCCAGCCGCAGCGCAAACGCCTCCAGCCCATTGATCCGGCCACTGTTCTCACCGTCGTCCACGGCTCGGTTGAGGCCGGCTCGGGCGGCATCGTCGATCTCGGCCTTGGTCAGATGGTGGTCGCGCTTGAACTGGTTCAGCTCCGCGTCGCTGGTGAGCGCCAGGCCGAGCGTCTCGGACGGGACGTTGAGCTTGCAGGCGGCCCCGTCGAGCGCCGACAGCGCCGCCTGGCTGAGCACGTCGTCGAGTGAGTGGGTGGGCGCCCAGGTGCGCGACTGGCAGGGATCGCCGGACGCGGTCGGCTTGTAGTCGAGGCCCCCGGCGGCGAGGTTGAGTGCGACCGGTGAGAGCGCCACCACGCAGGCCACCGCGGCGAATCGGGCATCGCCGATCATGTCACCCGCTTCCTCATCATCGCCAGCGGGATCAGCGACAGAAGCGCCATCCCGGCGGCCAGCGCGAACGGCACCGAGAAGGCCTTGGTGACCGCCTTTTCGATCTGATCGATGACCGCATCGTGCAGCTGCTGCACGTCGGCGCCGTCGCCCAGGGGCGCAAACGCCGAGTCGAGATTGGGCGGCTTGGTGACGGGCGCGGTGCCGACCAGGTCGGCCAGCCGCCCACCCAGATCGATCTTGTCGGTGAGGCTGAGCGACGACTCCAGCACCAACCTGGTGGCGGACGCCTCTGCCGCGGCCGCCTGCTTGTCGAGCTGGTTGGTGAAGATCGGCGTCAGGATCAGCAGCCCGATGCAGATGCCTGCGTGGCGGGCGGCGATCGTCCAGCCGCCATGGATTCCCAGCGGAGAGCGGCCGGCCAGTGCGGTCGCGGTGAGCGCGCTGATGGCGAGCGCCAGCCCCGCGCCGATCACGATCTGGGGCGCGATCATCCATTGCCACTCGGCTCCCGGCAGCACCGCCAGCGACAGCAGCCCTCCGCCGATCAGGATCGAGCCTCCGACCGCCCGCGCCCACGGCGTGCCGACGGAGGGCAGCAGCCGGTACACCGCCAGGGCTGCGAGTGGCATCACGGTCACCACCGCCGCGGCCTGAAGCGGGCTATTGCCCCAGCCGTTGATGAGCAGAAGGACGATCAGAAAGAGCGCGGCCGTGAGCGAGGCAGACACCAGTCCCAGCGCGACGTTGGCGGGGACGTCCGGCCGGTCGGCGGGGGCCACCGGCTGCCGCTCGCCGGAGCGCGGGATCAGCACCAGTGCGATCAGCGCCAGCGGCACCTGCACCGCGAAGATCGCCTTCCACGAGATCGTGTCGGTGAGGATCCCACCGATCGCCGGACCCGCGGCTGCTCCGATCACTCCGGCTGCCGACCACACCGCGATCGCCCGCCGTTCGCTGCCGGTGGCCGTCGGCAGCAGTTCGAGCGCGGCACAGATGGCGGCGGCGCCGCCGATCGCCTGCACCCCGCGCGAAGCCAGAAGCCAGCCGAAGGTGGGGGCGACGGCACAGCCCAGCGAGGCGGCCGCGAACACGATCAAGCCGACGCGGCAGAAGGCAGCGGGCGCCCGCCGCCGAGCGAGATGGGCGGCCGGCACGGCCACGATCGCAAGCACCAGGTTGAACAGCGTCAGCACCCACGCGACGTCGTTGATGGAGACGTCGTAGTGCACAAGGATCTCGGGCAGCGCCAGGATCACGATGGACGAGTCGGCAAGCACCATCGCCACCGCCAGGCCAAGGGCGAATGTGGGAGTGCGGGACACCGAGGCCTAGGCGCCGGCTGCGCTGGTGCGCCGGCCGTGGTGCAGCAGCTCGTCCCAGCTCGAGAGCTTCACCCGGGGACGGCCGTGCGGCTCGCCTGTCGTCCGCTCGTGGGCGTCGATCGCGACCCAGCCGACGTACTCGACCGCGTCAGGCGCGCGTTCGAACACCAGCGCCTCGATCACGGCCGGGTCGGTCTGCCCGGGTGGCGTCAGAAGGCCCGCCTCGACGTCCTCCCAGAGGAGCTCGGTCGACTCGTTGGCATCCTTCTTGTTGGTGCCGATCACGCCGCTGGGCCCGCGCTTGATCCACCCGGCGCAGTACTCGCCCACCACCAGCTCACCCGCGCCGTCGACCACCCGTCCGCCGTTGTCGGGGATCACCGCGCGTGCTTCGTCGAAGGGCACTCCTTCGAGCGGCATGCCCCGGTAGCCCACCGACCGCAGCACCAGACCGGTCTCGATCACCTCGGTCTCGCCGGTCGGCACCGCCCGCGGCCGGCCGGCCTCGTCGGGCTCCAGCCGGTTGATCCCCACCACCAGCTCCTCGACCCGTCCGGCCCCTCGCAGCTCCACCGGAGAGGCGCAGAACCGCAGCGTCACCACCCGCGGCTTGCCCTCGGGCTGCCGAGTCGCGTACTCGCGCAGCACCTCGACGTTGCGACGGGCGATCGTCGCGCCGTCGTCGGCCAGCGACTGCTCGCTGACGGCGTCGAGTTCGAGATCGGCGGGGTCGACGGCAATGTCGGCGCCGGCCATCTCCCCCAGCTCCAGCAGCTCGGGGTTGGTGAACGCGGCCTGGGCGGGACCGCGCCGGCCCAGCACCACAATCTCCTTGACGGGCGAGGCGGCGATCACGTCGATGGCGTGGTCGACCGTGTCGGTGACCGCGAACTCTTCCCGGGTGAGCGCCAGCATGCGTGCGCAGTCAACCGCGACGTTGCCGTTTCCGACGACCACGACGCGCTCGGTATCGAGGTCGATCTCGAGGTCGCGGTAGTCGGGATGGCCGTTGTACCAGGCCACGAAAGCGGTTGCCGAGAGCGAGCCGGGCAGATCCTCGCCGGGGATCCCCAGCGGCCGGTCGAGCTGCGCGCCGACGCTCCAGACCACCGCGTGGTAATGACGGCGAAGGTCGTCGCGAGACAGGTCGCGGCCGATCTCGACGTTGCCGAAGAAGCGAAACCCGGGGCGCTCTGCGATCTTCTCGAACACCCGCGAGACGGCCTTGATCTTGGGGTGATCGGGCGCGACCCCGAGCCGCACCAGCCCCCACGGGGTGGGCAGCCGCTCGTACATGTCCACCTCGGCACCCTTGGTCAGGAGCTGGCCGGCGGCATAGAATCCGGCCGGGCCAGAACCGACCACGGCAACCCGGATCGGGTCGGAATTGAGCGCATCTGTGGGAGCTTCGGCCACACCGGAACGTTAGTTGATGGCGTCCAGCGAGATGTGCAGCCGGCCATCGGCTGACCGCACCTGATACACGGGCAGCGGCTCGGTCGCGGGCGGCAGCACCACCTCGCCGGATCGCAGATCAAAGGCCGCTCCGTGGCACATGCAATGGATCGCGCCGTCGATCACCTCACCGTCCACGAGCGGGCATTCGTCGTGGGTGCAATCGCCGGCCACGGCCAGCCACTCGCCGTCCACTCGGGCCAGCAGCACCGGCTCACCGTCGACGGTCAGCTCGATCAGCGTGCCGTCCTCGGCCTGATCGTCACCCGCGGCGTCGTGCCACACCGGCTCGCTCATCGGTCCCACACAACGTGCAGGTGCGCGGGCGCGCGGAACTCCCAGCCGCGCACCCGGGGCGGCCGCTCGGGGTCGAGTCGGAGATTGGGGCAGCGCTGGAACAACGCTTGGATCTCGAGCCGCTCCTGCACCCGGGCGAGGTGATGCCCGGGACAGAAGTGCGGCCCAAACCCGAAGGCCGCATGTGGACGCTTGGGCCGGTGCAGGTTGTAGAGGTCGGCGTCTGGGCCCCACACCGCCTGATCGCGGTTGGCCGACGACACCAGCAGCCCGATGTTGGCGCCGGCGGGCACGTCGATTCCGGCCAGCACGGTGTCCCGCGTGGCCCGTCGAGTCTGGGTGCCGATGGGCGAGATCCACCGCAGCCCTTCCTCCACCGCCGGGCGCACCAGCCCGGCCGGGTCGGCGGCCAGCTCGGCGGCTTGATCGGGGTTGGTGAGCAGGCCCAGCACCGTCGATCCGGCGGAGTGGCCGGGCTCCTGCATGCCGCCGGTGATGATGATCTTGATGCTGGGCACGATCCAGGCGAACCGCTCTTCGAAGGTGCCCTCGGCGGCCTGCAGCATGTCGGAGATGGTGGAGCCGTCGGGCTCGGCGGACATCCGCCGCATGATCGGCTCGAGCCGGGCGCTGACCTCCGCGCTGGCGGCCATGCCGATCCGGTCCTTCTCCGGGTCCTCCTCGAAGTTGGTGGCGCCGATCGCCATCTCGGCGAACCAGCGCCGCAGCGTGTCGTCGTCGATCTCGCCCAGCCCGAGCACCAGCGCCAGGCTGCGTACCGAGATCGGCTCGAAGTACTCGGCCATGAGGTCGGCTCGGCCCCGGTCGAGGATGCGGCCGAGGTAGTCATCCACCAGCGGGGCGATCATCGGCGCCGCCCGCTGCTCGACCTGACGGGGCCGAAGCGACGGGTCGAGCGCTCGCCGCAGGGCCTTCTGCCTGGGCCCGTCGATCAGCAGGATGTTGCCCTCCCCCATCGTGCGGTCGAGCGGCGAGGGGGTGACCCCCGCCGAGAACGTGTCGGCGTCGCCGGCGGCCTGCTCGACCGCCTCCCAGGTCGTGGCCAGCCACAGCCCCACCGCCGGCACCCAGGCGACCGGGGCGTGCTCGCGCAGCCAGGCGTAGATGGGGTAGGGATCGTCGTCGAGCTGCTCCACGGTGATCGCCGCCAGCCGTGCCTCTGTCTCACTGATCGCCACCGCCGATACCCTAATCGACGGCGAGCTCAGGGGATGGTTTGCTCGAACCGGTCTCGCACCCGCCCGCTCTCGTCGATGAACCGGTAGCTGACACGGTCGCCGTCGATGCCGATGCGCAGGAACCCGTACGCGAGGAAGGAGACGATGGCGTCGGGGGTGGCCAGCGTGTTGGCCTCGTTGCCCGGCCCTTCGCCGCCGGTGCCGACGGTGAACTGGAGCACTCCCGCTCGGAGGTGCCGCTCGTACCGGTGGAGATGACCGGCCAGGATCGCAGCAACGTGCCGGCGGCGCAGCAGCGGCATGATCGGATTGTCTGCCGCGATCGGCCGGTGGGTGAGCACAAACCGCACCGGGCAGGAGCCCCGGCACACGCCCAGCGACTTGGTGGCGTAGGCAAGAGCCGAGGAGTCGGCCTGCAGTCCCAGCACGACCACCTGAACGGGGCCGTACTGCACGCTGTACTGGTGCCCGGGCAGGTGAAGCGCGGAGATCACCGCCCCGCCGTCGCGGTAGGCCAGGTCGTGCTCGCCCAGCGCGGCCACCATCGGCGCTTCGCCCAGCAGGTCGCGCAGGGGATCGAAGATCGAGCGGTTGAGCAGCGGCGGAGCGGCCAGCAGGTAGGCGTTGTCGCCGGATGACAGAAACAGCGCCGGATCCTGCGCCGCGGCCAATCGGCCGATGGCGTACTCGTGGGCATCCCCCGACCCGTAGTCGCCGAACGACACCAGCGTGATCGGCGCCGTGGCGGAGGTGGGAGCGGTGGTGAACGCGCCCGCTGCTGCCGAGCGGCCGTCGATGTTGGCTGTCCACACGTACCTGGTGCCCGGTCGGAGGTTGGTGAACCCGACCGCGCCGTGGACAACGGAGCCGTCGGGCGCGAGCGCACGGAGGCTGACCGGCCCCTCCCCCGCCTTCAGCTTCCACGCAAAGTCTGCGCGGGTGGTGGTGACACGAGTGAGGTACGGCGCGCGGATGAAGGTGGCCTCGGGTGGCCGCAGCAGGTACGTCGATCCGTACCAGACGAGCGCCACCACGGTGATCAGAAGCAGCGCGGTGGTGATCACCAGCGCGGCCAGCACTCTTCGAAACCCCGCGGGCACGTCGCCGGTGAGGCGAGTCGCGGGCCCGCCGCGGGTGAGCGGGATCACCTGCAGCGCGATCACCGCGGCTGCCGCCACCCGCGGGCCGAGCGGGTAGCCGAGGAACAGGAACGGGAACGGCGCGACGATCGTGAGCGACGAGCAGATCACGTCGACTCGGCGTCGCGGCCGCACCAGGTCGGCGCTGAGGCAGGCGATCGCCACGATCACCCCGATCAGCAGCGCAGGGCCGATCACCACGCCGCCGATGATCCGGTCGGAGAAGAACGAGCCGGCCACCAGCGCCAGCGCGTCGATGATCAGGAAGAGCCGCAGACCCCGCATTGTTCGAGGGTAGCGGGGGTAGGGTGACGGTCATGACGCAACGCGCAGCCGGGGAGGCCAACTGATGGCGGCGCTCAAGGCCGCAAACCTGACCCTGCGCTTCGTGCTCGAGGTGTGCGCGATCTTCGCCATGGGCTACTGGGGCTGGCACGCGCACAGCGGCCTGATTCGATGGCTGCTGGTGATCGCGGCTCCCGCGACGTGGATCGTGCTGTGGGGGCTGTTCGGGTCTCCCAAGGCGAGATTCGATCTCTCGGCTCCGGCGCATCTCGGCTTCGAGATCGTGATGGCCGGGGTGGCTGCTGTGGCGCTCTACGCCGCCGATCGGCCCGAGCTGGCGGTCGGCTTCGCGGTGGTGTGCGTGATCAACCGGCTGCTGAGCTGGATGTGGGGCCAGGACCGGGCCACCACCCTCGGGATGGGGCCCTAACCAGACGCCCGGGCCGCGGCCTCCGCCGAGGTGACCACCGCCACGATCTCGAACTCCACCAGGTCGCTCCAGCGCGTGATCCAGCTGTCGAGCAGCGCGCGATCGTCAGTCTCCATCAGCTGGTAACAGGTGCCGAGGCCCTCATCCACCCAGCTCTCGATGTACGTCAGGCCGGCGGGGAGCATCCTGCCTTCGCGGCGGAAGCGCTCGTACACGGGGTCGGCCCCGTGCGTGTAGCGCTCGATCACCATGCACTTCACGGGACCGACCCCGTGAGCGCCGGCACCACCTCGGCGGCCAGGCGCTCCATCTGCTCGGCGTCGTCGTACAGCGGGTTGAGCAGGATCCGTCCGGCACCGGCCGCCATCACCGCGGCCACGCCCTCAATACAGGCGCCGGGTGGGCCGGCCACCGCCACCGACTCCAGGCCGGCGGTGCCGTACAGATGCTCGAGTGCGGCGGCGATTCGGCGTTGCGCCAGCCCCGCATCGTCCTCTACGGCGATGTAAACGCGCTTGGCGATCGGGAAGGACGCTGCCGCACATCTTTGAGCGCCAGTTCAAGGCCGATCGGAGCCGAGGCGGTCAGGGAAGCGGCCTTGGGCTGGCGATCGCATCGCACGGGAGAGCTCGCGGGTGGCGGCGCTTGGGCTGCTCAGGTCGCGCTTTTGCGGCGCTTCACCCTCTCTATCTGTCTTCTCCGGCGGCCAGGTGGCTACCGCTATGCTGGTGGCGTGGTGTTCGTGGATGCACCCCGGCCATGTCTCCTCCCAAAAGCCCGGCGGTGCACGTTGGGCAAGCGAGCATGGGACAAGACGGGAGTGGTCATGGCGGCGGCTAAGCCCGGTAGCTCACACCAGAAGCCGGGGAGGATGTTTGTCGTGAAGTCCTCCAGGATCAGCCGCCGGTCGGCGACGGCGGCTGATCCTGGCCAACTCGAAGCGGAGACACGCAAGCTTGGCGCCGGGGTCTCGCTAACCGGTTGTTTTTGCGAACTTGAGCGACTGGACGATTTGGCCCAGCTCCGTGCGGGCGGCTGCGGTCGTGTCGGGTCGGTAGGTGGCATCGACGACCAGTCGCTGCCCGTGGACGTGGAGGATCCACAGCCTGTCGACTTGGCCGGCGACTTGTTGGTATGACTCGGCCTGACCGCCGTCGCTGAACCAGTTGACGAAGTCTGTGTGTCCGTTGCCGGGATCATCGCAGCCCTTGAAGTCAGCATTGCCCGTCACTACCCAGTTGGACGGCACAGACGTTTCCAGGTACTTGCCGGTGTATCCGGCAAGCGTTGCGGTGGCCGGGGCAGTCGCGTTGCGGTATCTCTGGGCCTTGAGTGCGTCGATGAGGTCAGTGGTCGTTGGGCCGGGGTCGCGTAGTTGCTGCTTCCAGCGGCACGGATCCCGCGGTACCTTGCCGACGTCCCATACACTGAAACCAGGCGCCCCCGGCCCCGTGGTGGTGATGAAGTGACCGTTGGAGGTCCAGCCGACCGGTGCCTTGACCGTGTACGTGGGGTAGACGCCAAGCCCGAAGACACTGCCGAAGACGGGGGCGTACTGAGTGGTCGAGGGACTGGTCGAGGTGGTGGCACTGGTTGTGTCTGTTGTGGGAGATGCGGCACCGCTGGAGGAACAGCCGGCGACCGTCCCGGTGAGCAGAACCGCGACGGCCGTGAGCCCAAACCAGCGCGTCGAGGCCTTGAGGATGGTGGTGGTGCTCATGTTCTGTCCCTTCGTTTGGGTATCCGCGGGGACGATCGGCGTGCGACCGATCACCAGCCGACGGAAGCTAAGACAACACGTGGCAGTCGATGCCCCGGCCGAGCGACTGCGCCCTACGAACCAGATTGTGCTCTGCGTCTCGAAGCTGCTGGTTCAGCTTGCTGGGCGACTTTTCATCGGTGTTGTTGGCGATGGCCTTGGCCTTTAGAGTCGACCAGACCGTGTGAAGGCTCGCAAGCCACTGGTGGATGCTTTGGTGCCATCGCCGCGGTGTTGGCTGGGCATTGGCATCGCGGGTCAACTGTTGAACCACGGGCTCGCCCTGGCCAAGGAACGCCTGCAAATCGCGGGAGGGGTGCTCGTGTAGGTAGTCGAGCGCGGCTGTCGCGCGGTAGCACACCCGGTTAAGCGCGCTGTTGTAGTGGCCGGCGTTGTACCCGGTGTGCTCAGTCGAGACGGTGACCGCACAATCGTGGAGTCCGTAGCGAGCGGCGACCTGGTTGGCATGTGACGTCGCGATGTAGAGCTCACCGGCGGTCTCTGTTGCTGTTCGGGCGTGCCACCCGAAAGACGGGCCTCCACGAATGCCCACCGTGCTTGCTGCTCCGCCGCGAACCGGCTCAGGAACCGCTCCCATCCATCGGCCACTGCCGGGTCAACCCGGAACTTGCGAAGGTGATCCATTGTCACCCGCAGGTCGACCTGTTCGGTCTTGAGTGGCCGTCGCCAGCCCCGTGATTCGTTATACATAATCTCCACCCGCTGTGCATAGGTGTGGCAGGTTTGGTCGGCCGCGCTGATCAACTGCTGCTTGGTGAGGCGGCCCGGCGCCGCCAACGACGAAGCCGAGGACGCCTCACCGCCGGAGGAACATCCAACGACCGCCCCGGTTAGTAGAACCACGATGGCCGTGAGCCCCAGCCAGTGCGTCGAGATCTTGTGGATGGTGGTGGTGCTCATGTTCTGTCCCTTCCTTTGGGCCGATGAGCGTGCGACTGGACGCTGGCCATCTCCCCATCATTCCCTGCGAGAATCACCGGTCGGCCACTACCAGGTAACAATCTGGCCACGGCTAACCGGGTGGTGGGGAGTAGGGTTGGCGGGTGGACGCGAATGTGCTTTTCGTGGAGGATGACCGGTCGATCCGGGAGGTCACCACGTTGGCGTTGGAGCAGGCCGGTTTCCGGGTCAGCGGGTGTGGTGATGGTCGTGAGGGTTTGGCGTTGTTTGCGCGTGGGCGGTTCGATCTTGTCCTGTTGGATGTGATGCTGCCGGGTGTCGACGGCCTGGAGGTGTGCAGGGAGATCCGCAAGGCTGATCGCACGCCGATCATCATGCTGACGGCGCGTACGGACACTGTGGATGTGGTGGTCGGTCTTGAGTTGGGTGCGGACGATTATGTGTCCAAGCCGTTCCAACCGGCCGAGTTGGTGGCTCGGGTGCGGGCCGTGTTGCGGCGCGGCCAGGCTCTGGATGCGCGTGCGGTGCTTCGTGTGGGTGAGATTGAGATCGATGAGGCGGCGTTTCGCGCTACTCGGGGGGGTCGCGAGCTGGGTTTGACGGCGACCGAGTTTCGGCTGCTGTGTGAGTTGGCGCGCCGGCCGGGGCAGGTGTTCACGCGGGAGCTGCTGCTCGAGTTGGTGTGGGGGTATGAGTTTCTGGGTGACTCGAGGTTGGTGAATGTGGCGATTCAGCGGCTGCGGGTGAAGGTCGAGGACGACCCGGCGCATCCGGTTTTGATCACGACTGTGCGTGGCGTCGGTTACCGGCTGGAACCGTCGTGAGTGCCGGCCGTCGCCTCTGCCGCAGCGACCGTGTCCGTATCGTTATCGGGCCGTGATGAGGGTGTGATGGTTGCGCGCGATCATGACGTGATGACTGGCTCGTGGTCGAATCAACCGGCGGGAGAACTGGGTGGGGTGTCCGCGGGTGGGGTGTCCGCGGGTGGGGTGTCCGCGGGTGAGCGGCCCGGGGTCGCGCCGTCTCGGTTGCGGCGGCGGGTGGCGGTCGCGTTTGTCTTGGCGGTCGGCGTCGCAACCGGCGTGCTCGCGGTCGGGTCGTACGTGGTGGTGCGCAATGCGCGACTCGATGATTCGGCCACCCGGGCGGTGCATCAGACCGTGCTGAACCTGCGGTATGCCACCACTCAGCCGAACGTGCGGGCGTTGTTTGACGGCCTGCGGGCGCGGGGCCAGTTCTCGGCCGCGGTGGTGTTGACGCGGGGTGTGCCACCGCAGACGTCCGGTGACATCGGGGCCGCCCAGATCCCGGCGGGGCTGCGCCGGCTGGTCGGTCAGGGGAGGCTGGCCCGCGCGCGAGTCATCGTGGCGGGCACGCACTTTGTGGCTGTCGGCGGCGCGCTGCCCGAGACCCAGGATCAGTACTACTTCTTTTACGACGAGCAGCAGGTGTGGAGCGATCTTGCCGTTTTGCGCGACGTGCTTGCCTTCGGCTGGTTGGTGTTGGTGGTGCTTGCGGGACTGGGTGGAACGCTGTTTGCCAGGCGAACGCTGGCACCTGTCGCCCAGGCAAGCGACGCTGCCCGCTCAATGGCAGAAGGGCTGCTGGATACGCGGTTGCCGGTTGCCGGCGACGATGAGTTCGGAGCATGGGCGGCCGCATTCAACGACATGGCCGCGGCGCTGGAGGCCAAGATCGGGGCGCTTGCCGAGGCGCAGGAGCGCGAGCGGCGGTTCACCGCCAACGTCGCCCACGACCTGCGATCACCGCTGACAGCGTTGATCGGCGAGGCACGGCAGTTGGCAAAGCAGGCCGAGGACCTGCCGTCCGAGTTCCAGCGGCTGACCGGGATGCTTGTCGTCGACGTCGATCGTTTGTGTCGGCTTACTGAGGATCTGCTTGAGATCTCACGCCTCGACTCGGGACAGGAACCGCCCGAGGCAGAGCCGGTCGATGCCGCTGCCCTCGTCAAGGGCGTGCTGCTAAGCCACGGCTGCTCCGAAACTGTGGCGCTGGACGAACACCATGTCGTGCTCACGACCGACCCGCGTCGGTTGGAGCGAATCGTCGCGAACCTGGTCGAAAACGCTGTTACCCATGCCGGCGTGGGCATGCGCGTGCGTGTCGCGTGCGAGCATGATCAGGCGGTGATCGAGGTGGCTGATGACGGCCCTGGCATCTCCGCGGCGGCGCTGCCGCACATCTTTGACCGCCAGTTCAAGGCCGATCGCAGCCGCAGCGGTCAGGGAAGTGGCCTTGGGCTTGCGATCGCGCGGGAGAACGCGCGCCTTTTGGGGGGAGACATCACCGCCTCGAGCACACCCGGCGCTGGCGCCGTTTTCACGCTGCGACTACCTGTGGCCGAATCGTTACCCGATCGCGATCACCCCGTGGCCGGCGCCGCGGATGATAAGGGAGAGATCCAGTCCGAACAGGAAGGACGACCATGAGGCGCATCGCTCTCCCATTCGCACTCCTGGCTCTGCTGACCGCGGCCTGCGGCTCAAGCGGAGCCGTTGGCGTCGGCACCGTGAAGGATCTGGTGCCATTCCCCAAAGTGCTGCCGAACAGCGTCGTTCGAATCAACCCAACCACCCTCAAGCCGATGCAGGTTGTATCAGTCGGGAGCGCGCCCGACCTCGTCGTCGCCTCCGGGGGTTTCGTCTGGGTCACGCACCACATCCTGCGAGACTTCAACTCTGCGGCCCTCCGAAACGCCGGTGATCGGACACTCACACGGGTCGACCCGTCGACCGGCAAACCCAAGGTCGTTGGCGGCGTAGCGCCGTGCGGGCTCGCGGCCGATCCGTCCGGCGACGTGTGGGTGGCCAACTGCTTCGAGCCGGGCTCAGGCCAGACCTCGAACATCGTGCGCGTCGACGCCAAGACGCTCACCTTCGGGCCAACCTACCCCGTCCCCGGCGGCCAAGGCTTCTACCGAGGCCTCACCTACGGGGGCGGCTCGGTATGGGTCGCGGACGGCCATGGTGGAAACACCGTGATCCAGGTCAACCCACAGACAGGCGCGAGGAAGGTGATTCGACTCGAACGTCCCACCGGAGTACTCGTATGGTCAAAGGCACACGGCGATCTCTGGATCAACAACTTCTCCACGGGCAGCCTCACGCGACTGCACCCCAAGACCGGAGCCACCGAAATCGTCGACAACGTCGCATGGAATCCCTCCTTCCCAGCCGTCGCCGGCGACACCGTGTGGGCCGGAGACTGGGCGAGTGCCCAGGTCGTTCGCATTCACGCGGTCGGATCGCCCAACCCGCGCAGCATCCCCCTACAGGTGAACAATCCCGGTGCAGGGGTCTGGAACGTCGCCGCGGGAGCAGGCTACATCTGGGCGACCACTCCACGAGACGGCGCACTCTGGCGGATCAATCCACAGACCAACGCCGTAACCCGCATCAGCATGCCCTACCTGCCGACAGGCGTCACCGCGAATGCAAACCAGGTATGGGTCACTGTCCGCGAGAAGTAACCAAACCATGGCCTCGCCGCGGCGAGGAGCGCGTTTGGCATACCTCGAGCCACCGTCCTCTCTGGCCCAGTCAGTGCGACCGGGTCAACAGCCCCTCCCTACCAACGCGCGGTCATGCTCGAACACCGCCAGCGCCCCAGCGTCTCGGCTGCTGCGGCAAGAGCCGCGACGGTCCCCGCATGCCGCCGGCACCACCGCAAGCGACCGTGCGAGCAGCCGCGCGATCACATCGACACCGCCGCCTGTGCCAAACGGTTTTGCGAGCACACCACGATGGAAACGGGTCAGCCGCCCGGCCGAATGTACGCTCGGACTGCGCGGCCAAGTCGTTGAGGCTTGTTCGCTGGCGTACCCCCGGCCTCAACGAAAGGTTGCACCCGCTCCAGGAAGAAGTCGGCGATCGCCTCGGGTGAGTCCCAGACATTGACACAGGTCACGACGCCGTCCTACTCCCACGCGACCGACACAACCAAAGCCGGCGGCGGCTCCGTGACCATGCGAAGCCGCGCGTTCCATAGCTCGAACTCTTCCCGAGGAGCGGTCACTCGCTCGATAAACACACGAGCATCATGGCAGATCCACGGTGAAGCCACAATCCCCGTGGAAGCGCGAGCAGAGAGTTAGGAGGGAGTGGGCTGTTACGGCGTGCCGAACGCCATTTGCGGGCACGCTGGGGGCACCGAGGGTGAACTCCGTGGCTCGTCGCCGGCTGGCGGGAGATAGCGTCTGGTGGCTTGGGTGCACATTGGGTGCAAGCCGTAAACAACGCCTGCATGTAAGCCCCAATGATGACCCCCGCAACCATGCGGGTTTGTCGCTCGGTGTCAGGGTTTGGCGTGGCCTGTCACGTGCGCCCGAAAGCCGAAGGTGGGAGTCGAACCTGCAGGGCCTCTCGACTGCCCAAGTCATCCTCAGCTTCGTGCCGGCGCGTGCTTCCGCGCCACGCGCTCCCGAGTGAGCGCCTGATCTAACTCCCACACCGTCGCCCTCAACCGTTTTTGTACCGCCCGACTGGGATCATCTCGATGAACCGCGTTTCTGCGGGCCTCGTGCAGTCGCCCGACCACTTCCAAGAGTTCCAACTCGACGCGGTTGGTCTCGGCGCATGCGCGTTCCAAAGCATCGGACGACCTCTGGCCGTTCGTGCGGACGCTTCGCCCTGTTCTAGGTGTGTCCATCCCATTCCATGCTAGCGACGTGGCCGTCTGTTGCTCAGCGCCCGAGTTGCCGACGACGGCCCGCCCCTGTCCCAGCTGTCCCGGTACAGGACGATTGCTGGCGGCTCGCACTGCCCTCACATCCTCACGAGATGTTGGCTTACTCCGCGAGATGGACTCGAGCGCTTCGCGATGGATCGAGGACTGCTCAAGCGTCAGGAGTTCTTCCCGGGCTGAAGGGTGTGCGCCGGCCTCTCCAAATCCTCACCAAGGCTGGGGAGAACACTCACGGATTCGCTGTCTAGCCCTCATCTGGCCGACCTATGGTGGTGACATGAAGGAGGCAGGTTCGCCTCCACCACCGTGATCAGGAAGGGGGATCTCCCATGAGTCATCTGGTTGTGAGCATCATCAACGGCTTCGTGTCGGTATACACGCTGCTGATCCTCGGAGCGGTTGTCCTGTCATGGGTGCGACCGTCAATCGGAGGACTCGGGCGTGTCCGTGGGTTCCTTGAGTCCACCACCGGTCCGTACCTTCGCGTGTTCCGGCGATTTGTGCCACCGATCGGGCGCTTGGACTTCTCGCCGCTGGTTGCCCTGATTACCCTCCAGGTCATGGGTGGGGGTGCCGCCGCGGCCGCTGCGGGCCTCTGATCTGTCCGTCATCACCCCTCCGCCGACGCGGGCGGAAGGGCAATCGGTTGACCGCACGACCGCCTGACATCACGCCGCGACTGCCACGGCCCGCTCATCAGAAACCGCCGCCTAATCGAGTAGAGGAGACACCATGCTCGTCCATCTAGCCATCGACCCCGACGCATGCATCGGCTCAGGCGAATGCGTCGCCGTAGACCCCGACGCAGTCGAACTCGACAGCCACGGGTCAGCCCACCTCCTGATCGACCAACTCGACCAGGACCGCGCAAAACGCCTCTGCGACGCATGCCCCATGAGCGCGATCACGATCCACGGCTAAACGGCAGGGCCGATCGCTGAGTGATCGGCCCGCCTCAGCCTCATCCACCGCGCGTCTCTCGCCGTGCCAGCCGTTCCCGAGTGAGCGACTGATCCAACTCCCACACCGTCGCCCGCAACCGCTTCTGCGCCGCCCGACTGGGATCGTCTCGAGGAAGCGCATTTCTGCGGGCGTGGTGCAACTGTTCGACCACCGCCAAGAGTTCCAACTCGACCCGGTCACTGTCCGCGCACGCGCATTCCAGAGCGTCCAGCGGTGTACGCCCGTTTGGCCCGGTTTCTTGCGTCTCCATCCCCTCGATCCTACCGATCACGTCGTACCGGCCCCTGGATGCGATGAGCCTATCGGCGGCGATCGGCCCCCTAGGCAACGTCGCCGAGGCTACGCCTCAGCCTAGCTCTCAGTCGGAGCCGGACTTCTTAGTGGGCTCACGTACGGTTGGGGTACATCACCTCTTCGGCTGCCTGCTAGGGCGGAGTTCAACCCGTCAAGTTGCCGGCACAGCTCACCAGCTTGCCGCCAATCTGCATACCGCCGCCGGAAGCGTCACTGACAACCATCGGCTGGCCCACCGCCCCAGCCGCGCGTTCGGACGGGCGCATAGAGACCATGGTTTTCTGGTGGCGTCGAGTCGCCCGGGTACGGGTGGATCAAAAGGATCATCGAACTGATGGTCTGCTGACTTGGGCGTCGGTGTGGGTCTTCGCCTGCCGGCAGAGACTCAGGGAGACGTCGCGGGGGACCGGCCTGTCAGTGGGCGAGCGGCGCCGTGCGCAGGGCTGCTGTTGCGTAGGTGCGGAATGGCTGCCAGGCCCTGGATAGGCGCGTCACGTCGCTGACCGACGGCGTTGTTGGGAGGCGGTAGGTGCGCTCGATGGCTTTTCGCAGCCGAATGTCTCCCGCGGGGAAGACATCTGGCCGACGCATCTGGTGGATGAGGAACATCTGGGCGGTCCAGTTGCCGATACCGGGGACGGCGGTGAGCGTCTCCGTAACTTCAGCGTCTGAAAGGGCGTCGAGGTTTTCCAACTGGAGTGAACGGTCGTCGACTTTGTGAGCCAGTGCATGGATGCTCAATGCCTTGTGGTTGGTAATCCCGATCGTCCGAAGCGTCGCGGTTGGGAGCGCGAGTATCTGGCGAGCGTTCGGCGGTTGGTCTCCCGTGATCGCGGTGAGGCGTGCGAACATCGTGCAGGCCGCCGCGATGCTGATCTGCTGGCCGATGATGTGGAGGACGAGAGCTGGGAACCGGCTTGGCCCGGTCACCTCCTCGGGCCACTCGAACGGGTTGTGCTTCTCGGCGATCTCGGCCAGCCGAGCCATTCTCGGGTCGTTCGCGCGGAACTGTGCGACCGCGAGCGCCCACATGGGTCGGTGCCGGGCATCGATCTCGGAGAGCGTCCGCGCTGCCGTCGATTCGGCAAGCAGGTCATACATCGAGCACCAGCGGTGTCTTTGGCACCGCGACGCACGCCAGGATCTCCCCGCTGGCGACGGGTGCCCCGGGCGCGTGGAGGTAGGACACGTCGCCCGCCAGCACAGTGGTGACGCAGGTACCACAGCTGCCGGCGCGGCAGCCGAACGGGATTGAGATTCCAGCTTCTTCGGCCAGTTCGAGAAGCGGCGAGTCACACCGGCTCCATACCGCGACGGCCTGGGATCGTGCGAACGTGACTTCGAGCCCGCAGTCCCGTCGACTATCCGGGTCAGGCGCACCGGCTTTGATCGCGGCCGGGCCGAACGCCTCGGAGTGGATTCGGTCATCTGGAACGCCCCACTCGCGCAGCCCGTCCGAGAGCGACCGCATCATCGCTGCCGGCCCGCAAATGTAGTAGTCGTAGTAGCTCGCCGGCAACAACTCACGCAGCAAATCCACCGACACCCGCCCGCTGTGAGAACCGCCCGCACTCTCATCTCCGCCAAGCGGTTGTGAATAGCAGATGTGCAGGTGGATGGAGGGGTGTTGGGCGGCGATCTCTTCGAGATGGGGCCTCATAAACTCGTCGCGGTGATCCCTGACCCCGTAAAAGATCCAAGTTTCGCGATCACGACCATGTTCGACGATGCTGTTGGCCATGGCGAGGATCGGCGTTATCCCAATCCCGCCGCCGATCAACACGACCGGCCGATACGGCTCAGCCGGGTCGAGCGTAAACAGCCCCGCCGGAGCCTTGACCTCGATTTCGCTTCCCACATCCATGTGTTCGTGGAGCAGCGTCGACACCAGCCCGCCGGCTGGCTTGGACACAGTCGAGTGGATGCGTTTGACCGTCACGCGGTAGGCATCCTTGCTCGGGCTGTCCGAGAGCGAGTATGACCGAATCGCGGTGGTCCCGTCCTCAGCCGCAACACGCAGGGTAAGGAACTGCCCCGGCCGGTAAGCCGGCAGGGGCTGGTCGTCCTTCGGACGCATGTAGAACGACTGGACGTCCTCGCTCTCTCGCACCTTTCGCTGCACCTCGAACGGCCGGAAGCCAGCCCACGCCGGAGGCGGCGGCGGTGGCAGGAGAGCCGACGTCCCACGGCGCTCGATGTCCGACAGTCGCTTGCGGAAATAGTTGCGCCAACCCTCCGGCAGCACCTCGACAGCCACCGCACGCTGCAGGCCTTCGACATCATCTCGATCGTGTGCGTAGAGCCGCGTGATCTCGGTTACCTTGAAACCATGCGGATCCCGGCTTAGAGCGATGATGGGATCGCCCGCCGACAGCACACCCTCCTGGATCACCGCGAAGTAGAAACCCAGGAGACCACGATCGAGGAACTCCGCGGTGATCTCTTCCCGACCCATCGCGATCCCCAGCTTGAAGCACGGCAGCCGCGGCTGGGTGACGATCAACTTCGCCGTGCCAATCCCAAAGACATCACCCACGTTCACTTCGGCGTCCACCAGACCAACCGTGGTCAGATTCTCGCCGAAGTTACCCAACGTCACGTCAAGCTCCGGCCGTTCCGCCTGCCACAGCGCGTAATGCTCGGAAGCGTACGCATAGACGGCTTTGTCCCACCCCCCGTGGACGCGGAGATCAGCCTGCTCGTCGCCTTCCAGGTTAAGCGTCCGTACCTTGACCGGACCGCTGACAGGCTGCTTGAAGATCGCGGTTGTGATTGGGCTGTTCTTCCACTGAACCGCACGTGGCCGCCCGACATTCACCGATACAACCGCGGCGGAGTGGTCGCCCTGCAGGCCCGCTAACTCGGCAGCAGCCATCGTGCACCTGTCAATCGCGCCGGCGGCCACCCGAAATTCCTCACCGCGACATGCCGAAGATCCCTCAGCCGGGGATGAATGGCAGATGACGCGACCTCCTCCTCTACTCCCAACTCGGGAGAATCGAACTCCCGCGACAGCGGCGCGGATCAGGCGGGGTCGACGGCACTATAGACCACGGCCGAAAACAGTGGCTTGCGGGAGCTAGCCCGCTACCTGGCGAAGGTGCCGATCGTGATCTCGGGCATCGCCGTCAAGTTCGGCGTCGCCCAAGCGGGCGGCCCGCTGCAAGGAATCACCACGGTCCCCCAGGTTCATCTGGGAGCCTCGGGATCTACCCTCTACGGCCAAGACAGCGGTTACGGAAACCACCACAAAACCAACCAAGCCCACCAAGCCCGGTTGGGCACACACGCTCGCCTCGCATGCCAGCCGGATCGCGGTCTGGTGGTACCCCTACGGCACCAGAAGCAGCCGCTCCCGCGCCGATCGATACGGAGAACCACGCGGGGTGCAGGTCGACCAGCTGGGAGTGGGCGCTCAGGGGCTGTCGAACGCCATTTGCGGCACGCTGGGGTCACTGAGGGTGAACTCCGTGGGCACGTCGCCGAATGGCGGGAGATCGCGCCTGGGAGCGTTAGGTGCGCATTAGGTGCAAGACGCGAAAAACCCCCGCACGTGAGTGCCAACTACGAACCCTCGCAACCATGCGGGTTTGTCGCTCTGTGTCAGGGTTTGGCGTGGCCTGTCACGTGCGCCCGAAAGCCGACGCGGGGAGTCGAACCCCGGACCCCATCATTACGAGTGATGTGCTCTACCAACTGAGCTACGTCGGCGCTTCGGCCGGAGAATACCCGCGACGGGCCAGCTCGGCGCGAACCGCCGGAGCCACCTCCGTGCCGTACAGCTCGATCGCGTGCATGACCTTGTCGTGCGGCATCGACCCGACGGTGAGCTGCAGCATGAACCGGTCGTGGCCGAAGATCTCGTGCTGAAAGAGGATCTTGTCGATCACCTGCGCAGGGTTGCCCAGGAAGTTGGCGCCGCGCATAGTGGCCGAGGCCTCGTACTGCTCCCGGGTCATCGGCGGCCAGCCGCGCTCCCGCCCGATCTTGTCCATCACCGATGCCACCGATGCAAACGAGTCGCCGATGGCGGCCTCCGGGGTGTCGGAGATGAAGCCGTGTGAGTTGATGCTGAGCTCGAGCTTGGGGTGGCCGGCCTCCTCGGCAGCTCGCCGGTGCAGCTCGGCCAGGGGGGCGAACCGCTCGGGCAGCCCACCGATGATTGCAAGCGCCATCGGCAGCCCGAGCGCGCCCGCCCGCACCACCGAGGCAGGTGTCCCGCCCACCGCGATCCAGACCGGGATCGGCCGCTCGGGCTGGGGAAAGACCCCCAGGTCGTCGAGCGGCGGACGGTGTACTCCCGACCACGTGATCCGTTCGCTCTGGCGCAGTGCCAGCAGCAGATCGAGCTTCTCGGCGAAGAGATCGTCGTAGTCGTCCAGGTTGTAGCCGAACAGCGGGAACGATTCGATGAACGATCCGCGCCCCGCCATGATCTCGGCCCGGCCGCCGGAGAGCAGGTCGAGCGACGCAAACTGCTCGTAGACGCGCACCGGGTCGTCTGAGCTGAGCACCGTGACAGCGCTGGTCAGCTTGATCCGTTTGGTGCGCGCTGCGATCGCCGCCAGCACCACCGTCGGGGCGGACACCACGAACTCGGGGCGGTGATGCTCGCCGACTCCGAAGACGTCGAGTCCCAGCTGGTCGGCCAGCTCGGCCTCTTCGACCACATCGTTGAGCCGCTCGGCCGCGCTCACCGACCGGCCGGTGTGGGGATCGGGAGTGCGCTCGGCGAAGGTGTAGAGGCCCAGCTCCATCTCCGGGGAGAGTACCGATGGCGGCTGTGATCTGTAGGCTCCGGCGATGCTCACCCTCGTCACCGGCGCCAGCGGCTACCTCGGCCTCGAAACGGTGCGCGAGCTGCGGGCACGCGACCGGCAGGTGCGCGCGCTCGTCCGCTCCGACGCGGCAGCCGCCCGGCTCGAGGGTCTCGGTGTGGAGGTCGTTCGGGGCGACGTGACCGAGCAGTCGACGCTGCCTCCGGCTCTGGAGGGAGTGCACACGCTCTTTCACATGGCCGGTGTGGTCGGCCACCGCGCCGCCGACGAGCAGCGCCTGCATGAGGTCAACGTGGTGGGTGCGCGGAATGTCCTGACCGCCGCGATGCGGGCGAATCTCGATCGGGTGGTGTTCACGTCGAGCGTGGGCGCGATGGGCCCGGCCGCCAGCCCCAGGCATCCTCGTGACGAGGGCGCGTTCATGATCGACGGCGATGACGGGCGGCCCGATTTCCTGTATGCCAGGAGCAAGGCCCACGGCGAGCTGGAGGCGATCAAGGCGGCCGAGGCCGGCCTCAACGTGGTCATCACCAACCCCGGGTTCCTGATCGGGCCGGGTGACGTCAACCGCGTGTCGTCGTGGCCGATCGAGGAGTACCTGCGCGGCCGCCTGCGGTTCACCGTCCCGGGCGGTCTCAGCTACGTCGATTGCCGCGACGTGGCCGCCGGACAGCTGCTGGTCGAGGAGCGGGGAAAGCCCGGGGAGCGGTACATCCTCACCAACGACGAGGGCAACCTCTCCCACGCCGACTTCTTCGCCCGGGTGGGCCGGGTCTGCCACAAACGCCGGCGGCAGGTGCACATGTCCCTCGGCATGCTGATGCCCGCGGTGCGCGCGGGCACCGCGCTCCGGCTTCCGCTCCCGCTCGACGCCGACGAGCTTCGCTCGAGCGCACGGTGGTGGTTCTACACCGCCGCCAAGGCCCGCGAACAGCTCGGATTCACCACTCGGCCCATGGACGAGACGATCCTCGATACCGCCGCCTGGCTGAAAGCCGACGGCTACCACCACCACTAGGAATTCGCTAGGCGCGCGCTGGACTGATCAGCACTCGCCGGCCGACCACCAGGCTCATGCAGGCCGCCGCCACTCCCAGGCCGCCGGCGACCAGGAAGGCCGGCTCGTAGGAGTGCAGCCACGTGCGGCTGGCGCCGGCGCCCCAGGCGGCGAACGCCGCGCCGAACTGGTGGCAGGCAAACACCCACGCAAACACCACTCCCATCCGCTCGCGCCCGAAGATCTCGCGGCAGAGGGCGACGGTGGGCGGCACCGTCGCCACCCAGTCGAGGCCGTAGAAGACCACGAACGCAACCAGCGGCACGCCGGCGTGCGCCAGGGCCGCGTTGAGTCCGAGCAGGGACAGTCCGCGCAGGCCGTAGTAGCCGAACAGCAGCACCCGCGGGTCGTAGCGGTCGGTCAGATACCCCGAGCCGATCGTGCCGGCGATGTCGAAGATGCCGATCACCGCGAGCAGCCACGCGCCGTTGACCTCGCTCAAGCCGTGATCCGAGCAGGCGGCGATCAGATGGGTGCCGATCAGCCCGTTGGTGGTCGCGCCGCAGATGAAGAAGGCACCGGCCAGCAGCCAGAAGTCGCGCACGTGGGAGGCCTCGCGCAGCGCCGAGAACGCGTTCCGCACGGGATTCTGGGTCGGCGGGGGCGGCTCGATGAACTCACCGCCGTAGGGCGCGAGACCCATGTCGGCGGGATACGAGCGCATGAAGATGAGCGCGATCGGCGCGACCAGCAGCACGGCCACGATCGCCACCGTGCCCGCCGCCCAGCGCCACCCATAGCTGGTCACAATCAAGGCCAGCACGGGCAGGAAGATCAGCTGGCCACTCGCATTCGAGGCGGTCAAAAGGCCGGTGACGAGTCCCCGGCGGCGCTCGAACCAGCGATTGGCGGTAATCGCCGCCAGCGGCACGGCGATCGCGCCGGTGCTCGATCCGATCACGATCCCCCACAGCAGATACAGCTGCCACGGCTGGGTCATGACGGTGGTCAGCGCCGAGCCGATCGCGACCATGATCAGCGCGGCCGCGCACACCCGGCGCACGCCGAAGCGCTCGATCACCGCCGCGGCAAACGGCGCTCCCAGCCCGTACACGAGCAGGTTCACGGCAACCGCGCCGCCGATCAGCGCCGACGACCACCCGAACGTGTCCTCCAGCGGCAGCAGCAGCACACCCGTGGTGGCGCGGAAGCCGGCGGCGGTCACCAGCACCACGAACGTGGCCGCCACCACCACCCACGGATAGTGCGGGCGGATGCGGACGGCCAGCGTACTCATTTCAGGATGCTAGCGACCGTGAATAAAAGGTGCCTGGCACCTTTTATTCACTACGCACTCATGGGGACTTGGACTTCGATCACGGGCTCGATCCGCTCGAAGATCTCCTGCAGGCTCGGGCCGGTGATGGTGAGGCCGTGGTTCTTGAGCCCGACGATGGTGCGGCCGGGATCGGGAGCCTCGCGAATGATGTCGGATACCGCCGTGGCCAGCTCGCGCGTCCCGCAGGGGTAGTTGAACTCCGTCGCGGTGACGTCCGAGATCCAGGCGTGCACGTGCACGATCGCGCCCACCGTGGGGTGCTCGCGATAGATCATGAAGTGCTCGATGGCGTCCACCGACACCCGTCGCGGCTCGACCCCGGGCGGTACCGAGAGCACCATCGCCTGAGCCTCGCGGTCGTAGTCCTTGACGAGCAGCACGTCGCGGCCGATCTCGCGCAGATCGCTCTTGTCGACGCCTGAGGCGCTCATCCAGAACCGGTCCGCGTCCTTTCGCACCGACATGTTGCCGTAGGAGAGGCCGCCGATGCCGTACGCCAGCTTGATCCAGCGCAGGTCGTCGGGCCCGACGATCTGATCCAGCGGGAACGGCGCCGGGAGCAAGCCCAGGCTGTCGAGCCGGTGCCCGGCCTCGTGCAGCTGTGCGGTCAGCTCGTCACCGTCCCACAGCTCGGGCTCGAGATCGGTATCGAAGCGGTTGTCGATCACCAGCCGGGAGGTGGCAAGCGGCTCGAGCCGATCGAACAGCGCCTTGACCCACTCGTCCATGTTGCCGGGATCGGGCACCGAATAGTTGCCCTGCTCGGGGGTGACGAAATAGCAGGCGTCCCCCGGCACGATCAGCATCGCGATGTTTGCCAGCGCGCGCACCAGGATCGGGTACTCGTTTCGCAGCACGTCGTCGGGCGGGCTGTCCATGTGGTGCACCGCAACCACATACGTGGAGCGCTGGCGCCGGCGAAACGGCTTGGGCTTGTCGGGGTTGATGAAATGGAACACCACAGCCGACGTCGGGTCGGGTCCGTCGGAAAAGTCATACCCGCGACGCAGCCACTCGGCCTTCCACGCCGCCGTGAACTCATCCAGAGCCGAGGTCCCGTCGCCGGGCCCGCTGAATCCGAAATCACTCATCCGGCCACCTCATGTAACTCATCCAACTTGACTTCCACCGTCGTATTCCCCTCCAGATCCACAATGCATGCATCGTTCAGCACTTCGTAGCTTCGCACGACTCCATCGCCGTGCGGCGTGATCACCCGGCGGCCCACTGCCGGAGCGCGATCTCGAAACGATCGATACACAGGGTGTTCGAACGCCAGGCAGCAGCGTAGACGTCCGCACAATCCTGTGATGCGGCCAGGGTTCATGGGGAGCTCTTGGTCCTTGGCCATCCGCAGCGTGATCGGCTGCTCGTGACAGGGGTAGCGGCTGGAACACATCTTGCCCCCGCACAGCCCGTTGCCGCCGCACAGCCGGCCCTGGTCGCGGGGCCCGACCTGGCGCAGCTCGATGCGACGATGCAGTGCCGAACTGAGGTCGGAGCGCAGGCTCGAGGTGTCGACCTTGTCCTCGCAGGCGAAGTTGAACACGATCCGGCTCTGGTCGAACACCATCTCGGCCGAGATCGGCTTGAGGCGCAGATTGTGCCGGCGGGCGAGCTGGCGGAAGACCCGGATCGAGCGCTTGGCTTCCAGCGCGTTCTCCCGCACCTGTTGCTGATCGGCGGTATCGGCGCGCCGCACCACCCGCTTCAGCGGGGTGGGCACCTCGAGGTCAGATTCGTGGTTGGGCTGCACCACCCGGCCCAGCTCACGGCCGCGGGCGGTCTGGCAAATCACTTTTTCGTCCCAGCGCAGCTCGAGGCCGGCAGGGTCGAACGAGTAGACCTTGCCGCCCGGCTGAAATACGACGCCGACGACGTTGGTCATCATCAGTTTCCGTTCTCCAGATGATCGACCGAGGCCAGGCTGAGACGGTGGAACATCGCCTCCAGCGCGAGCCCCGGATGAAGATTGAGCTCAAGTGACCGGCGCACGTCCAACACGACCGAGAGCGCAGCTGCCGCAGGTGCCGCCCCGCTCAAAACGCCCGTCTCGGGCCCATCGCCAGCCGGTTCCGAGTCTAGCACGGTGTCCGGTGCGCCAACCGCCGTTGCCAGACGATCACGATGCCAAAGCCCGACCGTGTCCACGGCAAGCCGCAACTCGTCCCACTCCGCCCTGCGCGCTGTCCGCTTGCCCCGTTCCTCGAAGCGTTTTCGCAGTGCCCGCTCCTGCTTGGGATCGTCGATCGACTGCAGCAGCGTGGTCAGCTGCTTGGCCACCAGCGTGGACTCGCGCTTGGCCCGCCCTGACGCGGCGGCCAGCACGGTGGCGGCGGCCGCAGCGGGGTCGAAGCTGGGATCGGTCGCGCCCGCGGCCGCCAGCCGGCGGTACTGCAGCCGCCGCTCCGCGGCCTCGGGATCGGACGCCAGCTCGCGCGCTCGGCTGAGGCTCCCCAGTGCCGCACGAGCCGCGTGGGCGTCGCCCACCTCCGCCTCGAGCTGGGCTTGGGTGAACCGCCGGAAGGGGATCGTCGCCACCCGCGAGCGGATGGTGGGGAGCATGCGCCGGACGTGATCGGAGACGAGTACGAACACGGCGTACTCGGGCGGATCCTCGAGCGACTTCAAAAGCGCATTGGCGCTGTCATCGCGCAGCAGGTGGGCGTCCAGGATCAGGTAGATGCGGCGCTCCGCCTCGAACGGGCGCAGATGCAGGTCGCGGCGCATGCGGCGCGCGTCCTCCATCAGGATGCCGGCGCCCTCGGGCTCGAGCACGAACAGGTCGGGATGCGTGCGGGTCTGCACACGGTGGAGGTCGGTGGCGAGCAGTTCGGCTGCGAAGGCCTCGGCATACACACGCTTGCCCGAACCCGAAGGACCTGCGAACAGATAGGCATGGCCGGGCCGCGCCAGCACCGACTCGAGCAGCTCCCGGGCACGGGGCTGGTCGGGCAGGCCGTCCAGGGCGCTCATGCCGGCACCTGCTCTCGCACCCGCTGTGCCACCTGCTCGCGGCTGCCCGCGGCGCTCACCCGCACCACCCGCTGGGGGTACCGCTCGGCCGCCTGGTGGTAGCCCTGCGCGACCGCATCGTGAAAGGCGTCGGGCTCGCGCTCGATCCGGTCACGCGTCTCGCCGACCCGCCGGGCGGCGTGGGACCGATCGAACTCCAGCAGGATCGTGCGGTCGGGCAGGAGCCCTCCGGTGGCGGTCATGTTGACGCTCATCACCTGATCGATGCCGAGGCCGCGGGCACAGCCCTGGTAGGCCAGCGACGAGTCGATGTAGCGGTCGGCGATCACCACCCCTCCCCGTTCGAGCGCGGGACGGATCACGGCATTAACCAATTGCGCGCGCGCCGCGGCATATAAGAGCGCCTCCGTCCAGGGGGCGATCTCGGCCGCCGGGTCGAGCAGCAGCTCGCGGATCCGCTCGCCGGCGGGAGTGCCGCCGGGCTCCCGCACCCGGGTGACCTCACGCCCGTCTGCGATCAGCGCCTCGGCGAGCAGCTCCACCTGGGTGGTCTTGCCAGAACCGTCGAGCCCTTCGAACGAGATGAACATGACGCAATGCTACCGGTCGGTGACCTCGTGCTACCCTCCCGCGGCGATGGGGAAGACTTTGATCATCGCAGAGAAGCCGTCGGTCGGTCAGGACTATTCCAAGGCGCTGGGCGGTTCCTTCCAAAAGCACGAGGGCTACCTCGAATCCAGCGACCAGATCGTGTCCTGGGCGATCGGCCACCTGGTCGAGCTGGCCGAGCCCGAGGACTACGACGCGGCACTCAAGCGCTGGTCGATCAAGACCCTGCCCGTGCTGCCGGAGCAGTTCAAGCTGCGCCCCGAGTCGCGCGGCCGCAAGCAGTTTGACGTGATCAAGCGGCTGCTCAAGCGCGACGACGTGGACGCGGTGATCAACGGCTGCGACGCCGGACGCGAGGGTGAGCTGATCTTCGCCTACATCTACGACCAGTCCAAGTCGAAGAAGCCGGTTCAGCGACTGTGGGTCAACTCGATGACCAAGTCGGCGATCCGCGACGCCTTCGAGCACCTGCGGCCGGGCGAGGAGATGGCAAACCTCGAGGCCGCTGCCCGCTCCCGCTCCGAAGCCGACTGGCTGGTCGGCATGAACGCCACCCGCGCGGCCACCGTCAGGGGACGGGCGCTGGGCGGGGTCGTATCGCTGGGCCGTGTGCAGACGCCCACGCTGGCGTTGATCGTCAAGCGCGACCTCGAGATCGACGCCTTCGAGCCCGAGACCTACTTCCAGATCGACGCCAAGTTTGCACTCTCCGGCGACCGCGGCTATCGCGGACGCTGGTTCGAGGGCAAGGCCGATCGCACGCCCGAGCGCGAACGTGCCGACGCGGTCGCAGCGGCGGCTTCGGGCAAGCCCGCCACGGTCGAGACGGTCAAGCGCACCGAGCGCAAGACCCGGCCCCCGCTCCTGTACGACCTGACCACGCTCCAGCGCGACGCCAACAGCCGCCACGGCATCTCCGCGTCGCGGACACTGCAAGCTGCACAGCGGCTGTACGAGGGCTCGAGCGCCGGGGCGCTGCTCACCTACCCGCGTACCCGATCCCAGTTCCTCACCAGTGACATGGTCGGCCAGCTCAAGACGATCGCCGCCAACCTGGGGAAGATGCCGGTGCACCGCAAGGCCGCCGAGTATGTGTCCGGGTTGGACGTGCTGCCGCTGGCGCGGGTCGTGAACGACGCCAAGGTCGACGACCACCACGCCATCATCCCCACCGGCGAGATGGCCACCAAGGAGCTTTCCGGTGACGACGCCCGCATCTATGACCTGGTGGTGCGCCGCTACCTGGCGGTGTTCCATCCCGAGGCCGTGTTCGAGGACACCGACGTGGTCACCGAGGCCGGCGGCGAGCGCTTCCGCACCAAGGGGCGGCGGCTGGTGGTGGCCGGCTGGCGCGCCGCTGCATTCGGTGAGCAGGCCGCGGCCGAGGAGCCGCCCCCCGCAGACGACGAGGACGGGCCCCAGATCCTGCCCAAGATCGACCAGGGCGAGACCGGCACCTGCACCGCCGCCGAGGTGCTGGAGAAGCAGACCAAGCCGCCGCCGCGCTACTCGGAGGCGTCGCTTCTGCGCGACATGGAGACGGCCGGGCGCCAGATCGAGGACGAAGAGGTGCGCGAGGCCATGAAGGAGGCCGGCCTGGGCACCCCGGCCACGCGCGCCGAGACGATCGAGAAGCTGATCCGGGTCGACTACGTCGAACGGCTCGGCCGGCAGCTGCGCGCCACCTCCAAGGGGCGCCAGGTGATCGGCCTGCTGAAGCAGCACGCCCTGACCTCGGCCGAGCTGACCGGGACGTGGGAGAAGCGCCTGTCCCAGATCGAGCGCGGCACCGAGCAGCGGGAAGCGTTCATGACCGACATCCGCAGCTTCACCACCGACATCGTCGAGTACTTCCGGGAGCTGACCGCGGATGAGGTGCGCGCCCAGCGCGCCGAGATCGGGCCGTGCCCCAACGGGGACGGCATCATCCGCGAGAACCGTGCCGCCTACGGCTGCTCGTCGTGGCAGAGCAAGGAGGAGCCGGGCTGCGGGTTTGTGATCTGGAAGTCGCAGAAGGGCCGCTCGATCTCGCCCAGCGAGGCCAAGGATCTGCTCGAGAACGGCCAGACCGAGCTGCTGGACGGGTTCAAGACGCGCCCCAGCCGCGCCCGGCTGGTGCTGGTCGAGGGAAAGGTGCAGCTGATCGCCGAGGACGGCACCCGACTGGACGCTCCCGCCGGGCCGCGCGAGACGATCGCGCAGTGCCCCAAGTGCGACGGCGAGATCCGTGAGAACTCCCGCGCCTACGGCTGCTCGTCGTGGAAGAGCCGCAAGGAGCCGGGCTGTGGATTTGTGATCTGGAAGTCGACCAAGGGCCGCCAGATCACCGTCGACGAGGCCCGTCAGGTGATCGAGGCCGGCAAGACCGACTGGATGGACTTCAAGGATCGCAAGGGCCCGTTCCGTGGCCGTTTGGTGCTCCAAGAGGACAAGACGGTGGCAGTCGAGCGTGAGGATCAGGGCGAAGGCACCGAGGCCGCTTCGGATGAGGTGACGAAGGCGGCCTGATCGGGGTAGGGTTGTGGCGTCAGCTAGACGGAGGAACCACCATGCCATCAGCCACCGAACTGCAGTCCTGGCACGAACGCGACGTGCTGGACTCAAACGGCGAGCACGTCGGGAAGCTCGACGGGGTCTATAACAACGATGCCACCGGCAACGCCGAGTTCGTACTCGTGCGCGAGGGCATTCTGGGTAACCACCTCCATTTCGTACCCACCGCGGGTGCCGAGATGGTGGGCGAGGACATCAAGGTCGGCTTCGACAAGCACACGGTGCTGGACGCCCCCAAGATCAAGGTGGGCGAGCATCTGACCGAGGACGAGGAGCACCGCCTGTACGACCACTACGGCGTCTCGAAGCCCGAAGGCGGTGTGAGCATCACCCGGGTGGTGGTGATCGACCTCGAGTAGCCGGGTTATCCTGAGTCCGGCCATGCCCATTCGCGCAATCGTCACCGGCGGAGCCGGCTTCATCGGCTCGCACGTCGCAGATGGGCTCTTGGCCCGCGGCGACGAGGTGACGGTGCTCGACAATCTCGCAAGCGGCCGCCGCGAGCGCGTGCCCGCGGGGGCGGTGCTGCGCGAGGTCGACATCCGCGACCGCGACGAGGTGCGGGCGGTGTTCGACGAGGTGCGTCCGCGGGCCGTGTTCCACCTCGCGGCGCAGGCCGACGTGCGCGTGTCGGTCGACGATCCGGTGCTTGACGCCGGCGTGAACGTTGTGGGCACGATCGAGATCCTCGAGGCCGCCCGCGCCCACGACGCGCGGGTGGTGTTTTCGTCCACCGGCGGAGCGATCTACGGCGAGGTCGACACGATCCCCTCGCCCGAGTCGACGCCGTCCGCGGCGATGGCGCCGTACGGAATCTCCAAGTACTGCGCCGAGCAGTACCTGCTGCTCAGCAATCGGCTGTACGGGACTCAGCATGTGATCCTGCGCTACGGCAACGTGTTCGGGCCGCGCCAGGACCCGCACGGCGAGGCCGGCGTGGTCGCGATCTTCTTCGGGCGGCTGCTGGAGGGCGTGCCGCCGGTGATCTTCGGCGACGGCTCGCAGACACGGGACTACGTGGCGGTACCCGACGTGGTGCGGGCCAACCTGGCGGCGCTCGACTACCGCGGGCCCGAGACGACCTTCAACATCGGCACCCAGACCGAGACCAGCGTGGTCGATCTGCTGGCTGCCTGCCAGGCCGCGGCCGGCACCAGCGTGGAGCCGCAGCTCGCACCGGCACGGCTGGGCGAGCTGGATCGCAGCTGCCTGGACTGCACGCGGGCGGCGGGCGAGCTGGGCTGGCAGCCGGAGACGTCTCTGGCCACGGGGCTCGCGCAGACGCTCGAGTCGCTGCGGCCGTGAGTGTCGTCAGCCACCGGCCCGAGCTGACCGAGAAGCTGATCGCAGTGACCTTCGACGACGGCCCGTCGCGGCAAACTCCCGCGATCCTGGATGTGCTGGCCGAGCACGACGCCCTCGCAACCTTCTTCGTGCTGGGTGAGCGGGTGGAGGGCAAGGAGGATGTGCTGGGGAGGATCATGGCCGAGGGCCACGAGGTGGGAAACCACACCTACAGCCACCCCCACGCGCTCAACCTCGACGACGGCGAGCTGGAGCACGACATCGGCCGCTGCCAGCGGGTGCTGGCGGCTGCCGAGCCGGTGGTGATGCGACCGCCCTACGGCGAGGATCCGGTGCGCGTCGCGCGCCTGGCCGCCCGCCGGGGACTGCCGACCACGGCGCTTTGGTCGATCGACCCCAAGGACTTCCTGGAGCGCGACCCGGCTGCCATCGCCCGGGTGATGGAGACCGAGGCGGCTCCCGGCGCGATCATCGATCTGCACGACGGCTGGCCGCGGGTGACATCGACCGAGCGCGACCGCATGCCGACCATCGAGGCGCTGCGGCTGGCGCTTCCGCGGCTGGCGGACGAGGGCTATCGGTTCGTCACGGTGTCGCAGCTCTTGGCCGCGTAAACCGCCTGTTTACAGGCCTTGTGGCGTCCGTCCGACGCGGTGTGCAAAATACCTACCCCGCCTGCTTCAAGCACTAGATGTTGTGCCCGAGGCAGGGGAGAGCCACGAGATGTTGAAGGATGCACTGTGAACTGCCCATTCTGTGAACACGGCGAAACCAAGGTTGTGGACAGCCGCGTGGCGGGCAAGGGTGCGATCCGGCGGCGGCGCGAATGCCTGATCTGCTCCCAGCGGTTCACAACCTTCGAGCGGGTGGAGCAGACCCCGCTGCACGTGGTCAAGCGAGACGGTTCGCGGCAGCCGTTTGACCGCACCAAGCTGCTGGCCGGCCTCACCCGCGCGTGCGTGAAGCGGCCGGTGTCGCTCGAGCAGATCGAGCGGGCGGCGGTCACGATCGAGGCGGGATTGCGCAACGGAGTCGGCGACGAGATCGAGGCCGCCCGGATCGGCGAGGAGGCGCTGCGGGTGCTGCGCGACCTCGACCGGGTGGCGTACGTGCGGTTCGCCTCGGTGTATCGAGACTTTCAGGACGTGGACGAGTTCAAGCGCGAATTGGCGAAGCTCGAAGGCCGCAAAAAGCGGCCGGCCCGAGTGGCTAAACGAACAGGTGTTCGGTAAACTCCATACCGACGAAAGGGCGGAAACATGGCGACGAGTGAAGTGAAGCGGGAGGCCGAAACACAGGCTGTGGACGGCAACGAAGAGGCGCGTATCGGTGTGCCCCGCTACTTCACCACGGAGGGGGTCGAGCCGTTCGATGCGATCGAGTGGGAGACCCGCACCGCCCTGATCCCCGGCAAGGATGGGCCGTCATTCGAGCAGAACGACGTGGAGTTCCCGACGTTCTGGAGCCAGACCGCGACCAACATCGTCGCCCAGAAGTATTTCCGCGGCAAGCTCAACACTCCCCAGCGCGAGCGCTCCGTGCGCCAGATGATCGGGCGCGTGGCCGACACCATCACCGGCTGGGGCATCAAGGACAACTACTTCGCCGACAGCGACGAGGCCGAGACCTTCCGGGCCGAGCTGACCCACCTGCTGGTGCACCAGATGGTGGCCTTCAACTCGCCGGTGTGGTTCAACGTCGGCTTCGAGGAGTCGCCGCAGTGCTCCGCCTGCTTCATCCTGTCGGTCGAGGACGACATGGACTCGATCCTGGACTGGATCCGCAAGGAGGGCCGGATCTTCCGCGGCGGTTCGGGCGCGGGCATCAATCTGTCCAAGCTGCGCTCCTCCCACGAGCAGCTGGCCAAGGGCGGCTATGCCTCCGGCCCGGTCTCGTTCATGCGCGGCGCCGACGCGTCGGCGGGCACGATCAAGTCGGGCGGCAAGACCCGCCGGGCGGCCAAGATGGTCGTGCTGAACGTCGACCACCCCGACATCGAAGAGTTCATCTGGTGCAAGCAGCACGAGGAGGAGAAGGCCCGGGTGCTGCAGTCGGCCGGCTACGACATGAGCCTCGACTCGCCCGACTGGGCCTCGATCCAGTACCAGAACGCCAACAACTCGGTGCGCGTCACCGATGAGTTCATGCGCGCGGTCACCGATGACGGCTCGTGGGATCTCACCGCCCGCACCGACGGCTCGGTGGTGCGCACGGTGCGCGCCCGTGAGCTGATGCACCAGATCGCCGAGGCGGCCTGGAAGTGCGCCGATCCCGGCATGCACTACGACACCACCATGAACGACTGGCACACCTGCCCCAACAGCGGCCGGATCAATGCCAGCAACCCCTGCTCGGAGTACCTGCACGTCGACAACTCGGCCTGCAACCTGGCGAGCCTCAACCTGATGAAATACCGCGACGCCGAGACCGGCGAGTTCAACGTCGAGATGTTCGAGCGGGCGGTGGACATCACCCTGATGGCTCAGGAGATCCTGGTCTCCAACTCGAGCTATCCCACCGACGAGATCGGCGCCAACGCCGTTGCCATGCGCCAGCTCGGCCTCGGCTACGCCAACCTGGGTGCGCTCCTGATGGCGCGCGGGCTCGCCTACGACTCCGACGAGGGCCGCGCCTACGCCGCCTCGGTGACCGCCATCATGACCGGCCGCGCCTACCGCAAGTCGGCCGACATGGCCGGCCGCATGGGCCCGTTCACCGACTATCCCAAGAACGCCGACGCGATGCTGCGGGTGATCCGCAAGCACCGCGCCGCGGTCGCCAACATCGATCCCGCCACGGTGCCCGAGGGGATGCTGACCGCGTCTCGGCGGGCATGGGACGAGGCCCTGGCGCTGGGTGAGACCAACGGCTATCGCAACGCCCAGGCCGTGGTGATCGCGCCCACCGGCACGATCAGCTTCATGATGGACTGCGACACCACCGGCATCGAGCCCGACTTCTCACTGGTCAAGTCAAAGAAGCTGGTCGGCGGCGGAGACATCACGATCGTCAACCAGACGATCCCCGAGGCACTGCAGAAGCTCGGACATGCTCCGCATGAGGTCGATCAGATCGTCGCCTACATCAACGAGCACAACACGGTGGTGGGCGCACCCGGCTTCAAGAACGAGTACGTGTCGGTGTTCGACGTCGCCGTCGGCGACCGGGCGATCCACCACAACGGCCACGTCAAGATGATGGCCGCGGTGCAGCCGTTCGTGTCCGGTGCGATCTCAAAGACGGTCAACCTGCCGACCGATGTGACGGTCGAGGATGTGGCCGAGCTCTACATCGACGCCTGGAAGATGGGTGTCAAGGCGATCGCGATCTACCGCGACGGCTGCAAGGTCGCCCAGCCGCTTTCGACCAAGGCCGGGGAGCAGACCGAGCTGATCGCAAAGCCGCAGCGGCGGGTGATGCCGATCGATCGCAACGAGGTCGGGCGCAAGTTCAAGGTCGGCGAGTACGAGGGCTACATCCACGTGGGCCTGTTCCCCGAAGGCGACCCGGGCGACATCTTCGTCGACATCGCCAAGGAGGGCACGACCCTGGCCGGCCTCATGAATGCGTTCATGATCGCGGTCTCGGTTGGCATCCAGTACGGCGTGCCGCTCGAGGTGTTCGTGTCCAAGTTCGCGCACATGCGGTTCGAGCCGTCTGGCCTCACCAACGATCCCGACATCCGGGTGGCCAAGTCGATCCCCGACTACATCTTCCGGTGGATGGGCAAGCGCTTCCTGGACGCCGAGACGCAGGCCGAGCTGGGCGTGATGAGCCAGGCGATGCGCGATAGCCTCGCGGCCGGCAACGGCCACGGCGCCGCTGCCGTCGACGATCCGCCCGAGACCGGCTCGGTCTCGAGCCCCGACCGCAGGCGTCGGCCAAAAGGCGCTCTTCAACGCCTGGGACGACGCCCAGGAGTGCGCCAAGTGCGGCGGCCGCAAGGTGCGCACGGGTGCGTGCTACACGTGCCGCGACTGTGGGGATAACACCGGCTGCGGCTGA
>CAVSFZ010000003.1:0-87152 GCA_963727235.1 uncultured Actinomycetes bacterium
GCAGCCGCAGCGGACCCGGGTCGGGTCCGCGGGCGAGTCCCTGGCAGTCGACGCACACCTGCAGCCCGGCTTCGGCCAGCACCGCGATCGTCTCGGGCGGGAAGTCGGTGGAGCACTGGCCGCCCAGGATCACCCAGTCGCAGCCGCCCAGGGCGGGCAGCAGGTCACGTCGCGCCTGCTCGGCCGTGAAGGGCTCGCCGACCGCGGCCAGCTGCTGCTCGGTGTGGCCGGCCGAGTGCACCAGCATCGACTCGAACGTGGTGGCCGAGGGCAGCACGATCGCGTCGGCAAGCTCGGCGCCCTTGGTGATCACCACCGGGTCGACTCCGACCGCGCGCAGCGCCCGGGCGGCGTACAGCGGCGTGCCGCCGAGTCGGGGCGGCGTGGTTCCGGCCGCCGTGACCACGACGTCCCACCCGGTATGGCCGATCACGGCGACGGTCACGCGGGCATTATCGCGGCGCGGGGTCGTCGCGCAGCCGCGTGACCTCGATGCGCAGGTCGTCGGCCAGGTCGTCGGCGGTGGCTCCGATCCGGTCGAGCGATCGCCCCGCGGCCTCGGGGTCGCCCGCGTCGAGCGCCTTGCGCGCCGCGTCGGCCAGCAGCCGGATCGCTGTCACGTACTGCTGCGGGCCGTCGTGCAGCCGCTCTGCCAGCTCGTGCCGCTCAGTCGATGAGGGCATAGCGCAAGGCCAGTGCGACGGCTTGCGTGCGCGTGTCTGCCTCGAGCTTGGCCATCGCGTTGCGTACGTGGGTGCGAACGGTCTCGGGGCTGATGAAGAGCTTCGCGGCGATCTCGGGGTTCGAGTTGCCGTCGGCCAGCAGTCCCAGGATCTCGCGTTCGCGACGCCGACAACGCCGGCAGCCGCTCGGTCGCCTTGGGGCTGACCAGCTCCGACGCCAGGGTGGGATCGACGTAGGCGCCGCCCTCGGCCACGCGCTTGACGGCTCGCACGATGTCGTCGGGTGGTGCGTCCTTGAGCACGTATCCGCGTGCGCCGCAGTCGAGGCCTTCCGCCAGCAGGCCCCGCTCGCCGTGGGCGGTGTAGAGGATGACGGCCATGTCGGGGTACTCGGCCATGATCTTGCGGGTGGCCTCGAATCCGTCCATGCCCTCCATGCGGACGTCCATGACCACCACGTCGGGGCGGCGCCGACCGGCCATCTCGATCGCTCCGGTGCCGCTGCCACTCTCGCCGATCACGGTGATCTCGCGATCCCGGGCGAGGATCATCTTGACGCCTTCGCGCACGGCGGCGTGATCGTCGACGACCATGCAGCGCACCTGCGTGCGTTCAGTCTGGGTGGTTCCGTGTGTGGCGGCCACGGCACTGTCCCCCTGTTTCCATTCGTTTAGGAGCCGAATGTCACCAGCGAGGTTCGTACAATACTCCTCATGTCAACCGCGCGCCGAACGGCGTTGGTGTCCCTGGTCGGCGCGCTGGTTCTGGCGCTGGCAAAGCTCGTGGTCGGACTTGCCACCGGCAGCCTCGGCATCCTGGCCGAGGCCGCCCATTCGGGCATCGATGCTGTTGCCGCCCTGTTGACCGTGTATGCGGTTGGGGTGGCCGAACGGCCCGCTGATCCCGAGCATCCCTACGGTCACGGCAAGGCCCAGCATCTGTCGGCGCTGGCGGAGGCGGCGATCCTGGCAGGGGTGGCGGTGTGGATCGCGGTCGAGGCGATCACGCGGCTGATCGACGGCTCGACGTGCGGTGTCGGCCACCTGGTATGCGTTCGTGCTGATGGGCGTGGTGCTGGTGGTCGATGCCGGCCGTTCGGCAGCGTCGCTGCGGGTGGGCAGAGCCGAGCACAACGCGGCGCTGCTCGCCAACGCCGCCCACTTTGCCTCGGACTTCGTCGGCAGCCTGGCGGTGCTGGCAGGCTTGATCCTGGTCGCCTTCGGGGTGCAGGGCGGCGACTCGGTGGCCGCGATCTTCGTCTCGGTGATCGTGCTCGCCGGCGCGGCTCGGCTGGCCTGGATCAACATCGAGGTGCTGATGGACCGGGCCCCGACCGGGACCGCCGGCCGGGTCGAGCAGGCTGCGCTGTCCGTGCCGGGGGTGACCGCGGTGCGCTCGGTGCGGGTGCGCGAGGCCGGTGGCGAGAGCTTCGTCGAGGTCGTGATCGGTGTGTCACGGCTGGCGGGCTTGGAGCGCTCGCACGACACCATGGATCTGGTGGAGCAGGCGGTGATCGAGGAGCTGGGACGGGCCCAGGTGGTGGTGCACGCCGAGCCCGACGCGGTCGCCGAGCGTGCCAACGATCGCATCGCGGCCGCGGCACTGAGGGTGCCGGGCGTGGTCGAGACGCACAACATCACGGTGCTGGAACAGCCCGACGGCCAGGCGGTCACGCTGCACGTGCGGCTGCCCGAGGGCACACCGCTGTCGGAGGCCGCCGAGGTGGTCGGCGCGGCTCAAGCAGGAGATTCGCCGCGAGATCGGCGTCGCCCGGGTGTTCGCCCATGTCGAGCCGTCGCTTCCCGACGCCCAACCCGCCCGGGAGGTGACCAACGTCGAGCCCGAGGTGCTCGCGGTCGCCGAGCAGGCGGTGCGTTCGGTGGCCGGAGAGGGGGCCGAGGTGGTGGTCTACCGCCAGGCCGAGCGGCTGCTGGTGGTGACCTCGGTGCATGGAGCTCCGAGCATGACGGTGCGCGATTCACACGAGCTGGCCAGCCGCATCGAGGACGTCGTCCGCGAGCGCCTCGACCACGTGGACGACGTCATCGTCGAGGTGATCTAGCGCGGTGAATAACGGTGCCTGGCACCGTTATTCACCTCGACTGCCGGCTGAAGAGAAGATGCCGGGACCCCATTGGCAGGTGGGGTGGGGCCCCGGCAGGCGCGCCCGAGGGCGCGCGTCTTTGGCGTCCAGACTTCCACCGGCCCCGTGAATCAGGGTGGGGCCGGCGGTTATCCGGTCGGTGATCTGGAGCTGGTTGAGCTAGCTGGTGGGACGATCTGCGAGCGTGACCTGCACGTCGCGGCTCTGGCCGTCGTGAATGACGGAGAGGGTGAGCGTGTCGCCCGGCTTGTGCGAGGCGATCGTGTCGTACAGATCGTTGAAGTCGTTGATCTGCCGACCTTCGATGGAGGTGATGATGTCGCCGCCCAGCTTGATGCTCGAACCGCCGACGCTGGCGGAGGTGGTGCCGCCCTGCAGCCCCGCCTGCTCGGCGGGAGACCCGGCGGTTACCTCTTCGACCAGGAACCCGTGCTGGGTCGAGATGTGCAGAGCCTGTGCCAGCGCGGGGGTCAGGGCGAGGCCCTTGACTCCGACGTAGGGATGCTGGGCGTGTCCGGTGGCGATGATCTGATCGGCAACCGAGCGGGCGGTGTCGATCGGGATGGCAAAGCCGATGCCGATGCTGCCGGCCTGTTCGCTGTTGCTTCCGGTCAGGATCTGGCTGGTGATGCCGATCACCTTGCCGTTGGCGTCGATCAGCGGGCCGCCCGAGTTGCCGTGGTTGATGGCGGCGTCGGTCTGGATCGCGTTGACCGATGGGGTCGTCGGCCGGAGAATCGATGGTGCGCTCGAGCGCCGAGACGATTCCGGAGGTGATGGTGCGCTCTTCGCCCAGCGGGTTGCCGATGGCGACCACCGGGTCACCGATGTGCACGGAGCTGAGCGATCCCAGCGGGAGCGGGTCGAGCGACGATGCCGGCAGGCTCTCGACGGGCTGGAGCACGGCCACGTCGGTGGCGGTGTCGATGCCGAGCACCTTGGCCTTGTAGGTCACATCGTTTCCGCTCGAATCGGCGAATCCGACGGTGATCTGGGGATTGTCGCCCGCGACCACGTGACCGTTGGTCAGGATGTGACCCTGGCGGTCGATCAGAAAGCCCGAGCCCAGCGCCGACTGCTGCTGTGGCTGGCCCTGGCCGAACTGGCTGGTGGAGGTCGTGGTGGTGGTGGCCTTGACCACGACCACACCGGGGGCGTCCCGGTCATAGATCTGGCGGGCGGTCAGCCCGGAGGTGTTCACGTCTGCCACCGGCTGGCCGGTGTCGGACGAGCGCGTCACGCTGACGACGGTCTTGGTGGAATCGTGGTCGGTGGAGAGCGCAACCACGCCGCCGCCGAGCACGGCCGCGGAAAGGACAATGGCGGATGTCTTGAGCAATGGGTTCATGCGGTGTGTTGTATGTCGCCCAGATTGAGGACACCTTTAGAGGTTAAGAACCGATTAGTGTGCCGCGATGCGAGCTCGTCTGATCGTCAACCCCAGCGCCAGCGGAGTGACCGAGCAGATCGTTGCCGGAGTGGTATCCAGACTGACCCCGGTGGTCGATGTGGACATCGCCGAGACGACCGGGAAGGGGCACGCGACCACGCTGGCGGCCGACGTCTCGGAGGGCGCGGTGATCGCCCTGGGCGGCGACGGCACGTTCAACGAAGTCGTCAACGGCATCCGTCCCCAGGTGGTGTTCGCGCCGCTACCGGGCGGCGCCTCATCGGTGTATGCCCGGCAGCTGGGGTATCCCGACGAGCCGGTCAAGGCGTCCGCGCTGCTCGCACGCGCGATCGCGGAGCGGAGCGTCCGCTCGGTCGGGCTGGGTGTGACGGACGGCCGCCGGTTCACGTTCGCGGCCAGCGTCGGCTTCGATGCGGACGCCACCCGCGCGATCGATGACGCCCGCCGCCGCCGGCCCGGCAACGTGCGCCCGGGTGACCTGCATGTGTTGTACGAGGCCATGAGGGTGCTGGGATCGCAGGGGTTCCGGTTGGCCGAGCAGATGACGGTCACTGCCGAGGGCTCGGTCCCGCTGCGAGCCTCGTACATCGCGATCGCCAACCAGCACCCCTACACCTACTTCGGCAAGCTTCCGGTCAAGGCCACGCCCCTGGCCGGCTTCGACTCGGCGCTGGACGCCGTGGTGCTGGGAGGCCTGGGCAAGCGGGCGCTTCCCAGGCTGGCGCTGTACGCGCTGGCCTGGCCGCGGCACGCCCGCAAGGACACCGCCGGGATCACCTACCTGCACGACCGCCACCGCATCGAGGTCGAGTGCGACCACCCGATATCAGTGCAGATCGACGGGGAGTACGTGGGTGAGCGGCGGCGGATCGAGGTCGGCTATGAGGCCGACGCCGTGCGGGTGTTCGTGCCCTCCAGCTGAGCGTGGCGGCGCCGGTCGGTATCATGCGGCGGTTGTGGAAACTGTCATCGCCGTCGGTCAGGGCCTCGGCCTCGCAGCGGCCGCCGGGCTGATCTCGGCGGCGCCGGTTGCCATCGGTGCCACCGCTGCGACGCAGGACCTGTTGGAAGACCCAGCGTCGTTCGCGTCGCGGGCGTGGCTGGTCGCGATCGCCTGGGTGGCGGTTGTGGTCGAGCTGGTCGCCGATGCGGTATGGCCCGGTGCCGGCGCTGGGGGGCGGCTGGTACGTCGAGTGGTCGCCGGCGGAATCGCATTCGAGCTGGCTGCCGGAGGTGCGGTGCCGTACGCCGGACTGGCCATCGGTGCGGTGGTGGCAGCGGCCGTCGGCCTGGGGATGCGGCGGGTGCGGTCGGGAGCGGTCAAGGCCGGCGGAGACGTGCGCGGCACCGCCCTGATCGAGGACGGAGCCGGCATCGGTGCATCGCTGGTCGCACTGATCCCGATCGTGGGGTACCTGATGGCCCTTGCCGGTGGATTCCTGCTTCTGCGGGTGCGACGACGCGAGGGTCAGAAGTACGAGGGCCTGCGCGTCCTGCGGTGATCGGGGCATCGTGCCCGACCACCCCAAGAAGCTGATACTGGCAGTTATCGACGGGCTCGGGCCGGAGCTGCTCGACCAGGCCAACGCCGCCGGCTTGGTGCCCACCATCGACTGGCTGGCAGGTGAGGGCCGGCGCACCAACGCGTGCGTGTCGACGTTCCCCTCACTGACCCCGGTGTGCCTGTCGGCGCTGGTAACCGGTGAGCACCCGGCCGGATCGTTGATCCCCAGCATGAGCTGGTATCACCGCGGCGAGCAGCGGATGGTGGAGTACGGGTCGTCGCTCTCGGCGATGCTTGCGACCGGTACCCGGCAGATGGTCGACGACGTGCTCGTCAACCTCAACATGCTGCACCTGTCGCCGCGGGTCGACACAGTGTTCGAGGCGCTGGACGACGCTGGATTCGCCACCGCCGCTGTCAACACCTATGTGATCCGCGGTCGCACCCGGCATCCGATCACCCGCCCGTCCGCTCGGCGGCTGGCTCGGCGGGTGGGCGTCGCCGACGCCGTCTACGGGCCGCGGCGGTACTTCCTGGGCGACCTGTTCTTCACCGATCTCACCGGTGCGCCGCTCAACATCGGCACCGGCGTGGATCGCCACAGCGGGCACGTGGGGCGCTGGCTGGTCACGCGGGACGGGTTCGACTTCCTCTTCTTCTACCTGTACGAGACCGACGCCGCCCAGCATCGGGGCGGCGACGTGATGGGAGCGGTGGCAGGGGCCGACCGCGGCCTGGAGCTGCTGGTGGAGGCGGCCGGCGGCCGGGAGCGGTTCCTCAACCGCTACGCGGTGATGGTCGTCGCCGACCACTCACAGAGCGCGGTAACCGAGATCTCCGACGCGGCCGCGGCGCTCGAGGGGTTTCGCATCTACCGCGGCGGCCGCGGTCGCCGCCCCGACCAGAGCGACCTGGCGCTGGCCTCCTCCAACCGAGTGTCGATGGTGTACATGTTGCCCGACTCGTCCGCCACTGTGGCCGAGGTCGTGAAGCTGTCGCTGGCCGATCCGGCCGCCGACGTGGTCATGCATGTCGCCGACGGCTGGATGGTCGCTCAGCGGCGACTCCGGGCTGATGCGGTTTCGCCGCGGAGAGGGTCACGTCGATGCCCGCGGCAATCAGTTCGCCGTGGAAGGCGACGCCGATCTGCTGCCCGAATCCGAGTACCCCAACGCGCTGGAGCGGATCGAGGGCGTGCTCAACTGTGCCAACGCCGGCGACGTGGTCGTGTCGGCGGCGCTGGGGTATGAGTTCTCCGACGCTGGGGGCGGACACCATGTCGGTGGCGGCAGCCACGGGTCGCTGCACGCCGCCGATTCTCTGGTGCCGCTGATCACCGCCGGATTCGACGTGCGCATGGAGCTTCCGATGCAGCCGTCGATCACCGACCTGACGCCCATCACCTTGCGCCACTTCGGGGTGAGATAGCATCCCCGATATGGACGAAGCTCGCGCCGAAGCTGCGCCGATCGGCGCCAAAGCTCAGTACCGCCGTTTCAATCTTGCGGTTCGCCGCCCCGACAACTGGTTTGAGCTGATTCGGTTTTGTCTGGTGGGCGCCACGGGCTACGTCATCAATCTCGCGGTGTTCTTCGTGGCCGACGGGTGGTGGCGCTACCAGATTGCGTTCGCCGTCGCGTTCGCCGTGGCCGCCACCAGCAACTTCGTTTGGAACCGGTTGTGGACGTTTCGCGTCACACATGGAGTGCCTCATCACCAGTACGCCAGGTTTCTGACCGTGTCCGCGGTCGCGCTGGTCGTCGATCTGGTCATGCTGACGACGCTGGTGGAGGTTGCGCAGGTGCCCGGTCTGCTGGCGGCCGCCATCGCAATCCTGATCGCCACTCCCATCAGTTTCCTTGGCAACAAGGTCTGGTCCTTCCGGTAGCGCCACACTCCGGCGCCGCCTGATCGCGGCGGCGGCGGCGACGCTGATGCTGGTCCCCGCGCTGCCCGCAGTCGCGGTAGCGGCCGTGCAGCCGCAGTTCAGCGAGACCCAGGCGATCGAGGTGGCAGCTTCGGATCCGCGGATTGCGCCGATCATGGTCGAAGCACCCCGGCGCATACTGGACAGCGCGCTATCTGCCCGCCAAGCAGCAGTGGATCGCCACGTTGCACGACAAGAGCGGCAAGCCGGTGCTGGCGCGGTTCACCGTCGCCGACGGTCTCGGGCACGGTGGTCAACTCCGAGGTCAAACCAGACGCGGCCGGGCGGCTGCGGCTCGACGAGGACAAGGCGGCTGCGATTGCCGGCCGGCAGCCGGCGATCAAGCAGTGGCTCAGCCAGTACAAGAACCCCAGCCACACCGTCACCAATGGCGACGATCGCGTGTGGACGGTGTCCTACTACGACGGCGACACCCAGGTGGCCGAGGTGCACATCCCCGACAGCTCGGGGCGGCCCACCGCCGTGTGGACCGGGCCGCAGGTGGGCTGGATGATGACCCGTGGGCTGAAGAACGCCTACGGCCGCAAGGTGGCCAGCGCATGGGTGCTGATCCCGATGTGCCTGGTGTTCGTGGCGGGGCTGCTGGACTGGCGCAGGCTGCGGTCGCTGCGCACGCTCGACGTGATCATGCTGATCTCGTTCGTGGTGTCGCTGAGCTTCTTCAACCGCGGTCACGTGTTCGTGTCCACGCCCTTGATCTACCCGCCGTTGATCTATCTGGCCGCGCGCATGATCGCGATCGGTTTCGGGCACCGGCCGCGCCGGATCGAGATCGGCGAGCGCCACCTGCTGGTGCTGATCGGCCTGATCTTCGCACTGATGGGCTTTCGGCTCGGCCTCAACAACCGGGATTCCAACGTGATCGACGTCGGGTATGCCAGCGTTGCCGGGGCGTCGCGGCTGCTGCACGGCGAGGTTCCCTACGGAAACATGCCCAAGGCCCAGGGCACCCCGTGCGGCGGCCACTACGACAACGGCGATCCGATCGGCTACGTGCAGTCCGACCATCGCTGCGAGTCTCCGGTCGAGAACGGCGACACCTACGGGCCGGTCGTGTACCTCGCCTATGCCCCGGCGGTGGAGCTGTTCGGATGGAGCGGGCGGTGGGACTCACTGCCGGCGGCACACGTGGCCGCGTCGGCGTTCGACGTGCTGGCGGTGATCGGCCTGTTCGTGGCCGGCTGGCGCCTGTGGTCGCCGCGGATGGGGGTGTTGTTCGCCTTCGGCTGGGCAGCCAACCCGTTCACCGCCTACTCACTCAACATGAACTCCAACGACGCGTTGGTGGGAGCGGCGGTGGCGTGGCTGCTGGCTGCGCTCGTCGCTGCCCGTGGCGCGCGGCATCCTGCTGTCGGTGGCGGGGTTCACGAAGCTCGGCCCGCTGGCGCTGGTGCCGCTGTTCTCGTCGCTGCGCGGGCCGGTTCGCGACGCTGGCGGCGTTCGCCGCGACCACCCTTCTGCTGCTCGCGATGCTGGCGTTCGATCGCCACGGGCTGAGGCTCTTCTGGGATCGCACCATCGGCTACCAGACCGACCGGGTGACGCCCATGTCGATCTGGACGCTGGGGGACTTCCACCCCGGCTGGCCGCATATCGAGTGGCTGCAGAAGGCAGCGCAGGTGGCGGTGGCGATCGCCGTCTGCCTGCTGGCGGTGATTCCCCGGGGGCGCAAGGACGCCGCGGCGGTGGCGGCCCTCGGCGGAGCCGCGCTGATCGGCGTGCAGATGGTCGCGTCGTACTGGTTCTACCCGTACGTCTGCTGGTGGCTGCCGCTGGCGCTGGTCGGTCTGTTGCTGCCGCGGTCCGAGCCGGCTACTCACACAACCTGAACGACTCGATGGCGGTTGCGCGGCCGGACGGCTCGAACTCGATCACCGCTCCCTCCATCCGCACGTCACCGTCGGCCGGCTCGAACCGCACCGGCGCGCCGGTTGCAAACCGCGCCAGGATCAGATCGGCGCGAACGCCGATGACCGAATCGTGCGGCCCGGTCATGCCGGCGTCGGTGATGTAGGCGGTGCCGCCGGTCAGCACCGTCGCATCGTTGGTCTGAACGTGGGTATGCGTGCCGACCACGGCCATCACCTTGCCGGCCAGCAGTCGCCCCATCGCGACCTTCTCGCTGGTGGCCTCGGCGTGGAAGTCGACCAGGATCGCGTCACACTCGCGGCTGCAGATTTTCGATCAGCTGCTCAGCGATCTCGAACGGGCTCACCGCCGGCTCCAGGAACAGGCTCCCCATCAGCGTGATCACTCCCAGCCGGAAGTCGTCCTTGCCCCGGCACACCACCTGGGCGTGCCCCGGTGCCTTGCGTGCGAGGTTCGCCGGTCGCACGATCCGCGGCTCGGTGTTGAGGTAGGGGTACACCTCGCGCTGTCGCAGGGCATGGTTTCCCAGGGTGATCGCGTCCACCCCGGCGGCCAGCATCCGGCGGGCGAGCCGGCTGGTGATGCCCGCGCCGTCGGCCAGGTTCTCGCCGTTTGCCACCACGAAGTCGAGTTCGAGCTCGGAGCGCAGGCGGGCGACGTGGTCCTCGATCATGCGTAGCCCCGGCCGGCCAAACCCGTCGCCGATGAATAGGAGCCTCATCGCACTAGAGAATCGGCGCGGACGCGGGAGCTCGGGTGGCCTCGATATGCACGTGGTTGCCGGCGTCCGAGGTGTACTTGGCCAGCTCCTGGGTCAGCACCGTGGACAGATCGATCACGCTGCCGAGCTTGGTTTCGGCGGCCGTCACCGGCTTCCCGACCACGATCCCGGGTGAGCGCTTGACGTTGGTGATGGTGAGAATCAGGGTGGGAGCGGTGGACGGCTGAATCTGGATCACGCTGCCGTAGGTCTTGCCGCTGATCACATACGGCTGCACCGACACCACCCGCCCGTCGGCCGGCGCATACACGCTGGTACCCGCCATCGCACCGATGTCCACCGAGCCCGTCTCGGGGCCGGCACCGCTGGAGTCGATGTAGTAGCCCGGCCCGCTGGAGCTGCTGTTGTCCGAGAGCATGTTCGAGATCCGGGTGAGCAGATCGGCGTTGTGCTGGTGGCCGGCCGGCGTCAGCGCCACCAGCTGCGTGCCGCCGCCGTGGTAGACGATGGCGGTGATCCGCTTCTGAGTGATCGGCACGTCCATCTGGAGACCGTCACCGGCGGTTGCCAGGCTCTCCAGCGTGGGCGGTCCGTCGGGCGCTTCGCTGACAGCCGCCGGGGTCGCCAGCGCCGGGCTCGCCTGCTCCTTGTGGCCGCGCGTGAGCAGATGCAGAACCCCGCCCGCCAAAAGCGCGACAACCAGCACGAGGCCGGCTCGGCGACGGTTGCGGCGACGGTGGTCGACGCGCCTGCGGGCGTAGCGGCGAGGCGGTGTGCGGCTCGAAATCATGCGATCCAGGGTACCCGATCGCGGCGGAGTTGCCGTCATCACGGCGGCCTCCGACCCGCCCTCTAGGCTTTGCCGGATGGCCGAGCTGCCCCATCGCAAGGAGATCGTGGTCCCGCGCTGGGTGCAGCTGGTGGGTCTTCCGCTGATCGTGCATCGGCGCCTGGCAGGTGCTGCTGGTCGTCAACCACGCCGTGTTCATCTTCGTGATCGCGGCGCTGATCGCGATCCTCCTGAATCCGATCGTGCGCGCGTTCTGCGCGCTGCGCGTCCCGCGCGGCCTGTCGGTGCTGCTGGTGTATCTGACCGCGGCGCTGGTGCTGCTGGGAGTGATCGTGATCCTGGGGACGATCGTGACCAACGAGTCGCAGGTCGCGATCGACCGGGTCGACGCCGAGTTCACGTCCAAGACGCCGCAGGGGCTGACGCCCGCCGAGGTCAAGCTGGCCCGCCTGCAGCACTGGATCGACACCTCCAGTCCGTACCAGTTCGACATCCGCACGCCCGGCGAGCGGGTCGTCCACGACGTCTCCAGCCTCGACCTTCAGCAGTACACGGGGCAGGCGGTATCGATCGCTCAGGATCTGGTGATCGTGATCTTCGAGAGCCTGTTCAACCTGGTGCTGGTGATCGTGATCTCGGTGTACATGCTGCTCGATGCTCCCCGGTTATCGAGGTTCCTGCGGCGCGTGTTCCATAGCACCGATCCCTTCGGACGACCTGATGGCCCGCACCGAGCGGGCGTTGCTGGCGTATGTCCGCGGCCAGACGCTGGTGTCGCTCACGATCGGCGGGACCGCCACGGTGGGGATGTGGCTGCTCGGGATCACCGGCGTGTTTCCCTCGGGTGAGACGTACGCGCTCGCGTTCGGCGCGTTCACGGCTGTCACCGAGGTGATTCCCTACGTCGGCCCGTGGCTGGGGGCGCTGGCGCCGCTGCTGGTGGCCGCCACCTATTCACCCACGGCAGTGCTCGCGGTGGCGCTGGTGTATCTCTTCATCCACCAGATCGAGGGTCACATCGTGATTCCCAAGCTGATGGGCGGCGCGGTCAGGGTGCACCCGCTGGCGGTGATCTTCGCCTTGCTCGCGGGTGAGGAGCTGTATGGGTTACCGGGGATTCTGGTGACGCTGCCGCTGGTCGCGATCGGCCGTGAGGTGGGGGCGTTCCTGCGCGAGCGGATCGGGATGCAGTCGTGGTCGGACAGTCCCTGGTGACGATCTACTGATTGCTGGGGGCGAGGTCGGCGGCCAGCTCGAACTCCCGCAGAGCGGCCTCGTCGCGCCCGTGCCGACGCAGGAACTTGCCGTACCAGCGATGCGCCCGGGAGCGTTCGCGGTGCCAGCCGGGACGCCGCCGGAACAGATCGATCGCCGCCGTGTACGCCTGCTCGGCGCCGGCGTCGTCGCCCAGCTCGTCGAGCCCTCGGGCGAGCGTTAGCTGGGCGATCCCGAGCTCTCCGGGAATGGCGGCGTTGGACAGCAGTGCGACCGAGTCGCGGGAGACCTCGACTGCCAGCTCGGCGTCGCCGCGCTGAAGCGCCAGCCGGGCTTCGTCGACCTTCAGGTAGCCCTCGAGCACCGTCCCCAGGCGGTCGCCGTGGAGCGCGCGGGACGCCGCCAGGTGCTCGGCCGCCTGCTCGGTGTCGCCGATGGTGAGCAGGATGTGCGCCAGGCCGAGGTGGCACAGCGCCTGGGCCCATTCGTCGCCGGTCTCCTCGTTGAGCCGAAGCGCCCGTGCGGCGTAGTCGGCCGCCAGCTCGTAGTGGCCGGTGGTGTTGTTGAGCCGTGAGAGCGCGTAGTTGACCCGGGCGGCGACCTGGCGGTCGAGTTCGTCGCCGCCGTCTCGCAGCACTCCGGCCAGCAGCTGGGCTGCCTCGGTGTAGCGGCCCGAGTCGGCCTGGGCCATGCTCAGCGTGACGCTGTAGCCGGCGATCGTCGCCAGATCGTCGGGGTGCAGCTCGCGCAGCCGCTGGAGTCAGCGGCTCCAAGCAGGTCAACCGCGGCGTCCGCGTCGCCGGTGCTTGCGAGCAGCCGGGCGAGCTCGAAGTAGAGGCCGGTGCGCTCGGCCGGGTCGGGATCGTCGGCGATACTCGAGCGATTCCCGCAGCAGATCGAGCGCGTGCTGCTCCCGGCCGCGCCGGATTGCGATCTGCCCCAGCGCCTCGAGGGCAACGCTGGCCGAGTGGCGATCGCCCGACCCTTGAGCATCTCGCAGGTTCCGCCTCAGCACCTCATCGGCTTCGTCGTAGCGCTCGAGTGCGATCAGTAGCTCGGGATCCACGCATTCAGCCTAGAGCATTGCCACACCTGTGCATCAAAAAGCAACAGATATGCAACAAACCGCACCCATGCATAAAAGGTGCCAGGCACCTTTTATGCACGAGCGTTCTAGAGGGTGCGGGAGCCGGTGCGGTCGAGCACCGGGGCGAGCGAGTCGAGCGTGGAGGGCGTCAGGTCTGCCGCCAGCTCGAAGGCCTCGAGCGCCGCGTCGGCCCGGCCCAGCCTCTTCAGGAACTTGCCGAACCAGCGGTAGGCCTTGGCCAGCTCGCGCTGGTTTCCGGTCGCGGTGAACTCCTCCACCGCCCGGTTGTACGACCGCTCGGCCCGTTCCAGCTCGCCCAGCTCGTCCTGCACCCGAGCCAGCACCAGATAGGCATCACCGATGCGACGGGGGTCGGCAGCCGCCTGCAGCACCTCGACGGCGTTGACGGCCTTGGCTGCAGCCGTCTCGGTATCCCCGGAGAGCAGCGCCATGCGGGCCTCTTCGACTTCGAGTGCGCCCAGCTCAGAACTCTCGGGCTCGGCTTCGAGCAGACCGCGGGCGGCGGTCAGGTGACCGGCGGCGGCGTCCACGTCGGAGATATCCAGCAGCGCCTGGGCATACACCAGATGCGACTCGCGCAGTGCTCGGTTGTCGTCTCGCAGGTCGTACAGCGCCAGGGCGCGATCGGTGTGGCGGATGGCCTGGTCGATGCGGCCGTTGGCGGCGTGGGCCCGCGCCAGCGCAAATGACGCTGCTGCCCGGCTGGGCAGGTCGACGCGCACGTCGCCGTGGCGGAGTGCATCGGACAGCGCCGCGCCGGCCCGAGTGTGATCGCCGGCCTCGGCGTAGCTGCGCGAGAGCCACAGCGAGTAGCGCACCACCTTGGCCGGATCGGCCACGGGGCTTCGCCGGAGGCGCTCCAGGCAGTTCTCGAGCACCGCCATCGCCCGGGCGGTGTCGCCGGTGTGAGCGTGCACCTCGACCAGTCCGGAGTACAACGCGGTGCGCTCGCCGGGGTCGGCGTCGGCAGTCGCCTCGAGGCTCTGCTCCAGCAGCGGCCCGGCGGTGTCGTAGTCGCCGCGCGCCAGCGCCACCAGGCCCAATCCCTCCAGCGCCTCGGACGCCCGCTCGGAGTCGGCGCTGACCTGCGCCTCCTGCAGCACGCCCTCGAGCAGCTCCGAGGCTTCCTCCAGGTGTCCCTGGCGGATCAGCATCGCCGCCTCCAGCGTCTCCAGCGACTGCGACCGCTGCTCGGTCGAGGTCTCGCCGGTGAGCTCTTCCGAACTGACATCCAGCCGCCGGGCGATCTCGTACAGCACCCGCGGGCTGGGCCGCCGGTCGCCGGCCTCGATCCGCGCCAGATAGCTGTAGGAGCAGCCGTCGAACGAGAGATCGCGCTGCGTCATCGCGCGCTTGCGGCGGTAGTGGCGGATGCGGGCGCCGAGCTTCCTCAGCGCCTCGTTGGAGTACTCGGCGCCGCGTTGCTCCTGCTCGTCGGTCACATCAGCCCCCAGGGGTCCGCGGTCAACGGCGTGGATACGCCGGTCGAATCTTGACAAGCCTACCCCTTCTCGCACCTGGTGTAAAGCACGGAACTACACTCTGGCAATGGCCTTCCCCACCACTCGAATGCGGCGGTTGCGCCGCGGCGCCGGCGTACGCGGCCTGGTGCGCGAGACCAGGCTCGATGTGGCCGACCTGATCCAGCCGTTGTTCCTGCGCCAGGGCGACGGTCAGCCGGTCGAGATTCCCTCCCTTCCCGGGCAGCACAATCACGCCGCCGAGGCCGCCGGCCGGGAGGCCGCGCGGCTGTCTGCGAGCGGCGTCCCGGCTGTGATGCTGTTCGGCGTGCCCGAGCACAAGGATGACGTCGGCAGCGCCGCCTACGACCACGGCGGGGTGGTGCAGACCGCGATCCGGTCGATCAAGGCAGTCGCCCCCGAGATGGTGGTGATCACCGACGTCTGCCTCTGCCAATACACCACCCACGGGCACTGCGGCGTACTCCGCGACGGCGACGTCGACAACGACCTTTCGCTCGAGCTCCTGGCCGAAACCGCGCTGTCACATGCTGTCGCGGGGGCGGATATCGTCGCGCCCTCGGACATGATGGACGGTCGCGTGGGTGCGATTCGGGCGGCGCTCGACGGCGACGGGCTGTCCGGCACCCCGATCATGGCCTACTCCGCAAAATATGCCTCGGCCTTCTACGGGCCGTTCCGAGACGCTGCCGGGTCGGCGCCGTCGGAGGGAGACCGCCGCGGCTATCAGATGGATCCGGCGAACGGTCGCGAGGCCGTCCGCGAGGTGTTGCTCGATCTGGAGGAGGGGGCTGACATGGTCATGGTCAAGCCCGCGCTGCCCGTACCTGGACGTGCTGGCCCAGGTGCGCCGGGCGACCCTTGCGCCGATCGCCGCCTACCAGGTCAGCGGCGAGTACGCCATGATCAAGGCCGCCGTCGCGGCGGGTTGGCTGGACGAGCGCAGCGCCGTGCTGGAAGCGCTCACGGCGATCAAGCGGGCCGGCGCCGACATGGTGATCACCTACTGGGCCGGCGACGTGGCCGAATGGCAACGGTAGGCCCGGTGACAACGGAGCAGTCGGCCCGCCTCTTCGCCGAGGCCGAACGGGTCATCCCCGGTGGCGTCTCGAGCCCCGTGCGGGCGATGCGGTCGGTGGGGCGCGACCACCCGCTGTTCTTGGCCCGCGGTGAGGGCGGCTGGGTGTTCGACGTGGACGGTAACCGCTACGTCGACTGGGTGCTCTCCTGGGGGCCGCTGATCGCCGGGCATGCGCATCCCCACGTGGTCGAGGCGATCACCCGCGCCGCCGCGGACGGGTCGTCCTTCGGCGCGCCCACCGAGGTCGAGCTCCGGCTCGCCCAGCAGCTGGTGGCGGCCGTGCCGACACTCGAGATGGTGCGGTTCGTGTCCTCCGGAACCGAGGCCACCATGAGCGCGGTGCGGCTGGCGCGCGCGTTCACGGGCCGCGACAAGATTCTCAAGTTCGTCGGCGGCTACCACGGACATGTGGATGCACTTTTGGCGGAGGCCGGATCCGGTCTGGCCACGCTCGCGATCCCGTCGACCCCGGGGGTGCCGGCGTCGGTCACCGCAGACACGCTGCTGTGCCAGTACAACGATCTGGACACCGCCCGGGCTCTGGCCGAACAGCATGCCGACCAGCTGGCCTGCGTGATCGTCGAGCCGGTGGCCGGGAACATGGGTGTGATCCCGGCGCAGCCGGGCTTCCTGGAAGGCCTTCGGGCGATCTGCAACGGCACCGGAGCGCTGCTGATCGCCGACGAGGTGATCACCGGCTTCCGGGTCGCCTACGGCGGCGCCCAGGAGCGGCTGGCGGTGCGCGCCGATCTCACCTGCCTGGGAAAGATCGTCGGCGGCGGCCTGCCTGCAGCCGCCTTTGGCGGCCGCAGTGACGTGATGAGCCGGCTGGCGCCGGTGGGCGACGTGTACCAGGCCGGCACGCTGTCGGGCAATCCGCTGGCGATGGCGGCCGGCTTGGCGACGCTCGAGCTGCTGCGCGAGCCCGGGGCGTACGAGCGCCTGGAGCTGGTCTCGGCGGCGCTGGCCGACGGTCTGGCCGGCCCCGGTGTCACGGTGAACCGGGTGGGTGCGATGCTGACAGCCTTCAACCATCCCGGCCCGGTGCGCTCGTTCGCCGACGCGGCCACATCCGACACCGGTCGGTATGCCGCCTTCCACGCGCACATGCTGGAGCGCGGTGTCTACTTCGCGCCCTCGCAGTTCGAGGCGGCCATGCCGTCGCTGGTGCACACCGACGAACAGCTCGAACAGACGATCACCGCCGCCGCGGAGTTCCCCCGGTGACGGTGCTGGCGGAGGTGGCGGCCCGCACGGCCGCCGCAAGCCCCTTGTGGCGCGATGCGCTGGTGCACCAGGACGCCCGGCCGCGGTTCAAGGAGACCTGCCCCCCGCGGCATCTGCTGGGGGTGGAGATGATCTACGAGGGCCACCTGCTGCATCGCGGCCGCTCCCGATTGTTCTCCCAGGCCGATCCCGACCTGGCGCTTCTGACCGGCGATCATCTGTATGCGGCGGGGCTGCGTGAGATCTGCGCCTCCGGCGATCTGGCCGCGGTGGGCGCGCTGGCGGAGCTGATCTCGGCCTGCGCCCGTGATCAGGGCGACGGCCGGCTCGACACCGACGAGGGCTTGTGGGACGCCACCGTCGCCGGCCTGGGGAGCGGCGCGTAGTGGCGTTCGCCGATCTGCGTGACTGGCTCGACCATCTGCGCAAGGCCGGGGAGCTGTACGAGGTCAAAGCCGAGGTCGACCCGTATCTGGAGATCGCCGAGATCACCGATCGGGTGACCAAGTCCGGCGGGCCGGCGTTGCTGTTCTCAAACGTCAAGGGCTCGGACATGCCGCTGGTGATCAACCAGTTCGGCACCGAGCGGCGGATGTGTATGGCCCTCGGAGTGGATCGCCTGGACGAGCTGGGGGAGCGCGTCGCCCAGGTGCTGGAGATGGCGCCTCCGGAAGGGATGATGGACAAGATCCGGGCGCTGGGAAAGCTCAAGTCACTGGCCGATGCCCGCCCCAAGATCGTCTCGTCCGGCCCCTGCCAGGAGATCGTGATGGATCCCCCATCGCTCGATGCGCTGCCGATCATGACCTGCTGGCCCCAGGACGGCGGCCCGTTCATCACGCTGCCCGCGGTGATCACGCGCGACCCCCGCACCGGCGATCGCAACGTCGGCATGTACCGGGTGCAGAAGTTCGATGCCACCACCACCGCGATGCACTGGCAGATCCACAAGGACGGCGCCGCCGACTGGCGGGGGATGGGCGAGCGCCTGGACGTGGCGATCGCACTGGGCGTCGATCCGATCACCGCCTACTCGGCCTCCGCACCGCTGCCCAAGCACATCGACGAGTTCATGATGGCCGGGTTCCTGCGCGGCTCCCCGGTCGAGCTGGTCAAGTGCAAGACCGTCGAGCTGGAGGTGCCGGCCCGCTCGGAGATCGTGATCGAGGGGTATATCCAGAAGGGCGAGCTGCGCGACGAGGGCCCGTTCGGCGACCACACCGGCTACTACACCCCGGCCGAGCCGTTCCCGGTGGTGCACGTGACCGCGATCACGATGCGCCGTGACGCCATCTACCCGTCGATCATCGTGGGCGTGCCGCCCCAGGAGGACGTGTGGCTGGGGAAGGTCACCGAGCGGCTGTTCCTGCCGGCCGTGCGCATGACCATGCCCGAGGTGATCGACTACGACCTGCCGTTCGCGGGGGCGTTTCACAACCTCTGCATCGTCTCCATCCGCAAGGCCTACCCAGGGCATGCGCGCAAGGTCATGCACGCGATCTGGGGCACCGGGCTGCTGTCGCTGACCAAGGGCGTGGTGGTTGTGGACGAAGGCATCGACGTGCACGACTACGCCCAGGTGATGTGGCAGGTGGGCGCCAACGTCGATCCGGCCCGGGATGTGGTGCTGAGCGAGGGTCCGCTCGACCACCTCGATCACGCCCCCACGCGCCAGTTCGTGGGCGGGAAGATCGGCATCGATGCCACCGCCAAGACTCCCGCTGAGGGGTATGACCGGGGCTGGCCGGACATGATCGAGATGACGCCCGAGGTGCGCGAGTCGGTCACCCGCCGGTGGGCGGAGCTGGGGATTCCCCGCATCGATGGCTGAGCTGCTGGACGCGGTGCGCGCCGGGCTGCAGGCGGTTGCCGACCCCGCCCGGGCACCGCAGATGCAGGCCTACATGAAGTCCGGCATGCCCTATCACGGGGTCACGGCCGAGCCCTGCCGGGCAGTGTTCAAGCGGGTGTTCGCCGACCTCGACCTGGACTCGGCCGGTCACTGGCGAGGGCTGGTCTTGGAGCTGTGGCGCGGGGCGGAGTACCGCGAGGAGCGCTATGCCGCGCTCGCGCTGTGCGCACATGCTCGAGCTCGGCCGTATCAGCAGCCGGCGGCGCTCAGCTTGTATCGGGAGATGATCGTGACCGGGGCGTGGTGGGATTACGTCGACGGGCTGGCCTCCCATCGGGTGGGTGGGCTGTTGCGTGACCATCCGGCGGCGATCAAGCCCAAGATGCTCGCCTGGAGCCGCGACCGGGACATGTGGAAGCGGCGCACGTCGATCATCAGCCAGCTGCGATTCAAGGAGAACACCGACCTGGAGCTGCTGCAGGCCTGCATCGAGCCGTCGCTCGACTCCAAGCAGTTCTTCCTGCGAAAGGCCATCGGATGGGCGCTGCGGCAGTACGCGTGGGTCGATCCCGACTGGGTGGTGTCCTATGTTTCTGCCCACGAGGAGGAGCTGAGTCCCCTCAGTCGCCGCGAGGCGCTCAAGAACGTCACGAGGAAGCGCGGTTCGTAACGATCTGGCCGTTGTGATCAGCCACCGGTACACTGGCCGACCGGTAAGGCTAGAATCGCCCCGGACAACCGATCAGGAGGATCAGTGGCGGAACCAGAGGGCACCAATCGAGGGCAGTTTCTGACGCTCTCGACGATCGGACTTGGTGCCATGATCGGTGGGGTCATCGGTGTCCCTGCCACCGCATACATGCTGGCGCCGGTGGTCCACGAGGTGATCGTTCGAGCCGGTGCTGCTGGGTCAGGTCGACCAGTTCAACACGGAGAAGGGGTTCGCGCCCACGGCGGCCACCTACATCGAGGACACCAAGCAGCCGGACACCAGTCCAGGGCTGGCCTTCGTCCACTACACGGGCAAGAGCGGCACCACCTGGGACGCCGAAGACGCCATGTTCATCGTCTTCTCCAACCGCTGCATGCATCTCGGCTGCCCGGTCGCCGCCGTCCCGTCGGTCGGATTTCAGTGCCCCTGTCACGGCGGCGCGTACAACACCAAGGGCGCCCGCACGGCCGGGCCTCCGATTCGCCCCCTGGATCGCTTCCAGTGGAAGATCGAGAAGGACAAGGAGCTGTGGATCACGCAGCGCTGGAGCGTCGATTTCAACTCCGCCGGTCAGATCCACTACTACGAGGTCAAGAGCCCCGGCCAGCCGGTGACGCTCCCCCGACTCGGTGAGACCGGCGCGAATATCCTGTATCCGCGCGTGACCTACAAGTACCCGTCGAGCTAGCCCGATGCCGATCCCGAAACCAGACGCGAAGCAGCTCACCCTCGAGGCCGAGGACTGGGTCGAGTACCGCAGCGGCTTCGCCACCCTGATCAAGAAGTTCCTGTTCCGCAAGGTGCCGCCGACCGGCTGGTACCACACGCTGGGCAGCTCGCTTCTGACCGTCTTCATCCTGCAGGCGACCACCGGCATGCTGCTGGCCATGACGTACGACCCGTCACCCAGCGGGGCGTATTCGTCGATCCGGTTCATCACGGACGAGCAGACGCTGGGCTGGCTGATCCGGGGCATGCACAAGTGGGGCGCCAGCGTGATGGTGATCCTGCTGTTCCTGCACATGGGCCGGGTGTTCTTCTACGGGGCCTACAAGTATCCGCGGGAGATGACCTGGCTGACCGGATCGCTGATCTTCCTTTCGGTCATGGGCATGGGCCTCACCGGCTACCTGCTGGTGTGGGACGAGCGCGCCTACTGGGCGTCGGTCGTGGCGATCAACATCAACGGCACCGCCCCGGTGCTGGGGCCGTACATCTCGAAGTTCCTGTTAGCCGGGCCCGTCTTCGGCGGGCAGACAATCGCGAGGTTCTATGCGCTCCACATGCTCATGATCCCGGGATTGATCGGCGCGCTGATCTTCGTGCACATGTGGCTGGTCGTGAAGCTGGGCGTGACGCCCTGGCCCGGCCGCCCGGTTGACGAGGAGCCCGAGCCACTAGTGGCTGTCAGCTCCCCCCGCAAGATCATCAACCGTCGCGTGAAGTACGAGACGGAGTACGCCGAGTCGAAGAAGGACGGTCACGCGTTCTTCCCGCACGCGATGTTCCACGACGTGGTCGTGAACCTGCTGATCGTGCTCTTGATCGTGGCCATGGCGGTGGTCTGGCACGAGACCGCCGGCCCCATCAACGCGGCTCATCCCACCGGCCAGAACGGCGTGCTGGGGCCGCTGTACGAGACGGTTGCCAACCCCGCGGTGCAGGCCACCGAGCCCCGCCCCGAGTGGTACTTCCTGTTCCTGTTCGAGCTTCTGCGGGTGTTCAAGACGCCGTGGCAGCTGATCTTCGCCACCATCATCATCCCCACGCTCATGATGGTGCTGCTGATCGCCTGGCCGTTCCTGGATCGCGGCCGCGATCGCCGGCTGTCCCGCCGCCCGGCCGGCGTTGCGCTGGGCCTGACGGTGCCGGCGGTGCTGATCGCCCTGACGATGGCGGGTGCCGTTGCACCCGGCGCCGGCGGGGGGACGGATATCACCGACAACCCGGACATCAACAAGCTCGCCGGCACCGAGCTGATCGTGACCTATAGCTGCACCAGCTGTCACTTCTTCGGCAAGCAGGGCGCCGCCGGCCCGGGAAGCAGCCTCGAGAACGGTTCAGCCATGTTCAAGACCGATCAGGCCAAGATCAAGGCCTGGGTGGGTGGCGGTGCCGCAGCCGCCGGCACGGGCATGCCGCCGTTCAAGGTGGGCGACAAGAATCTCTCCGAGATCGCCCAGGTCGTCGCCTCGCTGTCCGCAGGCAAGGTCGTCCCCATCCAGCAGTAGCTGAGGCTGGTCCGCGCCGGTTCTGGCTGTGTTCCACGCGGCGGTGCGGTGCTCAACGTGGCTTTGCCACGCCTCCGCTCCGCCCGCCGCTCGATCCTTGCCAGAACCACCGCGTCCTGCGCCTCAGGGCGTCTGTCGTACGTCGAGGTCGCGGTGAATAATCGGTGCCAGGCACCGATTATTCACCTCAGGGCGTCCACGCCAAGCGGGCGCGATTCCGGGGTTGGCCGGTAGGCTCCGATCGATGCGAGTGATGCTGGGAATCACGGGAGCCTCGGGTGCGCCGTACGCGGCCCGGGTGCTGCGTGGGCTGGTGGAGGCGGGCGCCGACGTGGGCGTGGTTGCCTCGGCGGCCGGCGCGCAGGTGGTCGCGCTGGAGCTGCACGGCAATCGCGACCTCGATCCGGCCGGTGCGATCGAGCGGTTCGTGGCCGAGAACGGCGGCGACGATGTGCGGGTGTGGGGCGCCTCCGACTATCGCGCCCCCTACGCCTCGGGCAGCTCGCACACCGACGCGGTGATCGTGTGCCCGTGCTCGATGGCGACCGTGGGCACGATCGCGGGCGGCGCCGAGGCCAACCTGATCCACCGCGCGGCCGGCGTGCAGCTCAAGGAGGGGCGCCGGCTGGTGCTGGTGCCCCGCGAGACGCCGCTGTCGGATATCCACCTCGAGAATCTGCTGCGGGTGAAGCGATCCGGAGCCAGGGTGGTGCCGGCGATGCCGGCGTTCTACCATCTGCCGGAGTCGATCGAGGATCTGATCGATTTCGTGGCGGCTCGGGTGCTCTCGGCCGCGGGTGTCGATGCCGGCTTCAACCGCGCGTGGGGAGAGGATCAGTCGTGACCGCCGAACCTGAACAGGTACGCGAGATGTTCGACCGGATCTCGGGCGGATACGACCGTATGAACCGGCTGATGAGCGGCGGCATGGACGGCCGATGGCGCAACTTCACGGCCGGCGTGACCGGCGTTGTCGCCGGCGACGCGGTGATCGACGTGTGCTGCGGCACCGGCGACCTGTCGCTGTCGCTGCTCGACCGGGTCTCCAGCCGCGGCCGGGTGGTCGGCCTCGACTTCGCCGACGAGATGCTGGACGTGGCCCGCACCAAGTCGAGCATCGTCGAGTGGATCCAGGGAGATGCGCTGGATCTGCCCTTCGAGGACGATCAGTTTGCGGCCGCCACGGTTGGCTTTGGCATGCGCAACCTGCCCGACTACGCCCGTGGCTTCGCCGAGATGGCGCGAGTAGTCGAGCCCGGCGGCCGGGTGGTGTGCCTGGAGCTGACCGAGCCGCCGCGCGCGGTGGCGCCGTTCTCGCGCCTGTGGACCGATCGGGTGGTGCCGGTGCTGGGCCGGTTCGTGGCTCACGACCGCGATGCCTACACCTATCTGCCGCAGTCCGTCCACCGCTTCCCCCGCGCCGAGGAGCTGGCCGAGATCATGCGCGGCGTGGGGCTCCAGCGCGTCCAGTTCAAGCGGCTGAACATGGGGACGATCGCGGTCCACGCCGGTACGGTGGCCGGGTGAGCGCGGTCGCCCGCGTGCTGGCCGTTGAGGGCGCCTCGGCTTATGTTGCCGCCGTCGAGGCCCGGCTCTCGGCCGAGGTGGCAAACGGCGGCGGGCTGGTGGCCGAGACCGGCGCCCAGACGCTGCGGGCGGGGGGCAAGCGCCTGCGACCGATGCTCACCTACCTGTGCGCGCCCACCGCGGGACGCGAGCGGCCGCAGCTGGTGATCGCCGGCTGCGCGGTGGAGCTCGTGCACATGGCCACGCTGGTGCACGACGACCAGCTCGACCGGGCGCCGCTGCGACGAGGCGTCGCCACCGTGTGGCACGAGCACGGGCCGGTGATCGCCTCGGCCACCGGAGACCATCTGTTCGCGCGGGCGTTCGCGGAGCTGGTGCAGACCGGCGACATGGTGGCCGTGTCGATGCTCTCCGACGCCTGCTACTCCCTGGCTCGGGGAGAGATCCTGCAGCGCGAGCAGGCCGGCGATCCGACCATCACCACCGACGACTATCTGGAGCGCTGCCGCCTGAAGACCGGCGAGCTGTTCTCGGCCGCAGCCCGGCTGGGCGGCCGCTTCGGCGGGCTGGTCGATGCCGAGCTGGCACTGCTGGGCGAGTTCGCTCAGGAGCTGGGACTGGCCTTTCAGATCGCCGACGACATTCTCGACTGCGACGGCCAGCCGGACACCACCGGCAAGCCGCTGGGCACCGACCTGCTGGACGGCACCGTCACCCTGCCGCTGCTTCTGGCAAGCGCGCGCGTCCCGGACGTGGCCGCGGTGATCGCCCGCGGAGCCACGCCTGCCGACGTGCTGCCGACGCTTGCCCACGTCGCCCGAAGCGGCGCGGTGCGTGACGCCCGGGCAGAGGCGGAGCGCCACGCCGACGCCGCCCTCGAACTGCTCACGCAGCTCGAGAGCAGCATCGACGCAGACCCGCTGCGACACGTGGTCGCGAGCGCCGTCGACCGCCGCGCCTGATGATCAGCCGCGGCAGCCCACCACCGCGCTGGTGGCGGTCGCCGATCGCGCCACCAGTGTCAGCGTCGGCTGCAGCGCCGTGGCCGTGACCTGAGTCCGCAGCCGGTGATACCCGGCGCCGCAGCTCTGGGTGACGTTCGCATCGACCGAGGCCGTCCCCGATGCGTTGGTGACGGTGGAGCAGCGCAGACTGCGCCAGCCGCCGCCGGGCACCGAGGCCTGGAGGCAGGTGATCAGGGAGACGTGGGCGACGGATGCCGACACGCCGGACTTGAGACAGGACGCGAACCCGTCGGCGTGGCGCATGCCGTAGCCGTTGCCGGTCGGAACCGGTGCGACTGCGCCCACGGCGCACGACCAGCCGGTCTGGCCCCAGGTGACCCGGGACGTGGTGGTGGTCGCAGCTGACGCGGCCGTTGCGGTTGCGGCGGCCAGTACGGCCACCAGGGACAGGAGCAGGATGGGATATCGAAGTGTGATCATGGCGGCCAGGCTATTCGCGTTCTGGCGGCGGCCGCCGATCCCGGCGGGGATCGTTTCAGAGCCGGCGCTGATCGGCTACGGCCGGACGCTGGAAAGCCACGATTCGACCTGCTCAGGCGATCGCAGCCTGACCACCTGGAGGTGTTGCAGGTGGGGTTGCGCCAGTAACAGGGGCAGTGCCCGGCGGGCTCTGGCGTGTCCGCGCACGGCGTACACGAACAGCGAATCCCAGCCTCCCAGCGCTGTCCACCAGGACTCGGTGTTCCCGTTCCAGAGCGGCTCCGATCCCTCGATCCGAAGATCGGTGCGGCGCCACAGCCGGCGGAGGCAGAGGTGCAAGGGCAGGTCGAGCCACACCACCGTGTCGGCCCGCTCCAGCACCAGCGTTCCCACCTTGCGGCGGTAGTCGGAGTCCACCACCCAGCGGTCGCCGGCGGTGAACTCGATCAGGTGGGCGCGCAGCGCGGCGTCCGACGCCTCCGACCAGTTGGGGCCGTGCACCAGCGCGTCGGTCTCGAGGTGGGGGATACCCAGCCTCCGCCCGAGCTCGCGCCCGAGCGTGGTCTTGCCGGATCCGCTGATCCCCTGGATGCTGATGCGGTCGGGCATGCCCCGATTCTCGCAGGCCGGGCAGTAGACTCTGCCGGGTATGGCGACCGCTCAACTGGACACGCTGGCTCCGATCCGCGAGAAGGTGCTTGCCGGAACCCGGCTCGAGTTCGACGACGGCATCGCCCTGCTGGAGTGCCACGACCTGCTCGGGCTGGGCGAGCTGGCCGACGCCGCCCGCAAGCTCCGCGGCGGCAACGACGACGTCTACTACAACATCACCCAGCGGGACGCGCCCGATCCTGCCCAGGCTGGGCTGGACACGCTCGTCTACGGAGCGGACGAGACCCATGCCGACCGCATCGATCACCTGCTGCGGCTGCGCGCCCAGCAGGACGCCACCGGCGAGTTCGTCACCTTCCTGCCGCTGCCGGTACACGCCGACAGCACCACCGGGCACGATGACATCCAGATGATCGCCGTCTCGCGGCTGATGCTGGACAACGTGCCGGACATCAAGGTGCACTCCGCCCTGGTGACCACTCCGCTGGCTCAGGTCGCGCTGGCCTTCGGCGCCAACGAGCTGGAAGGCCCGTCGGCGGAGGAGCAGCAGCTGCTGATCGCCGAGGCCGGCCGGAACCCGGTGCCGCGATGACACTCCGCGTCGGCCGCATCTCCTACGCCAACATGGCCCCGGCGTTCTTCGACCTGTCCGGCATCGACATCGTCGAGGTCCCGGGCGTGCCCACCGAGCTGAACGCGATGCTGCTGGCGGGCGAGATCGACGTCGCCCCGATGTCCTCGATCGAGTACGGCCGCAACGCCGGTTCGCTGCGGCTGCTGCCGCGCCTGTGCGTGTCGGCCGAGGGAGCGATCGACTCGATCCAGCTGATCACACGCACCCCGCTGGACGAGGTGCGGTCAGTTGCCGTCACGCCGGAGAGCGCCACCTCGGTGGTGCTGACCAAGGTGATGCTCGGCGACGTGCGGCTGGTGCCTCTGGGCGAGCCCGCTGATGCCACCATGCTGATCGGTGACGCGGCGCTGCGCAGCACGTTTGAGGACCCCACGCCCCACTACGACCTCAGCCGCCTGTGGCAGGAGCGTACCGGGCTGCCGATGGTGTTCGCCGTGTGGGGCTGCCGGGCCGGTATCACCGATGGCCTGGCCGAGCTGGAGCAGGCGCACCTGCGCTCGCTGCAGATCGCCCGCGACGAGCCCGAGGCGCTTGCCCGCCGGGCGGCAGAATTGTATGGGTGGCCGGCAGGATTCATGGCGCGATACTACGAAAAGCTTCGCTACCACTTTGGCCCGCGGGAGCGGGAAGGGCTGCTGCGGTTCTTCGAGCTGGCGCAGCAGGCCGGAGAGCTGGAGACGGTGCCGGAGCTGGGATTCGTGGACATGGCGGAGGTGGCGTGATGGCGGTAGCGGTAAAGCAATCGGTGGTGGACGAGGCGCTGGACAAGGCCCGCGCCGGCGAGCGCATCGACGATGCCGACGCGGCCGCGCTGCTGCAGTCGCGGGACCTGGTCAAGATCGGCGCGGTCGCCCACGAGATCCGCAACCGGCTCAACCCGCCGGACACGGTCACGTTCGTGGTCGATCGCAACCTCAACTACTCCAACGTCTGCTACACCGACTGCAGCTTCTGCGCCTTCTATCGCCGCCCGGGGGACACCCGCGAGGGCTACACGCTGCCGAAGACCGTGATCTTCAAGAAGATCGAGGAGACGCTGGCGCTGAACGGCACCGCGGTGCTGATGCAGGGCGGCCACAACCCCGACCTGGGGATCGACTGGTACGAGGATCTGTTCACCTCGATCAAGGCCCGCTACCCGATCCACCTGCATGCCCTGTCGCCGTCAGAGATCCAGCACATCTCCCGCAAGGCCAAGCTGACCCCGTCCGAGACGCTGTCGCGGCTGCGCGATGCCGGGCTCGACTCGCTTCCGGGCGGCGGCGCCGAGATCCTGTCGGATCGGGTGCGCAGGATCATCTCGCCGCAGAAGACCAGCTCCGACGACTGGCTGGGGATCATGCGTTCGGCGCACCGCCTGGGCATGAGCACCACCGCCACCATGATGTGGGGGCACGTCGAGACGGCGGATGAGCGGGTGCTGCATCTCCGCCGGATCCGCGAGCTGCAGGACGAGATGCACGGCTTCCGCGCGTTCATCTCATGGACGTATCAGCCCGACAACACGCTGCTCAGCAAGGACGTGCACTGGACGCCCACCAGCTTCGACTACCTGCTGATGCAGGCGGTCAGCCGTATCTACCTCGACAACGTCGACCACATCCAGAGCTCATGGGTCACCCAGGGGGTCAAGGTCGGGCAGGTGGCGCTGCGGTTCGGTGCCGACGACATGGGCTCGATCATGATCGAGGAGAACGTCGTGTCCGCAGCCGGCACCACCCACCGAGCGACCACCGAGGACTTCCTTCACCTGATCCGAAACGCGGGCTACACAGCCTCGCCAGCGCGACACGCTCTATCGCACGGTGAAGGACTACCCGAGGGCTGCGTGAACGTCTCGGTGTCGCGCCGGTGCGCGGCTCCTGCCGAGACGGTGTGGGACTGGATCGCCGATCCCCACAAGCACATCCAGATGCTTCCGCACGAGATCCGCGACGCAACGGTGATGGAGAACGGTGACATCAGCGCGGTCGCGCACGCCCCCGGCCACACCGAGCACATGGTGGTGCGGGTGGTGGAGTGCGACCGGCCGGTGCGGGTGGTGGGCGAGCGCATCGACGGCCATCGGCAGGGCCGCACCGAGTTCACAGTCGCCCCCGCCGGAGAGGGCTGCGTGGTCACCATCAACGCCGAGATGCAGCTGCCGCGCCTGATCGCAGCCGTGGTCGGCCCCAAGATCAAACACTCGCTGGGCGAGCAGCTCGCCAATCTCGACCGGCTCTCGGCTGAATGCTGAACTCGCTCGCCCACTGGGTGCAGACCACGATTGCGGATCACGGCCTCTCGGCGGTGTTCGTCCTGATGGTGCTGGAGAGCGCGTGCATCCCGGTGCCCAGCGAGGTGACCATGATCTATGCCGGATATCTGGTCTCCCAGGACACCTTCAGCTTCGTGGCGGCGGTGCTGGTGGGATCGTTCGCCAACCTGGTCGGGTCGTGGATCGCGTGGGCGGCGGGTGCGTACGGTGTCGATGCGGTGCTGGTGCGCGGCGATCACGGCCGCCAGGAGGTGGCCCGCACGCAGCGGTACTTCGATCGCTACGGCGGTCGGGTGGTGTTCTTCGCCCGCATGGTGCCGATCGTGCGCACCTTTGTCTCGCTGCCGGCGGGGATGGCGCGGATGCCGCTGGGCCGTTTCTCGGTGCTGACCTTCCTGGGCTGCCTACCGTGGTGTGCCGGGCTGGTCGCGATCGGCTACTACGCCGGGAACAACTGGCAGGAATGGGAGCATCGGCTGGGGTATCTCAACTACCTGATCGTGGGCACGGTGGTGGTTCTGGCGGGCTTGTGGCTACTGCGGCGACGTCGCAGGGTCGCTGTCTAGACTGGATCTCAGTGTCGGTCCCCCTAATGGACATTCACGGGCAGTATGCGGAGTTGCTGCCCGACATCAAAGCGGCTGTCGGCGAGGTGATCGACTCTGGTCGGTTCATCCTCGGTCCTCAGGTGCGCGGGTTCGAAGAAGAGATGGCAGCCCAGCTCGGCACCGCCCATGCGGTGGGTGTCGCCAACGGCACCGACGCCCTGCTGCTGGCACTGGAAGCGGTCGGTGTGGGCGCGGGCGACGAGGTGATCACCACTCCGTACACGTTCTTCGCTACGGCTGAGGCCATCGCCCGGGTCGGGGCAGTCCCGGTGTTCGTCGACATCCGGCCCGACACGCTCAACCTCGATCCCGACGCGGTCGAGGCGGCGATCACCGATCGCACTCGGGCGATCATGGTCGTCCACCTGTTCGGTCAGCCGGTCGACCTGGCGGCATTCCGGGAGCTGGCCGACCGCAACGGCCTGGCGTTGATCGAGGATTCGGCGCAGGCGTTCGGCGCCGCCCACGAGGGGCGCGCCGCCGGATCGGTCGGCGATATCTCGACCTTCTCGTTCTTTCCCACCAAGAATTTGCCGGCGCTGGGCGACGGCGGCGCCGTGGCGACCTCCAACGCCGACCTGGCCGAGCGGGTGCGGCTGCTGAGGTTTCACGGCTCCCGCGACAAGCGCACTTTCGAGCAGATCGGGGTCAACTCCCGGCTGGACGAGATTCAGGCGGCCGTGCTTCGCCGGTTCCTACCTCACCTGGACGGCTGGAACGACAGCCGGCGGGCGGCAGCCGCGCGGTACGCCGAGCTGGGGCTCGGCGAGCTGGTGGAGCTGCCTGTCGAGGCCCCGGGGGCGCGTCACATCTATCACCTGTACGTGGTTCGGTCGGCCAGGCGGGAAGCGTTGGTGCGCAGCCTCCGCGACGCCGGTATCGGCAGCGCCGTGTATTACGAGATCCCGCTTCACCTGCAGCCGGTGTTCTCCCACCTGGGATACCGGCAGGGGCAGCTCCCTGTGGCCGAGCAGGCCGCGCGGGAGGGCCTCGCGCTGCCGATGTTCGTGACCCTCACCGAGGGCCAGCAGCGCGAGGTTGTCGAGGCCGTGCGAGCGGCCACTCGAGCCGCCGCGTAGGCGCCGTATGCGCGTCTGGATCGACCTCACCAACTCCCCCCACGTCGTCATCTTCGCCCCGCTGGTGGAGCGCATGCGGGCTCGCGGCTGGGACGTCGACATCACCGCTCGTGACTTCGCCCAGACGCTGCAGCTGCTCGAGCTGCACGACATCGATCACACGGTTATCGGCCACCACGGTGGCGGGTCGCGAGCAGGCAAGGCGAGGGCGGCCGGCGACCGCGTGGCCGAGATGGTCAAGTTTGGTCGGCGTCGCAAGGTGGACGTCGCCTGGGCGCACGGCTCCACCGACCTGCCGATGGCGTGTCGCGCGCTGCGCATCCCGAACACGACCATGTTCGACTACGAGTACGCCCATCTCCAGCATGCGCTCAACTGCCGGCTGGCCAACCGCGTGCTGGTGCCCGACGCGATTCCCCCCAACCGGCTCGCCCGGTACGGGGCGCGGGGCGCCAAGCTGGTTCGCTATCCGGGGCTGAAGGAGGAGTACTACCTGGCCGGGTTCGAGCCCGACCCGGCGGTGCCTCGCGATCTGGGCTTGGACGGCAGCCGCATCGGGCTGGTGCTGCGACCTCCCGCCGATGTGGCGCTCTACCACCGGTTCGAGAACCCGCTGTTCGACCAGCTGCTGGACGATCTCGGCCGCCGCGAGGACGTGCGAGCCGTGCTGCTTCCCCGCACCGAGGCCCAAGCCGACCGCCTGCGCGCGGCCGACCTGCCGTCGGTGGTGATTCCGCAGCGGGCAGTGGACGGTCACAGCCTGGTGGCGGGCGCCGACCTGGTGGTGTCGGCAGGGGGCACCATGAACCGCGAGGCGGTGGTGCTGGGCACACCGGTGTATACGACCTTCGCCGGACGCTTGGGCGGCGTCGACGAGCAGCTGGTCGCCGAGGGCGCGCTGCGGCCGCTGGAGCGGGTGCAGGATCTGGTTCTGGAGCGCCGCCCGCCCGGGGCCCACGGGCGGCGCAGGCGCGATCCGGACGTGCTGGTGGAGCTGGCGGTGACGGGCCTTGCGCCGGCGGTCGCTTATTCGCGATCCGCCCGCTGATAAGATTTACTCATGGATCTGCGCCAGCTGCAGACGTTCGTCGAGGTGGTCGACCGCGGCTCGTTCTCTGCCGCTGCCGATGCCCTGGGCGTCACCCAGCCGGCCGTCAGCCAGCAGGTCGCGAGCCTCGAGAAGAGCGCCGGCACCGCCCTGATCGACCGCTCCGGGCGGCGGGCCGAGCCGACCGCGGCGGGGGAGCTGGTGCACCGCTACGCCCTGCGCATGCTGGGCCTCCGGCAGGAGCTCGAGCGGGAGCTGTCCGAGGGCGAGCAGGAGCTCACCGGGCATCTGCTGGTGGGTGCATCGACCGGGCCCGGCGAACATGTGCTGCCCGGTCTGATGGGGCGCTTTCGGCAGGTGCACCCCCGCGTGGCCGTCACGCTGCAGGTCGACGCCACCGACACCATCATCGAGCGGGTGCTCGATCGTGAGCTGGAGCTGGGCGTGGTCGGTCTCAAGCGTGCGCACCGGTCGCTGGAGTTCGAGCCGTTTCTGCACGACCGGGTGGTGCTGGTTGTGCCCAGCGGGCACGCGTTTGCCGGCCGCGTGGTCACCCTGCGCGAGCTGCGCGCCGAACCACTGATCGTGATGCAGCCGGGCGCCGCCATGCGCCGGCTGATGGACGACGAGCTGCGCCGGGTCGGGGTGCGCCCCCGTGACCTCAACGTGGCCATGGAGATGGGGCTGCAGGAATCGGCCAAGTCAGCGGTCGAAGCCGGGTTCGGGGTGGCGTTTCTGTCCGCCACCGCGGTCACCAAGGAGCTCGCACTGGGGACGCTGGCGGTCGCGGAGGTCGAGCAGGTCGACCTCTCCCGCGACTTCTACGCAGTGCGTCACGCCGGGCGCCGGGTGAGCCGGGTGGCGGAGCAGTTCGGTGAGTGGTGCCGCGCGGAGCTCGCCCCGCGCTGAAGCTCATGCGGGGCGGCCGCTCCCGTCGGTTCGACTACTCGGACGGGCGGTGTGCGTCGGTCACGCGCGCGGCATTGAGTTCTGCGTAGTACCACCGCAGCAACGACTGGATGTCGATTGCATCGGGGTGGCCGTCCGCGGCGTGGCGAAGGTGCTCCTGCTGCAGCGAGAACCCTTGCAGGCTGAGCGTGTCATCTGGTTGCATGTGGCAGAGATCGGCGCCGCAGCGGAAGGCAAAGATCCCTCCAACCGGGTGGTCTGACTACCACTTTCTGGTCAGCCGGCGGGGTCGCGATCGTCCAGGCTGCTCCAATAGCTGGCTCGGAGCGCCGCGGCGAGGCGGGAATCGGTGTGTTCGGGGTTGAACACGTTGTGGGCCGTATCTGCGCACACCTCGATCTCGGACAGCCGCACATCCGCCCCCAAGCCGACGATCACGTCGTGCGCCAGGTGCAGCTCGTCGGCGGTGTAGTGCTTGAAGCTGAGATCTGGAGCCCGGTCCATCAGCACGGGCCAGTCGGGGCAGGAGCGAGTCGCCATCAGGCGGGCGTTCGATTTGCGTCCGCGTTGTCCTGCTGGCGGCGCCGCATCGCATCCCACGCCAGCGCCAGCATCGTGCCGATGATCAGCCCCACCACCGCGGCCACGATCAGAGCGCTGCGTTTGTGTTGTGCGGTCACCGCGTGGCCGACTCCGAAGTTCGCGATCGACGCGGCCTCGATGTTCTGGGCGCTCGCCAGCGAGAGCTGGTTCTGGGAGAGCTGAGCCTGTGTCTCGGTGATCACCGTGGTGTTGGACGAGACCTGGGAGAGCAGTGCCGCCATCAGCGCGGCCTTGGACGGGTCGGTGGCCGCTCCCTTGGCCAGCGCCAGCGCGGTCGCCTGGTCGGTCTTGATCGCCGTCTGCAATCGCGCGATCGATTCCTGGGCGGTCGCGATCTCGGTCTGCAGGGCCGCGACCTTGGCATCCACGTAGCCGTTGGCCTTGTGCACCACGATCCCGGCCAGCGTGTTGGCGATCACCGCCACCTGATGGTTCGACCACGGGCCCTGGGCTTCGATCGCGTAGTACGCCGGACCCGGCGACGGGCTTGGAGGCGGTGGTTCCACCGGCGGAAAGCTGGTGGGCCGTGACCTTGCCGTTGAGTGATGCGGGGGTGATGGTGGTCTTGCCGGGGACGGCATTCGCGGCGTGCGCGGCGACTGTGCGGGCCGCTCCGGAGCTGATCAGCTTGGTCACGGCCGAGAGGTTTGCGTAGGGCGGATTGGCGAACAGCGCACCTCCGCCCGGGGTCACCGGCTGGCCCATGTAGACGGTCGCGGTGGCGTCGGTCTTGCCCTTGGCCTGGTTCGCTCCCTGCAGCAGCACCAGACCGATCGCCACGATCACGGTTAGCACGATCACGTACCAGCGGCTGAGGGCGCGACGGGCATAGACCGAAACCCGCACCTCCGGCGCTGGAGCTTCGTCGGGCGGGGTGGCGGACATGGGGCGATAGTGTAGCCCCGGCATTGGCTGAATCCCCCAACACCCCGCGGCTGCGAGTGGCCCTGGTCGACCCGTCGGGATACACGCGGCCATACGATCACGAGCTGGCGCGGGCCCTCGCCCGACGTGGGAACGACGTTTCACTGTGGACGGCGTCGTTCGTGCACGGCGCCGCCCCCGAGGCCGACGGTTACCGCGTGTGTGAGCTGTTTTACCGCCGCACCAATCATCTGAGCGCACCGGCGGCGGTCCGCAGGGTCGCCAAGGCCGGTGAGCATCTCTCCGGGCTGTGGGCGCTGCGAAGCCGTCTGCGGGCCGAAGGTGTGGACGTGGTGCACGTCCAGTGGGCGGTGTTGCGACCCGTCGAGCGGGCGTTCTACCGCCGTTTGCAGCACGAGGGGGTGCCGGTGGTGTTCACGGCCCACGATCCCCTGCCAAACGTCGGTGGCGACCGGCGGCGGCGGTCGGTGGCTGCCACCGCGCGAGTGTTCGAGCGCGTGATCGTCCACAGTGAGTGGGGTCGCAGGGCGCTGGTCGACCGCTGTGGAGTGGCTCCGGGGCGGATCCGGGTGATCCCCCACGGCGTGTTCAGCTTCCTGGCGGAGCTGCCAACGGCTCCTCCGCCGGTGGATCCTCCCGGCCCCACGGTGCTGCTCCCGGGCATCATCCGGCCGTACAAGGGCACCGACGTGCTGCTGGACTCCTGGCCGCGGGTACGCGCCGCCGTGCCGGAGGCGCAGCTTGTGATCGCCGGCCGGCCGATGATGGATATCTCTGCCCTTCAGGCACATCAGCCGGGGGTGACGCTGCTGCCGCGGTTCGTGGCGGACGCCGAGCTGGCGGCGCTGCTGCGGCGGGCGGATGTGGTGGCGCTGCCGTACCGCTCGATCGACAACTCCGGCGTCGTGTTTGCCGCACTGGCGGTGGGAGCCGGGCTGGTGCTGACCGACGTGGGTGGGTTCCGGGAGCTGCACGACCGTGACGGCGTCGGCATGCTCGTCCCGCCGGGCGATCCGGACGCGCTGGCCGGGGCACTGATCGACGTGCTGACCTCGCCGGAGCGGCGTGACCAGCTGCGGGCGGCCAGCCTCAGCTGTGCCGAGGGACGGCTCAGCTGGGCCGAGATCGCCGCCGCCACCGAATCCGTCTACCGTGAGCTGCAATGACCCGGCCACTCTTCATCGTCGCCTGTGATCGGTCGGGCACGACCCTGCTTCGCCTGATCCTGGATCGCAGCTCGGTGATCGCCATCCCGACCGAATCGATGTTTCTGGCCGACATCGGATCGCAGCGAGCCCGCTACGGCGGCCTCACGACCGACCAGCAGTTCGACCGGCTGGTGCGAGACATCTGGCGACATCCCAAGGTCCGCGAGTGGGGGCTCTCGTCGCAGCCTCCCCGGCGGGCTGGTCGCACCGGTGACGATGCCTACCGGGCGGCCATTGCGGCGCCGTTCGAGGCCTATGCGACCGAACACCAGAAGCCGCGCTGGGGTGACAAGACGCCGTACTACGTCAACCATCTGGACGAGGTCATGAGGGTCTTCCCCGACGCCCTGGTTGTGAACCTGGTGCGAGACGGGCGCGACGTCTGCCTGTCGCTCTTGAGCGTGCCGTTCGGGCCGGCGAACGTGTGGGCCGCCGCGCACCAGTGGCGCACCGCCGTGATCGCCGGGGACGCGGCCTCGGCGCGGTACGGCGACGCGGTGTTGACGATTCGCTACGAAGACTTCGTCAGCGGCCCCGCCGCCGAGGTCGAGCGGGTGTGCCGATTCGCCGAGATCCCGTTCGACCCGGCCATGCTCGAGGCCGATCCGGACGCCGCGTCCCATGTCGCTTCCGGTCAGGAGCAGTGGTTCTCGGGGCTGGCCGAGTCGATCAACGTGGGCTCGGTCGGCCGCTGGCGCTCCGGCATGTCACGCCGCAACCAGGCGCTCTTCACCCATATCGCCGGCGACGTGCTGCGCCGCCACGGATACGACGTGCCCGATACCGGCCATCCACCTTCGATACCCGCCGTCGCCCAGGCCGCCGACAACTGGTCGCGCAAGCTGTGGCAGTTCACCTCCCTGCACGTGATCCAGGAACGCGGCCGCGAAGTGCCGCACCTGATCCGCCGCCGGCTGAGGTGAATAAAAGGTGCCAGGCACCTTTTATTCACGGGCGGCGGTAGGCGGGGAAGTAGGCGTCGTCCGTGGAGGCGCCGGCGGCCGCGCAGAGTTCGCGGTAGGCGTCGGGGTCGTGCACCACGGTGCCAATCACCTTGGGCGCGCGGCCCGAGCCGATTGAGCGCTTGAAGCGGTCGAGCGAATCGTCGTTTCGAAACCCGCCGCCCAGCACCAGCGTCTCGAGGCCGGCCGCGCGGGCCCGTCGCATCGCCTCGAACAGCAGGAGATTCGTCGAGGCCAGCTTGCGCGCCTCGAGCGTCGATCCGGACAGGAAGTAGTGCATCGCCCCGCCGCCGCTGAGAAACAGGCCCACAGCCGAGCCTGCATCCAGCACCGTCAAGGCATCGCCCAGCCGCTCCAGGCGGGCGAAGAACTCCTCGGGAAACAGATAGAACGGATCGGCGCCCATGCCGCGCATGGTCTCCAGGTAGAGCGAGCGAAACCGGTCGAGGTCGCGATGGGCCGACACCTCGACCTCCGCCCTGATCGCCTTGCGCAGCTTGTTTCGCGCGGTCGGCTCCATCTGCGTGATCAGCGCATCGTCGTCGGCCTGCACCGCCACCGTGACGATGTCCTGGAGCTCGGTCAGACGGACGCCGTCGAGCCCGGTGTGGTTGTGCAACACTGGGTGAAAGCGGATGAACTCGCTCACCACCCCGCGCTCGCGGCAGGCCTCCAGGAACGGCTGCCGCCAAGCACCGGTGCCGATCGGCCCGCCCGCACCGTACGCGCTGGTGATGTCGCAGCGACCGTCGCCGAGATCTCGCACCAGAAACGGGTACAGCACGTCGCCGTGGGCGAACGCCGCCGGCTCTCCCTCCTCAATCGCCGCCGCGGCGTGCAGATACTCGGGACGCAGGTACGGGTCGTCCCCGCCCCGCGCCATCCACGCCTGCGCATAGCCGCCGAGGTCGAGCCAGCCGTCGCTCACGCCGGAGCCGGGTCGGGCGGGACGTCCTCGATGAAATCCTCGCTCTCGTCGTCTGCATGGAAGCCTTTGCGCAACAGCACCACCGGCACGGTCAGCGCCAGGATGCGGAGATCCCCGAGGAACGAGACCGACCGCACGTACCGCTGGTCGGCATCGATCATCTGCGAGCGCTTGAGCGTGTTTCGCCCCTCGATCGCCGCCAGACACGTCAGCCCGGGCCGCACCTCCAGCGTCTCCTCATAGTGGCTGTGGTAGCGGTCGGTGATCTCGTGGGGCTTGGGCCGCGGCCCCACCAGCGACATGTCACCTCTCAGAACGTTCCAGATCTGGGGAAGCTCGTCGATCGAGGACGCCCGCAGGAACCGGCCGACCGGCGTCACCCGGGGATCATCGCGATCGAACCACATGCCCGCGCCCTGCGCCGCGGCACCCATGACCATGGTGCGGAACTTGTAGATCGTGAAGTCCTGCTCGCCCATCCCGATCCGGATCTGGGTGAACAGGATCGGACGCCCCTGCGTCCTCCACAGTGCCGCGGCGGCGGCCGCTGCCAGAGGCGCCGCCACGATTCCCATCGCGGTTGCGCCGACCACGTCCAGCGCGCGCTTGCCGCGGCGCTGATACCAGCCGCTCATGTGGTTCGCGTCCCGGCGGCTTTGTCCCAGGTGGCGGGCACTCCGTGGCGCAGGTACCCGGCCAGCGCGATCACGGTCGCGAGGGTCACCAGCAGGTAGTAGTGCAACACCCGGAGGACCCGGATGCGGCCGCCGGTGAGCATCGAGACTCCCACCAGCGCCAGTCCCACCAGTTGGACGCCCAGCACCACCGCATACACCGTCGCGTGCGTTGCCAGAAGCGCGCTGGTGACCAGCAGCAGGATGTGCAGCGGCCCGCTCCAGTAGCGCAGCAGCCGGTGGGATACCAGTTCGACCCAGTAGGTCGGTCCGAGCCGCCGCAGGCCGAACATCTTGCCCTGAAACAGCATCAGCCAGGCGTGCTCGAACATCCGCACCTTGCGCCGGAACTCGTCCTCGATGTCGGTGGTCATGTTCTCGGTGGCCGTGGCGCTGGGCTCGTACACCGCGCGGTACCCGTTCTGCACCATCAGATACGGGAAGCTCATGTCATGGCCAAAGCGGGGATCGACCTCGCGGTAGGCCTCCCGCCGCACCGCGTAGATCGCGCCGTTGGACCCGGTGATGGAGTGAATCTGCGACTCGCGCGCGCGCAGCCACATCTCGTAGCGCCAGTAGACGCCCTCCTGGTTGGTGCCGCCGGCGGGGTTGACCAGGCGCACATACCCGCAGGCCATCCCCACCTTGGGATCGGCGAACGGCCGCACCATCCGTCGCACCGAGTCGGGCGCCCAGATCACGTTGGCGTCCCCAAACGCCACGATCTCGCCGGAGGTCTCGCGCACCGCTCGATCCTGGGCCGCCACCTTGCCCCCGCGGGGGCAGTGGATCAGGCGCACGCCGCGGTCGGCGTAGCGGGTGACGATCTCGTGAGTGGCATCGGAGGAGTCGTCCGAGGTGACCACGATCTCGAGCAGCTCGCGGGGATAGTCGAGTTGCAGCGCGTTCTCCAGCTTGGCCTCGATCACCGCCTCCTCGTTGTAGGCCGGGATGATCAGGCTGACGGTGGGCAGGATCTCGCCCTCGGACACCGGCCACGGTCGCAGCCGCGACCAGCCCCACGCCGCCAGCGGATAGGCCAGGTGAGTCCACGCCAGCGCCGCCAGGCTGGCCCAGAAGATGATCTCGAGCACGGTCGTCATCGGCGGAGATACTAGTGCTCCCTGCGTATCGTCCAGGTGCATGCGCTGGCTCACTCAATCGCTCTCCTCGATCCGCACGGACGTTCCGCCGCCGGTGCGCACCCTGCAGCTGGGTGGGCTCCTGAACGCGTTCGGCAACGGGCTGGTGCTGCCGTTTCTGATCATCTACCTGCACAACGTGCGCGGCATCTCGCTGGGGCTCTCCGGCTTGATCGTGGGTACCAACTCGGCCGTCTCGCTGCTCGCCGGCCCGGCGTGGGGGCCGGTCGTCGATCGCTTCGGCCCCCGCCGGGTGCTGCGCATGGCGCTGCTTTTGATGGCTCTCGGCTTCGCCGGCTACGCCTTCGTGGAGACCGCCTGGGAGGGGTTTGCGGCCGCTGCGGTTGCCGGCATCGGCAACGGCGGCTTCTGGCCGTCACAGTCGACGCTGCTGGCGGCCCTGACCGAACGCTGGCAGCGACCCTCGGTGTTCTCGGTGCAGCGGATCACGATGAACCTGGGAATCGGGTTGGGCGGCGTCGTGGGCGGCCTGATCGCATCCACCACGCACCCCGGCACTTTCCAACTCCTGTTCGCCGGCGACGCGCTCACGTTCGTGCTGTTCGCCGCGGGGCTCTCGTGGGTGCCGACGGTGGCGCCGGCCCACCGCGAGCACGGCCCGGCGGGTGGCTTCAGCGATGTGCTGCGACATCGCGCGTTCATGGCGGTGGTCGGCCTCAATCTGGTGCTGATCTCGGCCGGCCTCTCGCAGATCGACGTGCTGCCGGCGTACATGAAGAACTTCGCCGGGGTCAGCGAGTTCGGCATCAGCCTGGTGTTTGCGGCCAACACGATTCTGATCGTGTTCGCTCAGCTCCCGGTGACCCGCTCGCAGCGCGGGCCGGCGGCGGATGCGCACGCTGGCGGCGGTGGGTCTGTGCTGGTGTGGCTGCTGGCTGCTGGTGCCGGTGGTGGGACTCAGCTCGGGGGCGACCGCCACCATCGGCTTCATGGTGGTGGCCGGGATCCTCGGGATCGGTGAGTGCCTGCACGGGGCGGTGCAGGCGCCGATGGTCACCGACCTGGCGGACGAGCGACTGATGGGCCGCTACATGGCCGCATCGGCGTTCTCATGGAGCGCCGGGTTTGCGATCGGACCGGCCGTGGGCGGGTTCATGCTGGGCGAGTCGGCGACCGCGTTGTGGGTGGGCGCCGGTCTGGTGTGCCTGGCCGCCGCCGGCTCCACGGTCGTGCTGGAGCGGGTGATCCCCGATCACGCCCGGCGCACGCCGAGCGCCGTCGGCGCGGGTGACTGAACCGTTCGCGCGCGGGAGAACAGCACCATCCCGCCGACCGTCAGCACGGCCAGCGCGAAGAAGTAGTCGAACGACATCGTCAGGTAGAAGAAGTTGGCGGCGGCGGTGCCGATCAGCGCCGCAGTGGTGCCCCAGCCGGTCGCGCTGATGTCGGCATCGGTGGCCCGCCTGATCGCCAGCGCGCATGCCACCAGGTAGAAGAAGTAGGCGATGTACACGGCCAGGCCGATGATCCCGGTCTCGACCAGGGTTGCGATCCAGATCGAGTGCGGGCCGAAGTCGCTGCGGCCGGTGATGAACTCGTAGAAGACGGCGAACGTGTTGAAGCCCATGCCGAACAGCGGGTTGGGGTCGAGCGCGGGCGGCACCAGCTGGTAGAACTGGAGATGGGTCTGGGTGCCGCTGCCGCCGGTCGAGATGCGCGTCTCGATCACCCGCCGGACGAAGTGGCTGGACGCGTACAGCACCGCGAAGGCGACCACCAGCGGGCTCAGCACGAGCAGTATCGAGCGTCCCCGGGGGAGGTGGTGGCGCAGCACCGGGAACAGCACCATCAGGCCGACGATGTCGCCCAGCGCCCCTGACCGCGACAGCGTCAGCACCTGTACACCGAGCAGAAACAGCAGCATCCAGCCCATCCGCCGGCGCTCTCTGGGAGCACGCAGGAAGACCGGCAGGAACACCAGCAGCGGCACGCACAGCATCACGCCCAGGTGGTTGGGGTCGCCGGTCAGTGCGTTCACCCGGTAGATGTTCTGCGAGCCGCTCACCTGCCCGTACACGTTGATGCCGCCGACGCCGCCCTGGCCGGCGGTCAGCGGGCCGACCACCAGCTTGTCCAGGTTGACGCTCGCTCCCACCTGGAGCACGAGTTGCAGCAGCCCGTAGACGCAGTTCAGGAGCAGTCCGCCGGTGAACCACTTCCACCCTTCCAGGAACAACAGGCGACCGCGCCGGGCGAGGTGCGCGACGCCGCAGATGAGGAAGGCGAAGTGCACCGTCCACGAGCCCAGTCCCTTCGCCCAGAAGGTCAGTGCCTGGTGGTTTTGGAGGTCGTAGTAGCCGGCCAGGAAGACGGCGGCGAACACCGCCATGAAGCCGGCCAGCGTGATGCAGGCGGCCGGCACCGTGAAGTCCCGTGTCCGCATCCGATCGGCCACGAAGACGACCACGAATGCCAGCGCGAACAGGTTGGTGATGGTGAGCGAGACGGCCGGCGTCTCCCACCGGATCTTCTCCCAGGTGAGCACGCCCAGCGTGCACAGAAACAGCAGGTCGAGCAGCTGCCGCTTCATGCGCCCACCCGCTGCAGCACCTCGGCCATCTCGCGGGCGCGGCTGCGCCGGTGAAGCGCCTCGCGTTCGGCTGCAGGCAGCTCCACGTCGGGCAGCCCTTCGCCGGCCCAGCGGTCGATCAGCTCTTCGAGCGCGTGCTCGATGGCCGGGTTGGTCGTCGCCGTCGACGACCTGGCCCGACCCGGTGCGCCGGATCAGGTCGGCGGCCACGCCCGCCGGTGGCACGGCCGCCAGGATCGGCCGTCCGGCGGCCAGGTACTCGAACACCTTGCCTGACACGACCACGTCGCCGCGGCCGCCGGCGGTGGGGATCAGGAGCAGCAGCGCGTCGGCGCTGCGCTGGGCTGTGAGGGCTTCGCCGTAGGGCAGAAAGCCGGTCTCTTCCCAGGCCTCGTCGATGCCCAGCCCGCGCGCCCACTCGCGGTCGGAGGAGCGCAGATCTCCCACGAACCGCACCAGCAGCCGCTCACGCAGCTCTGGCCTGCGGGCGATCAGCGCGGCAGCGGCAGACAGCACCGGCCGCGGGGTGCGCTGACCGAAGAAGGCGCCGGCGTGCACGATCACGAACCGTTCGCCGGGCGTGTAGGCGAGTCCTTCGAAGTCGTCGAAGTCCGCGCCGTTGGGGATCACGGTCGTGCGCGCGGAGGCGCGGGCATCGAGCCCGCGGGCTTCGTCTGCGATCGCCTCGGTGACGGTGGTGACGGCGGCTGCGCGGCGCACCACCGACCGAGCCATGTGGCGCTCCAGCGCACGTTTGGCACGCACGCCGGCGCGCTCGTAGCGGCGATGGGGATGCGACAGCCAGGGATCGCGGAAATCGGCCACCCAGGGCGTGCGGGTGGCGGCTGCGATGGCTTCGCCGATCAGGTGCGTCGAGTTGGGCGGCGAGGTTGTCAGGATCACGTCGATCTTGCGGTCGCGCACGATCCGAATGCCCGCCGGCACGGCGGTCGCGGCCCACGGCAGCGTCTTGTCGGGGATCAGCGCCCGCTGGTACAGCGTAACGGGCCTGAACCGCTGCCCGGCGCCAGCCCTGCCGGCCGTGGAGGGCATCGGCCTGAGACGAGGACTCGGGACCCAGAAAGCGCGCGCGGTGGACGGTGGTGTCGGCCGGGATCGCCGCCACCAGCGGCTGATCGCGGGCAAACCACTTGGGGTCGGACGGTGCCAGCACGTCCACCTCGATGCCGAACTCGGGCAGGTAGCGGCAGAATTTGAGCGTCCGCTGCACCCCTCCGCCGCCCGCAGGTGGGAAGTAGAAGGCGATCAGGAGGACGCGCACGGTGGGAGTCTACGGCTCGCTATCGTTGGCACCGTGCAGCTTCCGGCGGGGTTCGTGGTGGTTTCCGAGGTCACGCCGCTCGATCGGGCGGTGCACGATCGCGTGCGGGCGATCCCGCCGGGGCGTGTCTCCAGCTACGGTCGCATCGCCGACGCGATGGGCCTCCCGGGCCGATCCCGGCGGGTGGGCCTGGCGATGACACGGGGCGACGGTGACGTGCCCTGGCACCGCGTCGTCAACGCCTCCGGCCGGCTGGTGCCTCACCACGAGCGTGAGCAGGCCCAGCGGCTGAGGGCAGAGGGCGTGATGGTCGCCGACGGCCATGTCACCCGCCCAATCCCGTGGAGTGAATAAAAGGTGCCAGGCACCTTTTATTCACCCCGGCGGGCTCGCGCGATTGCGGCGCACAGCCCGATCACGAGCACGACGAACAGCACAGCCTGGGGCCAACCGGGCTTCAACACCAGCAGCCACCCGCTGAGGACTGAGGCCAGTCCACGCCCTTGCGCGATCCGCAGATCCGTCACTCCCATCCGCTTCACTTTCTCCTCCTGCTCCGACGTGAATAACGGTGCCTGGCACCGTTATTCGCTAATCGGACAGAGGCGGGTGGAGTGAATAATTGGTGCCTGGCACCAATTATTCAGTCGCGGTCGTGGTCGAGGTATTCGAGCTGGTCGAAGTAGCGGGTGACGCGGCGGCCGATCTCGACGCGGGGCTGGAGCTCGAGCAGCTCGTCCTCGGTGATCATGCCCATGGCCAGCTTCACCGTCAGCCAGGACATGTTCAGGTCGGGCTGGTACACGACCGTGGAGATCCGGGCGTTGACCTCCAGCAGGTACTCGCCGATGAACCCCAGGTTGACCAGGTGGTCGAGTCCCAGCGCCTCGATCATCTTGCGTGACGACGCCAGCAGGTCGGGCCGGTCGATCAGCTCGAACTCCATCGCCAGCCCCGCCCGGATCGCCTCGCGCGTCTTGGCGCTGATCACCAGCGTGCGTCCATCCCGGCAGATCGCATCGGTGGCCTGCTCCTGCCCCGTGATCAGCTCCATCACCAGGGTGGCCGGGAACGGCCCGCCAGAGTCGAGTATGTCGGCAGCCTCCTCCACAGACAGCGGAAGCAGCGTGCCGGGCCGGCCCTCCAGCAGGTTCCGGCGCCGGTCGGCGGTGGCCGACAGCACCCGGAAGCCGCGGCCGCCCTTACCCTCGACCGGCTTCATGCACACGTCGATCCCGGGATAGCCGAGCTCGCGCGCAGCGGCCTTGAAGGCATCCACGTCCCCGGCCTCGATGCTGCGCGGGTGGGGGATGCCGAGCTCCTCGGCCAGCCGGGCGGTCTCGGTCTTCGACGCCGCCCGCACGATCGAGTCGGGCTTGCACACCAGCACCGGCACGTCGAACAGGTCGACGCCGCGCGAAATCGCCAGGATCTCGGCCGACGATTGCGGGAACACACAGTCCACCTGCTCGTGCCGGGCGACCTCGGCCAGCGCCTCGACGAACCGGGGATCCCTGCCGGCCGGCACCTCATGGAAGTGATCACACAGGAACCGACCCGCCGACTGATGACGCATATCGGTGCCGATCAGGGTCACCTGCCGCTCACCGTTCTCACGCAGGCCGCGCATCAGGGACGCCGCTCCCGGCGCCCCGGTGGCGGTCACCAGGATCTTCAAATCACCCACCGGTACACCTCGAACACCTCCGCCAGCTCCCGGCCGCTCTCGATGCCGTGGGTGCGGGCGATGTTTCGGATGTACTCCTCGTTGGCGTAGTTGCGATGCTGCTGCGACCGGTAGCACTCGAGCGCCGCGACCTTGGCGTCCAGATGCCGAGCCTCGAGCGACACGTACGCCTGCTGCTGGAAGCTAAAGCAGTTCCAGGGGATCTCGTAGCCCAAGAGCGTGGTGCGCTTGAACGCCCGCATGCCCTCCCGGGCGATCGTCTCGTGATCCTGGTGGATGTCTCCCAGCGACGGCATCAGCACCAGATCGGGCCCGAGCTCGGAGTTGACCGCGACCAGGATCTCGAGGATCTCCTGTCGCACCGCCGGGAAGGTGCGCACCTCGAAATCGTGCACCGTCAGATTCGGCTCGGGAATCCCGAGCGAGCCGGTGGCTGCCCTCACCTCGTGCGCCAGCGTGTCGGCGGGGAAGCCCTCGGGCAGCGACCGAGACGCGGTTGAGAACGCGATGTAGTGCACCTCCGAACCCGATTCGATCAGCCGAGCGATCGTCCCGCCACAGCCAAACTCCCCATCGTCGGTGTGCGGCGCCAGCACCAGGGCGCGGCGACCGGCCGTGATCACGTGCGCCGCTCCGTGGCCGCAGAGGTGTCGAGTGAGGTGGTTGTGATCACGATCAGCGCCATCAGGATCCAGGTGGTCGGGTCTTCGAAGAACGCATTGTAAAAGACCGAGCTGGTGAGGATCGCGAGGAACGCCGCCAACAGCGTCAGCCGCACCGTCCGGTACCTGCCCGGGCCGATCGCCGCCACCACCACGGCGGCGATCATCCCCACGTACAACGCCAGGCCCAGCGGCCCCAGCTCGGAGATGACGGTCAGCGGGGTGGTGTGAGAGGCGGCGCCGGCCACCCGCCACGGGTGTTTGGAGCCCGCCAGCGCGGCCCGCGAGAACCCGCCGATGCCCGCGCCGGCGAGTGGGTGGTCTGAGATCACGCGGCGGGCCAGCCGCCACAGGTGCAGGCGATCGGACGTCACCTTGTTGGCGCTCGAGCCCTGCAGCGCCACCACCAGAGCCAGCGCCCCCGCCACTCCCGCGGTGGCGAGGATGCCGATCGTCACCCGCCGCGGCCACAGGCTGGCGCCCAGCGCCAGTGCGCCCACGGCCAGCGCCAGATACCCGGACTGGGAGTAGCTCATGTACATGCCCAGGAACAGGTAGGCCATCAGCGCCAGCAGCCACGGAGCGGCGCGACGGTGGATCGCCACTCCGGCCAGCAGAACCAGCGTGACCGCCATGAACCTTGCGTAGATGCTCGCGTCCCAGAAGAGCGAGTTGACCCGGAAGAACGACTTGTAGGTGTTCTCCACCTCGATCCCGGGATTCCAGAAGATGTGGTGGGTGAACTCCTGTCCCAGCGCGACGGTGGCGAACACCACCGCGAGCACCGTCTGCACCGTCAAGGCGCCGGTAAGCGCCCGTCGATCGACGCGCAGCTGCGTCAGCCTGGCCACCATCAGACCGAACGGCAGGTAGAAGAACAGCACCTCGATGGCGCCTTGGTGGCCGTCCGCGCTCCACAGCATGGAGATCGCCGACCAGCCCACGAACCCCGCCAGCGCGATCCCGATCCAGCCCGTCCGGCGGCCGGGGTCGCGATCACGGACGAGCTCGTAGGCGGTGGCCGCCGCCCCGGCAGCGATCACGGCGTAGAGCGGCACCAGCAGGTGCGCGTCGGTGGTGCCCACGTGGAACGGCACCCGGGCCGGTGCGGTGGCCACGACCGCCAGCAGGTACAGCCACGGCCAGCGCTGGAACACAGCCGCGACGGCCGCCAGGCCGGCGATGCCCACCGCCGCACCGGCGACACCCACCGCCGGGTGGCCCTCGAAGGTCGTGCGCACGTGGTGCAGCGGGCTCTCGAGCAGCGAGGAGGCGATCATCCCGACTCCCACGACGAACACCACAAAACCCACCCGCCGCAGGCGGAGGTCGAGCCCGAGGATCAGCGGTGCGAGCCCGGCGGCGGCGACGATCGACCCGGCGGTGTTCACGAGATCGTCCCGGCGGAGACGGGCGCCGATCGGTTGCGGGCCTTGTCCTGGGCGATCAGCGTCATGGTGGTGCCGGGTACCTGGAGCGAGGCGGGCACGCGCACTCGTCCCGCGTGTCCACGGCGGCGGGTGGCCCGGCCGTCGGGCGCTCTGAGCAACAGATAGACCCGTCCGTCCGACCGGTAGCGCACCGGAACCTCACCCGGCTTGCTGACCAGCTCGAGCGTCGGTGGCGCGGTGTCGATCACGATCCGGTTGGGGATCGTGATCGTCTTGTCGGCCTCTGGCAGGGTCACGCGCAGCCGGTAGGCGCCGTCCGAGGCCCGGCCGCCGGCGTCGGTGCTGCCGTCCCACGTCTTCCTGACGATCCCCTTGGGATAGGCGGTGCCGCCGGCGGGGGTGAGCGACCGCACCACATCGCCGGCGCTGTCGACGATCGCCAGCTCCACAGTCTGCGCCTTGCGCAGCGTGAACCGAAGCTCGGCCGCCGTCTGACAGTGGGGGTTGCCGGTGCAGACGGGCGAGAAGTGTTGCGGCGGCGCGGGCCGTGCCACCGGCGAGAGCGTCAGCTTGAGCTGTTCAGCCCGGAGGAAGGCGCCGGCAGCGGCGATCAGCAGCACCGCCACGATCGCGTATCCGCTGCGGGCCGATGGCATCGGCCGCGATTGTAGAACCTCCAGGTGCTACCAGGCGCCGAGCAGCTTCAGACCGGAGGCCGCCAGCACCCCGGCGATCGAGCTGCGCAGCACCCGCTGATTCATCCGGGCGGTGAAGTGCGACCCGATCAGGATCCCCGGGATCGAGCCGACCAGAATGGCGCCGACCACCCCGAAATCGGGGGTTCCCCACAGGATCGTGCCCACGGCGGCCGCGCAGGTGACCATCGCGCCGTGGAAGATGTCGGTGCCGACCACCTTGCGGGTCGAGAGCGGGAACACCGTCACCATCGCCATCCCGAAGAACACGCCGGAGCCGACCGAGGTCAGGCCCAGCAGGAAGCCGAACACGATGCCGATCACGAGCGCCATGATCTTGTGGTTGCGGGTGAGCGGGCCGTCGGTCGGGAGCTTGCTGGCGTCGAGCAGGCCGCGGATGCTGACCCAGGTGCGGATGATCACGGCGATCCCGACCAGGATCAGCATGTAGCCGATCACTTGCGGCAGCCACTCCGAAACGTTGTCGTCGAACACGTTGTAGAGCGCGTAGGTACCCGTCAGCGCAGCAGGCACTGAACCGAACCCGAACCACATGGCCAGCTCTTTGTTGACGTTGGAGAGCTGCAGGTGGCGGGCGGCGCCGAAGGTCTTGGTGATGGACGCGTAGATCAGGTCGGTGCCCACCGCGGTGGTGGCGGGAATGCCGAAGACCGAGATCAGGATCGGCGTCATCAGCGATCCGGCGCCCATGCCGGTGAGTCCTACCAGGAGCCCGACGGTCAGTCCCGCAAGTACCAAGCCCGGATCCATTGTGCCGCCGCCTCCGCCTGTTCGAGTCGCGTCGGCCGCTCCGACGCATGATTACCTACTAGTCTAAGTGATCTAGTAGGAAATACAAGCGGAGTTTTAGCAGATCACAGCGGATCGCGCATGGCGGGTGTCAGCCAGAGCCGCCGCCGGTCGCACTCGACCGGCGGCGGCAGCGCTGCTCAGCCCTGGTTGCGGTACGCGTTGATCAGCACCTCGGCCACCTCTGGCCGGGTGAACTCGACCGGCGGCACCTCGCCGTTTCCGAGCATCTCGCGCACCTTCGTGCCCGACAGGAACACGTGGTGGTCGGACGGGTGCGGGCAGGTCTTGTTCGACGCCATGTTGCCGCACGTCCTGCAGAAGAACGTGTGGTCGAAGAACATCGGCTCGATGTCCAGCTCGTGGGGCTCGAACTCGTCGAAGATGTAGTGCGCGTCGTAGGTTCCGTAGTACTTGCCCACGCCGGCATGGTCACGACCGACGATGAAGTGCGAGCAGCCGTAGTTCTTGCGGCAGATCGCATGCCACACGGCCTCGCGCGGCCCGGCGTACCGCATTGCGGCCGGGAACACGCCCAGCACCGTGCGGTCGGCGGGGTAGTAGCCTTCCAGCAGCACTCGGTAGCACTCCATCCGCACGTCGGCGGGAATGTCATCGCCCTTGGTCTTGCCGACCAACGGGTGCAGCAGCAGACCGTCGACGGTCTCCAGGGCGCACTTCTGCACGTGCTCGTGGGCGCGGTGAACGGGATTTCGGGTCTGGAACCCGACCACTCTGCTCCAGCCGCGCTCCGAGAAGGCCGCGCGGGTGTCGACGGGGTCGAGCTGCGCAGCCGGGAATGCCGGCTCGGGCCGCTTGAACACCTTGATCGGCCCGCCCACCAGGGTTGAGCCCTCGGCGTAGATCTGAGCGACCCCGGGATGCTCATCTTCGGTGGTGCGGTAGACCTTTTCGGCCTCGGCCGTCCGGTCCGCCTCGAACACTTCCGCGACGTCCATCACCGCCAGCAGATCACCCTCGTTGCCTTCCAGTGCGATCCGGTCGGCGGTCACGCCGCCCTCCACTCCCAGCGTCACCGGGAGTGCCCACGGCAGCCCGCCGGCGAGGTGCATCGTCTCGACCGTGGCCGCGTAGTCGGCCTGGCTCATGAATCCGGTCAGCGGCGACAACGCCCCCGACGCGATCATGTCGAGGTCGGCCGTCTGCTTCTCGGTCATGCGCACGCGCGGCAGGCCCGCGGCCTCGGCCGCCAGCGCGGCGGCCTCGTCTCCGGACACCGTTCGGTCCACCAGGTTGCCGCCGTGAGGTGCGATCAACTGCCCTCCGGTCGACTGGGACGCTGCCGACATCAGGCGACGGCCTCTTCAAGCGCCGGACTGATAAAACCCAAGCGCTCGAGCTCCTCGAGCACGTGCGCCGCCGACTCCTCGGCGGTGCGGCCCTCGGTCTCCACCACGATCTCGGCATGCTCCGGCGCCTCGTAAGGATCCGACACGCCCGTGAACTCCTTGATCTCACCGGCGAACGCCTTGGCGTAGAGGCCCTTGATGTCGCGGCGGGCGCACTCTTCCAGGGGCGTGGAGACGAAGATCTCGACGAACCGATCGCCGATCGACTCGCGCACCAGGTCGCGGGTCTCCGCATACGGGGAGATCGCGGCGCAGATCACGCAAGCGCCGTGGCGGGTGAGCAGCTTGGCCACGAAGCCGATGCGCAGGATGTTGGCGTCGCGGTCCTCGCGTGAGAAGCCGAGGCCCTTGGACAGGTTGGTGCGGACGATGTCGCCGTCGAGGTGCTCGACCAGCGTGCCGCGGCGCTCGATCTCGGGGCCGATCAGCTGAGCGATCGTGCTCTTGCCCGAGCCGGACAGGCCGGTGAACCAGAGCGTGAAGCCGGTGTTCTCTTCTTTCACAGGGAGATTCCTTTCAAAACGGGAGTGGTGACCGGTCGTGGTGCGGCGGTTACCTGGCGTGCAGCCCGCACTCGATCTTGCCCGTGCCGCGCCAGCGGCCGGAGCGCTCGTCGGCCGACTGGCCGTTGACCGAAGCCGTGCACGGGATGCACCCGATCGACGGGTAGCCATGATCATGCAACGTGTTGTACGGGATGCTGTGCCTCCAGATGTACCGCCAGACATCGCGACTGGTCCAGTCGGCAAGGGGTTGGACCTTGACGACGCCGCGACGCTCATCCAACTCGATCTTCCGTGCATTCTGCCTTGTTGTCGACTGTTCGCGTCGAATACCTGTTACCCAGGCATCCATTCCTTCCAACGCCTGTTCCAGCGGAGCCACCTTTCGAATTCCGCAGCAGGCGTCGGGATCCCGCTCCCAGAGCCGATCTCCGTGCTCCACCGCCTGTTCGTCGACGGTCAGCTGGGGCTCAATCCTCTCAAAGTTGATCGGGTAACGGGAAATCAGCTTGTCGCGCACGTCGTAGGTCTCGGGAAACAGCAAACCGGTGTCGAACTCGACCACGCGCATGCCCGGCGCGACCTCCGAGATCATGTGTACGAGCACCGAGCTCTGCTTCTGCCAGGAGCAGGTCAGCAGGATCCGCTCGCCGAAAAGCTCGGCTGCGCGTTCCAGCACCTGCTCGGCGGACTGCGACTCGAGCTCGTCGGCCAGCGCGACGGCCTCTTCGGGGGTGATCGGAAGCGTGCTGCTCATGATCGGGTTGGCAGATCCTTCAGAATCAGGTCGGCCATCGTGTCGGAGCGAAGGCCCAGCCGCAGCGTCTCGAGCGGAATCACCTCGTCGTGGGGGATGTTGCCGAGATTCACATCGGGGCCGAGATGGCGGATGAACCACGCCTGCTGATCCTTCTGAGGCGCTTCGAACAGCAGCTTGTCGGCCGAGATCGAGTGCAGGATCTCGTCGATCAGCCCGCTGCGCACCTCGCCGGTGCCGCGGAAGATGCCGGCGGTGCCGCCCTCGCGGGCCTCGGTGATCACCTTGGCGGCTCCCGCGTCGATCTCTTCCTTGATCCACAGCACCCACTGGTAGGGCGCATACACACACTCGACGTCCTTGGAGCCGACCTCGCTCAACACCACGAAGTCCTGTGCCAGCGCCGAGATCAACTCCAGCTTGGAGTCGCGCTCCAGCTCGATGGTGCCGTCCGAGACCTCGACATGGGTGAAGCCGTTCTGCGATGTCCAGCGCCGGAACTCCTCGACCCGCCCGCGGGCTATAGCCGCCTCCAGGAGCGTGCCGCCGCACATGACCGGGATCCCGTGTGACTGGTAGAGCGCAATCTTCTCGGTCAGGTTGTTGGTCACATACGACGTGCCCCAGCCCAGCTTGACGATATCGACGTAGTCGCCCGCGGTTTCGATCATGCCGGAGACCTCGACCAGGGTCATGCCCTTGTCGATCACGTGGGTCCAGCCGCGCTCGCGTGGCTTGGCCGGTCGCATCGGCAGTCCGAGAAACTCTTCGACCATGACGGTATGCCCTCCAAGCGCGCGGTTTCGGGGAGCGGCGGGGGCCGCTCAGACCGCATACTACAAAAGGCTAGCTAATGTTGCGAATAAGATTTACTTATCTCGGCGAGTTCGTCGGCATCGGCCTGCGGGCCGGGCGTCCACGGCAGCACCAGCGGATCGCCGTCATATCGCGGAATTACGTGCACGTGGTAGTGAAAGACCGTCTGCCAGGCGGCTGCGCCGTTTGACTGCATGATCGTGACGCCGCTCGCGCTCAGGTTGGCGACGGCCAGTCCGGCCAGCCGCTTGGCCACCGAGGCGCAGGCTGCCAGGTCGAACTCGGAAACCTCGTGAATGTCGGTCGCGTGCGCCCGCGGGATCACCAGCACATGCCCGGCCGTGGCCGGGAAGATGTCCATGATCGCGATCGTGAGCGCATCCTCGTGCACCTTGGTGGAGGGCAGCTCTCCCGCGATGATCCGGCAGAACAGGCAATCCTGCATGGGGCCAATTTCGCACACCCGCAACTATCCTGCGGGGGTGACCGACGTCACCATCTCGATCGTCTCCGGCGGCGACGCCGACCTGCTTGCCGCCTGCCTGGCGTCGATCCCGCGCGCCGCGCGGGAGATCTCCGTGCAGATCGTGGTGGTGGACAACCGCGCGGGAGGCTCGCAGGATCCGCTCACGGCTGCACAGGGCGAGGTCGTGTGGATCCGCAACACCCGTATGCAGGGGTTCGGCGAGAACCACAACCGGGCGTTGCTGGGGGAGGCCGACGGGCGCTACCTGTTCGTGCTCAACGACGACACCGAGCTCGACCCCGGGTGCCTCGACCGGCTGGTGCGGTTCCTCGATCAGAACCCAACGGTGGGCTGTGTCGGGCCGCGGCTCCGGTATCCGGACGGGCGGGTGCAGCCGTCGGCGTTTCACTTCCCCACGCCGGCGAGAGTCGCGTTGGGAGCGGTCACGCTGCAGCGGGCCGGCTGGGTCGAGTCGGGGGGCGAGGCGATCCGCTCGGTCGACTGGGTGAACGGCGCCGCCATGATGATCCGGGCCTCCGCGTTTCGCGAGCTGGGCGGCTTCGACGAAGACTTCTACATGTACTGCGAGGACGTCGATCTGTGCCGGCGGCTGCGCGACCACGGCTACCAGATCGCATTCTTCCCGCCGGCGGGAGTCACCCATCACGAGTACGGGTCGAGCTCGGGAGTGCAGGAGCGGCGCATCTACCAGCACGCCCGCAGCCGCGGCCTGTACACGCGGAAGTATCACGGCCCCGCTGCCGAGCGCGCCGTCCAGACCATGACCGCGGGTATGTTCGTGGGACGGATCGCGGCCTCCAAGCTGATGCGCCGGCCACCCGAGGAGCGCGCCCGGTTCGCCGCCCATGTGCGGGCCTCGCTGCATCCGGCTGCGAGGCCGGCGATCGAGGACACCGCCGCCGAGCGCAACGGGGCGGCGGCGTGAGCGGTCGGGTCGTGGTCACCGGCGGTCTTGGGTTCATCGGCTCGGAGCTGGTGCGGACGCTGTGCGAGGACGGCGTACGGGTGCTCAACATCGATCTGGACACCTACGCCGGCGATCCGCGGCGGCTGAGCGGTGTGCCGGCCGACGCCGTCGAGACGGTGGTGATGGACGTGGGTGATCCGGCGTTGACCGGGGTGATCGCCGCCGAGCGGCCGCCGCTGGTGTTTCACCTCGCCGCCGAGACGCACGTGACCCGCAGTGAGGGCGCCGCCGAGGTGTTCTTCCACGCCAATGTCGAAGGCACCAGGCGGGTGCTGCAGGCGGCCGTGTCGGCGGGGGTGCCCCGGGTGGTGCACATGTCCACCGATGAGGTCTACGGCCCCTGCCCGGACGAGCCGTTTCGGGAGGATCAGAAGCAGCCCGGCGAGGGCGCCGCCTCCAGCGCATATGCCCGCTCCAAGGCGCTGGCTGATGATCTCGCCCAGAGCTTCAGTGACACCCTGGACGTGGTGGTCGCCCGGCCGACCAACTGCATCGGCCCGTGGCAGCATCCCGAGAAGGCGGTGCCGCGGTGGATCACCCGGGCGCTGCGCGGCGAGCGCCTGCCCGTGTGGGGCGACGGGATGCAGGTGCGAGACTGGATGTACGTGGCCGATGCGGTTTCGGGGCTGCGGCTGCTGGCCGAGCGGGGGGAGCGGGGGCTTGTGTATAACCTCGGTCCGGTGGGTGGCGGAACTCCCAATCTCGAGATCGCTCGCATGGTTGCAACAGCGGCCGGGCTGGACATCGACGCCGTCTACCTGTCGCACTACGACCGGCCTCAGCACGATCGCCGCTACGCCGTCGACAGCTCGCTGATCACCGCTTTGGGGTGGGCGCCTCAATGGACGGTGCCCCAAGCTCTGGCCGACACGGTGTCCTGGTATCGGGCTCACGAGGCGTGGTGGACGACGCTGGTGGACGACGCCGAGGCGCTGTATGCCGACTGAGATCCCCGGGGTGATCATCTCCACCCCGACGGTGCACGGCGACGAGCGCGGCCAGTTTGCCGAGATCTACCGGGCATCCGCGATGCCGGCGGCCTTCGCCCAGTCCAACCACTCGCGGTCGTCGCCGGGGGTGCTGCGCGGGCTCCACTACCACCAGCACCAGGCAGACCTGTGGTATCTGGTCAGCGGCCGGGCGCAGGTGGGGTTGGTCGACCTGCGCGATCGTGATCGGGCGCCGGCGGTGGAGACGCACGTGCTGGATGCCGAGGTGCCGACCAGCATCTACATCCCCAGTGGCGTCGCCCACGGGTATCTGGCGCTGGAGCAGATCGACCTGATCTACTGGGTCACGAGTGAGTACGACCCCTCCGACGAGCACGGCGTTGCCTGGAACGATCCCGCGTTGGCGCTGCCGTGGTTGGACTCCGACCCCGTCGTCAGCGCTCGGGACGCGGGCAATCCCCGGTTCGCATGGGATCTGATCCCGTCGTTTGCGTAACCGGCGCCGGCGGCCAGGTCGGCCGGGCGCTGCGCGAGCACCTGCCTGCCGCCTCGTTTCTGACCCGTGATCAGCTCGACGTGACCGATGCGGGGGCGGTGCGCAGCGCCCTTGGCGGCGTCGATCTGGTGATCCACTGCGCCGCCATGACCGACGTGGACGGCTGCGAGCGCGAGCCCGAGCGGGCGGCCGCGGTCAACGCCACCGGCGCCGCCCACGTGGCCGCCGCCGCCGATCGGGTGATCATGGTGTCGACCGACTACGTGTTCTCGGGCGATTCGGACCACGACTACCTGGAGAACGACCCCACCGGCCCGATAAACGCCTACGGGCGCACCAAGCTCGCCGGCGAGCAGGCGGTGCTGGAGGCGGGCGCCAACCTGGTGGTGCGGACCTCGTGGGTGTTCGGCGACGGTCGCAACTTCCTGCGCGCGATCGTGACTGCCGATCGCGCCGGCCGGCCGCTGCGAGTGGTCTCCGACCAGCGGGGACGGCCGACGTCGGCCGGCGACCTGGCCGAGGCTCTCGCCTTTCTGGCCGGCCGCGCAGATCACGGCGTGCTGAACGTGGCCGGCGACGGTGATCCCACCACCTGGGCTGATCTTGCCGAGCTGGCGGTGGGCCATGCGGTTGAGCGGGTGACCACCGAGGAGTGGGGCGCGGCGGCCCCGCGGCCCCGTTCCAGCGTCCTCAGCCTCACCCTCGCACGCAGCCTGGGCGTTCCTCTGAAAGACTGGCGCCAGTCAGTTCGCCGCTACGTGAAGGAGCTGGGGTGAAAGGCGTGGTTCTGGCGGGCGGGTTCGGCACCCGGCTCGCTCCGATGACCAAGGTCGTCAACAAGCACCTGCTGGACGTGTTCGACCAGCCCATGGTGCACTACCCGATTCGCACGCTGGCCCAGGCCGGAATCGATGATGTCGTGCTGGTCACCGGCGCTGAGATCGAGCAGTTCCAAACCCTTCTGGGCGACGGCTCCGGCCTCGGTGTGCAGCTCACCTACGTGCGGCAGGAGGGCGCCGGCGGGATCGCCGAGGCGCTCGCGCTGACCCGGCCGCACGTCGGTTCGGATCCCATGGTGGCGATCCTCGGCGACAACTTGTTCCAGGACGATCTGGCGCCCTACGTGGAGGCATTTCGAGCTCAGGGTGGTGGTGCGCGGGTGTTGCTCAAACAGGTCGAGGATGCCCGCCGGTTCGGGGTGGCGACGATCGCCGGCGATCGCATCGTGCGGATCGACGAGAAGCCCGCCGAACCCGCCTCCGACCTGGCGGTGACCGGGTGCTACATGTACGACAACCGGGTGTTCGAGATCGCGGCGGGGCTGAAGCCGTCCGACCGCGGAGAGCTCGAGATCACCGACGTCAACAACGCCTACACCGAAGCGGGCGATCTGCACTTCGACATCCTGCCCGGCTGGTGGACGGATGCCGGCACCCACCCGAGCAAGCTCAAGGCCTCGATCCTCGTCGCGCTGACCAAGGGCGTCACGTTTCACGCGTGAATAAAAGGTGCCTGGCACCTTTTATTCACGCGCAATCTTGCTCTTGTCCGGGGCGCTGTGGCGGCCGATACATGAGTGGAGATGCGCAGAGTCCTCCCACTCATCGCCCTGGCGCTGGTCGTCTCCGCGTGCGCCGGGTCGGTGTCGGCGTCGCCGCCCTCCGATCAAGCGGTGGCGTCGGCCGAGAAGCTCACCACCGCGCAGCGTTTTCGCGCCGCCCGACCGGTGGCGGTGGACTACGTCAAGGCGCTCGCCCGCGGCGACCGCTCGGCCGCCCAGGCCGACGTCGGCAACTCCGACTACAACCAGCTCAGCTCGCTGTCGACGTTCGAGACATGGTTCTCGCTGATCCCGGCCAAGAGGCTGCACGTGCGTGCGGTGCCGCTCGAGGTCCACGACCAGAGCTCGGTGGGGGTGCGGATGGTGCTGACTGCACGCCTCGGCCCCGCCCCGCTGACGCCGTGGGTGAAGCTGGGAGAGCGAGTGCTGCTGGTGCAGGATCAGCGCGCCGGGTGGCGCGTGCTGGCCGACATCACCAACCGCTCGAACGTGCACGTGCGCCGCTACGGCCTGTCGTTGATGGAGCAGCCGCATTTTCTCTCGGCGCCCCACATCTCGGTGGTGTACGGGCCCGACGACGCTCAGCTCGCCGCCCGCACGATCTTTCAGTCGGGTGGATCGGTGGTCAAGATGCTGCACTCCAAGTACGGCGGCGGCGCAGCCTCGCGACATCCGCTGATCTACCTGGTGGCCGGCCTCAAGCAGGGCGAGAAGCTGGCCGGCGTCACCATCGGCCGCAAGGAGACGCCTGCGGGCTGGCAGTACAGGGACTTCGCCTACATCGACTATCCCGTGTGGCTTGGCTATGACAACGTCGACCAGGAGTCGACCGTCGCCCACGAGCTCACCCACGTCGCCAGCCACACGATGCTCGCCGGTGCGCCTCACAGCCTGCTCGAGGGCGTCGCCATGTACGAGGAGGAGCGCTACCTCAACTCGCTTGGCTACGGCCGCAGCTTCGCGCTGATTCGCGCCTACTACCGCGGCGGCTTCCCGTCGGACCGGGTGTGGGGGACTCAGAGCTTCGACTGGGGCCTGACCAACGGCAACGCGATCGACGGCTGCTACCTGGACGGCGAAGCGATGTCGGCGGTGATCATCGAGCAGCACGGCGGTGTTCCTGCCTTGGCCCGCCTGGCCCGTGCGTACCGGTCGTTCCACCGCGATCACTACTCACCCGAGCAAGTGCGCGCGGCGTTCCAGCAGGCACTGGGCGTGTCGTTCGACTCGGTCGTGGCCGAGGCCCACGCCTACGCTGGCAGGCACTAGCCGAGGCTGAGGGTTAAGCGGCGCGGGGCTCGAACCGCTGCTCGCGTGAGCCCTCCACGGGCGCGGTGCGAGCCAGGGCGGCCAGCCGGCGGCGGTCGGCGTCGGCGGCCTCCAGGATCTCGGCGCCCACCCGCTGCCGTCCGTAGTGAGCCGGGGTTGTGTGCAGCACCAGCGCGGTCAACCGCACCAGGCTGCCGTCGATCGTCGCCATCACCCCCAGCCGATCGCCCACGCGCACGTCCTCTGTGGTGATGAACGACACGCCGTCACTCGAGAGGTCGGCCAGACGCGCATCGAACTCGACGCCGGTGGCGATCAGCTCGCCGTACTCGATCCGCACCAGGGCCAGATCCTCGACTCGTGCCCTGGGAGCCGAACGGTCTCCTTCAAACCGCTTGACAGCCCGCACAACCAGCCGCGCCTGCACCAGGTTCTCGGCTGCAAAGAACGCTTCGCGCACGTCCATCACGATGTCGTGCCCGCAACCTTCCTCGTCGCGGATCCGCACCTTCAGCTCGGCGCCCGGGCGGCCGCGATCGGTCGGCACGTGCGCGCGGATCCCGGCGGCGTCACTGGAAATCACGTGCACGGGCACCACACCGCCGTCCGCCGAGAGCGCGCGGATGGTGGTGGGAAGCTCCGCAAGAATGCTGAGTGCGAGGCTGAGCCGCTTACTTGGTTGTCTCGCCACGTGTGTCCCATCGGACAAACGGGCGCTGTGGTTTAGCCGGTCAGACCTCGCCCAGCGCCGCCTCGCCCCTGCGGCTCTGAGCCGCGTCGGCGGCAGCTTCGACGTCCGGGGGCGGTTCGATCGTGATTCGCGGGAGGATCTTGTCCAGCCACTTGGGGATATACCAAGCGGCGTGGTTGAGCAGGTGCATGACTGCGGGCACGAGCGTCAACCGCACCACGAAGGCGTCGGTCACGATCGCGACTCCCAGCGCGACACCGAACTCCTTGATCACCCGGTCGTCGCCGATCAGGAAGGCGAAGAACACCGTCGCCATGATCGTGGCGGCGGCCAGCACCACCCGTCCGATCGCACTCATCCCGTGGCGGATCGCCGCGCGTGGCGTATCGCCGTGGGTGTACTCCTCCCGGATCCGGCTGACCAGGAAGACCTCGTAGTCCATGCTCAGACCGAACAGGATGGCGAACACGATCACCGGCAGGAACGATTCGATCGGTGCCGTGCGGTCGAGCCCGATCAGCCCCAGCCCGTATCCGTGTTGGAACACGAGCACCAGCACACCGAATGCCGCAAGCGATGACATCAGCGTGGCGATCGCGGCCTTGGTGGCGATCACGATCGACCGGAAGGCCATCGCCAGCACCAGGAAGGTGATCCCGAGCACCACCAGCAGGAACAGCGGCAACCTCGAGAAGATGTGGTCGGCGATGTCGTCGAAGGCCGCCGTCAGGCCGCCCACGTAGGCCACCGCCCCGGTGCCCGAGAGCGTGTCGGGTACGACGGTATCGCGCAGGTGATGGACCAGGTCAGAGGTCGCCTGCGACTGCGGCGAGGTGCTGGGGAAGACCAGAATCCGGCTGGTGTCGCCGGCGGGATTGGTCAGCGGCGGTGTGACCGACGCGACTCCGGGGGTGGACTCGAGCGCCTTCTGGAGCTTGGTGGCGGCGTTCGCGTCACCGTCTTTGGAGTCGACCACCACCAGCAGCGGGCCGTTGAATCCCGCGCCGAAGCCCTTGGCCAGCAGGTCGTAGGCTTGGCGGGCGGTGCTGCTCTTGGGACCCGAGCCCGCGTCCGAGCTGCCCAGGTGCACCGTGAACACCGGCGCGATCATCAGCAGCAGCAGGATGATCGCACCTGCGGTCGTCGCCTTGGCGTGGCTGGTCACATACCGGCCCCAGCGGGCGATGAAGGTGCGCTCACGGCCCTCGTCGGACTCGTCGCGTGGCTTGGTGAAGGGCACCTTCCAGCGGTCGATCTTGTGGCCCAGCAGACGGAGGACGGCCGGCAGCAGGGTGATTGCGGTGCAGACCGTGGTGAGCACGGCGATGGCGCCGCCGAAGCCCAGCTTGGTGATGAAGTCGAGGCCGATCACCGCCAGGCCGCAGATCGAGATCGCGACCGTGGTGCCGGCGAAGACCACCGCTCTGCCGGCGGTTGCACCCGCCAGCGCGGCAGCGTCCTCCGGAGATGCGCCGTTGTGCAGCGCCTGCCGGAAACGGGTGACGATGAACAGCGAATAGTCGATGCCGACGCCCAGGCCGATCATGGTGGCCAGCACCGGTGTGATCGTGTTGAAGTGCGTCAGCGCAGCCGCCAGCGTCAGCAGTGAGAGGCCCAGCCCGAGCGAGATCAACGCCAGGATCAGCGGAACGCCTGCAGCGACGAATGTGCCGAAGACGATCAGCAGCACGATCAGGGCGGCGATCAGGCCGACGATGGTGCTGAGCGAGTCATTCGGTTGGATGGCGGTGACCACGTCACCGGCGAACGCCACCCTGACTCCGGTGCCGGCGAGCGCCTGGTTGACGTCAGCCTCGAGCTTGTCGACATCCGCGCGCGGCACGTCGAACGACTTCTGCCGGAACTGGACATACGAGTAGCCGATCGTGCCGTCCTTCGAGATCTCACCGCTCTGGGGCTTGAACAGATCGTCGACCGAGACGACGCCGGGGATGTTCTTCGCGGCTGCCAGCGCCTTCTGCACTGCGGCTTTGGACTGAGCTTGGGAGAGGCCGTCAGGTGCCTCGAAGATCAGCTGTGCGCTGTCGCCCGACTGGGCCGGGAAGCGGTTCTTGAGCAGGTCTGAGGCCCGCTGCGCGTCGGAGTTCGGAATCGTGAAGTCGTCCACCAGCTTGCCGCCGATGGTGGCCGAGGCGCCCACGATCACGATCACCGCGACGATCCACGCCGCGACGGTGCGCCACGGGTGATGGGCACACGCGCGGGTGAGGACGGCGAGTGCGCCCAGGTGTTTGCGTTGCGGTTCGGTGGTGGGCGTATCGGTCATGAGGCGTCCTCCGAGTGTGCGGCGGCGGTGGGCCGCTCGAGTGAGCTGTGGATGTCGTGGACCAGCTTGGAAAGCAGTCGGGCCAGCTGCTCAATGTCGTTCTCGGGCCAGCTCGACAGCGTTTGAGCCAGCATTCTCTCCCCCTGCCCGTCGAGCTGTTGCATTACCCGCCGGCCGTCCTCGGTAATCGTGAGCATCGCCGACCTGCGATCGGCGGGATCTCCGGCCCGGGAGATCAGCCCCTCGAACTCGAGCTGGTGCACCTTGCGGCTGATGGTCGAGACGTCCAGCCCCATACGCTGGGACAGGTCCGAGACGCGCAGCGGCCCGTCGTGGGCAACGCGCTTGAGTGCGATGAAGCCTGGTCGGTCGAGCTTGACTCCGGCAGCCTGCTGGAATCGCTCATGCAGGCGCAGCGAGTTGGGCATGCGGGCGATCGCCATCATGCTCTCGGCGATCTGGGAGATGGGTGTTGCGACCGTGGCCAAGTGTGGCACCGTAGCGATGTTGCTTGCAGCATGCAACTATGTACGGTTGGTGAACCTCTCACGCTCTCGCGGGTATCGTGCAAGGGTGGAGACCCCTGTCGTGCCGCTGATCAAGGCTGAAGGCATCACCAAGCGGTATGGCTCGGTGGCGGCGCTCGACGACGTCTCGGTGACCGTGACCGCGCGGGCCGTGGGCCTGCTCGGCGCTAACGGCGCGGGCAAGTCGACCCTGATGAAAACCATGCTCGGCCTGATCAGGCCCGATGCCGGCAAGGTGCTGGTGATGGGCGTCGACTCGGCCGCTCAGGACTGGGATGCCCGCCGCCGCCTCGGCTACATGCCCGAGCACTCCTGCCTGCCGATGGGGATGACCGCCCGCGACCTGGTGGTGCACATGGGCGAGCTGCGCGGACTGCCCCGGCGGGTGGCGGTGCTGCGCGCCTCCGAGGTGCTGTTCCAGGTCGGGCTGGAGGAGGAGCGCTCGCGCCTGATTCGTACGTTCTCGGTAGGTATGCGCCAGCGCACGAACCTGGCCCAGGCGATCGTCCACTCGCCCGAGCTGGTGATCCTGGACGAGCCCACCAACGGCCTCGATCCGGCCGGCCGCGAGGAGATGCTGACGCTGGTGCGGAGGCTGTCTTCGGACCTCGGAATCGCGGTCGTGATGTCCTCCCACGTGCTCGAGGACGTGGCCCGCACCTGCGATGCGGTGGTGGTGCTGCGCGACGGCACCCTGGCGGCGTCGCGGGTGATCGATCACGGCCAGGAGGCCGAGTCGGGTGAGCTGCGTGTGCGCGTCTCCGGCGACCATCAGGCGTTTCTGGCGGCGCTCGGCACCCGCGGTGTCGAGGTGCGGCAGGACGAGGATCACCTCACCGTGCGCGGGCAGAACCGCGGCCAGACGCTGGATGCGGTGCGTGACGCCGCCGCCGAGTCGGGCGTCGGGCTGCGCGAGCTGACCCCCGCCGGGCCGACACTCGAAGATGCGTTGATCGGGGCGATGCAGTGAGCGACGCCCGGGTCATCGATGTCCGCTTCGACCGCTATCGCGGCGAGCGCAGCGGCCGGGGATGGGCGGTGTGGTCGCTGGCCCGCTGGAGCGCGCTGCGGTCGATGGGCGCGCGGCGCGGCTGGAAGGCCAAGCTGATCCCGATCGCGCTGGTGCTGATCGCGTTTGCGCCGGCGTTCATCGTGCTTGGCCTGCGCGCCCTCTTCCCGGCCACGGTCGGCAACATCGCAAACGCGCTGCCGTTCTCGCACTACCAGGACATCATCTCGATCGTAATCCTGGTGTTCACGGTGGTGATCACGCCCGAGCTGCTGTGCCCGGACCGCCGTGATCGCACGCTCACCCTGTACTTCTCGACCGCCGTCAGCCGGTTTGAGTACGTGCTCGGGAAGTTCATCGCGGCGGTGGTGCCGCTGCTGGCGCTGACGCTGGTGCCGCTGGTGTTCCTCTACCTCGGAAACGTGGTGTTCGCGGTGCATCCCGTGGGGTACATCCAGGATCACCTGGGTGACATCGCCCGCATCTTCGCCGGCGGCGCGGTGGTGGCGTTGTTCTTCGCCTCGGTCGGCTTGGCGGTCGCCTCGCTGACCTCCCGGCGCGCGTTTGCGGTCGGCGGCTATCTGGCGTTGATGGTGGTGCCGACGATCGTGGGCGGCGTGCTCGCCGAGAACATCAACAACGGTCACTACCTGCGGTTGATGGCGGTCGCGGCCGCGCCCATCAAGGTGGCGCAGGCGCTCTATCCCGACTACTCCGATCGCGGCAACCTGAGCCCCTCGGCATGGACGCTGACCTATGTGGTGGTGGTCGCGGTGTCTCTGCTCGTGATCGCCTGGCGGTATCGCGGGGACGAGGGATGAGCGAGGCCGTGATCGAGTTCGAGGGTGTGTCCCACTGGTACGGCGACACGGTTGCGGTGGCCGACGTCTCGTTCACGGTCGGCCCCGGTGTGACCGGGCTGCTGGGACACAACGGCGCCGGCAAGTCGACAGCACTCAAGCTGTGCGGCGGCTTCGCGTCGCCGCGAGCGGGCAAGGTGCGGGTGTTCGGGATCGACCCGCGGCGCGACCCCTCGGTCTATCGACGGATCGGGATCGTGCCCGACCACAGCCCGCCCTGGCCGTTTCTGACGGCCTTCGAAGTTGTTGAGCTGTGCGCCCGCCTGAGAGGTGTCGCCGACTCCCGCGACGCTGCCAACCGGGCGCTGGAGGAGGTCGGGTTGAGCGACGTCGCGATGCGCGCGGTGGGCGGGTTCTCGCACGGGATGCGCCAGCGCGTGAAGCTCGCCCAGGCGCTCGCCCACGGGCCCGATCTGCTGCTGCTGGACGAGCCCCTGAACGGCCTCGATCCGGCGCAGCGGCGACACGTGGTCGACCTGCTCCGGCGGCTGGGCGATGAGGGCAAGACGGTGATCGTCTCCTCGCACGTGCTGCACGAGGTGGAACGCACCGCCAGCCGTGTGCTGGTGTTGGTCAACGGCCATCTGGTGGCGGAGGGCGAGACGCTTGCGATTCGCACCCTGATCTCCGACCGGCCGCGCAGCGTGCGGGTCTCCACCGGCGGTGACGGGCGCGAGCTGGCACGTGAGCTGGTCGGGGCCGGCGTGGTCGACTCGGTTCGGTTCGAGGACGGCCAGGTGGTGGTCGAGACGGCCGACATCGACCGCTTCAGCCGGTTGCTGCCGGTGTTGGCACGTGACTCCCAGGCGAGGCTGGAGCGGGTCGAGCCGGTCGGCGATGACCTCGAGAGCGTGTACGCATACCTGCACGACCGCGCCCGGGGCAGGGCACGATGAACGCCTCGATCTTTCGGCTGACGATCCGGGCGCTGCTGCTCCAGCGACGCACGCTGGCGCTGGCCGCGCTGGCGCTTTCGCCGGTGCTGGTGGCGTTTGTGTTTGCGCTGGCCGCCAAGTCGAGCGTTAATCACAAGGAGTTCCTGTCGACGATGGTGCAGCAGCTGTTCGTCCCCACCGTGGCAGCGCTCGTGGCCCTGGTGATCGGAGTCAGCGCCCTCGGCGACGAGCGCGAGGACGGCACGGTGCTGTACCTGGTGGCCACGCCGATTCCCCGCTGGAAGATCATCGTCACCAAGGTCGCGGCGGCCTGGGTGACGGCGATGGTGCTGCTGATCCCGAGCCTGGTGCTGTCGTCGCTTCTGATCCTGGGCGGATCGGTGCGGCTGGGACTGATCTTGTGGCCGGCGCTGGGAGTCGGGCTCGCGTGCCTGGCCTATTGCGGCGCGTCGGTGTGGCTGTCGCTGCGGGTGCGCCGTCCGGTGGTCGTGGGCGTGCTCTACATCCTCCTGTGGGAGGGCTCAATCGCCACCTTCGCCGCGTCGGCAGGGAAGCTCTCGATCGCCGCCTACGGCCGGGCGCTGGTCGCGCACGAGCTGCCTCAGGCCGAGCTGCCCGTGGCCGGGCCGGGGACTGCGGTGATCGTGCTGGCGGCTGTGACCGCGCTGGCCTGCTGGCTGGGAGCCAGGCTGCTGTCGCGGGTTGAGCTGCCTTAGACCGTGGGGCGCTGGTCGAGGCGCCGCATCGTCATCGCCAGCAGGTCGTGCAGGGTGTCGACCTCGGTGGAGTTGGGATCGTCCAGCGAATCGATCCGGCCGGCCAGAGCGGCGTAGTCGGCTGTGAGTTCAGCCCACTGTGCCCCGGCGGCGGCTGTGCGCGTGCGCTGAATGTTCTGCTGGCGGGCGGCCTCCACGCGGGCGGCGAGGCCCAGGCCGGCGGCCGACCCGAATCCGCCCAGATATCCCGTTTGCGGTTCGTTGTCCATGCTCTGAGTCTACGGCGCTCCAGAAGCTGGTCAACCCCGTGCCGGGTGGTCACAAACCTGCCACAAAACACCCCCGTGAATAAAAGGTGCCAGGCACCTTTTATTCACGGGAGCGTGGTTGGTTAGTCGCCTGCGGCTTCGGAGATTGCCGGCTCGGGGGCGAGAGTCACCTCGGTGGCCGGGGCGGTCGCGTGCTCGGCGTGGTGGGTGCGCACGAAGATGGCCGCGATCACCGCTCCCAGAAGCGCGATGGCCGCCGAGAGCAAGAGCGTGTTGGACAGCGCGTAGATGAACACATCATGCGGGTCGTGCCCGGACGCCTCCCGGTTGGCCGAGATCTGAGCGAACACTGCCGTCAGCGACGCGACGCCGAATGCGCCGCCCACCATGCGCGTCATCGACAGCACGCCCGACGCCGCACCGGCCTTGGCCCGATCCACCGACCCCATCACCAGTGCCGTCATCGGCGACATGGTCATGCCGATCCCGATGCCGCCGAGGATGAACGCGGGCAGAAGCGTCAGATAGCCGGACGTGTCGGTAATTCGCGACTCCAGGAACAGCGAGGCCGCCACCAGAGACATGCCGGTTGCCAGCAGCCAGCGCGAGCCGTACTTGTCCGACGCCTTGCCGGCGATCGGGGCGGCCACGATGATCAGGATCGTCATCGGCAGGAACCGCACACCGGTCTCGATCGGCGAGAGGCCCATCGACCGCTGCATGTAGATGGTCACGAAGAAGAACGTCGCGAACATCGAGAAGGTCACCAGGAATGCGGTGATGTTGCCCGCGTTGAAGTTACGGTCGCGGAAGAAGTTCAGGTCGAGCATCGGCTCCGCCTGCTTCCACTGCGAGACACCGAATGCCACCAGGCCGACGGCCGCGATCGCGAACTCAGTCAGCGTGCGGGTCGACGTCCAGCCGTAGTCGTTGGCTTGGACGACCGCCAGCAGCAGAAGACCCAAACCGAGCGAGAGGGTCAGGATCCCGACCCAGTCGATCCGGCGGGCGGCGCTCTCATCGCGCGACTCCTTGACCGCGTACATCGTCACCGGGATCGCGATCATGGCCACCGGCACGTTCAGGAAGAAGATCCACTCCCAGCCGGCCTTCTCCACCAGCACTCCGCCGACGACCGGGCCCATGCCCAGCGCCAGGCCGGAGATACCGGCCCACAGGCCCAGGGCGCGTCCCCGCTCGGAGCCCTTGAAGGTGTTGGTGATGATCGACAGTGAGCCCGGCATCAGGAATGCGGCACCCGCACCCTGCACGCCGCGGAAGAAGATCAGCTCATTGATCGACTGCGACAGGCCGGCGCCGATCGAGCCCAAGGTGAACACGACGATGCCGCCGATGAACATCCGCTTTCGCCCGAACACGTCGCCCAGCCGTCCGCCGGTGACCAGCAGCACGCCGAACACCAGGGTGTAGGCGTTGACCGCCCACGACAGGTTGGACAGGGTTGCGTCGAAGCGCGTCTGGATTGCCGGCAGGGCGATGTTCACGACGGTGTTGTCGAGCATCACCATGAACAGCGCGAAACACATCGCACCGAGCGTCCACCACTTTCGGTTTTCCTCAGTAATCGCCGGCATCAGCGCCCGTCCTCCTTCTCGATGGCCGCGGCCACCCGTCCCAAAAGCTCAGCAAGGTGCTCCAGGTCCTTTGCGGGGAGCACCGAAAATGTCTGTCCGAATTGCGAGAAGAACCCACCCAGGGTGGACTGGACTCGCTCACCCGCGGGGGTGAGGTTGATCCACACCACCCGGCGGTCGTGATCGTCGCGCTCGCGCTGCACGTAGCCCTGCTGCTCGAGCCGATCGACCACTCCGGTCATGGTGGATGCGAGCATGTCGCACTCACGGCCCAGTTCGCGTGCCGACAGCCGCTCGTCGGCGGCGGCCAGCGTGTGCAGCACCATCGCCTGGGGCACCGTCAGTCCGACCTCCTCGAGCTCGGCGCGCAGCGACCGCTTGGCCGACTTGATGATCTGCTTGAGGCTCGAGGTGACCTCGTTGGTGAGATCCTGCTTGGTCTTCGTTCGCACAACCATGATTCGTCCACGTCCTTTACGTACAAAAAAGATTCGTGTACGAACTATAGCGGTACGAAGGAACTAGTGCAAGTCGACCGTGAGCGCGGAATCGGCCTCGATCGAAGCCGGCAGCCCCGGGAACCGCTGGTCGAGATCCTCGCGGCGCACCGACATGAACCGCTCGGTACCGCTCGCGCGGGTGCGGGCCACGCCCGTCTCGCGCAGCAGCTTGAGGTGGTGCGAGCAGGTCGACACCGGCACGTCGAGCTGCAGTTCTGCTCCCCGCCCTGGGCCAGCAGCCGCACGATCTCGAGCCGGCCGGGGTCGCCCAACGTCCGCAGGACGGTGGTCGGGCGGTTCTTCGTGGTCGCCTCCACCGCGATCTCAGTCCCCACCATCGGCGCCGGCGTGGCGGCCGCCCACATCGGCCTGAAGCCGGCGGTCACCTGGTTTGGGTGCGCAGTCTCGATCGTGGCCGTGCTGGTGGTCGTGATCGGCTGGTTCGAGCTGCGCTCGGAGGTCATGGATCCTGATCGAGGGTCACTTCGAACTCCGCCGGAAGCGATTCGCCCAGGCTGAGGAACGTCGATGTTCCCGGCCACAGGTAGGTGAGGCTCTCACTCACCGGCCGATAGGCGGCGGTGTAGAGCGTCGAGAAGCCCTCATCCCAACGGCGGGCCAGCAGCGGCTCGGACACCATTGCGGCGTCCATGCCGTCGGAGCGGGTCCCCTGCGCCTGCAGGTCCTGGAGGTACGCCAGCCGCTCGGCGCTGTTGACCCAGGCGGCGTGCTCGGGCCACTCGATCTGCTCAGGGTGGTTGGTCACCTCGCACCGATCGGTCACCCTGGCGAGCCGGTCGGGGGCAACGTACACCGTCGCGACCGCCCCGTCGCGGTCGGCCAGCGTGATGTTGTAGGAGAGCTGGTGCGGCAGCCGCCGCAACACGGCGATGCCCGCGGCTACGTCGTCGCAGACCTCCAGCAGGTACCTCATCACCAGCGGGACGCCGAATCCCTCGCCGACCTCGCGCCGCCCGCCAAACGTGAGAGAAATGGCCAGTCCGCGGTCGTTGACCCCGTCCACCAGCCCCCACAGGCAGTCGCCGGTTCCCATCACCTGCCGCGACCCCCAGCGGCTGCGGTACACCGTGGCTTCGAACAGGCGCGGGTCATAGTCGTAGTTTCGGTAGAGCACCGGCTCGCCGGTGTCCACGTCGGGGACGACGATCTGGGAGCAGGCCACGATGAACGGGGGCGGATTCCAGAGCGTCAGCATCGCCGCGGCGGTGTCATCGTCCCCGGCCAGCTCCACCAGCCGCTGGTGCACCGGCACCAGCTCGGGCATGTGCTCGCTCAAGGCGGCCTCGGCCTCCCCCCGGGTCGGCCGTCCCTCCCCGTCGTGGGCGAGCCACCAGCGTCGGTACTCCGGCCACGTCTCGTCGAACAGCGCCTTCCAGCGCGCACCCGGCAGGTCCTCGTCGACCCCGATGAACCGCAGCGTACGTGTCTGCGGTCTCGGGGCCGGCGATGCATCCAGCCAGTGGCGCCACTGCTTCGGGATCCACTGGCGCCAGTCGTACTCGGTGTCGCTCATCGGTGCAGTGTGACGCACCGGTGGCACCCCGGGCGGGTTAGACCCGTCGGCCGCGACCGAACACCATGCCAAGGATCACGATGACCAAGATCACTGCGATCAGAAACCAGATAAATCCGGGAATTGCGAACAACATGAGAGATTGCCCTTTCGTCGTTACTGAAAGGAATGGTTCCCATCCCGGCGAGTTACGAAACCTCTCCGTTGAGCCGGTGCTGCTCCCGGCGCGCGTGCAGCTCCATCAGCCACACCGCGATCGCGATCACTCCGGCCGCGACAGCGAGCACCGCCAGCACCCGCTGTTCCCGTTCGGCCAGGCTCCCGCCCTGCTGGTGCTTGCCTTCGTGGACGGCCAGCATGCCGAGGCCCACGGCGACGATCAGCGCCACCGTCAGGATCGCCATGCGCAGCACCGCCCCGTGGGTCGCCACCCCGCTCGCCCAGGTGCGCACGGTGACCACCGCCGAGACGGTGATCACGCCCACGCCGATGCCGCCGAACAGCAGGTACATGGGGAAGCCCGGAGTGGGCCCGTCCTGGCCTGGTCCGCTGACCGCGGCGGCGCTGACCAGCAGGGCCACCATCGCCGCGCCTCCCAGCACCAGCACGACGGCCGTGGCGATCCTGCCGCCGCCGGCATGCGCCAGGCTGTCGGCCGAACCCAGCCGCCGCACCGCTTCGCGACCCGCCTGCTGCTGGGTGAGACCGCGGGCGCGGAGGTCTGCCTCGGACTCGCGCAGGTGATCCTCCGCCTCCTCCACCAGCCGCTGCCGGTTGGGGCGGCCCCGCAGGCTGCGATCGAGGCCGGCCAGGTAGCGGGCGATCGGGTCGTCGCTCACACGCCCGCCTGGAGCGTGCGACCGACGCTGCGGGCGAAGCTCTTCCACTCCATCACGCGCTCGGTGAGGGCGTCCTCCCCCGCCGGAGTCAGGCGGTACACGCGCCGTCGGCGCGAGTTGACCACGGTTTCACTCGAGACCAGCAACCCGCCTCGCTCCAGCCGGTAGAGCGCGGGGTAGACCGTGCCTTCAGGGAGGTCGAAGGCGCCGTCGCTGCGGGCGGCCAGCCGCTGGATCACCGCATAGCCGTGCGCGGGATCGCCCTGGAGCACGGACAGCACCAGCATGTCGAGATGGCCTTTCAGCGCCTCGGATCGCATCCCCTCCACGATACCGGCGATCGTTCAGAGCTGCAAAGCTCGGCCTGCCTAGGTAAGGCGGGCCGCGATGAGGCTTGATTTCATCGCAACGAGAGCGGTAACCTTTAGCCAACGTGGAAGGCTCCAGCCACGCGGCCTCGGCCGATACTCTCGATCCCGCCGCATTAGACGCTTTGGTCGACCTCCTCGGAGGAGACTGCGAAGCGCTGGGCGACGTCATCGATGCGTTTCTGGAGGAGGCCCCGGCTCGCATCGCCGAGGCTGTCCACGGGTGCGAAACCGGGGACGCGACGTTGGCGGTACGGGCCGCTCACACGCTCAAGTCAAACGCCCTGACCTTTGGTGCGGGTCGGTTGGCCGAGCTGTCACGATTGCTGGAGGAGGCCGCGCGAAACGGTGACCTGCAGGCCGCGGGTGAGTTGGCCTCGGCGCTCGACGGTGAATGGGTGCGGACACGCGCGCTGTTGTGCGATTTACGAGACCGGAACGGGGAATGACCGCGCCCCAAACCGGCTCGATCCTGGTCGTCGACGACGATCCCATCAACCGCATGCTGCTGTCGCGAAGCCTCGTGGCCGATGGGCACACGGTGCGCACCGCCGAGCACGGCGTGCGCGCGCTCGAGCTGCTGGCCGAGGCCCGCGACGACGTGGTGCTGCTGGACATCGTGATGCCGGAGATGGACGGGATCGAGGTCTTGGAAGCGATCAAGGCCGACGCGAAGCTGCGCGACCTGCCGGTGATCATGATCTCGGGGCTGGACGACTACGCCAACGTGGTGCGCTGCATCGAGGCGGGGGCCGAGGACTACCTGCCCAAGCCGTTCGACCCGGTGCTGCTGCGGGCGCGCATCGCCGCGGGCCTCAACAAGCGGCGGGTGCACGAGCTGGAGCACGCGCGTGTGCGCGACGTGTTTGCCAGGTTCCTGCCCGAATCGATGGTCGATCAGGTGCTGGTCAACGGCGACCAGGGGGTGCGTCTGGGAGGCGTGCGACTGGTCGGCACGGCGCTCTTCACCGACCTGCGCGGATTCACCTCGTTCGCCGAGGCCACCCCGCCCGACCGCGTGATCGACGTGCTCAACCGCTTCTTCGGCGAGATGAGCGACGCGGTGCTCGACAACGGCGGGACGCTGGTGGCGTATCTCGGGGACGGACTGCTGGCCGTGTTCGGGGCGCCGGTGGAGAGCACCGACCATGCCGACCGGGCGCTGCGCGCAGCCCGCGAGATGCTGACCGAGCGGCTGCCGCGGTTCAACCAATGGCTGCGCGACACCAGTGGAAGCGACGGCTTCGCGGTCGGTATCGGTGTCTCCAGCGGCCCGTTGATGTCCGGCAATGTCGGCTCGGAACGGCGGCTGGAGTACACCGCTGTCGGCGACACCGTCAACACCGCTTCGCGGCTCGAGTCGCTGACCAAGGAAGTACCCCATGAGCTTTTGATCTCGGACTCCACCAGGAAGCTTCTGACCGGGGACGGTGACGACCTGGTGTTCGTCGACGAGATCACGCTAAGAGGCAGGACCACCCCCACTCAGTTGTGGACGTTGCCAGGAGGCTAACCATGAAAGCTTGGCTGCTCGCCATCGTGATCGTGAGTGTGCTGGCATGTGCGTGCGGCGGATCGAGCTCCGCCGCCGGCCCTCAGTCGTCGACGGGGGATCCCACCGTCGACAAGCTCGCCCAGGTGCTTGCGCGAGGCACGCTGGTGCTCTCGACCGATCCCGCGTACCCGCCGCAGTCGATGCAGGTCAAGGGCGCCAAGCGCCTCGCCAACACGAAGTGCACCGCCAACCAGCTGACCGCAAACCAGATGACCGGCTATGACGTCGACACCGGTAAGCTGGTCGCCAAAGCTCTGGGTGTCGAGCCGTGCTTCGTCACACCGTCGTGGACCGAGATTACCGCCGGCCAGTGGGGCGACCGGTGGGATCTCTCCTACGGATCCGGGGCGATCAACACCGATCGAATGAAGCGGCTGTGGATGACCACTCCGTACCGGTTCGAGCCGCAGCGCTACTTCGTGCGCACGTCATCGCCGTACCAGAAGCCGAGCGATCTGGACGGCAAGAGCATCGGTGTGTGCGATAGCTGCACCGTTGAGTTCTACCTGCTGGGCACGCTCAAGATCCCGGGCCTGGACATCACCCGGGACGTCCAGAACCCAAAGATCGTGGACTACGCGTCAGAGCCGCCGGGACTGCGGGCGACGGCCAAGGGCGAGATCGATGCCTACCTCTCGGCCGAGGCCGTGGGCATGGAGGCCATCAATCAGGGTGAGGATCTGCGGCCCTTGAAGGGTGACGCCTTCACCATGTACCTCACCGGGTTCTTGGACAAGAGCTCGTCGCTCGCGCAGGCCGCGTTCGCCCAGCGGATCGACCAGATCGTCGCCAAGGCACAGAAGGACGGAGAGCTGAAGGCGCTCTCGATGAAGTATTTCGGCAAGGACTACGGCTCACCGTCCGCCGATTACAGCGTCGAACAGCTGCATCAGAACATCCCGTCGTCGGTGACGGGTTGACCGAACCCCGCGGCCCGCGAGGGCTGCGGTTATTCAGCCGCAGCCTGATGGCCCGCTTGGTCGGGTCGTTCCTGGTGCTGTCGATCGTGATGGTGGCGATCGTCTGCGTGGTCACCTACTACCGCGCGAAGGCATCGCTCGAGTCTTCGGTGTACGCCCGCCTGGGCGCGGTCGCCGACGCCAAGACCGGTGCACTGGACAACTGGGTCGCAGATCAGCAGCGCAACCTCGTGTTCGTGGGCACGCTCCGTCAGGTCGACAACGAGGCCCACATCCTGCTCAAGCCAAACGCGATTCCCAGCCGGCGGCTGCAGGCCAAGAACGACTTGGCCCAGCAGCTGACACAGGTCGTGCGGCGCACCACCGACGCCGAGGAGTTTCTGCTGCTGAGCCCCTCGGGTCGGGTGGTGGTCTCGACTGTGCCGGAGGACACCGGCAAGTCGCAGGCCAAGGCCGCATATTTCCGAAACGGGTTGTCGCACACGGCGGTGGAAAACCCGTACACGTCCACCCTCTCCGGCCAGCCCGCGATCACGGTTTCCACGCCGCTCTTCCTCCACAACGGGTCGGGCCTTCGGATCGGGGTGCTGGCCGCAAACCTCAACCTGGAGCGGATCGACGGGATCGTGCTGCCCCATCAGGGTCTCGGCACCAGCGGGGCTGCCTACCTGGTCGGCCGCGATCACCGGTTCGTCAACAAGATCCTGGCCACCGGGCAGTACGCCGGTGCGATCCACTCCACGGGGATCGACAGCGCTGTGGCGCGGCAATCAGGTCAGGGGCTCTACACCGACTACAAGGGCGTGCCGGTGATCGGCATGTACCGCTGGCTGCCCGAGCGCGACGCTGCCCTGTTGGTGGAGATGACCCAGGATGAGGCGTTTGCGCCGGCCCGAAAGCTCGCGCTCGAGATCGGCGCGATCGGCGTGGGCGTGGTGCTCCTGATGAGCATCGGCATCTACTTCGCGTCGCGGAGGATCGCTCGGCCGATCCTTGCCATCACCGAGACCGCCACCGCCGTCACCGCCGGCGACCTCACGCGGGAGGCGCCGGTCACCTCCAGTGACGAGATCGGCACGCTGGCGGGTGCGTTCAACGACATGACCGGTCAGCTGCGCGATACGTTGGAGGGCTTGGAGCAGCGCGTGGCCGATCGCACCGAGGAGTTGGCGCTGCAGAACGCCGAGCTGGAGGCTCTCCATGAGACCTCACTGGGAGTGATGCACCGGCTCGACATCGACGACCTGCTGCACGAGGTGCTGGCGCGTGCGCTCGAGCTGATCGGCTCCGAACACGGCTATGTGTACATGCTGAACGAGTCACAGGCGACGCTCGAGACACGTGCGGCGATCGGCGTGTTCGAGGAGGACACGCATCTCCCGGTGGCGCAGGGCGAGGGCCTTGCCGGGCGGGTGATGCAGACGCTCGAGCCGACCGTGGTGGACGATTACGACAGCTGGGCAGAGCGGGTGCCGACCTTCCCGCGGGGCCGGATCCGCGCGATGGTGAGTGTGCCGCTGACCTCGGGCGATGCCGCCATCGGCGCGCTGGGCGTGGCGCGCGGCGTGTCGGATCCCCGGTCGTTCTCCGAGTCGGAGGTGGAGCGGCTGCAGCGGTTCGCGCAGCTGGCGATGATCGCCCTGGACAACGCCCGGCTGTATGCGAGCGCTCAGGAGGCACGCGATGCGGCGGACTCGGCCAACGCCGCCAAGAGCACGTTCCTGGCGGCGATGAGCCACGAGATCCGCACCCCCATGAACGCGGTGATCGGGATGAGCGGCCTGCTGCTGCGAAGCGATCTCGATTCCGAACAGCGCGAGGAGGCGACGATCATCCGCACCTCCAGCGAGGCGCTGCTCTCGATCATCAACGACATCCTCGACTTCTCCAAGATCGAAGCCGGGCGGATGGAGCTCGAGACAGCGCCCTTCAGCCTGCGCGAATGCGTCGACGGTGCGGTGGCGTTGATCCGGTCGCTGGCGGTGGACAAGGGGCTGGTGGTGGAGGCCCGGATCGACTCGGACGTCCCCGCGATGCTGATGGGAGACGTCAGCCGGCTGCGGCAGATCCTGCTCAACCTGCTCAATAACTCGGTCAAGTTCACCGAGACAGGCAGCGTGATCCTGACTGCCGAGATGGCACCGCCTCCGGCCGACGGCGGGTTGCAGCTGCACATCGCCGTGGCAGACACCGGCATCGGGATCCCCGAGGAGGCGATGGGGCGGATGTTCCAGTCGTTCAGCCAAGCCGACGCCGCCACCAGCCGAAAGTACGGCGGCACCGGGCTGGGACTTGCGATCTCAAAGCGGCTGGCCGAGGCGATGGGCGGCACCATGTGGGTCGAGAGCGCCGGCATTCCGGGGCAGGGCAGCACGTTTCACCTCACCATTGCCACCGGTGCCGCCGCCGATCAGACCCCAGCCAACGGGTCAGGCCCGGGGATGGGCAAGCTCGATCTCGATCCGGAGCATGCCGCCAACCACCCCTTGCGGATCCTGCTGGTGGAAGACAACGCGGTCAACCAGAAGCTCGCCGTCCGGCTGCTCGGCCGGATGGGCTACGACGCCGATCTGGCCGGCAACGGCATCGAGGCGATCGAGGCGGTCGGCCGGCAGCGCTACGACCTGGTGTTGATGGACGTGCAGATGCCGGAGATGGACGGCCTGGAGGCAACCCGCAACATCGTCGAGCAGGTGCCTCTGCCCGACCGGCCGTGGATCGTGGCGATGACCGCCAACGCGATGGACGGTGATCGCGAGCGCTGCATCGAGGCCGGCATGAACGGTTACATCTCGAAACCGATCAGGGTCGAAGAGTTGGTCGCCGCCCTGCTCGGCACCCCGCCCATGCGTGAATAAATGGTGCCTGGCACCATTTATTCACCCAGAGTCTCCAGGATGGTAAGGGCGTCGGTCTTGGAGTCGACCGGCTGGTACCGCCAAACCAGTCCATCCCTCTCGATCACCAACCACATGGCGTTGGCGTCCTCCACGCCCTGCCCGGCCTCGCCGTGCCGCATGCGCGCGTCGATCACGATCGCGTGGGGCGAGATCCGCTCGACGTGGGTGCTGTAGACGTCGTAGACGACCGCGTCCTCGCGCTTCGCCCACCACTCACGAGCACCGGCCCGTCCCCGGAACACCTGCTGGTCGCCGAAGGCCACGGTCGTGAACACCGCGTCAGGATGCATCAGCTCGACGTATCCGTCCTCGTCCTCGGCGGCCATCGCGTCAGCGAGCTGCGTGCGAAGCGATTCGATGTCCATGGGCTACAGGGCTCCCCGGCAAGATTGGAGTCCCGCTGACCCTACCGCGCCGCGGTGAATAACGGTGCCCGGCACCGTTATTCACGAGCGAGCTCGACCCGTTTTCGCGTCACCAGGGTGGAAACGACCGCTTCGAGATTCTCCGTGAGCTCGGCGGCGTCGCGATAGACGCGGTGGGCCCCGGCATCCAGGAGCTCGACCGCGGAGATCCCACCCGAGAGCAGCACCACCGTGGGGACCTCTGCCCGCGCCGCTGCCCGGCAGTCCCACACCGAGTCGCCCACCATCACCACGGCCGGCACGCCGGCCTTCTCGATGGCCACCTCGATCAGGTCGGGCTCGGGTTTGGTGTGCTCCACGTCGTCGGCGGTCGTCCACGCGGCGACCAGGTTGCGGCTGTCGAGCAGATCGAGATAGTGGAGCACCTCGGCTTCGCCGGCCGAGCTGGCCAGCACCGCCGCCAGCCCCAGCTCTCGCAACGCCTGCAGCAGGGCATGCGCACCGGGCAGTGGCTGCACATCACCGATCCACCGTTTGAAGAGTTCGTCGTGGGCGTCGCGAACGGCAGCACCGATCTCGGCGTCTGCCGCCTCGCCGATCAGCTCGCTGACGAACCGGTCGCCGCCCATGCCGATGGTGCGGTGGATCCGCCATGACGGCACCGGATGTCCGTTTTCGGCGAACGCCAGCGCCCACGCATCCACGTGCACGTAGTTGGAGTCCACCAACGTCCCATCGACGTCGAGCAGCACTGAGAATTCGGCCGGCACCGTTGAGCACTGCCCCGTTCGGCCCACCGGCAAACCGCGCGACGGCTCGCCGCCTCGGTCCTACGCACCCGTTTGCGTTCGGTTAGCGCGGGTAGCACCATGTATGGTCATCGACGAATTTCGCATGACGGTGGCGGCTGTGGCGGCTTCGGTGCCGCTCACCCGAAACGCCCTGGCGGCGCACTTCGCAGTGGGCGCCCGTGACCCGGTCGCCAGCGTCTCCGCCCTGCTGTGCGTCTCGGAGCTCGTGGGAAACGCGGTGCGGCACGCCTACCCCGACGAGCCCGGCGACGTCGAGGTGCTGGTGCGCTCCGACGGCGTGCACCTGGAGATGAGCGTGACCGATCACGGCGTCGGATTCCCCGAACCGAACGATCCGGGGCTGGGGCTGCAAATCGTTGAGGCGCTGAGCGAGACGGTCGAGTATCAACGGCTGGAGTGCGGCACCCGTGTCACTGCTCACATGGTGGTGTAGCCGGCAGGCATCAGCCACAGCTCGCCGTGCATCGCTAGAATGTCGCGCGGCCGCCCGAGATGTCGTAGGTCGCGCCGGTCGAGAACGACAGCCGCTCACTGGCCAGGAACGCGACCAGCTCGGCCACCTCGTCGGCCTCGCCCATCCGTCCCAGCGGAATCCGTTCGAGCATGTAATCGACGTGCTCCTGGGACAGCTGCTCCAGGATCGGCGTGCGGATCACCGCCGGGGCGATGCAGTTGACGAGCACTCCGGATCCGGCGACGTCCTTGCCGATCGACTTGGTCATGCCGATCACGGCCGCCTTGCTGGCCGAGTAGGCCGCCGCCATCGGGTTGCCCTCCTTGCCGGCGATCGACGCCACGTTCACGATCCGGCCGTAGCCGCGCTCGACCATTCCGCCCAGCACAGCGCGGTTGGCGTAGAAGACGCCGTCGCAGTTGACCGCGAACACTCGCCGCCATTCTTCGTCGGTCACCTCGACGGTGTGCAGCGAGTCTCCGCCGATGCCGGCCGAGCACACCAGCACATCAACCGGCCCCAGGCTCGAGGTGGCGGTGGCGATTGCGGCATCGACCTCCGCGGCGCTGGACACGTCGGCGCCGACGCCGATTACGGAGCCACCGATCGCCTCGGCTCGTGACGCGGCAGCGGCGGCGTCGCGGTCGATCAAGGCGACCTTCGCGCCCAGCGCCGCGAATCGCGTTGCACAGGCCAGGCCGATGCCGCTGGCGGCACCGGTAACGGCCGCCACGCGGCCGGAGAATTCGGGTTCAGGAGTGGATTGCGACATGCGAAGGTGGCACCCTTTCGGCGGGGTTTTCGGCAGTCTAATGTCGGTACGCCACCCCGTGGACTGGGAACTCTCCGGATGCCGTGACCGCGCAGATGGGCCAGCAAGGGCGTGGCGTTTCGCCGGTGAGGTGGTGGTGATTGCCGTCTTATCACCATTCGGACTGATGCTCGGGCTGCTCTGGCTGGGCACAGGTGGCCGCTCGCCGTGGTGACCTCATGGGTTGTGTGGCTTGTGATGAAGCTTTGCTCCATCGGTGAACAACGGTGCCTGGCACCGTTATTCACCTCCTGCAACGCACCGTACGCCGGGCGGGTCGGTGCCGCCCGGCGTACATCTGTGCCTCGGTCAGTTACCGAAGGCGGTCAGGAAGAGCGCGTTGGGCGTGCCGAGCCCCGTCACGTCGTCCCAGCCCGGCTTGGTCACCAGGCTGGAATCCTGGTTGAACGTGCGCACGTCGTACAGGATTCCATCGGCGGGTGTGATGCCGTTGACGTATGCGGGGTGCACGTTGCCGTCGCCGGTATGGACGCCCTTGACGTCGGTGAGCGTGCCCGCATGTGCCCGTGCCTGCGCGTACAGCGCCGGGTTCAGGAACCCAAACCGGGCGTGTGCTCCGGCCACGCTCTTGGTGTGCTGGAGCGCATCCGCAAGCATGCCCGCCATCAGCGGCGATGACAGGCTGGTACCTCCCCAGCGGGTCTCGCCGTAGCGAACGCCGTGGGGGAAGGTCTCCGTCTGGCCGACCAGCATGCCGGTGATGGGATCGCCGTTCATGGCCACGTCCGGCACGGCCCGTCCGGCGGGAGCGCCGCCGGTAACGACCCCATGCTGATACGCCGGTCGGTTGAAGAGCGTCGAGTAGCCACCGCCCGAGCCGTACCAGAACGGGTTGGCGCCGGTCTTCACCCACGAACGGCCGTTGGCCGACAGGTCGTACTTGTTTGTGCCCCAACCGGTCTGCCAGCTCATCCTGCCGCTGATTGCGATCGCGGTGGAGGTGCCACCGACGCCGGTCTGCCACGGATCCGACGCCGGATAGTCGGTCTGCCGAAGGCCGGTTGAGAGCTGCTCGTCGCCGTCGTCGCCGGACGACCACAGGAATGAGATCCCTTGCAGCGCGCCCTGCAGGAGGACCTGCTCGTAGGCGGCGATGTCCCCGCTGGTCTCGTCCTGGTCGTATCCGCCCCACGAGTTCGAGACGATGTCCACGCGGTTGTCGTCAACCGCCCGCGCGAGCGTCGCCAGCAGATCGACGTCGAGGCAGCTGCCCGCCGAGTAGTACATCACGTGCGCACCCGTCGCCATCCCGTGGGAGGCCTGGATGTCGAGCGTTCGCTCCATGGACCAACCGGGGCGTCGCAGAGTGCGCCATGGCTGAATTTCGCCGGCAGCTTCTGGGTGAACTGCCCAGCCGCAAACCCGGGGTCGCCGTGGCGCTTGGAGTAGCGGTTGGTGTCTTCCAGGATCGTCGACGACGCGTAGGGGTCGACGATGCCGATGGTCGCACCCTTGCCGGTCAGCCCGGTCGAGCTGACGCCATACGCGCTGCGCAGCTGCGACGGGACGTAGCCGCACACCCCGTAATCACGGTACTTGCCCTTGAACTTCGGCAGCGGGGTGTCGTAGTCGGCCTTGGTCTTGGCCACCAGTTGCCCATATGAGAGCGAGCACGGGCGGGCGCTGACGGTGGCCGGCGGGGGTGGGTCGGAAAACTTCGGCAGCTTCGGCGCGGCGGTTGCAAGCCCGGTAACACCGATCACCGACCCAGACACCGACGAGGGCACGCTGACGCTTGCCGCCGGCGCACGCAGCAGCCGTCCGCCGTGGCGGTACACGTTCAGCGTTGTGCCGAACGCCTTCTCCGCCACCGCCACGTTGCCGGCCGCGGAGATGTATCGCCGCGACGGCTCAACCCCTCCGACCCGCAGGCCGCTGGAGTGGAGCCAGGCGCTGACCTTGGCCACCTGTGCCGCGGTGGGCTCGAACCGCGCCCGGTACTGGGCTGGCGTGAGGAAGTGCCGGTACTGCGCGTTTCCGGGGGTGGACACCGCGGTCACGGCCGCCTTGACGGCCGCCACACCGCCTCGGGGCGCCAGGTACACACGAACCGCCACCGAGGCCGAATCGGACGCGCTCGCCACCGGCGCCGCTTTCGCCCAAGTGGGTGTGCTTGCCGGAAGCAACTCGCGTGCTCCGTTGGCGGCCGATGCCGCCGACGCTCCTGCAGCGACTACCAGCCCACCTGTCGCCGCGATCAGGACGACGTGCTTCCATCGTGATCCGTGCAGCATCCAAACCCTCCATAAAATGACGCGCGCAGCCGCCTGCCAGACGAATTGCCGCCCGCTCTCTGGACCCAAGGCACGCCACTCTACAAAAGTCCTGCAAGGCGTGCAATCGAGACGGCCACCTTGCTGAATCCACAAACGTGTTGGCGCAAGATTTTGCTCAGGTTGGGTTGCAGCTCTGAGCCCGGCGGTTGGTGGTAGCGTGCCTCACGCATCGCTCGGCCCCCGATTTGACGAGGTGATTGATCTCATGTCGACGAAACGTGTACTGCCGGCAATCGGTGCTGGTGTCGTTGCTGGTCTTCCCGGCGCTGGCGGCGGCGGCCGCGCCCCCCACGATCGGCGTTGGGAGTAACCCGATCGCGATGGCGATCTCGGCCGAGCGGGCTCAGATGGTGGTGGCCAACGACGGCAGCGTGTCCTTCATCGATCTCAAGACGAACACGCAGACAGCCGAGGTAGGCACCGGCGTGAACCACGGGCAGACGGCTATCGGGCTGGTGCAAAACGGCGCCAGGCCTACATCGGCCAGAACCAGAAGAACAAGATGCTGATCATGAACACCACCACCCGGACGGTCACGGGCACCGTTGCGGTCGGCTTTGGAGCGGCGGACATCACAGCGACCAACGGGCGAGCCTACGTCGGGAACCTGTCGAGCCGCAGAAGGTGGCGGTGGTCGATGCGGCGAGCGACAAGCTGATCAAACAGATCCAGCTGGCGCAGGATCCCCAGAACGTCACGGTCGCTCCCGGCGGCCCGGTCGGTCTGGTGGGCAGCGCGCAACAGGCCTATCTGGGTCATCAATGGCAGCACCCAGACGGTGGTGCGCCTACTGATCGACCAAGGCGGGCCGTGCTCCGGTGTCGCCTTCAGCCCCAACGGCAAGCGGGTGTGGGTGTCAGGGCTCGGCGGGATCACGGTACTGAACCGCTCGACCGGCAAGCAGATCGGTTTCATCGGCGCGCTGAAAGCGTTCCCCGGCAACTCCGGGCCGAACGCTTTGATCGGTGATCCTGAACAGGGCCGGCACCAAGGCGCTGGTGCTGGACTCGACCTTCCCTGACGTACCGATGATCGGCACGATCTCGGTCATCAACACAGCAACGCTCAAGGTCGGGCAGCAGATCAGCCTCGCGCTGAGCCGCTGGATCTCGTCAGCTACGGAGCCACCACCTACGCGAACAACTACGCGGACGACACGCTGTCCTACCTGCCGACGCCATGAGCTCCGGCTCACCGTCGGTGCTGGTGGTGGTGCTGGGCCGGTGGGCCTGGTGTTGGCCGTGACCTGGCCCGCCGCGGCGTCGCGATCCGGGTGATCGACAAGCTGACCGGGCCCACCGACGAATCGCGGGCCATCATCGTGCATGCCCGCAGCCTCGAGATGATGGAGCGACTGGGGGTGGTCGACAGCCTGATCGCGTCGGGGGTTCACACCGTCGCGGCAGAGTTCCACGCGGGCGGAAGGTGCTGGGCCTGGTTGGACTCGACACGGTCGACAGCCCTTACCCGTTTTCGATCTCGACCGCTCAGACCGACACCGAGCGGGTGCTCACCGAACGGCTCGCCGAGCTCGGCGTGACCATCGGAACGGGGAGTCGAACTGGTCGGATTCGAGCAGGACGCGGAGGTCAGCCAGGCGCGCTCGACCGTGCGCGATTCCGACGGCCGCGAGCGGACGATCGTCTCTTCGTGGATCGCGGGCACCGACGGCAGCCACAGCACGGTGCGCGATGTCGTCGGCACCAAGCTGGAGGGGTCGTTCGTGGGCGAGCGGTTCCTCCTGGGGGATGTCGAGGCCGACTACGACCTCGACCGTACGTCGATGATTCGTCTCTGGCAGATGCCGGCCCGCTGCTGGTCTTCCCCATGGTGGGCGACCGGCCGCGCCTGATCGCCCAGATCGATCACGGCGACGACTCCCAGCCGACGCTCGAGGCGATGCAGGCGATCGCCGACCAGCGCGCCCACGGGATCGTGCTGCGCTCCTCGCACTGGATCACGATCTTCGAGATCCACCACGCCCAGGTGCCGGTGTACCGGTTCGGCCTGGGGGTGTTCCTGGTGGGCGATGCGGCTGACGTTCACAGTCCGGCCGGCGGCCAGGGGATGAACACCGGCATGCAGGATGCCTTCAACCTGGGCTGGAAAGTCGCAGTCCGCAGCCCGCGGCGAGGCTGCGCCGGTCCTCTTGGAGAGCTACAACGCCGAGCGCCACTCGGTGGCGGCCCGGGTGATCACCCAGACGACGCGGATGACCAACCTCGGCACGCTGCACCACGAGCTCGAGCGGAAGCTCCGCAACTTCGTCATCCACACCGCCATCGGGTTGGCCCCGATCCGATCACGCCTGGCCGACGAGACCGAGGAGGTCGACGTCGCCTATCGCGACAGCCCGATCGTGGCGACCGGGCGCGCCGACCACGGTGGCCCGCGGCCCGGCGATGCGGCACCCGACGTCGTGGGGATCCAGCCGGCACTCCACACGGTGCTCGCGGCGGCCACCGGTCACACGGCGCTGTACGTCTCCGGAACGCACGTGGTGCCCGCTCCCATCGAGCTCCAGGGCGCCGGTGCGCCGACATGTGCTGGTCGGCCCCTGGCTCGGACAACGCCGCGTTCGACCGGGTGGTCTTCGATCCCGATCGGCTGATCGCCAACCGGTACGAGATCGGGGTGCGCGGGCTGGTGATGGTGCGGCCGGACGGCTACATCGGGCTGCGCACCGGCATCGACGACCAGACCGGAGTCGAGTCGTATCTGGCGGGAATCGCGGCGCCGCGCGGGCCGGCTAGCTAGCGGCCGGCAACCAGGGTGCGGAGTGGCGTTCGGGCGAGGAACGTCGCCAGGAAGGCGATGCTGGCCATACCCCCGGTGAGTACCCCTGCGAGTGCCGCCGCGGCGGCGTCTGACCAGTCGCCACCCTCGAATCCGTGCGAGTTGGACACCTGCGTGGAGAGCAGGACGCCGCCCACGATGAACACAATGAGGGGAACGAAACCCAGGGAAAACCACTTCGGTCTGAGCGACATGCCGAGGCCGACTCCCACCGCAATCGCGGCCAGCGCGGCAAGCTCAATTGGGATTCCGGGCCGACTGACGGCATACCACAGGAGCGCGCCGATCACCACTGCCCAGACCGCCAGCGCCGGCAGCTGCGTCCGTCGGAGTCGGTCGGGGTGGCGCTCGCTCATCTTCTTAGAATATAGCTTCTGCGCTATCAGATTGGAAGCGTCCGAGTTTGAAGGCACGACAGTGCCTCGCGTGGCAGTCGGCGCCCGCTCCGGACGGTTGATGCTCGTGTGTGTGCGCTGTTAGCGCTCGTGATCGCGGCGGGCTGCTCGGGTTCGGGTTCCTCGGAGCCGGCGAGCACTGCGACCGTGACAAACACGGTGACGAGCACCGTCACCGAGACGACCACCACGCCGGCGGCGCCCGCCACCATGAAGGTGTTCTTCCTCAAGGGCGAGCAGTTGGGGCCGGTGCTACGACGTCGCCCCGACGGTGAGACGGCCTTGGGAGCCGCGCTCCGGTCGCTTTTCAAAGGGCCGACCGCCGAGGAGCAGAGTCAGGATGTGCAGACTGTGATCCCGGCCCAGGCGCGGCTCGAGCAGGTATCGATCACCGCCGGTGGCAAAGCCGTGGTCGAGGTCACCAAGGCATTCACGTCGGGTCTCAACGATTTGCCCGAGGACGCCGCCGACTCCGAGTTGCAGGGCCGGCTTGCCCAGGTGGTGTTCACCGCCGAGCAGTTCAAAGACGTCAAGGCCGCGACCGTGTCGGTCGCCGGTCGCACAATCGCGACGCTCACCGATGCCGACGGCGGTACGTTCGGCCGACAAAGAGCCGCCGCCCAAGCCGACGACGCCTCCGACCAAGCCGCCCAAGCCACCCACCACCGCGCTTCCGACCACCAAGGACGTCCAGAACAAGCTGATCGCGCTCAAGTTCCTTCCGCCCGGTGCGGCCACCGGCACCAACGACTACGCGATCAACAGGCGGTGATCGGCTTCCAGGCTTTCCTCGGCAGGGCCTGGGCCGCGACGGCGTGGTCGGTCCGCATGGCCAAGGCGCTCGCCAAGGCCACCGCGATCACGCCGCTCAGCACCGGAGCCTCCCGCCGGGTCGAGGTGCGAAACGGGCAGGGCCTCGCGCAACCCCATCTCGACGAGCGTGCCGCGGTGCGGGTCGTTCACGTCTCCTCAGTGGGGCAGCGGCCACGCCCACCCCGCCCGGCCGCTACGCCGTGTTCCGCAAGGAGCGGAACTCGTGGTCGGTGCCGTTCAAAGTGTGGCTGCCGTACGCCAGCTACTTCACCGTGCAGATCGCCTTCCACGAGTACACGCCGGTTCCGGCCTACCCGGCATCGCACGGCTGCGTACGGGTGCCGGTACCGGACGACGAAGTGGGCCTACGGCTTTCTCGGCGGGCACGCAGGTGGTCGTGTTGGCCTGAACGTGGTTACTGCACAGCGATCGGTGTGACCATGCTGGCTGCAGCCGATCGTCAACGCGGATCACGTGGGTGTTCACCATCATGTCCTGCGGCGCGCGGTTGGTCTTGTCCCACAGCGGCCACAGGAACCAGACGATCTCGCCGATCCATCCGACGAACGGAATCGCCCCGATCACGCCGACCAGAAGCACCTTGATCAACACATCTCGCACGAACGCAAACCAGAACGTGACCGGCTCTCCCGAGTCGCGCGCGACCCGGATCCCGGTGGCCTGGCGGCCCCAGGTCTGACCGTTGTGCTTGCCCGGCCTGCGCATCAAGAGGCCTGCATAGCAGCAGTACACAGCCAGCACACCCAGGATTCCGAGTACGGCGATCAACCAGAACCAGGGGGCGATCAGCAGGTGGTAGTGCTGCTGAACATCTCCGGTGTAGTTGCCGTAGCTGTCATGTGAGGGCTCGGTGTAGGTGAAGTCGTACCCGCCCGAGGAGACATGCTTGACACCGCCAGCGAGCGCGAACAGGCCGACGACGGCGGCGATCGCCAGGATGAATCCGGTGATGATCAGGCTGTCGAGCAGATACGCACCGACCCGCCTCCACCAGCCGGATAGCACAACGGCCTCCGCGGCACCGGTCGCGTTCGCGCCACAATTTGCGCAGAACTCGGCACCGGGCGTTAGGCCTGCGCCGCAGGACGAGCAGTAGCGTGGATCTCTAAATGAGACTGCCCGTGTATCGGCCCGGCGCGGCGGCGACTTGAGATCGTGGGCCGCCGCGTCACGCGTCTGGCGGCAACGGGCTTTCGCGAACTGTTAGCCCGCGGCGATCAGGTCATGCAGCAGCGCGTCGCGGTCGGTGTCGGGGAACTCCCACGAGTAGACGGCGCCCAGGTTCGCGACGGGGAGACCTCCTTCGACCGGCGCAGGGAGCACACTGGTGGCGATCCTCCTGCCGGGGAGAGCGTCCCCGTCGACCCCCAGCGTCACCCAGTCGTGCTCGGAGATGTCCTCGTAGTACTGTCGCGCGAGCTGGACCACTCCGTCGTCGGTGCCGCGACCCACACACACCAGAAGCACGTTCGCGAGGGTTGCCACTACAGAGACGTCAGATGTCGTGGTGTGCAGCAGCATCGTGGCCGGCATGAAGCGAACATTAGTCACATAAATTCCTGAGAGAATCCTGAGAATGTGACGTATCGGTGAATCGTGAACGTTTCGCACAACCCGTATAGGTAGTTGGGTTGCCGTGATCCGATCGTGCGGTTACGCTCTGAGTCGGATTGGGTGTCAATGGGGAGGCGATGGTGACGAGGCTCCGAGGGCTCGGGGTGGTGCGTTGCATTTGGCGTTGTTGTTGTGGCGGTGGCCGGCGTCGCATCGGCGTCGGCGGCGGTGGTGCAGCCGCACATCAACCCCAGCTGGCAGACCAACGGCCGGGTGACATCGATGAAGATCGTGGGCACCACCGCCTACATCGGTGGGAAGTTCACGTCGGTGCGACCGGCGGGCGCTGCCCCTGGCAGCGGCGAGGTCGTCCGGAACCACGCCGCCGCGATCAACGTCGCCAACCGCGCGCTGCTGCCGTGGAACCCCAACGCCAACGGCGTCGTCCAGGCCATCACAGCCAACGGCAATGCCGTCTATCTGGGCGGCTCGTTCACGCAGATGGAGGGAAAGCCCATCCCCGGCTTGCGGCGGTGAACCCCACAACCGGCGTCGTCAACGCCTCCTGGGAAGCCGTCTGCCGACGCCCAGGTGATGACGCTCCACGCTCAACAGCGGAATTGACGCCGGCGGCCAGTTCACGACGATCAACACCGCATCGATCCCAACCCGGCGGCGCTGGTTGCCAACACAGGGACGATCGCGCCGTCGTTCAACGGCACCGCGGATGCCGCCGTGACGGCGTCGACGACAATGACGGCCGATCGTACCAAGCTGGTCATCGGCGGAAACTTCACACACGCTTCGGGCTCGAGCCAGAACCACATCGCGGCGCTCAACCCGGCGTCCGGTGCGCCGCTTGCCTGGGCCGCCCACACGTCCTACGGAATCGTCGACCTGGCCGCTGACGCAAGCGGCATCTACGCCGCCGGCCTCGGCGGAGGCGGGACGTTCGCCGCCTTCAATCCGGCGTCCGGCAAGCTCAACTGGCAGGACGGAACCGACGGCAACATCCAGGCGATCACGGTATCGGGCGGGTTCGTGTACGCCGGAGGCCACTACTGGTAACTACTGCGGCCCCCAGGGCAGCGGCCACACCTGTCCTGCGCCGGTCAAGCGCCTCAAGCCTGGTCGCCGTGGACGAGCTCACCGGTGCTCTCGAGCCGTGGCGCCGAGCGTCAACAGCGTGCTGGGAGTCTTTAGCTCGGCGGCGGCCGGGAACGGGTACCTCGCCGCCGGGGGCGACTTCACCAAGATCGCGGGGACCACACAACAGGGGTTCGCGATGTTTGCACCGTAGGTTTCGGCGGTGCCGCTGCTCACGAGTTGTTCACGATCGCGTGTCAGAATCGGAGTGAATGGTGACGTTGCTGACGGCAGCGCCAATAACCTATGCACAGGCAATCATCCTCGGGCTGATCCAGGGAGTTGCCGAGTTGCTCCCGATCTCCAGCCTGGGGCAGAGTGTGGTGCTACCCCATCTGTTCGGCTGGAACATCCACCAGAACGACCGGTACTTTCTCTCGTTCCTGGTCGCGACGCATCTGGCGACGGCACTCGTGCTACTTGGGTTCTTCTGGGACGACTGGGTGCGCATCGTCAAAGGCCTTGCTCGAAGTGTCAGCGAGCGCGGCGTCGCCGTCGACAACCCCGACGGCCGCCTGGGGTGGCTGCTGATCGCCGGCACGATCCCCGCCGGGATTCTCGGGCTGGCGCTTCAGGATCGCCTCCGTCACGTTCGCCTCGCCTCGCTCGGCCGCCTTCTTCCTGATTCTCAACGGACTGATGCTGTTCGGCGCCGAGGTGCTGCGGCGCCGGGCGCCGGTTGCCGCAGGCCCAGGATGGACCCGCATCCGACACGCGGGTGGCCACGTCGGTGTCCTGGGGCGGCGCGTTAGCGATCGGCGCGGCCCAGGCGCTGGCGCTGATTCCCGGGTTCTCGCGCTCGGGCGCCTCGATGGCCGGCGGGCTGCGCGTCGGTCTCTCGAACGAGGACGCGGCGCGGTTTGCGTTCCTGCTCGCCACGCCGGTGATCGGCGCCAAGCGGTGTTGAAGCTCCCGGATCTGTTCGGATCCACAGGGGATGGCGTGCGGGGCCAGGCGCTTGCGGCATCTGTCTGCGCCGCGGCGGCCGCCTACGTCTCCGTGCGATACCTGATGCGCTACTTCGAGACGAAGCGGCTGACGCCGTTCGTGGTGTTCTGCGCCGTCGAGGGCATCACCTTGAGCCTCTACTTCGCACGCATCCGCCCGACGCCGGTGAGAGGCCGAACGCCGACAGCATGTCGGGGGCGGTTGCGGCCGCGCCGAGGTGGGTCTTGACGCCCGTGACGTCCTCGCTCATCCGCAGCAGCGAATAGTGGTTGAAGTCGGCGCTCGCCACTGTGTGTGGTCGTATCGACGGGGTGATCACGATCGTGGCCAGATGGTTGCTGGTGTCCTCTACCAGCGGAGGTGTCGGCGGTCAGCACAACCACCAGGTTTCCGCTCTGTAGTCGGGCGACGATGCGATCTTGGGCATCCACTCCGACATGAATCGATCCTCCTCAGCCACGGGTGAGATGCCGCCGCACGAGTCGTGCCCGTCGTTGCACAGGTTGGGGACGACGAGGCTGTGAAGCGGGCAGCGCTCCCCGCCGCAGGTCTCCTGCCAGCG
>CAVSFZ010000004.1:0-27384 GCA_963727235.1 uncultured Actinomycetes bacterium
TTCGGCAGTCTAACTCGCCTTCGCCCCCTCTTGACCTGCGCACTGCCGATCACTATTGTATCGTTCAAATCAACTCCGTGCCATCCGGTATCGGAGCGCTTTCTGCGGAGAGGAGGATCTCCATGAGCGATGTCGGATCGATCAGTGAGGGCGGGTCGAGTGCACCGGTGGCTCCGGGCGGATACGCCCGAAAAGCAACGGGGCTCGTTCGCCAGGTCACCGGACTCGATCAGCTGTTATTCAACGCCGCGTCGACCACGCCGCTCGGGCTTGCGGTCGTCTTCGGTCTCTTTGCTCTCGTGCTCTTTCCACGCTCAAACCCGTATGTAGCGCTGATCGTGGCGCTTGTCATCGGGATCCCGGTGTGGGTCATGTTCTCGCTGATGAGCGCTGCGATTCCGCGCATCGGCGGCGACTACACGTTCAACTCTCGGGTGCTCCATCCCATCATCGGGTTGGCCAGCAACCTGTCTGTTTTCATCTCGACCGCGATCGCCATGGGGCTGTGGGCGTGGTGGTTCGGCACGCAGGGACTGTCACCGGCATTCTCCGTAATTGGATCGGTAAATAACTCGTCCACATTCACAAATTGGGCAACCGACACGGACGGCCACAACAAGAGCCTGTCGTTCGTGATCGCAGTAATCGCGCTGATCATCACAAGCGGTTTGGCGATGCGCGGAACCAGAGTGATCGTCCGCACCATGACGATCCTCTTTCTGATTGCGGCCGTCGGATTTGCGATCGACATGATCATCCTGCTGTTCACCAGCCACTCCAGCTTCAAGGACACGGTGGACAACACGGTCGGCTCCGGCACGTACCAGGCGACGGTGAACAAGGCCAAGGGCTCCGGGTTGCTGCCGTCCGAGGGCGGCTGGTCGACCAAGGAGACGATCGGCGCGATCTACACCATGATCGGGGTCACCCTGTTCACCTGGTGGGGCACGTACATGTCCGCCGAGTTCAAGGGTGCCGGACAGCGCAAGCGCCAGATCAGCACCATGGTCGGCGCCGGCCTCGGCCAGGGAATCCTGCTGCTGATCAGCATCTACATCTTCCTGCACACGGTCGGCTATGACTTCTTCACGTCGGCCCTGGCGGGGAACTTCTCGGCCGGTCCGGTGGGCTCGGCCGGCTACGCCTACTTCTCGGCGCTCGCCACCGGCACCGCGGGCATCGTCACGATTCTCGCGCTGACGTTCATCGGCTGGCTGCTGCCGGGTCTCTACATCAACCAGGCGATGGTTCAGCGCGGGTTCTTCACGTGGTCGTTCGACAACCTCGCGCCGTCCAAACTGGCTGACGTCAACGAGCGCTCGCACACCCCGGTGATCGCGATCACCGTCACCTTCATCGTGGCCGTGGCCTCGGCGGCATGGGTGGTGTGGGACAACAACTTCTTCAAGATCTTCGCGATCATGCAGGTGTTTGCCTACATCCCGATCGTGATGGTGGGGGTCTCGGCGCTGGTGATCAAGTGGCGGCGTCCTGATCTGTACAACGGGTCGGCGGCCCAATGGAAGGTCGCCGGGGTCGAGGTGCTGCCGGTGGCCGGGTTCCTGTCGATCTGCACCGGCTCGTTCGCCCTGGCACTCGTGTACTACTTCCACGAGAACCTTGGGTTGGTGGGCGGCTACTACACACTCACCATCCTGGCACCGGTGATCGTGCTGGTCGCGGCGGCGGTCTGGTTCCTGGGGGCGCGATCGATTGCCTCCGGGCACGGCGTCGACCTCGACTTGGCATACAAGGCGATTCCGCCAGACTGATTTGGGAGTGTTTTCACGAAAGAAGCGCGAAAAGGGCCGGGGGCCGACAGACCTCCGGCTCTTCTTCGCGACCGATGTGCACGGCTCCGAGCGGTGCTTCCGGAAGTTCCTCAATGCCGGCAAGTTCTACGACGTCCAGCATCTGATCCTGGGCGGCGACATCACCGGCAAGGTGCTGATCCCGATCGTGCGCACGCCGCGCGGGTGGTCGGCGCATTACCACGACCATGAGTACATCGACATCGACGACGCCGAGAAGGCCGAGCTCGAGACCAGGATCCGCGACAACGGCCAGTACCCGGTCAGCGGAGAACGGGACGAGCTGGAGGCGCTGGCAGACGAGGCTCACCGCGACACGGTGTTCACCCAGGTGGTGGCCGAGAGCATCGAACGGTGGGTCGCCCTCGCCGAGGATCGGCTGCGAGGTACCGGCATCCGCTGCTACATCACTCCCGGGAACGACGACTTCTGGGAGATCGACGCGCCGCTGCAGAACTCCGACGTGGTCGAGTTCGTCGAGGGCAGCCGCGTGCGCATCAGCGAGAACCACGAGATGATCACCACCGGGTTCTCCAACATCACCCCGTGGGACTCGCCTCGCGAGCTGGACGAGGCCCAGCTGCGGGAGCGCATCGACGCCATGTTCGCCGAGGTCGAGGATCCGCCCAACCTGATAGCGGTGCTGCACCCGCCGCCGTGGGGCACCGACCTGGACAAGGCTCCCGAGCTGACCAGCGACCTGGTGGTGACGATGGAGGGCAACGAGCCGAAGCTCACGTCCGTGGGGTCAACGGCAGTGCGTGAGTTCCTGCTCGAGGCCCAGCCGCTGCTCGGCCTGCACGGCCACGTGCACGAGTCCAAGGCTGCCGCGCTGCTCGGATCGACGCTGGTGCTGAACCCCGGCTCGGAGTACACCCAGGGCACCCTCTGCGGCGCGCTGGTGGCACTGGGTGACCGCGAGGTGGTCAGTCACCAGTTCATCGTGGGGTGACGGCTCAGGCCTCCCCGTGCCAGGGGTAGCCTGACGTCATTCCGCCGTCGATCACGATCGCCGAGCCGTTGATGTACGGATTGGCGTCGGAGAGCAGGAACGCGGCCGTGCGGGCCAGCTCATCCGGACGGCCGATCCGCCGGGCCGCGATCAGGTCGTCGACCTTGGCCTCCATCGCTGCGGGGTCGGTCTGGGCGGCGAAGAACCGCCTCGGCATGCCGGTGTCGTGGTACCCGGGGCAGAGGCAGTTGACCCGGATCCCCTCGGCGGCGTGATCCATCGCCATGGCTTTGACCAAGCCGATGATGCCGCCTTTTGCGGCGTTGTAGGAGACGGTGCCCGGCTCGCCCCAGAAGGCTGACACCGACGAGGTCATCAGGATCGCCCCGCCGCCGTTTCGGCGCAGATGCGGAACGGCGTGCTTGGAGATCAGGAACATGCCCTTGAGGTTGACGCCCATCACTCGGTCCCAGGAGTCCTCCTCACACGTCTCGACGGTGCCGTTGCCGTCGATGCCGGCGTTGGACATGACCGCATCAATCCGGCCGAACTCCCCCACCGCCGCGTCCATCAATCGTGCGCAGTCCGCCGAGCTGGACACATCACAGGGCACGAACCGCCCGCGGCCGCCGAGGCTCTCGGCGGTCTCGCTGCCGGCGGCCTCGTCGGTGTCGCCGATCACCACGGTGGCGCCCTGCTGCGCGAACTCCATCGCGCACGCCTTTCCCAGCCCACTGGACCCTCCGGTGAGCACGATTACCTTGTCATGCAGGTCGGTCACTCTGTCCTCCCGTCGAGCTGTGTTTCATCGAGGGTGATGCCCAGCCCCGGCCGGTCGCTCGGCGTGACGTATCCGTCGACCGGCCGCGGCTCGTCGGGGAACAACGCCCAGAACAGCTGATCCTCGTCCGGCTCGCCGCCGTCCGGCGGCGGCAGATACTCGCACAGCGGGGTCGCCAAGCTCGACACGGACAGGTGCAGATTGTGTGCGGCGCCGACGTGCGGGATCACCTCCAGCCCGAACGTCTCGCCCAGCGCCCAGATTCGCCGCGCCTCGGTGATCCCGCCCAGGCGGTTGACGTCGGGTTGCAGGATGTCGACCGCGCCGGCGCTGACCAGATCGCGGAAACCGTACCGGGTGGCCTCGTGCTCCCCCGCCGAGATCGGGGTCGAGACGGCCTGCCGGATCCGCGCCATGCCGGGGATGTCGTCGGGGATCAGCGGCTCCTCCAGCCAGCGCAGCCGTAGACCGGCGTCCTCGATGGCGCGGATGCAGCGGATGGCATATCCGACATCCCAGCCCATGTAGGCGTCGGCCATGACGTCGACGTCGGGTCCCACCGCCTCCATCACGGTGCGCACCAGTTCGACGTTTCGGCGGATCCCCGCCGGCCCGTCGCCGGGCCCGTAGGCGAGCCGCTGCTTCACGGCCGAGAACCCCAGATCCCGCCACTTGGCCGCCTCGGCTGCCAGTGCGTCGAGATCCTCGTTGGCGTACAACCAGCTCGCGTATGCGGGCAGGCGGTCGCGCACGCGGCCGCCCAGCAGGTTGTAGAGCGGCTGCCCCAGCTGCTTGCCCAGCAGGTCCCAGGTGGCGATGTCGATCGCCGAGATCGCCTCCAGCACGAGCCCGCGGCGGCCCACGTTGAGGGTCGAGCGGTACATCGTCTCCCACATGTGCTCCACGTCGGTGGGCTCACGCCCGATCACGATTGGTGACAGCTCGCGCACCACGGCCACCGCGCCGGGGTGGCCCAGGCCGACGGTACCCGTTCCCACGAGACCGTCGGCATCAACCACGCGCACCACCACGGCCCAGGTCGAGGCCGGTGTGAGGCCCGCGGTCGTCTCCCCTCGCAGCAGCGCGTCCGAGCCCTCCAGCCCTGTCATGGGTGTGATCAACGGCCGCCCGCGGCCCTTGGTGCCGGGCGCCGGCCGGGCTGCGACCGTGTCCACCAGCACCTTCTCAATCCGTGTCATGCGACCACTCCATTGGGAAACCTCGTCAGGTGGGCGGGATCGAATCCGGCCAGAAACAGGTCCGCTTCCGCGGCGATCCTGTCATACGAACGGTGGGCCTCGTCCAGGTCGTAGGCGATCCCGATCGGGTGGCGTTGCTCGACGTTCTCGTTGTAGTAGGCGGAGTCCGAGTAGATCACGGTGCCGATCGCGGTCGTGGCCACCACGGCCATGCTGCCGCGATCGTGGACGCCGGTGTGGAACACGGTCAGGCCGGGCGCGATCTCGTCGTCGATGTCCAGCAGAGTCACTCGCGGCCACCAGTCGGTCACCAGGTGCGCGAGCTGGGGCGCGGGGATGCGAGTGTCGCGCTCGGCGGTGGCGTTGTCTCGCGCGGTGGGCGAGATGAAGGCGTCCCAGCCCTTGCGGGAGAGTGCGATGCGGGCGTTGGGGAAGTGGTGCAGGCCGCCGGTGGTGTAGGCCGAGAAGGGTGTGAGGATGACGGTGTCCACCTCCGCCGGTGACACGCCGCAGGCCGCGAGTGCCGCGGGCATTCGCTGATCTGGCTCGACCCGCAGCTGGGCTCGTTCGGCGCCGAGGTAGGCACGCCACACGCGGTTGATGTCGGAGAGGTCGTCGGGCGGGCCGGTCCCGATCAGGATGGTACGTCCCTGGCCCCGGATCACCACCACGTGGAACACCAGCGTGACCCAGTCGTCCCAGCGGGCCATCCAGAAGGCCTCGGGCCCGCGCACGTCGGCCTGGCCGACCTTGATCAACTGGATTGAGTACACGGCCCCGGGACCCTAGAGCGAGAGCACCCGGGTCGACTCCAACAGCTCCCAGTCGATCTCGAGCCCCAGACCGGGTGCGGTGGGCACGGCCACGGTGCCGTCGGAGGCCACCTTCACCGGGTCGACCACGCCGTAGTTGCTGTAGAACTCGAGCGGGAACAGCAGCTCGTAGAAGTCCACGTTCTTGCACGCGCCCACGATGTGCAGGTTGGCCACATCCGTGAGCGAGTACTGCGAGGTGTGCACCTCGCACTTCATACCGAAGCAGTCGGCCAGGTGCATGGTCTTGAGGGTGGAGGTGACGCCGCCCTTCCACATCACGTCTGACCGCACGATGTCGGCGGCGCCCTGCACGATGTACTGGGCGATCGCGTAGTTGGCGCCGGGCGTTGTCTCGCTCGCCACCACCGGGATGTCCAGGGAAGCGCACAGCTTCGACAGCCCGTAGATGTCGTGGTCCCACAGCGGCTCCTCGAACCAGTAGAACCCGAGCTCCTCCGCCACCCGGCCGACCTTGAGGGCGGTGCGGTGGTCGTAGGCGGAGACGCAGTCGAGCATCAGGTCGATGTCGTCGCCGACGTGGCGGCGCATCTCTCGCATCAGCGGGATGTCGTACTCGGGATCGCCCCACGCGGTCATCTTGTACGCGGTGAAGCCGAGCTCCAGCACCTCGTCTGCCTGGCGTTTGTAGGCGTCGACGTCGGGAATTGCCCACGCCGCGGTGGCGTAGGCGCGGACATTGTCGCGGTAGCCGCCGATCAGCTTGGAAAGCGGCATTCCAGCTGCCTTGCCGGCGATGTCCCACAGGGCCACGTCGATCGGCCCCTGGGCGTAGATGGGAAACAGCGCGAGCCAGCGGTCGAGCGTGCGGATCTTCTGCCAGATCTTCTCACGGTCGAGCGGGTCCTCACCCACCAGTGCGGGCTTGAGCAGCTCGACCGTCAGCTTGGCGGTGATCTCGCCGGAGCGGATCCCGTAGCCGAAGGCATTGCCTTCGATGCCCTCGTCGGTGAGCACCCGGATCAGCACGATGTCCCACGGTTCGTCGCCGATGCGATCCTTGTGAGCCATCGGCGGCACCTTCCGTGTCGACACCGACACCTTGACGTCGGTGATGCGCATCCTTCAGCCCACCTTGGAGCCGTTGGAGGCCTTCACGTACGCGCTCTCCAGCACCGCCCGCTGGCGATCGTCGAGCACGTATCCGGGTCGGCGCACGGACTCGAGAATCGGGAATCGCTGGGCGAGGATGTACTTCTCGGAGGCGACGAACAGCTCGGCCGACTGGCATTGGTACTGGATCAGCGGCAGCAGCTCATGGTACCGCCTGTCGGTGGCCTCGCGATCGGTGTGGTACAGCCGATCGAAGTCGACGAACAGGTCGGCGGTGGCCGCCCCGGAGATGCAGCCGACGGCGCCCCGGTCGTAGGCCTCGGGCATGTCCAGACCGCCGCTTCCACACAGCAGCGTGACGCGGTCGCCGAGAGTATCGCTGAGGGCCGTGATCTTGGGACAGGGCGCGACGTCCTCGACTTTGATGTACTCGATCGCCGAGACCTCCCGGCAGAGCCGCACCAACACGTCGAATGGGACCACCGCGCGGATCTCGTCCGACCCGTCCTGCACCATGATCGGCAGGTCGGCCGCCGCTGCGATCGCGGTGTAGTACTCGACCAGGTCACTCGCTCCCGGCTTGATCCCGAACGGCGGCAGCACCAGCAGGCCGTCTGCGCCGGCGGCTGCGGCGTGGCGGGCAAGGCGTGCGGCCACCTCCGCCGACCCTGCAGTGACTCCCACCAGCGTGCGTACGTCGCCGGCGGCCTCCGTCACGGTCGAGATCACGGCCTCGATCTCGTCGGTGGCGAGCTTGAAGAACTCCCCGGCCATCCCCAGCGCCGACAGGCTGGTGATGCCCAGCTGCGTTTGCCATTCCACGATTGCCGAGAGCCCTTCCAGGTCGACGGCGCCGTCTGTGCGAAACGGTGTGATCTGCATCGGGACGATCCCGTTGAATAGGGGATCCGCCATTTTTGACTCCTCGCTCCGCGCCAGGCAGGTAGACGATTTGATCGTTACATTTACGTAGCGGAGACGTTACCAGGAGGGCGTCGATCCGGTCAAGCGCGTACGAGTGCGTATGATCACCTTGTGAACGAGGCAAGAGGCGGGCGGCCCACGATCCGCGACGTGGCGCAGCTGGCGGGCGTGTCCACGCAGACGGTGTCCAACGTGATCAACAACCGGCCGGTGACCCGGCCGGAGACACGCCGCCGGGTGGAGGCCGCGATCCGGGAGCTGGGCTACGAGCGCGATGCGCTGGCCCGCGCGCTGCGGCTGCGGCGCACCCACGCGCTCGGCTTCTTGATGGAGGATCAGTCCCGGCTGGCGCTGCATGACCCCGCCCACGCGTCGCTTCTGACCGGCATGGTCGAGCGCGCCCGACACCACGAATACACGGTCACCGTGTACGTGTCCTCGCCCGACAACATCGATCGGTTCGTGCCCACCGTGCTTCGCCAGCAGAGCATTGCGGGGCTGTTCCTCTCACTCCAGGGGCCGGAGGGCAGGCACTCCGCGCTGCTGGAAGGGCTGGTGGCGCAGAACGTCCCGATCGTGGTGTTCGAGCAGCAGCCGACCGCGCCCGGCATGTTCGCCGTCACCTCTGACAACGAGGGCGGTGGCCGCCAGGTCGCTCAGCATCTGATCGCGCTGGGGCACAAGCGGGTGGCGATCCTGACCGGCGCGATCTCCTGGCCGGGCGGCGACCGGCGGTTCGCCGGCTTCACCGAGGTTGCGGCCGAAGCCGGGCTCGAGGTGCCGATCTGGCGCTCGCCCGCGTGGACGATGCAAGCCGCCCGGGCCACGTCGCGGGCGCTGATCGCGGGCTATCGGCCGACGGCGATCTTCGCGGCCAACGATGTGCTGGCGGTGGGTGCGCTGCGCGCCGCCGAGGACGAGCACCTGGTGGTGCCCAAGGATCTTTCAATTGCGGGCTTCGACGACTTCGACTTTGCCACGATGGTGCGTCCCGAGCTGACGACGGTGAGGATCGACTTCGCCGAGCTGGGTGAATGGGCGGCGGAGACGTTGATCACCAGAATCGAGGGCGGTGACCCTGCTCCGGTTGTGACCCTGCCCACCACATTGGTTGTGCGAGGTTCCACCGGGATTCCGCCCGCCGACATCTGACCGATGTTGCACACCTGCCGGTTTTGACGTTACAATCCGCGTCCCAATGGCACAATCGACACCGACGGAACGGCTGGCTGGCAGGGTCGCGCTGATAACCGGGGGCGGTGGTGCGATCGGTGCGGCGGTGGCGCGCGCTTTCGACGCCGACGGCGCCGTCGTGATCGTTGCCGACGTCCGTTCGGAGGCGGCCGAGGCTGCCGCCGCCGAGATGCAGCGGGCCCTGCCGCTGCAGCTGGACGTCACCTCGAGCGCTGCCTGGAACGACGCCGTCGCCGCGGTCGAGTCGGATCACGGCAGGCTGGACATCCTGGTGAACTGCGCCGCCACCCACGTGCAGGCGCTGGTCGAGGACATGACCGACGAGGATTGGCACCGGGTGGTTCAGACCAACACCGACTCGGTGTTCTTCGGCTGCCGCGCGGTCATCCCGATCATGCGCCGGCAAGGTTCGGGATCCATCATCAACATCGTCACGGGGCAGTTCGGGGTGGCGTTCTCGAGCGCCTACACGTCGTCCAAGTTCCTCGTCCACGGCTTTTCTCAGAGCCTGGTGCTGGAGGTGGCGCGGTACGGGATCCGGGTCAACTGCATCGCGCCGGGCAGCATCCCCAACACCGGCTTTGAGCGCTGGTACCGCGAGAAGGCCGAACTCTTGGGGATGGACTACGACGACTTTCTGGCAAGCGCACTCGACTCCATCCCGCTGCACCGCTTCGGGGTGCCCGAGGACATCGCTTCAGGGGCGCTCTACCTGGCCTCCGACGATGCCTCGTACGTCACCGGCCAGCTGCTCAGCGTGGACGGTGGATTCAGCGGCTATTCGATCGCGCTGGCGCGCGAGGAGGTGTGATGGCAAAGCTCGAGTACTCCGAGGCGATCGGGAGGCTGATCCGAATCGGCGAGCCCGACGGGCAGCTTGGCCGATCCACCTTGCTGGAGGCCTACGACGCCATCGACGCGGGAGACGTGACCGAGGCCAAGCGGCTGCTGGAGTCGTTCAGATTCGAACAGCAGATCATCCAGGACATCTACGTCGACTGGATCTGGGCGATGCTGACGTGGGTGCAGCGCCGGGTCGGTGAGCCGGAGGTCGAGACGATCATGCGCGAGACGCTGGGATCGTGGGCCGGCGAACGGTACGCCAACTACCTCGATCTGAGCTTCGACGAACGGGTGGCGCTGACGGTGGAGGGCATGCGCGGCCACCTCTCCGGCCCCGGCCGGCTGGGCAATATCGAGGTCACCGACGAGGGCGATCGCACGGTGGTCGCGTTCGACCCGTGCGGTTCGGGTGGACGCGCCCGCCGGGGCGACCCCCAGCGGGGCATCCCGTCCGCGCTGGAACGGCCCGAGTTCGGGTTCTCGGAGGAGGCCCACGACTGGACCTGGGGCGAGTCCGGCGTTTGCCTCTACTGCTCGCACTGCTCGCTGATCAACGAGACGCTGCCGATCGAGCGGCTGGGATTCCCGATGCGGGTCACGGAGTACCCCAAGGATCCCGGCGACAAGTGCCGCTGGATTCTCTACCGCGACCCCAAGGAGATCCCCGCCGAGGCGTACGAGCGGGTCGGCAAGACCAAGCCGACTCCCGAGCAGCTCGATCAGATGTGGGCAGACCTGCGGGCGGCGGATTCGTGAGCGACGGCTTCTCGGTAACCGGGATGCTCGAGCAGAAGAGCACGATCGTGACCGGTGCCGGCAAAGGCATCTCCCGGGCGTGCGCCCTGGAGTTCGCCCGCCAGGGGGCGCTGCTCACGATCTGCGACATCGCCGACGACCTGGGTGCCGACACGGCCGCCGAGATCGAGAAGCTCGGTGGGCAGGTGCAGTACGTGCACTGCGACGTGTCCTCGAACCGCGATTGCCAGGCGGTCTCGGATGCCGCGGCCGCCCGCTTCGGCCGTATCGACTGCCTCTTCAACTGCGCCGGGATCGCCGGCAACGGCTCCGTGGTGGAGTGCCCCGAAGACGAGTGGAACCGGGTGCTGGCGGTCAACCTGACCGGCATGTTCTTGATGTCCAAGCATGTGATCCCGCATATGCGCGCCCAGGGCAAGGGCTCGATCCTGAACATGGCATCGGTCTCGGCGTACTGGGGAGAGCCCGGCACCGTGGCCTACAACGCCTCCAAGGGCGGAGTGCTGGCGCTCACCCGCGCCATGGCTCAGGATCACGGCCCCGAGGGCATCCGGGTCAACTGCCTTGCCCCCGGCTTCCACGACACCGGCATGGTCGACGACTACTTCGATGCTCAGCCCGACGGTGCGGAGGCGCGCAAGCGCATCAACCAGCTGATGGCGGTGCGCCGGATCGGCCGTCCCGAGGAGCTGGCTCGCACCGCCGCCTTCACACTCAGCGACGCCAACGGCTACCAGACGGCGGCAACGATCGTGCTGGACGGGGCGATGAGCGTGGGATACACCTGGGCTGTGGAATGAGGCTGGGACTCCTGGCCACGCTTTCGACCGCGTACGAGGGCATGCCGGAAGACCTGGTCGAGCAAAAGACTTCCCAAGCCCAGGCGGCCGCACGGCTGCTGGAACGCGACAGCGGCGACGAGGTGGTTGCCGTCGGACCGATCGGCACCGCCGAGCAAGGCGCGGAAGCCGGCCGGCGGCTGCTGGACGCGGGTGTGTACGCGGTGGTGGTGGTGCCGACGATTGCGACCATGGCAGCCACCCCGTGGGCGGCCCTCGAGCAGCTGGACGTGCCGGTCGTGATCTGGGCCCAGGTGGAGGACGACCCGTCGCCCGGCGATGTGCCCTCGCTGGTGTTCGGCTCGGGGCCGGTCGGAGCCACCGCTATCGGGAACGTGCTCGCGCGCCACGGCCGCTCGTTTCGCTCCACCATCGGCTCGCAGCCGAGTCGGCGGGCGCTGGCGTTTCTGCGGGCTGCGCGGGCCTCCCACCGGCTGCGGGGAGCGGTGCTTGCACACCTCGGGGGTGATGTCTGGCCGGGAATGTTGGACGTCTCGCTCGACCGCGACCGGTTCGCTGAGGTCTTCGGGGCGCGGTTTGTCGACATCGAGCCGGAGTGGTCTGCGCCCCCCGCCGCGCTCCCGGGGGCGGGCGCCGATCAACTCGATCCCGACGTCGTCGCTCGCTCGGCCCACGCCGCCGGCGCGATCATCGCCGCGTGCCGGCGGGCGGACGTGGTGGCCGGCGCCATCCACTGCCACGGATCGACCTTTGCCCAGAATCCCTCCGTAGGTGTGGTGTGTTGTGCCGCGAGCACGCTGCTTGCAAGCGACGGCGTGCCGATGGCCTGTACCGGCGACGACTGCACCGCGGTGGCGCTATACCTCGCGCAGCAGTTCGGGGGCGCCGCCCAGTACCTGGAACTCGACGCGCCCAAGGGGTCGCTGGGAGCCTGCCTGCTGACGAGCGGCGGTGAGGGCGACCTGCGGCTGGCCGCGGAAGGCTCGCGGCCACGGGCCTGTCCGAACCGGTTCTTCTCCGGCCTGGCCGGCCGCGGTGCGGCGGTGGAGTTCGTGCTCCGCCCGGGGCCGGCAACGCTGGTCGGCTTCACTCCGATCGGCGACAGCTTCCGGGTGATCGCCGCCCACGCCGAGGTGCTCGCCGAGGCGCCGCCCGAACTTGGCATCCCGCGCGGGTACGTGAGCTTCCCCGGCGGTGCCGAGGCCGGTTTCGACTGGTGGTGCGAAGCCGGCGCAAACCATCATCTGGCGCTCACGCCCGGCCACCATGGCGAGGTGGCGCGGGCGTTCGCGGCACTCCACTCGATCGAGGCTACGGTGCTGGAGTGACCCAGACGCTGGACACGTTCATGGGCTTTCGCCGCGGCGGCCGGGCGGCGACTCGAAACCACGTCGTGGTGGTGCCGGCCTCGGTGCATGCCAACCGCGTGTGCGAGGCGGTGCAGGAGCGCTGTCCCGAGGCGATCTGCGTGACCCACCAGAGCATGTTCTCGGCGTCGGACGAGCTGCCGCTGCGCACCATGGCCGCGTTCGTCACGCATCCCAACGTGAGCCGGGCGATCGTGGTCGGGCTGTCGGAGTCCGAGCCGAGTTGGCTGGCGCTCTCAACCGCCGTGTCTGCGACCGGACGCGATGGCGACGTCGAGCTGGTGTCGCTGGTGGAGGCGGGAGGCGTTGCCAAGGCGGTCGAGCGCGCCGTCGGCTTGTGCGAGCGCGCGCTGAGCGATGCCGCGCTCGAGGTGCGCGAGCCGGTGCCTGTCAGCGAGCTGGTGCTCGGCACGGAATGCGGCGGCTCGGACGCCAATTCGGGGCTAACTGCCAATCCGATGCTGGGACGGTGCGCCGATCGCGTGATCGACGGCGGCGGCACGGTGATTCTGGCGGAGATGACCGAGCTGATCGGTGCGGAGCTCGAGCTGGCTCAACGGGCGGCGGATCCGCAGCTGGGCGACCGGCTGGTGTCGGCTGTGCGCCGTTGGGAGGGGTTTGCTCTGGAGTTCGGGGAGGACATCACCGGCGCCAACCCCTGCCACGGGAACATCGAGGGCGGCATCACCACCATCGAGGAGAAGTCGCTGGGGTGCGTGCGCAAGAGCGGCACTCGCGAGCTGGTCGACATCGTCGGCTTCGGCGAGCGCTCGTCCAAGCGCGGCCTGGTGGTGATGGATACCTCGGGCGACGATCTCGAGCAGCTGATCGCGATGACGGCCGGAGGGGCCAACGTGATCGTGTTCACGACCGGTCGCGGAACCCCCACGGCGAGTCCGATCGTACCGACGGTGAAGCTCTCGTCGACCACGGCGACGGCCGATCGGCTGGCATCCATGATCGATCTCGATGCCGGCGCGATCCTGGAGGGGCTCGAGACGATCGACGATGCCGGCGATCGACTGTTCGACCTGGTGGTGGACGTCGCCGGCGGCGAGCGCACACGGGCTGAGCAACTCGCCCAGCGTGATTTCGCGTTACCGGTGACCACGGCGGGGACGTAGATGCCGGCTCCCGATCTGATCCGGCTCGACCCTCGCGACACCGTGGCGGTCTGCCGCATTCCGGTCGCCGCCGGTACGCCGCTGGAGCTCGACGGTGAAGAGCTACCCGCCGTCGACCAGATACCGCAGGGACACAAGATCGCGCTGGCGGCGCACGGAGCGGGCGACGAGGTGATCAAGTACGGACACCCGATCGGTGTTGCCACCAAGCCGATCGGGGTCGGCGAGCACGTGCACGTCCACAACCTCGCGACCGTGCGCGGCCGCCGCCGGATAGTCGGTGCGCCGTGAGCCTGCCGCGACCTCCTGTGCGGTCGGTGGCGCTGGCTGTCGCCAGTGTGAGCTGTTCCAACAGCGCGTGCGTGGGGCTGCACCGGCGCGCCCGGCGGGTGATCCCGATCGTGCATCAGCACGGCTGCAGCCAGGTTTCGGGCGATCTCGCCCTGACCCGCGAGATCCTCGCCGGATTGATGTCCAACCCCAATGTGGCCCGCTCGGTTGTGATCGGGCTGGGGTGCGAGGCAAACCAGGCCGACCAGCTGGCCGACCGGGCGCGGGCTCGCGGTGGCAGCGTGGTGGTCGTGGGCATCCAGTCGGCGGGAGGCGTGGACGGGGCGATCGAGGGTGCATTGGAGCAGCTGGAGTCCGCGTCCGTGCAACCCGCTCTCCGGCAGCAGCCGGTGCGGGTGGGGGTGATGGCGGATGAGTCGTCCGGCGAGGCCGGCGCCGGGATCGCCGCCGCGGTTGCCGAGGAGCTGGCCAGTCACGGCCTGACCGTGGTGATCTCGTCTCCAGCCGCGCCGCCCGACGCGGCTGACCGCGGCCCGGCGGCCGGGGCGGGCGTACCGGCGGTGTGGCGCAAGGGGCGAAGCGGACCACGCTCGGCAGTCGCCGCCGTCGCCGTGCCGGAAGCCACGGTGGCCGAGGTGCGGGAGGGATTGACAGACGTCGAGCGGCTGACGGCGCTGGCCGTCTGCGGGGCCGAGGTCACGGTGGTGGCGACCGGCTCGGCGTCTCCGATCGGCTCGCCCGTGGCGCCCACGGTAAAGCTCTCGTGCCTGGACGAGTTGGACGTGCTCGACGACATCATCGACGTGCCGTTTATGGGCGGCGATCACCTCGCCCAGCGGACGCTGGCTGCTGTCGAAGCCGTGATCGCAGGCGAGATGACCAACGCCGAGCGCGGCGGCGCGCGTGACATCGCATTGTGGCGAATCGCCCCCTATTTCTAGGCCGCGGGCTTGGTAGTATTGCGATCGATTTGATCGTTCTAATGCTGTCCACGAGGAGGTCGAACGGTGGGTGAGCACTCTGGTCGGGTGGCCATTGTCACAGGAGGCGCCAAGGGTATCGGCGGCGCGATCGTCGATCGCCTGGCCGCTGCCGGCGCGACCATCGCGATCTTCGATGTCGATACCGACGCCGCACAGCTGAAGGTGGATGCGCTGAACGCCGCCGGCACCGCCGCTCAGGCCTGGGATGTCGACGTCTCCAAGCGCACGCAGGTCGAGGCCGCGGTGGACGGAGCCGAGCAGGTGTTCGGCCCCGCGCATCTGCTCGTCAATAACGCCGGCATGATCGTGTTCGGGTCGCTGCTCGAGTGTGAAGACGAGGACTGGGAGCGGATGCTCTCGGTGGACATGTACGGGGTGTTCGTGTGCACGCAGGTCGTCGGCCGGCGGATGATCGCCAACGGCGTCAAGGGCACGATGGTGCACATCGGATCGACCGCCTCGTACAAGCCGGCGCCGCAGCAGTTTGCCTACTGTGTCGCCAAGGCCGGGGTGAAGATGATCTCGGACTTCGCCGCCGCCGAGCTGATCCAGCACGGGATCCGATCGAACATGGTCGCGCCGATGGGGGCGGTCACCGACATCAATCGCGATCTGCTGGCCGACCCGGCGGTGATGGAGGCGCTCGAGGGTGCGCTGCCCTCGGGCCGGCTCGCGACCGCGGACGAGATCGCCGCCGCGGCGGTGTGGCTCTGTTCCGACGATGCGGCGTACGTGTCGGGATCCACCATCCTGCACGACGCGGCCGCACTCACGCATGCGATCTGGTGGAGGTGACGAGATGACCGATCTGCCGTTCGTCGACAGCCACGTGCATTTCTGGGATCTCAAGCACCCGACTCTCCGCTGGGTGTGGCTCGAGCCGGAGTTCGTACATCCGCTGATGGGGGATATCGACGGGCTCAAGCGGCTGCGCTACGCCGCGGACGAGTACATCGGTGAGTCCCGGTTCCAGAACGTCACCAAAGCCGTGCACGTGCAGGCGGCGCTGGGCTCTCCCGACCCCGTCGAGGAGACGCGCTGGCTGGAGGAGATGGCAGACCGGACCGGCTTCCCCCACGGAATCGTGGCCGAGGCGTGGCTGGCCAAGCCTGACGTCGAGCAGCAGATCGAGCGGCACATGGAGTTTCCTCGTGTGCGCGGTATCCGTGACTTCGGCGAGGGTGAGTACCTGACCGATCCGAGCTGGCAGCGGGGCTACGCGCTGCTCGAGAAGCACCAGCTCGTGTGCTGCCTCGATTCCGAGGCCGACCGTTTCGGGCACGCCCGTGCGCTGGCGGAGCGGTATCCCGGCGTCACCCTGTGCCTCGACCACTGCGGTGTCCCGCTGGAACGCACGCCGGAGTACTTCGAGCACTGGCGCACGTGCCTGCGCGACCTCGCCCAGGCCGAGAACGTCATCGTCAAGGTCTCGGGATTGGGAATGCGCGACCCGCGCTGGACGGTCGAGAGCATCCGGCCGTGGGTGTGGGAATGCATCGATGCGTTTGGACCCCGCCGCGTGGTGATGGCGGGCAACTGGCCGGTCGACAGCCTCTTCAGCACCTACGGGGATGTGCTCGCCGCGTACCGCTCGATCGTGTCGGAGCTCACCCGCGAGGAACAAGCGCTGATGCTCGCCGGGAACTCGGAACGGATCTTCCGGATCTAGCCGCACGGTGAATAACGGTGCCTGGCACCGTTATTCACCGTTTATTCACCTTCAAGCCGGCGCCGGGCGTGGCCGATGGTGGTTCCATGATTCAGTTCCGCACCCCATTCATCGTGCTGCTCGCCGTCATCCCGATGATGGCCGCCTGCGGCAGTTCCTCGTCGAGTCCCTCGACGAACTCGGCACCGGCACAGCCGACCGCCGACCCCGCCAACCTGGTGCTGCACCTTCCCGACGTCGGGCTGGGATACATCACCGTCGCGGCTGACACCAAGAAGATCCCTCTGGCCCAGGAGATGAAGGGCGAGTCGCCCACCGCCAAGGCAGCCGAGCGGGCGTCGTACCAGGGCGGATACAGCGCCCTCTTTGCCAACTCCTCCAAGGGCGGAGTGCTGAGCGAGGCGCTCGAGTACAGCAACGAGTCGGCCGCCACCACGGTCGGCAACGACCACATGGCGGTGAAGCAGTTCACCAAGTCACTGCACGGGCATCCCATCGCGGTCCCGTCCAACGCTCCCGGTACCAACGGGCTGCTCGTCGCCGGCCAGGTCTCGCAGAACGGTCACGCGGTCCCTGCGTTCGCGTTCAAGTGGCAGCACGGATCGGTGATCGCCGTTCTGCTCGTGTTCGATCACCACGCCACCGCCAAGCACCTCATTGATCTCGCCAACCATCAGGACAGCCGCATCAGCGGCACCGGCCTGTAAACGCACCGTACGCCGGGCGGGTCGGTGCCGCCCGGCGTACATCTGTGCCTCGGTCAGTTACCGAAGGCGGTCAGGAAGAGCGCGTTGGGCGTGCCGAGCCCCGTCACGTCGTCCCAGCCCGGCTTGGTCACCAGGCTGGAATCCTGGTTGAACGTGCGCACGTCGTACAGGATTCCATCGGCGGGTGTGATGCCGTTGACGTATGCGGGGTGCACGTTGCCGTCGCCGGTATGGACGCCCTTGACGTCGGTGAGCGTGCCCGCATGTGCCCGTGCCTGCGCGTACAGCGCCGGGTTCAGGAACCCAAACCGGGCGTGTGCTCCGGCCACGCTCTTGGTGTGCTGGAGCGCATCCGCAAGCATGCCCGCCATCAGCGGCGATGACAGGCTGGTACCTCCCCAGCGGGTCTCGCCGTAGCGAACGCCGTGGGGGAAGGTCTCCGTCTGGCCGACCAGCATGCCGGTGATGGGATCGCCGTTCATGGCCACGTCCGGCACGGCCCGTCCGGCGGGAGCGCCGCCGGTAACGACCCCATGCTGATACGCCGGTCGGTTGAAGAGCGTCGAGTAGCCACCGCCCGAGCCGTACCAGAACGGGTTGGCGCCGGTCTTCACCCACGAACGGCCGTTGGCCGACAGGTCGTACTTGTTTGTGCCCCAACCGGTCTGCCAGCTCATCCTGCCGCTGATTGCGATCGCGGTGGAGGTGCCACCGACGCCGGTCTGCCACGGATCCGACGCCGGATAGTCGGTCTGCCGAAGGCCGGTTGAGAGCTGCTCGTCGCCGTCGTCGCCGGACGACCACAGGAATGAGATCCCTTGCAGCGCGCCCTGCAGGAGGACCTGCTCGTAGGCGGCGATGTCCCCGCTGGTCTCGTCCTGGTCGTATCCGCCCCACGAGTTCGAGACGATGTCCACGCGGTTGTCGTCAACCGCCCGCGCGAGCGTCGCCAGCAGATCGACGTCGAGGCAGCTGCCCGCCGAGTAGTACATCACGTGCGCACCCGTCGCCATCCCGTGGGAGGCCTGGATGTCGAGCGTCTGCTCGACGGACCAACCGAGGGCGTCGCAGAGTGCGCCATGGCTGAACTTCGCCGGCAGCTTCTGGGTGAACTGCCCAGCCGCAAACCCGGGGTCGCCGTGGCGCTTGGAGTAGCGGTTGGTGTCTTCCAGGATCGTCGACGACGCGTAGGGGTCGACGATGCCGATGGTCGCACCCTTGCCGGTCAGCCCGGTCGAGCTGACGCCATACGCGCTGCGCAGCTGCGACGGGACGTAGCCGCACACCCCGTAATCACGGTACTTGCCCTTGAACTTCGGCAGCGGGGTGTCGTAGTCGGCCTTGGTCTTGGCCACCAGTTGCCCATATGAGAGCGAGCACGGGCGGGCGCTGACGGTGGCCGGCGGGGGTGGGTCGGAAAACTTCGGCAGCTTCGGCGCGGCGGTTGCAAGCCCGGTAACGCCGATCACCGACCCAGACACCGACGAGGGCACGCTGACGCTTGCCGCCGGCGCACGCAGCAGCCGTCCGCCGTGGCGGTACACGTTCAGCGTTGTGCCGAACGCCTTCTCCGCCACCGCCACGTTGCCGGCCGCGGAGATGTATCGCCGCGACGGCTCAACCCCTTCGACCCGCAGGCCGCTGGAGTGGAGCCAGGCGCTGACCTTGGCCACCTGTGCCGCGGTGGGCTCGAACCGCGCCCGATACTGGGCTGGCGTGAGGAAGTGCCGGTACTGCGCGTTTCCGGGGGTGGACACCGCGGTCACGGCCGCCTTGACGGCCGCCACACCGCCTCGGGGCGCCAGGTACACACGAACCGCCACCGAGGCCGAATCGGACGCGCTCGCCACCGGCGCCGCTTTCGCCCAAGTGGGTGTGCTTGCCGGAAGCAACTCGCGTGCTCCGTTGGCGGCCGATGCCGCCGACGCTCCTGCAGCGACTACCAGCCCACCTGTCGCCGCGATCAGGACGACGTGCTTCCATCGTGATCCGTGCAGCATCCAAACCCTCCATAAAATGACGCGCGCAGCCGCCTGCCAGACGAATTGCCGCCCGCTCTCTGGACCCAAGGCACGCCACTCTACAAAAGTCCTGCAAGGCGTGCAATCGAGACGGCCACTTTGTTGAATCCACAACGTGTTGGCGCAAGATTTTGCTCAGGTTGGGTTGCAACTCTGAGCCCGGCGGTTGGTGGTAGCGTGCCTCACGCATCGCTCGGGGCCCCCGATTTGACGAGGTGATTGATCTCATGTCGACGAAACGTGTACTGCCTGCAATCGTGCTGGTGTCGTTGCTGGTCTTCCCGGCACTGGCGGCGGCGGCCGCGCCCCCCACGATCGGCGTTGGGAGTAACCCGATCGCGATGGCGATCTCGGCCAAGCGGGCTCAGATGGTGGTGGCCAACGACGGCAGCGTGTCCTTCATCGATCTCAAGACGAACACGCAGACAGCCGAGGTAGGCACCGGCGTGAACCACGGGCAGACGGCTATCGGGCTGGTGCAAAACGGCGCCAAGGCCTACATCGGCCAGAACCAGAAGAACAAGATGCTGATCATGAACACCACCACCCGGACGGTCACGGGCACCGTTGCGGTCGGCTTTGGAGCGGCGGACATCACAGCGACCAACGGGCGAGCCTACGTCGCGTTGGTCCAGCCGCAGAAGGTGGCGGTGGTCGATGCGGCGAGCGACAAGCTGATCAAACAGATCCAGCTGGCGCAGGATCCCCAGAACGTCACGGTCGCTCCCGGCGGCCGCTACGTCTGGGTGGGCAGCGCGCAGACAGGCCTGATCTGGGTCATCGATGGCAGCACCCAGACGGTGGTGCGCCGACTCATTGTCACCAAAGGCGGGCCGGTGTCTGGTGTCGCCTTCAGCCCCAACGGCAAGCGGGTGTGGGTGTCAGGGCTCGGCGGGATCACGGTACTGAACCGCTCGACCGGCAAGCAGATCGGTTTCATCGGCGCGCTGAAAGCGTTCCCCGGCAACTCCGGGCCGAACGTCGGACCGGTGATCCTGAACCGGGCCGGCACCAAGGCGCTGGTGCTGGACTCGACCTTCCCTGACGTACCGATGATCGGCACGATCTCGGTCATCAACACAGCAACGCTCAAGGTCGGGCAGCAGATCAGCCTCGGCGTCGAGCCGCTGGATCTCGTCAGCTACGGAGCCACCACCTACGCGAACAACTACGCGGACGACACGCTGTCCTACCTGCCGACGCCATGAGCTCCGGCTCACCGTCGGTGCTGGTGGTGGGGGCCGGGCCGGTGGGCCTGGTGTTGGCCTGTGACCTGGCCCGCCGCGGCGTCGCGATCCGGGTGATCGACAAGCTGACCGGGCCCACCGACGAATCGCGGGCCATCATCGTGCATGCCCGCAGCCTCGAGATGATGGAGCGACTGGGGGTGGTCGACAGCCTGATCGCGTCGGGGGTTCACACCGTCGCGGCAGAGTTCCACGCGGGCGGAAAGGTGCTGGGCCGGGTCCGACTCGACACGGTCGACAGCCCTTACCCGTTTTCGATCTCGACCGCTCAGACCGACACCGAGCGGGTGCTCACCGAACGGCTCGCCGAGCTCGGCGTGACCATCGAACGGGGAGTCGAACTGGTCGGATTCGAGCAGGACGCGGACGAGGTGCGCTCGACCGTGCGCGATTCCGACGGCCGCGAGCGGACGATCGTCTCTTCGTGGATCGCGGGCACCGACGGCAGCCACAGCACGGTGCGCGATGTCGTCGGCACCAAGCTGGAGGGGTCGTTCGTGGGCGAGCGGTTCCTCCTGGGGGATGTCGAGGCCGACTACGACCTCGACCGTACGTCGATGCATTCGTTCTTCTCGGCAGATGCCGGCCCGCTGCTGGTCTTCCCCATGGTGGGCGACCGGCTGCGCCTGATCGCCCAGATCGATCACGGCGACGACTCCCAGCCGACGCTCGAGGCGATGCAGGCGATCGCCGACCAGCGCGCCCACGGGATCGTGCTGCGCTCCTCGCACTGGATCACGATCTTCGAGATCCACCACGCCCAGGTGCCGGCGTACCGGTTCGGCCGGGCGTTCCTGGCGGGCGATGCGGCTCACGTTCACAGTCCGGCCGGCGGCCAGGGGATGAACACCGGCATGCAGGATGCCTTCAACCTGGGCTGGAAGCTCGCAGTCGCAGCCCGCGGCGAGGCTGCGCCGGGCCTCTTGGAGAGCTACAACGCCGAGCGCCACCCGGTGGCGGCCCGGGTGATCACCCAGACGACGCGGATGACCAACCTCGGCACGCTGCACCACGAGCTCGAGCGGAAGCTCCGCAACTTCGTCATCCACACCGCCATCGGGTTGGCCCCGATCCGATCACGCCTGGCCGACGAGACCGAGGAGGTCGACGTCGCCTATCGCGACAGCCCGATCGTGGCGACCGGGCGCGCCGACCACGGCGGCCCGCGGCCCGGCGATGCGGCACCCGACGTCGTGGGGATCCAGCCGGCACTCCACACGGTGCTCGCGGCGGCCACCGGTCACACGGCGCTGTACGTCTCCGGAACGCACGTGGTGCCCGCTCCCATCGAGCTCCAGGGCGCCGGTGTGCGACACGTGCTGGTCGGCCCCGGCTCGGACAACGCCGCGTTCGACCGGGTGGTCTTCGATCCCGATCGGCTGATCGCCAACCGGTACGAGATCGGGGTGCGCGGGGAGCTGGTGATGGTGCGGCCGGACGGCTACATCGGGCTGCGCACCGGCATCGACGACCAGACCGGAGTCGAGTCGTATCTGGCGGGAATCGCGGCGCCGCGCGGGCCGGCTAGCTAGCGGCCGGCAACCAGGGTGCGGAGTGGCGTTCGGGCGAGGAACGTCGCCAGGAAGGCGATGCTGGCCATACCCCCGGTGAGTACCCCTGCGAGTGCCGCCGCGGCGGCGTCTGACCAGTCGCCACCCTCGAATCCGTGCGAGTTGGACACCTGCGTGGAGAGCAGGACGCCGCCCACGATGAACACAATGAGGGGAACGAAACCCAGGGAAAACCACTTCGGTCTGAGCGACATGCCGAGGCCGACTCCCACCGCAATCGCGGCCAGCGCGGCAAGCTCAATTGGGATTCCGGGCCGACTGACGGCATACCAGAGGAGCGCGCTGATCACCACTGCCCAGACCGCCAGCGCCGGCAGCTGCGTCCGTCGGAGTCGGTCGGGGTGGCGCTCGCTCATCTTCTTAGAATATAGCTTCTGCGCTATCAGATTGGAAGCGTCCGAGTTTGAAGGCACTACAGTGCCTCGCGTGGCAGTCGGCGCCCGCTCCGGACGGTTGATGCTCGCGGGTGCGCTGTTAGCGCTCGTGATCGCGGCGGGCTGCTCGGGTTCGGGTTCCTCGGAGCCGGCGAGCACTGCGACCGTGACAAACACGGTGACGAGCACCTTCACCGAGACGACCACCACGCCGGCGGCGCCCGCCACCATGAAGGTGTTCTTCCTCAAGGGCGAGCAGCTGGGGCCGGTGCTACGACCTCGCCCCGACGGTGAGACGGCCTTGGGAGCCGCGCTCCGGTCGCTCTTCAAAGGGCCGACCGCCCAGGAGCAGAGTCAGGATGTGCAGACTGTGATCCCGGCCCAGACGCGGCTCGAGCAGGTATCGATCACCGCCGGTGGCAAAGCCGTGGTCGAGGTCACCAAGGCATTCACGTCGGGTCTCAACGATCTGCCCGAGGACGCCGCCGACTCCGAGTTGCAGGGCCGGCTTGCCCAGGTGGTGTTCACCGCCGAGCAGTTCAAAGACGTCAAGGCCGCGACCGTGTCGGTCGCCGGTCGCACAATCGCGACGCTCACCGATGCCGACTACGTTCGGCCGCAGAAGCCGCCGCCCAAGCCGACGACGCCTCCGACCAAGCCGCCCAAGCCACCCACCACCGCGCTTCCGACCACCAAGGACGTCCAGAACAAGCTGATCGCGCTCAAGTTCCTTCCGCCCGGTGCGGCCACCGGCACCAACGACTACGCGACTCAGCAGGCGGTGATCGGCTTCCAGGCTTGGCAGGGCCTGGGCCGCGACGGCGTGGTCGGTCCGATCACGGCCAAGGCGCTCGCCAAGGCCACCGCGATCACGCCGCTCAGCACCGGAGCCTCCCGCCGGGTCGAGGTGCGAAACGGGCAGGGCCTCGCGATCTTCATCTCGAACGGCGCCGTGGTGCGGGTCGTTCACGTCTCCAGTGGGGCAGCGGCCACGCCCACCCCGCCCGGCCGCTACGCCGTGTTCCGCAAGGAGCGGAACTCGTGGTCGGTGCCGTTCAAAGTGTGGCTGCCGTACGCCAGCTACTTCACCGGCGGGATCGCCTTCCACGAGTACACGCCGGTTCCGGCCTACCCGGCATCGCACGGCTGCGTACGGGTGCCGGTACCGGACGCCAAGTGGGCCTACGGCTTTCTCCGGCTGGGCACGCAGGTGGTCGTGTTGGCCTGAACGTGGTTACTGCACAGCGATCGGCGTGAACGACGCCGGCTGCAGCCGATCGTCAACGCGGATCACGTGGGTGTTCACCATCATGTCCTGCGGCGCGCGGTTGGTCTTGTCCCACAGCGGCCACAGGAACCAGACGATCTCGCCGATCCATCCGACGAACGGAATCGCCCCGATCACGCCGACCAGAAGCACCTTGATCAACACATCTCGCACGAACGCAAACCAGAACGTGACCGGCTCTCCCGAGTCGCGCGCGACCCGGATCCCGGTTGCCTGGCGGCCCCAGGTCTGACCGTTGTGCTTGCCCGGCCTGCGCATCAAGAGGCCTGCATAGCAGCAGTACACAGCCAGCACACCCAGGATTCCGAGTACGGCGATCAACCAGAACCAGGGGGCGATCAGCAGGTGGTAGTGCTGCTGAACATCTCCGGTGTAGTTGCCGTAGCTGTCATGTGAGGGCTCGGTGTAGGTGAAGTCGTACCCGCCCGAGGAGACATGCTTGACACCGCCAGCTAGTGCGAACAGGCCGACGACGGCGGCGATCGCCAGGATGAATCCGGTGATGATCAGGCTGTCGAGCAGATACGCGCCGACCCGCCTCCACCAGCCGGATAGCACAACGGCCTCCGCGGCACCGGTCGCGTTCGCGCCACAATTCGCGCAGAACTGGGCACCGGGCGTTAGGCCTGCGCCGCAGGACGAGCAGTAGCGTGGATCGTCAAATGACACGGTCCGTGTATCGGCCCGGCGCGGCGGCGACTTGAGATCGTGGGCCGCCGCGTCACGCGTCTGGCGGCAACGGGCTTTCGGCGATCTTGTGCCAGCCCGCGGCGATCAGGTCATGCAGCAGCGCGTCGCGGTCGGTGTCGGGGAACTCCCACGAGTAGACGGCGCCCAGGTTCGCGACGGGGAGACCTCCTTCGACCGGCGCAGGGAGCACACTGGTGGCGATCCTCCTGCCGGGGAGAGCGTCCCCGTCGACCCCCAGCGTCACCCAGTCGTGCTCGGAGATGTCCTCGTAGTACTGTCGCGCGAGCTGGACCACTCCGTCGTCGGTGCCGCGACCCACACACACCAGAAGCACGTTCGCGAGGGTTGCCACTACAGAGACGTCAGATGTCGTGTGTGCAGCAGCATCGTGGCCGGCATGAAGCGAACATTAGTCACATAAATTCCTGAGAGAATCCTGAGAATGTGACGTATCGGTGAATCGTGAACGTTTCGCACAACCCGTATAGGTAGTTGGGTTGCCGCGATCCGATCGTGCGGTTACGCTCTGAGTCGGATTGGGTGTCAATGGGGAGGCGATGGTGACGAGGCTCCGAGGGCTCGGGCGGTGTGTTGCATTTGGCGTTGTTGTTGTGGCGGTGGCCGGCGTCGCATCGGCGTCGGCGGCGGTGGTGCAGCCGCACATCACTCAGAGCTGGCAGACCAACGGCCGGGTGACATCGATGAAGATCGTGGGCACCACCGCCTACATCGGTGGGAAGTTCACGTCGGTGCGACCGGCGGGCGCTGCCCCTGGCAGCGGCGAGGTCGTCCGGAACCACGCCGCCGCGATCAACGTCGCCACCGGCGCGCTGCTGCCGTGGAACCCCAACGCCAACGGCGTCGTCCAGGCCATCACAGCCAACGGCAATGCCGTCTATCTGGGCGGCTCGTTCACGCAGGTGGGAGGGAAAGCCCATCCCCGGCTTGCGGCGGTGAACCCCACAACCGGCGTCGTCAACGCCTCCTGGAAGCCGTCTGCCGACGCCCAGGTGATGACGCTCACGCTCAACAGCGGAATTCTCTATGCCGGCGGCCAGTTCACGACGATCAACACCGCATCGCATCCCTACCTGGCGGCGCTGGTTGCCACCACAGGGACGATCGCGCCGTCGTTCAACGGCACCGCGGATGCCGCCGTGACGGCGTCGACGATGACGGCCGATCGTACCAAGCTGGTCATCGGCGGAAACTTCACACACGCTTCGGGCTCGAGCCAGAACCACATCGCGGCGCTCAACCCGGCGTCCGGTGCGCCGCTTGCCTGGGCCGCCCACACGTCCTACGGAATCGTCGACCTGGCCGCTGACGCAAGCGGCATCTACGCCGCCGGCCTCGGCGGAGGCGGGACGTTCGCCGCCTTCAATCCGGCGTCCGGCAAGCTCAACTGGCAGGACGGAACCGACGGCAACATCCAGGCGATCACGGTATCGGGCGGGTTCGTGTACGCCGGAGGCCACTACGGCAACTACTGCGGCCCCCAGGGCAGCGGCCACACCTGTCCTGCGCCGGTCAAGCGCCTCAAGCTGGTCGCCGTGGACGAGCTCACCGGTGCGCTTCAGCCGTGGGCGCCGAGCGTCAACAGCGTGCTGGGAGTCTTTAGCCTGGCGGCGGCCGGGAACGGGTACCTCGCCGCCGGGGGCGACTTCACCAAGATCGCGGGGACCACACAACAGGGGTTCGCGAGGTTTGCACCGTAGGTTTCGGCGGTGCCGCTGCTCACGAGTTGTTCACGATCGCGTGTCAGAATCGGAGTGAATGGTGACGTTGCTGACGGCAGCGCCAATAACCTATGCACAGGCAATCATCCTCGGGCTGATCCAGGGAGTTGCCGAGTTGTTCCCGATCTCCAGCCTGGGGCAGAGTGTGGTGCTACCCCATCTGTTCGGCTGGAACATCCACCAGAACGACCAGTACTTTCTCTCGTTCCTGGTCGCGACGCATCTGGCGACGGCACTCGTGCTACTTGGGTTCTTCTGGGACGACTGGGTGCGCATCGTCAAAGGCCTTGCTCGAAGCGTCAGTGAGCGCGGCGTCGCCGTCGACAACCCCGACGGCCGCCTGGGGTGGCTGCTGATCGCGGGCACGATCCCCGCCGGGATTCTCGGGCTGGCGCTTCAGGATCGCCTCCGTCACGTCTTCGCCTCGCCTCGCTCGGCCGCCTTCTTCCTGATTCTCAACGGACTGATGCTGTTTGGCGCCGAGGTGCTGCGGCGCCGGGCGCCGGTTGCCCAGCCCCAGGACGGACCCGCATCCGACACGCGGGTGGCCACGTCGGTGTCCTGGGGCGGCGCGTTAGCGATCGGCGCGGCCCAGGCGCTGGCGCTGATTCCCGGGTTCTCGCGCTCGGGCGCCTCGATGGCCGGCGGGCTGCGCGTCGGTCTCTCGAACGAGGACGCGGCGCGGTTTGCGTTCCTGCTCGCCACGCCGGTGATCGGCGCCGCAGCGGTGTTGAAGCTCCCGGATCTGTTCGGATCCACAGGGGATGGCGTGCGGGGCCAGGCGCTTGCGGCATCTGTCTGCGCCGCGGCGGCCGCCTACGTCTCCGTGCGATACCTGATGCGCTACTTCGAGACGAAGCGGCTGACGCCGTTCGCGGTGTTCTGCGCCGTCGAGGGCATCACCTTGAGCCTCTACTTCGCACGCTAACCGCCCGACGCCGGTGAGAGGCCGAACGCCGACAGCATGTCGGGGGCGGTTGCGGCCGCGCCGAGGTGGGTCTTGACGCCCGTGACGTCCTCGCTCATCCGCAGCAGCGAATAGTGGTTGAAGTCGGCGCTCACCGCTGTGTGTGGTCGTATCGACGGGGTGATCACGATCGTGGCCAGATGGTTGCTGGTGTCCGACCCAGCGGAGGTGTCGGCGGTCAGCACCACCACCAGGTTTCC
>CAVSFZ010000005.1:0-205168 GCA_963727235.1 uncultured Actinomycetes bacterium
AAGTCCTCGCTCAGTCGTCGTAGACTGGTGTCGAGTGGGGTCGCCCAACGGTGAGGGGTCACACGAGGGCACGGGCGCTTTGGCGCCTCCAATCCAAAACACACCAAGTGTCGGTAGAACGTGCCGGAAAATCAGAACCGACGGCGAATCTTTGGGGTAGTGAGATCGAGTGACAGTGCACGAGGGAGTTGATACGGATGACTGAGCAGCTCGTCATCGAGCCGGAAGCCCGGCTGCTGGTGGAGCTCGGACAAGAACGTGGCGTCGTGTACGAGGACGAGATCGCCGGCCTGTCGCTGGAACTTGATCTCGATCCCGAGGACGTGCAGGCGCTGCGTGATGAGCTTGTACACCTGGGCGTCGATATCACCGACCCGCCCGCCGCCGAAGAGCGGATCGAAGTGGTCGACGTCGAGATTGCGACCACCAACAGCCTTGATCTGTTCCTCCGCCAGGCAGGCCGCTATCCGCTGCTGACCAAGGACGAAGAGGTGATGCTGGCGAAGCGCATCGAGGCCGGTGACACCATCGCCAAACGGCGCATGATCGAGTCCAACCTGCGGCTGGTCGTCTCCATCGCCAAGCAGTACCGGGGACAGGGCGTGCCGTTCCTCGACCTGGATCCAGGAGGGCGTGCTCGGCCTCAACCGGGCCGTCGAGAAGTTCGACTGGCGCCGCGATCTCAAGTTCTCCACCTACGCCACCTGGTGGATTCGCCAGGCGGTGCAGCGGTCGATCGCCAACAGCGGCCGCACCATCCGGCTCCCGGTTCACGTGTCCGACCGCCTGCGGGCGATCGAGCGCGCCGGGCGGTCGCTCGAGGCAAGCCTCGGGCGCGAACCCACCGAAGACGAGATCGCCCGTGCTGCGGAACTCACCTCCGACGCGGTCGCAGAGACGCTCGGCCTGGCACGGAAGACGGTGTCACTGCACGAGCCTGTCGGCGAAGACGGTGACTCCGAGCTCGGCGACATGATCGCCGACCCGGATGCCGGCAATCCCGAGGAGCTGGCCGAGACCGACCTTCGTCACGAGCGCCTGCGGGAAGGCTTGGCCAGACTTGGTGAGCGCAAGCGGCTGATCCTCGAGCTGCGCTTCGGGCTGGACGGTCAGGACCCCCGTAACCTCGAGGAGATCGGCCGGATCGTCGGCCTCACCCGCGAGCGGGTACGCCAGCTCGAGGCCGAGGCACTGCGTGAACTGGCCGCATCGGCCGACATGCAGCCGCTGCGCGCCGCCTGAGGCTGCTCACACAGTCAGGACGTGCGGGACGACGAGCTTCCAGGCGACGGCTTCTGCGCGCTCGCGCACACGCCTGACCACGTCGAGTTCGACGCCGGTCAGCTCGGCGGCTGCCTGGTCGCTCAGCCCGCGATCGACGACTGCGGTGAGCGCCAGGTCGGCGTCGCGGCAGGTGAACCCGAGCTCCTCCTCGTCGGTCTGGCCACCCCACAGCCCGGCGGTCGGATGCTTGGTCAGCACCGCCTCGGGCAGACCCAGCAGCCGCGCCGCTGATCGCACCTCGGTCTTGTACAGGTCGGGAATCGGCTCGATGTCAGAGGCGGCGTCGCCGAAGCGGGTGAAGTACCCGAGCAAGTTCTCGGTGCGGTTCTCGGTGCCGAGCACCAGTCCGTGCACGTCCTGGGCCACGTCGAAGATCACGATCATGCGCGCCCGCGCGCTGGCATTCCCAAAGCGCAGGTCAGCTGCAGCCACATCCGGCCGCACCCGCGCCAGGCCGGCGAGCAGCGGCTCGATCGAGATCGTCAGCAGATTCTCTTCGGGCAGCTTGACGGCGTCGGCGGTCAACTCCGCATCGTCCAGATGCACCTGCTCGGTGTGCCGGGACGGCAGTCTCACGGCGGTGACAGCTTCGGGCCCGAGTGCGCGGGCCGCAATTCCGAGTGCAACCGCGGAGTCGATCCCGCCCGAGAGCCCCAGCACGATCCGCTCGCGCCCCGCGTTGGACACGACGTGGGCGAGCCGCTCGGCCTTGGCCTCCAGCAGCGTTGTGAGTTCTGCATCCGACCGCATCAAGGTGTCAGGCGGGCTCAGCAATTGCCTCCTCGAGAGCTTCCAAGCGGGGCGACAGTGACGGCTCGATGGTAACCGGGTCGCGCAGCGCACGCGTCGCCAGCGGCAGGGCGTCCACCTGCGTCCGGGCCCGTGCCCGGATCTCCTCCAGCGACGACGCGGCCACCACGTTCCCGTCGCGCATCACCGGCTGGAGCAACGGCTCGCCCGGAAGCGATTCGCCCACAAGCCCGATCACGTCTCTGAGATCATCGCGGAAGACCTGGTGGCGGCCGGGCAGCGTCAGCTTGCCGCGAGAGGTCTTCATCACCGGCCGTCCCTCCAGCTCGACCAGCTTGTACACCCCGCCCAGGGTGGGTGCATCGGAGCTGGTGACGAGACTCGTACCCACACCGAACCCATCGATCGGTACGCCGGCGGCGATCAGGTCGGCGATCCGGTACTCGTCCAGGTCTCCCGAGCAGACGATCCTGGTGTCAACCAGTCCGGCCGCGTCCAGCACCACCCTCACCCCCAGGGACAACTCCTCGAGGTCGCCGGAATCGATCCGGACTGCCTGCGGCATAACCCCGGTCAGCCCGGCGGCGGCGACGGCACTGCGAGCTCCCGAGAGGGCGTCATGGGTGTCGGATCACAAGCGTCGAGCGATCGGGATGGTCACGCAGGAACGCGCAGAACGCCTCCAACTCGGACGGGAACGCGAGCACGTAGCTGTGCGCCATCGTGCCGGTGGTGGGGATCCCCCACAGACGGCCGGCCTCGACGGTCGCGGTGGCGGTGACTCCGCCGATGTAGGCGCTGCGCGCCGCCAGCAGTCCGGCATCGGCTCCGTGTGCCCGGCGAAGCCCAGCTTGACCACCGGCCTGCCTGCCGCTGCGTCGACGATCCGGGCGGCCTTGGTGGCGACCATGGTCGAGTACGTCACCTGGTTGAGCAGATATGTCTCGGCGATCTGGCAGGTGATCAGGTCGCCCTCGACCCGCAGCAGCGGCTCCCCTGCAAACACCGCAACGCCTTCGGCGACGGCATCCAGCGAACCACGGAAGCGGAGGTCACGAAGGTGGTCGATCAACGCGTCCGAGACGATGCGATTGTGTCGCAGATGCGCCAGCGCCTCCTCGTCAAAGCGTAGGCGGGTGAGGTAGTCGACCGCGCGCTCGAGGCCGGCGGCGATCAGATATCCCCGCTGCGGTGGGAGCCGGCGGACGCTCAGCTCAAATGCGCCGGTCATCTCGGCCATGCCCTGAGCCAGGTACGAGTCGGCCATCGCCAGCTCGTACTCGTCGGTCAGCAGCGGCAGCGGCAATCCCTGGGTCACGTGGCCCTCCGGTAGCGGGCGCTCTGCGCCAGGATGACGGGGTTTCGATCGGCGAACCGGTAGAGGGTTGCGGGGCGACCGCCGGTGGCCCGTTCGCCGCTCTCGGCCAGGACGCCCCAGCCCAACGCGATCCGCCTGAAGTTGTTCGGCTTGAACGCCCGCCCGATGCCGGTCTCGTACACCCGTCGCAGCTCACTCATCGTGAACCGCTCGGCAGCAGGCTCCAGCCCACGTTCTGGTACTCCAGCTTGGTCGCCAGCCTTCGCCGTGCGGTCGCCAGGATCAGGTCGTGGTCGAACGCGAGCAGCTTCTCGCCGGCGTCGATCTTGTCGAGCAGGGCGTCGAGCGGCCGCCACACGGCTTCGCGCGACTCGGACCCCGGCGCCAGGGTCACTCGAGCTGCATCGACCAGAGCCAGGTAGCAGCACGAGACCACCCGACCGCGTGGATCGCGGTCAACGTCCGAGAAGGTCGCGAGCTGCTCGATGTACACATCGGTGACTCCGGTTTCATCGGCGAGCTCGCGCACGGCCGCCTGCTCGAGCGTCTCCCCCGGTCGAAGCAGCCCTCCGGGAAGCGCCCAGTAGCTCTGGTACGGCTCGTAACGCCGGCGCACGAGCAGCACCTGCATCTCGTTGCCGACGAAGGTGAAGACCGCCACATCGGCGGCCAGACCCGGATGTTCTGCCTTGTGAGCCACTTATAGACCTCGTGACTAGCCTATCACGCAGCAGCGTCTCCAAGGGAGGAGACTCAGGCCGACGGCGCGATCGAGATCGTGCGCCACGATGTGTAGAACTCGCGTGCAGCCTTCCCCTGCTCCCGCGGGCCCAGTCCGGAAGCCTTCTCCCCCCCGAACGGCGCGTGCAGATCCACTCCCGAGGTCGGCATGTTGACGCGCACCAGCCCGGTGTCGATGCGGTCGGCAAGATCGAGAGCGCGGTCCAGATCACGAGTGAAGACCGACGTGGCCAGCCCGTGCCGGACGCCGTTGCTGATCGTCAGCGCGGCATCGGCGGAGTCGGCCACCAGCAGAGCGCACACCGGCGCGAACACCTCCTCCTGAGCAAGCTCCGATGCCGCGTCGTCCAGCTCGACGATCGTCGGTGCAACGTAGTAGCCGTCGCCGTCGAGCGCGACTCCCCCGACCAGCACGCGTGCGCCTGCCGACCGCGCCCGCTCCACCGCATCGACCGCCTTCTGCCGAGCCTGTGCCGAGATCACCGGCCCCACCTGGCATTCGACCTGGGACGGATCGGGAATCTGCATCCGCTCGACCGCAGCGACAATCGCCTCGCGCAGGTCGGACGCAACGGCTGCCTCGCACACGATCCTGCTGGTGGCCGTGCACTTCTGGCCGGCGTAGCCCATCGCAGCTCCGGCAATCACCGCGGCGGCACTGGACACATCGGCGTCGGCCAGCACCAGGGCGGCGTTCTGGCCGCCCATCTCGCACTGCACCGGAGCGCCTCGGGCGACGATCGCCGCGGCCACCCGCGCGCCGGTCGCCTCTGAGCCGGTGAACGAGACGGCCGCCACGCCGGGGTGGGCGACGACAGCGGCGCCGGCGTCACCGTAGCCCTGAACGAGCTGCACCACTCCGTCGGGGAGGTGTGCGCCATCAGACGGTGCAGCTCGATGGCGGCGCGGCGCGATCTCGGAGGGCTTCCATACGCACACGTTGCCGTACGCCAGCGCCGGTGCGAGCTTCCAGGCCGGGATCGCCAGCGGGAAGTTCCACGGTGTGATCAGCCCCACGACCCCGCGAGGCCGGCGCCGGGCCATCACCAGGCTGCGACCGTCCGCGGGCGGGAACGTCTCACCGTCGGGATCGAGTGCGGCGGCCGCGTGATAGCGAAGGATCGCGACGGTTCGCGCGACCTCGCCCGGCCTCGATGATCGGCTTGCCGACCTCGCGGCAGATCAGCGCGGCCAAATCGGCCGCCTCGGCTTCGATCGCCGCGGCGGCGCGGATCAGCGCGTCCGCGCGCGCCTGCGCCGGGTGGTAGCCCACTCGCGGGCACCGCCGCGGGCGACGGCCACCGCCCGGTCGACGTCGATGCCACCCGACGGCGCCACCCTGGCGACGAGTCGTCGGGACCGGCGGGATTGGTGCTTACGATCTCAGCTGGAGTTGAGGCCACTACTTATTGACGTAGACCGCGAGTGCGAGCAGGGCCAGCAGGACCACAAAGGTCACCAGTGCCCACCATCGCGAAGTCGATACCTTGGCCATTTTCTCTCCACCAATCGTTAGCATCGCCAGGTCTACTCGGCGCCCCGCGGGGCTGCGCACCAACACGCGTGGCGGGGCGAGGGATGATGGCCCGCGGTGGCCGCGGTGAGGGTGGTCGGGGCGGCGTGGGGTGCAACCGCGGCTTCGACCGAGCGGGCGATCGCGGTCACGGGCGTCTGGAAGCGCACAAGCAGGCATGCGAACAGGATCAGCGCCGCGCAGAGCAGCACATACTCAACACTGGCTTGAGCGCGAATCACGAGCGCCACGATACGCGCCGGTCCGCCGCCGATGAGTAGCAACTCGTCGCGAAATCGTCACCAACCTGCTCCGCCGAATGCGTCTGCCACCGACAGCGCCACCGCGGCGACCAGCGGCAGCAACGCCGCCGGGACCAGCACAAACACCACCACCACCAACACCTTCGGCCCCGCCGCTGCAGCCCGTTCCTGCACCGCCCGGGAACGATCGGCGCGGGTTCGCGCGGACTCCGCGTGGAGCGTTTCAGCCAGCGGCACTCCCAGCCGATCCGACAGCGAGACGGCCATGGCCAAACCTGCCAGTGAGCGAGATCCCGTGCGGGCCGCGGCGTCTCGCAGCTCGTCCCGCCGAGTTCTGCCGAGATCGATGTTGGCCTGCACCAGCTCGAGCTCCTCGTGCAGGGGGCCGGTGCACGATTGTGCTGCGCCGCGAATGGCGGCGTCCAGATCGATACCGGCGGCGACACCCGCTGCAACCAAATCGAGCACCAGCGGAGCGCGACGCTCGATCCGCTCTGTCCGCCGCGCCGCGGCCGTACGCAACCACAGGTCCGGGTAGGCGGCGCCGAACCCGGCGACCACGATCCCCGCGGCGAATCCGGCCGCCCCTCCAATCGAGAGCGCGCCCAGCACGCCCACCGTGGCGAACAGCGTGGCCGCACCCAACCGGAATGGGCCGATCTCCGACTCCGACAGCCCGGTTGCAGCGGCACCACGCGTGATCATGTCGGCGGCTGCCGACCCCGGCGGCGACCAAGCCTGCACCGATTCCGGGTACCGCCTCCCGATCGACACCATCAGGCGGCCGCTGGGCGGCCCTTGCGGGCGATCGGGTCGGGTCGCGCCCATCGCGCCACCGACACGTAACGCACGGCACGCCTTTGCGGCACACCACACCGCCGCCAGCAGCATCACCATCCCGGTCACGGATCCACTGCAGCGATCCGAGCGATCAGGAGGTGGCCGACCAGTACCAGCACCGCCGAGAACGCAAGCGCGGCCCATCCCAACGGCGAGGCCAGTAGGGCCGTCAGCGCGGGCCGGTCGAGTAGCCACAGGGCCGCCATGGCGACCAGCGGCATCGCCGACACCAGGCGCCCGGTTGCCCGCGCCTGGGCGGTGGCAACCGCTGCCGAACGACGCAGGGCAGCACGCTCATGGAGCGCGTCGGCGATACCGTCGAAGAGCGCCGCCAAATCCCCACCGAAGCGGGTATGCAGCTCGGTCGCACACAGCATCAGATGGACGTCCTCGCCGTGACCGAGCATCGGCATGGCCTCGGCCGGGGATGCCCCCAGATTGAGCGAGACTCCCGCGCCACGCATCCGATCGCGGCTTGGTTGCGGCAGATCAGCGGCGCTCTCGGAGATCGCTTGTCGCAGCGATCTGCCGGCTTGCAGGTGAGCGGCCAGCACCTGCGCCACGAGTGGAAGCTGTCGCTCCAGCCGGCGCGCCTCACGGCGGGCATTCAGGCTCTCCGACGCCCGCCGGGGATTCAGACGGCCGAGCATCGACCGGCCTCGAGCAGCTGCAGCATCTTCTCGTCAAGGGGCAACGTGCCGCCATCGCTCCGGTCGCATCCGGCCACTCCGGCGACGTGCCGGCGGCCCGCCCCGTCACGTGCAACGTGCACGACCACGTCGATGGCGGTGCGCACGTGTTCCCGCACCGCCGCGTGCGGGAGTTCCAGCCCGGCCATCAGCACCATCATCTCGATGCGCCGCAGTGCCTGGTCGGGTGACCCCGCATGCACGGTGGTCAGGGAGCCGTCGTGTCCCGTGTTCATCGCCTGGAGCATGTCCAGCGCCTCGGGGCCTCGGACCTCGCCCACGATGATCCGGTCGGGGCGCATCCGCAACGCGTTTCGCACCAGCGCGCGGAGCGGCACCTCCCCCTTCCCCTCCAGGTTCGGTGGTCGCGACTCGAGCCGTGCGACGTGGGGCAGCGGCAGCCTCAGCTCGGCAGCATCCTCCACCGTGACGATCCGCTCACGCGGATCGATGCAGGCCGCCAGGGCGTTCAGGAGCGTGGTCTTGCCGGAGCCCGTGCCACCGCACACCGCGATGTTGAGCCGGCTCTCCACCGCCCGCCGCAGGAGCGCGGCGGTGGCGGGGTCAAGACTGCCTGACAACACCATCCGCTCGATGGTGAGTTGACGGTCAGGGAACCGGCGGATGGTCAAAAGCGGACCGTCCACCGCCAGTGGAGCGAGCACCGCGTTCACGCGGCTGCCGTCCTTCAGCCGGGCATCGACCATCGGGCTCGACTCATCCACCCGCCGTCCAACGGCACCCACGATGCGATCGATCACGTCGCGCAGGTGGACGTCATCGCGAAAACGCACCGGCTCGCGCACGAGCATGCCCGCCCGCTCGGCGAACACCGCCTCACACCCGTTGACGATCACCTCGGTTACGGCGGGGTCGCTGAGCAGGCTGTCGAGCGGCCCAAACCCAAGCGTGTCGTCGATGACCGACGCCACCAACCTGTCGACGTCCGCTGCTGACAACGGCATTCGATCGTTCGCCACCAGCTCCCGCAGCCGCCGATCTGCGAGGTCGCGAAGCGCAGCGGCATCGCGACCTGGCTCACCGACGAGCTCTTGCCGAATGCGATCTCGGTATCCGGCCGCCAGCCGGTCGAACGTCTCGCTCAAACCGGGCCACCACGCTCAACGGCGGCGAGCGCGCGAAGTGCGGTTAGCGGGGTTCGCTCCGGCCACACAGACAGATCCACGCGTCCGTTGGCGTAGGAGGTCATGCGGTTCGGGCGGTCTCGCACAACGGCGGCGATCTCGCAGCCAACGGTGCGTGAGATCGCCCGCAGCGACAACTCCGCACGCCGATTCCACCGGTTCACGATGACTCCAGAATGCTCAACCGGCGCACCCCAGCGAGCGGCCGCCGTGAGCACGGCACGGGCCGACAGCGCCGCGCGTTCGTCCGGAGTGACCACCACCAGGATGCGATCGGCTCCGGCGATCGTCTCGCGGGCGACGCCCGCGGTCAGCCGCCCCAGATCCACCACCCCGACGGCGACACTCTCTCGCAGTTCCCGCACAAGCGCGTCACCGAGACCCGCGCAGACCAGTTCCAATGCTGAAGGGTCCGGCGGTGACGCCAGCACCTGGGCGGTGCCGTCGCCCACCGGCACAAGCGCGGTGTGCAGCGCCCCTGCAAGCGCCGGCCCGATCCGGGCGAGATCGACCAACGAGGCACCGGCGGAGGTCGAGGTTGTCCGGTTGAGATCGTCCCAGCCATGGCTCATGTCCGCCAGCGCCGCGTCACCGAGGATCGCCAGGGCGAGCGCCACCGCAGACGTTCCGACGCCGCCCGAACCGCCGACGACGCCCGTAATCGAGCCCAACCGCCTGGGCCGCGGCGCCACCCAGCCACGGGCGGCATCCGAGACTGCCTGGATGAACACCGCCGGCGAAGGCGGCGCGGCCACGACAGCGCGTACGCCGGCGGCCAGCGCAGACTGGTAGGTCTCCACGCCCGGATCGACCGTCACCGCGACCACGCCTGCGTGCGGACAGGCCGCGACCAGCTCAGCGGCCAGTTCCACCGCTGTCCGCCCCGGCTCGTCACACGCCACCAACACCTCACAGGAGGGCGGCGAGGCCAGCGCGCGGGCCGGGGCGATCACTCCCAGGGGTTCGAGACTGGGCGCGCGTCTGAGCATGTCGGTCAAGCGCATGCCGAGCTCTCGATCGCTCGCCACAATCAAACTTCGGGTCGACCCCGCTGAGTTCATGACGGCTCGTCCACCGGATGGATCACCAGCCGCAGGTCGCCCGCACTCTCGGCCCGGATCGCGGCGATCACCAGCCGGGCCGGCAACCGCAGGGTGACCACGGCCGCGGTCGGCGTATGCGTGGCCGACACCACCGTGACCCCCGACATCACCACGGCAGTGTGCGGCGGTCGCCCTGGCTGAGTCAGCACCAGGTCACCCCGCACGCCCGCGATCTGCCCTGAGGGAACACCGGCATCGGCATCGACCTTCACGGCGACGTCGATCATTGCCTTGCTCGGGCGACGCACACCCACCTCTGCGTCCATCAACAGCGAGCCTGGCGCCAGCCCCACCGCTGCGATGCGGCCGACCGCCTGTGACGGGTCGGTCAAACTGTGCGCCAGCGCACGCGAATACTCGACCCGCCGCAGCGCCACGTCGGCGTCCGCGATCCGATCACCGGCAGCCAGCGGGCGCACAACCTCGAGCACCTGCACATGGGCCGCGCCGGATTCATCCGGCGAACCGGGTGACCATGACCACCAAAACAGCAGCAGCAGAACAGCTGCAACTGCCCATCCGATGCCGCGGCGCTGGTACCGGCTCATCAAGCATCTCCCGCACATCGCCGGCAGCGGTTGCCCAATACCGGCACACCGCACCATCCGCATCGTGGAGCCGAGGCCATCACTTCCCGCAGCGACCCGAGTGCATCGCGAGTCAGGCGCGGGGCGATCATCAACTCGACCGCCCAGCCGACGTCGAGCGCATCGGCGACTCCGACGTCCACCCGCCCCACGCGCGCACCCACCAAGGCGAGCTTGGCGGTGATCACATCAGCGCGGCGACTTCGACCCGAAATTCCCACCACGCACACGTTGTGTTCCCGCACCGCCGACGCGGTCAGCACCAGCGACCGCAGATCCTGGTCACTGCGAACGAACCGCACCGACTGCCATCGCCGGATCTCCGGCGCGCGCCGCCGGCCCGGCGCCGGGGTCACAAGCCAGAGCGCACTGCGCTCTTCTGCCGCGGCGACCAGACCTGCGAGCTCGGTCTGCCCCCAGCCCTCGCGCTCGGCCTCGGCCGCGACTCCGGCGACGAAGCGCGCGCCGATTCCGGGCAGGCGGCTCCCATGCGCCGCCTCGGTCGGAGACGGATCTCGACCGACCGCAAACAGGGGAGCTGCCGTTACCCGGCCGGACACTCGGCTCCCGGCTCGCGCCAAACCGGTAGTCGCACCGTGAAACATGTTCCGCGACCGAGCGTGCTGCGAACGTCGATCGTGCCCCCGTGGGCCTCAGCCAGATCGAGCGCCACGGCCAGACCGAGCCCGACACCTGGCTCCGACCGGCCGGGGACCTGAAAGAACTCGTCGAAGACATACGGGAGATCACCTTCGGCGATCCCCCGGCCGCGATCCTCGACGGCCACTGAAATCTCCGTTTCGGTGAGCACGCCCGTGACGGTGACAGCAGTCCCGGGTGGGCCATACTTGATCCCGGATAGTGAAACGGCTTGGTGACGTAGTCGTCGGCCCCGCGTGTGAGGCCTCGGACGCGGTCGGTGTACTCCACCTTGGCCGAGATCATGATGATCGGCACATCGGGGTCCCAGCCGTCGGTCACGGGGTGGGCCGATCGGATCTTGCGACACAACTCGTAGCCACTCATGTCCGGGAGCACCACGTCCAGCAGGATCACGTCAGGCCGGGATTTGGTGAGAACGTCCAGTGCCTCCACCCCTGACACGGCCGTCAGGACGATGAAATCGTCGGCGCGGAGATTTTCGAGCAGAAACTCGACGATTCGTGGTTCGTCGTCGACGACCAAAACAGTTGATTCGGCCACGCTGGCTGGCTCCTTGATTCGTGGCCGCGGTCATCGGCGTTGCGTCCGCGGCACTCGTTTAGCACCTCCCATCCCCGGCCGCCCCGAGGCACGGTGCTAACGTACAAGTCACCAGAGCAAAACGAAATACTCGCAATACACTTGTTTCAAAGATGTAACGTTTTGCGGTAGTCCGATTGGCCTCTCGAGGCCCAATCGGTGGTAGCTGGAGTGCTCTACCGCTCGATCACGAGGTGATCGCCGACGGTCACTCCGCAGCGGTCGATTGCCCCCACCGGAAGCTCCAGCGCTACCTTTGCCCCCCAGCACATCGACACCCGCCATGGCCCGATGTCGCGCACGAGCTTGAGCACACGGCCGCCGGCGTCGGCGTAGATCACGTCGATCGGGAAGCGCATGAAGAACATGTGGATCGAGTTGGTCGGCTGGATCCACATGCCCTCGTCATCGGCCAGCGACGAGCGCCCCAAAAGCCCTTTGGTGCGCGGCCACATGGTGACGGCAAGCACCGCCCGATCGCACACCACCGAGCCGCTCTCGAGCCTGATGCGCGCCATTACCTACACTCCGTGGGATGGAGCACCGCAGTTCGGATTACGTGTCGGGCGACGACTACGTGGTCGAGTTCCTCGACTACCGGTACGGCTTCTCGAGGTTTGACTTCGAGGAGCGCGTGACCGCCGCCGCTGCCCGCCTGCAGCTGGTTCCCCAACGAGAGTTGCAGCCGTCCGAGACCGCCGATCTGGTCACTCTGGCGGCCACCGGCACGGTCGAGCAGCCGCTCAGCGCCCTGGGGGCGTACCTGGCGGCGCACCTGGCCGAGATCGACCGGCTGCACCCCGAGCCGGTGAGCTACTGGCTGCGCAAACTGGTATTCCGTGGGGCGTGGCTGGACCATCGCGTCAAAACCGGCATGCTCGATGTGAGCTTCGATCAGGACTCGGGAAGCTTCGGCTACCGCATGCCGACCGACACATCACCACTCGTCGAGCTCGCACCGGTGCCGTCCTGGGCGGCACTCAGGTTCCCGGGCTAGCGCCGGCGCCGACGAACACCAGCAGATGCGGGCCGATCTGAATGCGGTCGCCGTCCTCGAGCAACTGCTGCTCGATCCGGACACCGTTCACAAAGGTGCCGTTGAGGCTGCCTTCATCCTCGATCACGACGCCGATCGGCTCTCGCCGCACAGTCGCGTGGCGAGACGACACCGTCGGCCCGGCGAGCATCACATCGTTTAGATCGTTACGACCGACTTTCATCAGCCGATGCTCTAACGGAAACACCTGCTCAGCGCCGTTTTTTGGCTGCCACACCAACGCGGGCTGGTCGCTGGCGACCGTCTCTCCGCCGGTCGGCGGAGCGTCCAGCGGTCCGAGAATTCGAGTGTAGGTCACATCATCATCTTCGTCAGACACGCAGACACTTCCTCAGAAGGGGACCCTATCGAGGGTAGCAGCGCATCCGGACGATCGCATAGAATCGCCACGTGGAAGGCGAGCCGAATCCAATGGCAGACGCCGAAGCGCAGCTCTACCGCCGGATCAAAGAGCTGAGAGCACGGGCGCGCGGTGCCGAGTCGACGTATGTCCCGGCCGCCGCAGCGACCCCCGACGACGGATCCCCGCCGGTGCCTGACCTGCGGACGCTGCTGGCCCGCGCCGAAAACCACGTCGACGAGCTCAGGGCCACTGCCGCATCGCTGGAACAGAGCCTTCCCGAGCGGGTCGAGCGGGCGGTCGAGCGGGTGCTCGACACCCACGACAGTGCCCGCCGGTCGAACGAACTACGCGATCTCATCCTCGAGCTCACCGGACGCGTCGACCAGGTCAACCGCGACCTTCTGGCCGAGCGCCTCGGCCGGGTGGAGGACCTGGAACTCGTGGTCGAGCTGCTCTCGGCAGGAATCGCCGCCATGCGGGAAGACGTGGCGGAGGCGCGGGCAGACATCGGCTCGATCATCGGCAGCGTCGAGAGCGTCGTCACCAAGCTGGATCAGCCGATCCAGGTGACGCTCGAGCGCACTCGCCAAGGGGGAGTTCGCGATCTCTTCCGGCCGACCGATAGTCCGGCCGAGGACAGCGGCGCGTCGGCGCCCTCCACCACGTCTGGGTGAAACGACGGTGGTTCTTCAGGCCACGGCTGGAGTTGCCGATGGCCTGAAGTGTGGCCCTGACAAACCCTCCGCGGCCCGACCGCACCGAGACGATTGAAACCGACGAGTCGGGGACGCTGACTGTGCGCGTGATCACGTACGAGCAGCCCGACCGCATGACGGCCCTGGGCCTCCCCGATCGGGAGCACCTGCTGCAGCTGCTGCGGTTCTGCTGCGTCGGCGCGTCCGGGTACCTGATCAACCTGAGCGTGTTTCGGACCGTCGATGCCTGGATGCCGTATCTGCCCGCGTTCGCGATCGCATTCGCCGTGTCGGCCGGGTCGAACTTCGTGTGGAACCGACTGTGGACGTTCCCGGGCGCCTCGGGCAGGCCACACCATCAGTTCGCCCGCTTCCTCGTGGTCAGCACCGCTGCGCTGATGCTCGACCTGGCAATTCTGGCGGTGCTGGTCGAGGCCGTCGGCGTCGGCAAACTGCCCGCCGCCGCGGTTGCGATCGTGATCGTTACGCCGCTGAGCTTCCTCGGCAACAAGCTCTGGAGCTTCGACCGGGCCTAGGCACGGCAAACGGTCGAACGCACTAGGATTTGACCGGAGCCGAACGAGGAGGATCACACAGATGGCGATGGTTTCAATGCGCCAATTGCTGGACGAGGCCGCCGCCGGTGGGTACGGCGTGGGCGCCTTCAACGTCAACAACATGGAACAGATCCAGGCGATCATGGAGGCGGCCCGCAACACCAGCTCGCCGGTGATCGTCCAGGCATCAAGAGGAGCCCGTTCGTACACCAACGACCGCTTCCTGTACCACCTGATGGAGGCCGCGCTGGAGCTCTACCCCGAGATCCCGGTGGCGCTACACCAGGATCACGGCAACTCACCGGCCACCTGCGCCTCGGCGATCGAGCAGGGCTTCACCAGTGTGATGATGGACGGCTCGCTGCTCGAGGACGGCAAGACGCCGTCGGATTTCGAGCAGAACGTCGCGGTCACCCGCGAGGTCGTCGACATGGCACACGCGGTGGGCGTCACCGTGGAAGGCGAGCTCGGCACCCTCGGCGGCATCGAGGACGGCGTGGGATCCGGAGAGGTGCACCTGACCGATCCCGATCAGGCGGTCGAGTTCGTCGAGCGAACGGGAATCGACGCGCTGGCGGTGGCGATCGGCACCAGCCACGGCGCGTACAAGTTCACCCGCGCCCCCGACGGGGAGGTGCTCGCGATGAACCTGATCCAGCGCATCCACGAGCTGCTCCCCGACACCCATCTGGTGATGCACGGCTCGTCCTCGGTACCCAAGGATCTGGTCGACATCATCAATCAGCACGGCGGCGAGATCCGCCCGACATGGGGTGTGCCGGTGGAGGAGATCCAGCTCGGGATCCGCCACGGTGTGCGCAAGATCAACGTCGACACGGATCTGCGGCTGGCGATGACGGGCGCCATCAGGGCGGCGATGTCGGAGAAGCCGGGCGAGTTCGATCCGCGCTACTACCTCAAGCCGGCCCGCGCGGCGATGCAGTCGGTGCTCGAGGAGCGCATGACCCAGTTCGGCCAGGCCGGTCATGCCGGCGACTACGAGCCGCGCTCACTCGAGTCGATGCGCGACTTCTACGCGGCCGCCGTATGAGCAGCAGCGTCACCAAGGTGATCGAGGTGATCGGCTCGTCGACCACCGGTGCCGACGACGCCGTGCGCGCGGCCGTCAGCGCCGCATCCAGATCGATCCGCGGGATCACGACGGTCGAAGTCATGCAGGTCACCTGTGACGTGGAAGACGGCTCGATCGCCCGCTGGAACGCGTTGGTCAAGATCGCGTTCCCGGTGGAGCCCCACAGCTGAGCGGAGGTGGTGAATAACGGTGCCTGGCACCGTTATTCACCACCGACCGTCTTACTTGGCGCCGCCGGAGGCCTGGTGCAGGGCGGATTTGATCGCGCCGGTGATGATTGAGCCGACGCCGTGATCCGTGCCGCCGAGGTACGACGTGACTCCCAGCAGCAGCACGCCGATGGCCATGGCGAGCCCGACGTACTCAACGGTGCCCTGACCGTCTTCGCTGCAGAGGAGCTGCTCCAGGCGACCGCCGAGGGTGAAAATGGACATGTTCGATCCTTCCAGGTCGATTCCGTGTCGCAAAAGCTTGGAGGCCCGCCCTCACACGCAACAAGGCGCGACCGGACAACGAACCGTCACAACCTGCGCGCGATCTCCGCGCGGGCCTGCTTGCGCTGGCGCCGTGCCAACGGGATCGCAGCAGCTTCCCACGCGATCGACCTGGCACTGACACCGGCGGTCACCGGGGAGTACCGGCACCGGATCCCATGCCGCGGGTACACACCGCCGAAGAAGTACCGCACCCGCGGGAGATGCACGAGCGCACAGACCAACGTCACCTCCGTGATCCCGCGTCCCATCAGCAGCGGAAGCGAACGCGCCATGTTCTCCGCGGTGATCGAGGCTGTGGGCTCGGCCACGAGATCGATATCGCGCCGCCCCGGCCACGCTTCGAGCATCTGCTCAGCCTCCGTCGGTCCCGGATGCGGTGACCAGCCTGAGAACACCACCAGATCCGGTCGCCGCCGCTCGGCCATGCCGGCAGCCGCGTCCAAGCAGCGATGACACACGGAGCGCAGGCGGTAGCGACCGTCCACCGCCAGCTCACCGCTCCCGGGGATCACGATCGCCCAGCGCGAATCCACCGCGCGCCTCAGCGCCGGCGGAGCATTCGCCGGCCCATCCACAGCGTGCCCGCAACCGTGACCACCACCGCGACCGCCTTGCGGCCCTTGAGCTTCGATTCACCCTCGGCCCGCTGGCGCATCTCAACCGGGATCTCATGCAGCACCAGACCGGCCCGGCCGATGCGAAGCAGCGCCTCCACCTCGGGAGCCTCGCTCTCGAACGGTTCTGCCAGCAGCGGCATCGCCTTGGCATTGACCGCGTACATCCCGCTCATGGGGTCGCTGAACGGACGGTGCAGAAGCGCGCCCACCGAGCGGCGCATCACAGCCGTCCCGAACCGGCGGGCACCGCGGAGGGCATAACGGTAGGCGGGGTAGCCGTCGCCTGACACATAGCGCGACCCGACGGCAACATCGCAGCGGCCGGCGATGACCTCGTCGATCAGCCGGCGCAGCTCGCCGACCGGATGCTGACCGTCGGCATCGACCCGGCCACAGATCCCGTACTGATTCTCCAAGGCGTAGCGGTAACCGGCGGCGATCCCCTCCCCCAGCCCTCGATTCTCGGGGAAGCTGAGCACCTCCGCTCCGGCCCGGCGGGCGACCACCACGGTGTCGTCGGTCGAGCCGTCGTCGACCACCAGCACGTCCACCTCAGGGAGCTCGCCGCGCAGCTCATCCAGCACCGCGGGGAGGCTGCGCTCCTCGTTCCATGCGGGAATGAACACCACGATATCTGGGCCTGACATGGGTGGCAGTGTACGCGCCGGCGAGCCGACGCCGGACGTAGATCGCGGCACTACACTTGCGCCTCATGGCCACTGCGGCAGAGCTGTTCGTTCGATGCCTGGAAAACGAGGGCGTCCGGTACGTGTTCGGCATCCCCGGCGAGGAGACGCTGGATCTGAACGAGGCGCTCGACCACTCCTCGACGGTCGCATTCGTCCCGGTCCGGCACGAGCAGGGGGCCGCGTTCATGGCAGATGCATACGGTCGGCTGACCGGCCATGCAGGTGTGTGCCTGGGGACGCTCGGACCCGGCGCAACCAACCTCGTCACCGGCCTGGCGGATGCGTTCCTCGACCGCGCCCCGGTGGTGGCGCTGACCGGGCAGACCAGCCTGGGCGAGATGCACAAGGAGAGCCACCAGTACATCGACGTGGTGCGAATGATGAAGCCGGTGACCAAGTGGAACGCCCGTATCCACGACCCCGAGATCATCCCTGAGGCCGTGCGCAAAGCATTCGCCGTGGCCGAGAAGGAGAAGCCGGGCGCGACCCATCTCGAGCTGCCCGACGACGTGATGGAGACCCCCATCCAGGCTGCCCCTGTGCCCCGCCGGCCGGCGCCACTGGTGGAACCCGTGGCCGGCGAGCTTCACCGCGCTGCGCAGCTGCTGCAGTCGGCCGAGGCCCCGGTGATCCTGGCGGGAAACGGCGTTGTCCGTCAGAACTCTGCCGCGGCGCTGCGGCGGTTCTGCGCCCAGAGCGGGTTGAACGTGATCACCACGTTCATGGGCAAGGGCGTGATCGACTCAGACAGCCAGCACGCGCTGTTCACCGCCGGTCTTCGCGCGCAGGACTATCCGCGTGGGTTCATGGGTAAGGCCGACCTGGTGGTGTGCGTCGGCTACGACCTGGTCGAATGGTCGCCGCGGGCGTGGAATCCCAACCACGATCGGCGTGTGATCTGCATCGATACCGTGGGCGCCGAAGTCGACGCGCACTATGTGCCCGACGTCGAGCTGACAGGGGACATCTCGTCGATCCTGACCCATCTCGGAAACCTGATCTCGGACAAGCCACCGGCACGGCTGCCGGCACCCCCCTACCGGGAGATGTTCCGAGCGGCGCTGGAGGCCGGGTCGGATGACGGGTTCCCGATCAAGCCGCAGCGCGTGCTGCGCGACCTGCGCGAGCTGATGGGGCCCCACGACCTGCTGATCTCCGATGTGGGCGCGCACAAGCTGTGGATCTCGCGGCTGTGGCCGACGCACCAGCCGAACACCGTACTGATCTCCAACGGGGCGGCGGCGATGGGCTTTGCCATCCCAGCAGGCGTGGCCGCCCGCATGGTGTTGCCGGCCGACCGCAAGGTGGTCACGATCTCCGGCGACGGCGGCGCGCTGATGAACTTCCAGGAACTCGAGACAGCCAAACGGCTGGGATTGGCGGTCGTCAACCTGGTGTGGTCGGACAACGCCTACGGCGTGATCGAGATGCACCAGCAGCGCAAGTTCGGCCGTCTGGCCGGCACCAAGTTCACCAACCCCGACTGGGTGGCCCTGGCCGAGTCGTTCGGGATCATGGGCGTGCGGGTCGGCTCGGCGGCGGAGTTGGTGCCCACCCTCCAACGGGCGCTCGCCGCCGACGTCTCCTCCGTGATCGAGATCCCGGTCGACTACCGCGAGAACTCCACCTTCTCCCAGACGCTGACCGACCTCAGCCGGGGCTGAGAGCTGCGAGCGTCTCGCACACACAGGCACGGAGTGCCGCCAGGTCGTACCCACCCTCCAGCACGAGCACCAGCGGCGTCTGCAGCTCGCCCAGCTGCCCGGCCATGACCCCGAAGGCTTCGGTGGACAGGCGCAGAGCGCCCAGTGGATCGGCGGCATGAGCGTCGAACCCCGCAGACACGATCACGAGCTCGGGTCGGTGCGCCACAACGGCCGGGAGCGCGCGCTCGCGAAACACGGCGAGATAGTCGTCGTCTCCCGTGCCCGCTTCGAGCGGGAGATTGAGCGTGGCCCCCACGGCACTCGGCCCACCTCGATCGCCCGCGGCTCCCGTGCCCGGAAAGAAGCCCCAGCCGTACTGGTGCAATGACACGTACAGCACCTCGCGGTCGTCCCAGAAGATGGCCTCGGTGCCGTTGCCGTGATGCACGTCCCAGTCGAGCACCGCGATCCGCTCAACCCCGCGCGCTCGCGCATGGGCGGTCGCGACAGCCGCCTGGTTGAGCAGGCAGAACCCCATCGCCCGCGATCGTTCGGCGTGATGGCCGGGCGGACGCCCGGCGCTGAATGCCGCGGTCAGATCTCCGGTGAGCACCGCATCGACCGCCGCGATCGCGCCGCCGCAGGCGTGCACAGCCGCGTCGAAGCTGTCCGCCGACGCGATCGTGTCCGGGTCGAGTCGACCGCCTCCGGCCTCGGCCAGCTGCCGCACCCGCGCGACGTGGGCGGGGTCGTGCACGCGGGTGATGGCCTCCATCGGCGCGGCTGGAGCCTCCTCGGTGTCCCAACCGGATTCAAACACAGCAGCCAGCACGGCGTCATATCGAGCAGGTCGGTCGGGGTGCGGACCGGGATCGTGCAGGCGAAAGACGTCGTTCAGAAACGCCCGCGTGTGTCGAGTTTGTGACCGCGGCACCGTCCCGATGTTTGTTGGGGTATCTGCCACTATTTGCCGAATAAAGTGTGGTTATTAATCTCCGCTTAACAATCCTAGACCCTAAATCAACCCCTGAGCGTGCATAATGCCTTTCACGTTTCCGCACACCTTGTAACACGCAAGGAGCAGTATGTACCGCTTTAGCCGCGCGATATTCACAGAGATCAAGGATCTCGTCGATCCCCATCCTGACACCATCTCGGTGGCCGAGGCGAAGCGCCGCGTGCTCCACGCGTGCGAAGCAACGGTGGAGCGACTGGCTCGTGACCCGCACTACTTCGCCCGTCCCAGCCAGAGTCTCTTCTCCGAGGTGCGTCACCTCTTCTCGATCTCGAATCAGGAGCGGGTGTACCGCTCGATCGACCGCAACATCACCTACGCGGTGGATTACATCCTGGAAGAGATCGCGCGCGCCGGAGACGGCATCTCCTGTTGCCGGGCGACCACTCGCAAGGGCAAGCCGTGCCAGCGCACGCCACTTCCCGACCGCGAGTACTGCCCGTCGCACCAGCACCTCGAAGAGCGCAACCCCGTCGCTGCCTAACCGGCTGACGTAGCGGACGACACGTCGGCGCCGGTGTACGGGTTCCGCCGGTCGATGACGACTGCCGCGCCGACGCCCGACCCGAGGATCACAAACAATCCGACGGTGAAGAGCTCGAGTGCCTTGAGTTGGGACGCTGGCTTGTTCGGCTGCTGAGCGCATTGAAGCCGCCCCGACGGCATCGTCCGGCAGATCCCCCACTCGGGGTGCTCGGCGACGTACACCGCGGCCTCGCCGAGCACGGCCACGGCGATCGCGCACGCAAGCGCCACCAGTGTGAACTGGAGTGCCGGGCGCCGCGGCTTCGACGCAGCCGCGTACACGACCCCCGCGGCCGCAAGCGACGTCCCGAAGGCGGCCAGCGCAGCCCAGCCGAAGTACATCGTCCGGGCGGGGGTGGGGCTGTCCGGCGCCGATGCAGGGCCGCCGGCCCTCAGCAGCACCACCGCGCTCACGGCCCCCGCCACGACCACGGCCACCGCCGCAAAGACTCGCAGGCGCTGGTTTAGGTTGGTTCCCACACCTACACTATACTCAGAATTACATAGCTTGCAATTCCAGGGTAAGCTGCTTGTGTCGCTCCAGCCCTGAAACGCCCACGCCGGCCAACCGGATGGCGTCAGGCCGGTCGGCGAGCGCCTTGTCGAGCAGTGCGCAGGCGCGCTCCGCCAACTCGTCCCCGTCATCGCTCCCCACCGTCAGGCTGTGGGAGCGAGTCACGATCGAGAAGTCGGGATACCGCAGCTTGGTGGTCACAGTGCGCGCCGCCCACCCGCGCCGGTGAAGCGACCCGGCCAGCTCCGCGGCCATCTGCCGTAACGCCGCGTGCAGCTCGGCTCGATCGCTGACGTCACGCTCGAACGTCTCCTCACTCGAGATCGAGACGGCCTCGCCCGGCTCGGCGGACACCGGCCGGGGATCCACGCCACAGGCCCGCAACCGCAGCTCGACACCGACCCGGCCGGGCGCAACCGCCGCCAGCAGCTCGTCGGACATTCCCGCCAGCGCGCCCACCGTGGTGATGCCGTACGCCGCCAGCCGTGCCTCTGCTTTGGGCCCGACACCGGGAAGCCTCCGCACCGGCAGCGGACCCAGAAAGTCGGCCTCCCGACCGGGATCGACCACGGTGATTCCCCCCGGCTTGCGGATGTCCGACGCCACCTTGGCGACCACCTTGCAGGTGGCGACGCCAAGTGAGCAGGACAGCCGCAACCGCCGACGCACAGCCAGCTGAATCAGCGCCGCCTGCTCGCGCGGGTCGCCCTCGGGAACGACCAGATACCCCTCGTCGATGCCGACCTGCTCCACCACCGGAGCCATCCCCCGAACCAACTCCCACAACCTGCCAGACCACTCCCGGTACTCGCGGTGGTCGGGACGCACGAACACCGCATGGGGGCACCGCCGGCGGGCTTCGGATGACGACATCGCAGAGCGGATGCCAAACCGGCGAGCCTCATAATTGGCGGTGGAAACCACCCCGCGGCTATCCGGGTTCCCTCCCACCACCACCGGCTTTCCCCGAAGCTCGGGGTGGCGGTGCAGCTCAACCGCCGCAAAGAACGCGTCCAGATCGAGGTGGGCGATCATACGTTCGATGATAGTCGCACGTCCGGGCGGCCAGGATCGGCGCTATTTGCGCGCAACACGTGACACCCGGCGCGACCTTGAGGCGCCTCGTTCAGCCGGCGACCGGTAAGCTGTACCCAGCCTTGACCCACGACGCCGACAAGCTGATACGTCAACTGTCGCTGGTCGCCTACTTGATGGTGGAACAGCGCCCGATCACGGCTCGCGACGTAAAAAGCAACGTCGAGGGCTATTCCGCCATGGGCGATGAGGCGTTCGCCCGGCGGTTCTTTGCCGACCGCACCGAGCTGAAGGGCTTGGGCGTGCCGATCGGGTCCAACCGTGACGAGTTCACCGGGGAGGAGCTGTACAACCTCAACGAGGAGCAGTACTTCCTGCCGCCGGTCGACCTCAGCGACGACGAGCTCGCCGCGCTGCAGACCAGCCTCCACTTGCTCGAGGGACAGTTCGCCTACTCCGAGCCGCTGCGGCTGGCGTTGCAGAACCTGGCACTGGGGCGCGCCCATCCCACGCTCGACCCCGGCCCCAAGACCGCCACCGTCGATCTGCTGGGATCGCTGTACTCGCCCGAGGTGGCGCACCGCCTGGCCAAGCTGGAGCAGGCGATTTCGAAGCAGCGCACCGTCCGGTTCACCTACTGGACGATCGGCAGTGACGTCGAGAAGGCCCGAACCATCAATCCCTACGGCCTATGGGAGCTGAACGGCGTGTGGTACGTGGTCGGCGACGACCTCGATCGCGAAGCCGACGACCCCGACCGCCGGCGCACATTCCGAGTCTCGCGCATCCGCGGTGAGATCAAGTTTGCCACCCGCCGCGAGCGCGACTTCAGGATGCCCGAGGACTTCAGCGTCAACACCTACCGCGACCGGCCGCCGTGGAGATTGGGACGCCAGGTGCGCGGCGAGGCCACGGTCACCGTGTCCCCGGATGCGACCTTCTGGGTGCAACGCCGGTACGGCATGCACGGAGAGTTTGAGGAGCTCGACGACGGATCGGGTGTCTTCACCACCCCGTACTCCGACATTGGCGCGCTGTCGGGGTGGATCCTGTCGCTGGGAGGCCAGGTCCAGGCCAAGGAGCCGGTCGAGCTGGTCAAGCGGGTCACCGCCGACCTGCGTGCAGTCGGCCGGGCGCACTCCGGCAAGCCGACGGCTGTCGAAGAAGTGCCGCCGCCGCCTGCTCCGACAGCTCCGGCGCAGCCGGTCAACCGCGAACCCAGCCCGGTACCGCCCGAACGGTTTGCACTGCTCCAGGCCCTGCTCGCCTTTCTGCTGGCATCCTGCGGCGATGATGCGCGTGCCCGGGTGCCCTCGGCCGAGGTGCGCGACCGTTTTCGCCTGACCACGTCGGAGCTGACCGAGCACCTCGATCTGCTCAACCTGGTCAACTTCGGAGGCGGATGCTACGCCGTCTACTGCTCGACCGAGAACGGCTCGATCATCATCGACAAGGAGCTCTACGGCGACACCTTCCGGCGACCCGCGCGGCTCTCCCCGCTGGAAGCCAAGGCCCTGCTGCGAGCGCTAGACGTGGTGGCACCGCTGCTGGCCGCCGAGGCGCACAGCTCGCTGGACACCGTGCGAGCGAAAGTGGAGGCGTCGTTCGGCCGGTTCGCGCTCGCCGACACACCCACCCCGGTCCAGCCCAACGCCGAGGAGTCGGTCGTCACGGTGCTGAACGAGGGCGTGCGATCGCGGCGGTTGGTCGACATCACCTACCTCTCTCGGTCGTCGAGCGAACTCACCTCACGCACGATCGAGCCGTACCTGCTGCGCCGCGACGAGCGCGGCTGGTACGTGGAGGCCTACGACGTCAGCAGAGATGCGCGGCGGACGTTCAAGGTCGCCTACGTCAAGGACGCAACCCTTCGCCAAGAGCTCTACCAGCCCCGTCCGGAGATGTCCGACCTGAACCGGGGACTGGGTGGGGACGTCGGCATTGCCCGCGTCCGGTTCTCACCCAAGCGAGCACGCTGGGAGCTGGAGGGACGCCGCGACGCCGTGGCCACCACCGACGAGGCGGCGGTGGTGACGATCACCTACGGATCACCCGAGTGGCTGATCCCCGAGATCATGCGGTACCGAGGCGATGCCGAAGTGCTGGAACCGCCGGCGTTGCGCGACCGCATCAAGGCCGAAGCCGCCGCACTGGTCGATCAGCTGCGGGCCGTCCCCGCCGGCTGAGAGTTGGCCAGCGCCACCCGGGCGTTTCGCTGCAGATACCTGCCGTCGCGCTCGGGCACGTACAGCCGCTGATACCTCGCCGCGAGGGCGTCGCCGTCGCTTTCCAGCCAGTCGGCCAGCGACGGGTACACGTCGTCAACCGCGTCCGGAGAAAGGTGAGCTGCGCGGAGCTCCGCGCCCCGGTTCCAGGGGCACACCTCCTGGCAGATGTCGCAGCCGTACACGCGATCTCCGAACGCTTCCGGAAACGGCAGCTGCTCGAGCCGTGACTGCGAGAGATAGGAGAGGCAGCTCGAGGAATCGAGCACCCCGCCGTCCAGAATCGCGTCGGTGGGACATGCATCGATACAGGCCGTGCACGACCCGCAGGCATCCCACGCCGGGCTCTCCGGATCCGCGGCGGTCGGTGCCAGCTCGACATCGGTGATCAGCGCCCCCAGCACCACCCACGACCCGTGCCTGCGCGTGATCGCAAGCGTGTTCTTGCCGTACACCGCGATCCCCGCCCGGGCGGCGGCCTCTCGATCGACGTGGTGGTTGGAGTCGACGTGCACCACGAACCGAGCGCCGGGCCGCAGCGTTCGGAGGTGCCGACCCAGCCGGTCGAGATGCTCGCGCAGCGGCTGGTACTCGTCCTGCCGGGTGTAGCGGGGAAGACGCCCGCGGGGGACGTCGGCGGGCTTTTGCGGCTCCGGGCGAGCGTAGCTTCGGGCGGCGACGATCACCGACTGGGCGTTGCGCAGCAGCCGCTCAGGGTGACAGGAGCGGTCGGTGTTGGTGATCGTGAACCGCATGTCGGCAAAGAGGCCCCGCGCCCGGCGCTCGCCAATCAGCTGTTCAGTGCGCCGGTACGGCTCGGCCCGGCACACGCCGCAGGCGTCGATCCCAATCCGCTCGGCATGCTCGAGCACGGCGGCTGTCAGCTGCGCAGGGCTGGTCACGACCTGATGTGGATCAGAAGCCGAGCACGAACTTGGCGTCGTCCGACATCATCTCGGGCGTCCACGGAGGCGTCCACGTGAGATCGGTGACGACCTCGCCGACACCTTCCAGGCTGCGCACGACCTCGCCGATCTGTTGTTCGATCTGGGCTCCGGCCGGACATCCCATCGAGGTCAGCGAGTAGGTGACGGTGACTTTCTCCGGCTCCAACCGCACGTCATAGACCAGTCCCAAGTCCACCACATCCATGCCGAGTTCGGGATCCTCGACCGCGCGCAACGCCTCGAACACATCTTCTTCGGTAATGCTCATGCCCTCATCGTAGCCTTCGATTCCCACAGACGTGCGAACTCGCGCTCGTGAGTGAGCAGATCGTCGTGGCCGCTGAGCAGCCGCTTGGTCACCGCCAACGCCTCCCGATCGCTGCGGGCAACCCTGGATGCGAGCGACTCCACCCGTGACATGAGCTTTTGGGGGGCAACCACCTCGTCGACCAACCCGAGCGTACGCGCCTCCTCGACCGGAAGCACCTCGCAGGTGGCGAACAGCCGGAGTGCGACGTGCCGGCCGATCAGGTCGCCAATCCGCGCGGCGGCACCCCACGGCGGCGAGTACCCCAGCTCGTTGTGGATGAAGCGCAGCTTGGATCCCTGGGCGGCGATGCGCCAGTCACACGCCAAAGCCAGATCGATCCCGCCGCCCACGGCGTGACCGTTGAGCAGCGCCACGGTGGGCACCGGCAGAACCGCGACTCGACGGCAGGCGTCGGTGCCGCGTGCCGTCACCTCGGCTCCGCCCAGACCCTCCATCGAGGCCAGGTCGGCGCCGGCGGAGAACAGTCGCGGCCCAGCCCCGGTGATCGCGATCAGCCGCACGTCGGCGTCAGCGCACAGCTCCTCGCAGACCGTCGCCAGCCGCTCAAGCGTGTCCAGCCCGAGCGCGTTGTCATGTCCGCGCAGCGTGACCACAGCGAAACCGTTGCGACGAGCGACGTCCACCTCGGTCGGCCCGCTCGCGGAGGAGCTTGCAGGGAAATCGGGCGGGGGTTGATCCTGCCCCTCGAGCTCGATCTCGAGCGCCTCCGCCAGCTGCACCTTGGACATCCGCCGATAGCCTTCGATGCCGGCGTCGCGGGCACGATCGTGCAGTTGGTAAAGCAGCAAAACGAGTCTCCGTCCAGTTGGTATTCGGGAGGCTAAAGCCTGATTTCGGCGTGGCGGTCCTGCGAGAACAGGTGGATCGAGTCGACGAATCGCACCCTGTTGCAGCGCGAGCACAGGACGATCGAGTGACTACGCGCACCCTCGGCCATGTACCGCACTCCGCGCAACAGGTCGCCGTTTGAGATCCCCGACGCGACCACGATCACGTCGCCACGCACGAGATCATCGATGCCGAAGATCTGGGAGATGTCGGTGATCCCGTACTCGGCCGCCCGGTCGATCTCCGTGCGGCTCATCGGCCACAGCTGACCCTGGATCTCCCCGCCGAGACACCGCAGCGCCGCAGCCGAGATGATGCCGCCCAGCGCCCCGCCGATGCCGATCGCGAGGTGGTCGTTGGTACCTCGGACGGCCGCATCGATGGTGGCGGTGATATCGCCGTCGGAGATCAGCTTGATGCGGGCGCCGGCGTCTCGGATCTCGGCGATCAGATCGTCGTGGCGGGGACGGTCAAGCACGATTGCGGTGACATCGGCCACCCGCCTGCCGAATGCGTCGGCGATCGCCTCGAGGTTCTCGGTGACGCTCTTGCGCAGATCGATGCGACCCTTCGCCACCGGGCCGACCGCCATCTTCTTCATGTACATGCGCGGAGCGCGGGTCATGCCGCCGGGCAGGGCCGCAGCCAGGATCGCGAGCGCTCCGGACTGGCCGCGGGCCAGCACCGGACCGCCTTCGACCGGGTCGCAGGCAAGCTCCAGCTCGATCCCGCCGCCACCTCCCAGATGGCTCCCTTCGGCCAGCGGGTGATCCGATTCGGGCCGGCCGATGACGACGTGCCCGTTGAGCCGCAGCCGCCCCAGCGCATCCACCATGGCATCGGTCGCCGCCTCGTCGGCACCCCGCGCGTCGCCCCGGCCGAGATACCTGCCGGCCGCGAGCGCACATCGCTCGGTGACCGACACGAGCTCGGTGCATGGACACGGCCACGCGTCTCCCGCAGAGGCGTCGAACTCAGCCGCTGCATGCATTGAGGGAACCGCCACGAACCTAGCCTAGCGCGACCGTCCGCCCTCCGGCGCGCTCCAGGATCAGGTCGATCACATCGACCAGCGCGGCGTTCATGTCCCCCGCCTCGATCACCGGCACGCCCGTCCGCTCGGCCCGTCCCACCAGGTAATCCTGAATCCGGCGGATCTCGCCGAAGCGCTGGAGATAGCGCTCCATCGCCCGTGTCCCGCCCGACTCGTAGTCGCGGAAAAGGAAGTTCGCTTGGTGTGCGTCCTCGTCGCTGATGGCGAGCACCACCTGGACGACAACGGCGGCGTGATGCCGCTCCGGAGCCACCAGCCCCGGCACCAGATGGATGCCCTCGACCACCGTCGAGAGCCCCTCCATCACCGCCCGCTCGATAATCGCGTTTGCCCCCACCGCAACCTGCTCGGCCTGTTGGATGAAGCCGTACAGCGCCCGATCCTCGGCGTCGGGATCGGGCATCGGGATGCGCAGGCCCTCACCCGCCTCGAACGAGGAGAAATGCAGGGCCGGCATCAGCTCCTGGGCGAAAAACGCCCGCATCACCTGACGAACGGCGTCGGTGGACGTGATCCGGCTGATCCCCAGCCGAAACGCGATGTCGGTGGCCAGCGAGCTCTTGCCGGTGCCGGTCGCGCCTCCCAGCATCAGCACCAGCGGCCGGTCGAGATGCATCACCTGATGCCAGCCGTGGTACCGCGCGAGCATCGCCGGCGTGTCCTCGCGGCCCAGAACGCCCTCCACCAGACGGTGGAGCTGGTCGATCGACATCTCGTCGGCGCCGGACTCCCCCACCTCACGTTCGATCACCTGGGCGAGCTGGTAGGCGCGCTCGGCCTCAAACCCCGACAGCATCAACGTCTGCGCCATCCTGCCCTTGGAGTAGGGCAACCCCGGCCCGCGGCCGCGAATGCGCGGCTCGGCCCGCGGCGCCGCCGGCTCCTCGGGCGGGCGGCTCTCGCTGCGCCAGAAGCGAAGATCACGCATATCCCGCCACCGCCTGGTCGGCGAGCGCCAAAAGCGCCGAGTCCAGATCCGCATCCCCGTGGATCGAGCGCGGACGGTTGTCGCAAAAGACGATCCGTTTGCCCCGCTGCTCGGCCGCGGCCACCACCACGTCGATGGCGGCGGCCTTCAGCTCGACCAGGAACACGTCCGCGCGATCGACCTCGGTTTGCTCCAGCGCTTCCCGCAACGCCACCCGGTTCCCCAGTGAGCCCACGACCGTGGTCACCTGTGCGCCACCATCGTCAAGCGTTGCCCGGAGACGATCGTGGATAACACTCGGCGCGGTGGTGAAGTAGGCAACCCGCTCGCCGGAAACGTCCTCGGCCGGGACCGGCTCGAGTACGGTTTCGAGTACCTGAATCCCCGGTCTCACCTGTTCGACCGCGGCTCGCACCTGCTCCACCTGCTGCGCCGATGCCAGCGGAGGCTCGCACATCGTCAACACCACCATGTCCGACACCAATACCCGAAATGGACCCATACCCGTCAACAGCTCATACGACGGTCGAACAGCCGACGTTACCAGCACCGTGCGCCCGGCCGCAACCGGCGGAATTGCCGCACCTGACCCCTCCAGCAGCAGCACATCCGGGCGCCCGGCGGCCGCCAGCTCGGCAGCCGCCCACACATTCGAGTCATAGGTTGTGCCCGCCAGCCCGCCCCCACACCGGCGGGCACCGACCGTCGGCACGCCCGCCAGCACCGCGTCCTCCAGATAGTCGGACGCCGCGTGCTGGCCGGCGCGCGCGCGCGCCAGCAACTCATGAGCCCCGATGATCGCAGCGGTGGGATCCACCGGAGTCGGCTGCGCCGGCCCGCCGCGGCCCATCGCGACCACCACCACCCGGCGGCCGGCGGCCGACAGCAGACGGGCGGTGTGGGCCGACACCGCCGTCTTTCCGATGCGCTTGCCGGTACCGATCACCGCCATCGTGGGAACATCGATCGGCGGGCGCACGGGAGCGCGAAAGTCGAAGTCAGGACCGCTGTAGCTGAGGCCCTCGGCCAAAGCGTGGCTCACCAGCCAAAACCGTCCCCGCTCCGACAGCACCGGCTCATCAGAGAGGTCAAGCACGTGCGCCGCCCCGTGGGCCCGCGCCGCCGAGACCATCGCCCCCGCCGGGTCACCCTCGACCCGAGCCAACGGAAAGCCGTACTCAGGATCGCCATACAACTTCTCCACCCCACCCAAAAGCAGCACCGCCACCACCTCGCACTCCCGGCCGGCCTTGGCCAACGCCGCCCGCACCACCTCAGGCTGATGCTCACCATCGACCAACGCAAGAGTCCGCGCCACAATCACCGCCCCGGGGCGGGAGAGAACTTCTCGTAGGTGAGCGTGACAGGAGAGAAGCGCACGATCGGTTCGCGGCCGTGAAACGGGAACCGGCGGTAGACGTGCACCTCGTCGGGGGAGATCTCGACCACGTTGTAGCAGGGGCGGGTGTTGCCGCGCAGTCGCAGCGAGGACACGGTGCCCGCGTTGACCACGAACAGATCCTCCAGCCGCCACGCGTACGGGACGTGCTTATGCCCTGACAGCACCAGGTTGACACCCGCCTGCTGCAGCACCTCCAGCGTGTCCCCGGCATCGTGGACGACGTTGCGCTCGCGTCCTGTGCCGGGGATCGGAAGCAGGTGGTGATGCAGCACGAACACCCGGAAATCGGCGGGTGGTGCGAACTGCTCGGTGATCCAGGTGTAGCGGCCCCGCCCGATCGTGCCGTGATCGAGATCCGGTTCGGACGAGTCGACCGCCACGAATGTGATTCCGGACTTGCGCAAGACTGTGGACCGCGGGCCGATCAATTGCTCGAAATGGGTGTATCCCACATTCCTGGAGTCGTGGTTGCCCGGAATTGTGATCACGTCGGGGCAGTCGAGCCGATCGAGATACCCGCGGGCGTCCCGGTACTCCTGCTTGTACCCGAAGGTGGTGAGATCGCCGGAACACACCACCACGTCGGGCTCCAGGCGGTTGATCTCCTTGATCGCGCGCTCGAGCAGGTTGGCGACGAAGTAGGGCGACCCACAGTGCAAGTCGGAGAGATGCGCGATGGTGAACGGCTTGACAGCCACACCCCGATCATATGCGCGAGTCGGCGGCATCCGCACCCAGGACTACCATTTTGAAGCGGGATGCAGGAACACCATAGCTTTCACGCGTTCGTGGGAACGAGTCCTCCACGGTTCGCCGACCCCGCGGAGCGCGAGTGCGCACTGCTGTTCGATTACCACGGCATCCCGTGGGTGTACGAACCCCACACGTTTCCGCTCGAGATCGACGAGGACGGTACGGTGCTGGAAGCGTTTACGCCGGATTTCTACCTGCCCGAACAGGATCTCTACCTCGAGATCACCACCATGAAGCAATCACTGGTCACCAAGAAGAACCGCAAGATGCGCCGGCTGCGGGTGCTGCACCCCGAGATCCGGATCAAGCTGTTCTACCGTCGAGACATCGACGCGCTGGTGCAGAAGTACGAACTTGGCGCCGCGTGAGCGCCGCAGCCGACCCGCTGACGCCGTGCACGCCGGGTGACATCTACCTCGGCCGCGAGTTGATCGCCGACCGCGTCGCGGAGCTCGGCGAAGCGATCAGCCGCGACTATCGGGGACGTGAGTTGGTGATGGTCACGGTGCTCAAGGGCGCGGTGGTGTTCCTGGCCGATCTCTCGCGGGCGATCACTGTCCCGCACCGGCTCGAGTTCATGGCGATCTCCGCATACCGCGGAACGACCGCCGGATCGACCGGGCGGATCCGCCTGTTGAAGGATCTCGACCGGCCGGTGCGAGACGCGCATGTGGTGATCGTCGAGGACGTGATCGACACCGGCCTGACGCTGCACTCACTGCTCAAGACGCTGCGTTTCCGCGGACCCGCGTCGATCGAGGTATGCACGCTGCTCGACCGGCCCTACCGGCGACTGGTCGACATCCCCGTGCGCTACTCCGGCTTCACGGCGCTTGACGGGTTCGTGGTCGGATACGGGTTCGACTACCGCCAGCAGTTCCGCGATCTGCCCGATATCCACGTGCTGGAGAGCTGACCCCGTTCAAAGCCCGATTGCGCCCGGATGAGAGGCCGCATCCAGGGAGGGCTACCATTCAGGTATGGCTCGCCGCCGAAATCCTCTGGGGCGCGATCGCAAATTGTCCGCGCGGATACTGACCACGGCCTTTCTGCTGGGGCTGGTCTACGTGGTCGGGTTCGCCGTGCTGGCGCAGGTGTTCAACCTGGGCCTCGTCCCGATCGTGATCCTCGCCGGAGTGCTGCTCGGCGTGCAGTACTGGACGAGCGACAAGATCGCTCTGCGCACGGCTGGTGCCAAGATCGTGACCGCCGAGGAAGCCCCTGAGCTCCACGCCTCCATCCAGCGGCTGTGCATCAGCGCCGACCTGCCGATGCCGCGGGTGGCGCTGATCGACGCCGACATGCCAAACGCCTTCGCCACCGGCCGCAGCCCGAAACACGCAGCGGTCGCGGTCACAACCGGCCTGATCCAGCGGCTCGAGCCGCACGAGCTGGAAGGCGTGATCGCACACGAGCTGAGCCACATCAAGAACCGTGACGTGGCGGTCATGACGATTGCAAGCTTCTTCGCCATGCTGGCCGGGATCATCGTCCGCTACGGCTTCTACTTCGGCGCCTTCGGCGGGTTCGGAGGCGGACGGGATAACGACCGCGACGGCAGTGGGGCATCGCTGATGGTGGTGATCCTCGTCTCGGTGGTCGTGTACGCACTGTCCTTCGTGCTGATCCGGACGCTCTCCCGCTACCGCGAGTTCGCAGCCGATCGCGGCGCCGCGGTGCTCACCAAGTCGCCCTCCAGCCTGGCGTCGGCGCTGGTCAAGATCTCGGGCACCATGAGCCGCATCCCCCAGAAGGACCTGCGCATGACCGAGGGCCTGAACCAGTTCTTCATCATCCCCGGCAACGTCAAGGACGGCATCTCGAACCTGTTCTCGACCCACCCGCCGTTGGAAGCTCGGCTCGAGCAGCTGCGGCAGCTCGAGCGCGAGATCGAAGCACTCTAGCTTCGACGTCTGTAGGATCATCCCTGCAAATGGGCTTGCTGGACTCTCTGCTGGGCCGCACGAGACTCGAGCGGCCGTCCCTCGATCGGCTGTTCGCAGTATCCACTGCGCAGGTGACCCTCTCGACCGGCCTCGGACTCGAGCCGGCTGACCGTGCCGCCATCTGTTTCAAGCCGATGTCCTCCGCGCGATTCCGGGAAAGCGGCAAGGACATCGAGGAGATGACCCGGATGGCCTTCAAGGACGAGGGCATGAAGATCGACCGCAGCGTTGACAGCTTCGGGTACGAGTGGCTGACGCTGACCAGCTCCGACTTCGAGAACCTGGTGACCACGGTCCACGTCACCGCCCAGTCGATGATCGATGAGGGTTTTGGGGAACAACTGTTGTGCGCCATGTTCGCCTTCGCCGAAAACGTCCACTTCATCTACAACTTCAAACGCGGGAAGTTCTACCCGTTCGTGCCGCGCGGCCCGCAAACGCGTGACTCCGATCGCGAGCTGGAGCTGCAGGCCAAGCTCGAGCAGGAACTCCCCATGGAACCCGAGCTGGAACGCTGGTTCCCGCTGTGGGACGCCCCCGTCTGATGCTCGAATACAACCGCGAAGCCGCTCGGGAAGCCAGACGCCGTCGGATCAGGCGGGAGCGGATGATCGGCGCAGGCACGCTGATCGCGGTCGTCCTCGGCGCCGGGGTGATGCTGTGGCCACACGGCTCCCAGACCCGCACCACCGCGGCCGTCGATCAGCCGAAGCCGAAGCCGCCGCCACAGCTGCCGCGAGGTGGGCGGCAGATCCTCCCGAACTTCCGCGTGGTCGCCTACGACGGCGCTCCCCAGACGCCGGTGCTGGGGCCGCTGGGAGTCGGCACCCGGGATCAGGCCGCCGCCAAGCTGAACCAGCAGGCAGAGGCATACGACACCCCGAAACGGCCGGTGCTACCGGCGATGGAGCTGATCGCGACCATTGCCCAGCGCGACGCCGGCCTCGACGGCAACTACAACGCCCGCCAGGAGGACGACGTGATCGCCGACTACCTGGCCGCCGCCCGCCGCGCCAAGATGCTGCTGATCCTCGACATCCAGCCCGGCCAGTCCAGCTTCATGACCGAGGTGCACCACTTTGGCAAGTGGCTGCGGCAGCCCGACGTAGGCATCGCGATGGATCCCGAGTGGAGCATGCAGCCCGGGGAGGTTCCCGGCACTGTGATCGGCTCGACCAACGCGACGATCGTGAATCAGGTGGCCGGCTACATGGCCGGCTTCGTGCGCAAGTACAAGCTGCCCCAGAAGCTCCTGATGGTGCACCAGTTCACATCCGACATGATCAAGAACCGGGGCCAGATCCAGACCGTCCCGGGGATCGCGACCGCGGTCACGGTCGACGGTTGGGGCGGTCGCGCCGCCAAGCTCTCGAAGTACCACCTGTTCGCCCGCACCAAGCCGGGTCGGTACAACGGCCTGAAGCTGTTCTACACGCAGGACACCAACCTGATGAAGCCGCGCGAGGTGATGCATCTGCATCCCTCGCCGGACGTGATCGTCTACCAGTAGCTCAGCCGGGGACCGCGCCGTCGCCGGCAAACGCTTCGCGCGCCTCTTCGAGCGTGGTGCCGGGGTGCGGAAGCACGTGATCCGACGTCACCAACTCGGCGTCGCCGACCCGCTCACCCGTGGTCGTCACGAACTCGATCAAGGCGTCGAAGCTCGCCCGGAAGGCAGCTTCGTCGCCCGCGGCGGCCGCATTGGCGACCGCGTTATCGAGTTCGTTGAGAGGGCCGATCTGGTCATCGTCGAGCCGGAACTGACCGTGTTCGAGGATCCGGACGATCACTGCTCCGTCCCTTCCTTGGCCGGTTCCGCGGCAGGCTCCGCCTCGCCTTCGCCGGCTTCCAGCTCGGCCGCTGGGCCGCTGCCCTGACCAAGCTCGGCCTTCATCTTGGCCAGCTCCGCGTCGACCTGCGTGTCGGCGGTGAGCGCCGCGATCTGACGGTCGAGATCAGAGCCGGCGGGGGCTGTGAGATCGTCGATCGCGCCGGTGTCGACCAACTCGTTGACCGCCGCCGCCCGGGCCTGCATCTGCTCGGTCTTGTCCTGTGCCCGGCTCAGCGCCATACCGACGTCGGACATCTCCTCGCTGAGACCGGTGGTGGCTTCACCGATCCGCACCGAGGCCTCGGCGGCTGAGTACTGCGCCTTGACGACCTCTTTCTGGGTGCGGAACGACTCGACCTTGGTGGACAGCCGCTGCTCCTGCTCAATCAGGCTCTGCTGCTGGGCTTCCAGTGCCGCGATCTGCTGATCGAGCCCCTGCAGCTGACCCTGGATCAGCGCCTTGCGCTCGAGCGCGGTGCGAGCGAGATCCTCGCGGTTGGCGCCCAGCGCCTGCTTGGCCTGGCCGTCGAGCTTAACCACGCTCTCCTCGAGCTTGGCGGTCTGCAGCTGCAGTCGCTTCTTGGCAGTGACCACGTCCGCGACGCCACGCTTGACCTTCTGCAGGCTTTCGAGCTGCTTCTGGTAGCTGTAGTCGAGTGTCTCCCCAGGATCCTCGGCCTTGTCGAGTGCCTTGTTGGCCTTGACCTTGAAAAGCGTGGTAAATCGGGACATCAATCCAGCCATCAATCCTCCTCGGACCCACCTCGGTGTTCGGGTAATTCTAACGCGTCCAACTCCTGCAGGGCGGCGGCCGCCTCGGCCCGCAGACGAGAGCGCTCGAGCGCACTGTCTTCGGGCGCCACCTTGCCCGAGGCGATGTCCTGTTCGAGCTCCTGAAGGGCAACGTAGGCCTCGTCCCGGCGCTCAGCGGCAGCCAGCCGCCGGCGTTCGAGCTCGGTGAGCGCCGGTTCGACCGGCTGTGACTCCGGTACGACGAACGGCCAGGCCACAAAGACCAGCACCGCGATCACCAGTCCCGCGGCCGCAAGCGCGGCCACCGCAGTGCTCACGCGCGGCGAGCCGCTTCGGGCCCGACCGCCCGGGCGTACCGGCGCGCGAGCATCCGCGCCTCGCGCGGATCTGGCCAGATCGTGATCGCCGCGCCGAGCAGGAACACCACTCCCGCCAGCCAGATCAGGCCGACCATGGGGTTCACCAGCACCTTGATCTGGACGCTGCGACCCTGAATCCCCTGGAGGATCGCGTACACGTCGGTCAACGACGGATACACGGTGCGGATATCAGCCTCGGCCGACTGGCGCTGGTCGGCGTCGGTGAACTGCCGGATGCCGGGCGAGATCGAGCCCGCCGGCTTGCCGTGATCGGTCACGTTCAGGCGCACACGAGCGGTGATCGAGTTCTGCTCGCGGGTCTGGAAGATGCCGGCGTTGGTGAGCGTGTAGCCGTCCAGGGCGACCGACTGGCCGGGCTTGAGCAATGCCTGGGTGGAGCTTCCGTACTCACCCGAAGCGACCACGCCGACCACCAGCAACACCACCGCCAGATGCACCACGTAGCCGCCGTAGCGACGTCGGTTGCGGCCGATCAACCCGATCAGCGCGCGCGGATAGGAACCGCCGGAAAGCGCGCGCCGAGCCACCGTTCCGCGGGCGAACTCGAGCCCGATGCACACCACCACGAACACGCACAGCGACAGCGCCGTAAGCCCTGCCGTGCTCGATGCCAGGCCGAAGAAGGCCAGCACCACGGTGGCCGCCAGGGCGGACGCGATCGGCCAGCGGAAGGTGCGCAGCAGACTGCGGGGAGATGCCCGCCGCCACGCGATCATGGGGCCGATCCCGATCAGCAGCAGCAACGGCAGCCCGAACAGCACCAGGAAGAAGTTGTAGTACGGGCTCGACACGGTCGACTGCACCCCGCGGGCGGCGTCGCTCAGCACAGGAAACACCACGCCCCAGATGACGGCGAACACCAACGCCAGCAGCAGCAGGTTGTTGAAGAGGAACGTGGCCTCCCGGGAGATCACCGACTCGAGCTTGTGGTCAGCCCGAAGCAGTGGCAGCCTCCAAACGATCATGGAGGCGGCGAACACCAGCACCACCGCGATGAACCCGAGCAGGAACGGGCCCACGGACGACTGCACGAACGAGTGGATGGAGTTGACGATCCCGCTGCGCGTGAGAAACGTCCCGAACAGCGCCAGGGCGAAGGTGGCCGACACCAGCGCCATGTTCCACACCTTGAGCATGCCTTTCTTCTCCTGCACCATCACCGAGTGCAGGAAGGCCGTGGCCGCGAGCCACGGCATCAGGGCCGCGTTCTCGACCGGGTCCCAGGCCCAGTAGCCGCCCCAGCCGATCTCGACGTACGCCCAGTGGGCGCCGAGCAGCATGCCGATTCCCAGCGCCGTCCACGAGATCAGCGTCCAGCGGCGCACGGACAGCAGCCACCGGGCATCGGTACGGCCGGTGACCAGTGCCGCCATCGCGAATGCAAACGGCACCGCACACGACACGTAGCCGAGATAGAGCATCGGCGGGTGGATGGCCATGTAAGGGTTCTGCAGCGAGGGATCGAGGCCGAGGCCGGCTGTCGGCGTGGCCCCGGAGACCTTCTCGAACGGGGACGACACGAACGCCGTCATGCTGGCGAAGAACACCATGATCCCGCCGATGACCGCCGTCACCCACGGCATCAGCTCTCGATTCCGATTGCGGTTCTGGTAGGTCACCAGCGCTCCGCACGCGGCCAGCACGGTGAGCCACAGGAGCAGCGATCCGGGCTGGCTGGCCCACAGCGAAGTGATCGTGTACACCAGCGGCAAGCCGCGGCTGGTGTGGTCGACCACCTGTACCAGCGAGAAATCGTGGGTCAGCAGCGCATATTCGAGCGCGGCCACCGCGACCACGGCGCACGCCAGCGCTGCGACCAGCGCATTTCCGGCACTGCGGGCCAGCCGGCGGTCATGGCGGAGCCCCGCGAGCACGCCGGCGACGGTGGTGTAGATCGCCAGTGCGACCAGCACGTAGAGCGCGACAGAACCGAGGGTGGTCACCGGCCTCCGGCGTCCGGGATGGCGAGGGACATGGCCTGAACGGTACCGGCTTTGGACGGCTCCTGCGCCGCGCGGCGGGCGGTCGAACGTCGCTTTCGTTGCATCTTTCGTGTACGTTTCGCTTGGGGTTATTCCGGGCAAGGGGGAGAGATGCGACGTTACGCTCCGCTCGCGCTGATTCTGGTGGCGAGCTTTACATTTTCTATTGTCGGCGCTTCTGGCGCGGTGTCCGCGAACTCGCAGCAGTTCGGCGGAACCAACGGCCGTGTGAACTCGATCGTGAGAGTCGGGAACGTGGTCTATGTGGGCGGCAAGTTCACGCAGGTGCGCGACAACAACGGCGACACCTTCCCGCGGAACAACCTGGCGGCGTTCAATCTCTCCGGCGGCACCGTGACCGCCTGGAACCCCAACGCCAACGGCGAGGTGCGGGCCTTGACGTCAAACGGCAAGCGCCTGTTCGCCGGTGGAGCCTTCACCACGATCCGTGGCCAGGGAGCCAAGCGGATTGCCGCGATCTCGTTCGCCGGTGGTCGCCTGTGGGGCGGCGGTGCGGGCAACGTGGTGCGCGCCATCCGTCTCGACAAGACGCGCCTGATCATCGGCGGCACATTCAGAGCGGTGCAGGGAAAGCGACGCCATCGCGCGGCCGCGCTCAGCCCCAAGACCGGCGCCCTGCTGAAGTGGAGCCCCAATGTCAACCGCGCGGTTGACGCAATCGCCGTGTCCGCAAACCGCATCTACCTCGGCGGCGAGTTCACGGCGGTCAACGGCAAGACCGAGCGCCACATCGTTGCGCTGAACCGCGTCACCGGCGCCCGGATTGCGTTCCCCGACGTCAGCTTCCCGGTGCTCTCGCTGGCGCTCTCCGGCAGGTTGTACGTGGGTGGCAGCGGTGCCGGCGGTTGGTTGACCGCCTTCACGCCCGCCGGCCACAGGGTGTGGCAGGTGCGCACCGACGGCGGCCTGGCCGCAATCGCAGTGACGGCGCACCAGATCATCGCCGGCGGACACTTCAACAACGTCTGCTCGAAGGTCATCGGTTGCGGCACCAAGCTTGTGCGGCACAAGATGTTCGCTGTCGGTCCCGGGGGCGCCCTGCAGCCGTTCGCGCCCACGGTCAACTCGGTGCTGGGAGTGTTTGCTCTACGCGCATCGAAAGGCAACCTGTGGGCCGGTGGCGACTTCACGGTCATCAACGGATCGACGCGGGAGCATCTCGCCCGCTTCACCTACAGCTGACCGTCCAGGCCACCTGATCGCAGGGTCAACCCGACCGATTATGAAAACAGCGTAGAATGCCCCGCGTGCCGCGTGTTCTCCCAATAATTGGGTTCGCCCTGACCGGGATCGCACTGTTGGCGACAAGCTCCGCCGTGGCGGCGGTCAGCAGCGTCCCGGCGACCACGTGGCAGACCAACGGCCGGGTGGCCGCGATCGCGACAGTCAACGGTGTCACCTACGTCGGGGGGACATTCACCAGGGTTACCGACCATTCCGGACACTCGCTGACGGTGACGAATCTCGCCGCCTTTGACCCGGCCGGCAATGCGATCATGAGCTTCCACCCCGCCGTCGGCGGCCAGGTCAAGGCGCTGGCCGCCACCAGTTCAATGGTGATCGCGGGCGGCGGGTTCACCACCGCGGGCGGCAAGACGCGGCTGCGGATCGCCGCGTTCTCGCGTGCCGGCGCGCTGCTCTCCTACCCCGCCCACACCAACGGCGAGGTGAGCGCTCTCGCGATCGGTCACAACCGCCTGTACGTCGGCGGCACGTTCACCCAGGCCAACGGCCATCCCCGGCTGAACGCGGCCGCGTTCGTCCTGGGGACGGGCGCTGTGTCACGCTGGCGAGCGGACACCAACGGCCGTGTCACCGCGCTCCTGGTGCAGCCGCGGCGGATCATGCTGGGAGGATTCTTCACAACGGTCCGCGGCGAGCCCTCGCGGCGCTTGGCCGCGGTCACTCCCGTCACCGGCGCCAAGCTGCCGTGGCGCGGCCATCCCAGTGGGCAGGTGCTGACTCTGGCGCAACAGGGCCGCCAGGTCTATGCCGGTGTGTCTGGATTGGGTGGGGCGATCAACCACTTCTCGGCGGTCGGAAACCGGGTGTGGGTGCGACAGGTGAACGGTAATGTCAAGTCGATCACGGTGATCGGAAACCAGGTGTACGTGGGCGGCCATTTCAGCGGTATCTGCGTGCGACGACCACACTGTCCCGCCCTGGTCACCCGTCGTCATCTGCTGGGCCTCAAGACCTCGAACGGCGATCTCACCGCCTGGAACCCTGAAGCCAACAGCGACCTGGGGGTGTACGTGCTCGCCCGGACACGCTCGTGGCTCTCTGTGGGAGGCGACTTCACCGTGATCGGCGGCGTCAGCCAGGCGCACTACGCGCGCCTGCCGATCAGCTGAGCCCTACCGGGATGGGCTGTCAGGTGGCGTCTTTGGTGGCCGAGTACTTGCTCGGGCACTTCGTCAGCAGTGAGTCCGGCTTGCCCTGAAACACCCCGGAGGAGTTGAGCCTACCGGTGACGATCACGCTGCGCCCCACCCGGAAGGCATCCGGGACGGAGCCTGTGTATGCCACGGTGACGGTTCTGGGTGTGCTGAAGTCGCGCAGCACGAACCTGACCGGGCTCTGATCGCCGGTTGCAGACACGACCTTGCCCGTGAGCTGGACGGTCTTCTGCTGGGCGCCGTCCTTGTCGGCCATCAGCTGGTTGACGCTCACCAGCAGCTGTCCCGCACCCGCGAACACGAAGTACCCCATGAACGCGACCAGCATCATCGAGACGACGAGAGCTATCACCAGTCGCGGCCGGGCGTTCATGACGCCAGATTAGCGCGGCTCAGGACGTCAGGCAGTCGGATCCGGCACGGCGAACCCGAGATCCAGGCACAGCTGACCACGCTGGGTCTCGCGCAACGCGTCGGTGTAACCCTGGCCGTAGGCCGCCCGTAGGAACCAGCCCAGCAGCTCGGCATCCACCTTATCGGGGTCGACCTCGAACACCTCGGCCCACAGATCGGCCAGGCGCAGGTCGATCGTCATCGCAAGCGTGTCGCGTTTGGACTCCATATTCGAATCGTAGGAACGCGATCGGACGTCAATGATCTACATTGCGGTGATGCCTGAGGACACCCAGCAGAACGACTGGCTCGAGTGGGAGCGCGAGGTGAATGCGGCGATTGCAGCCCTGCGGGCCGACGGAGGCCACGCGCGGGTCGTCCAGCTGCTCGAGCACCAGGTGACGGTGGCGCTGCACAACGCTTACTGCGAACAGCCGATCGCGTTTCCCCGCTCCGGCGTGCCTCTCGGCTGACGTCTGACTGAACCAGCCGCGTGCGAGCGTGGTCTAACCGATGTCCGTAACCCGCTCGCAGGAGGTAGGAGATGTCGGTGTCCGTTCAACGGCTGGTCGTCATGGCCGCCGCGTTGGTGCTCGCCGTGTTCGCGTACAACACGCTGGCCGGCCCGCATCCGCGGGCGGTGGCGGCCACGTCACCCAAGCCTGACATGCCGAGCTTCCTGCGCTTCGACGGTGAGGGCGGGGTCGCCATCCGCCCCGACCGCGCCACCATCCACTTCACCACCAGCGGTGAGGCCGGCACGTTGGTGGATGCCACCAATCAGGCCAGCAAGACCATGCGGGCGGTGATCGCCGCCATGCACGCCGGCGGCGTCGCGCGCATCAACATGGTCACAGACGGGGCCAACGGGTACCAGACGTCGACGGGGTACCACGCCGACCAGAATCTGACCGTGACGGTGATGAAGGTGGGCACGACCGGCAAGCTGACCGCCGCAGGGCTCAACGCGGGGGCCACCGCCAACTACGGCCCGGACTTCTCATCCGGAGCGAAGCACGCCGGCCAGTCCCGCGCGATCCGATCGGCCGTTGCCGACGCACGCTCCAAGGCGGACGCCGCCGCCGCGGCCGCCGGGCTCCACGTCACCGGCGTGATCTCGGTGTCGGAAGCCCACGTCGCCAGCGTCTACCCGGAGTATCTGCGCGACACCGCCGCCAAGGCCGCCGCACCGGGAGCACTCGAGGTGCCGATCCGGCGCGGCTCACAGCGGGTCACCGCGAACGTGACGGTGGTGTTCTCCTACGCCGCGGGGCCGGCCACCGAGTAGCCCGTGAGGTCAGTCGCCGGTCTTCTCGAGCTCGAGCGCGGCCGAGTTGATGCAGTACCGCAGCCCGCCGGCCTCACGCGGCCCGTCCTCGAACACGTGGCCGAGGTGGCCACCGCAGTTGGAGCAGATGACCTCGGTGCGCCGCATGAAGAAGCTGCGGTCCTCGTGGGTGTCCACTCCGTCCGCGGACACCGGCTGGGTGAAGCTCGGCCAGCCCGTGCCGGAGTCGAACTTGTCGTCTGACCGAAACAGCTCCGCGTGGCAGGCGGCGCAGCGGTACACACCGTCGTCGTGACAGTCGTAGTAGGTGCCGGTGAAGGCCGGCTCGGTGCCCTTCTCGCGCAGCACCTGGTACTGCTCGGGGGTCAGCTCGGCTCGCCACTGCTCTTCGGTCTTGGTGATCTTGCTCGCCATACGTTGGCTCCAATTCCTCGTCGAAGGTTGCCTGAAGAATACGCTCCATGTGGTCCCGGCATGGCGCGAATTGTTACGGCCCCGGAGAGGTGGCGGTCTGCGAGCATGTGGGTGTGACCAGCGCCGTCAGCATCGAGATCGCCGGGCCGGAGAAGATTTCCGAGATCGAGCCGCTCTACCGCGCGCTCCATCGCCATCACCGTGAGGTGGCGACCTCGCCGCTGGTGGAGGACGAGGATCTGTCCTGGTCGAGACGGGCAACCTGGTACCTGGGAATGCTCGACGGCGAAGCCGGGTTCATGGTGCTCGCACGCCGCGATCAGACTCCTGTGGGATACGCGGTCGTCGAGATCCACCGCGGCCCCGACGACACCTGGCCGGTGGGAGAGTGCTACGCCGAGGTGCAGTCATTGGCCGTTTCCCCCGGCGAACGCGGCTCCGGAGTGGGCAGCCGGCTGATGGACACCGTCGATGCCGAGCTCGCGCGCCGCGGCATCCACGACCTCGCGGTCGGCGTGCTCGCCGGAAACGAGGACGCCATCCGCTTCTACGAGCGCCGCGGCCTCCGCCCCGGCGAGTTGCAGATGTGGAGGTTCGGTGACAAATGACGCACGTGAATAAATGGTGCCTGGCACCATTTATTCAGGATGGGGCTGCGATCGTGGTGTTCGCGGTGCTGGGCATGCTGTCGCACGACGGCTCGGTGTTTCTGGCGGGCTTTGCACGGGATGCCCTGCCACTCTTGGTGGGGTGGTTTGGCGTGGCCGTCGTGATCGGGACGTACCGCCGCCCCAGCCGAAGGAAGCTGCTGATGACATGGGCGATCGGAATTCCACTGGGGGTCGCCATCCGGGCGGTCGCGCTCGGGCGGCATGCCGACGGCAAGCAGGCGGCGTTTCTGATCACGACCATGGTTTTCACGCTGGCGCTGGTGCTGGCGTTTCGCGCCGCCGGCGCGTACCTCGCTCAGCGATCGCCCGGGCGAAGCCAGAGTGACACCTGGCCCGGCTGAAGCGTCGAGCCCACCACTCCCACCAGCTCATTGGAAAGCGCATCGATATCGATCTGCTGGCGCAGCCGGGTGCTGAACTCGTCAAGCGTCCTGGTGGCGTCGTAGCTGCTTCGGTAGAAGCGGTGATCGACCAGCCGCTGCACCCGCCGGCGCACCGGATGGAACGCCAGTGCAACCGCCAGGGTCGAGAGCGTCACAGCCACCGAATCCGACCAACCCACCGCGCTTCGAAAACCCGTCGACAACAGCACCACCGCCCCCAGGTAGAGGGCACCCAGCGTGACCGCCACGCCCGCGTACACCAGCGTACGCCGAATGATCACATCGATCTCGTACAGGCGGTACCGGAAGATCGAGATGGCAATGGCGATCGGCAGAAGCGACCACGACGAGAACCACACGATCTCGGGCACCACGTCACTGCCCACGCCGATGACGACCATCACGAAGAACGCCGCAATGATCCACTTCAGCTGCTGGCGTTCGACGATCGTCCCGTGGCGGTACCGCACCACCACCGCCGCAACTCCCGCCGCGAGCAATCCCAGCAGCGCGAACGAGGCAACGTTGAACGCGTACTCGGCCCCAGCAACGTGTACGGGGTTGGGGATCTTCTCGTCGATCTGCGACTCCCCGAAAACGGTTCCCAGCGTGGCGGCGGCAAGCGCGCATCCCGCGAACCACGCCACCGGGCGCCACCGCGGCGACGGGAGGTGGCCGTCCGGGATCAGCAGACCCAGGAAACACGCCGGCAACCCGATCCCGACGATCCAACCGGTGTCACTGACCAGCCCCAAGAGCGTGGTGGCGGGCCAGCCCTTGCCGGCGTGCTCGAAATACGTCGCGCTTGCAGCGGAGGCGGAAATGATGAACGGCGTCACACACAGGATCCAGGCGAGCGCGTTCTTGGGCTGGCGTCCCAACACCATGGTGCCCACGACCCCGTAGGACATGATGGCGAACACGCCCGAGACCGCCGACGCCACCCCACTGCTCGACCCGGCGACGACGAACACCGCCAGGTTGATCAATGTCACGACCGTCAGAACGACGCCGATCCACATGGCGGTTCGGCCGGTCATGCGAGCGCTGCCATGGATGGGTTCACCACATCAAGTCTCCCACCGGACCGTTCCGGAGTCGTTACGGACGTCGAGCACGGTGGACTCAACAATGATCGCGCGGAAATTCGTGCGTCCACGTGCGCGCGAACACCCGATGCCCGCGCTCGCGCACTTCCAGCCCTGATGTGACCAGGAAGTGGGTGGCGGAGCAGGTCATGACCCCGGTCGCGTGAATGTCGACCCTGGAGTGCTCACGGCCGCCCACCGAGGTGTTCTCGACCCGCACCTCGGCCGAAAGCGGATCCCCCTCCACCACGCTGTAGGAGGCCACCGACGTGTCCTGATAGAGCAGCCCGTTCGGTATCCGGGTCAGGCCGCCCATGTCCCAGTCGAACGACAGCTCGGCACGGCCGCTGCCGAGGTCGCGCGTGACCGTTCGAGACCCCCCGGGCCTGCCCTCGATCTGCTCGGTGGCGAGCGATTCAGGCTCCTGCGGCGGGTCAGGAGGCCGCGGCGGCCCATCCTCCGCCCTCGCCGGGCGGGTTGGGAGCACCAGCTCGCTGTCTCGGTCGAGGTGCAGCGTGAGTGTCACAGGCTCCGGCGACGGCCACGCCAGCGGCCAGTAGCACGGCGAGACCGAGAGGCGGATGCGGCTGCCGGCGTCGAACCGATGCGCGATCGAGTCGAGCCTGACGGAGATCGGATACTCCCGCCCCGGTTCGAGCAGCGCCGGGTGGGCGTGAGAATCTCGATGGCAGAGGTTGAGCTGGGCGCGCGTCACCATCAGCGACGAGCCGTCGGCACGCAGCTCGCACAGCCTTATAGAGATCAGCGCCACCGGCCGGTCGGAGGACACCCTCAGGTTGACGACCGGGAAGCCGAGTATCTCCAGCGGCCCCGACAGCGGAGCGCCGGTGAAGGTGAGCGAGCGGGCGTCGTCGACAGACTGGTCGACCGGGAGGTCGGCCGAGCGGCCGTCGGCGCACCATGCCCCGCCGTCGAGGCCGACGGTCTGGACGCTGCCGATGCTGCGCGTCAGGCCCGGCGTTACCGGATCGCCGAGACGGCCGTCGCCGAGCGCCAGCGTCAGCGGCTCACTCAGGGGCGAGGGCCACCGCTGCTCTGTCACCCACCGTCCCGGTCGCCGTTCGAGGTTTGCGCTGGGAGGCACCGAGTCCTGCATCCACGCCACCACCGTCGGCTCGCGGTCGATCCCGTTGTCGATGCCCTTGAGCCAGCGGTCCCACCAGCGCACGAACTCACTCAGGATTCCCACCGCCGGGCCGGGGTTGCCATGCACCGGATCGTTGTGGCCCCACGGCCCGATCAGCGCTCGCCGCGGCACGTCGAGGCCCTCCATCAGGCGAAGGGCGGCGTCGTTGTATCCGTCCGTCCAGCCGGCAACGCACATCACCGCGCACTCGATCTGGTCGTAAGCGCCGCGCACGCTGCCGTTCTCCCAGTACGCGTCGCGGCGCTGGTGGGCAAGCCAGTGCTCGATCCAGGGCGGCTGCTCCAAACGTTCCAGCCACATCTCGCGCCAGCGCTCGCCCACCACCTCGGGATCCGGCGGACGCGCCTGCCAGGCGTGCATGCAGGTCGACCAGTGCACCATGTCCATCGGCTCGACCAAGCCGCCGCGGTAGTGCACGTCGTCGGCGAATCGGTCATCGGACGCAAAGCATGACGCGATCGCTTTCAACGCCGGTGGCCGCAGCGCCGCGACCTGCAGCGCATTGAAGCCGCTCCAGGAGTAGCCCATCATTCCCACCGCCCCGGTGCACCACGGCTGCGCCGCCAGCCAGGCGATCACCTCGACGCAGTCGGCCTGTTCCTGCTCGGTGTACTCGTCCGTGAGAACGCCGTCGGACTCGCCGCTGCCTCGGATGTCCACCCGCACGCCGGCGTAGCCGTGACCCGCGAACCAGGTCATCTGCTGATGGTCGCCGGCGACGGTACCGTCGTTGAGCCGGTAGGGCACCGCCTCGAGCACCGCGGGCACGGGATCGGAGTCGGCGTCGTCGGGCAGCCACACCCGCGCGGCCAGGCGGGTGCCGTCGCTCATCGGGATGAAGAGCCCCGTGCGGACGGTCGGAGTGCGGGGAAACGAGGTGACTGTGAGGGGGGCGGTCAAGAGCGGGGCAAGGATCCCAGAAACCGGTCGATCGCGCCGCAATCGGCCACGCTCCGGCGGGATGGTACAGCGGATCCGCGGCCGCCATCGGGAGCCGCGACCGGTTGATCACTCCGAATTCGATCAGCACGATCAGCCATAACAACCTCGCCGGTCCGTCACCGGCCGTGGCAGGCGTGGAGAAGCGAGTCACGCCGGGGGCCATGCAGGATCGGAAGCAAGGCTTGCATCGCTGCGGCGTGTGACGAAAGCACCTCCGGAAGGCCCTTCGACGAGCGAGCGATCTCTCGGATCCGCTGGGCCGAGCCCAGCCCGGCGTTCACAAACAAGCAGGGCAGGCCAGCGCGCGTGGTCCGGTCACCGACGAACCCCTCGATGATCGACACCACTCTGCCGTCGGGCTGGTCGTAGAGCACCTCGACCTGTCGCGGCTTCGCCGGCGTCGCTATCAATCATTGCCGAGGATCGCCTCGATCCGGTCGCGGAGGCGATCGGCGGCTTCATCGGCGAGGGAGCAGCCGTTTGGTGAGGCGCGTTTTACGTCTCCAGCGATCTGGGGACGGCCATCCATCAGTGTGAAGCAGTCGCGGACGTCCTTGCTCGCGAGCAGGTCGTCGTTCCCGCGCCCTTGCCCGGCTGCCAGCTTGGTCGCCAGTAGCATTTGCGGGGTCGCAATCCGAACACCGTGGGTTCGGTCCGCCGTGTGGTACGCCTCTCGAAACCACGGATTGGTGAAGCCGTAGATTGCGTCGTCGATCGGCATCACATCGAGCACCACCTCACCCACCACCGGCCCGAGTCGTTCAACGGCCGGACCGAGCAACAAGTCGTTCTGGGCTCGTCGGACTGGTCGCTGCTCGTCTAACTGCTCGGACGCCACTGGCTGAACTTACCAGTAGTCGAGAACCGGGGCTGTCGCTCGTCAGTGCCAAACAGAGAGCGCCAGCGCACTCTGTCTATCCTCAAGCATGTTTGCGGCAACCTCACGGACGCGAGGATCGCCGAGCCGCAAGCCATCGACGAGCACGAGCAGCTCGCGCAGCGACGCATTCCCTTGAGCGGCGTCAGCCGCGGCCTTGTGGAGTGGCTGCACTGCTCGACCCCACTCCGGCCCGTCGAGGGAGGGCCACACCGGTGGCAGGTCGCCTCGATCGACGATCCTGTCCGCCAGCGGCGGAGCGGCCCACGCAGTCGGGATACCTGGAACGACCTCGCCGAGCGCTGCCGGCGCGATGAATCGGGAGGCCGAGATCAGCAACTCCTTGGCGTTGCCGAGGCTCGGGCGCCGCCTACCATCAACAAGTTGAGCACGCTGAAGAACAGCCAGGAACGCAAACCGTATCGGATATCGATATTCGATACGGCTGAGGCGATTCCCTCGACCACCGCACCGGCCTCACTGCTTGTCACTGGCCGCACGGCCTGACCCCTGTGCGACCGTCAATCGGGTAACAGCGGCACCGACCAGCCCTGGTCGCGCCCCAGCAGCACCGCTCGCGTGATTGCCGCCGTGCCGAACCGCGCCCGCACCTCATCCACTGCAGCATCCAGGGCGCTATCGCGGGCCCGCTCGAATGGGAGCATCAGCTGCATCGGGGTCTCGTTGTCGAGATTGGCGACGGCCACGCCGATCAGCGTCAGGCCACGGTGACTGATCATGGGGCCGGCGAATGCCAGCAGCGCTCGAGCGGTCGACAGGATGAGCTGTGTCTCGGCGGTCGCAAACGGCAGCGTGTGCGACCGCGTCGCCCGCGAGAAATCGTCGAAGCGGAAGCGCAGGACGACGGTGCGCCCGACCCGGCCGGCGAGCCGCATCCGCCGGGTGACCCGGTCGACCAGCGAGATCAGAATGGCGTCGATCGCCTCCATCGACCGGGGCGTGCGCCCGAGCGCCCGCTGCGAGCCGATCGAACGCCTCCGCCGCCTGGTCTGCACCGGCCGGGGATCGCGATTGTGGGCGAGAGCATGCAGATGCCTGCCCGAGGCGCGGCCCAGCAGCGACACCAGTGCAGCCTCGTCCAGCCGGGCGACCTGGGCGACTGTCACGATCCCCCGCTCGCGCAGCTTCCTCGACGTCACCGGCCCCACCCCCCACAGCCGCTCGACCGGCAGCGGGTGCAGGAACTCGAGCTCTCCGTCGGGCGGCACCACCAACAGGCCGTCGGGCTTGGCCACCCCGCTCGCCACCTTGGCCAGGAACTTGGTGCGGGCGATGCCGACGGTGATCGGCAGCCCCACCCGTTCCAGCACCGCCCGACGCAGCCGCACGGCGATGTCGACCGGGGATCCGGCGATCCGCCGCATCCCGCGGACGTCCAGGAACGCCTCGTCGATCGAGAGCCCCTCCACCAGCGGTGAGATGTCGTCGAACACGCGGTAGACCGCCTTGCTCGCCTCCGAGTAGGCGGTCATGCGCGGACCGACCACGATCGCGTGCGGACACAGCCCGCGCGCCTGCCGGCCGCTCATGGCCGTGCGGACGCCGTGGGCCTTGGCCTCGTAGCTTGCGGCCAGCACCACCCCGCCACCGACGATCACCGCCCGCCCCCGCAGGCGGGGATCGTCTCGCTGCTCAACCGACGCGTAGAACGCGTCCAGGTCGGCATGGAGAATGGTCGCTTCGGCCATGGCGAACGTATGTTCGCATACGTCGGCGGGCTATCGCAAAGATTGCGCCGCGGCGGCCCGCTCGCTGAGCCGGCCATCCCCCAGCCGCTCGACCCAGTCCGCAAAGTCGGGCGTCGGGCCGATCCAGCGCAGATCGTCACCTTCCTCAAACAGCTCGGCACCGTCTCGGAGCGTCGCCAGGTCTTTGAACAGGAGCGCCAACTCACGCCGTTCGTCGCTGAGCACCTCGGCGGGGAACTGCTCGATCGGGCCGTGCAGGTTGAGCAGCCGAGCGGCTGTCACCTGCCCGATGCCGGGTATCCCCGGATAGCCGTCAGCCGAGTCTCCGACCAGCGCCAACAGGTCGGGAATCAGCTCGGGGTCGACGCCGAACTTCTCTCGCACCCCATCGGCATTTCTGATCGCCTTGGCCCGCCGGTCGACCTGCACCACCCGGTCGCCGCGAACCGACTGCCCCAGATCCTTGTCCGGAGTCCAGATCCGCACCTGCTCCACAGCGTCATCGGCGTCAGCGATGCGTGCCGCTGAGGCGAGCCCATCGTCGGCTTCCAGCTCGATCATCGGCCAGGTCGCAACTCCCATGGCCGCGGCGGCCTGCTCCAGCGGCTGGAACTGGGAGCGCAGCTGCGGATCGACCCCGGCGCCGGTCTTGTACCCGGCCCACAGATCGTTTCGGAACGACTCGATCACGTGATCCGTCGCCACTCCGATGTGGGTCGCGCCCTCCTCGATCATCTGCAGGAGCGAGTGCAGCACGCCGATGACCGCGCCGAACTGCACGTCTTCGGAGGTGCCTCGGCGCCTGCCGTAGAACTGGCGGAAGAGCTCATAGGTGCCGTCGATGAGGTGGATGACCATCTGGTCCGTGAACCGTACCTCGGGATCGCGGGCCGTCCTACACGCTAGTCTTTGGGCATGCGCGATGAGGCTCGCGCCTAACCGCCCTCAGGGGCTGATGGCCTCTACCACTCGGTAGAACCACGTCCTGGAGGTGTGCGGTGAGCGATCTGGCCCTGGCAGCACTGCTGACGACGGCCATCCTTTTGGCGAGCATGGTGTCGATTGAGGCCGCCCTCTCGGTCGCGCTGATCGAGCTGGCCGCCGGCGTCGCGGTCGGAAACCTGTTCACGGTGACGACGCCCGACTGGCTGACGTTCATCGGCACCTTCGCCGGGGTGCTGCTGACGTTCCTGGCCGGCGCGGAGGTCGATGTGCCCCAGTTTCGCCGCGAGTGGCGGGCCAGCGTCCTGATCGGGGCGGTTTCGTTCGCAGCACCGTTCGTGGTTGCGCTGGGTGCCTGCTACTGGCTGGCCGGCTGGAACCGAGATCAGGCCGAGATCGGCGGGCTGGCGCTGTCCACCACCAGCCTGGCGGTCGTGTACGCGGTGCTGGTCGAAACCGGCCTCAACCGGTCGATCATCGGCAAGCGCATCATGTCGGCCACGTTCATCACCGACATCCTCACGGTGATCGGCCTTTCGGTGCTGTTCGTCACTCCCAATCTGTGGGTGATCCCGTTCGTGGTGCTGTCGATCGCGTTCATCTGGGGCCTCCCCAAGATCGCGCCCTGGTTCTTCGGCCGTTACGGCGATCGCGTGATCGAGCCCGAGATCAAGCTGGTGTTCGCCGCGCTGTTCATACTGATCTACTTCGGCACCAAGGCAGACAGCCAGCCGGTGCTGCCCGCGTTCATCCTCGGGCTGGCGATGAGCGGCCACTACGTCCAGCACCGGCAGGAGCAGGAGCGCCTACGGGTGGTGGCGTTTGCGTTCCTGACGCCGTTCTTCTTCATCAAGGGCGGACTCAATGTCTCGCTCTCGGCGGTGTTGGCCAACCTGGGCGTGCTCGGCCTGCTGATCGCGGCCAAGATGGCGCCCAAGTTCGCCGGTGTCTACCCGCTGGCACGCCGCTACACCAAACCCCACGCGGCATTCACCACGCTGCTGATGTCAACCGGGCTGACCTTCGGCACGATCACGTCGCTGTACGGGCTTCAGGCGGGGATCATCGACAGGACTCAGTTCTCGCTGCTGGTGACGGTGGTCGTGCTCTCGGCGATCGTCCCCACCGCAATCGCCCAGCACTTCTTCAGTCCCACTCCAGAGCAGGTCGCCGCCGAGGTCGACCCCAGCGAGCGAGGCGCTCCCAGCCTTGCACGGGAGAGCGCCACCGAGCCGGTCTAACGGGCGGTTGGGAGGCGCACCGTCGCCACCGTGCCACCCCCCGGCCGATCGGCGAGTGAGATCGACCCCTGCTGAACCTCGGCCAGCGCCTTGGAGATCGCAAGGCCGAGCCCGATGCCCTCCCCGTCATGAGCGAAGCGTTCAAACAGGTGGTCGCGCACCTGCGGGTCGATACCCGTGCCGCGGTCGGCGACCGTGATCTCGACGTGGTCATGGTCGGTCGCCGCGGACAACTCGATGCGCGAGCCGGCAGGGCTGTGTTCCTCGGCGTTTCGGGCGAGGTTGAGCACGATCTGGCGCAGCGCGTCCTCGTCGGCCGACACGCTGCTGCCGTCCACCGCAACCACCGCCCAGTCTCGCTCCCCCAGGCGTGATAGCTGAGAGGCGACCGACTGCAGCAGTGGCTCGACCGGCACAGCCGCGATGTTGAGCCGCTCGACCTCGCTCGCGCGGGCCAGCTGAAGCAGCCCGTCGACCAGCCGGCCCATCCGATCGATCTCGGCGATCGCCACCTCCACCGCCTCGTCGCGCTGCTGGGTGGTGGCGTCGGGATTCTCCGCCAGCAACTCGAGATGGCCGCGGGCGATCGTGAGCGGGGTGCGCAGCTCGTGCGACGCATCCTCCAGGAACTGTTTCTGCGAGTCGAAAGCCGTCTCCAACCGGTTCAGCATGCGATCGATGGCGGCGGCCACCGCCCCGATCTCGTCGCGATTCTCGAGTCCGGTGCGCAGCCCCATGGCGTCCGGCGCGACGTCGTTTGCCAACGTCGTGATCGACTCCAGCGGTCGCAGGCCGCGGCGAGCCGCAAACCACGCGCCCACCGTGGTCAGAACAACGCCGACGGCGCCGGCCAGCAGGGTGGCGTGGAGCAGGCTCTCCATCGATTCCAGCACCGGCTCGAGCGGGGCAGCGGCCAACGCGTACTCACCGCTGTCGATGGGCACGACGCTGACCCGGAACTTCCCCGACGGAAGCTGCAGCGTGGCCACATGGGCTCTCTGGGAGAAGAGACCCGACTCGCGCGCCCGGGCTGCGAGCTCGCGCCCATCGGCGTTGGGGGCGATCACGCGGTGGTCGTCGTACAGGGCGAGCAGGTGGCCCGAGGCGACCGCTTCGCGGGCGTGCACGTAGCGCTCGCCGGATCCCGGCTCATCCCCGTGTTCTGCTGCCTCTGCCCGCCCGCCGAGCTTGTCCGCGTCAGAGCGGAGCGAGCTGTCGACCCGGTTGAGTGCGTTTCGGTGGGCGTACTCGTACACGGTCAGCAGGCTGATCGCGAGCACGATCATCGCCAGGCCGGCGTAGAGCAGCGCCAGCCGCGTACGCAGCGAGACATGCCTGATCATTCAGGCGTGAGACGGTAGCCGACGCCCCGAACAGTCTCGATCGTGCCCGGCGCAAGCTTCTGCCGCAGCGATGCTATGTACACGTCGATCATGTTCGAGCGCACGTCCGTGAGAGTATCCCAAGCCCCCTCGGCCAGCTGAGACCGGGTCAGCACCTGACCGGGATTTCGCATCAGATGGGCAAGCAGCGTGAACTCGCGATTGGAGAGCGTGAACACCCCCAGCGGTGATTCCAGCTCGCGTTTGTACACATCGAGGCGCGTGCTTCCGGTCGTCAGCAGCTCCACCGAGGGCTCGGCGCTGCGGCGGATCTGGGCGCGGATTCGAGCGGTCAGCTCCCTGAACGAGAACGGCTTGACGACGTAATCGACCGCCCCCAGCTCCAGGCCGTGGATCCGGTCCTCCACCGCCGACCGAGCGGTGAGCATGATCACCGGGACGCCCGGCACCACCCCCCGCAGCGCCTCCAACAGCTCGAAGCCGTCTGCTCCCGGCATCATCACGTCCAGCACCGCAAGCGTGGGCGGATCGGCGCGGGCAAGCGTCAGTGCCTCATCGGCGCTCCCGGCGGTCTGCACGTCGAACCCCTGCGTGCGCAGGCCCCGCTCCAGCAGACTCAGCAGCCGCGGTTCGTCATCTACCACGAGGAGGTGCATGACCTGACGGTATCGCGACGCGCTGCGACGGGCGACCGAGCATGAGAAACCATTCATCTTCCGCGGCCAGAGTGGGGTCATGAGACACCACCGGATACGCCGCCGCGACCTCGGCCGCGCTCGCATCTCCCGCCTCACCAGAGTGGCCGCCGCGGTCGCCGCGACAGGGGCACTGGTCATGTCGGTTGCGGCTGCACGCTCGAATCCGGGTCGGTTCACGTCTCCGCCACAAGCGACGACCGTGGTCCGCCGTGTGCATGTGGCTCAGAGCGCTCCCAGCAGCCCGCCGTCCACAACCACGCAGCCGGCTGCGCCACCAACCACCACCCAGGCGGCTCCGCCACCGGTCACCTCGACCCCGTCACCACCGGTCACGATCACAGGTGGATCATGAGTTCCTCGACCGTCAGCGCGCAGTTCGGCGGGCTCGGGACGACCACGGTGGTGGCGGTCACCCGTCCCCGCCGGCTGGCCGCGGCAGTTGCCGAGGTCGAAGCCGAGATCGCCGAGATCGACCGTACGTACAGCCGGTTTCGGCCGGACTCCGAGCTGATGCAGCTGCAACAGGCGCCCGACTGTCCCGCCACCGTCACCCCGCTCTTGGCTGCGGCGCTGAGCGTGGCGTTCAGCGCCGCCGAGGCGACCGGCGGGCTGGTCGACCCCACGGTCGGAACCGCGGTTTCAGCGATCGGGTACGACCGCGACTACGCCCAGTTGGTGCCGCTGGATCGCCCCCTCCCCGTCGAACGCCGGGTTCCCGGCATCAGCACGGTCTGTTTCGACAAAGCGCGGCGGGAGGTGCGCATCGGCCGGGGCACGAACCTCGATCTGGGGGCGACCGGGAAGGCACTGGCGGTCGATCGGGCGGTCGCACGAGCGGCAAGAGTCGTCGGCTGTGGGGTGCTGGTGAGCATCGGCGGGGACGTTGGCACCGCAGGTCCCGCGCCGGTGGGCGGATGGTCGATAGGGGTCGCTGACGATCACCGGGCCGACCTCGATCAGATCGAGCAGACGGTGGCGATCACCAGAGGGGCGATTGCCACGTCCAGCACCACCACGCGCACGTGGGTAAGAGCCGGGGAGCGTTGTCACCACATCGTCGATCCCCGGCGCAGCCGCTCCGCCGAAGTCGTGTGGCGGACGGTCACGGTGGCCGCCGATTCGTGCGTCGCGGCCAACGCTGCCAGCACCGCGGCCATCGTCGACGGACGCGGAGCCCTGGCGCGCCTCGCCCGGGCGGGACTTCCCGCCAGGCTGGTGACCGCCACCGGCGAGGTGACCGGCGTGGGCGGATGGCCGCAGGTGGACGAGGTGGCGTGAGTACGATCGGGTTGGACACGCGCACGCTGTGGTACCTGACCCGCGGTACCGGGATCGTCACGCTCATGCTCCTGACGATCACGTTCCTGCTGGGAGTCGTCAGCATGAGCCCGGGGCAGCTGCTGAGCATGCCGCGGTTCGTGGTCGCGGGGCTCCATCGGAACCTGTCGCTGCTGGTGGTGGTGTTCGTGGGCGTACACATCGCCACGGCGGTCGCCGACCCCTATGCCGGAATCCGGCTGATCGATGCGGTGGTGCCGCTCGCATCGTCCTACCGGCCTGTGTGGATCGGTCTGGGTGCTGTCGCCGTCGATCTCCTGGCCGCCGTGATCGTGACGAGCCTGCTGCGGGTCAGGCTCGGGCACCGGGCATGGCGGGTGGTGCACTGGGCCGTGTACGTGATCTGGCCGGTGGCCGTGATCCACGCGCTTGGCTCCGGCTCGGACGTGCGCTCGAGAATCCTGCCGGTGATCGCCGCAGTCTGCACCTCCCTGGTGCTGTTTGCCTCCGGATGGAGGGTGGTTACCGCAAACATCCCGGCTTGGCAGCGCGGGGCCTGGGCGGCGGCCGGCGTCGGAGTCATGCTGGTCGTGACCGCCTGGACGCTCAACGGCCCGCTTCAACCGGGATGGGCGAAGTCTGCGGCGTTCGCACTGGGGAGACTCGCGTGAGCGCTGCGGCAACCGCGTACGACCGGCCGCGCATTGCCGCCGCCCCCACCGGGGTTCCGCGATTGCTGGCCGGATATCGAGCACATCGGGGCCGCATGAATCTCCACGACCACCTCGACTATTACGGCGATTCCGGCACCGCGGCATACGCGACCTCCCTGTGGACGACCGTCGAGCGGTCGGGACTCATCGGCCGGGGCGGGGCGGGCTTTCCGACCGCCCGCAAGCTCGAAGCCGTGAGGCGGAGCCGCGGCCGGCCGGTCGTGGTGGTGAACGGGATGGAGGGTGAACCCGCAAGCGCGAAAGACCGATATCTGCTGTCGGTTGCCCCGCACCTGGTCCTGGACGGAGCCGCTCTGGCCGCGGCCGAGGTGGGAGCCGACGCGGTCATGGTGGCCGTGCGGCGGGATCGTGCCGACGCTGTGCACTCGCTGATCCGCGCGGTGAGCGAGCGCCACCAGCTTGGGCTCGATCGGATCGGGGCGAGCGTCCATCAGGGACCACCTCGATATGTCGGGGGTGAGGAGACGGCGGTCGTCCACTGGCTGGACGGAGGTTCCGTCCGCCCCCTCGCGGTTCCGCCTCGGCCCTTTGAGCGCGGCGTCGGCGGGCGGCCCACACTGGTGCTGAACGTCGAGACGCTGGCCCATCTCGCCCTGATCGCGCGTTACGGAGATGAATGGTTTCGCAGCCTGGGGCCGTCCCACGCCCCGGGAACGACGTTGATGACCGTAACCGGCGCGGTAGCGAACGGTGGGGTCGCCGAGGTGGCCATGGGTTCGTCCCTGAATGCCGTGGTGGAGGCATGTGACCCCCACTCCAAGCCGGCGATGGTGCTGGCCGGCGGCTACTTCGGCGGGTGGATTCCCTGGGAATCGTGCGCGGGGCTACGGGTCGATCCCGACCGGCTGAGGGAGTCGGGAGCCGGGCTGGGAGCCGGAATCCTGATCGCAGCACCCGAGAACACCTGCGTGATCGCAGAGACGGCCAGGATCGTCTCGTACCTCGCCGGCGAGAGCGCCGGCCAGTGCGGGCCCTGCTTCAACGGCGTGGCCGCGGTGGCCGACGATCTCGGGCGGCTGTGCGCGCAGCCGACCGGGGGACTTGTCACGGCGCGGCTGCGCTCGCGCATCAGCGTCATCGACGGACGCGGCGCGTGCGCGCTTCCCGACGGCGTTCGCCGGCTGGTTGCAAGCGTGCTCGACGGGTTTCCGGACCACGTCGCCCAGCATGAGCGCCACGGCGGCTGCGCCAGCGCACAGCCTCTGGCAATGCCGCTGACCTCGCGGCCGCTGACGGAGGAGGACTGGCGATGAAGCAGCGGCGGCTGCACGTCGACCCGATTGCCTGTGACGGACACGGTCTGTGCGCCGACCTCCTGCCGGAGCGGATCGAATTGGACGAGTGGGGCTATCCGATGATCGATCGGACACCCGTGCACGGCATCACCGCGGTGCACGCCCGGCGGGCGGTTGCCGCATGTCCCAAGCTCGCGCTGCGGCTGGTCCGGTCGCAATGATCACCTGGCAGCCGGTCGACACCGACGATCGCTCCGCACCCGGGAAGAACACGGGCGTCGAGGGCAACCGCCGGCTGACCGCTACGCTCGGTGTGGTGCTGCTGGTGCTGCTCGCGGTCGAGGGCGGCACGATCCCCTTCCTGGGGCAGCTGGAGGCCGTGCACGTGATCGTGGGGCTCGTGCTGATTCCCATCGTGGTGCTCAAGCTCGGCACGACGTTCTACCGCTTTGCCCGGTACTACACCGGCAACCCGGCCTACCGGCGCGCCGGACCACCCCATCCCGTGCTACGAGCCGCGGGGCCGTTCGTGGCGCTCACCAGCGTCGCCCTGTTCGCCTCCGGCGTGGCGCTGGCGATCGTGGGGCGTAACTCTCAGAACGTGTACACGCTCCACAAGCTCAGCTTCATCGTGTGGTTTGGGGCGATGTCGATCCACGTGCTCGGGCACGTGTGGTCGCTCCCTGCGATAGCCGGCCGCGACTGGAAGGCTGCAACCCGGATCTCCGGATCGCGGCTGCGGCAGCTGTCGGTGGTGGGAATCGCGGCCGTCGGACTCTTGGTGGCGATGGTCGTGTTCCCGCTGCTTCCGGTCTGGGGACACGGGTAAGCGCCCACGGGGCGGTACCATCGCACAGTGACCGCACTGGCCCGAAGTCCGGAGCGACACCTCAGCCATCGCACGGGCTGGCTGCGGGCGGCCGTGCTCGGCGCCAACGACGGCATCGTTTCGGTCGCCGCCATCATCGTGGGCGTGGCAGCCGCCGACTCGAGCCGCTCGGCAATCCTCACGGCGGGCGTGGCCGGACTGGTCGCGGGCGCCGCGTCGATGGCCGCGGGAGAGTATGTGTCGGTCAGCTCGCAGGCAGACGCGGAGCGCGCTGACCTCGCACTCGAGCGGGAGGAGCTGCGCACCGATCCGATCGGCGAGCGCGCCGAACTGGCCGAGATCTACCGCGGGCGCGGGCTTTCCCCGGAGCTGGCAGAGCAGGTCGCCGCCGAACTGAGCGCCGGAGACGACCTGCTCGGAGTGCATGCCCGGGATGAGCTGGGCATGACCGAGCTCTCCCACGCCCGGCCCTTTCAGGCCGCCGGTGCGTCGGCTGCGTCCTTCACCATCGGTGCGGCACTGCCGCTGCTGGCGGTGATCCTCGCACCGTCGTCGTGGCGGATCGAGGTGACCGTCGCGGCCACGTTGGTGGCGCTCGCCGTGACCGGCTGGGCCGGGGCCCGCCTGGGCGGGGCGCCCGTCGCACGTGGAACGCTGCGGGTGACCGTGTGGGGTGTCGCGGCAATGCTGCTGACGATGGTGGTGGGCCGTTTGGTCGGGCAGGCCGTATGAGCGGAGCGGTCAGACCTCGATCCGTGATCCCATGATCACGGTGCGATCACGCGGCAAGCCGAAATATTCGGCGGCGTCCGCGGTGATGTGCGAGGTCGACACGAACAGGTGCTTGCGCCAACCGCTCATTCCCGGAGCATCGCCGACGCGAAGCTCGATCGTGGACAGGAAGTACGACGCCTGATCGACCTCGAGCGGGCACTCCAGGCCGGCGGCGGCCGCCAACCGAAGCACGCTGGGGACGTTGGGGGTATCCGCGTACCCGAATCGCGCGGCGACGTGCGAGATACCGTCGTCGGCGTACCCGAGATCGTCAACCACAATCCGCTCATCCGCCGGCACGTGCGGAACCGGCAGGGTCTCCAACGAGAGGATCACCACGTGCTCGTGCAGGATGTGATTGTGCTCGACGTTGGCCCGCATGGCCAGCGGGGTGGTGGTGTCGCCCCGGTTGAGGAAGACCGCGGTGCCGGGCACCCGCTGGAGGGGCGGCTCGCGCTCGTGGAGCTCGTCGATGAACGCGCGCAGCGACCCCTCGTTGCGCTCACGCTGTGCGGTCACGAGCGCACGTCCGCGCTGCCAGGTGGTGAGTATCGTGAACACCGTGACACCGATCAGGAGCGGCAGCCACGCGCCGTGTAGGAGCTTGGTCAGGTTGGCCGCCAGGAACAGCAGATCGACCGCCAGGAAGCCGGCCGCGCCGGCCAGCACCAGCCACAGCGGCTTCGTCCACTGGTGGCGCACGATGTAGAAGAAGAGCAGCGTGGTGATCGTGATGGTTCCCGTGACCGCCATGCCGAATGCGAATGCCAGCGCGGTCGACGAGCGGAAGGCGAATACCAGCGTCAGCACCGAGATCATCAGCATCCAGTTGATCCACGGCACGTAGATCTGTCCGATCGTCCGTTCCGAGGTATGGGCGATCCGGAGCCGCGGCAGGTAGCCGAGCTGGACCGCCTGGTGGGCGACCGAGAAGGCACCGGTGATCACGGCCTGCGACGCGATCACCGTCGCCGCTGTGGCGAGCACCACCATCGGCAGCTGTCCCCACTCGGGCACCAGCAGGAAGAACGGGCTCGAGATCGCATCGTGCGGATCCGAGAGCACCAGCGCCCCTTGACCCATGTAACTGAGGATGCACGCCGGAAACACCAGCACAAGCCACGCGCGGGTGATCGGCGCGCGGCCGAAGTGCCCGAGATCGGCGTACAGCGCCTCCGCGCCCGTGATCGCCAGCACCACCGCCGCCAGGGAGAAGAACGCCATCGTGAAGTGCCCGAACAGGAACCCCAGTGCGTACGTCGGCGACAACGCCTTCAGGATCTCGGGGTGGTCGGCAATCCCGTTGATGCCGCAGGCGGCGATCGCCACAAACCAGGCGATCATGACCGGGCCGAACAGCCGTCCCACTGCAGCCGTGCCGATCCGCTGGGTGGCGAACAGCACGATGATCACCACAGCAGTGATCGGGACGACGGCATCGGCGAGCGACGGCTGCACGACCTTGAGCCCCTCCACCGCCGAGAGCACTGAAATCGCGGGTGTGATCATGCTGTCACCAAAGAACAGCGAGGCACCGAACACGCCGAGGCCCGCCAGCACCACTTTGGTGCGGCGACTGCCGGACACCCCCCGCCGTCTGATCAACGTGATCAGGGCGAGGATTCCACCTTCTCCATCGTTGTCTGCTCGCATCACCAGGAGCACGTACAGCAGCGTGACGATGATCGTGACCGACCAGACGATCAGCGATATCACCCCGTACACACTCTCGGTGCTAACGGTGATGGGGTGAGGATCCCCGGGATTGAACACCGTTTGGATGGTGTAGAGCGGACTGGTACCGATATCTCCGAACACCACGCCCAGTGCGCCGACGGCGAGAGCCGTCTGGGCGAGGGGGCGTTGCGGCGATCCGTTCGTCTCGGCACCGGACTGGGACGCACCGGAGGTGGTCATGGGCCAAGTATCTCTAGATCGGATGCTTGTGGTGACGCGGCCACATGCTCCAGCGTGCCGCCCGGCGCATGATCCGACGCCCGTGAACGGGTCGACTGAGGGGACGACGCCGCGGCTGCCGGGGTTTGAAGAAGATGCTCTTGCCGAGCTCGGCGAGCGCCAGGTAGGTGATCACCATCACCACGAGCACCCCCAAGAACGCGAGCGGAAGGCTGGTGAACCCGAGCGGGTCTGCGATCCACGGGATGTACGGAATCGCCACGGCAACCGCCGCGCAGGCGATCGTGGTGACGAGCAGGGGAGTGCTCGGGCGGCTTCTGAAGAACGGCACTCGGCGGGTGCGGATGACGAAGATCACGAGCGTCTGTGTGGCCAGCGACTCGACGAACCAGCCCGAGCGAAACAGCGTCGGGCCGGCATCGAACACCTTGAGCATGACTGCGAAGGTGAGGAAGTCGTAGATGCTGGAGATCGGGCCGAAGAACCCCATGAACCTGCGGATCATGCCGATGTCCCACTGCGAGGGACGGGCCAGCAGCTCCTCGTCGACGTTGTCGGTCGGGATGGTCAGCTCGCTGACGTCGTAGAGCAGGTTGTTGAGCAGAATCTGGGTCGGCAGCATCGGCAGAAACGACAGGAACAACGACGCACCGGCGGCGGAGAACATGTTGCCGAAGTTGGAAGATGTCCCCATCAGCACGTATTTGATGGTGTTGGCGAACACCCGCCGCCCCTCGGCCACTCCGTCGGCGAGGATGTCGAGATCCTTCGTCATCAGCACCACGTCGGCCGCATCCTTGGCCACCTCCACACCCGTATCGACGGAGATGCCGATGTCGGCCTTGTGTAAGGCGATGGCATCGTTGACGCCGTCTCCGAGGAAGCCGACGTCGGCCCCGAGCGCGCGCTGACGCACGATCACGCGGGACTTCTGATCGGGCGTCACGCGGGCGAAGATGGTGGTCGCGGGGAGCGCGGCGTCCAGCTCGGGGTCGGTCATCTGGTCGAGGTCGTTCCCGGTGAGGATTCCGCCCCTGCCCAGGCCGATCTGGTCGCACACGTGCTGGGCGACCTGGCCGTTGTCGCCGGTGATCACCTTGACCGTGATCCCGAGCCGATCGAGCCGGCGCAGCGACTCGGTGACGTTCGGCTTGGGCGGATCGGAGAAACACAGAAACCCCTCCAGACGGAGATCGCGCTCGTCACCCGTGGTGAGGTGGTCGGCCGTCGCCGGGCGGCTGGCCACAGCGACCACCCGTGTGCCCGCCTGAAACAGCCCGGTGAGCACCTCCGCAGCCTCGTCTGGGATGTCGTTGCACAGTTTCAGCACGCGTTCGGGCGCCCCTTTGGTGACGATCCGCTCCTCCTCGCCCGAGCGCGCGAGTACCGTGGCGATCTGGCGTTCGTGGTCGAACGGCAGCCGATCGAGGGCCTCCCATTCGACGTGGGCTGCCGGGTCGGGCGGCGGCGCATCCCACAATGCCGAGTCGAGCTCATTGCCTGCCCGATCGCTGCATGCCAGCCCGAGGTCGAACACCCTGCCGCACTTGCTGCCGTCGGGCCCCAGTGCGTCCGCGAAGCGAATCGCCCCGTCGGTGAGCGTGCCGGTCTTGTCGGTGAAGAGCACGCGGATGTTGCCGAGATCCTCGATGCAGACGAGCCGCTTTACGATCACATCCTTCTGAGCGAGCCGGCGGCTGCCGGCAGCCAGGCTCACGGTCACGATCGCGGGCAGGAGCTGCGGGGTGAGGCCGACCGCAATTGCCAGGGCGAACAGGGCAGACTGGAGCACCGATCGCCCGAGCAGAACGTTGATCACGAAGATCGATCCCGCCAACCCGCCGGCCACGATCGCGATCATGCGCGAGAAGTCCTGCAGGCCGTGCTGGAACGCGGTCTGCTCGTGACGTTGCCCCAGGCTGAGCGCGATCCCGCCGAAGGCGGTGTGCCGGCCGGTTGCAACGACCACCCCCCGCCCGGCTCCCGATCGGACGATGGTGCCCATGAATGCACACGTGGGCAGGTCCAGCGGAGATTCGCCCGGCGCGGCCGCGACCGTCGTCTTGCGGGCCGCCTCGGCCTCGCCGGTCAGAACCGATTCGTCGCACTCGAGCCCATGAGCCTCGAGCATGCGCAGATCAGCAGGAACCACGTCACCGACCCGCACATGGACGATGTCGCCGGGCACCAGGCTCGAGACATCCACGCGAACGGAGGCACCGCCACGATCCACGGCCGCGTGATGGCGAATCTGGGAGTGGAGCGCCTCGACCGCCTTCTCGGAGCGAAACTCGTTGACGAAGCTGAGGCCGATGCTCATGGTCATGATCACGGCGATGATCAACGCCTCGTTGACGTCGCCGACGACCGCCGACACCACAGCCGCCGCGAGCAGAAGCAGCAGGAGGTAGCTGCGGAGCTGGCGACCCAGGACGTCGAGGGCGTGCACGCCGTGGGTGCGAAGCACATTCGGCCCATATTCCACCAGCCGCGCTGATGCCTCGGCGCTCGTGAGCCCGGTGTCGCGAGTGTCGAGTCGGGTCAGGATCTCGGCCGGGGAGAGTGCGGCAGCCTCGGCGAGGCCGAATCGGGCAGAGGACGGCGTGGCGGTTTCCGTCATGCCTGGATGGGGTCGGTAGCGGCCACGGACGTATTGTCAGCGAGTACACCGACGTCGGCGGCCCCTGGTACTCGTACGGTGGACGCATGGCTGAAACCACCGTCCCGTCGGTGATCTATTGCTACGACGGATCTGAACATGCGAGACACGCGCTGGTCACAGCGTCGAGAATTCTCGGCGAACGGTCGTCTGTGGTGGTGACGGTGTGGCGATCAGGGTGGACCGCCATCGCCGCGGTTCCGTATGCGCTCCTGCCTCGAGAGACCGTCGATGAGATCGACGCCGCCGCCGAGGATGCCGCGCAGGCGCTCGCCCGTGAGGGCTCAGCGCTGATTCCCGGCGCCGCCGCTCGCTGTATGCGTGCAATCGGCCCGGTGTGGCAAACCATTCTCGAGTACGCCGACGAGGTGGACGCAGAGCTGATCGTCGCCGGATCCCGGGGCCTCAGCGCGATCGAGTCAACGGTGCTCGGCAGCGTGTCGCACGGGCTGGTCAACCACAGCCACCGGCCGGTGCTGGTCGTGCACCCGCAGCAGGGCTGACCTGGGTGTGAATAACGGTGCCTGGCACCGTTATTCACGAGAGGTCGTTGACGAGGCTGAGGGCGGCGCCGCGGCCGCCCGCCAGGATCTCGACCTGGTACACGGTGTGCTTCGTGGTGATGGTGACCGACGGCCACTCTTGCCGTCGCTCAACCTGTGCGCTCTGGACGTGATTACGCTGGATGATCACGACCCGGCGAGGCCGGGACGGTTCAGGAGCGGTGCCGTTCAGCTCGAGCTGCTCGGGACCCAGCGTGAGCTTGCCGACAAACCGCTGTGCGTCCTCGGCTTCCCAGGCGATTGGAAATGACGCAACCATGAACACAGTGTGAGAGCAGGGCGGCGCCGTGACATGGGCGGATTTGCCTAACCCGCCGCGCGGCGAATTACGGACGTTTCAGCAACCCGTGATCCATTGCGTAGCGCACCAACTCGGCACGGGTGGAGAGCCTCAGCTTGGTGAAGATGTGCGAACGATGCGACTCGACGGTGCGCACGCTGACGACCAGCTGCTCTGCGATCTCGGGGTTGGTGTATCCGAGTGCCAGCAGCGAGAGCACCTCCTGCTCCCGGTCGGACAGCGCCTCCCCGTCGGCGTCCCCGGTGATGGCGGGCGACACCAGCCGTGCGCCCAGCGCGGGATGCACGTACTGCTCGCCGGCCGCCACGCGGCGGATCGCCTCGACAACCTCGCTGTCGGCCGCCTCCTTGAGCACATAGCCGCACGCGCCGGCCGCGAACGACTGACGGACATAGGCGGGGTCGTCCTCCATCGACAGCATCACAACCCGCGACTCCGGTGACTCGGTGAGAAGGTCGGCGATCACGTCGACGCCGCTTCTCCCCGGCATTGTCACGTCCAGCAGGATCACGTCGGGCTTGTGCCGTCGCGTCAGGAAGATCGCATTGCGGGCGTCCGCAGCGTCGCCGACGACCTCGAGGTCGTCCTCCCGTTCGAGCAGCAGCCGGATACCCGTTCGGACGACCGCGTGGTCATCCACGACCAGCACGCCGATCACACGGGCACCTCCACCGCAATCGTGGTGCCCGAGCCCTCGGTGGACTGGACTCGCAGCGTCCCTCCCACCAGTTCGACCCGATCACGCATCGAGACCAAGCCCAGGCCGGCGACGGCCGCTTCTGGCTCGAACCCTCGACCATCGTCTTCGATCACGATCACGGCTCGGTCAGCGTGGTGTTGGGCAACGACGCTGACGGTGCCTGCTCCGGCGTGCTTTGCGACATTGGTGAGCGACTCCTGCACGATCCGGTAGAGCGCCGTCTCCACCGGGTCGGGCAGCCTGTTCTCCAGTCCCGAGGTCTGCAGGTCGATCTGGAGACCGGTGCGCCGGCCAAACGTCTCGGTCAGTCGCTCCAGCGCCGCCTTCAGGCCAAAATCGTCCAGCGCAGTTGGACGCAGCTCCACCGCCAGGGCGCGCAGATCGCGGATCGACCCGGCGATCGTCTCGCGCAGCTCGGTGAGGATCCGTGCGGTTTCAGCGGGCTCGCGTGATTCCTCGGCACGCCGCAGCGCCATCAACACCGACACCAGCGACTGCCCCGTATCATCGTGCAGCTCGCGGGCGATCCGGCGCCGCTCCGCCTCTTGCACCTCCACCACCCGCCGCAGCGTTTCGCGGCGGGAGTGCTCCTGCTCCTCGGCTCTGAGCAGCAGCACCTCGGCTTCGGCCCGCTCTCGCTCGGCCTGAAGTGAGCGCGCCATCCCCAGCGCCAGCGTCGCCCTGGCGGCGAACAGCCCCATCACCCGCTCGTCGTCCTCGTTGAACTCGGAATGCTCCAGACTGTCCACCGCAATCAGCACGCCGTCGGCACTGTCCCGATGAACGAGCGGAACGAGCATCACGGCCTTTCCGTCGATCATATCCGTCGCGATCCGGTTGAACTGCGGATCGGCCCGCACGTCGGCGATCCTGACCGGCCGACGCGCGCGCAACGCGATCCCCGACTTCGAGTCGGCCATCGGATACTCGAGGCCGATCACATCCGCCGCCCGTTCCCCGCTTGCCGCCTCGATGCGCAGGGTGGCATCGTCGGGCAGAACCAAGGCGACCATCACCAACCGCGCATGCACCCCGGAGCAGGCTTGGGCGGCGATCAGCTCCAGGACGTGCCGCTGAGGCTTCCCGGCAATGATCGCCTCGTTCACCTCGCGCACCGAAGAGAGCTCCGACAACGCCCGCTCGAGCACCAGCGCATGTTCCTGGGCTTCCCGGTACAGCCGCGCGTTCTGAATCGCGACCCCGGCTTGGGCAGCCAGCATCGTCGTCAGCCGTTCGTCGGTCTCGGTGAACTCGCCACCCTGCTTCTCGGTCAGATAGAGATTCCCGAACACGCTTTCACCCGCCACCACCGGCACCCCCAGAAAGCTCGTCATCGGCGGATGGTTCGGCGGAAACCCGGCGGAGCGGGGATCGTCCTGAATGTTCGACAAGCGCAGCGGCCGGGCGTCACTGATCAGCACACCCAGGATGCCGCGTCCGATCGGCTCGTGTGCGATCGCGTTCCGAGCTTCCTGGTCGAGCCCGTGGGTGACGAAGCGGTCGAGCCGATTCCCTGAATGATCGAGCACCCCGAGCGCCCCATACTGGGCGTCGGTCACACGGCAGGCGAACTCCACCAGCCTGCTGAGGACCGCCTCGAGATCCAAGCCACCGCCGATTGTTATGCCCGAATCGAGGAGCAGCTCGAGCCGCGAAGCATCAGTGATACCAGCATTCACCCGGCCATTGTACGGCTGGATACGGAGAACCCGCGACGCGATTCCGTGGCCACCCCGATTCGTCGGCGACAAACGGCGCCTAGAGTGACGTGACACCACCACCACGGAGGACGTCGTGTCGACCATGTTGATTGCAACCGACGGCTCGAAAGCTGCCCAGAAGGCCTCTGAACTCGGGTTGGAGATCGCACGCGCCGCCGGGGACGACGTTGTCTTCGTGTCGGTATGGGACATCGTCAAGAGTAACTTCGGACAGTTCAGCGCAACCATCGAACAGCGCTACCTCGAAGGCGACAAGGAGCGGGCCGAGGCGGTGCTGGTCGCGTCCAAGGCCCTGGCAACGCGCTACGGGATCGACGCAGACACCGAGTCACGGTCGGGCGACGCCGTGGAGGAGATCTGCAAAGTCGCCGACGAGCGAGACGCGCGGCTGATCGTGCTCGGGTCGCACGGGTGGGGTGCGATTCGCGGATTCATGTCCGGGAGCGTCGCTGCCGGCGTGCTTCGGCACGCCCCGTGCGCGGTCCTGAGCGGCACGCCGCAGCCGCCGGGCCTACTCGATCCGGAAGAGCTGGTGGAGGAGGCAGCGTCGGGTCGGAAGCATGAATAGCTCGCCCACGGGGGTGGGTTTGACCACTGCTGAAGCCGAGGCGATGGACGCCTACTGGCGGGCTGCCAATTACCTCTCAGTCGGCCAGATCTACCTGCTCGACAATCCGCTTTTGCGAGACACGCTGGTACCCGGACACGTCAAGCCGCGGCTCTTGGGCCATTTCGGAACAGCCCCGGGCCTCAACCTGATCTATGCGCATCTCAATCGCGTGATCTGTGAGCGTGACCTGAACATGATCTACGTCGCCGGCCCGGGCCACGGCGGCCCGGCGCTGGTCGCCAACGCCTACCTCGAAGGCACCTACTCCGAGGTCTACCCCGACATCGGCCGAAACACCGACGGACTGCGCAAGCTGTTCCGCCAGTTCTCGTTCCCCGGCGGGATTCCCAGCCACGTTGCACCCGAGACACCGGGATCGATCAACGAAGGTGGAGAGCTCGGCTACTCGCTCGCCCACGCCTTCGGCGCGGCCTTCGACAATCCCGACCTGGTGGTGGCCTGCGTGGTCGGAGACGGAGAGGCCGAGACCGGTGCGCTGGCGGCGAGCTGGCACTCCACCAAGTTCCTCAACCCCCGCAATGACGGCGCCGTGCTCCCGATCCTTCACCTCAACGGCTACAAGATCGCGAACCCGGCGGTGCTGGCGCGCATCCCGGAGCACGAACTGGTGTCGCTGTTCGAGGGCTGCGGATGGCATCCACTGGTGGTTACGTGCGAGAGTTCCGACCCCCACGAGATCGTGCATCAATCGATAGCCGCGGCGCTCGACCAGGCGTTCGACGAAATCGCCGCGATCCAGCACGCAGCCCGCGAGCAGGGAGCGGTCAATCGCCCCACCTGGCCGATGCTGATCCTCCGATCGCCGAAGGGATGGACGTGCCCCGCAGAGGTCGACGGGCTACCGGTGGAAGGAACCTGGCGGTCGCACCAGGTACCCGTTGCCAACGCCCGGCAGAACCTCGAACACCTGGCGATTCTGGAGACGTGGCTGCGGAGCTACCGGCCGAACGAGCTGTTCGACGTGGGTGGGGCACCAAACCGTGAGTTCGATCAGCTCCATCCGCAGGGCGAGCGGCGGATGAGCGCCAACCCCCACGCCAACGGAGGCTGCCTGCTGAAGCGCCTCGATCTGCCGGACTTCCGCCGCTACGCCGTCTCGGTCACGGCTCCGGGAACCACTTCCAGCGAGGCGACCCGCGTGTTGGGAGAGTTCCTGCGAGATGTGATCACCAAGAACCCGCACACATTTCGGCTGTTCGGGCCCGACGAAACCGCGTCCAACCGGCTTTCGGCGGTATTCGAGGCGACCAGCCGCGCGTGGGACGCCGACACGCTCGAAGTCGACGTGGAGCGCACTCCCGACGGGCGGGTGATGGAGGTGCTGTCGGAGCAGCTGTGTGAAGGCTGGTTGGAGGGCTACCTCCTGACCGGGCGCCACGGCCTCTTCAACTCATACGAGGCATTTATCCACATCATCGACTCGATGTTCAACCAGCACGCCAAGTGGCTCAAGGTGAGCCGTCAGATCCCGTGGCGGCAGCCGGTGGCGTCGCTCAACTATCTGCTCAGCTCCCACGTCTGGCGGCAGGATCACAACGGCTTCTCGCATCAGGATCCCGGGTTCATCGATCACGTCGTGAACAAACGGGCCGAGGTGGTGCGCGTGTATCTGCCGCCGGACGCAAACACGCTGCTGTCGGTCGCAGCACACTGCCTGGCAAGCCGCGACTACGTCAACGTGATCGTGGCGGGAAAGCAGCCCACCCTGAACTACCTCTCGATGGACGCTGCCGTCGATCACTGCACCCGCGGTGCCGGCATGTGGGACTGGGCCTCGAACGACGCCGACCGCGAGCCGGACGTCGTGATGGCATGTTGCGGCGATACCCCCACCCTCGAGACGCTGGCCGCAGTCAATATTCTACGTGAGCGGCTTCCCGAACTCCGCGTGCGCGTGGTGAACGTGGTTGACCTGATGCGCCTCCAACCCGACACGGTGCATCCGCACGGGATGTCGGACGCTGAGTTCGATGCACTCTTCACCACCGATCGGCCGGTGATCTTCGCCCACCACGGCTACCCCGCGCTGATCCACCGGCTCACGTACCGGCGCACCAACCACCGCAACATCCACGTGCGCGGCTACAACGAGGAGGGAACGACGACCACGCCGTTCGACATGGTGATCCTGAACGACCTCGACCGCTTCCATCTGGTGATGGACGTGATCGACCGGGTGCCCGGCCTGGAATCGAGAGCCGGCCACATCCGGCAGCACATGGTCTCCGAGCGGCTGCGATGCCGCCGGTGGACGCGCGACCACGGCGAAGATCCCGCCGAGATCACCGATTGGGCGTGGCCGTACTGACCGACGGCGACATCCTGGTGGTGAACGCCGGCTCGACCAGCCTCAGGCTGAATGTGGTCGCACCTGACGGGTCGGCAACGGCCCTCGATTCACTGGACGGTGTTCACAGCGAGGACATCGCCGCGGTCGGGCATCGCATCGTCCACGGTGGAGCGTCCCACCGCGATCCGGTGCTGGTGGACGAGGGGGTTCGGCGCCGGATGATCGAACTGGAAGAGCTCGCGCCGCTGCACAACGCACCCGCCCTGGCAGCGCTGGACGATGCCCGCGCACGGTTCCCGCACGTCCCGCACGTTGCCGTCTTCGACACCGGGTTCCACGCCACCATCCCGCCGGAGGCGGCGATCTACGCGGTGCCGCAGGAGTGGCGTGAGCAGTGGGGGATTCGCCGCTTCGGCTTCCACGGCCTCTCGGTCGCCTGGTCGGCTGACCGCGCCCCGGGAATGCTCAAGCCCCCGCCGTCTCCGCTTCGGCTGGTGGTGTGCCATCTCGGCGGAGGCTCGTCGGTGACCGCGGTGGTGAACGGACGCTCGGTCGACACGACCATGGGCTTCACGCCGCTCGAGGGAGTTCCGATGACCACCCGTTCGGGCTCGGTCGATCCGGGGGCGGTGCTGCACGTGCTTCGCCGTACCGGCATGACCGTGGACGCGCTGGAGCACCAGCTGGAACGCGAATCCGGCCTGCACGCCCTGACCGGCACCAGCGGAGACATCCGCGACCTCGAAGCCGCGATCCGCAGCGGAGACGTCACCGCCAGACTCCCGCTCGACCATCTCAGCCTGCGCGTCGCCGGAGCGGTGGCCGGGATGGCCGTCTCGGCCGGTGGCATCGATGCGGTCGTGTTCACCGCCGGTATCGGTGAGAACTCCGCCTTGGTGCGCGCGGCGATCTGTGACCGGCTGGAGTTTCTCGGCGTGCACCTCGAGCCAACTCGAAATCGCGACGCGGTGCCCGACTGCGACATTGCAGACGACGACTCGCCGGCGCGGATCCTGGTCGTGCACGCTCGCGAGGAGCTGATCGCCGCCAGGCTTATTCGCGAGTATCTGGGCTGAGCGCCCGCAGCGCATTGAGGATCACGCCCACGTCGATCACCTCCTGCGCAATCGCGCCCGCCACCGGCGGGAGATATCCAAAGGCCGCAAACGCCATCCCGGTGATGCTCAGGCCGATCCCGATCAGCACGCTCTGACGGGCGATCGCGACCGACCGCCGGCCGATCCTGATCGCATCCACCACACGGTCGATGCGGTCATCCACAATCACCACGTCGGCAGTCTCGGCAGCCGCCGAGCCGCCGCGCGTGCCCATCGCGATCCCCACATCGGCGCCGGCCAGCGCCGGCGCGTCGTTCACTCCGTCACCGACCATCGCCACCGGCCCGCCCCACTCCGCCGCCCGCACCGTCGCACACACATCGAGCTTCTCGCTCGGAGAGAGGCCGGCGTGGACCGCATCGACCCCCAGCTGCCGGCCGATCCGCTCGGTCACCGCAGCCCGGTCGCCGCTGACAATGGCGACGTGATGAACCCCGCTTTGGTGCAGCCGTTCGACCATCCCGCCGGCATCGACGCGGAGATCGTCGCTGAGCACCACCACGCCTTCGACCTGGTCGTTGACTGCGACGAACACCCGAGCGCTGTCATCGTCGACGCCGAGCGCGGTGGTGTCGGGGAGGTGATCGATGCCGCGGCTTCGGAGAAACGCCGGGCTGCCCAGCGCCACCCGGCGCGAGCCCACCCGGCCGGCGATCCCCTCTCCGACGCCTTCCTCGGTGTCGTGCGGCATTTCCAGCGCCAGCCCGTCCTCGGTCGCCGCGGCCACCAGAGACGTGGCCACTCCGTGCAGCGAGACCTGGTCGAGGGATGCCGCCAGCCGCAGGATCTCAGTGTCCGACCGACTGTTCAGCGGGACGATTCGCTGCACTGTGGGGACACCCAGGGTGACGGTGCCGGTCTTGTCGAACAGCACTGCGCGGACGGCTCCGAGCCCCTCGATCGCGGCGGCGCCCTTGACGATCACGCCCCGGCGCGCGGCAGCGGACACACCCGACACCAGCGCGACCGGTGCGGCCAGAATCAGCGGGCACGGCGTCGCCACAACCAGCACCGCCAGCGCACGCACCGGATCGCCGCTGCCGATCCACGCCGCCGTGGCGGCGATCAGGGTGATCGCGAGAAACCGGGTCGCGTACCGGTCGGCCATCCGTTCAAACGGCGCCCGCCGAAGCTCGGCGGCTCTGACCAGCCTGATGATCGAGGCGTACGTGCTTTCGGCGGCCGGCCGGGTGACAGCCACCTCGAACGCCGCACCGAGATTGGTGGTTCCCGATCGGATGTCGCCACCGCCACCGATCTCCACCGGGAACGACTCACCGGTGAGCGCGGCCTCGTCCAGCGTGGCGTGATCGGAGCACAGCGTCCCGTCGGTCGGCACCACCTCGCCGGTTCGCACCACCACGAGGTCACCCACCGCCACCGCGTCGACGGCCACTGCTTCGATCGAGGTTCCGCGACGGATGTTGGCGGTGCGTGGCGCTCGTCCCAGGAGCGAAGAGAGCTCTCGCCGCGCCCGCCGCGCCGCGTATGCCTCCAGCGCGTTCCCGCCGCTGAGCATGACCGCCACCACCGCACCCGCCAGGTATTGACCCAGCGCGAGCGATCCAGCCATCGCCAGCAGTGCGATCGCGTCAACCCCGACGTCTCCCCGGGCCAGCGATCTCACCACCGACCAGGTCAGCGGCACCAGCAGGGCGGCGGTTGTCACAACCCAGATCGCGTCAGCGGCGGAGGAGAATCCCGCGAGGCTGAGCCCGATGCCTGTCAGCAACGCGAGTAGCGCGACGCCGGCCACGATCGTCGCCGAAATGTCGGTGCCGGTCGCTCGGCCGGCCGCGTGGTCGGTCGTTGCCATCCCACGCGAATACTGGCCGCCGGCACCGGTTGCGGCATCCGTACCCACACCACCGGAGTTGCGTAGTTTCCCGCGCCTGTGACCAGCAGATCCACCCATGCCCCCGGGGACGAGTGCCGGTGCAATGAGAGCGCATTCCTAAACGGAGTCTTTTGAAGGAGGAACGTCATGGCTTCAGTATCTGAGGGCGCAAACCGCCCCAAACTCAAGCGCTCACTGGGTCTCTCGATGGCCACGGCGCTTGTCGTGGGGAACATGGTCGGATCAGGCGTGTTCGGACTGCCGTCCGCACTTGCCGGCACCGGCCCGATCGCGCTCTTGGCCTGGGTGTTCACGGGAGCCGGCGCGATCCTGCTGGCCCTTGTGTTCGCCAACCTCGGGCGGGCGTACCCCCGCACGGGTGGGCCATACGCCTACACGCGCATCGCCTTCGGCGACTTCGCCGGATTCTGGACGGCCTGGGGCTACTGGATCGCCGCCTGGGCCGGCAACGCCGCGATCGCGGTGATCTTTGTCAGCTACTCCAGTGTGTTCTGGCCCAGCCTCGCCACGAACAACGCCTTGGCCTTCGCGCTGGGGCTGTCGGTGATCTGGGGGCTGACGCTCCTGAACATGGCCGGCGTGCGTGAGTCCGGCGTGATGCAGGTGGTCACCACCGTGCTCAAGTTCGTGCCGCTGCTTCTGATCGGCGTGATCGGCCTGTTCTACATTGACACCGCCAACTTCACTCCCTTCGACCCGGGCCACGGCAGCCTGGTCGGTCATTTCCATGCCATCTCGTTCGCGGCCACGTTGACGCTGTGGGCGTTCCTGGGGCTCGAGTCGGCCACCGTGCCGGCCGAGGAGATCAAGGACGTCAAGCGCACCCTGCCGCGCGCCACCATCTTCGGCACCCTCGCGGTCACGGGGCTGTACGTGATCTCCACGGTGGCGGTCATGGGCGTGATCCCCAGCGCGAAGCTGGCTGACTCGCCGGCACCGTTTGCAGACGCCGCCCAGGTGATGTTCGGAAACTCGGTGCTCGGAGTGTCGCCCAGCAAGTTGATCGCTGCGGTCGCGATGATCTCGACCTTCGGTGCACTCAACGGCTGGATCCTGATTCAGGGGCGCATCCCTCTGGCCGCGGCGCAGGATGGGCTGTTCCCGCGTCAGTTCGCGCAGGTCAGCGGCGTTCGCAAGACGCCGATCGTCGGCCTGGTTGCCTCGTCGGTGCTGCTGACCGGTCTGATGGCGATGAACTATCAGTCGTCTCTGACCGACACCTTCACCAAGGTCATCATCCTGGCCACCCTGACCACGCTGGTGCCGTACGCGTTCGCGGCAGCTGCACAGCTGATGCAGATGTTCAACGATCGTGAGAACTTCAGTGGGCGCCGGGTGGCACGCGACGCCACCATCGCGATCCTCGCGTTCGCTTACTCCTTCTGGATGATCTACGGCGCCGGCCAGGAGTACATCGCACAGGGCTTCCTGCTGCTGATGGCGGGCATCCCGGTGTACGTGTACATCAAGTGGCGCAACGCCAAGAACGCCGCCGAGGCCGCACAGGCGATCCCGCCCGGCGTGCCGGAGACGGCTGAGCCTCAGCAGACGCTCGAGCCGGTGGGTGGATGACCGCATGATCAATCACCTCCACCCCACACAGACCACCCTGGGGAGCGCAACCGCTCCCCAGGTGGGTGTCGCATCCGAGGTTGGCACGCTGCGGCGGGTGATGCTGCACCGGCCGGGGAACGAGCTGAAGCGGCTCACGCCGACCAACAAGGATGACCTCCTGTTCGACGACGTCCTGTGGGTGAAGCGGGCCCGTCAAGAGCACGACGCGTTCGCCGATGCACTCGTCGAGCGGGGGGTCGAGGTGCTCTACCTCAACGAGCTGCTGACCGAGACGCTCTCGGCCGAGGACGCTCGGATCGAGTTGATCGACGGCATGTTGCGCTCGGCGGCTCTGGGCGTACGGTTCACCGGCGAGCTGCAGGACTGGCTGGGCGAACTCTCGCCCGAGACGCTGACGGAGGTCGCAATCGCGGGAGTGACGTATGACGAGTTGCCGCGACTGGGTCGCTCGCTGGCGGCGCAGGTCGCAGCGCCTGACGAGTTCGTGCTGCCACCACTGCCCAACCACCTGTTCACCCGCGACACCTCGGCCTGGATCTCCAACGGGGTGACCGTGAACGCGATGGCCAAGCCGGCGCGTGTGCGAGAGGCCGTCAACGTGAATCTGATCTATCGACACCACCCCGCATTCCGGGCTGCGGCACCAACGTTCTGGAGCGACGATCTGGGCGAGGCGGCGACCCTGGAAGGCGGAGACGTGCTGGTGGTCGGCAAGGGCTGCGTGCTGATCGGAATGGGCGAACGCACCCGACCGGCGGCCGTCGAAGCGATGGCGGGTCGGCTGTTCGAGGCGGGTGCGGCCCGGCAGGTGATCGCCGTGGTGCTGCCCAAGCAGCGGTCGGCCATGCACCTGGACACGGTCATGACCATGATCGACCGAGACGCATTCACGATCTATCCCGAGCTTCGCCGGAGCCTGAGCGCGTTTTCCCTCGTGCCGGGCCAACACGCTCTCTCGATCACCCCCGTGCCCGATCTCTTCGAGGCGCTGGCCGAGGCACTCGACTTTGAGCAGCTCCGGCTGATCGAAACCGGCGGTGACCGCTACGAGGCCGCCCGGGAGCAGTGGGACGACGGGAACAACGTGCTCGCGGTGGCTCCCGGGGTGGTGGTCGCGTACGAGCGAAACGTCGACACCAATACCCGTCTTCGCCACGAGGGCATCGAGGTCATCACCATCGCAGGCGCCGAACTCGGACGCGGCCGAGGCGGTCCCCGCTGCATGTCGTGCCCGATTCTCCGCGACCCTGCGTGACCACCAAGGAGCGCTAGAAATGACCGAGACACTCACCGCCAAAGTCATCCCTCAGGATCTCCTGCGGATCAGCGATCTCGACGAGCACCAGTTCGAGCATCTGCTGTACCAGGCGGCCTGCATGAAGGCTCGGCCGTTCGAGTACCGCACACAGCTGCCGGGCAGGATGATCTCCTGCTACTTCGAGAAGCCGTCCACCCGCACACGGGTGTCGTTCGCCGGTGCGGCAGCCCGGCTGGGGATGACCGCGCTGTGGCTGCGGCCGGACGAGCTGCAGCTGGGACGCGGCGAGCCGATCGCCGACACCGCCCGCGTGCTGGCCGGATACTCGGCCGCAATCGTGGTGCGCACCTTCGATCAGGCGGTGGTGCAGCAGATCGCAGATGCCAGCGAGGTGCCCGTGATCAACGCCCTCACCGACCAGCACCACCCCTGCCAGGCGCTCGCAGACTTCCTGACGCTGCGCGAGCGATTTGGTGAGATCCGCGGACTGCGGTTGGCATACATCGGCGACGGCGACAACGTCGCCCGGTCGTTGATGGAGGCCGGCGCGCTCGCCGGAGTCGAGATCGTGGTTGCATCTCCCAAGCACTATCAGATAGGTGCCGGTGAGACCCAACGGCTGGAACGGGTCGCCCGGGAGCACGGAAGCCACGTCACGGTGGTTGAGGATCCGCGCGAGGCGGTGCGCGGCGCCGACGCCGTCTACACCGACGTGTGGGTGTCGATGGGCGAGGAGTCCGAGCAGGCCGCTCGCCTGCGGGAGCTGGAGCCGTTCCGGGTCACTCCAGAGCTGATGGCGCTGGCTGGGCCCCACGCGGTGTTCATGCACTGCCTTCCCGCCCACCGCGGCCAGGAGGTGTCGGCCGAGGTGATCGACGGGCCGACCAGCGTCGTCTGGCAGCAGGCGGCCAACCGGCTGCCGACCGAGCAGGCGCTATTGCACTCGCTGATCAAGGGAAACTGGGTCGCACCGTGAGCGCGCAGGACCGGCCACTGGTCGTGATCGCCCTGGGCGGCAACGCCCTGCTGCGCCGGGGCGAGCCAATGGATGCCGAGCACCAGCGCCGAAACGTCGCGGTTGCGGCTGAGGCGATCGCCGCCCTCGACCGGGACTACCGGATCGTGGTCACCCACGGAAACGGCCCACAGGTCGGCCTGCTGGCGCTGCAGGCCGAGGCCACGCCCGACTCTGAGCCGTACCCGCTCGACGTGCTCGGGGCGGAGAGCGAAGGCATGATCGGCTACCTGATCGAGCAGGCGCTGGGCAACCATCTGGGCGATCGACCGATCGCAACCCTCCTGACCCAGGTCGTTGTCGCCGCGGACGATCCGGCGTTCGACAACCCGACCAAACCGATCGGCCCCGTCTACGACGAGGTCACCGCCCACAAGCTGGCGAAGGCCCGGCGATGGGCTGTGGCGGCGGACGGCGCAAACTTCCGCCGCGTGGTTCCCTCACCCGAACCGCTGCAAGTGGTGGAACTCGAGACCATCCGGATCCTGCTGGACGCGGGGGTCGTGGTCGTCTGCGCGGGCGGCGGCGGAATTCCGGTGGTCGCCGACGAAACCGGCCGCCACGGCGTCGAGGCGGTGATCGACAAGGATCTCTCGGCCGCGCTGCTGGCCGAGGGACTCGACGCAGACGAGCTGGTGATGGTCACCGACGTCGACGTCGTACAAGCCGGTTGGGGCACCGCTTGGGCCTATCCGATCCACACCGCTCAGCCCGATGAGCTGCGCGACCTGCAGTTCGCTGCAGGGTCGATGGCCCCCAAGGTCGAGGCGGCCTGTCGATTCGTCGAACGTACCGGTCACCCCGCGGTGATCGGCTCTCTGGACGAGATCGGAAGTCTCGTGCGACAGCGCGCGGGCACCGTCGTCAGCGGTCACCCCACATCACTCGTCACCACAACTCCCAACGGAAGGAGATCATGATGTTCTCAAAGATCGTGATTGCCCTGGACGGCTCGGAGCACTCGCTCAGGGCTGTTGACTACGCAAAGCGGTTGTCGCCGGACAAGAGCGCCCGCATCGAGGTCGTCCACGTCCGTGAGCTGCTGATGGGCCGCGGCGTCGGAGGAGCACCCGTCAAGCTGGACGAGGAGGAGGTGGTCGAGCAGGTGCAGGGGACGGTCAAGAGCCTCGCTGACGCTGGATATGACGTGCACCTCCAGGTTGTGTCCACCGTCCGCGACGGACCGGCCCATATCATCGCCGAGATCGCAAAGTTGATTCACGCCGACGTGATCGTCGTGGGTACGCGTGGCCACGGCCCCGTGTCGGGCCTGCTGGTCGGATCTGTGGCTCAGCGACTGCTTCACCTCGCGCCGTGTCCGGTGCTCGTGATTCCCGTGGCGGCCCGCGCCAAAGCCGAGGACGAGGCCTCGAAGTCTGCCGCAACCACCGCTTGAGCACTGAAGTAGTTCATGCCGAGAGGCTCTCCAAGAGCTACGGCTCTACCCTCGCCCTCGACGGGTTGAATCTGTCAATCACCGAGGGCGAGGTGTATGGCTTCCTCGGCCCCAACGGCGCGGGCAAGACAACCACGATCCGCCTGCTCCTGGGCCTCCAGCGCCCCACCGCGGGGCACGCCGAGTTGTTCGGCATGGACGCCTGGAGCCGGCCGGTGGCGGCCCACCGACGGCTCGCTCACGTCTCCGGCGAACCGCAGCTGTGGGCCAACCGCACCGGCGAGGAATGTCTCCACCTGCTGGGACGCCTGCACGGCGAGATCGACCAAGGGTATCGGCGCACCCTGGTTGAGCGATTCGCGTTTGACCCCGGCAAACGGGTGCGCGAGTACTCAAAGGGCAACCGCCAGAAGATCCCGTTGATTGCCGCGTTTGCGACCCGTGCCGAGCTGCTGATCCTGGACGAGCCGACCAACGGCTTGGACCCGCTGATGGAGGCCGCGTTCCGTGAGACCGTGGGCGAGGCCACCACAGCCGGGCAGACCGTCTTTTTGTCCTCGCACATCCTCAGTGAGGTCGAGGCGCTGTGCGACCGGGTGGGGATTCTGCGCGACGGCCGGCTGATCGAAGAGGGCACCCTGGCCGAGCTTCGGCACTTGTCGCAAACAGTGGTCGAGGCGACGTTCGCAATCCCGCCGCCGGACCTCCCGGCGATGGCAGGTGTCACCGCCACGCCCACCGGCACGAACAGCCTCCGGTTCACGGTGAAGGGGCCGGTCGGCCCGCTGGTCGACGCGCTGGCGGGCACCTCGGTGGTTTCACTCTCCAGCCGGGAGCCATCGCTGGAGGAGCTGTTCCTCGCCCAGTACGACCAGCCTTCTGGCCCCACCCAGATATCGGCTGGATCCACGTGACCGGCCGCTGGATCACGGCCTCGTCGCTTCGGCTCGAGCGTACCCGGCTGTTTGTGATCGCCGCCATCCTTGCAACCTCGACGACGTCGGTGGTGGTCGGCTATCGGGACACGTATCCCACTGCCGCGGAGCGAATCCGCTTTGCCGAGGCGTTCAAAGGCGACCTCGTCTTGCGACTGTTCTACGGCGTCCCGCAGGACCTGGCAACTGTCGGAGGCTTTGCCGAGTTCCGGCTGGTGGGGATCCTCTCCGTGATCACCGCGGGGTGGGCCGTGTTCGCCGCCGCCCGGGCGCTTCGGGGCGAGGAGGCGATGGGCCGGTGGGAACTGATGCTGACCGGAGCGGTGGGGCGTGGCGGGGCCGCCTTTGCGGCTGTGCTGGCACTGCTTCTGGAATGCGTGTTCCTGTGGCTGTTCGCGGCAATCGCCCTGCTGCTGGTCGGCGTCATCCCGGGTGATCTCACCGTCGCCCAGGCACTGTTGGCGGCCGCGGCATTCGTGGCGCCGGCAGTCCTGTTTGCGACCATTGGAGCGCTGGTGTGCCAGCTCGCCGGCACCACCCGTGGAGCACAGGCGCTGGGAGGAGCACTGCTGGCTGCCGCGCTCCTGCTTCGGATCGCGGCCGATACCGCCGGTGTGGGATGGCTCCGCTGGGCGAGTCCGCTGGGCTGGGCCGAGGAGATTCACCCGGTGACAGGACTGCGGGCCGGGGTGTTCGCGCTCTTCGCCGCGGCGACCCTGCTGACCGGCGGCCTGGCGGTGGCGATCGCAGCTCGACGGGACGTCGCCCGAGGCGTCTGGCCGGCCCGCAGCACGGTGACCTCACACACCACGCTTCTGGGTTCACCGACTGAGGCCGCGGCCAGGGACGAACTGCCGACACTGCTGGTGTGGCTGGTGGGCGCGGGGACGTTTGCGGTGATCCTCGGGGCATTCTCGAAATCAATCGCCGAGGAGGCCAAGAAGAGCGATCTCAACTCGGCGCTGGGCACGAACATCAACACCGCCGGCGGATACCTTGCCGTCAGCTTTGTGCTGTTCGGGCTCGTGATCGCGCTGTTCGCGGCCGCGCACGTCAACTCCATCCACGGCGAGGAGTCCTCCGGACGGCTGGAGACGTTGTTCGCGCTGCCGACTGACCGGGTGTCGTGGCTCGCCGGACGGGTCACCCTGGCGCTCACGTCGTGTATCGCCCTCAGCCTCGCCGTCGGCTTGCTGGCATGGGTGGGCGCCGCCGCCCGTGGTGCCGGTGTCGGGCTCGGCGCACTGCTCGCGGCAGGAGCCAACTGCATCCCGGCAGCGTTGCTCTTTCTGGGCTTGGGGACGCTGCTCTTCGCGGTCATCCCTCGCCACTCCGGGGGAGCGACGATCGCGCTGGTGGGTGTGGCTTTCCTCTGGGAGCTGATCGGTGCGGCGGTGGGCGCTCCCTCCTGGATTCTGTCGCTGTCCCCGTTCGAGCACGTGGCGGCCGTTCCCCAGGTCGCATTCGACGGGGTCGGCGCCACGGCGATGCTCGTGATAGGACTGATCGCAGCTCTCGCCGGTGGCGCGCTGTTCGTCCGACGTGATATCCAAGGAGCGTAGATGCGCGCAATGGTGCTCACACAGCCCGGCGACCTGGCGCTGAAAACGGTCGCCGACCCGGTGGCCTGCGATGGTCAGGTGGTGATCGACGTGTCGATGTGCGCCGTCTGCCGCACCGACCTGCAGATCGTCCGCGGAGACCTGCCGATGCGCCATGCGCCGCTGATTCCCGGCCACCAGGTCGTCGGGCGCCTCCCCTCCGGCGAACGCGTTGGGCTGGCGTGGCTGGGGGGCGCGGACGGGACATGCAACTACTGCAGAGCGGGGCTCGAGAATCTGTGCGAGCAGGCTGAGTTCACCGGCTGGACGGTGAACGGCGGCTATGCCGAAAGCGTCGCTGCCCGCAGCGACTTCGTGTTCCCCCTCCCCGACGGACTCTCCGACGAGGAGGCGGCGCCGCTTCTGTGCGGTGGCATCATCGGCTACCGATCGCTGATGCTCAGCCGGATCGAGCCGGGACAGCGGCTCGGCCTGTTCGGGTTCGGATCCTCTGCACACCTGGCGATCCAGGTGGCCAAGCACTGGGGATGTGAGGTGTGCGTGTTCTCGCGGTCGCCCGCCGAACACGAGCTCGCCCGCACGCTCGGCGCCGACTGGGTCGGCGGCTATGACGATCCGCCTCCGGCGGCGCTGGATGCGGCGGTCACGTTCGCTCCGGTCGGATCGGTGGTGGTGTCGGCCCTGACGGCGCTGGCTCCCGGTGGGACGGTGGCGATCAACGCGATCCATCTCGACAAGATGCCCGAGTTCTCCTACGACCTCCTGTGGCGGGAGCGCAGCCTGCGCTCGGTGGCGAACTTCACGCGCGACGACGCGCGTGAGTTCCTCGAACTGGCCGCCGAGATCCCGATCCGGCCGGAGACGACCGTGTTTGACCTCGACGCCGCCGGCGAGGCGCTGGACGACCTGGAGGGCGGCCGGATCCAGGGCACCGCGGTGCTCCGCGTGGGCTAACCGTCCTCAGTCGGCGGGCGGCACCACCAGCACGGGTCTGTGAGCGTTGTTCACCAAGCCGTGGGAGACGCTGCCGAGCACCATCGACTTGAACCCACCCAGGCCGCGGGCGCCGACCACGATCACCGATCCATCGTGCGTCTCGGCGAAGTTGACGATTGACTGCCACACCGAGCCGTTGGACTTCACCGCCACGCTGGTCGCATTGGGGACCAGAGCTGCCCCCTCGGCCGCGAGTGCCGCCGCGGCGTGCACGGACGCCTCGTCAACCGCATCGACGTTTTCGGGCGGGAGGATTCCGTGGGCGAGTGCGGCGGTTGCCACCCAAGCCGATTGCCAGACAGTGATCACGATCGCCGGCGAGTCGGCGAGCGCCTTCGGTGCGGTGGCCAAGGCATGTTTGGCGGCGTCCGAGCCGTCGTAGCAGTAGATCACGGGCCGATTGGTCATTCTGGCTGGGACTCCTCTTTGGTCTTCGGGGTGTTTCCCGGGAACGCGTGCTGGCGTCCCAGGTCCAGGGCCACCGCCAGGATCAGCGTCCACGTCCACGTATTGACAGGGTCCGCGCTCAGTGGTGCGGAGTCACCCACGTGGTCGGCGATGAACCAGACGATAAACCAGATCAAGGTCATGTCGCGCCTCCTGTGCGCGCGGGAGATGTCGACGAAACCCCGATCTGGTTGGCGTCGGAGATCACGACGTCCGCAAACCGGCCAAGGCGATCGCCGGATGTCTTGCGATCGATACCAACCACCAGGCCAAACCCGCCGCGTCGGGCAGCTTCGACACCGGCTTCCGCGTCCTCGACCACCACAGCGTCGACGGGCTCCACTCCAAGGCGGCGGGCCGCCTCCAGAAAGCCCCCGGGATGCGGCTTTCCGGGCATGCCGAGCGCCCGGATCTCAACGCCGCTCAACCGGACGTCGAACGCGTCGGCGACTCCGGCGGCGTGAGTGACCTCGTCGCAATCCATGCTCGAGGACACCAGCGCGGTCGGTACACCCGCGCTGCGAAGCTCACGCAGCAGTCCGACGGTCGACGGGTACGGCTGCACGCCCTCGATCTGCGCGAGCCTGAGAAATTCGCGGTTCTTGGCGTTGGCAAGCGCGCACACCGTCGCTATCCCGGGCGAATCGCCCGGCTCGCCGAACGGGAGCGAGATGCCACGGGCGCTCAGAACGTCCCGGGCAGCGTCGTACCGCGGCCGGCCGTCGAGGTACTTGGGATAGTCGATCTCGGGGTCAAATCTCACCGCGTGGCGGTCAAAGATCGTCTGCCAAGCTCGCTTGTGGAGTCCGGTGGTGTCGGTCACGACCCCGTCGAGATCGAACACGAACGCCTGGAAGGCGCCCAGCTGTTGACCTCGAACGACGACGCTCACCCGTGCGACCTCGGCGGTTTTCCCCATCGTCTGAGTCTCGCTCGAAGGCTCAAGGCACGAATCGGGGCGAGCGCCGACGCCGACTCCGCGATCCCACTGGGCCGGCGGTGAGTAGTTTCCCGCGTCTGGAACAACGGCAGCGTGGTTGCGGCGAACCTCGTACCCACGATCCGGCTGCGCACTGATGCCCGATCCACCGCCGTGGTCGACGATGTGGACGACCGCACTCACCGAGGAGGACACGTGCCCACCGACCCCAAGATTGCCGCCGGAGACCGACTGATCGTGCATGCCCATCATCAGGGCGCGCCCCCACTCGACGCTGAGATCATCGAGGTGCTCGGAGAGCATGGACCGTACCGCGTGCGATGGCAGTCAGACGGCCACGAGAGCATCATCTACCCAGGCTCAGACGTGAGTATCGAGCATTTTCCGCGCCACCGCGGGGCCTGACCTTCATGAGCGCGGCGGTCGGTTCGAACCACCCGGCGTCCGGCGGCGCCCCGGGTCGCAGGCCGGAAGGAGTGTTCGCATCGACGATCACCCTCGGCCGGGTGGGCGGCGTCGAGATCGGTATCAACTGGACGTGGATCGCGATCTTCGCGCTGATCGTGTGGTCGCTCGCCGGCGTGCAGTTCCCCAGAGACGCGCCCGGCCGGTCGTGGATCGTGTACGCCGCGATGGGGGTGGTCGCCACGGTGGCCTTCTTCGGATCGTTGATCCTGCACGAGCTCGGACACGCCTTCCAGGCGCGCCGCGAGGGCGTGCGGATCGAGGGAATCACCCTGTGGCTGTTCGGCGGAGTGGCCAAGATCGCCGGCGAGATTCCGTCGGCCGGGGCCGAGTTCCGGATCGCAATCGCCGGGCCGGCGGTGACTCTCGTGATCGGCAGCGTCTGCATACTCGGCGCGGCGGCACTCCCGTTGCCCGGCGCGGTCGAGTCGGTGGTTGCGTGGCTCGGGTACATCAATGCTGCATTGCTGGTGTTCAACCTCCTGCCGGCGTTGCCACTCGACGGCGGGCGGGTGCTGCGGGCGGCGCTGTGGGCACGTTCCGGCGACCTTCCGGCGGCCACCCGCCGCGCGGCCCGTGTGAGCGGCGTGCTGGCCGCGATTCTCATCGGTTTTGGGATCCTCGAGGTGCTGGGAGGGGGAGTCGCGGGCCTGTGGCTCGCGGTCATCGGCTGGTTCGTGCTCGAGGCCGGACGGGCCGAGGAGCGACATGTCACGACTCAGGAGGCGCTCGGCAATCTCAATGTGGAGCAGTTGATGACGGTCGACCCCATCTCGGTCGATGCCTCGTCATCGCTCGCGGTGGTTGCCGCACAGCTCCACGGCACCTCGCGGCACACCTCCTATCCGGTTGTCGACGACGGGGTGGTCGTGGGGCTGTTCCCGCTGCGGGCGTTTATCGACACCGCCCCCTCCGACTGGGGGCTTCGAACGGTGCGGCAGAGCATGATCCCCGCCGACCGGGTACCGGTATTCGCCGGCTCGATGCCCGTGGTCGAAGCGGCCGGCGCGCTGACGGCCGCTCCCGTCGGCCGGGGTCTGGTGTTCGAGCAGGGCGAGCTGGTTGGGATCCTGTCTCTGACCGACGTCGCCCGCGCGCTGGCAATGGGAGACGTGGTCTAACCTGGCGCGGCCATGACCCCGGAGAGCCATGTTCCCTGATCGTTCAGTGCGCCATGGCGAATCAGCCCCATGCGATTGGAGTCAAGCGCCCATCGCGCCCAGCTGATCTGGTGTGCGCGGAAGATCCGCGACATCTGGCTGTTGTAAGCCGCCCTACCGCTATCGGCGTTCTGAATCCCCCACTCACCGACGATCATCGGTATCCGAAGCGCGTGGATGCGCTTCCAGGGAATCGACAGGTTCAGCCACTGGTTCTGGCGTGTGCCGGTATAGCTGTGGCTGCGCTGATTGTGCGTCAGCGACCAGCTGGGGATCCAGTTGTCGTTCTGCTCGTCGAATCCGGATCCGCAGCAACCGTTGTAGAAGCTGTGCCAGTCGAGCACGGTGTGCCGAAGCCCGAACCCCGCCGCGCGGAAGTCGGCATACTTGATGCCGTAGTTGCCGCCGCGCACGCTGAAGAACACGACCCGGTGTGGATCAAGCCCGAGTATCCGGTTGCGGATGCCGGCCTGCCAGTGGAGAATTGTCTGGTCGAGCGCATGGGATCCCACCGACGGGGAGAACTGATGCGGCTCGTTGTAGATCCCATATCCGATCACGTACGGGTATCTCCGGTTGCGCTCGACGATTCGACGGACGAAGCCCCAGTACGCGTTCTGGGAGGCGTGCATGTTCGCGCTCCAGAAGCCCACGGGCGATCCGAACCACGCCGGGGTCGGCACACCCCTCAAGTCGAGCTCGATCGCGATGTGGTTGGCGTTGAGCCACTGAACCAGGTTCTCGAGTTGCGCCAATTCCGCCTGATCAAACAGCCCCCGGGCCGGCTCCACGTCGTTCCAGAGCACCCGGACTCTCACGAAGTTGGCGCCGAGCTGGGTCACGAGGTCTCGGTACTTCGAGTGGTAGTTGAGATTGACGCCCCGGAGGATCACAGGTGCCCCGTCGGCGTTGACGAACTGGACTCCCCGGGTGGTGATGGCAGGCCGAACGGCGGCGTGTGCGTCTGCGCGACTCCCCCCCACCGCAAGGGCCACCACCGATGTGGCCACGACGGCGATGTGCAGGGCTGCGCGATGACCGCTGGAGCAGAACGTCATAATCCAGCTCAGTCGACGTAGTGATGGGAAACGCTGCTCATGTACTCGGCCACGAACCGGCGAGAGCGCTCGAGGGCCTCGGCCTGGTCTGCACGGGGCACGCCGTGGAGCACCCGGTCGTGCGCGCCGATGGTCAGCACCCAAGCCCCCGCCACGCCTCGGCGAGGATCGGCGTCCCAGCGGAGCAGGCCGACTCTGAGGTTCCAGCTGATCACCGGCCCGTCGGCGGCGGAGTCGTCGGTTCGCTCCTCTAAGAACTGCAACAGATCATCGGCGGTCTTCATGCATCGGGATCATGCCCGGGGACGGTGTGCACAGCATGCGTGAGTTCACCCCAATGTGCGCCGCGCCGATCGGTAATTCCCCGCAGCCAGATACCGGCAATCTCCCCGACGTTCGGCGGACGTGCACGCCCTACGCTGAAATCCGGCACCAACCGAATGGAGAATCCGCATGCCCACAATCATGATCGCAACCGACGGCTCACAGGCCGCTCAGTCGGCAATGGAGTTGGGACTCGAGATCGCCCAGGCCACCGGCGATGACGTGCTGTTTGTCTCGGTGTGGGACATGATCCGCGGAGGAATCGGAGCACCGTTCGGCTACATCGACCAGGAGTATGTGGACGCCGACCGAGGCGCCGCCGAGGACGTGCTTACCGCCGCGATGGCCCGCGCCTCGCAACTCGGGATAGCTGCCGACAGCTGCCTGCTGTTCGGAGAGCCGGTGAGCGAGATCTGCACCACGGCGCGACATCGTAACGTGCGCATGATCGTGATCGGGGCCCATGGCTGGAGCGCACTCAAGAGCATGATCCACGGCAGCGTCGTGACCGGCGTGCTCCGGTATGCCCCGTGTCCGGTGCTGACCGGTGCGCCGGGCACGCGGGAGATCCCCGAGAGCCCGGCGCTGACGGGTGACACGGCGCCGTGACCGTGCCAATCGCCTCCTATTTGAGCGTCTGCAGGTAGGCGATCAGCTGGCGGATCTCGGTGGGCGTGAGGATCCCGCCCCAGTGGGGCATGCTCACAATCGGGGCGCGCCCGAGCACGCTTCCCGAAACAATCACGTCGCGGATCTTCTGGGCGGTGTTGAACTCTTGACGGAAGTCGGCCGTCGCCAGTGACGGAATCGTGGTGTCGGGCGAGTCGGGATTGGGCACGCCGCCCAGCCCGTTGGGACCGTGGCAGTTGACGCACCCGTACTTGACGTACAGGACTGACCCGGCGACCGCATCACCCTGGCCGGCCGGCACCGGCGGTGGGGTTGCATGTTGCACCGGGGGAAGACCGGCGTGCAGGTAGGCCGCAAGCTCGTGGATCTGTGTGGGCGAGACGATGCCGTGCCACACCGGCATGAACGGCTTGGTGGGATTGGACGAGACGCCTGCGCCATGCTCGATCACCTGCGCCAGCGTGGCCTCACTGAGGTTTGGGCCGAGCGTCGCCAGCGCCGGCACGTCCGGAGAGACGCCTCCCTGTCCCCGGAAGCCGTGGCACTGGCCGCAGGCGAAGCGCGAGAAGTCATGCGCACCGGCCGCCACCAGCGGGCTGACGGCCGGGTACTTGGTGGCCGGGCGGGTCGCAGCCGCCGTCGGGGTCGCATGCGACTCACCTGCGTACCAGGCGGCCAGAGCAACCGCGAACATGACGAAGCTGACGGCAAGACAGGCAACCACCACGCCGCCCACCGAGACAGAATCGGAATCCCGATCTGGGGGCGATTCGCTCACGACTGCTCCAGGCGCTGGGTCAGGTCAGAGTCGAGTTCGGCCAGATACGGCCCGAGGTAGCGGGCCGCGAGCTTCCCAGGCGGCCACCACAGCGGCTGCTCGGCGACGGTTGAGGTCGGCCCCCGGCCGCCCTGCACCTCTGTCCTCAGGTAACGCGTATCAGAGCCGGTCATGAGCAGCCCCCGAAGCACCGGCTGAAACGGCTCCGGCGTGATGTTCGCGCCGGCGGCGGCGGCGATCGTCTGGGCGGCGGCGACCGCCTGCTGCGCGGCGATGCCGCCTTGCTTGATCGGAAACGCCGTGGTGTCGCCGGCGGCGTAGACATCGTCCAATCCCTCCACCCGACCATGGGTGTCGGTGCGGATCAGGCGGTTGCCGTCGACGGGAATGCCGGGAATCCCGATCCCCCCAAGCTGGGGCATCGCCACCACCCGATCGGCGCGGATGCCCTCGCCGGGCAGCACCTCGAGCAGACCCTCGTGGAACCGCACGGGTGTGCGCCGCGGGTGAAACACGATCCCGCGGTCGGCCATCATTGCCATGATGGTGCGACCCGCTTCGGCCCCGAACGCTTCCAGCGGCGCCGCCTCGGGCGTGACCACGCCGATCTCCACGAACTCGCGGCGCATGTTGCCGTTGGGATAGCGGTAGATCCCGCCCTTCTCGGCGAGATACTGGCCGGTGAGGAGGCAGAGCTCATACAGGGGCAAGGCCCAGCCGAGGCTCGCCGGCAGCGCGAACATGAGCCGTGATGCTCGTCCCTCGCGGACGTCGGCCAGCACGCTGCTCATCCGATCGATGTCGCGGGGACCGCCAAAGGTGGTTGCGCCCGGGACGGCTTCGCGTGCGTCCGCCCCACAGGCAATCACCAACGCCCCGTACTCCAACTCGTCGCCGCCCTCGAGGATCACGCGCCGGTTCTGAGTCTCCACCGATGCCAGCCTGCCCACCACCAGGCGGACGCCGAGATCATTGGCGATGCGAAACATGTCGAACCGGCGAACCGCGGCCTTGCCAAACGGCACGCCCACCGACGCCGGCGCGAACGTGAACCGGTCGCTCGCAGCGATCAGGGTCACGTCCACCAGGCCCTCTGCGAGGTCGCGGAGCGCGAGAGCTGTTTCCAGCGCAGCGATTCCGCCGCCCGCGATCACCACGTTCAGCGGACGCAAAGAGTTGTCGTTTGCCTGCATGGATGACAGACTCGCACCATCCCGGGCGCGTGCCATCAGTGAATTCCCGGATCATGGGGTCGGGGTATCCGCATCGCGAATCGGCAGCCGATCACGCCCGCCACGCCGGCGAAATCCGTATGCTGGATTCTCTCAACCACCTCATGGAGTCGGAGTTTGCGTGCTCGGCCGTGCGAGGTTTTCGGTACCGCTATTTGGGGGGATCCGGCCCGTCGATCGGGCCCGTATCCCGACGGAGGTGGTCGCCGGGATCACGCTGGCGTGCCTGGCGATTCCCGAGGTGATGGGCTACACCAAGATCGCCGGGATGCCGGTGATCACCGGGCTCTACACGATGCTGATCCCGACGGCGGTGTTCGCGATCATGGGGTCGTCCCGTCATCTGGTGGTGGGTGCCGACTCGGCCACGGCGGCCATTCTGGCCGCAGGGCTGGCGGGGATGGCGGCAGAGGGATCGGCCGAGTACGTCGCGCTGGCCGGGATGCTTGCCCTGCTCGCCGCGGGATTCCTGATCCTGGCCCGGATCGTCAGGCTCGGGTTTCTTGCCAACTTCCTCTCCCGCACGGTGCTGGTCGGGTTTCTGACCGGAGTCGGGATTCAGGTTGCCTGCGGTCAGGTTGGCGGAGCACTGGGTGTCCCCAGCGGCACCGGAGGGACGCTCCACAAGCTGTGGGGAACGTTGCAGAACATTGGCGAGACCAGCCTGCCGACCCTGGCGGTCTCCGTCAGCGTGATCGCGGTGATCCTCGGCGCGCGCGTGATCAGCCGCAGCATCCCGGGTCCGCTGATCGCGGTGGTCGGCGCGATCGTTGTCAGCTACTGGCTCGACCTCGCCTCGGACGGCGTCTCCGTGGTCGGGCCGGTGCCCGGCGGTCTACCGAGCTTCGGCCGGCCGGATGTGTCCCTCAGCCAGACCCGCGACCTGGTGATCACGGCGGTCTCGATCTTCATCGTCGTGCTCGCCCAGAGCGCTGCCACCTCGCGCGCCTACGCCGAGCGATACCGCGAGCCGTTTGACGAGAACGTCGACCTGATCGGCCTGGGCGCAGCCAACCTCGCGGCCGGGCTGTCGGGAGCATTCGTGGTCAACGGCAGCCCCACCAAAACCGAGATCGTGGACAGCGCCGGTGGCCGAAGCCAGCTTCCGGCGCTGGTGACGAGCGTGATCGTTCTGATCGTGCTCGTGTTTCTGACAGGACCGTTGCAGTACATGCCCGAGGCGGTGCTGGCATCGGTGGTGCTGCTGATCGGCATCGAGCTCGTCGACGTCCGCGGGATGGCCAGGATCTACCGGGCCCGCCTGGAGGAGTTCTGGGTCGCCGCCATCACCGCTGCCGTCGTCGTGGTTGCCGGTGTCGAGCAGGGGATCATCCTGGCGATGGTGCTCTCGGTCATCATTCACCTGCGCCATAGCTACGAGCCGCGCAACGGCGTGCTCACATCGATCGGGCTGCGGGCTTGGGCACCGGTGCCCAAGCATGGGCCGGCACCGCAGCTCCTGCCCGGGCTGGTCCTCTATCGGTTCAACGCGAGCCTCTACTACGCCAACGCCAACCGGTTCGCTCAGGACGTGCGTGTGATCACGGCGCCCGCCGAGCCGCCGCTGATGACGCTGTGCATCGACGCGGCCGGCATCGACGATATCGACTACACGGGGATGGAGACTCTCCGCGAGCTCATCACCCAGGCCCGCGGCGACGGTGTCACGGTGATCTTTGCCGAGGTGGCCGATAACGTGCGGACGCAGCTCGAACGGGCAGGCATCATCGATCTGGTGGGCGCCGATGCGATCTACAACCGCATTCGCGAGGCGGTCGAGGCACACGGTGGCTCCACCACCACCCCTTGACCCCGCGCAGCGATTACCGAAGTACCCACAGGACGAACGCTGCGTAGCTGAGGATGACGACCCAGCCACCGAAGCGGTGAAGACCGCCGCGCAGCCACAGCAGACCGACGGTGACGATGGTCATCACCAGAAACCACCACCCTGTCATGGTGGCGTCATGGGAGACATTTCCGAGGCCGAGGATGGCCGCGGGTAGGCAGAGCCCTGCGAGGATGTTGGCGCTGTTGGAGTTGAACGTCTCGGCGACCACCGCTGCCCCGCGCCCGTGCCGGCTCAGCCGAATCGCGGCGACCGAGTTCGGGATGCTCGTGAGCATCGCCAGGATCAGGGTGCCCGAGACAACCGGCGATATGCCCCAGCGATCTCCCAAGTGCTGGGCGGCCTCGACCATCCCGACACTGGCTGCGACCACCAGTCCGAGCGCGGGGAGCAGCAGCGCGAGATCGATCCCGCGGGCGGGCGGTTCGTGGTGGTCGGGGGCGGCATCCCGCTCCTCCTCGGCCACCGCCAGCGCCAGCCGGTGTCGCAGCTTCGAACGCGGGGCACCTCGTTCGAGGCTCGCGGGGTCGATCGAACTCAGCCACAGGTAGGGCACAACGATGGCCACCACCAGCACGAGTGCCAGCCACGCGTTGAGCGGGACGGCGATCAGTGCCACCGCGACCGTCGCAATCAGGATTGCGGGGATGCCTTCCACCAGCGCGCCACCGCGGCCGACCCGGATCGCGCCGGTGATCAAGGCGCTTATGCCGAGCAGGCCGGCGAGGTTGAAGACGTTCGAGCCCAGCACGACCCCGACGCCGATGTCCGTCTGATGAGTGAGCACGGCCACCGCGGCGGTCGAGATCTCAGGGGAGTCAGCGCCGAGCGCCGTCAGCACCCCGGTGATCGCGTCGGTACACCCCAGCCGGCTACCAACCCGATCCAGAATCCGCGCGAGCATGAGACTCGACACCAGAGCGACCGCCAGGCTGACAAGAAACGTTGCGATCCACAAAGCCACCATCGAGGCCACGCTACCCTGAAAGCGTGCCCGCGGGCTGCCGCCGCTCGCCCGCGCTACCCCAACCGACCCCGTCTACCGCTGGTGGATCGTGTGGGGCCGTTCGCCGGGCCGGCGATTCGTGAATCCGTCCTCTTCGGCCAGGATGTCCCGCGCCTGGTGCAGTCTGCGTGCCAGCACCCGGCCGGCGTCACCGTTCGCGGCGAGCGGGTGCGGCGTACCCTCGGTGATGCGTTCGAGCAGGATCAACGCCCGGGGGTCAACCTCGGTTTGCTCGACCCGGTCGGCTATCACTGCGAGCAGGCTCCGTTCGTCGAGCATCGCTCTCCGCTCGGCTGGGTCGAGCTGCGAGACGAGTCGTGGAGGTGCGCCGGGTGTCCGTGGCTCCGCGGCCTTCTCAGCGCTCTCGAGATCCCGGCGGAGAGCCTCCGCAAGCTTTCGCCGTGATCCAGGCGACCGGATCGCTGCCAGCCGTCCGTTCACAGCGGAGGCCACCACCGCGCCTTCCTCCTCAGGAGATACTCCGCAAAGGATCAGGTCATCCACACGCGAGCTGACGTCGCGGTTGCGCGTCCAGTAAACAGCCGCGAGGAGCGTCGATGCCACCAGCCCGAGCACCAGCGCGAGCGTCGGGAACGATCCCGAAGACGTCGGTCGGGCCAGCCACCACACGGCGCAGCCGACGGTGAGCAGACCCATGACACCGGCCTGCCACGCCACCCGGCGTCGGCCCACCAGCGCATCCCGCAGGTCGACGCTCGATCCCTTCATGATCAGATTGATGCCCTTGCGGTTCGTGGTTCTGCCTTCCCTGGCTATACACCGTAGTACGGTCTATTCGAAGAGTATCGTACTACGGTACGATTTGCCAGATGCCGGACGACCCGAGCCCACCGCTGGACGACAGCGAGATCCTCGCAGTCACACGCTTCCGCTTTGCGCTGCGACGATTCGAGCAACACACCGACGCGCTGGTGCGTGGGTGCCGACTTACCCCTCAGCGCTACATGCTGCTGCTCGCAGTCCGATCTGCACAGGTGACGGTCGGCTACGCGACCGTGTCAACGATCTCCCGCGAGCTGCTGATGCCACAGACGACCGTGACTGATCTCGTCGCCCGAGCGGCGGATGCCGGGCTGATCACCAAGGACGGCGACAGTAAAGACGCACGAATCGTCCGGATCACGATCACCGACGAGGGCGATCGCCGCCTTGCCTGCGCGATCCGCAGCCTCGCCGGCGATCGGGCGAATCTCCGTCAGGCGCTGCTCGAGGCAACTCGGCGCCATCCGGCGTGAGCAACTCGGCCGTGCCGCGACAGAGGAAGAAAAAGCGGACGACGGGGGTCGAACCCGCGACCTTTGGCTTGGGAAGCCAACGCTCTACCAACTGAGCTACGTCCGCACAAGACACCACCGAAACGGCGTGGTTACGCGCCACGAACTATACCGAGCTTGGGCGCGGCGATGACTCCAAACAGCGTGGGCCGTGCCCCGAGCTGCTACCAACCGCCTTCCGCGCGCCGGTCGTAGCGGACGTCGCTGTCGCCGAGGTCAAACACCAACAGCTTCGGCTCGGTGAACTTGTCGAGGAACCACTGCGAGAGCTCACGCCCAACCCCGCTCTTGCCGGCTCCGCCGAAGGGCGCGAGCTGGTCCCAGTAGTTGCTGGTCTCGTTGATGTTCACGCTCCCGTGCTGCAGCGCCTCTCCGACTCTCCAGGCGGTCGCGAGGTCGCGAGTCCAGAGTGAGGCGATCAGGCCGAGATCACTCGAGTTGGCGATCTCCACCGCCTCGGCTGCCGACGTGACCTTGAGGATCGGCGCGACCGGCCCGAAGGTCTCCTCCTGGGCGATGCGCATGTTCGGGGTCACCCCTGTGAGGATGGTGGGCGGGTAGAACAGCCCGTCCGGCTCGCCGTACTGCTCGATCTCGGCACCTTGGCGGACCGCGTCCTCGACGTGGTCGACCACGCGCTTGAGGGTGTCCTCGTTGCGCAGCGGGCCCATGTCGGTGCTCTCGTCCGCCGGATCGCCGGTTCGCATCTGGCTTGCCCGGGCCTTGAGTTTTTGCACGAACTCGTCGTGAACGTCCTCGTGCACCAGCAGTCGTTCAGCGGAGGTGCACACCTGGCCGGCGTAGTAGTAACAACCGTTGATCGCTCCCTCGACAGCGGCGTCGATATCCGCATCGGGCAGGATGATGAACGGGCCGTCACCGCCAAGCTCGAGCAGGTGCGGCTTGAGCGCCGCCGCCTGGGCGATGCGCTCGCCGGTCTTGGTTGACCCGGTGAAGAACACTCCGTCAACGTCGTCGTGCTCGACCACCGCGGCACCGACATCGCCAAAGCCGTGGACGACGTTTAGCACTCCCGGCGGCAGACCCGCCTCGCTCACGATCTCGGCGAGCAGACTGCAGCTGATCGGGGCATACTCCGACGGCTTCCAAACGACCGTATTCCCCGCGGCGATGATGTGGGCGAGAGCGATCGAGGCGATGTCGGTGGGGAAGTTGTACGGCGTGATCACCCCGACAACGCCGAGCGGTCGGTGGGTGAGCACGATCCGCTTGTTGTTGGTCTGCTCCTGAGTGGACGGAAACGACAGGCCGCGGTAGCGGAGCACCTCTTCGCCGGCCTTCTGCCATGCCGGAGCGGAGTACTCGTGCACCTCCTCACGGGCCTCGGCGACAGTCTTTCCAATCTCCATGATCAGAACCTGGGCGACCTCTTCAGCGCGTTCGGCAAAGTGCGCATGAACCCGGCGGAGAGTCTTGACCCGCTCGATCACCGGTGTGCCGGCCCAATCCGGCTGAGCCGCGCGAGCCGCTGCGACAGCGATGTCAACGTCCTGCGGGCCGCAGCGTGCGACCTCCCCAAGCAGCTCGCCGGACTGCGGGGAGTGAACCGGGAAGCTGCCCGCCTGTCCCTCGTGGTGGCGGCCACCGATGAGCGCGTTGGTCGGCGGATGCTGAGTGATGCTCATTCGTGCTCCCCCTTCGGTCTGGCTGATGCCATCACCATACAGCCACCGCGCCTCTCGCACCCCAAAACCACGACCGAGCCCAGCGCGCGATCATACGACCATGGCACGACTCGAAAAGGCGCGCTGGTGGACGGTCCGGCGCGTCTCCAGCCGCAAGCCGGCCACCTACCGTTGCCCTCTGTGCGGCTATCAGCTGCACGCGATGAGCGACCACGTGCTGATCGCGCCCGAGGGTGACACCGATCGCAGGCGCCACGCCCACCGAGAGTGTGTGGACGCCGCCCGTGCGCAGGGACGGCTGCCGTCGCGCAGCGAATGGGAACGCACGCAGCCGCGTCCACCATCTGTGTGGCAGCGGCTGCGGGACCGGCTGCCGTAACCCGCGGGGTATCCCCGATGCCACCTCGCCCCGGCCGTCCTACCGTGGGCGTATGCAAACCATCGCCACCCACACCCTCCCCAACGCCACCACCGAGCTGGCCCGGCGCACTCTTGGATCGCTGCCCGACACCGCCACCGCATGCCTGATCGCCGTCAAGGCGCTGATCATGGTCACGACGCTGACAGCGCTCGCGGTGCCGGCGATGCACGAGTTCAGCGGCGAGGCGATGTCTGGGCGAGTGCTGGTCTACACGGTCGCGGTGTTCCTGCTCCCCGCAGCCTGGTCGGTGCGCGGCCGGCGCGCATATCCGATCGCCGCCGACTCCTGCCTGATGGTGCCGCTGCTGTTCGATCTGGCCGGGAACAGCCTGCACCTGTACGCGCGGTTCGACCACTACGACAAGGCCGCCCACCTGGTCGGCCTGACGCTCTCGGCGATGTTCGCCGCGGCGCTGCTTCGCTCGTACGTGGACGGGCGGATCGCGCTGGCGGCGGTCGCGATCGCCGGAGGTCTCTTCATCGGGATCGCCATCGAGATGTTCGAGTTCGCGATCTTCAAGCATCCGCAGGCGACCGGCCTGGGCGCATATCGAGATGTGATCGGAGACCTGACCATGGACATGCTCGGCGCGGTGATCGCCGCCGGAATTATCCTGGTCGGCCGAGGCCCAACCCGACCCTAGATCAGCGCCTCACACGAATCGACCCGGCCCCAGCGCAGGTTGACGATGCCGCGATCGGCCAGCGCGGCGTCGACCGCCCCCAGCTCGACCTGGATCCTCCAGTAGGCATCGCGAACCGACACCTTCGAGTCGCGGGCGATGTCGTACGCCCGTTGCACGTGAACCGTCGCGGTCTCCACCACGGCGTTGAGCTCGCGGCTGAGTCTGCGCGAGTCGGGCACCGGCGGCGGCCCCGCATCCCTTACAGCTGTCCTCAGGCCCCTATCGGCGGCCGCTCCGGGGCGCAGGGCGTTGATCATCGTGCGCCGCGTGAGCCGGCCGTCATCCATCAGACCTTTCAACAGCCCTGCGTTTTGGCCCGACGACTGCGCGGACGACCACGTCACGAGCGCACTGCACACCTTGTCGGCCCAGCGCTCGTCGGCCGGCCGGTTATCCGCGGTCGGATTGCTGCACGCAACCGCAACCACGACGAGGGTGGTGACTGCAACGAGATGAACGCGGCTCACACTCCCAATCTACGGCCGAACCATGTAGCCCGTGTGAATTGTGGCTTGGGCTTATGAGTGGTCGCTGTCAAACTCCGCGACCAGCGCCCGCGGAGCCTGGCAGCGCCAGCCGTCCACGATCAGCTCCTCCAGCTGCGGCAGGCCGACAGCCGGCAACCGCACAAGCACAGCCGGGAAGCCGTTGTAGTGCGGCTCGGTGAAGAACACGGACTCGTCTGACCGAAGCAGTGCCTGCTTGTCCTGCTCGTCGACGACTCGCACCGCCACCACGTCGTCTCGGGGCACCTTCGGCTTCTTCGGTTCGACGCGCTCGTTCCACGCCCACACGAAACCCTTCTGCTTTCCCTTGCTGAGCACCGAGAAGGCAAACCGCTCGTCCGACTCGCTGCTCTCGGGTAACGCCAGAGCGATCCGGCGAACATCCTGCTGATCGGCCACGATCGCCACAATACCCTCGATGACTGAGCTCGTCCCCGATCAGCGCGTCGCCGTCTCCACGCTCGAGCTGTTCTTCGACCTCGTGTTCGTGTTCACGATCACCCAGCTCACCGGGGTGCTGTCGCACGAGCCCACCTGGACCGGGCTCTACCAGGTGTGCCTGATGCTCGGCATCATCTTTTGGATGTACGGCGGGTACGTGTGGCTGACCAACTCGGTGTCACTCGACCGCATCACACGCAGGCTGACCCTGCTCAGCGGCATGGCCGGGTTCTTCCTGGTGGCGCTGACGATCCCCGAGGCGTTCTCCGGCAAGGGAGGAACGTTCGGGCTCGCATATCTGGTGGTGGTACTGCTGCACCTGGGGATGTTTGCGCGGTCGTCGCGAATCTCCATCACCCGCGCGATAATTGGCCTGGCGCCGTTCAACCTCTCGACGGCGGCGCTGATACTGATCGGCGGGGTGCTCGGCGGCACCGCCCAGTACGTGATCTGGACGGTCGCCGTGATCGGAGAGTGGATCTCGCCCAAGCTGATCGACGACTCGGGCTTCGTGATCGAACCGGGACACTTCGTCGAACGCCACGGGCTGGTCGTGCTGATCGCGATCGGTGAATCGGTGATCGCCGTGGGCATCGGCGCGGCCGGACTCGAAGTCGACGCCCAGCTGGTGGCGGTGGGGCTGCTGGGACTCGCCCTCAGCGGGTGCCTGTGGTGGACGCACTTCGGCAACGACGAGGAGGCGCCCGAGCGGGCGATGACCGAAGCCCCGATGCGAGCCCGTCCCTGGCTGGCGGTGGAGGCGTTCGGCTACTGGCACATGGTGATCCTGCTTGGAATCATCGCGATCGCGTCAGGCCTGAAGACGGCCACCGGCCATGCCCTCGATCCGCTCCCGGATTCTGCGGCGGTCGCCCTGGGCGGCGGTGCGGCCGTGTTTCTGATCGGCGAGGCGCTGTTTCGCCGCACGCTCTCGCTCGGCGCGGTGGGAACCCGCACCGTGGCCGCGGCGGTCGCCCTTGCCACCATCCCGATCGGGATCCGGATCGAGGCCACCGCCCAGCTGGCCGCGTTGGTGATGATGTTCGTGGTGATGCTCGTGATCGAGGCACGTGGTGAGTGACATCGCCCGGCTCGCGCCGCGGATGTGGGTGTGCCGGCGGTGTCCCGCGGCGGGAATCGCAGTGGAGTCGATGCCGGTGTTCTCGGCGTCGGAGAGCGCCGAGGCGATCCTGGTGGGACAGGCCCCCGGCGTGCACGAGCCGGTCGTGCGGCGGCCGTTCGCGGCGTCGGCAGGACGGACGCTGCGCGGCTGGCTGGAGCCGGCCGGGCTGGGCGAGGAGTCGCAGTTCTACGGGCGTCTGCACGTGACGTCGGTGGCCAAGTGCTTCCCCGGAAAACGCCCCGGCGGCTCCGACCGAGCGCCCTCTCGGGCGATGCAGCGCACCTGCCGGCCCTGGCTCGACGCCGAGCTGGCGGCGCTCCCCGGCCTGCCGCTGATCACCGTCGGCGCGCTGGCGCTGACCACCCTGGCACCGGGCGCAACGCTCGACCACGCGGTCGGCCGCGAACTCACCACCGCCGAGGGACGCACGCTGATCGCCCTCCCCCACCCGTCCGGCGCCAGCCCTTGGCCCCACCTCCCGGGAAACCGCGAACGGCTCGACCGTGCGATCGCGCTGATTGCCGCGCGCCTCGGCACCGTCTGACGGCTACCGCAGCGAATCGAGCCGGCCCTGCACCTCCACACGCGTCGGCATGGCCGGCTGACAGCCGTCGCGCTCCACGCAGAGCGATGCCGTGGCCAGTCCCAGCTGAAGCGCCTGCTCGAGTGACGCCCCCGCGGCAAGACCTGCGGCGAGCGCACCGGCAAGCGCGTCTCCCGCTCCCGTGGTGTCCACCACCGCGGCCGGCGGGGCCGGCAGGGATGGCCCGTCGGGCAGGAGCCGGGCTCCGCCGGCACCGAGGGTGAGCACCACCGTGGGCGGACGGCCGTTGCCGAGCGCCTCCAGCTCGGTCTGATTGACGATCGCGATGTCGAACCGGTGAACCAGCTCCGCGGGCAGGCGGCCGGCCGGTGAGGGGTTGACGACGGCCAGCGACCCGGTCGCCCTGGCAGCGGTGAGCGTCCTCTCCACCGCCCTCACAGGCACCTCGGCCTGCGCCAGCCACACCGCCACATCCGGATCGGGATCGGGCCCGTCCACCAGCGCATTGGCGCCTTCGAGCACCACGATCTGATTCTCGCCCCCCTCGGAGACGAGGATCAGAGCAACCCCGGTGGGCGTGTCGACGCGTTTCAGACCGGACAGGTCGATCCCCTCAGTGGCCAGCGCTGTCGCAACCGTGTCCCCGAAGACGTCTCCCCCGCAAGCCCCCACAAACCGCACCTCGGCACCCAGCCTGCGGGCGGCGACCGCTTGGTTGGCTCCCTTGCCGCCGGGGGCAAGGACGAGCCGATCGCCCATCACCGTCTCGCCGGGCTCGGGAGGCCGCTGGACGTAGCCGAACACGTCCATGTTCACCGAGCCGCACACGCCCACGCAGGCTCCCATCTACGACACCACCGGCGGGTCGCCCATGCGGGCGATCGCGTCCCCGCCGCTGGCGGCCCAGATGTATCCACCACCCACGGCCAGCGCCCTTGTGCGAAACGGAAGCACCGAGGAGGGCACCAGCACCGGCGGTCTGATGCTGCCCCGGTAGAGCCGCCGGTCAGTCGCGATCCACACCTCGGTGTCACCCCCTGCAATCGCCACGGGATCGCCCGCGGGCGGTCTCACCGACCTGCCGATCTGAATCCCGGACCGGGCTGACAACGGCGCAACCGCAGCGCCGAATGCGCTCCACACGACCGAGCCGGTGAAGGCCAGCGGTGTGGTCACCAGCGGCCGGTCGCCCCCCAACGGAACACCCTCGAGGTGTCCCCCGGCCTGGGTGATCCGAAGCAGCCCCGAACCTCTCCCACCAACCACACCCCACAGCTGATCGGGAGTCGCCAGCAGCGAGTTCAGGCGAAACGCAAACAGTCCGATCTGGGAAAGCCCGGACACTTCCAGTGCGGTGGGGATAAGTCGCCCGTAGTTCGGGTCGAGCTCCAACAACGACGCGCCGTTTGGGGCGGTCACCCACACCCGGCGATGCCACACCGCCACTCCCTCGAGGTGCCCCGGCGCGGTGGCGATGGAGGTCACCGCCATGGTGGCCGGATCGATCCGCATCAACCGCCCCGGCCCACAGTGGCCGCTGGTAACCCACACGAAGCCGAGTCCGAACGTGAGCTGGCTGTCGTCGCACAGGGCGGGAAGGCGCGCCGACCGGGTGAGCTTCATGGTGGCCGGGTCGATCCGCGTCAGGCGATCGCCGGCGGTGGCCCACAAGGCCCCGTTCGACCATGCGATCGCCGACGGCGAGCCGCCCAGGTGGACGATGCGGATGTTCGATGGCTGAGTCGGCACGGCACTCGACCCGTCCGCGCCGACGCCGCGCAACAGCAGCAGCGCCGCCACGAACACCAATGCACCCACCCCGATGGAGACCAGCGATCCACGCCCGAAGGCCATGCCATCAGCCTACCGTCCGGCCGGTCTGAGGCAACCGGCCCCCAGCCAACAGTCCGTTTTCGGACGGTTACACCAAGATATCCCCCTCTTGAAACTCAATCTTTGTGCTCTATTCACCGATACAAGCCTGGAGCGCACTCCCGACCTCCAGAGGTGCTCAGGTGGCAGATCCCCACCGGTATCCCCGACCCCCTAGGCTGCACGCTTTGCCGCGATCCGTAGTGGTTGCAGCTTTGGCATGCCTGCTGATGGCGGCGCCGGCGGCTGCCAAGGCACTGCTGCCCGCCTCGACGGCGGTCACGGTCAAGATCACCACCCACCCGGCAACGGCGGCTCGCAGCACCACCGCCAAGTTCGCATGGAAGACCACCGGGACAGGGCTGACCGTCACCTGCCGGCTGGGAACCGGCGCCTACGCGAAGTGCTCCAAGAGCCGCTCCTACGCGAATCTCACGCAGGGCGCGCACTCCTTCTCGGTGCGGGTGAAGCACGGCGGCACCACCCGCTCGACCACCTATAAGTGGTCGGTCGACACGGTCGCGCCAACGGCTCCTTCGGTGTCCGGTGGCTCCGCCGCCTGGACCAAGAGTGCGGTCCCGATCTCGGCCGCAGGATCGACCGACACGGGCGGCAGCGGCATCGCCTCCTACCAGTACCACACCCTGCTAGAGCCCGGATCGACGTGGTCGTCTGCGGCCACCGGGAACGTCGCCACAATTTCCTCCACCGGCAAGACCGACGTGCAGTTCCGGGCGGTCGACAAGGCCGGAAACGTCTCGGCATGGGTGCCGGCCACGCCCGATCCCACCGCGACCGCCTGGGTGGACAAGCTGGCGCCGTCGGTTCCCACAGCGTCCGGCGGCTCTCTGGTGTGGCAGAAGCCGGCATCCGTGCTCGTGACCGCCTCAGGATCGGCGGACGCCGACTCGGGTGGGGTCGTGTACGAGTACCGCGTCCAGACCCCGACCGTGACGTTCGCCAATGCGCCGATCACCTCCGGAACCTCCGTGGCCGTGACCGGCGAGGGGAAGAACCAGGTGCAGTTCCGCAGCGTGGATGCTGTGGGTAACGCCTCAGCGTGGTCTGCGGTGGCTGACGTGTGGCTGGATCGCACGGCGCCGGTGGTGACGGTGTCCGGAGGATCGGCCAACTGGACTAACACTCCCCCCACACAGGTGTCCGCAACCGCGACAGATGGAGACTCGGGGCTGGATGGAGCAACCTGGGCATACCGCACCTCACCCACCGGCACCGGCAGCTGGACCACCGGCAGCGGACAGACATACCCCGTCCCCCAAGTCGACGGCAAGCTGTACGTCGAGTTCCAGGTCAAGGACGCGCTCGGCAACACGTCCGCGTGGCCGGCATCACCCACCGCCGGCGGGACGGTGCTGATCGATAGGGTGGTGCCCGGCCCGCCCACCTCCGTGACCAACGGCTCGGCGACGTGGAAGACCGGCTCAACGACCTTCGCCGCGAGCGGCTCGACCGACCCGCTCTCCGGACTCCCGGCCACCCCCTACCAGTTCCGCACATACGACGGCACGACCTGGTCGAGTTGGTCGGCGACCGGTGCACCGGCGACCGTCTCGAGCGACGGCACCACGTACGTGCAGATGCGCGCGGTGGACAATGCCGGCAACTTCTCGACGCCATGGCCGCTGACCAATGGCGCCGGCAACACCGCCAACATCGACAACACCAAGCCGACCGTGACCACCACCGGCGGAAGCACGGTCTGGCACAAGGCCGCGTCGGTCGTGATCACGCCGTCGAGCACCGATCCGCTGAACGGCGCCAATGCATCGAGCGGCGTCAAGACCTCCACCTACCAGTACCGAACCTCCACCGACGGCGGCGTGAACTGGTCGGCCCCAACCACCGCGTCGACCGCGACCATCAACGCCGAAGGCGACACCCTGGTGGAGTTCCAGGTCGCAGACAACGCCGGCAACGTGTCCGATTGGAGCGCGCCGGCAGATGTCCGGATCGACCGCACGGCGCCGACGGTGAGCGCCGCCGGGGGATCCTCCTCCTGGCAGAAGGTCAACTCGGTGGTGGTCACGCCGGCCGCGACCGACCTCGGCAGCGGCATTAAGGCATCCACCTACCAGTACCGGACGTCGTTCAACAGCGGGGCGTGGTCTGCGGCCACTCCGGGTTCGAGCGTGACCGTCTCGGCCGAGGGCTACACCCAGGTGGAGTTCCAGGTGACCGACAACGCCGACAACTCGGGCAACACGTCGGCCTGGAGCCTGCCTGTGGACGTGCGGCTCGATCGCACAGCTCCCACGGTGCCGATTCCGACCGGAGGATCATCGAGCTGGACGAACGTCACTCCGGTCGTGATCGATGCCACCGGAACGTCCACCGACGCCCTCAGCGGCATGGCCCCGGTGCCGTACCAGTACCGCACATCGACCAACAACGGCGGTAGCTGGTCAGCGGCGACAGACGGTTCGACCGTGCCGGTGAGCGTCCAGGCCACCACGCTCGTCCAGTTCCGGGCCGGTGACGTGGCCGGCAATTGGTCGGGATGGTCGCCGATCCAGGCCGCCGCCACCGCCAAGATCGACCTGGCCGATCCAACCATGCCGAGCGTCGGCGGTGGATCGTCCTCGTGGACGACCGCCGCCTCGGTCACCATCACCGCGTCGGGCTCCACCGATACCGGAGGCTCGGGCGTGGACTACTACGAGTACGAGACCTCCCGCCCGGCGCACGGCGGCGGGTGGCCGGGGCCGCCGATCCAGGGCCCGGCCGTGATCACGAGCCAGGGTCTGACGATCGTCAGATTCCGGGCGGTCGACCACGCCGGAAACGTCTCCGCCTGGGGCCCGACAAACACCACCTCGGCCAGCGAGGCGAACATCGACAGCATCCCGCCGCCGGTACCGACCGTCACTCCGACGGCCGGGTGTCCCGCGGGCACCAACACCGTCACCGGGTTCTCCGCCAACGGCACCGACGGCAGCCCGATCGACTACTACGTCAAGATCAACGGCGGCGCGGCGACCAAGATCAACGTCCTGGGCACCTACGACGTCAAGGTCAACGGCACCAAGATCAGCTACCAGGCCGTCGATCTTGCCGGCTCGGCATCCGGCTGGTCGGCCCAGGCGACCATCTGCGTCAGCTGACCGGCTGCACCTGAGCGGTACACGCGGAGCACCGGCGGGCCGCTGCCGGGATCGAGCTGAGGCACTCCGGGCATTCCCGCATGGCCATCGCCGTGTCGTCTGGCTTGGCAGTGCGTGCCATCACGGCGTTCATCGGGCGCACCACGAAGAAGAACACGGCCGCCGCGATCGAGACGAACGTGATCAGCGCGTTCAGGAAGTCGCCGTATCGAAAGACACTGCCGTTGATCTCGAACGTCAACCCGCTGAAGTCGGGTTTGCCGAAGATGGCGGCCACGATCGGGGTGATGATGTCGGCAACGAACGCGGCTACCAGCAAGCCGAATGCGGTGCCGATGACGATCGCGACCGCCAGGTCGATCAGATTGCCCCGAAACAGAAACTGCCGGAACTCGCGCAGCATGACGTGCCTCCTTGGTTGATCCGCTGGTACCCGCCGACGACCCGAGCTACACCTTTTTGATGCCGTGAACCGGCCGTCCCAGGGCACGCCACTGGAACAGGGTGATGGTGGGTTTGACGTCGTCGTAGCGCACGATCTTGGGGTTTCGTCCCACCTGCGACGCGCGGGCGGCATGATCGATCAGGTCGTCACGCTCGGGCGCGATCACCACGTGATGACACGCGGTGATGTAGTCCTCAGCGAGCCCGCAGGTCGGGCACGGCCACGGATCGGTGCGAATGGCATACCACTCGCCGTCCCCCAGATCGCCGTCGTTGCGATTGGCGAGCTCCTCGGACAGCTCCTCGATCTCGTAGACAACCGGCGCCTCGGGCGTGCTCATAAATTCACCTTAGCAGCCGCCTACATCGAGTCGGGAGCGGATACACCGATGAGATCGAGCGAGGTCGCGATCACCTGAGCCGTGGCCGCACACAGCGCCAAGCGGCTGCGCTCGACCGGCGCCGGCGCCCCCAGCACCCGGCACTGCTTGTAGAACTGGTGATAGGCCTTGGCGATCTCCTGGGTGTAGCCGGCGATGCGATGGGGACCGCGCCGCTCGGCGGCCTCGGCCACCAGATCGGGGAAGCCCGCAAGCGCCTTCACCAGCGTCGCCTCGGCCGGCTCGGGGTGCCAGCCCGGGTCCGGCGCCGCGCCCTCCGCTGCCTCACCCGCGTTGCGCAGGATCGCCGCGATCCTGGCATGAGCGTACTGGCAGTAGTACACCGGGTTGTCGGAGCCCTCCTGCGCCCACAGCTCGGGGTCGAGCTCGATCACCTGGTCGTGCGAGCGCTGCACCAGTGCAAACCGCACGGCATCCACGCCCAGCACATCCAGCAGCTCGTCCAGCATCAGCACGTTGCCCCGCCGCTTGCCGATCTTCACCAGCACCCCGCCCTCGCTGATCTTCACGAACTGGTAGATCTGGACGTCGATCCGCTCGGGGTCATAGCCGAGCGCAGCGGCCGCGGCCTTCAGCCGGCCGATGTACCCATGGTGGTCGGATCCGAGCACGTACACGGCCACGTCGAATCCGCGCTCGAGCTTGTTCACGATGTAGGCAACATCACCCGCGATGTAGGTGGGATTTCCGTCCGAGCGCACCAGCACCCGGTCGCGGTCGTCCCCGAAGTCGGTCGACCGCAGCCACAGCGCGCCCTCACTGCGAAACGTGTGACCGCCCTCTTCCAGCTTGGAGATTGCGCGGTCGACAGAGCCGTCCTCGTACAGCGAGCGCTCCAGAAACCATGCGTCAAAGGTTGCGCGGAAGCGTGTGAGCGTGGCCTTGATCTCGTCCACCATGACCGCAACCCCCGCCTGCCGCCAGACATCCACCGGTTCGTCCACACCCACGTCGAGACGATCGGCAATCTCGGCGACGTACGCCCCCTGGTAGCCGTCCTCGGGCAGCTGCTCACCCCGGGCTCGGGCCCGCAGCGAGGCTGCAAACAGGTCGACCTGCCGTCCGGCGTCGTTGAAGTAGTACTCGCGCTCGACGGTGTGCCCGGAAAACGACAGCAGGCGTGCCAGGGAGTCTCCATATGCCGCGTTTCGGCCGGTCGCAGCCGTAACCGGCCCGGTGGGGTTTCCGCTGACGTACTCCACCTGGATGCGCTTGGGCTCGGCTGCCGCCCCTGAGCCGAACCGGTCGCCCTGGGCCAGAATCGCGGCCACGGCCTGCCGGTACCACTCGTCCGAGACGTGGATGTTGATGAAGCCCGGCCCCGCCACGTCGACCGACGAGATCAGCGGCGAGTCGAGTGCCTCGGCGATGCGACCGGCGATGTCACGCGGAGAGGATTTCAGCGACCGCGCCAGCGACATCGCCACTGCGGTGGCGTAGTCGCCGTGGCCCTCATCGGCCGGGCGCTCCAGCTTGACGCTCGAGTCACCTCCGCCGACGGTCGAAACCGCGCCCGCGACCGCTTCTGCAAGGTCGGTGAGCGGGCTTGAAGTCATGCGCCGGGATGGTACCGGTATCCACCATGTAGGGTGCACCGGTGAACGACGAACCTCCCGACCGCCACCTCAACATCCACTTCCCGCCCGAGATGATGGCGGGGGTGTACTCGAACTTCGCCAACATCAGCCACTCGGACTACGAGTTCACGCTCACGTTCGCGCGGGTCGACCACGAGGTCGAGGACGACGAGGTGCCGGGCGTGGTTGTGTCGCGGGTCAACATCTCGCCCCAGTTCATGGCCGAGCTGATCGACGCGATGACCGACAACTACTCCAAGTGGCGCACCCGCGAAGGCATCAAGAGCCTGCCCGAGTTCGACCGCGGAGACGACCCCGACGACGCCTTCGGCCCGCCCCCGGAGGGGTAGCTGCGCCCCACCTCGATCCGGTCCATCACCGGCGGGTGGTTGAACAACGTCCACACAGCCCAGACCGGCGGCAGCGGGTTGGAGAGATTGGTGAGCGCCAGCCGCCGCTCCAGCGATACCATTCCCGGCCCGTCGCGGGTCGCCCGCAGGCCGGCCCAGTCGGCCTCGGCCTCGTCCCGGCGCGAGATCAGGTTCTCGACCGGCGTCAGGATCGCGGCGGCGGTGAGCACGCCTGCCAGCACCAGGGCGGTCGCACGCGGATCGAGCAGCCCGTCCCCGTACCGACGGCGGGCGAGCGGCTCCAGCAGCCGCCAGATCAGCCACAGCGCGGGCAGCGCCAGCACCCCGAACCAGAGCACGCCCTTGAGCGTGTGCCGACGCTGGATGTGGCCGAACTCGTGGGCCACCAGCGCCCGCAGCTGCGGCGCCGACATGTTTCGCAGCGCGGTGTCGTAGATCACGACCCGCTGAGTCGGCCCGACGCCGTCCACGAAGGCGTTCTCCTCGGTCGTCTTGGAGCCCGCGTCGGCGACCGTGACCGAGGCGGGATGCACCCCCATGCGCACCTCGAGCCGGTGCACCAGCGCAGCCGCCGGCCCTTGGGGGAGCGCGCGGGTCGAGAGCAGCAGCGGGTCCCACAGCAGCGGCTGCAGCAGCGTCACCACCGCCACCCCGACCCACGCGGCGATGCCCACCGCCAGCCACGGCCGGGCCGACCGGCGCGCGATCGCCCACGCCGCCGTGTACACCACCCCGACCACCAGGGACGAGACCAGCAGCGTGATCAGAGCGGTCTCGAGCCACCCCGCGCTCGACTGCAGGTCGAGCCCGCGGTTTCGGGCGCGCACATGGGTGATGTACCCGATCGGCAGCACCACTGCCATCGTGATCGCCGCCACCAGGAACGACGCTGTCGCCACCCTCACCGCCGCCGCCTTTCCCAACGCCAAGCGGTCACCGCCGTGCCACGCGAGCAGCCACGCCACCGCCGGCGGAATCAGCAGTCCGATCAGCGCCAGCACGTATTCGGCGTCGCGATAGTCCATCGCCCGCCGGATCTGCTGGGCGGTGAACACGGAGCGGGCGGGAATCGCGGACACCGCTTCTGGCAGCTGAGCCTGCCACAGCCAGATTCCCAGGCCGGCGAGGGCCGCCAGCGCGACCGTTGCGGCGGCTCGGCGCACCAAGGCGTTATAGCGTTACTGGATGCGAGTCGCGGTCATCTCGGACGTCCACGCGAATCTTCCGGCCCTGGAAGCGGTGCTCGAGGACATCGACGCGACCGGCGTCGACGAGATCTGGTGCCTCGGAGACCTGGTCGGATACGGGCCCAACCCCGATGCCTGCGTGACCACGGTCGATACCCGCTCCGCGATCTGCCTGGCGGGCAACCACGACCTGGTCGTGACCGACGCGATCGACATCGCGGTGTTCGCATCCGATGCAGGCACGGCCGCGCGCTGGACCGCGTCCACCATCGCGCCCGCAACCATGGAAACACTCAAGCGACTCCATCCCAGCGGGGAGCGCGCGGGCGTCGAGCTGTACCACGCGAGCATCCGCGACCCGGTATGGGAATACGTGATCGACAACCACACCGCCGCTGTGTGCCTGGAGCTGCAGTCCTCACAGCTGGCGCTGATCGGCCACAGCCACGTTCCGCTGCTGTACGGCTACTCCGGCGAGGACTTCGTCGCCGGGCTCGCCCCCGCCGATACCGAGATCTCGTTTGCGGGCGGCCCGTTTCTGCTCAACCCCGGGTCGGTCGGCCAGCCCCGCGACGGCGATCCCCGGGCGGCATACCTGCTGCTCGATCTCGACAGCGAACACGCCACCTGGAAGCGGGTTCAGTACGACATCGCGGCGACCCAGCGCTCGATCGCCGACGCCGGCCTGCCTCGCAGGCTAGGCACCCGCCTCAGCAGTGGCCGATAGCTTTGGTGTGCGCACGTTCAGGCCGAGATCGACGCCGCTCAGCTCGAGGTCGCAGACCACGCCCTCGCGCGCCTTGTAGATGCGCCATTTGACGGTCGCGAGGGTGGTCTCGAGCGTGTCGGCAATCTCCGCATAGCTGAGGCCGACAACGTCGCGGAGCACCAGCGCCATGCGCAGATCGAGCGGAAGCGCGCCGATCGCGCGCCACAACACGTCCATCGACTCGACGGTGTCGGTCGGCTGAACCGCCAGCCGCAGCTGCGGCACCGAGTCGAGATCGACCGGAGTACGCACCCGCCGCTCTCGCGCGCGCAGCTCGTCCACCACTCGGTGCTTGGCCACCTGGAACATCCAGGTCGTGAACCGACACCGATCGTCAAACCGCGGCAGCGCCTGGTAGACGCGCAGGAACACCTCCTGACACATGTCTTCGGCCAGCGCGCGATCCCCTGACAAAACTCTCAGGACATAGTTGAAGAGCGGCGTTTGGTACTGACGAACGATCAGCGCAAACGCGTCCTCATCGCCCCGCCGGGCACGGCGGAGCACGCTGGGATCAGGCTGTGGGAGACCCAAATTGTGTCGGTGTGGTTACGGGAACCGATCGCAGTATAGACCGGGGCCACTCCGGTACGTACCCCCCGTCGTGCTGAATCTAACGAGATCTCAACACGTCGGCGAACAGCACTTCGCCTATACCACCAGGGTTTGCCCGGTCATCGATTCCGGCGGCTCGATCTCGAGCAGCCCGAGCACCGTCGGCGCCACGTCGGCCAGCCGACCACCGTCGCGCAACCGGAGTCCGGCGCGGGTGATCACCAGCGGAACCGGGTTCGTCGTGTGCGCCGTGTGCGGCGAGCCGTCGGCCTCCAGCATCTGCTCGGCGTTGCCATGATCGGCGGTCACCAGCGCCACCCCGCCCGCCTCGGCGACGGCCGCAACCACCCGGCCGAGGCAGGTATCCGCCACCTCGACCGCTCGCACGGCGGCCGGGATGACGCCGGTGTGGCCAACCATGTCAGGGTTCGCGAAGTTGATCAGCAGGAATCCCAGCCCGCCCTCGGCGAGCCGGTCGCAGAAGACATCGGTGATCGCCTCGGCACTCATCTGGGGCGCGAGGTCGTAGGTGGCAACGTCCCGCGGCGAATCCACCAGCTGCCACTCCTCGCCGTCACGGCGGTGCTCGTTGCCGCCGTCGAAGAAGTAGGTCACATGGGGGTACTTCTCGGTCTCGGCCACGTGCAGCTGGGCCACGCCGGCGGCGGCCAGCACGTCGGCCAGCACGCCGCCCAGCGACTCTGGTGGATAGGCGATGGGAGCGGCGAACTCATCCGAGAACTCCGTCATCTGGACGAACAGCGGGAGCGGCGGATCAGCGCCCCGGTCGAACTCGTCGAACCCCGGCTCGATCAGCGCCCGTGTCAGCTCGCGGGCCCGGTCGGGCCGGAAGTTGAAGAAGATCACCGCATCCTGGGAGTGAATCCGACCGTGCACAGGGTCGCCGATCACAGTCGGCTCGATGAACTCGTCGGTGATGCCCTGCTCGTACGCGCGACGGATGGCCTCGCCGGCGCTCGGAGCAGAGGCCCCGATCCCGTGCACGATCGCGTCGTAGGCACGTTTCACCCGATCCCAGCGGCGGTCGCGGTCCATCGCCCAATAGCGCCCGCTGACCGTCACGATTCCCGGAATCTGCTCGGCAAATCCGGCTCCGCTGGTGGGCGACACGTCCCGGCCGTCGGTGAAGGCGTGCACGTACACCTGCGAGACCCCGGCATCGGCGGCCGCCGCGATCAGCGCCTGGAGGTGCCGGATGTGGCTGTGCACCCCGCCGTCGGACACCAGCCCGAGGAGATGCAGCGCCGAACCACGGGCGCGCTCAAACGCCTGGGTGAACGCGGGATTGCGGGCAAACGTGCCGGCGTCGATGTCATCGTCGATCCGCACCAGGTCCTGCCGCACCACCCGACCCGCCCCCAGGTTGGTGTGCCCCACCTCGGAGTTGCCCATCTGGCCGTCAGGCAGGCCGACGGCTCGTCCCGACGCCCCCAGGGTCGTGTGCGGAAACTCGCGCCACAGCCGGTCGAACACGGGCGTCTGAGCCATCTCGACAGCGTTCCCGGGTCCCGGCTCGGCCAGCCCCCAGCCGTCCAGCACCACCACGCACACCGGCGCTGGACTCATGCCGCCGCGTCGAGGATGGAGAGAAAGCTGTCCACGTCCAGGCTGGCGCCGCCGATCAAGCCGCCGTCGATGTCGGGCTGCTCCAGCAAGCCGGCGGCGTTCTCGGGTTTCATGCTGCCGCCGTACTGGATCCGCACCCCGTCGCCTGCCTCACCCAGCACCGCGCGGATGTGTGCATGCGCAGCCTGCGCCGTCTCGGGGGTGGCGGTCAGCCCGGTGCCGATCGCCCACACCGGCTCGTAGGCGATCGTGGTCGCCGCCACCTGCTCCGCCGTCAATGCGTCCAGCGCGCCCAGCTGGCGGTCGAGCACCCGCTCGGTGGCACCGTCGCGCCGCTCCTGCTCGCTCTCACCGACGGCGAGAATCACCGCCAGCCCGGCGGCATGGGCGGCGACCAGCTTCTCGGACACCGCGGCATCGGTCTCGTTGAAATACTGGCGCCGCTCGGAGTGGCCGAGCAGCACGCCGTCGACACCGAGATCGATGAGCATGCCGGCCGAGATCTCGCCGGTAAACGCGCCCTCGGACGCCTGGTGCATGTTCTGGGCAAACACCTGCAGCGGAGACCCCTCTGCCGCGGCCACGGCGGCGGCCAGCGCGGTAAACGGAGCGCACACGGCCGCATCCACGCCGGTGGGCACCTGCCCCGCCAGCGCGGCCACGAACGGGCCCGCCTCGGTGGTCGTCTTGAACATCTTCCAGTTGCCCGCGACAAACGGTGTACGGCTCATGCCTGCTCCTCCAGTGCGGCCACCCCGGGGAGGGTGCGGCCCTCGACCAGCTCCAGCGCGGCGCCCCCGCCGGTGGAGACGTGGGAGATCTGATCAGCGACCCCGGCGACGTTGACGGCCGCCACCGAGTCGCCGCCACCGACCACCGAGACGGCCTGCGAATCGGCCACCGCGTGAGCGATTGCGAGCGTGCCGGCGGCAAACGGCTCCATCTCGAACACGCCCATCGGGCCGTTCCAGAAGATCGTGCGGGCTGCCGCCAGACGCTCTCGATAGCGCCGCGTCGTGTCGGGACCGATGTCGAGTCCCATCCATCCGGTGGGAATCTGGTCCACCGGCACGGTTCGCGTGCCCGCGTCGGCGGCGAAGCGATCGGCCACCACCACGTCGGCGGGCAGCAGCAGCTCGCATCCACGCGCGGCGGCGTCGGCCACCGCGCGGCGGGCGATCGCCTGGCCGTCGGCGTCCTCATGCCGGGAGGCCGCCACGTCGATCCCGTCGGCCGCGAGGAACGTGAACGCCATCGCGCCACCGATCAGGATCGAGTCGGCCAGATCGGTGAAGCGGTCGATCACGGCGATCTTGTCGGCCACCTTGACGCCCCCGATCACCACCACGAACGGATGCTCGGGCTGATCCAGAAGCTGCCTGAAGGCATCCAGCTCGGCCTGCAGCAGCAGCCCGGCCGCAGATGGCAGCAGGTGGGCGACACCCTCGGTGGAGGCGTGGGCTCGGTGCGCTGCACCGAACGCATCGTTCACGTACACATCGGCTTGAGCAGCCAGCTCGGCCGCGAACTCGGGATCGTTCTGCTCCTCGCGGGGATCGAACCGCAGGTTCTCGAGCAGCCGCAGCCGCCCCGCCTCACCGTCGAATGCAACCGGCTCACCCACGAGCTCACCCAGCCGCTCGGCCACCGGGCGCAGCGACAGTGCCGGCGTTGCCTCGCCCTTGGGCCGACCCAGATGTGACATCACGATCACGGTCGCCCCCCGGTCGAGCAGATGGCGGATGGTCGGCACCGAAGCCCGGATGCGGGCGTCGTCGGCCACCTGGCCGTCGCGCAGCGGCACATTCAGGTCGGCCCGCACGAGCACCCGCCGGCCCTCGACCGGCACGTCCGCGACCGATTTCAGCACGGCCTCAGGCGACCTTGTTGATGAGGTCGACCACACGGCAGGAGTAACCCCACTCGTTGTCGTACCACGAGACAACCTTGACCAGGTTGCCGTTGGCCATCGTCAGCCCCGAATCGAACACCGAGCTGTGAGAGTCGCCCACGATGTCGGACGAGACGACCGGATCATCGACGTAGGCGAGGATGCCGGGCATTGACTCAGCGGCCTCCCGAAACACCTCATTGACCTCATCCTTGGTGGTCTCGCGACCGATCAGAGCGACCAGATCGGTGGCTGAACCGTCACTCACGGGCACGCGCATCGAGATGCCGTCGAGCCGCCCCTTCATCTCGGGGATGACCAGCCCGATCGCCTTGGCCGCCCCGGTCGACGTGGGGATCACATTGACCGCGGCCGCCCGGGCGCGCCGCAGGTCGGAGTGCGGCAGGTCGAGCACATGCTGGTCGTTGGTGTAGGCGTGGGTGGTGGTCATGAACCCGCGCTCGATCCCGAAGTTCTCGTGCAGCGTCTTGGCCAGCGGCGCCAGGCAGTTGGTCGTGCAGGAGGCGTTGGAGATGATGTTGTGGGAGTCGCCGTCGTACTTGTCGTCATTGACCCCCATGCAGATGGTGATATCAGGATCGGTTGCGGGCGCGCTGATGATCACCTTGCGGGCTCCGGCGGTGAGGTGCTTGGCCGCACCGTCGCGCTTGGTGAAGAACCCGGTCGACTCGACCACGACCTCGACGCCCAGATCTGCCCACGGCAGCTCCCCGGGATCCCGCTCGGACACGACCTTGAGCGGCTTGCCGTCAACGATCAGACCGCCGTCGCCCACCTCCACCGTCCCCGGAAACCGGCCGTGGACGGAGTCGTACCGCAGCAGGTAGGCGGCGGTGTCGAGATCCATCAGATCGTTGACCGCCACGATCTCGAACCCCGAGGCGCGATCCCTGGCCGCGCGAAACACATTGCGACCGATTCTCCCGAACCCGTTGATCGCCACTCGAACGCTCATCGAAACCCCCGCTGTTGGCCACTCCTGTCGACATCGAGTCTATCGTCGATCGGCCAGAACGGGTTACGCCGGGCGGGGTGGCCCGGCGTGGAGATGTCCCGGGTTTCGCGGGTGTCCGGCAGAATCGGGCAGCAACAGATGGGGTCAGGTTCCGTCGCGCAGGGGATGCCGGTCACCCGCGAAACACTGAAACTCAGTTTGCCGCACCGGGGTTTCGGTCGCGCCCCCCGTCGGAGTGATTCTTTAGCAAATTGTAAGGTATGGGTACGCCCCAGGTTAACAACTGCTCGCGATCACGACCGGGTCAGGGACATCAGCGTACGCATACGGTGGGCCACGGCCGACTTCGAAAGCGGCGGGCTGGCCCTCCTGCCGAGCTCGGTCAGCGACAGGTCGGCATGTCGCAGCCGCAGCCGGGCAACCTGCTGCAGCCTCGGATCCAGTGTGTCGAGGTCGAGCTGTGCGATGGCGCTGCGCTGCGCGCGGGACGCCTCACTCATGCGACCCAGGTTGGCCTCGTCCCAATTGGTGTTGCGGTTGGCCCGCGCCCGCGTCTCGCTGATCACGTCGGCCTCCTCGAACGAGAGCGCAGCGTCGTGCGCGCCCATGTGCACCAGCAGCTCGCGGATCGTGACCTTGCTCTTGGCGTAGGCGATGGCGTGCCCGCGGCGCTCGACCGCACGCACCACCAGCTGGTCGCGCACGGCCAGATGTGCGATCACCTCGGCTCCCCGGATGTCGGCGGTGCGCCACTCCAGGTGCCCGGGGGCGCGCGGAGCGGACACCGAGCCGGTGGCGATGAACGCCCCGCGCAGGTAGGAACCTCTGCAGCAGCGGCGATTGACCAGCCGCCGGGGCGGCTCGGGCAGCGGCGCGAGCCCCTCCCCCAGCACGCCCAGCTCGTGCAGGAGCTGGAGGCTGCGCCCGCCGTGCAGGCGCACGCTGACGACATTGCGGCGGGAGAACCGCGGCTCCCGGTAGGAGACGATCTCGATGCCGGCCTCCAGTGGACGCAGCAGTGTGAACAGCGTCCGCGCCACGGTCGCGTCGATCGGGTCGAGTCGCACCGCCAGCTCGCCCCCCGACCGCAGCTGAAGCGTGCCGGCCGTGCGGATCAGACCGCTCATGAACGCCAGGCGACAGCAGGGCTTGGCCGGCGGCCGCTCCGCCAGCTCATGCCGCACCGCCTCGCCGAAGCTCACTGCCCCTCGGCCCGCGGATCCCACCGCGACAACCGCACCAGCGTGCGCGCCAGCTTGTCCTGATCGTGCTGCCACTCGCCGGCCAGCCGGGCGCCGAACACCCGCACGCCCAGCCGCCGCAGGCCGCCGCGATCGACCGGCACCGGGGTTCCCTGCTCCGCACGGTTTCGGCTCACCAGCACGGCGTCCACCAGCCCCTCACCGCAGTGATCGATGATCCGGGCGACGTGGTCGGACGCTCGGTAGCCCTCGGTCTCGCCGGGCTGCTGGAGCAGGTTGCAGACGTAGATCTTGGGTACCTGGACGGCCCGGATCGCCTCTCTGATGCCGGGCACCAGCAGCGGCGGAATGGTGCTGGTGTAGAGGCTGCCGGGCCCCATCACCACCAGCTCGGCCCGCTCGATCGCCTGGAGCGCGCGTGGATGGGCGACCGGGTCGGGCGGATCCAGCTCCACCCGCTGGCACTGCGCCCCGTCGGCGGCAAGGGCAGTCTCCCCGCGAACGACCCGCCCGTCGGCGAAGTGGGCGACCAGCTCCACCAGATCGGTGGTGGAGGGCACCACCCGGCCGCGCACCGCCAGCACCCTGGCCGACTCGGAGACGGCTTGGTCGAAGCTGCCCAGCATGTCGGTCATCCCGGCCAGGAAGAGGTTGCCGAAGCTGTGCCCGGCCAGCTCGCCGGTGGTGAAGCGATGCTGGAACAGGTGTCCCACCAGCGACTCGTCCTCGGCCAGGGCCGTCAGGCAGCTGCGCAGATCACCGGGCGCGGGCATGCCGAAGTCGCGCCGCAGCCGGCCGGAACTGCCGCCGTCATCGGTGGTGGTCACCACCGCGGTGACGCTGGCGATGCGCTTGAGGCCGCGCAGGATCATGCTGAGCCCGGTGCCGCCGCCGAGGCACACGACCCGAACTCCCCGGCGGCGCCGCGACGGTGCCGGTTCAAACGCGCTGGTCTGCTCGGGAAAGAGATCCATCGCCACGGCTATCTTCCCGCCCTGTGCAGCGACTGGTGGATCTGGCGGGCGACCTTGGCCGGCAGCCCCGGGACCGACTCGAGTTCGTCACGCGTGGCCGCCACGAATCGCTCCGGCGTCCCGAAGTGCTCGATCAAGAGCCGCTTGCGAGCCGGCCCCACACCCGGGAGCGAGTCGAAGATCGACTCCACCGACGAGCGGGCGCGGCGCTTGCGGTGCCGGCCGAGAGCAAACCGGTGGGCCTCGTCGCGCACCCGTTGCAGCAGCTGGAGGCCGTTGGAGGCCGGATCCAGCATGATCGGGTCGGGCCGGCCGGGGATGAAGACCTCCTCGATCCGCTTCGCCAGCGAGATCACCGCCACCCGCGGCAGGTCGAACTCGGCCATCGCATCCAGCGCCGCGTTCAGCTGGCCCTTGCCGCCGTCGATCACCACCAGACTGGGAGTCGCGGCAAAGCTCTCGTCGTAGCGGTCGGCCTCCACCGCCCGCATCCGCGCGAACCGGCGGGACACCGCTTCGCGCATGCTCGAGAAGTCATCCTGGCCCTTGCCGTGCCGGATCACGAACGAGCGGTAGTGCGAGCGCTTGGCGACCGCGTCCTCGAACACCACCATTGAGGCAACCGTGTTGGTGTCGCCCAGGTTGGAGACGTCGAAGCACTCGATCCGCACCGGCAGCTTCTCCAGGTTGAGGCGCTCGCGCAGCTCCTCCAGAGCCTCCACCCGGCGCGCCCGTGAACGCTGCGCCAGCAACGCGTCGTGCTCGAGTGCGAGCGTCGCGTTCTGGGCCGCCAGCTCGGCGATCCGGCGCTTCTCACCTCGCTGCGCCGCGCGCACCTCGACAGTCGCGCCGCGGCGCTCCCCCAGGAACGCCTCCAGCAGCTCGGCGTCGGGGAACGTCCGTGGCACCACCACCTGGGCCGGAATGGCCACGTGGCCGCCGTAGTACTCGAGTGCGAATCCCCAGAGAGCCTCGGATTCGTCCTCGCCCTCGGTGTTCTCGAGGTAGAAGCTCTGGCGATCGGCCAGCCGCCCGTCGCGGAGGTGAAACAGCTGGACGTTGGCGTTGTCGCCGGCCACGGCAACCGCGAGCACATCCGCGGAGCCGAGGCTGCGCTTGTCGGCCACCTGCGTCTCGGACAGGTGCCGCACGGCGGTGAGGCGGTTGCGGTAGCGCGCCGCGTCCTCGTACTGGCGCGACTCGGCGGCCTCCTGCATGGCCTTTTCCAGATCCCGCTCGAGCGGTCGCACCCGTCCCGAAAGGAACTCGATCACCGAATCGATCACCTCGGCGTACTCCTGCCTGGAGACGTAGCCCACGCACGGGGCTCCGCAGCGGCCGATGTGGTAGTCCAGGCACGGCACACCCGAGCGCCGGCCCGGCGTCGGCCCCTCGCACGGCCGGTAGGGGAAGACGCGGTTTAGCACGTCCAGCGTCTCTCGCACCTTGCGCGCACTCGAGTACGGCCCGAAGTACTGGACACCCTTGCGATGACGCTCCCGGGTGAACATGACCCGCGGGTACTCATCACCGACAGTCACGGCGATGTAGGGATACGACTTGTCGTCGCGCAGCCGGATGTTGAACATCGGCCGATGACGCTTGATCAGGTTCTGCTCCAGCAGCAGCGCCTCGGTCTCGCTGGTGACGACGAACACCTCGATCTCCTCGATCCGCTCCACCAACTCAGCCGTCCGCTGAATGGCGTATCCACCGCGGAAGTACGACTGCACCCGCTTTCGCAGCGACTTGGCCTTGCCCACGTACAGCACCTCGTCGGATGCGCCGTGGAAGAGGTAGACGCCGGGCGTGTCGGGTAACGCTTTCAGCTGGAGCTGGAGGCGTTCAGAGCGATCGGACTGGGATGCGGTGGCCACGCTCCGAATCCTACGCGGTCACTCTGAGCGGCCCGCTGCGTGAATAAAAGGTGCCTGGCACCTTTTATTCACCAGATGCTGTCCAGGGTGTGGCGGCACCAGCCGGCCGCCCGCGAGCCGGCGCTCGAAAGCGTGTCCCAGTTGTTGTAGACCGTGGCGCCGAGGGTGAACAGCGCCGCTCCCGCAAAAACCGCGCCGATGACAGGCGAGGCAACCACCGCTGCTCCCACCCCCGCCGCCAGCAGGAGGACCCCTCCAGCCACCGCCAGAACCCCGCCGACCAGCAGCGCCCCGTTGTACAGACGGCCGTGCCAGGTGCGTGAGCGGTACAGCCCCCAAGCGGCGAAGCCCACCTGGAGGGCCGCGAAGATCAGATCGAGACCGGGAACCAGGCTCGATCCGCCCACGATGGGCTCGGATACAGCACCGACCGCGGAGACCAGGTCACGCCCTGCCATCGAGACCTGCACGATCGCTGAAACCGTCTTGTTGGGGATCGCCGCTGCGACGTTCAGCAGCAGATTGCCTCCGTGCCCAAGGTGTGCCGGCAGCCGCAACCCCTGGCTGTGGCGGAGGTCACCCAGCCACCCCATGCCGTCGCCGACCGTCCCGCCCACCCCGGAGATCAACGAGCCCCAGCTGCTGCCGCCGGCGGGCGGATCCGGCTGACCGCCCCCGACGCTCCTGTGCGGCCGCGGCAGCAGGCCGACCGTGGCCTCGAAACCCGCGCCCAGCGCCGGCCCGGAGGCGCTGTGCATCACCACGGCAGCTCTCGAGGCGTCGCCGCCGAGCTGGTCTGTCAACGCCTCCATCAGGTCGCTTCTATGCCGCAACATCGCCTGGTGGAGCAGCGAGCCAATCCGGTACGGGTTGGTGTCGACAGCGAGCCGAAGCTCGGCCGCGATCACATACGCCGGCACCTGGTACCGGCGGGCGGCAGCTTCGACTGCGGAGGCAGCAGGATCGGCCGCGGGTGCACCTGCCAGCAGCCGGCCAAAACCATCCCAGGGAACGTCGGCCAGCGCCTCGTAGGTCACCACCGCGCCGGTGTGCGGCGCCACCACCGTCATGCCCCCGCCCACGTACATGCCGACGTGGTAGGGCTGATTCGTGTCCGCACCCAGGAACACGAGATCTCCCGGCGCGAGCTCGGCCGCCGTAACGTGGCGCGACATGTGCCACAGATCCGCGGCGGTGGGACGTCCCGGCAGCGACACACCGGCGGCGCCGTAGGCGTAATCGACCAGCCCGGAGCAGTCAAAACCACCCTCCGCACGGCTCTCGCCGCCCCAGACGTACGGCCACCCGATCTGGGCCTCGGCGGCGGCGACCACGGCCGCCGCGCCCTGAACGCCCGCCAGATCAATCGGGCGAAACGACCCCGAAGCCAGCGTGGCCGTATACGTCACTCCGGCCCGCGACCACGACCACACCCGGTCCGCGCGGCTTCCGACGCCGGGCACCGCGCCCGTGACCAGCTCGGACACGGTCACATCCACCGCTTTGGGAACGCCGTTGGCGGTCTCGATGCGGAAGGCCTCGATCCGTCCGCCGTTGGCCGCGGCGGCCCGGGTCGCCGCCGACTCGACAGCCGATCTCGATACCGAAGGATCGGCCGCCAGCACCTGCACCCCCGCCAGCGCCGCCACGTCGGCGGCGCTCTGGGCGTGGGCGCCGCCGGATCGGATCGCGGCGAGGTGCACCAGCACCACCGCTCCCAGCAGCACCGCGATCGCAATCCCAACCGCGGCAATCGACACCTGGCCCCGCTCACGCCGACTCACCGAGTGTGGCCCACCGCGGTCACGTCAAAGCATCCGACGCCACTGGTGACCGCACACACCCTCACCGTGGCCGTGATGACTCCGTGCTCGACCGTGGTCGACTTCTTGAGCCAGGCGGGAAGCGGCCGCTGCTCCAACGTCAGCACCGCGGCCTGGTCGACCAGCCGGTGAGCCGTGTCGCGAGCCTGCAGCGCTCGCAGCATGTCCCAGCCGCCAAACGCGAACATCAGCACCAGCACACACGCGGCGATCGTCTCGATGGAGGCCTGGCCGCGGGCGTGATCGCGACTCACCGGTCCACCAGCTCGGCAGCGGCGCTGACCCGCGGGGAGAACCCGGGAATCACCGACGGCACCCGCACGGTCACGCGCAGCTGCCCGCCGGCCTTCTCCACCGTCACCCCCTTGCGCATCGACCCCGGCAGCGCGCCCACGACCGCAGGCCGGGGAGGCTCGTGCGAGAGCACCGCCCGCGCCCCCGCATGGGCCGCGTCTGCAACCGACACCAACGTCCACGCGACCAGCACCACCTGCCAGGCGCCCACGCCGCAGGCCGCCAGCACCGGCAGCAGCACCACCGTCTCGATTGTTGCCTGGCCCCGTTGTGAACCCATGCGACCACGGTATGAACGCCCTGGTGACGACTCAACCGGGCGGCCGTGCCGAAACGGTCACAATCCGGCTGCTACGATCGAGGCGATGGCAGACAACGGCGCAACCGAACCGGCCAACAACTCCTCGGGTGAGGATCGCCAGTTCGTCCATTTCAGCTTTTACAAGCTCGACCCGGCCTGGCGGCGGTTGCCGGCCGAAGAGCAGGGGGCATCGCGCGCCGAGCTGGCCGCGGTGATCGAGGAGCACGGCGCCAAGTTCCCGATCCGCGCGTACACGATGGCGGGGCTCCGCCCCGACGCCGACATCATGCTGTGGAAGGTGTCCGAGCGGCTCGAGGACTTCCATGAGCTCGGCACCGCAATGCTCTCGACAGCGATGGGCGGCTACCTGCACACGCCCTACGCCTACCTCTCGATGACCCGGCGATCCCAGTACGTCAAGGGCGAAGGCCGCTCGATGCACAAGCGCGGCCGGGTGATGTGGGACCCCGACTCGAAGTACCTGCTGATCTACCCGATGGTCAAGACCCGCGCCTGGTATCAGCTGTCAAAGCCCGCCCGGCAGGGAATCATGAACGAGCACATCGCAACCGGGAAGCAGTTTCCCACGGTCAAGATCAACACCACCTACTCGTTCGGGATCGACGACCAGGAGTTCGTGGTGGCGTTCGAGACCGACTACGTCGGCGATTTCCTCGACCTGATGATGACGCTGCGCGAGACCGAAGCCAGCCGCTACACCGAGACCGACACCCCGATCTTCACCTGCATGTCGGTGTCGGTCGAGCAGGCACTGCAGTCGCTGGGCGGAACCGCGGCCCACGCCCGGGCCTAGCCGACGACTAGGCGGCCCACCGCAGCCGCAACACCGCCGGCTTTCGGAACACGAACCCTGCCGGTCGCTCGACCTCGACGATCTCGAGACCCTGCAGCCGGCGGGTGATCTCCTCCACCGCGATCGCACCCTGCATGCGGGCCATCGAGAACCCCAGACAGTGATGCACGCCGAAGCTGAAGGAGAGCCCGTGGCGGGCGTTCTCGCGGCGGATGTCGAACCGCAGCGGCTCGGCGAACACGTCCGGATCGCGATTCGCCCCCAGCGTGCTGACACCGACGAACTCGCCGACACCGAGTTCGACATCGCCGACCACCGTGGCGGCAGACGCCCAGCGTTCGATGAACGTCACCGGCGGAATCAGGCGGAGTGACTCCTCCACCGCGTTGGGGATCAACTCGGCGTCGGCGCGAACCGCGTCGAGCTGCGCCGGGTGATCGAGCAGCAGCATGACGGTGTTCAGCACCATCGACTCGATCGTTTCGATCGCGCCGAACAGGATCACGCGAAGCTGCGCGACCACCTCGTCATCAGAGAGCTGGGTGTCCGGGTCCGCGACCACCGCCGCTGTCACCGAGGCGTCGGGGGCGCGACGTGCCCGCTCGAGCTCACCCAGCAGCAGCTCGCTGAACTCGGCCCGAGCAGCGTCCGCCCTGCGTTGAGGCTCGGGGTCGCCGTCGTACACCATGCCTCCGGCGAACGCGTCATAGAACCCGCGGATCCGCGGCACGTCGTCGAGCGACAGACCCAGCATGTCTCCCGCGACCCCGATCGCAAACGGCGCGGCGAACTCCGACGCCAGATCACAGCTGCCCTGCGGCTGAAGCCAGTCCAGCAGCTGCCTCACCCGCGCCGTCACCGGCTCCCGGAATCGCTGCTCGACCGCCCGCCGGTGAAACGGCGCCTCGAACGGCGCACGCATGTGCTCGTGAGCAGGCGGATCGGTGGTCAGCATCATCTGCCCCAGCGACGCCCGCACCAGATTCTCGTGGGCTTGAACCGTGAATGCAGATCGCGGCCCGAGCACCCGGCGGGCAAGCGGGTAGGAGGTCACCAGCCACCCGCCCATCGCCGGCACCCACGAGATCGGCTCCGTCGCCCGCAGCCGATCGAACACATCCACGCGATCGGCCCGCTCGAGATCCTCGAACTCGACTGCTGCGCCGACCGGGAACCGCGCCTGCCGCTGGGCCGCCTCGGCCGCTCCGACCTCGGCCTGGGCGATCATGGCGGAGGCAGCAGACATCGGCCTACAGGTAGTACCGCTTGGATTCCTGCCACGCCCAGAACGCCACCAAGCCACCCACGATCGCAACCAGTGCAAGCAACGGGGTGAACCCGCCCAGGTGGATCAACCCGAACTTGTCCAACGACCACATCGCGGCCGCCAGCGTCAGCGCCCCTGCGCCGCCGTACAAGGCGTTTCGCTGGCGATCTGGCATCAGCGAGATCGCGGTCAGGTTGTCGCGATACCAGGAGTAGCCGAAGTACCACATCAGGACGATGAAGAGCAGGCCCAGCGCCCCGAACACGATCGCGGCGATCTGCTGCGACACGCTGAAGAACACCGTCGCGATCAGCGCCAGGCCGATGATGATCAACCATCCACGGATCTGGTCGCGGGTCACAGGTGCGGCCCCGTCATGAACGCACGGATACCCAGCGCGGTCACCAGCGCTGACCCAACCGCGAACAGCAACACGTTGCGCCGTCCATCTTCGCCCCGAAGTGCATACGGATAGGCTACCGCCAGCAGCGGCAGGAGGCCGTACACAAAGTGCAGCCGATCCGCAGGCTGGTCGCCCTCGGAGAGCAGAATCAGCCCCAGGGTGGCCTGCGCGATCACGAGCGTGTGGGCGGCCGCGAGCAGCTGGGTGAAGGCGCTCCCCGGGGGGCTGTTGCGGCGGTAGGCGAGAAAGCCCCAGATCGCCACCGCGAGGTTGGTTGCGATCAGGAGCGTCCCGACCACCGCATGTACCAAAGGCATCGCCGCAAGAGGCTAGCTAAACTCCGCGCCCATGGTCGAGCCCGGACAGCCCGCACCCGACTTCACACTCGCCTCCGACGGCGGTGGAAGCGTCTCCCTGAGCGCGCTTCGGGGCAAGCCGGTGGTGCTCTACTTCTACCCCAAGGACGACACCTCGGGGTGCACCAAGCAGGCGTGCGCGATCCGCGACGACTGGGGTGCGTTCGAGCAATACGGCGCGGTGGTGCTGGGTGTCAGTCCCGACGGCACCGCCTCCCACGACAGCTTCCGGGAAAAGTTCAACCTGCCGTTTCCGCTGCTGTCCGACCCCGACCACGCGGTCGCCGAGGCGTACGGCGCCTGGGGCGAGAAGAAGAACTACGGCAAGACCTACCACGGCATCATCCGGTCGGGATTCGTGATCGATGCCGACGGCAACATGGCGGCAGCCAAGCGCAACGTCAGGGCCACCGCCCACAAAGACTGGGCTCTGGCCGAGTTGGCCAAGCTCGCAGGCTGACCGGCGGCCATGGACGGCCGCCCACTTCCGCTCGATGGCATCCGCGTACTCGACCTGAGCCAGATCCTGGCAGGGCCGTACTGCACCATGGTGCTGGGCGACCTCGGTGCGGACGTGGTCAAGGTCGAGCGACCCGGCGGCGGTGACGGCAGCCGCCAATGGGGCCCGCCGTTCGCCGGCGACGAAAGCGTCTACTACCTGCAGGTCAACCGCTCCAAACGGTCGATCGCGATCGACCTCAAGCAGCCGGAAGGGGTTGCGGTTGCACGCCGCCTGGCCGACACCGCCGACGTGGTGATCGAGAACTTCCTGCCGGGCACCGCCCACCGGTACGGACTCGACCACGCCAGCCTGGTCGTGACCAATCCCGGCGTCGTGTCATGTGCGATCCGCGGCTACCCCCACGACCACCCCCATGCCGATCGGCCCGGATACGACTTCCTGATGCAGGGCGTGGGCGGAATCATGAGCATGCAGGGCGAGCCCGACGGCAGGCCGATGAAGGTGGCGGTCGCGATCGCCGACATCGTGGCAGGGCTCTTTGCCGGAAACGCCATCCTGGCGGCACTGGTGGAGCGAGCCTCGACCCAGATCGGGCGCGAGCTGGAGGTGTCGCTGCTGGATTCCCAGGTGGCATGGCTGGCGAACCGCGCCGGCGACTGGTTGATCGGCGGGATCGAGCCGCAGCGGCTGGGTAACGCACATCCCTCGATCGTCCCCTACGAGACGTTCGAGGCTGCGGACGGCTACATCAATCTGGCCATCGGAACGGACGACCAGTTCGCCCGTTTCTGCCGCGAGGCGGGCCGCGGTGACCTGGCAGACGATCCCCGGTATCGCACCAACCGCGACCGTGTGGTCGGTCGCGAGACGTTGGTGGCGGAGCTGCAGGCGACCATCTCAACCCGGTCGGTGGCCGAGTGGGAGGCGGCACTGGATCGGGCCGCCGCTCCCGGCGGCCCGGTGCTGACGGTGCCCCAGGTGTTCGACGGCCCCGCGGCGCACATGGTAGAGACGGTCGAGCACCCCACAGCGGGGCCGCTCAAGCTGGTGCGCTCCCCCATGTCGATCGACGGCGAGCGGCCCTCCGCCCGCCGCTATCCCCCGCGGCTGGGCGAGCACACCGCCGAGGTGCTCGCGGAGGCCGGATACAGCCCCCAGGAGGTCGCCGACCTGCTCGCGGGGGCCTGTGGGTCGGGATAGACTACGGCCCGCTCGCGGATGTGGCGGAATTGGTAGACGCGCACGGTTCAGGTCCGTGTGACCGTAAGGTCGTGAAGGTTCAAGTCCTTTCATCCGCATGCAGCAGCGGCAGGAGCACATCCTCACGGCTGTAGTGGCCGACCACGTCGAACCACTGCTTCTCCCGCAGGCTACCTCGTAGATCGCACTCCGCAACCAGGATTCCTTCCCGGCCGACCAGGGGGCCGGCGACGATCTCGTGTGACTGCCCGTCGATGATCACGGAGTTCCCGCGGGCGAGCACGCGGTCACAGTCGGCGGGGAGCTCAAATGGGAAGTCGGACGGATACTCGCCGCCGTGGAGGTACTGGCTGACGCTCACAACCGATGCCCCCGACTCGTAGGAGATGGCCTGCATCAGTGCCAGCCAGGTGTCGCTGTCGTCCATGGTCGGCGCGACCCACACCTGCGGGCCGCCGCGATACACCGCGTAGCGGGCGAGCGGCATCCGGTGCTCCCAGCAGATCAGTCCACCGATCCGACCGATCGGGGTGTCGGTGACGTCCAGGTCCTGGCCGTTTCCGAACCCGTGGAACAGCCGCTCGTGGTAGGTCGGCATCAGTTTCCGGTGCTTGGACAGCAGCCCGCCGGGCCCGATCAGCAGCGCCGTGTTGTAGAGCGTTCCCGGCCGCGCGGCCTCGCGCTCGTTGACACCGATCGCGAGGTGGATATCGAGATCCTTGCAATGACGGACGAAACGTTCCACCGTCGGCCCAGGCACATCCACCGCGCTCATCCACATACGCTCGAACAGTTCTGCCATGCCCTCGTCCCGACGTGATCGAGTAATCGCCGCGGAGGGGTAGAACGACAGGAAGCACTCCGGCAGCACCACCAGCTTGGCCCCCTGACCAGCAGCGTCTCGGGAGAGATCGAGCGCCTTCTCGACGCTCGCCTCGCGGTCGAGGATCACCGGCGTCGCCTGCACTGCGGCCAGGCACACGGGAGCGAAGGTGGTCACGGTGCGAGCCTACAGGCGACGGCATGGGTCTGTGGCGATAATGCCAGGCGATGGGTCATCCCCCGCTCGAACCAGAACACGATCTCGACTCGCTGGCGGCGAGCCTTCGAGCCGACTCGTCCGACCTGCGCGCCTTCCTGCCGGCGCTGGCGGTGCGTCTGGAAGAGGGATTCCCCGACCGTTGCGAGGTGACCCGAAAGCGCAAGGGGATGCTCAGTTCTGAGCGCGTGGTCGAGTCTGTGGCCGTGTCCTTCGGGGAGCTGGTGTACCGGCTCGGGTATGCAGGCCGGCAGGTGACCGCCACCCGGCTCAGGGTGGTGGGTGGAATCACACTCAAGACCGAGCCGCTGGCGATCGGCGAATGGATCGCCGAGCTGGTATCCGAACTCGGCAAGGTAGCCGAGCAGACCGAGTCCGGCCGAATCGCACTCCAGAACCTGCTGGAAGGCGGCACTCTCAAAGGAGACTCAGCATGAGCTATGACCCCACCAGCCTCGCCGGGGTGCCGGATGACGCGAAGGGCAGGCTGGCTCAGAACAAGGCCGGCCTGTTCACCTCCGACCTGTCGGTGAAGGAGTTCCTGCTGGTCAAGCAGGCCGGGTTCGATCCGCTGGGAATGGTGGTGGGAAGCTCGATCTACCACATCGGCTACCAGCAATCGAGCTGGAACCAAAACCAGGAGATGGCCGTCTTGACCCAGGCCATGTATCACGCCCGCGAGCTGGCGATGACGCGCATGGAAGAGGAGGCCGAGCAGCTCGGCGCCGACGGCGTGGTCGGGGTGAGACTCGATATCGGCCGCTACGAATGGGGCGCCGATCTGGCCGAGTTCATCGCCATCGGCACCGCCGTCAAGCATCGCGACGGGGAGCTCCACCGCGCCCCCAACGGCCGCCCGTTCACGTCGGATCTCTCGGGACAGGCGTTCTGGACGCTGCACGCGTCCGGCTATCGGCCGGTGGGCATGTGCATGGGGTCGTGCGTCTACCACGTCGCCCACCAGGGGCTGCGGGGGTTCCTGCGGTCAGCCGGTCGCAACGTGGAGATGACCAACTACACCCAAGCGCTCTACGACGCGCGCGAGCTGGCGATGCAGCGGATGCAGGCCGAGGCTCAGGAGGTTCAGGCCGAGGGCATCGTCGGCGTCCAGCTGACCGAGCGCTCGCACGGCTGGGGATCGCACGTGATCGAGTTCTTCGCGGTCGGCACCGCCGTGATTCCGACCAAAGCCGATCACACGATCGCGCAGCCGGGACTGATCATGGGGATGGACGACTAGCCACCGGTGGCTAGCGAAAGCGGTTGCGGCGCTCACGAAACGCCGACTCGAGCTGCTCGCTGGTGAACGGCGCGGCCGCCTCCCCGGTGGTCGCAAACCGGAACACGGCCAGCCGGAACACCTGCGCGACCGCGGTCTGCACCAACAGCACCGCGGCAAACGCGACCACCGCGAGGGCGACAATCACGTATCCGAGCGCCGGCGTCGAGCCTGCGACCGCGATCCCGATCCCGCCCGTGATCACCACCGGTATCAGCACCAGCATCATGATCAGGCCGATCACGAAGTTGCCGGTGACGCTCTCACCCCACCGCTCTCGGATCACCGAGATGGAGCGCCGCATCGCGTCGCGCACGTTCAGGTCTTCGATTGCGAGCGCGGGCACCACGAAGTAGCTGGCAAGCGCCCACGCGGCGCTCAGCAGGATCTCGGCGATCCGCAGCGCCAGCGCGCCACCGCCCGGAGCCTGCTCCAGTGCCCGTAGCGCCGTCCCGACCAACGTCGACACCAGCGACCACACGGCGATCGAGCGGAGATGCTTGCGAGCTACCGCCAGTGCCTCGCCGATCCCCATCTCGCGCCCGTCGAACGCCGCATTGGCCATGGCGTAAAAGGCCACGTTGAAGAAGGTGGAGATCAGGACGAACGGGTACGAGCACACCGCAGCCGCCACGAAGATGCGAACCTTTGAGGGATGATCGATCACGTCGAACGCCCACGGACCGAGCAGAACCACCGCCGCCACCGCCGTGGTGATCAGCGATACGACCGGCAGCACCAGCAAAGCCGGCCGGCGCTTTACGACCTCCCAAGACACCTTGGTCAGAGTCCAACCGCGACTGATCCGCCCGCCCTTCACGCACCCACCTCCATGGTCGTCGGCGGTGGAATTTTGCCACCAGCGCGGCCGTCCGTCCACTCTGCATGACAACCGTTCACGGCCACCCCGCTCTCTAGAATCGACCGATGAGCCCCTCCCGCCTGGTCGAGCGCCTGCCGATCCAGCTTTCGCTGGCAGACGAGATCGTCTCGGTGCGGGTGCGCGAGTCCAGGCGCCGGCGCTCGATTCGGATCGGGATCGGCCCGAACCGCCCGCTGGAGGTGATCGTGCCGGCCGGCACCAGCGACCGATCGGTGCGCAGGGCGCTGGAGCAGAATCGCGGGTGGATCTCCCAGCGGCTGCGGTCGACCAGAGCGGTGGCGAACCGTCCGTCCCGGCTGGGCCTCGACCGGCCCGGCGTCGTTCATCTCAACGGTGAGGTCGTGCCGGTGGCCCGCCGCGGAGGACGGGCGATCGCGCGCCTCGACGGCGATCGGCTGCTGGTGGGCGGCTCTGAGCCCGAGGCTGCGGCCGCGGTCGAACGCTGGTACCGGCGCGAGGCGGGCGCTCGCATCGCCGATCGAGTGCGCATGCACGAGCCGGCGATCGGTGTCCGCGCCACCACCATCTCGATCCGGGACCCACGATCGCGATGGGGCTCATGCTCGACTCGCGGGACGCTGTCGTTCTCGTGGCGACTGCTGCTCGCCCCGGCCGAGGTGCTCGACTACGTGGTTGTGCACGAACTCTGCCACCTCGTGCACCCGAACCACTCGCGGGCGTTCTGGGAGGCGGTGGAGAGGCACTTTCCGGCGCGCAGGCAGGCCTCCGCATGGCTGCACGAACACGGGTACGAGCTGCACCGGTACGACCCCTGCATCGCGGTGGCATAAGCTCGCAGCCACTTCGCGTCCGCGCTGCTCGAATCGACAACAACCTGCGGTTCGTGTCAGATGTTCGGTCAAATTCTCGCAAATTACCGCAAAACGGGGAGCGCGGGAGAGCGTTGGCACGACGAGACTCCGGCCGTGGCAACTCCGGATTCCCACCTTCGCATGCCCCGCCGGCTGAGTGTCGTCGCCGGTGGCACCCCCTCCCTTTCGGCCGCGGATGTGCCGGCGGGTCTGCGACTTGTCCGTGCAATCGACCGAGCTGTGCTGGACGTCGCGCGCAAGTTGGAGCTGCGGCCGATGGAGCTGTACGCGCTGCTGCTGCTCGAATCAGGCGGCCGCCTGTCCACCGCCGAGCTCGCAGAACGGCTGGCGGCCAGCAGCAGTCAGGCCAAGCAGTTGGCACTGCGCTTGACCCGCCGCGGAATCGCGGTTCGCAGCGGCGCCAGTGGACACACCAAGCTGACACCGCTGGGCGAAGCCCTGGCCGAGTCCGCAAACCGGCACGTCGAGCAGGCCGTGCGCGAGCGCATGCTCGAGATCGACGACCACTCCCGCATCATGGGTGGGTCGTTGCTGGCTCAGCTCACGCTTCCCGAAGCCTGACCGAAGTCATCGCTGGGGGGTTGCCAATTGGCAATCGCCGGCACTGCCAAGTGGCGGTGGGAGGGTCTGTCAATCGGCAATGCCCGGCACTGCCAAGTGGCGCTGCCGGACTGCCAAGTGGCAATCGTCGGCACTGCCAAGTGGCGGTGGGAGGCTCTGCCAAGTGGCGGTGGGAGGCTCTGCCAATTGGCAATGCCCGGCCACTGCCAAGTGGCAATGGACGGATCGCCAATTGGCGGGACCCGCCACCACCAACTGACGGTTCGATACCGTAGGCGCCATGTCTGACCGTCCATCGATTGGGCTGACGAGCTACTGGGCCAACGCCGCGATGGCGCATTGGTCGACGGACGCCGTGCTCGTCAGCCAGGGATACGTCGAAGGCGTGCGACTGGCCGGAGGCCGCCCGCTGGTACTTCCCGCCGATCCACTGTGGGAGTCGCAGCCCGCAGACGTGCTCGACCTGCTGGACGGCCTGCTGGTGGTCGGCGGAGACGACATCGACCCCGCGCTGCACGGCGCCCAGCGCCACCCCGCCACCGGCCTGGCCAACGAGCGCCGCGACCGGGTCGAGGTGGGGCTGCTGACAGAGGCGCTCGCCCGCGGACTGCCGACCCTGGGGATCTGCCGCGGGATGCAGCTGCTCAACGTCGTTCGCGGAGGCACGCTCGACCAGCACCTGGCAGACAGCATCGACGTCACCCCGCATCGAGCCGACGATCGCACCCTGGGTGAGCACGCCGTCCTCACCGTGCCCGGCACGAACGCGGCCGCAATGTTGGGAGAGCGAGCGATGGTGCGATCCCACCACCACCAGGGCGTCGCCACCCTCGGTCGCGGCCTGATCGCCTCGGCCCACGCCCCCGACGGTGTGATCGAGGCGATCGAGGATCCAGCGCTGCGATTCTGCGTCGGCGTCCTTTGGCACCCAGATGCCGACCCGGCCGGTGACGGCGCTTCGGTGTTCGGTGCATTCGTGGAAGCCGCAACTGAGTTATCGTCCAAGCCGGCATGAGTACCCACCTGTGGCATCCCTTCGCCGATATGGCGGTGGTCAAGAACGACGAGGTCGTCATCGCCCGCGGACAGGGTGCCGTCGTCTGGGATGAAAACGGGCGAGACTACATCGATGCCCGCGCCGGGCTGTGGTATTGCGGCATCGGCCACGGCCGATCCGAGATTGCCGACGCCGTTGCCGCCCAGATGCGCGAGCTGGCCGCCTACGACACCTTCGAGCGGCTGGCCAACCGGCCGGCGCTGCAGCTCGCCGAGCGCGTGGCAGCGATCGCACCGATGGCCGACGCAACCGTGTTCTTCACCAGCGGAGGGTCAGAGGCGGTCGACACTGCGGCCAAGCTGGCCCGCCGCTACTGGCACGCGCTGGGCCGCGCGCAAAAGCAGGTGATCGTCCACCGCGAGCACTCCTACCACGGCATGAATGCCTACGGCACCAGCCTTGCCGGCATCCCCACCAACCGCGAGGGATTCGGTGACCTGATCCCCGGCGTGGCGCTGGTGGCGCACAACGACCCCGAGGCGCTGGAGCAGCTGCTGTCCGAACGCGGGGACGAGATCGCCGCATTCATCGGCGAGCCGGTGATCGGCGCGGGCGGGATCATCCACCCCGCCCCCGGGTACTGGCAGCGCGTGCAGGAGATCTGCCGGGCGCACGACGTGCTGCTGATCGCCGACGAGGTGGTCACCGGGTTCGGCCGCCTGGGAACCTGGTTCGGCAGCCAGCGGCTGGGCATCGAACCCGACCTGGTCACCTGCGCCAAGGTGATCACCTCCGGCTACCAGCCACTGGGCGCGGTGCTCGCCTCAACCCGCGTGCAAGAGCCGTTCTACTCGGAGCCGGGTCGCGCGATCTTCCGGCACGGGTTCACGTACTCGGGCCATCCCAGCGCCTGCGCCGCCGGCCTGGCCAACCTGGACGTGATCGAGCGCGAAGGCCTGCTGAGCCGGGTACTCGAACTCGAAGGCACGCTGGCGGCGGCGGTCAGCCCGCTGGCGGATCTCCCTGAGGTGAGCGAGGTGCGGGCGGGCTTGGGCCTGCTGGCAGCCGTCGAGATCGATCCGCAACTGCGCGCGGCCGACCCCACATTCGTCGACCGGCTGGTGCAGTCATGCCGGGTGCGCGGAGTGCTGACACGGGCACTCGCCGGGCGAGCGCTGCAGATCTCACCGCCCTACGTGATCGAGCAGCACCAGCTTCAGCAGATCGCCGACACGATCAGCGACGCGCTCACCGAGCTGCGCACGGCCTCCGCAGCTTAGGCGTGGTGGTGAGTCTGGCCGTGGTGCAGCAGGTTATCGATGTGCGTCGCGTGCTCGAACTTGCGCAGTCCTGAGCCGACCCGGTCGGGCCCGTCGAAGATCAAAAACGGGACCGCCAAGGTGATGGTCAGCGGTACCAGTGCGGAGGCCGCGACCGCCCAGCTGAAGTGATGGAAGCCCGCGACGATCTCGCCCCAGATCGGCCACGTCATGAATGCCAGCACCCCCAAAAGACCAACCTTGATGCCCCATGCGAGATCCCCGGAGTGGCTCTTCATGTCGGCTCCTTTCGGTACTGTATTTGTAACTTAAGTAACGATCCATCACCTACATTGTAGCCGCTGGCACGAGACTCGTCAGTGATCCGGACGGTCGGGCCGGTCAGCGAAGGCCGCGGGCATGCAGATATGCGAGCACGCCGTCGCGAAGTCCGGCAGCCGCGCGATTCACGACTGCGGCGGTCTTCAGGGCCCGATCCTCGCCCGGATTCGTCAGGAATCCGACCTCGGTCAGCACCACCGGCCGGTTCGACCAGTTGAATCCCGTGATATCCGAGCGCGGCACGATTCCACGGTTGGGCCACCCCAGCCGCTTCACCAGCCGCGCCTGGATAATCCGCGCCGCCTGCAGACTGCGGGCGTAGATGTCGCTCGTCCAACCGCGATGATTGGCCGGATACAGCGTCGAGGTGCCGGCCACAGCGTGGTTGGTGGACCCGTCGGCATGGATCCGCAGGAACAGCGCCGCATCCCAGCCGTTGGCGAAGTTTGCCCGCCACACATTGCCCCGGCTGACGCAGCAGGTGGTGGTGCGTGTCATCTTCACGCGGATGCCGCCCGCAGCCTGCAGCAGCGTTCGCAGGCGCAGCGCGACCCTCAGGTTCACCGACGCCTCGCGCTGGCCGGTGACCACTCCGGATGTGCCGCCGCCGTCCTTGATCTTGCGAGCGGCGGATCCCGGACCGATCGGCTCCGTGCCGAGGTTGGCGATCAGGTCATGCCCAGGATCGAGCACGACCGTGACCGTGCGCGTGGCCGCCGGGCGGGAAGTCTCAGACCCATACGCCGCGACGGTCGCGATCACCGCCAGTACCGCCACCGCCAACGCCACGGCCAAGCGGACGGGCACCGTCAGCTGCGCTTGCGCTCGAGGTCGAGGAACGGCAACTCGACCACCGTCGCCGGGACGCGGCCGCGCTCTCCCTCCACCGACCACTCGATCTGGAGCTTCGAGCCAACCGCCTCGTGGTCGCGGTCGACCGAGGCCAGCGCGATCATCTTCTTGAGGGTGGGCGACCATCCGGTGCTGGTCGCACGCCCCACCTGCTTGCGCCCCGAATAGATCGGGATGGGGCTGCGATCGACCACCGGCGAGACGTGCGGCGCGAGGTCGTGTCGTGCAAACTCACGCTCGATCCCCTCCCACTCGATCTCGATGCCCGCCAGCCGTCGGCGGGGCCCGCCGCTGTCGCGCTCGCGCTCGAGCGCATCGCGACCCACATAGGCGCCCTTGGTGAAGCTCACCAACCGGCCCAGCCCGATCTCAAACGGCGAGTACTCGTGGTCGGCCGCCTCGGCGTGCATGACGCTGGTGTAGTCGACCTCGATCAGAATCAGGCCGGCCTCCAGCCGCACCACGTCCAAGGCGCGCATTCCGGCCGGTCGCAAACCGTGGGCCGCGCCCGCCTCGAACAGTGCATTCCACACGGTCACCGCTGCCTTGGCCGGAATGAACAGCTCGTAGCCCAGGTCGCCGGTGTATCCGGTACGGGTGACGTCGATCTCGACTCCCGCGACCTCCGCCGGACGCCGGCGGAAGTACCGCACGTCCTCCCACGCGGTGCCGGTGACCGCCTCCAGCAGTGCCCGGGAGCGGGGGCCCTGAAGGGCGAGCGCGCCAAGCTTCTCGCTGACATCGGCGATCTCGACCTCCAGCTCGGCGGCGTTCATCTGCAGCCACCGGTACTGGGGGTCGGCCGCCGTCCAGCGGAAACTGGTCTCGTCCAGGCGCGCGACGGTGCCGTCGTCGATGACCTTGCCGCGCTCGTCGCACCACGGCGTGTACACGACCTGGCCGACCTCGATCTTGGAGGCGTCGCGAGTGATCACACGGTCGACCAGGCGCTGCGCGTCCGGCCCGGTGAGCTCGTACTTGTACAGCGGCGACACGTCGATCACAGCCGCCGCCTGACGGATCGCGTTGTACTCGATCTCGTGCGAGTCGGCGTACGTGGCGGCCGCCAGATAGCCCGACCACTCGCCCCAGGCGTGCTTGGTGTTGCGGGTGGATTCGCTTTCGAAGAAGGGTGTGCCGATAGTCATAGCGTGCAAGTCTAGGCCGCCGGCCGGTACGATGCCCGCCGTGCCTGATCGATATGACGCGATCGTGGTCGGGGGCGGCCACAACGGACTGGTGACCGCGGCCTACCTTGCCCGAGCCGGGATGCGAGTGGTCGTGCTGGAACGACGGTACGTGCTCGGCGGGGCGGCGGTGACCGAGGAAATCGTGCCCGGGTACCGGTTCAGCGTCGCCTCCTACGTCGTCTCGCTGCTTCGTCCCGAGATCGTGCGCGAGCTGGAGCTGCCCCGCCACGGGCTCCAGATCCTGCCGCTGGACGGAACCTTGACGCCGCTCGACAACGACTATCTGTGGCGACCCAACGACCACGGCCGCACCGTCCGCGAGCTGCGCCGCTGGTCGCTGAGCGACGCCGAAGCCTACGAGGAGTACGGCCGCCTGATGGTGCAGATGGCCCGCTTCATCAAGCCCATCCTGTCGGCTGTGCCGCCCGACCAGGGCCGCATCAACCCGCTCGAGTGGCTGTCGCTGCTGCCGCTGGGCAAGCGCTTCGCAGAGCTTCCGCGAAAGCTCAAGGACACATTCATCCAGGTGATGACGATGAGCGCCGCCGACTTTCTCGGCCAGTGGTTCGAGACCGACCCGCTCAAAGCCACCATGTCTGCGTCGGGCATCATCGGCACCTTCCAGGGCGTCCGCTCGCCGGGCACCGCCTACGTGCTGCTGCACCACTACATGGGCGAGATCGACGGCGCCTTCCGCGCCTGGGGCATCCCCCGCGGCGGTACCGGCGGCGTCAGCCTGGCGATCGCATCGGCCGCCGAGGCGCTCGGCGCCGAGATCCGCACCGAGGCTCCGGTCGCCCGTATCGACGTGCAGTCGGGGCGCGTTACCGGCGTCACGCTGGAGTCGGGCGAGCAGTTGCTGGCCGACACGGTACTCTCGAGCGCCGACAGCCGGGTGACCTTCAAGCATCTGCTGGAGCCGGGCACACTCGACCCCGAATTCGAGTCCGAGGTCGACCGCTACAAGTTCCGCGGCTCATCGGGCAAGGTCAACCTGGCCTTGGACGGGCTGCCCGACTTCACCTGCATGCCGGGAGTCGGCGAGCATCTGCGCGGCGCGATCAGCTTCTCGCCGTCGCTGGACTACATGGAGCGGGCCTACGACGACGCCAAGTACGGGCGGCCGTCGGCCCGGCCCTACATCGACATGATCATCCCGACCCTGGTCGACCCGTCGATGGCGCCGCCCGGCAAGCACGTGATCAGCTGCTTCGTGCAGTACGCGCCGTATCACCTGGCCGACGGCGGAGTGTGGGATGACAAGGCCCGTGACGCCTTCGGCGAGACGGTGATCGACACCATCGCCGAACGCGCCCCGAACATCCGAGACATCATCGTCGACCGCCAGGTGCTGACACCGCTCGACATCGAGCAGAAGATCGGGCTGAGCGAGGGCAACATCTTCCAGGGCGAGCTGTCGCTGGAGCAGCTCTTCTTCAACCGGCCGGTGCCCGGGTGGGCACGGTTCAAGACGCCGGTCGACGGCCTGTGGATGTGCGGATCGGCGACCCACCCCGGCGGCGGCATCATGGGCGCGCCCGGGCGAATCGCAGCGCTGCAGCTGCTCAAGTCGAAGCGCAGCGGCATCGCGCGGGTGAAGACGTGACCAGCTTCGATGTGATCGTTGCCGGCGGCGGCCACAATGGGCTGGTGTGCGCCACCCGGCTGGCACAGGCCGGCCGCAGCGTGGCGGTGGTGGAGCGGCGCGCAACCGTCGGCGGGATCGCCGAGATCGTGCTCACCGCGGGACGCCTGCGCCGGTCGCTGGTCGATGAGCTGGGATTGCGCCGGCACGGCCTGGAGCTGATCGAGCCCGAGGTGCGCCTGCTGGCTCTGCGGCCCGACGGCGAGCCACTCACCTTCTGGCGAAACGCTCAGCGCACAGCCACAGGGCTGCGCGACCATTCGGCAGCCGACGCCGATGCCTATCCGCGATTCGACGACCACATACGCACGATGGCGGCGTTCCTGGGCCGGGTGAACGAGACGATCCCGCCCCGCCTCGACCGGGCGACGCGGGGGGATGCCGGTGGAGCACTGGGATTGGGCCGCGCGTTTCGCGGGCTGGGTGCCAAGCCCGGCCGGGAGATCACGCGGGCGCTGCCGATGGCGGTGGCCGACCTGGTCGGCGAGTGGTTCGAGTCAGACGCCGTGCGAGCCGCACTGGCAGCCCGCGGCACCCGATTCACCGCGATGGGGCCGTGGTCGGCGGGAACAGCGCTGGTGTTGCTGAACGACTCTGCCGGCAACGACGGTGGAGCCGCAGGCGAGAGCGTGCACGCCCGCGGCGGGCCGACCGCTGTCACCGATGCGCTGGCCGCCGCTGCGATCGAGGCGGGAGTCGAGATTCGCACTCAAACGGCGGTGGAGCGCGTGATCACCGAGTACGGACGGGCGCAGGGAGTGCGACTGGAAGGCGGTGAGCAGCTGTTTGCGCCGGTGGTGGCCTGCGCCGTCGACCCAAAGACGGTGCTGACCCGCTGGGTCGATCCGGTGGTGGCGGGCCCCCAGCTGCGCTGGCGCGCCGGCAACATCCGCACCCCCGGGCGCACCGCCAGGCTGACCCTGACGCTCACCGGGCTGCCAGAGTTCAGCGGGGTCACCGACACCGCACAGCTCGGGGGCAGGATCCTGACCGCGCCGGGAGTCGACGAGCTGGAGCGCGCTTTTGACGCCTCCAAGTACGGCGAGCTGGGCGAGCACCCGATGTTGGAGGCAACCATCCCCACCCTCGGCGACGAGGCGGCGAAGGAGCATCGGCTGGAGGTGCTGGCACAGTGGGTGCCGCCCGGAGTCACCGGCAAGGCGGTCAGCGAGCGGGTGGTGTCAGAGCTGGAGCGGTACGCGCCGGGGATCGGTGAGCTCGTCAAGAAACACGCGGTGATGACTCCGAGCAAGCTCGAACGGGAGTACGGCCTGGCCGGCGGTCACGTCTGCCACGGCGAGCATGCGCTCGACCAGTTCTTCGCCTGGCGGCCGGTGCTGGGACTTGCTCGGCATCGACTCGCAATTCCCGGCCTCTACCTGTGCGGCTCGGGTGCCCATCCCGGCGGCGGCCTCACCGGCGGCCCCGGCGATCACGCCGCCCGCGCCATCCTCGCCGACGCGTGATCGACGGTGAATAGCGGTGCCAGGCACCGTTATTCACCAGCTGCTGCGACCAGTTCGGTGTGGGGGCGGAGGAAGCGCTCGTCGAAGCGCCACATCAGCTCGTTGTGCCACTGCACGCCGGCCGCCCAGCCCAGGCCGTCGGTGCGTTCGATCGCCTCGATCACGCCACTGGGCGTGCGTACGGTCGCAGACAGCCTGCTGCCTGTGCGCGCGACCGCCTGGTGATGAAATGAGTTGACCCGCCTGTTGCCTCCCTCGAACCATCCGGCGGCGCGCGAACCGGGCTCGATCTCGACCTCGTGCCAGTGGTCGCCCGGCGGTGCGATGGCGAGCTCCGCCCACGAATGGTTGTGGAACTCGGCGCCCTCATGCTGTTCCTCCACATGCTGCGTCAGCGCTCCGCCGTCGGCCACCGCCAGCACCTGAATTCCACGGCAGATGCCGAGCACCGGCATCCCGCGTTCCAGCGCCCCGCGGGCAAGCGCCAGCTCGAAGGCGTCGTGGGCGGGATCGATCGGCTCGGTCTTGGCGTGCCGATCCTGAAGGTAATAGGCCGGGTCGACGTCGGCCCCGCCGCACAGCTGCACGCCGTCGACGATGTCCAGCAGCGCATCCACATCACCCACCGGCGTGGCCCGTGGCAGCACCACCGCGACCGCTCCCGCGCGTTCCAGCGGCGTGCGCAGCGACGGCTCGACCTCCGGCAGCAGCGGGTCGTCGAGCTCGATGGTGTAGCCGATCACTGGTCGCATCGCCCGGGAACGCTACAGAATCCTCAGGCCGCCTCGGCCTCCAACCGTTTCGACCGCAGTCGCTGTGTGAGCGCCGCCGGAGGGAAGATCAACACCGACACCATGCCGGCCCCGACGAGCGCCGCGGCGGTCGAGGTTCGCATCTGCCCCTGCTGAACCGCCAGCGCCGTGATCGCCACCACCAGCGGCAGCGTGGTGGCCGAGAGCAGCGCGAACGGCGGCCGGTCGCGCCGCGGCAGATCGCGCCGGTAAAACAGGTACACCGGCAGCCCGCGCACCACCAGGAACAACGCCAGGAACAGCGGCAGCCGTACCAACCCGCTGGGACTCAGCACCGCGTCCAGGTCGAAGGTGATTCCCGTGGTGATGAAGAAGATCGGGACGAACAGCCCAAAGCCGATCGACTCGAGCTTCACATACAGCTGATCCTTCTCCTCCGGCCCTCCCACAAGCCCGATCACAACGCCTGCTGCGAACGCGCCCAGAATGATGTTGAGCCCGAACTGATCTGCCAGGTAGACCATCGCCACCAGCACGAAGATGGCAGTCCGCAGCGCGAACTGGCCGCTGCGAAACATCGTCGCCTTCATCACCCGCTGAACCCGTTCCTGGCGGAACTTCAACCCGACGAAGGCCACAGCGACAGCCGTCAGCCCGAAGATCGCAACCAGGATCGCCGCTATGCCATGCCGGCCGCCGCTGGTGAACAGCACCGACACCGCGATGATCGGCCCCACCTCGCCCACGCTGGCAGCCGCCAGCACGAACGCTCCGAAGCGGGTGTCCAGGTCGTCGGCGTCTCCCAGAATCGGCACCAGCGTGCCCATCGAGGTGGCCGCCAGCGCGGTGGCCACATACAGCGTGTCCACCGTCAACCCCGAAGCCTGCAGCACCGCTGCCAGCCCCAGAGCTACTACGAACGACACCACCCATCCGACCAGCGCCAGCTCCACCGGTTTGCCCCGCACCCGCTCGATCTCCACCTCGTTTCCCGCGAGGAAGAACAAAAACGCGAGCCCGAACACGTTCAGAGTGTCGATCGTGGGGCCCATGTGGGCGATGTCGAGCACCTGCGGGCCAATCACGATCCCGAGCAGCAGCTCCACCACCACCACGCTCACCATCAGGCTGCGGCCGAGATCGGCGATCAGCGGTGCCAGAGCGGCCGCGCCGACGATGATCAGCAGTGAAGTCAGCTCGGTTTCCGACACCCGCAGAGCATCTCACGAGCGCAGTCATGTACGCCTGGTATCGTCGGCCGTCTGAGCGACCGAACCGCGTACGTCGATCTTCCCCCGGGCGCACGCGTCCTACGGAGCGATGGTCCCGGCCCGTTCGTGACCCGGGTGCTGTATGAGCTCGAGGACGGTACGCAGGCGGTGTGGACCTCCCGGCGTCACCGCAAACACCGCAGCTCCGACTCGCCCTATTGGGATCCGCACCACATCGGCTGGTGGTGTGCAGCCCTGTTCGTGGTCGGTTCGGCCTGCTTCGCGTTGGGGTCGATGCCGGGATACAGCTCGCTCGTGGGCGGGCACGCCGATGCGATCACGTACTTTGTCGGGTCGATCTTCTTCACGTCTGCGTCGTACCTGCAGTACATCGAATGCATCAGCAGCTCACCGACCGTGGATCACGCCGACCGGCGGCGGCGATGGTTCGCGATCCAGCCGACGCGGGTGGATTGGTGGGCGACCATGATCCAGCTGCTCGGCACGGTGTTCTTCAACTTCACCACCGGGGATGCGCTGATCCAGGGGCTGAACGTACATCAACAGGACCTGGTGATCTGGACCCCGGATGCGCTGGGATCGATCTGCTTTCTGATCTCGAGCCAGCTCGCCTACGCCGAGGTCGGGCACCGGTGGATCTCGTGGAACCCGGGAAGCCTCGGATGGCGGATTGCGGCCATCAACATGCTGGGCTCGATCTTCTTCGGCATCTCGGCGATCGCCGGCTGGGTCCAGCCGACCACGGGGGATCTGCTGAACGCCGCACTGGACACCGCCGGCACGTTCCTGGGCGCCATCTGCTTCCTGGTGGGCGCGGTGTGGATGATGCCCGAGGGCCAGGCGACGGAGACGGAGGGCTGAGCGCGCGGGTGCAGCTGGGGATCCTCGGCACCGGCGGGATCGCAGCCGAACTCGCGGAGGCAGCGCCGGGAAGCAGTCGCGCCATGGTGGCAGCGGTCGCCTCCCGCGACGCCGAACGGGCCGCCGGCTTCGCACGCCGCCACGGCATCGACCGCTGGCACGGCTCCTACCAGGAATTGCTGGGGGATCCAGCCATCGATGCGGTGTACGTGGCCACGCCGCACAGGCAGCACGCCGAGTGGACATGCGCGGCGATGGCGCATCACAAGCATGTGCTGTGCGAGAAGCCACTGACGGTGAACGCCGCCGAGGCCGAGACCGTGATCGCTGCGGCGCGGGAATCGGGCGTGCTGGTGATGGAGGCGTTCGCCTATCTCTTCCATCCACAGACGCATGCGTTGCTGCAGCTGCTCGAACAGCGGCGGATCGGGGCGGTACGCGAGATCTCGGTCACCTTCAGCTTCACCACCGACGACGCCGACCGCGGCCGTATCCTCGATCATGCGCTGGCAGGTGGCGGGATCTTGGACGTGGGCTGCTACTGCGTGTCGATGGCGCAGCTGATCACCGGCGAGGAGCCGATCGCGGTGACCGGAACCGCCGAGCTGGACCCCGTGGAGAGAGTCGATCTCCACGCCGTGGGCGCGCTCACGTTTCCGCGTGCGGTGGTGGCCCAGGTCGAGTGCGCGGTCGCCTTGGCCCAGCCCGACCAGCTGCGGATCTCAGGCACCGACGGCGAGATCGTGATTGCCCAGCCGTGCTGGATCCCGGAGTGCCGCGACAGCGACACCTCCATCGAGGTACGCACGGCCGCCCGCACCGAGGTGATCGAGATCGGTCGCACCGGCCACATCTTCGCGCTCGAACTGGACGCCTTCGCGCAGCTGATCGACGCCGATGCCCGCGAGTGGGAACGATCGTGGGCCCAGTCGCTGGCCACCATGCGCACCCTCGACCGCTGGCGCGCCGCCGTCGGCGTCAGCTACGACTGGGAGTGAATAAATGGTGCCTGGCACCATTTATTCACCCGGGAGGGTGGCGGTGAAGGTGGTTTCGCCTGGTATGGAGCGGACGGTGAGGTTGCCGCGATGGCTGAGCATGATCCGGCGGGAGATATCCAGTCCCAGGCCGGTGCCGCTGCCCACCCCCTTGGTGGTGAAGAACGGCTCGAACACACGCGACTGGACGTCGGCGGGAATGCCCGGCCCGTCATCCGAGATCTCGACTATGGCACCACTGCTCGACCCAGGTCGGGTGGTGATCGTGATCGTGCCCTTGCCGTCGAGCGCGTCCAGGGCGTTCACCAGCAGATTCGTCCACACCTGGTTCAACTCGGAGCCGTGCACCGTCATCCGGGGCAGGCTGCGATCGTAGTTGCGCACCACCGTGATGTCGCCGTGCTTGAGCCGGTGGCCGAGGATCTTGAGGGTGCTGTCGAGCCCATCGTGGATATCGACCTCCTCCACTGACGCCCGATCCATGTGGGTGTAGTCCTTGACCGCCGACACCAGGTCGGAGATCCGCTCGGTGCTCTCGTGCAGCTCGGCCACCAGGCTGTGAGCGGTCAGCGAGGCCGCCACCCACTCCAGTGCCGCGCCGGTGGCGCTGCCCGCCGCCTGGCCCACCTCGTCCAGCCACCTCTCGTCCACCCGCGCCATCGCCAGCGGCTCGGCCAAGCGCCAGCCCTCCTGCCCCAGCTCGTCGAGCTCCGCGGCCAGCCGATCCTCGCGATCGGCGGCCTCCACGGGGCTCTCGTCGACGTGTGCGGTGCACTGGGTGACCGCCTGCTGGTGCAGCTTCACCAGCACAGCGGCCTGCTCCCGCTCCACTCCGCTCGAGACAAACGTGCGCAGCGTCGTCTCGACCGTCTCGAACGCTGCAGCCAGCTCGGTGGCCGTCCGCCGCGCCGCGGCGGCAGGGTTGTTGAGCTCGTGAGCCAGCCCTGCGCTGAGCGTGCCCAGAGCCGCCAGCTTCTCCTGCTGGCGCAGCGCCGACTCGGCCGCCTGGGCGATCGGCGCGATCAGCCGCACCGCGGTCTTCATCGCCGACGGGTTGTCTTGCAGGAACCGGCGGAACGTGGCTGCGTCCCACACGATCAGCCGAAGCGGCGTGAGCGCACGGCCGCTGGCCATAGTGGGATCGCCGGTCAGCAGATTGGTGGCGCCGGCGTAGGTCGGCGCACCCCGCTCGCCCACCACGATGTCCACACCGTTGATGGTTCGCGACCACTCCACCGTGCCTTCGGCCAGCACCATGAACCGCTCGATCGATTTGCCCTCGGTCCAGACCGGCTGGCCCACCGCCAGATGCTCCTCCGAGCCCCTGGACGCGAACTCCTGCAGGGTCTCGTCGTCGACGCCGTCGAAGATATCGAGCTGTCTCAGCAGCTCCATCATCCCGACACGGCCAGATACTCGTGGACGAAGCTGACCGCCATCGAGCCCTCACCGACGGCCGAGGCCACCCGCTTCATCGACTGGCTGCGGACGTCGCCGGCCACGAACACGCCGGGCATGCTGGTCTCCAGCAGGTGCGGCGCGCGATCCAGCCGCCACCGGGGCCGCACGTCCTCCATCAGCAGCTCCGGCCCGGCCAGCACGAAGCCGCGCCGGTCGCGGGCCACCGCCTCCGGCAGCCAGTCCGTCTGCGGCCGGGCGCCGATGAACACGAACATGGCGGCCAGGTCGACCTGGTCGATCTCTCCGGTCTTGGTGTCCCTGACGGTGATCCGCTCGAGCGAGTCGTCGCCGTGGGCCTCCGCCACCTCACCATTCAGCCGCACGTCGATGTTGGCGGTCTCGTCGATGTGATCGATCAGATACCGCGACATGCTCTTGGCGAGGGTGTCGCCACGATAGAGGATCGTCACCCGCTGCGCGTATCCGGCGAAGTAGATGGCAGCCTGGCCGGCGGAGTTCGCTCCGCCCACCACCACGACGTGCTCGTCGCGACACGAGACGCCCTCACTGCGCGACCCGCCGTAGTACACACCGCGACCGGTCAGCTCCTCGATCCCCGGAGCCTCCAGGCGGCGGTAGTCCACACCGGTCGAGACGATCACCGCGGCGGCGCCGAGCTCGTCGCCCTCGGACAGCCGAACGATCTTGGCAGGCCCGCGCTCGTCGATCCCGACGACCTCCTGCACGGTCAGAAGCTCAGCCCCGAAGCGAGTCGCCTGAGCGGTCGCGCGGCGGGCAAGATCGGCGCCGCTGAGACCGGCCGGGAAGCCCAGATAGTTCTCGATCCGCGAGCTCTGGCCGGCCTGCCCGCCGGGAGCCTCGCGCTCGATCATGGCCGTCTGCAACCCCTCGGACGCCCCGTACACGGCCGCCGCCAGGCCGGCAGGGCCGCCGCCGACGATCAGCAGGTCATAGAAGGGCAGCTCCGCCCGTCTGCGCACCCCGGCGCGATCGGCCAGCTCGGGAATCGTCGGAGCCTGCAACGAACCGCCGTCGGGAAACAGCACCAGCGGCAGGTCGGCGGCGCCGTTGGCGGAGGCGACCAGGCGCCTGGCCTCATCCTCGCGCTCCACGTCCAGCCACCGGTACGGCACCTGGTTTCGGGCCAGGAAGTCCCGGGCATCGTGGGACGCCTTCGACCAGCGGTGGCCCACCAACCGGATCCGGTCGGAGGGCGCTGGGGCATCCGCCCGCCACTGGTCGAGCAGATCGTCGACCACCGGGTAGAGCTCTTCCTCGGGGGGATCCCACGGCTTCAGCAGGTAGTGATCGAGCGCCACCCGGTTGATCGCGTCGATCGCCGCCTGAGTGTCAGCGTAGGCGGTCAGCAGCACCCGCTTGGCCTCTGGAGCGAGCTCGATTGCCTGCTCCAGGAACTCGACGCCCGACGTCACCGGCATCCGCTGGTCGGCGATCAGAAGCGCGATCGAGGCACCCCGGAGCTTCGACTGCCGCAACGCCTCGAGCGCCTGCTCGCCGCTCTCGGCGCGCAGTACGCGATAGTCGCGGCCGTAGCGGCGGCGCAGATCTCGCTCGACCGCGCGGGCCACAGACGGCTCGTCGTCGACCGCCAGCACCACCGGCCTGGCCGCGGCCTCCCTGGGTTCCGGCTCGGGCTCGCTCATACCGTGAACGCAATCTCGTCGGGATAGCACCAAAACCAGTCCTCGCCCGGTTCCGCCGAGCGGATCACCGGATGGCCGGTCTCACCCACGTGAGCGGTCGCGTGCCGATTGGGAGACGAGTCGCAGCAGCCGATGTGACCGCAGCTGGTGCACATGCGCAGGTGCAACCAGCGCGCGCCCATCTGGAGACACTCCTCACACCCGGGAATCGACTCGGGAAGCTCGGTCAGCTGGATTTGATCAAGGTGGGAACAGGTGTCGGCCACGGCAGACTCCTCGGTCGTCAGGGCTGGGCGATGGGGAGAATCAGCATCTCGTTGACGTCGACGTGAGCCGGCTGGTCAACGGCGTACATCACAGCTCGGGCTATGTCCTCGGGCTCCAGCCGGCCTGAGCCGGGGTTGTCGAAGAACGGCGTCTCCACCCCACCGGGCTCGATCAGCGTGACCCGTACGGCGGCGTCGGGGTGATCCTGGTGAAGCTCGGCGCGGAGGTTCTGGCCGATGCCGGTGACCGCCCACTTGGTCGCGCCGTAGAGCGATCCCGGAATCGTCCGCCGCCCGGCCACCGAGCCGGTCAGCACGTAGTGGCCGTCTCCCCGCTCGAGCAGATGCGGCAGAGTGGCTCGGATCGTCAAGGCCACGCCCAGGACATTGGTCAGGATCATCGAGCGCCAATGCTCGACCGACTCGCTCAGAAACCCTCGGTTGGCTCCGAATCCGGCGTTGGCGAAGACGACGTCGATGCGACCGAAGTGATCGAGCGCGGCCGCGGCAAGCGCCTGGACGTCGTCCCACTCCGATACGTCACAGCGAACCGCCAGTGCGTGGGTCTCGCCGCCGAGCTCCTGCGCGAGCGCTGCCAGGTCGTCTTCGCGGCGGGCGGCGAGCACCACTCTGCGCCCGCTCTGCACCGCTTGCCGAGCCGTCTCCGCGCCGATGCCGCTCGACGCTCCGGTGATCAGAACAACCCCTGCATCCGCCATCGCCGGATGGTAGCGCTCGGCGCCTGGCAAGATCCGGATATGCATCCGGGTTGCCGGTCAACCACGAAGGGTACGTATGCCGTCGAACGCTGACCTGTGGGGATGGCGTTCGTCCGAGGCACGATCGGAGGACGGCGCGGTGGAATCCAAACAGCAGGTGTGGGTCGCACAACCAGTGGTGGAGACGAGCGAATCTGGCGCTCGCGAGCTTGGCATGCGCTACTGGCGGGAGGTGCAGCGCACCACCCGCGGGCTGATGCGCGTGCGCATCTCGAGCTCGGGCGTGCAGATCCGCGTGGCCGGCTACGGTCCGGCCGTCCTGCGGTTTTCCCCAGCGCAGGTGTCGGTCGAAGCCGACGCCGTGACCTGCGTGTATGCGATCACCGGCGGCCTCCTGAGCCGTGAGCCGGCCGGCACGATCACGTTCAGCCAGCGCCGGCTGGCCGATCGGGTGCAGCTGGAGTCGGCAATCGACGGATTTCACCCGACACTGGCCGCGCGACCCGGAGCTCCCGACTGGACCGGCGAGCTGTATAAGCGCGTTCAGGCCCGCATCCACGTGGGCATCAGCGGCGACTACTTCCGCCACCTGGTCGAAACGGCACAGCGATGAAGGTGGCCGTCTTCGGCGCCACCGGGACGATTGGCCGGGCGCTCGTGCCGGCGCTGGCCGAACAGCATGAGGTGACGGCCGTCTCGCGGCGCCCCCGTGACGACGAGGGCTCGATCCGCTGGGTCGTGGCCGATGCCGGAAACCCCACCAGCGTCCGCAGCGCCTTGGAGGGAATCGACGTCGTGTACTACCTGGTGCACTCGCTGGGCACGTCCGACTACGCCGCGCGCGACCGCCGTGCCGCCGCGATCATGGCGCGGGCGGCCGAAGGGGCCGGGGTCAGCCAGATCGTGTTCCTGGGCGGCCTCGGACTCGAGGGCACCGGCTTGTCCGAGCACCTCGAGAGCCGCCGCGAGACCGAGCGGGTGCTGGCCGCAGGCGCGACACCGGTCACCACCATCCGCGCGGCGGTCGTGATCGGCCGGGGCAGCACGGCGTTCGAGACGATCGTCGCACTGGTTGACCGGCTCCCCGGGATGGTGTGCCCGCGGTGGGTGTCCACTCCCACCCAGCCGATCGCGATCGACGACGTCGTCGCCTACCTGGCCGCGATGGCCGGACGTGAGGACACGCTGGGACAGATCTTCGAAGCCGGTGGCCCCGAGGTGATGACCTACCGGCGCATGATCGAGCAGATTGCGGCGATCCGCGGCCGTCATCCGCTGATCGTCGAAGTGCCGGTGCTGACGCCGAGGCTCTCGTCACACTGGCTGGGCCTGGTGACTCCGGTCAACGCCGCCACCGCACGGCCGCTGATCGACGGGCTCAAGAACCCCACGATCGTCACCGACGATCGCCTTCAGCGGCTGATCCCGCTGGAGCTGACCCCGTTCGAGAAGTCGGCCCGAGCCGCTCTCACGGCGCGCTGAGGGGATCGGCCGGCGGTGGCGGTCAGCATCACCAGACCCACCGCAAGCACCCCTGCCGCGAGCGCGCCCACTCCGCCCCAGCCCCACGACTCCCAGGCCAGTCCGGGCAGGTAACCGCCAAACGCTCCGGCGATGTAGTACGAGCTGAAGTAGACGGCGGTGGCAAAGCCGCGATTGTGTTCGGTCGACGAAGCCACGCCCAGCTGGCATGCGGTCACGCCGGCGAACATTGCGGCGGCGAAAAGCCCCAGGCCCAACACGATCACAACCATCGTCCCCGACAGCGTCAGCAGGGTGCCCACGAGCGCCGCGGCAACACCGGCCGCGGCCACCCTCCGCCAACCGATCCGGCCTGACAGGGTGCCTGCGGCCGGCCCCACCGCGCCAAACACCCACAGGACGAAGATCAGGCTGGCCGCTGACGGTGACAGCGAGAAGGGGTCGGCCTCGAGCCGGTAGTCGATGAACGAGAACACGCCCACGAACCCGAAGAACAGGGCCGCACCGGCGGCGGTCGCTCCGATCAGGGTGCGGTTTCGCAGCAGCGCCAGCCGCGGTCCCACGGGCGCGTCGGCGTGGTGTCGCACCGGGTCGGGCTCGAGCGAACGGCGCACCACCACGGCGGCCACGGCGGGGAGCACCGCCAGAGCCGCCATCGCCCATCGCCAGCCGTACAGATCGGTGAGCCAGGCCACTCCCAATCGCCCGATCAGCCCACCCACGACCAGCGTCGAGATGTAGTAGCCCATCGCCCGCGAGCCGATCCGCGGCTTGTACACGTCGGCGATGTACCCCACGCCGACGGTCAGGAGGCCGGGCATCACCAATCCCTCCGCCACCCGGGCGATGAGCAGCAGGGCGAACGTCGGAGCCAATGGCACGGCAACTGCCGGTATCACCAGCAGTGCGCTGGCGAGCGTCAGCGACCGGCGCAGGCCGATCCGGTCGGAGAGCGGTCCCCAGATCCACGCACCCACGGCCAGGGCGACCACCAGGGCGGAGATCGTGAGCCCAGCCTCCGCAGGGCTGACGCCGAACGAGTCACCCAGCTGCGGGAGGATCGCCTGGGTCGAGTACATGGTGGCAAACATCGCCCCCGCTCCCAGCAGAAACGGGGACATCCCGCCCAGGATCCTGATGTTTGCGGGTGGAGCTTCCACGTGCTCTAACCCTAGGCGTGTGCGGCTAGGATGTCCAAGATCAATCTATTCAGCGTATGAGACGATAGAGGTCTCAATGGAACTGCGTCACCTGCGCTACTTCACCGCCGTCGCCGAAGAGCTCCACTTCGGACGGGCCGCTGCCCGCCTGCATATCGCCCAATCTCCCCTGAGCCAGCAGATCCGGAGGCTGGAAGCCGAGCTGGGGGTGCAGCTGTTCGACCGAAACCGGCGCACCGTGCGGCTGACCGACGCCGGCCGGCTGCTGCAGAGCCAGGCGACGCCGCTGCTGACCCAGGCCGACCGGCTGGAGCAGACGATGCGCGCCGCCGCCGCCGGCGAGGCCGGCACGCTCACGGTGGGATTCGTCGGGTCGGCCACCTACCGCACGCTGCCCACGATCGTGCGCGCGTTCCGCCAGGCACACCCGCAGGTCGAGGTGAAGCTGGTGGAGCTGACAACCGGCCCCCAGCTGGAGGCGCTGGAGGCCGGCGGGATCGATGTCGGGCTGGTGCGCCCGCCTGTTCGAAGCGACGCCGTCGTGGTGATACCGCTGGTGGAGGAGCAGCTGCTGGTGGCCCTGCCCGACTCCCATCCGCTCGCCCGCCGCAAGGTGGTGCCGGTCAGCATGCTCGCCGACGAGCCGTTTGTGAGCTTTCCCCGCCGGCTCGGTGCCGGTCTCTACGATGACATCCTGGCCGTCTGCACCGCTGCCGGGTTCAGCCCCACCGTCGTCCAGGAGGCGAACGAGATGCAGACGATCGTGAGCCTCGTGTCCGCCGGAATCGGAGTCGCGCTGGTACCCGAATCGGTGCGCACGTTCAGCCGCGAGCACCTGGCGTTTCGCCGGCTGGAAGGATCCTCGGCGACGCTGCGGCTGGCGCTCGCCCACCGCACCGGCACACCGTCACCGCTGGTTCAGCAGTTCCTGCAGACGGCGATGCCCACCTAGGCCGCCGATTGCAGCCGGATTGGCGGCCATTCAAGAGTTTTGCCCTGCTGCCGATGGGAACCCCGGATGTCGCAGCAACCCAAGGTCACACTCATATCCGCCGAGACCGCCCAACTCGGCGTGAAACCCCCTCCGGTGGCCCGTGTGGCCAAATCGGAGCCGTTGCAGGCGTCCAAGCTGGTGGTGCCGATCATCGTCGGCACCCGGCCGGAGGCGATCAAGCTGGTGCCGATCATCCGCCGGCTGTCCGAGTCCGATCACTACGAGCCGTTGGTCGTATCCACCGGCCAGCATCAACGGATGGTGGCCTACATCTTCGAGCTGGCCGGCATCAAGCCCGACGTGGTGCTGTGGGCGGGCTCGAAGCGTTCCCAGCTGAACGAGCGGGTGGCATCGGTGATGCAGCGGTTCGAGGACTTCTGCGCCGAGCGGTTCGAAGCACACCCAGACGGCACGGCCGATCCCGAGGACATCCTCAACGGCCGGTTCCCGGCGGCGGTGCTCGTTCACGGCGACACCACCTCGGCCATGTCGGCTGCGCTCTCGGCGTTTCACCTGCGCATCCCCGTGATGCACGTCGAGGCGGGGCTGCGCACCGGGGGCAACAATCTGACGCCGTTTCCGGAGGAGCTGAACCGGCAGCTGATCTCGTGCATCGCCGGCCTGCACTTCGCACCCACGGCCAAGAACCTCGAGAACCTGATCCGCGAGAACATCCCCATCGGGCAGATCTTCGTCACCGGCAACACCGGCATCGACGCGCTCCAATGGGCGTCCACAATCGACGTGAAGTTCTCGAATCCCGCTCTGCAGGCGCTCCACGACAGTGACAGCCGGATCGTCGTGATCACCGCCCACCGGCGGGAGAACTGGGGCACGGGGCTGACCGGAATCGCCGAGGGCGTGCGCCGTCTGGCCGCGGCCGAGCCGGAGGTGCACTTCGTGCTGCCGCTGCACCCCAACCCGAGCGTGCGGGAAGCGCTGTCCCGCCAGCTCGCCAATCTCGACAACGTGCTCTTGACCGAGCCGCTCGGGTATGCCACCTTTGCCCGGCTGCTGGCCCGCACGCACCTGGTGATCACCGACTCCGGCGGCATCCAGGAGGAGGCTCCGTCGCTGGGCAAGCCGGTGCTGGTCGCACGCGAGACGACCGAGCGCACCGAGGGCGTGGAGGCCGGCACGCTGCGCCTGGTGGGGAACGACCCCGACCGGATCTTCGACGAGGGCAACCGGCTGCTGAACGACCCGGTGGCGTACGCCGAGATGTCGGAGGCCGCGAATCCCTACGGTGACGGCAGGGCCGCCGATCGGATCGTGCGCGCACTGGAGCACGTGCTGCTCGGCGGCGAAGCACCGGCACCGTTCGGCCCGGGCTACAGCCGCGCCGAGATCGCCCGCGCGGCAGGATTCGACCTGCCCGCACCCGCGCTCAACGCAGACCTCGACACCCCGCAGCTGGAGGCGGTCGGCGAGTACGGATCGGAGTGATCCCGCTCGCTCTGCAATCGCCCTTCGCGGGGCTGCCGGCCGGCATTCAGGTGCTGTTCTGGTTCGCGCTGATCGTGATCATCGGCGTGGATCTGTGGACGATCACGCTGTTCGTGCGTGGATGCCGTACGGCTCCGCGTGATTCCGAGTCCTCGGACGATCCCGCAGCGGCGTTCACCTGGGTGTTCCTGGTGCCTGCGCTGAACGAGCAGGTGACCATCCGCGACAGCGTCGAGCGGCTGCTGGCGATTCCGGTGAAGCGGCGGCACGTGGTGGTCATCGACGACGCTTCCGACGACCGCACCCCCGAGATCCTGCGCGAGATCCGGCACCGCGATCTGCACGTCATCCGGCGAGATCTGCCGAACGCCCGGATCGGGAAGGCGGCCGGCCTCAACCATGCCTACGGCGAGCTCGGAACGCGGATCGGCCGCGTCGACCGCGAGCAGGTGATCGTTGCCATCGTGGATGCCGACGGGCGGCTGGCACCCGATGCGCCCGCGCACGTTTCCCGGCACTTCGCCGATCCCACGGTCGGCGGCGTCCAGTCGCTGGTGCGGATCTACAACCGCCAGAGCATCCTGACCTGGTTTCAGGACATCGAGTTCGGCGTGTACGGCCACCTGTACCAGGCCGGTCGCAACGATTGGGGCACAGCGGGCATGGGCGGCAACGGCCAGTTCAACCGGCTCAGCGCCCTGGACGACATCGCCGACGCCACCGGCCCCTGGCGCGACCGCCTGACCGAGGATCAGGATCTCGGCCTGCGGCTGGTCGGGAAGGGCTGGAGCGGCCGTCAGGAGCTGCGCGCCACGGTCGACCAGCAGGGCCTGCCCAAGCTGCGGCCGCTGCTGCGTCAGCGCACGCGCTGGTCGCAGGGCAACCTGCAGGCGCTGCGGCTGGTCGGGGAGTTGATCCACGCGCCGTTTACCCTGGGGGCGCGGCTGGAGCTCTTGGCCTACCTGTTCATGCCCCTGTGGCAGGGGATCATCGGAGCGGCGTTTCTCACAGCCGTAGCCGTGACACTGCTCGACATCGCGCCGTTCTGGAACGGCGGCCCGACCTGGCAGCTGCTGTTCTTCTACCTGCTTGCCTTCGGCGGCACGATCCTGGGGTGCATAGCGGCCCGCCGATCACAGGGGCCGCAGGGATGGCTGATGGGGTTTCTGATCGGGAACGTGTACACGTTCTACACCTGGCTGCTGTGGCCGGTGCTGCTTCGCTCCACCGTGCGGCAGGTGACCAAGCGCGACAACTGGGCCAAGACCGAGCGCGAGGCGATCGACGCCGAGCCCGCCCCAGAACCGGCCGAACTCCCCAGAGCCGCGTGAATAAAAGGTGCCTGGCACCTTTTATTCACCGTTACTCGCGCATCGTTCGGTGTTCGATCTCTTGGTTGAGGACGGCGCGGACCATGACGAAGAGACCGAGGTCGATGATCAGGCCGAGCACGGCGGCAAACTGGGTGTGTACGAAGGCGAACACCTGGGTGAAGAAGATCGTGACCAGCAATGCCCGCTCGAGCATGACGAAGGCCCGCTCGCGCCGCCCGCGCACCAGCAGCACCAGGCCCACGATCGCAAAAGCCGCCGCCACCGCGGTCGACACCGTCACCGCCCACCACACGAACTTGCGCTGGCCGCTGTCGAGCGGAACGTTGGTGATCTTGCTGCCCAGCCGGAACACCTGCTGCGGCTCGGTGTAGGCCTTGGTGAACCAGGTGACATCCACGATCTGGACGATCAGCGCCGCCACCCACACACAGATCAGGACAACCACGAGTGTCTGGAACCCCGGCCACTCGACCGCGTCCAGCAGATACGCCCGCAGCCGCCGCCACAGCCGCGTGGTCGGCCACGGACGGTGCTCGTGATGGGCGCGGGGATCGTCCAGCATCCCGCGCACGTGCTTCACCAGCGGATCGGACTGATCCGACAGGGCCAGCATGTTCAGCGCCCGGCGCCTGCGCTCACCGCCCAGCCGCACCATCGGCACGTCCTTGGTCATCTCGATGCTGTTCAGCAGGAACTCGCGCTTGGTGAACACCCGGCCGCGGTCGATCTGGCGCACGGTCACGAAGATCGCGATGAAGACGCAGTACATGATCGCCGCACTCGGCTTGAAGAAGTAGTTGTTGTCAGAGGTCACGAACTTGCCCACCTCATCCATGAACAGGCCGAATCCGATGCCGCCGATCACCGCCGCGACCTGGCGGGCGGAAGGCACCACGAACGCCAGCAGGATCACCTGGGCGATCAGCATCAAGAGCCCACCCCACAACAGGTGGGCGATGTGCAGCCCATGACCGCCGACCTGGGGGTAGTTGGTCAGGTAGAGCTCGGTGCGAACGATCAGGATCGTCAGCACTGAGCAGATCAGGAAGCTGTCGAGCAGATGCGTCATGTCGGCCCGGCGGGGGGGCCAACGAGAGGTTGCAGGTCGGGTGCTCACCCGACGCTGGCGGCGAGGATCCGCTCTGCCACGCTGTCCCAGCTCCAGCGGTCGATCACCGCCTGGCGTGCCGCCGCCCGCAGCGCCGCCCGATCGCTCGACGACAGCGCCAGGATCGCATTCAAGCGCTCGGCCAGCTCGGCGTGATCGCCGCTGGGGAAGCTCGCCAGCTCTCCCATTCCCGCTGGGTAGGCGGCCTCCAGGCCCTGCGCGATCTCCGCCAGCCCGGAATGGTATGCGACCACCGGGGGGCAACCCGCCGAGGCCGCCTCGGCCGCCACCATCCCAAACGCCTCGGGAAAGATCGACGGCACCACGGCGGCATCGGCAAACGCCGTCAGATGCACGAGATGACGGTGCTCGAGCGGGCCGGTGAACAGGACCTGCAAGCCCTCGGCGCGCTGTTCCAGCTCGGTCCGATAGGGGCCGAAGCCGACGATCACGGCCCGGGCATCCACGTCTCGCAGAGCGTCGATCAGCACGTGCACGCCCTTGTTGTGGATCAGCTTGCCGAAGTACACGACCGTGGGAGTGTCACCGGCGAGGAACTCCGCCAGCCGCTCGGCGTTTCCCTCGTCGGGGAGGCGCTCGTTGGCATTCCCGGGGTTGGGCCGGTCGCGACCGGCCTCCGCCAGCAGGTCGGCCAGAGCGTCGGCTCGTGACTGGGGCACCCACGCCTCCACATCCACCCCCGGGGGCACCGCGTGCACCCGCTCGACCGGCCCACACACCTCTTCGACCACGTCGCGGATGTGCTCGGAGCCGACGATCACCGCCGCCGCGCCCCGCAGCGCCTCGGCGCCCCAACGGGACAGCTCCTGATTGCCGCGCATCGAGTATTCGAGCTCCGACCCGTGCGCCAGCACGGAGTACCGCGCGCCCGTGGCCGCCCCCACCGGCCCGCCCAGGATCACATGGCCGGCGACCACGACGTCGGCCGGGAGCAGCTCCCGGATCGCGGCGGCGTTGGCCTCGACCCAGGCGTCCAGCTCCTCCCGGGTGGTGTCCTGCACCTTCTGCACCCGGTAGCCCTCGTAGCGGTCGATCACGAACACCGGCAGCAGCCCGTTAACGTCGGGCCGCACCGTGGCGGCGCCGCCCAGGTCGTATCGCTCGGGATGCGGGTCCTGCGAGAACACGGTGACGTCGTGCCCGGCGTTGCTCCACCGTCGCGCCAGCTCGCGCGCGAAGATGTTGGAGCCGGTACCGGACAGCAGGTACCCGTGCCAGATGAAGATCCTCACGGCACCTCGAAGCCGCTGGCCTCGATCATCTCGGGGATGGTCACGAACGTGTAACCCTGCTGCTCCTTCCACTGGGTCAGGATCAGCTCGGTGGCCTCGACCGAATGGCGGCGGTCCCATCCCATCTCGACGTTACAGCCGTCGTGCAGCAGGATCACGTCCCCGCCGCGGATCTGCCGCTCGGCCTTGCGCATGATCTTCTCGGTGCTGACCCGCTTGGTCCAGTCCCACAGGGTCACCGACCAGGTGATCGGCACGTACCCCTCCTCCCGCAGCACACGCAGCGTTCCAGGCCGGCGGCGGCCGTAGGGCGGGCGCATCAGCCGCTTGCCCTGGGCGCGGGCCATCTCGACGCCGGCGGCCTCGATCGCCTCGGTGGTCATCCGCAGCTCACGGCGAATCGTGTCGTCGGTGTGCAGCGGCATGGTCACATGCGAATAGGTGTGGTTGCCAATGGCATGACCGGCCTCCGCCACCTCGCGCAGCAGCTCGGGCTGCTCCTCCGCGAACTTGCCGATGGTGAAGAAGGTCGCCTTGACATCGTGCTTGTCCAGCAGCTCCATCAGCTGCGGCGTCCACGCCGTGTTGGGCCCGTCGTCGTAGGTCAGCGCCATCAGGCCACCCTCTCCGGGCGTCCCGAAAAAGGTCTTGCCGTACAGCTGCGGCTTGGGTGCCTGTCCCTCGTAGTACGCCAACCCAGCGGCGCCGAGCGCTGCGGCGGCCAAAGGCCACTTCTTCACGGTTCCCTCCGTCCTTCATGCCCGACCGGTCGAACATCGAGCGGATGCAGATCGGGATTTCCGCCCGACCAGACCTCGTCCGGCGCGGGCGGCCCATAGGTGTCAGTAATCGCACGATCATCGGCGCCTTCGCGGCGCATGTGCCGATACCAGCGATGATAGAACGGCGCGAGCAGCACCATCAGGCCGATCAGCACTGCCATCACCGCCAGCATCCACAGGTGCGTGTAGAGCACTCGGGCGGTGCCCGCTCGCCAGGCCGCCAGCGCTGCCAGCACCACCGAGAGCCCAATTCCCATGTAGTAGTCGAGCGGGAAGCGCCAGATCCAGGGCTGCTCGAACCACCACACGTTGCCCTTCTGAAACCGCCGCACCGTGTAGGCCGGATTGAGCACAAACCAGGTGTAGTCCCACACCACGGCCAACGCGAAGAAGGTGGCGAACACCATCAGCTCGCCGGTAAGGCTCCAGGGGACGCCGTAGCCGAAGGGCAGGTTGAGGATCACGATCGGCATGATGAAGACGTACACGTGGTAGCCGGTCAGCGGCCGGTGGCCCATGACCATCCCGTACAGCGCTCCCAGCCGGCCGCGCTTGAGGTACCAGGTGGGCATCCGCTCGGCCCAGCCGTAGCCGCCCTCGATCTCGACCTCGACCCCACCCAGGCCAAACGCCCAGGCGAACAACAGCAGGTCGCGAGCCAGGTGCAGGTCGCTCACGCGGTCAGCTCGGCGATCGCGCTGTCGATGGTTGCAAGCGCCACCGCGTTGCCGTCCTGCCTGTACCCGGCCAGATTCTCGGTGAGCTGCGGCTCCTGTTCCAGAAACCGATCGAGCGCCGGGGCGTCCAGACCTGCCGACGCGGTGCCGAACCCGAGCGATGCCAGGTACCGGGCGTTCATCTCCTGCTCGAACTGGCCCGCCAGCGGCAGCGCGAGCATCGGCTTTCGCAGGTACACAGCCTCGCTCATGAGGGAGTAGCCGGCCGAGGCAACCACCCCGCGGCTGGTGCGAAGATCCTCGATGAACGCCTCGTTCGCGAACGGCCGGTAGAGCAGGTTGCCGTCGCGCTGATCGGCGGTGACGTCGTCCCGACCGCCGTAGACACGCGCCGGCACGCCGGCGGACTTGAGCGCCGCATCGGCGATCTCGCTGATGCGCCCGTACACGAGCAGGTGGTCGCCCTGCTCGGGAGTGGCCGCCAGCACCTCCTCCCGCAGCAGCGACGGCACCAGAGTGGTGCGCACCTTGCGCGTGGGCGGCCAGAAGAAGGTGGTGATGATGTAGCGGTTGGCGCGCGAGAGCTTGGCAGCGACAAAGGAGCGGGCCGCCAGGTACTCGTGCCGGTATCCGGCCAGCACCGATGGCTCGTGGTGACAGCGATCCACCATCTGGATGTTGCCGACCGAGATCACGGGGATGCGATGCCGCTTGGCGTACAGGTAGGAGAAGGCTTCGAAGTCGGTCACCACCATCTGCGGGCCGAAGCGCTTGGCCGTCTCCACCCCGCGGCGCCAATCCTCGGGAACGCCGCGATAGCCCTTGCGGACATTCTTGGTAAGCGTCCGCCACACGTCCACCTGTCCATGCTCGAGGGCGAACTCGAGGCCCCAGATCTCCTCCACGTCGTCGAAGAACTGGCTGAGGTACGGAAACGCTCGGCCGGAGGCGGCAATCTTGACCTCGTGGCCCTGATTGATCAGATGCCGAGCGACGACCCGCGACCGCGTCGCGTGTCCAAGGCCCTCGCCGTTGACGCCGTAAAGGATTTTCATCGGAACCTGATCCGCGGGTTCCCGCCTGCCCCGGGGGTGAAGACAGAGTATTCTCGATCCCGCTCGCAGCCGCAAGAGGAGCGGTAGGGTGATCCGATATGACGGCCGTCCTGCTCGCGCTCGGCGCATCGTTTCTGTATGCCCTGGGCTCGGTGCTCCAGCAGAAGGGCGGCATGCAGGAGCCGAGCGACTCAACCCTGAACGCCAATTTCATGGCCCGGCTCGCGCAGCGCCCGGTGTGGCTGCTGGGCGCTGTGATCGAGTTCGCCGGGTTCGGCATGCAGGCGGCGGCTCTGGGTCTGGGACGGCTGGTGGTGGTGCAGCCGATTCAGGTCGCAAGCGTGGTGTTCGCGCTGCCCTTGGGAGCGCGCCTGACGGGCCAGCGGGCCGGACGCCGCGAGATCCTCGGGGCGGCCCTGGTCACCGGCGGCCTGGTGGTGTTTCTGGCGGTGATCAATCCCTCCGGCGGAAACAGCGACGCCCCGACACGCAACTGGCTGATCGCCGGCGGCATCGCCGGGGGAATCAGCCTGGTGCTGTTCTTGATCTCGCTTCGCACCCGCCCGTCGCTGCGGGCGGCGCTCCTGGGGTCGGCGGCGGGGATCCTGTTCGGGTTCGCCGCCGCCCTGACCAAATCGACCGTCGACCTGATCGACAACGGCGTCGAAACGGTCGTGCTGGACTGGCACCTATACGCGCTGGTGGCGGTCGGCCTGATCGCCTTCTGGCTCACCCAGATCGCGCTGCAGAGTGGCCTCGAGATCTCGATTGCGACCACCGCCACCTTCGATCCGATCGCAAGCCTGCTGCTGGGCACGCTCTTGCTCGACGAGCAGCTGCACGACTCGACCGCCGGGGCGATTGCCTCGATCGCGGCGCTGGGAGTTGCGCTGAGCGGGCTGTTCGTTCTGCTGCTGGCGCAGCGCCGAGCGGCCGTTACTCCAGCCCCACCGCCAACATCACATCGGACGCCTTGATCACCACGGTCACCTCGCTGCCCTCGCTGATGCCGAGATCCTGGACGGCCTCGACGGTGATCGAGGAAACAACCCGCTGACCGTCCACGTCGACGACCACGTTTGCGATTGCCTCGCCCTTGGTGATGCTCTGGACGGTGCCCTTGAGACGGTTTCGTGCGCTCAGCTTCATGCTGGTGCTCCTTTTCGATGGTTGGCCACTATCTAGTCACCCTGAGACTACCTGAGAGCTCATCGGGCCAGCAGATCGTGAACGAAGCATCCCGCCGCTCGGGTCGTCTCGAGCCGAAAGCGCAGCAGCAGCTCGTCTGTTAGCGGACGCATCGGCGAGCCCTGCGGTGAACCCGTCCTCGATCCGGTGCAAGACGACCTGCTGCGACTCCAGCATGGCACGCTGATCCACCTCCGCGCGACGACCGAACACAAGCTTGAGAATCAACAGCGACCGCAGGTCGCGCACATGCTCGACCGGCTCGACCAACCAGCGACGCACCGCTGCGCGGCCGCGTCGCGTGGGTCGCATGACCGTACGCCGCGGCCCACGCGCACTGGGTTCGACCCCGGCGGCCTCGATCAGACCTCGCTCGAGCAGCAGATCCAGCGAGCGATACACAACCGCCCGCCTCACCGTCCAGATCCGACCGATCTCGCCGTCGGCGGCGAGCATGTGCACCAACGGCCAACCGTGCGCCTTTTGCTCGCACAGCAGGGCGAGCACGGCCCATTCACCGGGCGAGAGGTCGGGTTGGTCGGGCACGGTGCCCGAGGCTACCACGGCGGATCAGTCGGGATGTTCCAGCCGGATGGTTCGGATCGCGGTCGATTTGAACGACGCTGTAACGGTCTCACCCGTCTTCAGAGCGAGACGCTCGGACGACGCCGCCGTGATCTCGGCGGTGAGCGGGCCCACGCTGACCCGGACGCGATTCCCCAGGGTGAGGATGTGGCTGATCGATCCCGTTAGATGGTTTTGCGCGGACGTCTCGTCGGGTCTCTGCCGTGCCAGTGTGATGTCCCACGGTGGGATCAGCACGGCGATCCGGCCGGATGCCGGCTCGGCCAGGCGGATCCGTTCGCCGGAGTCGAGCACCACGCTCAAGCCGTCGGCGTCCCCCTCGACGTGGTTGAGTCCTGCGAACTGCGCCACGAACGCGGTTTGCGGCGCCCGCAGCAGCTCACTCGACCGGCCGACCTGGGTGATGTGCCCCTCCTCCAGCACGATCACCCGATCCGCAAGCGCCACCGCCTCATCGAAGGAATGGGTGACGATCAGCGTCGGCACCCCGACCTCGGCCACGGTGGCCGACAGTTCATCCGCGATCCGTCCCCGCGTCGCGGGGTCCAGCGCCGATAGCGGCTCGTCCAGGAGCAGCAGCTTGGGATCTCGCGCCAGCGCCCGGGCAAGCGCCACGCGCTGGCGCTCACCGCCCGACAGCGCCCGCGGTTTGGCTTTTGCGAGATGGTCGATGCCGATCCGCTCGAGCAGGGGATCGACCGCAACCCGAGCCCCGTAGGCGACGTTGGCGCGCACGCTCATATGGGGAAAGAGTGCGTAGTCCTGAAACACGAAACCCACCCGCCGGCGATCGACGGGTACGCTGCGATGCCCGTCGTACCACACCTCCCCCTCGCACTCGATCCGGCCGGAGGCCGGCGTGAGCAGCCCGGCGATCAGCCGCAGCAGGGTCGACTTGCCGGCGCCGGAAGGACCGATCACGGCGGTCGCCTCGGAGACCTCGACGTCGGCGTCGAGTGTGAAGGAGCGAAGCGGGTACGTCAGGCGGGCGTGAAGCGAAACGCCCGTCCCCGAATCAGCAGTTTCACGGAGATCAGCACGAACGCGCTGACCGCGATCAGCAGCGCCCCCAGCGCCAGAGCCTGGTTGAGGCTCTGGGCGAAGCCGAGGTAGATCGCCACCGGCGCCGTCTCCGTCACCCCCTGAAGGCTCCCGGCAAACAGGATGGTCGCGCCGAACTCGCCCAGCGCCCGCGCCCACGCCAGCACCGCTCCGGCGCTGAGGCCCGACACCGCCACCGGAACGGCCACCCGAAAGAAGGTGCGGGCGGGGCCCGCCCCGAGTGTGCGCGACGCCCCCAGCAGATCGACGTCCACAGCCTCGAACGCCGATACCGCCTGCCGCACATACAACGGGCAGGCGACGAAGGTCATGGCCATCACCACCGCGGTCTTGGTGAACGGGATCTCGATCCCGAGTGCGCTCAGCTGCGGCCCGATCAGGCCGAACCGGCCAAACGCCATCAGCAGGCCCAGACCGGCCACCGCCGGGGGTAGCACCAGCGGCAGCTCGAACAGCGTGGTCAGAAGCGTCTTCCCGCGAAACTCGGTCGTGGCCAGCATGTAGGCGATCGGCGTCCCGAACAGGAGCATCAAGCCGAGCGAGATCGCGCTCGTCTCGAAGGAGATCTTGAGTGCGGTCCACGCCCCGGGCTGCTGCAATCCCTCCCGCAGGCTGCCCTGCGTGAAGATCGCGATCAGCGGCAGCGCCAGAAACGCCACCGCGATCGCGGTCAACACGATGACGGCTAGCTGGACGGGGGCGCGCCGAAGCCGAGCTTCTTCAACTCGGCCTGACCCGTGGGTCCCATCACCAGATCGATCCACTTCTGCGCCGCCTCTGTATTCGTACTCGAGGTGAGCACGCCGATCGGGTAGATCGCCGTGGCCTGTGCCTTCTCGGGGAACGTGACCTGCTGGACCTGCGAGCCGGCCGACAGTGCATCAGTTACATACACGAATCCCGCGTCGGCTGCACCCGTGGTCACCTTCGCCAGCACGCTGGTGACGTCGGGCTCCTTGCTGACGATGTTGAGCTGGCTCTCCTCGATCCCGAGGTTCCCGAGCACCTTGATGGTGTAGGCGCCGATCGGCACCGCTGGGTCGCCAATGACCAGCTTAGGCTGTTTCGAGACCAGCTGCTGGTAGTTGGTGATGCCGGCGGGGTTTGATGACGGGACCACGATCACCAGGGTGTTGGTGGCGAAATTCTTCGTGGGGCCGAGCAGGTTCTTGGACTGCAGCTCCTCGGGATAGGTCGGGCTGGCGCCGGCGAATACGTCGGCCTTCTGGCCGGCCTCCACCTGGGCGGCAAGGCTGTCGGTGCCGGCAAAGTTATTGACCACCTTCCAGCCGGGGTTCTGGGCCTCGAACGTCTTGGCCAGTTCGGTGAACGCGCCGGTCAGTGACGCCGCTGCGTCGACGGTGAGCGTATGCGTAGCCGGGGCGGCGCTGGACGCGGGCGCAGAGCTGCTGGAATCGCTCGAGCTGCTGCCGCAGCCGGCGGCGAACAGCGCGGCCACAGCCAGCACTCCAAGGGCACGGGATCGTCTCATCGTCAGTCTGCTCATCGGCGCTCCATGATCGTGTGGGTCGGTGGTTTCGCAGCGTTCTGCTCACCAGCTTGGCCATACTAGTCCATTGCTGACTACATGGGTCGGATGAAGCGTGTGTCTACGATCCAGCGGTGGTGGATAACACACATTCGGCCTTTGCCGAAGCGGCCGCCTCGGACGGCATCGAGCTCCAAAGCCAATCGTTCGACTGGCTGTGCGAGCAGGGTCACGTGGGGCTGGAACGGGTCGCCAAGACCCGCCGCGACCCCGCGCTGGTGGCTCCCGCCCAGGCCGCCATCGAGTTGCTCAGGGTGATCTTCGCGCGGCTCAAGGGTGACGAGTCGGTGCTTCACGCGGCCCGCGAAAACCTGCTGTTACCCGTGGAATTGGTCCACGTTCCCACCGGCACCGTGATCGAGGTGTGCGGGCCGTCCCACTTCACCTCGTTTCGCCTCGCGGGACTCGATCTGTACCCCGCCGGTGTCGCCGTCGGGTTCGACGTCGAGGACCACAAGCAGCTCTGCCGTGACCTGGGCGCGCAGACTGACGGACTTTCCCGGGGACTTCCGGCCAAGGGCTTCGGCTTCGGCGGCGTCCAGCGAGAACGGGCATACCACGATGCGCTCCGCGATCTCGCCACGCCCGCCATGGGCCACCCCCCGCTGATCCGGATCGCCGCCCTTGACGGCGACGGTGCAGCCGCCTACCAGCGCCACCGTGAGACGCTGCTGCGGCTTACGGCTGCTTGGGCCGGGGATCGCCCTGATCGACCACGGCGACGTTGACGGTCGAGCACTGACCGCAGCGCACCCGCACCCGGCGGGTCATGTAGGTGGCCTCCATACCCTCGGCCAAAAGGTTGCCGCAGTTGACGCAGACGTAGTCGTCGGGGCCGTTTCCGTGGAACACCGGGCGGCCGGCGTCCTCCTGGACGGCGGTGCCGCCGTCCTTGGGCACCTCGCCCGGCCGTACCTCGCGCATCACGATCGTCGCCATCGACGGCCGCCGTCTAGAGCTTTCCGAGTTTGCCGGCGAAATCCGCCACCAGGGCATCCAGCACGCCGGACACCACTCCCTCGCCCATCGAGGCGGCTTTCCCGGTGATCTGAGCGTTGGTGTGGATGTTTCCCCCGCCGTCGCGCAGGGTGAAGGTGATGGTCGCGTTGGCGTGCCCCTGCCCTCCGGCCTCACGCGACTTGACGCTCAGCACCGCGGTGTGAGCGGCGGCGTCCTGCTCGATGATCTCGAGCGTGCCGGAGAAGGTCATCGACATGGCGCCCATCTTGACCTTGATCTGGGCCTTGACCGACTCCGGGCCGGTGCGCTCGAGCACGCTTGCACCCTCCACGCAGGGAATCACCCGCTCCAGGTCGAGCACGGTGGCGTACATATCATCGAGCGACCTCTCGGTCGAGAAGGTGTGGTCGAGCTCTACAGCCATATGCGCAGCGTCCTTTGCCAGTGTGAATGAGTCATTCGGAAGCCGTGGCATTATAAGCTTGGGGGGTGTCCATTCCGCCCGGCAGCTACCACTTGGGCCCCGAGGACGGCCGCCTGACCGTGTGGACTCGGCGCACCGGCGCCGCGGCCAAGGCCGGCCACAACCTGGTGATCGACGTGGGCTCGTGGGAGGCCACGCTCCGGGTGGGCGAGGATCCCGCAGACACCACGGTCGAGATCACCGCCGACGGGGGCTCGCTGGCAGTCCGCGAGGGCCGCGGAGGCGTGCAGGAGCTTGGCGACGACGACAAAGCCGGCATCGAGCAGACCATCCACGACGAGATCCTGAAGCGCACCAAGGTCACGTTCACCTCGACCAGCGCGGCGCTCTCGTCAGACGGCACCGGCGTGACGGTGAAGGGCGACCTGACGCTGATGGGTCAAACCCGCCCGCTCCAGTTCGACGCGGGCATCGCCGCCGACGGCAGGCTCACGGCCGTCGCCAAGATCGTGCAGACGCAATGGGGCATGAAGCCCTACACCACGCTGTTCGGCGCCCTCAAGGTGGTGGACGAGGTCACGGTCACGATCGGCGTGCACCTGCCCGCGAGCGTCGCACCGGAGTCACAGCCGACTCAGTCGCTGTAGACGGCCTGCGCGTCCAGCCCTCCCTCGACACCCGGAGGCAGCTCTCCGGTCCCGTGGGCATACAGCGCGACGTCGGCGATGGTGGCGAGCTTGGCGGGATCGTCGCTGCCCACACCGGCCCAGGCGCCGTTCTCCCAGACGAGCGTGTCGGGAGCGGCTCCCAGCTGCATGCCGGCCAGCAGCTGAGCCTTGTCGCGGATCTTCTCGCTGGCCCGGGTGATCGCAGCCGGCGCGCCGGCCGACGGGCTGGTGTTGTAGCCGTGACCGACCCCGAATCGATCGGTGTCCGCCGGAACCACCTTGACGTCGAGCGGCGGCACGCCGAGCTCCTCGGCAACCAGCTGCGCATACTCCGGCTCCCTGCCGTCGGCTTCGGTGGTCAGGCTGAGCACCATCTTGCCGGTGGGGTGCACGCGCAGGAACACTGCTCGGTAGGCCTCGTTAGCCACTATCGGACCTCCTCATGGTCAGGATTCTGGGACGCGATCCGCTGCCGTTCCTGATGGGCGGTGAGCGCGTTGTGTTCTTCCAGGTCGCAGAACGACGGCTGCGGCCCACCCTGGGGGTGGGCGGGCGCAGCGGGGCGCTCACAGCCCGGGTAGATACAGATCTTGGTCGTGGTCTGGCCCATCGGCTCAGCATCTCCTTCGAACGTCAGTCGTCATCTGTCACCCAGCCCGGCGTGGTGTTGCCCTTGCTGGGACCGTACCCGCTCGGCATCGCCACCGAGCTGCCCGGCACCGGAGTGGCACTGGCCCACGACTCCTCGAGCTCGGGAGCGGACTCTGCTCCGTCGGCCGCCGGGTCGAGATCGGCACAGGTGGTGGCCCCGATCGCCTCTGCCACCTCGCCCAGAGCCTGGAAGCTGTGCCCGCTCACGAGTGCGTCGCAGTACGGCAGGGCCGCCACCATCCCGCCGGCCTTGACCGAGAACGCGGTGGCGCCGACCCGCGGGTTCACCCACACGATCCGATGAGCCAGGCGGCTCAGCCGCCGCATCTCGCGGGCCACCAGCCTGGGGTCGCCCCGCTCCCAGCCGTCGGACATGATCACCACCACCGCACCGCGGGCCATGCCGCGCCGCCCGTGCAGGTCGTTGAACGCTTTCAGCGCGTCGCCGATGCGGGTGCCGCTCGACCAGTCCGGCGCAGCCGCGGCCGCCCGCTGGATCGCCCGCTCGGGATTGCGGGACGCCAGCGCCCGGGTGAGGCGGGTGAGCCGGGTCGCGAACACGAATGCCTCAGCATCCGGCCCACTGCCCGCGGCGCAGGTCAGAAACTGCAGGTAGGCGCGGGCATACGGCTCCATCGAACCCGAGATGTCGCACAGCATCACCAGTCGCCGGGGCGCAACCCGCCGGCGGCGGCGGGCCAGCCGGAGCGGGTCGCCGCCGGTGCGGAGGCTGCCGCGCAACGTCCGCCGCATATCGATGCGCTGCCCGTGGCGGCCCCGGCGGTAGCGACGGGTGGTGCGCACCGGCGTGGCCAGCTGCAGCTGTGACATCAACCGGTGGAGCTGTGCCAGCTCCTGGCGATCGAGCTGGTCAAACCGTTTGCCGGCCAGGCGCTCCTCGTCGCTGGAGATCGCCAGCGGCACCTCGACCTCGGGTGAGTCACTCTCGTCGTCCCCCGAGCGGGGCTGCGATGACGACATGCCCTGGCGGGCGTCACGCGATTCGCCGTCACCTTCGAGCGTCTTGTGCTCGGGCGCCGGCCGCTCGTCGGCGGGTGTCGCGGTCGTCAGGGGATCATCGGATGAGAACGGCGGTGACTGGTCGCGTCCGCCGAAGACCGCGAAGAAGACGCTGTCGAACGCGGCCACCTGCGTGGGGTCAGACACGAGCACCGCCCGCGCCGTCCAGTACAGCCGGCGACGGCTGACCGGCCGCACAAGGGTGAGCGCGCGGGCCAGGTCGGCGGTACGGGCGGGCGTGATCTCCAGGCCGGCCTGGTGCAGCCGCTGGGTGAACGCCCCGACCAGCGGCGGCAGGTCGAGCTCGATCGTCTCGACTTCGAAGACGTCAGTCGCCACTGCGCACGAGCTCCTCGAGGCCCTCGGCGCGCACGGCCTCCTGGTCCTCCTCGTACTTCAGCACCGAGCCGAGTGTGCGATCGACCGCCCCCACATCCAGGGTGGACACCCCCAGCAGGGTCAGCGCCGCCAGCCAATCGATCGCCTCGGCAATCCCGGGAGGCTTCTGGACATCGCTGGTGCGCAGCCGTGCGACCGCGGTTGCGACCTGTACCGCCAGTGTCTGTGCCGCCCCGGGCACCCGCCGGCGGACGATCTCCACCGCCCGCTCGGGAGTGGGATAGTCGATCCAGTGGTACAGGCAGCGGCGCTTGACGGCGTCGTGCAGGTCGCGCGTGCGATTTGACGTCAGCACGATGATCGGTGGATGGGAGGCGACGATCGTGCCCAGCTCCGGAATCGTGACCGACGCTTCTGCGAGCAGCTCGAGCAGGAACGCCTCGAAGTCGTCGTCGGCGCGGTCGATCTCATCGATCAGAAGCACCGCCGGGCGCGGGCCGGGATGCTGGAGAGCCCGCAGCAGCGGCCGCTGGATCAGGTACTCGGGCCCGAACAGATCGTCCTCACTCAGCGTCTGGCCGCCGGCGTCGGCCATCCGGATCGCCAGCAGCTGGCGGGGATAGTTCCATTCGTACAACGCCTCGGCGGCATCGATACCCTCGTAACACTGCAGGCGGATGAAGGGGGTGTCGAGCACCGCCGCGAGCGCCTTGGCGGCTGTGGTCTTGCCCACGCCCGCCTCGCCTTCGAGCAGCAGCGGCTGCGGCAGCCGGGCGCCCAGGAAGATCGACGTGGCCAGGCTCTCGTCGACCAGGTAGTCAGCGGCCTCGGCGAGGCGAATCGCCAGCGTCTCGATGTCGGGCACCCGCACGCGCACCTCATCCGGGGCTGCCCCCGTGACCCTGGACGGGTCAGCCTGAGGCTCGGGCATACCCGTTCTGAGCTTCGAACTTGGCCTTGCAGCCGTCGCAGCAGAAGTACACGGTCTCGCCGTTGTGCTGGAGCGAGGGCGTGCTCGAAACCACGGCCACCGTCATGTGGCAGATGGGATCGACCGCCAGCGGCGGAGAGGATGAGTCAGGAGTATTGACCGCCAGCGTGGGTCCGGCCTTCTTCGGCGTCGCAGCCGGCAGGTCGCTGCGGGCCGCGATGATGCTGGCGAGGATCGAGAGCGCGATCTCCGCAGGGCTGCGCGCGCCGATGTCGAGGCCCGCCGGCACGTCGATCCGCCCCAGCAGCTCGTCGGTCACGCCGTCGCCGCGCAGCTCGGCCAAGACGCCGGTGCCTCGCTTGGGACTGGCCACCAGTCCCACGTACGGCAGGCCCGACTCGAGCCCCACCCGCAGCGTGTGCAGCTCGTCGCGTCCGTGGGCGGCCACCACCAGCGCCAGATCACGCGGTCGCGGCTCCAGATCCGCGCCGTCCACGGCGACCGTCTCGAACCCCAGCTCTCCGCCGAGCCGCAGCAGCGCACCTGCGATCGGCGTCTCGCCCACGATCAGGATCCGCTGGGCGGGCAGCATCGGCTCCAGGAACACCTCGATGGCGCCGCCCGAGAGGCACGGGTTCTGCACGGTCACGGCACCGTCTGCATCCTTGCCGTCCTCACCGGTTCGGCCGGCGTCGGCGTCCTCGTTGAACGGCAGAATGCGAAGCAGCACCGATTCGCCAGACTGCATCGCAAGGAGCGAGTAGGCGCGGATGCTGTGCTCGGTGCACACCCCGCCGACGAAGCCGTCGATCGTCCCGTCCTGCAGCACCAGCGCCACGCTGCCCGGAGTCACGCTGGTGGGCCGCTGCGCCCGCACCACCGTGGCGGTGACGAACACCGTGCCTTCGGCTGCGAGCTGCAGGGCCCGCCGGGACATGGCTGCGGTCATCATTGCGGCGGCTCCGGCCTCCCCTGCATGGCCGCCCACACCCGGGCGGGTGTGCACGGCATGTCGAGGTGCCCGACGCCGTGCGTCTCGTACAGCGCGTCGATCACCGCGTTCACGATTGCGGGAGGCGAACCCACGTTGGGCGACTCGCCCACGCCCTTGGCGCCGAGCGGGTGGTGCGGACACGGTGTGACCGTCTCCCCCAGCTCGAAGTCGGGACACTCCAGCGCGGTCGGGATCAGGTAGTCCATGAACGACGAGTTGAGGCAGTTGCCCTCCTCGTCGAAGCTGATCAGCTCCATCAGCGCAATCCCGATGCCCTCCGCCAGGCCGCCGTGGATCTGGCCGTCGACGATCATGGGGTTGATGCGAACGCCGCAGTCGTCGACTGCGATGAAGCGCCGCACCGTGACCTGTGCGGTGTCGGGATCGATATCGACCACGGCGATGTACGCTCCGTACGGGTAGGTGAGGTTGGGCGGGTCGTAGATCACCTGCGCGTCCAGGCCGCCCTCCATGCCCTCCGGCATCGGCTCGCCGCTGTAGGCGCGCACCGCGATCTCCTCGATCATGGCGCCCTTCTCGGGGTCGCCCTTGACGTACCAGCGACCCTTCTCCCAGGCAAGGTCTTCGGGCCGGGTCTCGAGCATCGTGGCGGCGATCAGGCGGGCCTTGTCGCGCACCTTGCGCGAGACGACCGCCACCGCAGCACCGGAGACCGGCGTGGAGCGGCTGCCGTAGGTGCCCAGGCCGTACGGCGACTTGTCGGTGTCGCCGTGGCGCACCTCGACGTCCTCGGGCGGGATGCCGAGCTCCTCGGCCACGATCTGGGCGAAGGTGGTCTCGTGGCCCTGGCCCTGCGTCTGGGCGCTGATGCTGACAACCGCCTTGCCGGACGGATGCACCCGCAGGTCGGCGCCGTCGTTCATCGCCAAGCCGAGGATGTCCATGTGCTTGCGCGGGCCGGCCCCCACTCCCTCGGTGAAGAAGGCCACACCGATGCCCATCAGCTCGCCGCGTTCACGCTTCTCCTTCTGCTCGCGGCGGAGTTCCTCGTAGCCGGCGATGTCCATCGCCACTCGCATCGTCTCGGCGTAGTTGCCGGAGTCGTACGTCCACCCGGTGGTGGTCTCGTAGGGGAACTGCTCGGGCGCGATGAAGCTGCGCATGCGCAGCTCGATCGGGTCGACCTTCATCTCCAGCGCCAGAGCATCCACCATCCGCTCCACCAGGTACACCGCCTCGGTGATCCGGAACGAGCACCGGTAGGCGACGCCGCCCGGAGCCTTGTTGGTGTACACGGCCTTGACCTTGACGTGCGAGGCCTGGAGGTCGTAGGAGCCACAGCAGATGTGGAAGAACCCGGCCGGGAACTTGGTCGGCTGGGCGGTCGAGTCAAAGGCGCCGTGGTCGGCGATCACATCGACCCGCAGGCCGGTGATCTTGCCGTCCTTGGAGCACATCTCGCTGCGCATGATGTAGTCGCGGGCAAAGCCCGTGGACATCAGGTTCTCGGACCGGTTCTCGACCCACTTGACCGGTACGCCGGCCACGATCGAGCCGGCGATGGCGCACACGTACCCGGGATACACCGGCACCTTGTTGCCGAAGCCCCCGCCGATGTCGTTGCACTTGATCCGGATCATGTGCTCGGCCAGGCCTGCCACATGCGCGTACACCGTGCGGTGGGCGTGTGGCGCCTGATTGCCGTTGTAGATGTCCAGCTGGCCGGTCTCGGGGTTGAAGTCGGCGATGATGCCGCACGTCTCCAGCGGTGCCGGGTGGCAGCGCGGATAGATGATGTCGCGGCTGACGACCGTGTCGGCCTCGGCGAACGCCCTGTCGGTGGCGGCCTGGTCGCCGGCCTCCCAGGTGGGGCTGGCGAGGTTGTCGCGCTGGCCGGCCTTGTCGTCGCGAATCAGCGGCGCGTCGGGATCGAGCGCCTTGCGAGCGTTCACGATCGCAGGCAGCGGCTCGTACTCGACATCGATCAGCTGCAGCGCATCGACCGCGTGGTACTCGTCGGTGGCGATCACAAACGCCACCTCCTGGCCCTGGAAGCGCACCTTGTCACCGGCCAAGACGGCCTGCGTGTCGTAGGAGATGGTGGGCATCCACGCCAGGCCGAGCGTCTCGAGATCCTTCGCGGTCACAACCGCGGCCACGTTGGGATGAGCCAGCGCGCGCGAGGTGTCGATCGAGACGATCTTGGCGTGGGCGTAGGGGCTTCGCAGGATCGCCCCGTACACCATCCCCGGCAGCTTGATGTCGTCCAGGTAGTTGCCCTGGCCGCGGATGAAGCGCGGATCCTCCTTGCGCTTGAGCCGGCCAAAGCCGATCGGGCGCTCGGTGGAGGGACTCGGGAGATTCTCGGTCTCGATGGTGGCCATCGCTATGCCTCTCGTTTGGTCGCAGCTTCGTGCTCGGCGGCCCAGCGGACCGCGCTCACGATGTTCTTGTATCCCGTGCACCGACAGATACCGCCCGAGATGGCGACTCGGATCTCATGATCGGTGGGATCGGGGTTCTCGTCCAGCAGCGCCCGCGTGGTCATCAGCATCCCGGGGGTGCAGAATCCGCACTGGAGAGCATGTCGCTCGTGGAAGCCCTGCTGAATCGGGTCGAGTTCGCCGTTGACCTCGAGCGACTCGACCGTGCGCACCTCGTGCCCGTCGCACATCACCGCAAGGGTCGTGCACGACTTCACCGGCCGGCCGTCGATCTGCACCACGCAGGCGCCGCAGTTGGAGGTATCGCAGCCCCAGTGGGTGCCGGTCAGATCGAGCGTCTCACGAAGGAAGTGCACGAGCAGCTGACGCGGCTCGACATCGCGCGAGACGTGCTCGCCGTTGACGGTCATCGAGACGTTGATGATCAGACCTCCTGAGCGGTGGCGCGGGATGTTGCACGGCGCAGCGCCCTTTGGGTGAGCACGCCGGCGAGGTGTCGTTTGTAGTCGATCGGGCCGCGGCCGTCGGCGCCGGGAGAGCAGTCCTCCGACGCAATCTGTCCGGCCTGTTTGAACAGTTCCTCACTGGGCGCCTTGCCGCGCAGCAGCTCCTCGGCCCGGGTGAGGTGGATGGTCGTGAGGCCGACCGCGCTGAGCGCGATGCCGACGTCGCTGATGGCGCCGTTCTGGATCCACACCACCGCCGATGCCGCAGCGATCGCCCAGTCGCCCGCGCGCCGCTCGACCTTCTCGTGCGCGCTGCCGGCTCCGGGTCGCAGCGCCAGCCGCACCTCGGTGAGGATCTCGCCCTCACCGACCGCGGTCATGTACGGCCCGACGTGGAACTCCTCCATCCCAATCACGCGCTCGCCGTCGGCGTTTCGGATCACCACCTTGGCCTTGGCTGCGCTGCAGACGGCGGACAGGTCCTCGGCCGCATCGGCCTGGCACAGCGATCCGCCGATGGTGCCGCGGTTTCGCACGACCGGGTCGGCGATCACGTGCTCGGCATCGCGAAACAGGGTGTAGCGCTGCGCCAGCAGGTCGGAGTTGAGCAGGTCGACATGCCGGGTGAGGGCTCCGATCCTGATCTCGCCGTCCTGTTCGCGGATATAGGCCAGCTCCTTCAGATCGTTGATGTCGACCAGGTACTCGGGATTGGCCAGCCGCAGCTTCATCATCGGCAGCAGGCTGTGGCCACCTGCGATCACGCGCGCCTCTGAACCGTGCGCCTTCAGCGATGCGATGGCGCCCTCGACGCTCTTTGCACGCTCGTACTCAAATGCCGCCGGGACCTGCAAAGCGTGCTCCTTTCAGCCTGCAAAAAGGGGTAATTGAGGTGAATATTGGAAGCCTAGCGATCGTCGGTCCCGCCGGTCCTGGAAGTACCTGCCGGCATCCGCTTTCGGGGCGCGCCGATGTCCTCGCGCTGCTCATACTGGATGGGGGCATCGGTGCCGATCACCGGCGATCGCGGCAGCTCCTCGGGGCTGGTGTGGCGCACGCTGGGGTAGAGCTCTCGCGCGGCCAGGCTGCCACCCTCAACGTTGCGCAGCACCGGGCCTGCAGGGTTGGCCGTGGCGATCGGAGCCTCGCGACCGAGCCGGGCCAGCGTGAGCGTGCCCTTGGTGTACACCTCGGAGATCCGCGGCGCCTCGATCTCGGTGCTCTCGGGGAAGTTCCTGAAGCCGGCCTCCGCCGCACCGGGATACAGCCCGTCCACCAAGCCGACCGCGTCGACCAGACCGGCCTTCTTCACCAACAGCCCCTCGAGCAGGTCGACGCCCGCGTCCAGGTTGGCGTTGATGTCCTTCACGACCTCGTTCACCGGGGCGCTCTTCTCGATGATCTCGGTCACGCTTCTGATCACATCGTCCAAGCCGTTTGCGATCTTCGACAGCTGGACGATGGTCGAGAGCAGGTAGTAGACGAGCGCCAGCACGATCAAGAGAACTGCCACGATCATCCCGGTTCCGGCTCCAATCGCGAGTACCGTCATGACGCCGTCACCTCCGCGTCATCCACGATCACGTCGAGTGAGCCGCCGTAGTCGGCGACCACCGCCACCGTCTGCTTGACCTGCTCCTGTGTGGTCAGAAGCAGTGCCGTGGCGTCCAGATCCTTGGAACCCGCCGCGGCCACCGTCGAGATCTTCTGAACGCTGGGAACGATGCTCTTGGCCGCCTCCAGCACCCCGTGCAGCAGGTAGATGACGATCGGCAGCACGACCAGCAAGAGGATTGCGTCTCCGATCCACCAGAGCGTCACTTTGGCCTCCTCTCGGCCACCACGGCAGCCTTGGCGGCGATGCCGGGCATGGCGCTCAAGATGATGTCGAACTGGGCGTTGATCGCCTTGACCGCAGGCTCCAGCGGGCGGAGATGCTCAGCTTCGACGCCTTCGAGCGCTCCGCCCAGCGTGGCCAGGCCCTCGGATGTGCGAGTCAGGCTCTGGCGCACGATGATCAGCGCGCCGGCCAGCACCGCCACCACCACCACGATCAGCAGCACCGTCAGAATTGCGAGTCCGTTGGTGCTCATGCGCCACCGTACCCGTCGGTGAGGGCGTTCATGTAGCCGTCCTGAACCACCGCTTCGGTGATGATCATCCCCAGCACCGGGGCGGTGGCCTCCAGCTGCGGGATGTTCGCAGTGTTCCCGGCGACCTCGGTGGCGGCCACCAGCAACCCGTCAACCGATTTCTGGATACCGCGCACGGTCTGGATCAGGATCGCCAACAGGAAGGCCACGATCAGGGCCGCGACCAGGCCGATGCCAAGCGCGATCTCCCAATAGGCGTGGGAGGACAGGGCGAGCACGGTCATTTGCCCACCGCCACTTTGCGAAGCGCCCGAGCCGAGTGCAGGATGCGCACCCCTGAATCGTTGATCTGCCCGATGTTGTTGAGCTCCGAGGTCTGGTCGCGGACGAGCCGCACCGCCTCCTCCGAGGTCTTCGCCTGGCGATCGATCCGCATGGCCAGCATCACGATCGTGACCACGATCGCCGCCGCCACCGCGATCACCACGACGCCAACGCCAATCCCCAGGAGCCATTGGCTGGAGGTGGACATCAGCGTGACCATGTCTGAGGCCGCCTCTCCAGCGCCGACACGTCGGTGTGCATCCGCAACTCCTCGCTTCCTACTCGGGGCCGCCCTAAGTCGTACGAGAATCATACCCCGGACGGTTTGGTGATCTTCCGCGATTCAACGGGCGTTGTCCACTCCGGCAATCTGGGTACAGCCGTGTTGACGCGGGGTTGGCGACGCCCCCCGGACCGTCGGGGCGTGCCGGTAAAGTCTGAAAGCACGGCGGCACGCCACGCCCTGACCCGGCGTGCTGCGACGTGCGGCATGCTCCAGACGCCTCAATCACACCAGCCGGCCACCGATCCGATCGAACCTCGCACCGAGCGGCGGTTCCGGCCGGACATCCAGGGGCTGCGCGCGATCGCGGTGCTGACCGTGGCGTTGTGCCATGCGGGGGTCCCGTTTCTGCCCGGTGGGTACGTCGGCGTGGACGTGTTCTTCGTGATCTCCGGCTTCCTGATCACCGGTTGGCTGTTGCGCCGGGCCGAGAAGTCCGGGCGGGTCAGGTTCGGTGAGTTCTACGGTGCCCGTGCCCGCAGGATCCTGCCGGCGGCCACGCTCACGCTGGTGGTCACGGTGGTCGCGGCTTGGCACTATCTCAACTACGTCCGCGCAGTGTCGGTGATCCACGACGCCATCTGGGCGACGTTCTTTGCCGCCAACATCCACTTCGCCGAGATCGGGGCAAACTACTTCGCCACCGACGATCCCCCCTCGCCGCTGCAGAACTTCTGGACACTGGCGGTCGAGGAGCAGTTCTACATCGTCTGGCCGGCGCTTCTGGCGGTGTCGCTGGTGCTGCTGCGCGGCCGCGGCAGGAGGCTGCCCCACGAGATCGTGCTGCGGCGGCTGGCCGTGGTGGTGGGCGCCTGTGTGCTGGCGTCGTTCGCCTACTCCGTGCGCGACACCTCGACCGACCAGGTGCATGCCTATTTCTCCACGCTCGCGCGAGGCTGGGAGCTGGGCGTGGGCGCACTGGTCGCGGTGTGCACGCCGCAGCTGAAGCGATTGCCCGAGCGGCTGTGCGCTGCGTTCACCTGGATCGGCCTGGCCGGGATCCTGCTGGCCTCGGTGTGGTACACCAGCACCACCAAGTTCCCCGGATATGCGGCGCTGCTGCCGGTGCTGGCAACCGCGCTGGTGCTGATCGGCGGACTGGCACGCGCTCCGCGCGGCGGAGCCGAGGCGCTGCTGCGGCTTCGCCCGATGAGAATCACCGGCGACTGCTCCTACGCCTTCTACCTGTGGCACTGGCCTATCCTGATCATCACCGCCGAGTACGTCGGTCACGCGCTGCCGGTGTGGCAGAACCTCCTGCTGCTGCTGGTTGGGTTCGGTGTCAGCCTGGTGACCTACCGCTACTTCGAGAACCCGATCCGGCACATGCATCGGCTGCAGATGCCGCGCCCGGCGCTGGCGTTGTGGCCGATCACGGTGTCGATGGTGGTGGTGACGGGTCTGCTGGCCTCGTCGGTGGCGGTCGAGGCCAAGGCGATCACGCACGCCCCGATCGTGCCCAGACCGTTGCCCAGGTACACGGCTGCGGTGGCCGCGAGCGTCACGCCCAAACGGATGGCGATGCCGATCCCAAAGGTGCTTGACCCGTCGATCCCGCAGATCTCCCACGACGGCCCCAAGGGCTGCGTCCGGCTGGGCGGACTGGGTAAGCGATGCACCCTGGGGGCGGTGCACGCCACGCGCAGGATGATCGTGTTCGGCGACTCACACGCGGCGGCCTGGATGCCGTCGCTGGCCTACTACGCCCGCACCCGCCGCTGGGCGCTGACCCCGGTCGTGCGTGCCGGCTGCACCATCGGGGTGGCCTCGGGCGGCGGCGACTGCCGCACGTGGTACCGGCACGCGCTTCAGCGGATTCGCACGCTGCACCCCGGGTTCGTGGTGATCGCGCAGTACTACGACCCGCGAATACCGGTGGAGGACATGTACAACGGCATGGCGGCGGAGGTGGCCGCGATCAAGAAGATCGTCCCCAAGGTGGTGGTGATCGAGGATCCGCCGCGACACCCGGCCATCAATCCGATCGACTGTCTGCTGAAACCGGGTGCGACGCTGGGCTCGTGCACCCTGATCTACCCGCGCGAGCTCGCCACCGAGCACAGCACCATCCGCCGGCTCACGCTCAGCCACGGAGCCCTCTACCTGCCGACCCTGAAGTGGTTCTGCTACGACGGCAAGTGCCCGATCGTGGTCGGCCACACGGTGGCCTATTGGGATACCGACCACATGACCACCACCTACTCCCGCGCAATCGCCGTGCCCGTCAGCGCCGCCCTCCAAGCAACCCTCCGGCGTGAATAAAAGGTGCCAGGCACCTTTTATTCACCGCCCAGCGATGAGTTTTCGCGGCAGCGGCCGTCTACCGTGAAGTGAAAGTACCCAGCGGAAGGACAGAAACGATGCCCGAGATCACCTCATGCCTGTGGTTCGACACCGAAGGCGAAGATGCGGCGGAGTTCTACACCTCGGTCTTCCCGAACTCGAAGATCACCCACGTGGAGCGGTACGGCGAGGCCGGCCCTCGAGAGGCGGGGACGGTGATGGTCGTGAGCTTCGAGTTGGACGGCCACAAGTTCGTGGCCCTCAACGGCGGGCCCCAGTTCACGTTCAGCGAGGCGATCTCGTTCCAGGTCGACTGCAAGTCCCAGGACGACGTCGACCACTACTGGAACGCACTCGCCGACGGCGGCGAGGAGGGCCCCTGTGGTTGGCTGAAGGACCGCTTTGGCGTCTCCTGGCAGATCGTTCCGGCGCGGCTGCTCGAGCTGCTGTCCGATCCCGACCGGGAGAAGTCCCAGCGGGTCATGAGCGAGATGCTGACCATGCGCAAGATCGACATCGAGGCGCTCGAGAAGGCCGCCGCGGCGGCCTAACCCCCGTTGAGCCGGTGGTCAACATGACCGCGTGCCGTAACGGCCAGGCGCCATACCGCCTCTCCGTCCCGCCGCTCGTCGGTGGGGCGGAGACCGGCGCGGCTCGCGACAACGGCCGAGGCGTGATGGTCGGGATGGATGTGGGCCACAACCTCGTCCACACCACGGCCTTGGAGCCACTCGACCAGGCCGCAAACGGCTTCGCTCGCATATCCCCTGCCCTGCCAACCGACGCCGATCACCCAGGCCACATGCGCCCGCGCGCGGCCGTCGGACGCCGTCGAGACGGTGGCCTGCAACGTCCCGATCGCGGTGTCGGCGTCCTTGGTGCGGACGGTCCAGTTGAGCCACTCCTCGGCGGGGTCGCCTGACCCGTCGACCAGCCGCCGGTACCGCTCGCGCAGCTCGTCCAGCGAGTCCGGCGCGCCGCCGATGAACTCATGCAGGCGTGAGTCGCCGAGCACGGTGACCATCTCGCCGGCGTCTGCCACCGTGACCGGGGTCATCGACAGCCGGGCGGTCTGAAAGGACGGTTCGCTCAGCGCGGTGAGGCTTCGGCCAGACGGCGGTCGATGGCGCGGCGGCCCCGCTCGATCGGCGCCGGCTCCTGCATGATCACAAACTGCGCGTTTGCCATCAGCAGGTACGAGTCGAGCTCGAAGGTGAGCTGATCGGCATCCTCGGCTGAGTCAATGTCCCCCTCCGCCTGCGCCGTGACGACAGCCGCCCTCAGCTGCCCGTACCACTCCTCGATCACTTTCACCGCCAAGTCGCGCACCGGCCCCGGGTGTGTGTCCACCTCGGCCGCCACCGACGCGAAGAAGCAGCCGCCCGGATAGATGCCACCCTGCACGTGCTGGAGGAAGCGCTCGGCGAGCTGCTGCAGCTGCTCGAGGCCGGTGGGAGCCTCCAGGGCCGGATCGATCACCGTCTCGGTGAAGAGGGCACTCGCCGTGTCGATGGTCGCCAGCTGCAGCTCCTCCTTGGAGCCGAAATGGGCGAACAGGCCGCTCTTGCTCATCCCCACAGCGTCTGCCAAGCGGCCGATCGAGAGTCCGGTGATGCCCTCGACGGTGGCCAGCTGCGCGGCCTCGCGCAGGATCGCGTTGCGGCTTCGTTCACCGTCGCTGCGGCGCTTGCGCACTCGGGTTGGGACTTCGGCTGTGAGGTCGGTGTCGGTCATCACTTGACAAGATAGCACGAACGGTCGTATAGTTCCACATCAAGAACGAACGATCGTACTAGTTAGGGGACGTGTATGGCAATCTCAATAGCACCACCTCCCGATCTGAAGCGGCGGCTTTCGCCGCGTGGATCGGGGAACTCTCCCTCCGGCGCCGCAGACCCCATCATCTTCCTGGTCTCATCCGATCCGTCTGTGCTGGGAGCGCTCGAAGCCGACCTCAGTCGGCGGTTTGGGAACGACACCTCGATCATCGCCACCGATGGGCCGACGGCCGGGCTGGCGCAGCTGCACGCGCTGGCGGAGACAGCCGACCCGGTCGCGCTGGTGATCGCCGACCAGTGCATGCCCGAGATGACCGGCATCGACTTCCTGGGAAGCGCCCACGCGATTCATCCGCTGGCGAAGCGGATTCTGCTGGTCGAACGCGACTACACCGCGGCCAACCCGATCGTGCCGGCGATGATGCGCGGCCAGATCGACTACCACCTGGTGAAGCCGTGGACTCCCGACCTGGGGCTCTACCCGGCGGTGAGCGAGTTCCTGGCGAGCTGGGCGCGAACCGCGCCGGAGGGGTTCACCATGTTTCGGATCGCGGCGGAGCAAAACAGTGCCCGAGGCCACGAGATCCGCGACCTGTTGACGCGCTTCAACACTCCGTTCGCATTCCACGAGACCGACTCCGCGGAGGGGGTCGCCATCCTGGACGAAGCCGGACAGGCCTCCTCACGGCTGCCGACCGCCGTCCGCCACGACGGCCGTGTGCTGGTCGATCCCACCGACGGCGATCTGGTCAAAGCGGTGGGCGGCGGGACGTGCGTGGGCGAGACCGAGTACGACCTGGCCATCGTGGGTGCCGGCCCGGCCGGCCTCTCGGCCGCTGTCTACGCTGCCTCGGAAGGTCTCGACACGATCGTGCTGGAGCGGCAGATCTCCGGCGGCCAGGCGGGTTCGAGTTCACGCATCCGCAACGTCCCCGGCTTCCCCTGGGGAATCGGCGGACAGGAGCTCTCCTATCGCGCCTGCGAGCAGGCGTGGCTGTTCGGAGCAAACCTGGTGTTCGCCCAGGAGGTGCGCGCACTGCACGTCTCCGGGGACAAGCGGGTCGTGGAGATGGCCGACGGCCAACGGGTGACGGCGCGCACCGTGGTGCTGTCCAACGGCGTTGCCTGGCGCCGGCTGGGGATCCCCAAGCTGGAGTCGCTGATCGGCGCCGGGGTGTTCTACGGCGCAGCGATGAGCGAGGCTCGGGCGATGCGGGGGCGTCACGTCTCCATCGTCGGGGGCGGTAACTCGGCCGGGCAGGCGGCGACCCACCTGGCCAAGTACGCCGACAAGGTCACGTTGCTCGTGCGTGGAGGCTCGCTCTCCAAGAGCATGTCCGAGTACCTGATCACCGAGATCCAGGGGCTGCCAAACGTGTCAGTCCGCCTCGGAGTCGAGCTGGTCGACGGTGACGGCGACGGACAGCTCGAAGCGATCGTGGTGCACGACCGCTCCACCGGGACGACCGAGCGGATCCCAACGGCGGGGCTGTTCGTGCTGATCGGAGCCGAGCCGCGCACCGACTGGCTGGACGGCGCCGTCCAGCGGGACGAGCGCGGATACGTGCTCACCGGCGACGACGTGGACACCGGCGGCCGGCCGGAGCACGCTCCGATGCTGCTGGAGACGAGCGTCCCGGGCGTCTTCGCCGCCGGCGACGTCCGCCATGCGTCGGTCAAGCGGGTCACGACGGCGATGGGAGAAGGCGCCACCGTCGTCCAGCTGGTGCACCACTACCTCGAACGTGAGGCACTCGCCCCCGCCCGGTAGCTGAGCCATGGTGAATAACGGTGCCTGGCACCGTTATTCACCACTCGGCTCTTGTACTCACCACATTCAGCGCTTTACGGAAGGTGGCTGAGAGACACTTCGGCGGTGCAGATCCTTGAAGGTTGCCTGTTTGCGTTTGCGATCGCGGTGCTGACCACACCGGCGGGCGTCTCCGGCGCGGTGCTGCTGCTACCGGTGCAGGTGTCGATCTTGGATGTCCCGAGCCCGGCGGTCACGCCGACCAACCTGCTCTACAACATCGTGGCGACACCCGGCGGGCTGCTCCGCTACTGGCGAGCCGGCACGCTGCGAGGGGGACTGGCTCGCACACTCGCCCTGGGCACGCTCCCCGGAGTCATCGTGGGCGCGGTCATCCGAGTCGAATTGCTGGCGGGGCCGCAGGCGTTTCTGATCGTGGTCGCGCTTGTCCTCTTCCCACTCGGGGCATGGCTTGCCACCGTCGGCGTGCGGCCGCCAACCGGGAGCAGCCGGCGCTCCGAGCCTTCCCGTCGCGTGATCTTCATCCTCGCCCTGGCCGTCGGCGCGATCGGCGGCATCTACGGGATTGGAGGTGGCTCGATCCTGGCACCAATCCTCCTGGCGCTGGGGCTGAGCGTGTTCGACGTCGCCGGCGCGGCGCTGGCCGCAACCTTCCTGACGTCCGTGGCCGGGGTGATCACCTACCAAATCCTGCAAACCCAGCACGGCGGGTCGATTGCGCCCGACTGGGTGCTTGGCCTCTCGATGGGAGTAGCCGGCCTGGTGGGTAGCTACACCGGCGCGCGCCTCCAACCCCACCTGCCGGAAACCGTGATCCGGCGCACGCTCGGGATACTCGTGCTGCTGATCGCGGCTCGGTATCTCGCTCAAGGCCTTGCCGGGTAGTTTCTGCGACACTCTGCTCTGAGCATGGGCACGCACGACGCCAGTGTGAGCGACCGCCCCGTGTACCGGGAAGTGCTGTCCCCGGTGCCGTTCTTGGCCCGCGCTGCGGCGGTGTTCGGGGAGCGCACCGCGGTGATCTATGGAGAGCGTCGCTACACCTATCGCGAGTTCGGTGAGCGCGCCCAGCGGCTGACGGCGGCGCTTCGGCACGCCGGCGTCGAGCCGGGCGACCGCGTGGCCTTTCTGTGTCCGAACATCCCCGAGCTGCTCGAGGCCCACTTCGCGGTGCCGGCGGCGGGCGCGATCCTGGTGGCGATGAACACCCGCCTCTCCGCCGAGGACGTCGACTACATCCTCGGTCACTCCGGCGCCCGCATGATCTTCGTGCACACCGACCTGGAGCACCTGCTGGGAGACAGCACCCTGCCTCGGGTGGTGATCGATGACACCGATCGTCCCGACTCGCCGTACGGCAGATTCATCTCCGACGCGCCCGAGGGCCGCGCAGCAGCACACGAGGTCTCAGACGACGAGGATGTGATCGCAATCAACTACACCTCGGGCACGACCGGCCGCCAGAAGGGTGTGATGTACACACATCGCGGCGCCTACCTGAATGCCTTGGGCGAGATCATCGAGGTGGGCTACACATCGGACACGGTGTTCCTGTGGACGCTTCCCATGTTTCACTGCAACGGCTGGTGCAACACCTGGGCGGTGACGGCCGTGGGCGGCACGCATCTGTGTCTGCGAAACGTCGACTCAGCGGAAATCTGGAGGCTGTTCGACCAGGAGCGTGTGACCCACTACTGCGGTGCCCCGGTGGTGCACATCGGGCTGGTCAATCACCCCTCGGCTCATCGGCTGGAAACGCCGGTGACCGTCGCGGTTGCCGCCGCGCCGCCATCCCCCACGCTGCTGGCCGAGATGCAGCAGCTGAACCTGTGGCCGCGCCACCTGTACGGGCTGACAGAGACGTACGGACCGCACACGATCTGCAAATGGCAGCAGCAGTGGAACCAGTTGCCGGATGCGACGCGGGCCGAGCGGCTGGCACGGCAGGGCGTGTCATTCCTCGACATCGAGCCGGTGCGGGTGGTGGACGAGGAGATGCGTGACGTGCCTGCCGACGGCGCCACGATCGGGGAGGTGGTGATGCGCGGAAACAACGTGATGAAGGGCTACTGGCAGGACCCGCAGGCCACAGCCGACGCGTTTCGGGGTGGGTGGTTCCACTCCGGCGACATGGGGGTGATGCACCCCGACGGCTATCTCGAGCTGCGCGACCGTGCCAAGGACATCATCATCTCCGGCGGCGAGAACATCTCCACCATCGAGGTGGAGCAGGCTGTCGCCGCCCACCCCGCGGTGCTCGAGTGTGCGGTGGTGGCTATGCCCGACGACCGCTGGGGGGAACGACCAAAGGCGTTCGTCACCACCCGCCCCGGGGAGCAGGTGACCGAGGACGAGCTGATCGCGTTCTGCCGCGAGCGGCTGGCCCACTTCAAATGCCCGTCGGCGGTGGAGTTCTGCGAGCTCCCCAAGACGTCCACCGGCAAGACCCAGAAGTACGTCCTGCGAGAGCGGGAATGGAGCGGGCGGGCAAAGCGCATCGGCTGACGCCGCGCGCGAAACAACCGTTTGAATTCCCGCAAAATGCGGCAAAAAAGCGTAGACTGTGTCGCCGGCCGTCGCGGCGTCCACCCTCCCCGTTTCGCGTGGAGCCTGCAAACCGCCGCGATGGCCGGCGCTGCATTCAGCCCAGCGGCATCCGCATCGCGCCGCGGATGGAGACATCGAGCCCCAGCTCCGCCTCGTGCGCACGGAGCGCCGCAAGCTCGGGGCCCATATCAGCGTCAGCAACGTCCACGAACCCGAGCCGCCGGTAGTACGGCCCGTTCCAGGCCACGTCGCGAAAGGTGAGCAGCGTGATCGCCGCGTACCCCTGCGTGCGCGCCCACTCGGCAACGTGGTCGATGATCACGCGGCCGATCCCGCGGCGGCTGTATTCCGGGTGCACCGTGACCTGCTCCAGATGCGCTTGAGCGTCGAGAACGTCGACCAGGGCATAGCCGCACACCACCCCGTCCACTTCGGCCACCCACGCCCGTCCCGCTGCCACGTATCCCGCCAGGAGCTCGGTCTCGTGTGCACCGTCCTCAGCCACGTCGTGCATGCCGATCTCGGCGAAGAGGCTGCCCGCAGCGATCTCGATCTGCTGCATGGAGTCGATGTCGGCCGGCCGCCCCGGCCGCACGCTGACAGCTGCGGTCATCGACGCATCCTAGGGGCATCGGTAGGATCTCCGGGATGGCCAAGCACCGCCCCCCACGGATCGACCGCGAGGTCTACGAGGCGGAGCTCGCACGGCTCCAAGTCGAGCTGGCCCGTCTGCAGACGTGGGTGCGCGACGAAGGCCAGCGGGTGGTGGTGCTGTTCGAGGGTCGCGACGCCGCCGGCAAGGGCGGCACCATCAAGCGCATCACCGAGCCGCTGAACCCGCGATATGCACGGGTCGCGGCGCTGCCGGCGCCGACCGATCGAGAGACGACCCAGTGGTACTTCCAGCGCTACATCGCACAGCTGCCGGCGGCCGGCGAGATCGTGTTGTTCGACCGCAGCTGGTACAACCGCGCCGGCGTGGAGCGCGTGCTCGGGTTCTGCACGCCCGAGCAGTACCGCCTGTTCATGCGCCAGGTGCCACAGTTCGAGCGGATGCTGATCGACGACGGAATCCTGTTCACCAAGTACTGGTTCTCGGTCTCCGACGACGAGCAGCGGCGCCGGTTCCAGGATCGCATCGACGACCCCACCAAGCGCTGGAAGCTGTCACCGATGGATCTCAAATCCCGATCGCACTACGTTGACTACTCGCGGGCGAAGGACGAGATGTTCGAGCAGACCGATCTGCCCGGCACGGAGTGGTTCGTGGTGGAAGCCGACGACAAGCGCCGGGCCCGGCTCAACTGCATCGCGCATCTCTTGTCTCGCATCCCGTGGGAGGATCGCACCCCGCCGCCCCCTCCCAAGCTCCCGCCGCGCCAACCCGACAGCGGCTACGTACGGCCGCCCAGGAACTCCCAGAAGTATGTGCCCGATCACGCCGCCGAACTCAAACTCGAGCGCGGCCACGATGGGTAACCGACAGTAAGGAAACCGGTATGACGAACAGCGAGTCGCAGAAAACCACGTCTCCCTCTGAACTGATCGACGCGAGAATCGAGGAGCTCGGCGATTGGCGGGGCGAGATGCTCAGCCGGCTGCGTGCCTTGGTCAAGGACACCGATCCCGACGTCGTCGAGGAGTGGAAGTGGAGAGGCGTTCCGGTGTGGTACCACGACGGAATCATCTGCACCGGTGAGACCTACAAGAACGTCGTCAAGATGACATTCTTCAAGGGGGCGTCGCTGGAGGACCCCTCAGGCCTCTTCAACTCCAGCCTGGAGGGAAACACCCGGCGTGCCATCGACTTCCACGAGGGCGAGCAGATCGACGAGGGAGCGCTGAAGGCGCTGATTCGCAGTGCTGTGGCTCTGAACGAATCGAAAGCCTGAGGGGAGCTCACCGGCGGTCAGTCTGGCGAGGGCTCGTCAGTCCACCAATCGCGCCGGCCCTCAACGTCAGCGCGCCGATCCTCGCCGAGGCTGGGCGCTCCGATCACGAGCAGCTCGAGGCCCTCGGGGCCCGCTTCGTAGCCTCGCCACGTGCCCGGCGCCACGCGCACCGCGTCCCACTGCTCGAGCTCGACGATCTGATCGTCGAGCTTCATGCGTCCACTCCCCCGTACGGCGACGTACACCTCCTCTTGGGTCGCGTGTGTGTGACCGTACGGAAAGCGGCAGCCGGGTGGGATGCGCTGGTAGCACAGCCCTGAGTGCTCGAGTTCGAGCGCGTCGGTCGCCATTCGGAATTCCAGATCCGGTGCACCGTCGAAGTTGGACCCGACGTCATCCAGATCCTTTTTGAGGTTCCTCAGCGTGAACGACACGATTTTCTACCCTAGCCACACTGCCTGCGTCCTGCACCACAAAGCTCACAGATCCGGAGAGGCTCGGGTACTGCCACTGCACCCGATGCCAGCGATGGACCGGCGAGAGCTTGGCCGGAGTGATCGTGGCCGCCGAGAATTTCCACTTCACGAAGGGGCAGGAACTGGTCAGCCGCTATGAGAGCGAACTGGCGCCGCGAAACTTCTGCAGCAACTGCGGCTCGAGCATCTACGACGACCTGGGCGAGAAGTACTTCGTGGCGGCGGGGTTGATGCGCGATCTCGACCTCACTCCGAGCTTCCACTGGAACGTCGACTACATGGCGAGCTGGCACGTGATCGGCGACAACGCCCCCCAGTACGCCGAGCTCGGATAACCACAGCTCCTCCCACTCCAGGTGTCAGTGGAGGCGGCGGGAATCGAACCCGCGTCCATGACCGCACGAAGAAAGCGTCTACAAGCGTAGTCCGGGTTTGAGATTCGCCCTTGGGCTGCCCCCGAACAGGCCACCCTGCGGACTAGCCCATCTTTGGAGTCCCGGTCGGCGGCGCAGGCGCTCCCCCTTCCAGCAAGCCCGTTAGCTGACGCCGGCGATCCCTCCCACGGGCCGGAGGGGCCGACGCGCTACCTAATTAATTAGGCAGCGAGTGCGAGATCATTTTCCGCACTTGCGGTTTTCCAGGGATTTTACGAGGCCACCTGGAACCTCGGCTTGCAACCTTCCCCGAGAAACGACCATGTCGAAACCAGTACGCCCCCAGGAACCACCACCCCATTCTACCGGGCGGCTACTCCCCTTCGTAGTACTGCACGCCGCTGGTGCGCTTCACCAGCAGGTCGTCAGCGCGATTTCCGGTCCAGATCCCGATCTTGTCGCTGTCGGGGTAGACGGTCGCGCCGGGATGGGTGAGGTTGGCGTACATCAGCACCCGCACCGTCTCGTCCGTGTCGTTCTGGACGCGGTGGGCACCGGCGGGGCCGGACGGGAAGAACACCAGATCCCACTGGTCAAGCTGATCCGAGCCCTCGGGGTGGCGCACCGTCGGCCGGCCCTGCAGCACCAGCAGCCACTCCTCCTCACCGTACTCATAGTGGTAGGGGCAGAGCGCCTCTCCCGGGGGCAGCTCGTACACCGTGGAACCGGTGCCGGTCGCCTCCACGGACGGCCCGATGCGAAACATCCCGGCCTTGAACCCCTCAGGGTCAGCCGAGTCGTAGTGGAAGGTTGGATCGGCTATCGAGACTCGCTTCACAGCCGGGCCATCATACCCACGGATACGCTGCGGGTAACGTGAATCGACTTCTGTATCCCCTGGTGTTCGTCGCCGGAGCCGGCACGATGGCCACCGAGATGACCGCCTCGCGGCTGCTCGCTCCGTTCTTCGGGGCGTCGATCCTGGTGTGGGCAAACATCATCGGGCTGATCCTGATCTACCTCTCGGTCGGCTACTTCTGGGGCGGCCGATTGGCCGACCGCCATCCCACCCTGCGATACATGTGCGGGCTGGTGCTGTGCGCGGCGATCGCGATCGCCGTCATCCCCTTCGTTGCCGAACCGCTGCTGTCGGTTGCCGTGAACGCGTTTGCCGAGGCTTCGGTGGGCGCCTTCCTGGGGTCGTTCTTCGCCTCGATGGCGCTCTTCTCGGTGCCGATCACGCTGCTGGGAATGGCCTCGCCGTTTGCCGTTCGACTCGCGGTCGACTCGGTGGAACGCGCCGGCGAGATCGCAGGCCGGATGTACGCGCTGTCCACGGCCGGCGCGATCCTCGGCACCTTCCTGCCGGTGGTGGTGCTGATCCCGCTGATCGGCACCCGGCGCACCATGCTGCTGACCGCAGCCATGCTGGGATTGGCCGCGACACCCGCGCTCGGGCGCCGGTATGTGCTGGTGCCCGCAGCGGTGGCGGTGGTCGCGCTGATCCCGCCGGGGCTGGTCAAGCCCGGCAGCGGCGTCATCTGGGAGGGCGAGTCGGCCTACCAGTTCATCCAGGTGCAGCAGATCGCACACCACGGCCGCGTGCTCCACCTCAACGAAGGCTGGGCGGACCATTCGGTGTGGTACCCGCACCGCGTGCTCACCGGCGGGTACTGGGATCAGTTCCTGCTGGCACCGCTGCTCCACGGGCCCGGGCTGCGGTCGCTGGCCATGATCGGCTACGCCGGCGGCACGGTGGGCCGGGCCTACGGCACCTACTGGCCGAAGGTGAACGTGCTCGGCATCGAGCTCGACCCGACGGTCACGCAGATCGGACGCCGGTACTTCGGGCTCGATTCCAATCCGCGGGTGCGGGTCGCAACTGCCGACGGCCGCCCGTATCTGGCCACCCACTCCACCCAGTACGACGCGATCTTCCTGGACGCGTTTCGCCAGCCCTACATCCCCTTCTACCTCACCACCCAGGAGTTCTGGCGGTTGGCCCAGGATCGCCTGCAGCCCGGAGGCATGGTGATGGCCAACGTCGGCACCATCCCCGGCAGCGAGGAGCTGCCCCGCGCCGTCGCCGGCACCATGGCGACGGTGTTCCCGGCGGTGTATCGCTGGCGTGTCGGCGGGTTCAACGAGATCGTGGTGGGATTCACCCGGCCGGTGTCCGCCCGGACGCTGCGCGCGCGCCTGGTCACCGCCGCCCCCGCCCTCACCCCCGCCGCCGGCCTGGCCCGAGCGATGCAGCCCGAGCCTCCGTCAAGCGATCCGCTGACCGATGACCATGCCCCGGTCGAGTGGCTCACCGACCAGCTGATCGTGCGCTACGCCAACGCAGGCTGAGCGGCCGACACCTCTACACTGACCGGATGCGTCTCGAGGTGAGGTTCTCTGCGATCCCGGTCGAAGGCCTGCGCGCGTTCCTGGAGCCTCTCGGATACCGATTCGACTGGGGACCGGAGCTGGACGGAATCGGCTTCCACTGGCTCAAACAGCCGCTCTCGGGAACAGGTGTGCGCGCGACCTACTTCACCGAGGGACAGGAGGGGCTGCTGGTGATCGAGACCGACGCTCGCGCAAGCGTCACCGACGCCGCCGTCCAGGACGTCACAGCCCGGCTGATGGCTGAGCGGTTCGAGAGCGTGTCGGTGTGGTGCACCACCACCGAGCGGCCCGAGTACGCCGGCGGCCAGACGGCCGAGCCACCCGCTCCCGGGGTGGATCCCCCGGCCTGGTACTCCTAGCCGACCCGAGCTGCTCTGAGGTAAACCCGGTGCCCCCGCGTCCGATCATCCGGTGCGTGCGGCCTCGCCGTGCCGCACGCACCGTCGATTACGTGTGGAGGAACCCTTGCACCCTGCCAGTTGGTCAATCAAGCGAAAGCTCGTGCTCGGGTTCGGCCTGGTGATCGCCGTATCCCTGATATCGATGGCCGCCGTGCTGACGGTCGCCGCCCGCTCGCAGAGTGCGTGGTCACAGTCGCTGCGGTGGACCGCGGCGCAGAAGGGCATCGCCGAGCAGATCCGCAGCACCCAGGCTCAGATGTTCGAGCAAAACGCCCTGGTGGCCACCTGGAATCCCGTGCACATGCGCCGGTGGGAAGAGGCTGTCACCCTGGGCGACCGCGGAGCAACCGCCGTCTCCGAGGTGCATGACCCTGTCATCACCCGGGTGTCGGCGGCCGCCAGCGTGGCCGACCATCACCACGACGACACCGTCCACAACCTGCTCTTCCCCGCGTTCAAGCACGGCAATCGCCAGGCGGCGACCGCGGCGCTGCTGAAGGCCAATCGGTACGTCCAGGTGCCCTACAACGCGCTGCTGGAGGTGCGGACACGGATCGACCAGCTGCGCGACCGAGACGTCGCCGTCGCCCGCGGATACGCACGCACCGCCCGGCTCCTGGGCGTGTTCGCGGTGCTCTTCGGCGTGATCGTGACGATCGGAGTCTCGATCTTCATCGTGCGCGGCATCCGCCGGCCGATCGCCGATCTGATGTACGCCAGCGAAGCCGCTGCCCGAGGCGACCTGACCGTTCGCGCCGCCGCCGGTGACAACGAGCTGGGACGCCTGGGTGAGAGCTTCAACTCGATGGTGGAGAACCTCGCGGCGCTGGTGGGCGAGATCGGCGGGGCTTCGAACTCTGTCCGCGGAGCCGCGGAGAACATGTCGCAGACGAGCGCCGGAGCCGGTCGTGCGATCGAGGAGATTGCCCACGCGATGGGGGACGTCGCCTCCGGAGCCGAACGCCAGGCACGTCTGGCCGAATCGGCCCGGATGGCCGCCGACGCGGTCTCCCACGGCATCGACCTGAGCGCGTCCAGCGCCAATGAGGCCAGCTCCGTGGCCGGGAACGCACGCGAAGCCGCCGAAGCAGGCGTCCAGTCGGCTGCCGCCGCCAGTGAGGCGATGGGCGGGCTGCGCGAGTCGGCCGAATCGGTGACGGCCGCCATCCGCAGGTTGGCGGCCAAGTCGGAGGAGATTGGCGGGATCGTGGAGGCGATCACCGGAATCGCCGGCCAAACCAACCTGCTGGCGCTGAACGCCGCCATCGAGGCCGCTCGAGCCGGTGAGCAGGGGCGCGGATTCGCGGTGGTCGCAGAGGAGGTGCGGAAGCTGGCCGAGGAGTCGGAGCAGGCCGCCGCACGGATCAGCTCGCTGATCTGCGAGATCCAGGCCGAGACCAACCGCGCGGTCGAGGTGGTGGACGAATCGGCCCGCCGCTCCGAGTCCGGGGCAGAGACGGTGGAGGCCGCCCGCGAGGCGTTCCTCGCCATCGGCGAGTCGGTATCCCAGGTGACCAGCCAGGTCTCGGACGTGCTGGTGGCGATCGAGGCGGTGCGCGACGGCGCCCGCCAGATGACCAACAGCCTGACCGAGGTGGCCGCCGTGTCCGAGCAGTCCTCCGCGGCCGTCGAGCAGGTATCGGCCTCCAGCCAGGAGACGACCGCCTCCACCGCCGAGATCGTGACCTCGGCGGAGCGGCTGACCACAACCGCCGGCGAGCTGGAGCGCCTGGTTGCCCGCTTCCGGGTGGCAGCCGACTAGGTTTGGCGCATCCAGAAGTACCCGCGGCCCGGTAGCACGCAATCGCGCCGGCGTTCGACGGGACAACCCGGAGATACACATCGTCAAAACCGGCCCGTTCGGCCTGCGCCGCGAGCAGTTGCGTCAATCGGCGGCCGTGGCCGCGGTTTCGCGCGTTGGGAGAGACGATGATGCGGGCCAGCTCGGCCTCGTACTCGCCGGCGTCATGCCACACCTCGCCGTAACCAACCGCCACGCCGTCGTGGGTCAGCACGAACGGGTGCACGTCGGGATCGGCGTGCCACCGCTCGAACAGTGCCGGTGCCGGCGGCCACTCTTCAACCGACGCCCAGGCCTGCAGCTCCGCGGGCGATTCACCGGCCAGGCTCCGCGGCCGCCACCTGCTGCCATGTCCGCCCGCTGCGAACGCTCGCGGGCTGCTCGGCCACGACGTCGGAACCGGCCCGGGCGGCGGCGTCGACCGCCTTGACCAAGATCCAGCTCTGCCCGCCGGTGCAGGTCAGGCCAAAACGCCCGGCCAGCTTGCGACCGTGCAGCTCGAACGACAGGTGGCCGGGCTCGTCGCGGGTGATCTCGACGGTGCCCTCGTCCCAGACGATCACCGCCCCCGACCCCCGGGTGCTGCCCTCGTGGACCCCCTCGAACTCGCCTGCCGACAGCGAGTGATCCTCCACCGCGACGGCCAGCCGGCGCACCGCCGGATCCATCGACGGCCCCTTGGGCACCGCCCACGAGCGCAGCACACCGCCCGCCTCGAGGCGCAGGTCGAAATGCAGCGTGGTGGCATCATGGAGCTGCACGACAAAGCGGGCCATACCTGCGGATACTCTACGACCCGTCATGCCCGACGACGACCTCGAACAGCTCCAGCAGCAGGCCGGAGCGCTGGGCCTGGAGCTGCGCCTGATCGGGTTCGACCCGTGGACGGTGATGGGGCTTGCGCTCGACTCCGACGGATCGACCCCGGTCGAGTTCTGGCGGGCGGAGCTGGCCCGCGACGGGGATCGGATTCTGTTCGAGGTGCGCGACACCGCCGCCGCCGCTGCGCAGGCGGCGCTGGACGAGTACCGCTCTCAGCACCCCGGCTAGGCCACCTCCGCGGGGACCGGCCAGACCAGGTCGAAGCGCTCCAGCACCACCTCGGTATCGTCGCTGACCGACACGCCGATCGAGCCGAAGAACTGGATGTGGGCGTCGCGCCAGTACGCCAGGCTGCGATCGCCCTCGCCTTCCGCCCAGGCGAACTGCTCGTCCACGTCACCGAACCGGCGCACCTCCACCGCGGTGGTCTGGATCACGCACAGCGGTGCTCCGTCGCCGTCGAGGATCACGCTGAAGTCGCCCACCGCCGGCATCGGTTCGCTGCCGTTGGTGTACTCCGACAGCAGCCCGGCGGTGGCGCGCTTGGGACCGTCCCGCACCAGCCGGCCCAGATCGGCGGCCATCTCGGGAGAGTCGCCGAATCCCCAGGCGGTGTATTTGCCGTGGGCGCCGGTCTCGCGAATGAACTGCGACCAGAACGCCTCGACGGCGGCGCTCATCGCCGAAACCGCTCCTTCACCTCGCGTTCCAGCTGGCGCTTGCTTTCCCGATCGGCGATCGTGCGCCGCTTGTCGACGCCCTCCTTGCCCTTGGCCAGGCCCAGCTCCAGCTTCACCCGCCCGTTGGAGAAGTACAGCGACAGCGGCACCAGCGTGTTGCCCCGCTCCGCCACCCGGCTTGCGAACTGTTCGATCTCGCGGCGGTGGAGCAGCAGCTTGCGGTCGCGCAATGGATCGTGATTTTGGATGTTTCCCTGCTTGTAGGGTGCGATGTTCGCGCCCACCAGGAACAGCTCTCCGCCCCGCGCCACTGCATACGCCTCGCGGATATTGCCACCGCCGTCGCGCAGCGACTTGACCTCGGTTCCGGTCAGCGCCAAGCCGGCCTCGACCCGTTCGAGGATATGAAAGTCGTGCCGGGCCTTGCGGTTCTCGGCGATCAGTTTTCGGGGTGCGTCAGCCATGCTGCTGAAAGTCTATGCCGCTGCCGGTTCCAGGCCGCGCAGCCGCTGCGACACGATGAACAGCGCCCCCGAGGCCATCAGCAGCAGGGCACACAGGGTGAACCCGACGGTGTAGCCCTGGTGCTGGCAGAGGTACCCGACCAGCGGGAACAGCCACAGCATCTGAATCGAGAAGCCGCCCTCGGCGATCGACATCGAGGTTGCCCGGTACTCCGAGCGGGTGTTGTGCTGAAGATAGGTCGAGAGCGTCACGTACACCAGCTCGGGAGCGCCGGCGACGATCATCAGCACCACCACCGGCAGCGCCAGGCCGGGAAGCGACGGGCCGATCATCAGCGCCACCCCGGCCGCACCGGTGGCGACCGTGACCGAGATCGGCATCGGTACCCGCTCGCCGATACGGCCGCCCACCCAGCTGAAGCCCGCGCCCACCAGCATGGCGCTGCCCAGCGCGAACCCCAGCATCGTGTCGGAGGCACCCCGCGAGGCGTAGAACGGGGCGATGTAGAACCACCAGGCGGTGTTCGCCGCCCAGTAGAGGCTCCAGGCGAAGGTGAGCGTGGCCAGTCGCGGCGACCGGCGCAGCGCCCCCACACCGCGGCGGGCCACGGACAGGCCGCCGCCCACCTGGCTGCGGTCGTCCTGGGGCAGCTTGAGCGCGATGGCAGAGGCAACCAGCGCACACCCGGCGGTCAGGAAGAAGGCGGCCGGCCGCGACCAGTAGCTCGCGATCAGCCCTCCGGCCATGTAGGAGATTGCCGTGGCGAACTGAAACACCGCCCACAGGCCGCCCAGCATCCGGGGAAACTGGGCCTGGGCGTCGTCGTGCGCGAGCGAGTCGAACAGATAGGCCTCGTCGGTGCCCGTGCGAAGCGCGAAGCTGATGCCGTGCACCGCCCCCGCCAGGCAGATCAGCCCGAAGGTCGGTGCGAACACGTACCCGAGCTCTCCCAGGGCGGTGAACGCCCCGGCCAGCACCATCATCCGCCGCCGCCCCAAGGAGTCGGCCAGCGCACCGGTCGGCACCTGCGCAGCCAGCATGCCGACGTGCAGGCTGGCCTCGACCAGCCCGAACTCGGTCAGCGTGAGACCGCGGGAGAGCAGGTACACAGCCCAGATGGGACCGGTGAAGGCGATACCGCTGAAGAGCTGGTAGAGCCTGAAAATCGAATGTGATCGCGCGTTCACAGCACCTCGAAAAGTCGCAAGGAGGACGGGGGGTCAGGAGCGCCGAGCCCGTTTTTGGGCAGGCTGACGCAGGACCCCGCTCAGTGCGAGACGCGCGAGATGGCGTGGCGCAGCGAGGCGAGAAGGTCGGTGTGCGGGCTGCGAGAGGCCATTTCGGCGCTCAGGATAGCAGCAGCGCGGCGAACTCCGCCAGATCCGCCACGTCGTAGCCGACCTCTCCCGGCTGGGGATCGAACCCCGAGCCCTTGCCGGTGCGCACCAGGCAGGTGCGCATACCCAGCGCGGCGGCCGGGGCCAGGTCGCTGCGCAGATCATCCCCCACCATCACCGACTGTGCGGGCTCCGACGCGCACACCGCCAGCGCCACCTGGAAGATGCCCGGCGATGGTTTTGCCACCACCACCGCCTGCACGTCGGCGGCGTATTCGAGCGCGGCCACGATCCCGCCCGCGTCCATTGCCGGCCCCTCCAGCGTCGGCCACCATCGGTTGCGCTGCATCGCCACCAGCGGGGTCCCTTCCATCAGGGCCTTGAAGGCGGCGTCCAGCTGGGGATAGCCGGTGTCGGCGGTGGGGCCGCCCACCACGATCACACCTGCCGCATCCGGGGTCGCGACCAGCTCCACCCCCTCGAACTCGGGTACGGCGCCCTGCTCGCCGAGCAGATACACCGGCGCACCGGGATACTCCCGCCCGACCCAGGCGGCGGTGGCCGAAGCCGCCGTCACCACCCGTTCGGACGGCATCTCGACTCCCATCCCGAGGAGCCGACGGGAGATGTCATCGCGAGTACGCCCGGTGGTGTTGGTCAGCACCGCCAGCTCGAATCCCGCTGCCCGCAGGCCCGCGACCGCATCGGCAGACCCCGGCAGCACCTGCCAGTCGACGTGCAGCACCCCCTCCATGTCGAGGATGACCGCAGTCGGCCGGGTGCTCATCCCAGCGCATCCCGCAGGATCTGGCCGGCGATCGGTGCGGCCACTTCTCCTCCCACCCCGCCGCCTGCCACCAGCACGGCCACCGCGACGCGGGGGTGGTCGGCTGGGGCAAAGGCGATGAACCAGGCGTCGGTCGGGCGTTTGATGCCCACCTCCGCCGTGCCGGTCTTGCCGGCCACCGTCACTCCGGGCACGGCGGCGCCGGTGCCGGTGCCCTCCGTCACCACCGCCTCCATCATGGTGCGCACCTGCTTGGCGATGTCGGCGCTGAGCACCCGGCGATCAGGTTGATGATCGGCGATCCGGTCAGGCGAGTGCACGATGTAGGGGGCGCGGTAGATGCCCCGTGACCCGATCGTGGCCGCCACCGACGCCATCTGCAGTGAGGTGGCGCCGACGCCGCCCTGACCGATGCCGGCGGTGCCGAGGGAGAGATCTGAGCTCATCTGGCTGGGTCGGGGGGTGATGCTCTTGGGCACGGGGTAGCGGATCGTGCCCTTGCTGTTGAAGCCAAACCGATTCGCCATCGCCACCAGCCGGCGGGCGCCGACCTGATCGGCCACCGGGGCGAACACCGAGTTGCAGCTGACGGCGAACGCCAGCAGGAACGATCCCCCGCACGACTCCTTGTGGAAGTTGTGGAGCCTCCAGCCGTTCAGCTCGATGTAGCGGGCGTACGGATAGGTGGTGTACAGGGTCGCCACCTTCGAGCTCAGAGCAGCGGCCGCAGTGACCGTCTTGAATGACGAGCCGGGCGGCTGCAGCACCTCCATCCCCAGCCCCACCGAGGCTTCCACCGCGCCGGATTTGGGGTCGAGCACGACCGCCCCGCCGTACCGTCCGCCCAGCGCATCGGCCGCGTCGTGCTGGACGTGGATGCGAAGCGTGGTGACCACGTCCTCGGGCTTGGCACCGGGGCGCTCGCCCAAGGACCGTACCGCGCCGGACTCGGAGACGGCTTGGAGATCGATCTGCGGGCGGCCGCTGAGCACGCCGTCGAGCGACTGCTCCAGCCCCGCCTGACCGTAGGGACGGCGGGCGGGCCAGCCTTTGGCAACCCGAGCGGCCACCCGCTCGGGTGCGGGAGTCTTGACATACCCGGTGACGTCCGAAAAGGCGGATCCCTGGGGATACACGCGGTTGGAGGCCGGGCCGCTGGCCAGGATCTGACCGTCGCGGGCGCGGATGGCGCCGCGCGTGTAGGGGGCCTTGGTGTGTGTGCGCAGATGCTCACCCGGCTCCAGGCCGGGAAACACCAGCTGCGGGGCCCACAGCACTCTGAACCCGGCCGGCGCGGTCACCAGCCGCAGGTGGAGCGTCTGGTGGACGTGTCCGAACACGCGGGTGTTGGCCACCACCGGCACGGTCGCGACCCCGGCCGCCACGTGGGTGGGACCGACCGGGTAGACCCGTTTGAGCGAGGCCACGTCGGCGGCTTGCTGGTAGGCCTGCTCGAACGCGCCCAGCGGGATCGCGCGGCGGGAGCGGGGAGCGATCAGCTTGTACATGGCGGCATAGTCGCCCGCGCGCCAGGCCGTCACGAATGCCCGGGCAGTGTCGGCTGGATGTGGGCGTTCCTCGGCGGAGCTCGTCTCGACCGACGTCTTCCACACCGCGCCCGCGGCCGCCACAGCGACCGCGACCAGTGTGAATGCCAGAACCCAGCGCAGCCACCTGCGCCCGCCGTGTGCCCGTTCCATCGTCACATTTTGCCTGAGGTTGCCGGTTCCAGAGCCACACGACCCCGCAGCCTGTCAATCGAACGCACAGAAACGGTCAGCTCGTCGCCGACCCGCAGGCGATGGCCGCTCCGGACACCCACCAGCGCGACTCCGTGGTCATCCAGCTCGTACCGGTCGTCCTCCAAGGTGCGCACCGGCAGCAGCCCTTCGAAGGCGTCTTCGAAGCGGACGAACGCTCCGAACCCGGCGATGCCGGTCACCGCCCCGTCGAACTGCGAATCCCAGCCGAGGTGGTAGAGCCGGTCGTGCAGCAGATGCGCGAGGCAGATCGCGGCGCCACGGCGCTCCACTGCGGCGGCCTCCCGCTCGCGGGCGGAGGTGTGAACCGCCAGCTCGCCCAGCTCGCCGCCGCGGTGGTCGTCCCCGGCACCCGCGCCCAGCCGGTGCAGCAGGGCGCGGTGGCAGACGAGGTCGGGGTAGCGCCGGATGGGCGAGGTGAAGTGGCAGTAGGCGCGGCTGGCAAGCCCCGCGTGACCGAGGTTTCGGGGGTCATACCGGGCCAGGCTGAGCGTCCGCAGCACCAGTGAGGTGAGCCCTTCACGACTGGCCGGGCGGCGGCGGGCGTGGCGATCGATCGCCGCCGCCAGCTGAGCCGTGTACAGCGACGCCTGGGCACCGTCGTGAAGCTCCGGCAGCGGCGGGGTGGCCACGTCGAGGGCCTCGAGCCGCTCCACCAGGGCCTCCACCGCCTCGGGGTCCGGCGGCTCGTGCACCCGGAAGAGGGTGGGCTCGCCACCCTGATCGAGGTACCCGGCGACCGCTTCGTTGGCACGCACCATCAGCTCCTCGATCATCCGGTGGGCCGCGGTCGCCGCCCGATCGGTGTGCACGTCGCTCACCCGTCCCCCCGCGAACTCGAACACCGTCTCGCCGGTGACGAGGTCGAGCGCGCCGGCCTGCAACCGGGCATCGCGGTAGGCGCCCGCGGCCGCCCCCGCTGCCCGCACCGCCGTGGTCAGCTCGGCACTCTCCGACTCGCCGCCTGCGAGCACCCCGTCGGCCTGCTCGTAGGTGAGCCGGTGGTCGTTTCGAATCAGCGTGCGCCGAAACACGGGCGCCCCGCCGGCCGGGTCGAGCGTGACGGTGACCGCACGGCGATCGTCACCGGGCGAGAGGCTGCACGCGCCGTCGGACAGCTCCGGCGGCAGCATCGGGTCGACCCGCCCCGGCAGGTACACCGAGGTGGCCCGATCCTCGGCGTCGAGGTCGAGCTCCGACCCGGGTGCGACGTAGGCCGCCACATCGGCGATGTGCACCAGGATGCGTGGCGAGGGCCCGTGAAAGTCGACCGTCAAGGCATCGTCGAAGTCCTTCGCGGTGGGTGGATCGACCGTGAAGGTCAGAAGGTCGCGGAGATCGAGCCGGTCCGGCTCGATCCGGTCGGGCTCGGCGACTACAACCGACAGCGGTTCCAGGTCGGCCACGCCGGCATCCAGCGCCACCGCCCGCATCACCGCATGGATGTCGTCGGGACTGCCGATATGCGCGACCAGGCGGCCGTTGCCGCGATTGGTCGGCTCCACCGCGACCAGTTCCCCCACCCCGACCTCAGCCATTGCCCGACGGCCGAGCGTGAGCGGCTCCCCCGGCTCGAAGTACGGCTCGGCGACCGCGACCCGCCCTCGGCGCGCGACTGCACAGACGATCACCGGGGGTCAGACTCGCAGGAACCGGCGCAGCGTCAGCACCGAACTGAACGCACCCAGGACGAGGCCGAAGCCGGCCAGGAGCAGCATCAGCGTGAACACCCCAACCGACCGCACCGGGTCGGTCAACCCCTGTTGGATGCTGTTCAGCGCCACGTACACGATCGTCAGCAGCGCCAGCGCCGCGACCGACCCCGACACGCCCGTGATCATGCCTTCCAGCATGAACGGCAGGCGCACGAACGAGTTGGTCGCGCCCACCAGCTTCATCACCTCGATCTCGCGCCGGCGGGCGAAGATTGAAAGCCGGATCGTGTTCTGGATCAGCACGACGGCGGCCACGGCGAGCAGAATCATGAGCGCGGTGAGGAAGTACAGGATGTACTTGGTGGTGTTCAGCACCCGCTTGGTGATCTGGGAGCCATAGGTCACGCAGGGCGGGGCGTCACAGGCGTGCACCGGTGCCACCCGGCCCACCTCGGCTGCCACCAGGCTGGCCTTGGCCGGATCGGTCAGCTTCAGCCAGAACGACGGCGGGAACGGGTTGTAGCCGATCTCCTTGGCGCTCTCGCGCATGCTCGGGCTGACCGTCTTCAGCGCCGCGGCGGGGGACACGTAGGTGACGGTCTTGACGTACGGCAGCTGCTTGATCTCGTTCAGCAGGTTGCCGCGCTTGATCACCGTTTGAGAATCGTTGCTGCCATAGTCGGAGGTGCTGACGTAGGCCTTCACGGTGATGTCGTTGCGAACGCCGTTGGTGTAGTCGTACACCCATTTGCCCACGGTCACGGTCACGCCCAGCAGGAACGTGACGATCAGCACCGTGACCACAGCGGCCAGCGTGGTGGCGGCATTGCCGCGAATCGAGTTGACCGCCTCGGTCAGGAAGAATCGCCACTTCATGCCTGGTAGCCTCCGCGCCGGTCGTCGCGCACGACTTTGCCGCCCTCGAGCTGGATCACGCGGCGGCGCATCTTGTCGACCATCTCACGGTCGTGGGTGGCCATCACCACGGTCGTCCCGGCACGGTTGATCCGGTAGAGCAGCTGCATGATCCCCACCGACGTGTCGGGGTCGAGGTTGCCGGTGGGCTCGTCGGCGATCAGAAGCGGCGGATGGTTGACGAACGCGCGCGCGACCGACACGCGCTGCTGCTCGCCGCCGGAGAGCTCGTGCGGCAGCCGGTCGCTCTTGTCTGCCAGGCCCACCAGACCGACGATGTCTGGCACCTTGCGGCGGATCTCGGAGCGGGGCCGGCCCTGCACCTGCAGGGCGTAGGCGACGTTTTGGTACACGGTGCGGTTGGGCAGCAGCTTGAAGTCCTGGAACACGCAGCCGATGTTTCGGCGCAGCACCGGCACCTTGGATCGCTTCAGCTTGGGCAGCGACTTGCCGCCCACGATCAGATTGCCGGAGGTGACGTCGAGCTCCTTCAGAAGCAGCTTGATGAACGTCGACTTGCCAGACCCTGACGGACCCACCAGAAAGACGAACTCGCCCTTGTCGATCTGCACCGACACGTCGTCGAGGCCCACCACCCCGCCCTGGTACTCCTTGATCACACTCTCGAACACGATCATCGCCGACGAGGCTGGGCGAGCCGCCGCCTCGATAGGCGCAGCCAAAGTCGGTGTGGGCGCCGTATCAGGGCGCTCGTGGAGGCGGATTTCCTCGGTCACTGAGAGACGTACTTCGCGCTGGAGTGGGCGAATTCCTGTCGGGTCAGGGTAGCCGTGACACATGTGAGGCGCAAACAGGTACCGCGGGTTTTTGGGTTAACCATGCTGGCTCGCGGCCGGTTTCGATCAGCCGCGGACATGGCTCACTCCCCGGCCATCCACCGCTTGAGCTTGTCCGAAAAGACGACCTCGTAATCCAGGACCCGGAGCTGCTCAGCGGTCACGCTGAGGCCCCTGGCTTGGGCGAGGCCGGCGAGCCATGTCCAGGGGTGCGCGTCGATCCGCGCCTCCTCGTCGGAGTCGGGCAGCACCACCGTCAGCACGAACTGCGTGAGGCTCTCAGCCGAGTCTCGGTACTCTTCATCACCCGCCGGCGCTCCCGGGCCCATCGGAGCGCTGCTCGTGCCTCCGCGCTCCTCATGCAAAAGCACACAGCGACCGTCCTCCAGTCGGACGAACTCGCTGACCGAGAATCTCCTGGCGGTCGGCTGCTCGGGAGCAGGAGGTCGCAGATCGCAGATCGCTCCGATACCCACCACCACACCGTCCGGTACCGGTCCCAACGCTCGTCGCCGTGGCTCAGGCGCGCCCGGATACGGACTCCAGCCGCTGAGGAGCATCAGACCGACTCCTAAGGAGAGCACCGCAAGTTGTCCACGTCCGAGTATGTGACCCCAGCAGGATCGCTGTGGCCAATCAGATCGACGTCCGAGTACGCCCGCCGCCTGGATAGATCGACGACGCTCGCCCCGTTTCGACCTCGCTCCATCCACACCAGACGGCGCAATAGTACGCCTCCAAGGTGATGGTGACGTTGGCTTTCGGACACGTCCCCGCACGCTTTCGCCAAAAGCCGTGGATGGACACCGCCGCGGGCGGGGTACTCGAGAAGTGGAGATTGTCGTTGTCCTGGGTGTAGGTGCAGGGGCCCGCCGTGATCGGACCGGAGGAGGTGGACGCAACCAGCCCGCGTTGATACGGAGCCCAGTGCCCTCCCGCTGGCATCGTCTGCGAGACCACGGACAGGGACGCAGAGGCGCGGGGCGGGTTCACAACGCAGATTGTCCCGAAAACGGCAACCACCATGCAAGTCAGTCCGAACTGAATCTTCGACGCCTGAAATCTCACCAACGACTCCATTCTTCTTGGAGCCATGGATAAGAGTTTCAAACCATATACGACAACCTCGAAGATCTGCAATTGATGCAGAGAGCCTCAACCGCCGGCGGGGGACGCGGCCTGCTGCTACGAGGTTGCGCGCTGCAGCAGGAAGGCGCGGATCAGCTCGTCCAGATCGCCGTCCAGGACTCCCTGGGCGTTGCCGATCTTGACCTCGGTGCGGTGGTCGTTGACCATCGTGTAGGGGTGCAGCACGTATGAGCGGATCTGGCTGCCGAACGAGATGTCCTGGCTCTCACCCCGCTCCTTGGCCAGGGCCTCGGCGCGCAGCTCGTGCTCGCGCTCGATCAGGCGCGACTTGAGGATCCGCATGGCCTGGGCCTTGTTCTGCAGCTGTGAGCGCTCGTTCTGACACTGCACCACGATGTTGGTGGGAATGTGGGTGATCCGCACCGCGGAATCGGTCTTGTTGACGTGCTGGCCGCCGGCGCCCTGGGCGCGGTAGGTATCGATCCGCAGATCGCTCTCGTCGATGTCCACATCCACGTCGTCGTCCACCAGCGGAGCCAGCTCCACCTGGGCGAAGCTGGTGTGGCGGCGGTGGGCCGAATCGAATGGGGACAGCCGCACCAGCCGGTGGACGCCCTTCTCGGCCTGCATCAAGCCGTACGCGTTCTCGCCGGTGAGCGTGAAGGTCGCGCTCTTGAGCCCGGCTTCCTCGCCCGGCGTCGCTTCCAGGATCTCGGTCTTGAAGCCTCGCCGCTCGGCCCATCGCAGGTACATCCGCAGCAGCATCTCGGCCCAGTCCTGGCTGTCGGTGCCGCCGGCTCCGGCGTGCACACCCACCACCGCCGGCCCGGCATCGAACTCGCCGTTGAAGAGCGCGGCCTCCTGCATCCGCTCGACCTCGGTGGCGAGCTGGCGCAGTGTGCCGTCCAGCTCCGTCCGCCACTCGGGGTCGGCCTCGGCCATCTCCACCATCGAGTCCAGCTCCGCCGCCTCGGCGGTCAGGCGATGGAACGTCTCCAGCCGCCGCTGCACCGCGGCCAGCTCGGCCGATACGCGGGCGGCCTTGCGCTGGTCGTCCCAGAAGCCCTGGGCCAGCGTGGCCTGCTCCAGCTCGTGTTTTCGCTCTTCCAGCTGAGCGGGGTCAAAGGTAATCACGAACCCAGTGAAGCTGGGCTCTGAGCTCCTCGACCGCAACTCGCAGATCCTCGAGCGAGCGTGGCTCGTCGACGTTAAGCGCCATGGCAGCGTTTGTATTTCTTCCCTGACCCGCACCAGCAGGGATCGTTGCGGCCGACGGTCTTCTCGGGATCGAGCTGGCGCTGCTCGACGATCGGGGGCGCGTACGGCTCGCCGTCGTCCTCTTCGGGCGTATACCCGGCGGCGATCGCCTCCAGCGAGGCGGCGTCGGCATGCAGGTACTCCAACCCTCGCTCGGGCTGCTGCTCGAACTGCGGCGTCTGATCGAGCTCGACCTCGGCGTGCATCAGCCCGCGCACAGCCTCCTGCTTGATCAGCTCGTTCATCTCCTCGAACATGAGCGTGCCCTCGCTCTTGTACACCACCAGCGGATCCTTCTGCGCGTACCCCTGCAGACCAACGCCCTGGCGGAAGTACTCCATGTTGTCGAGGTGCTCGCGCCAGCGGGTGTCCATCACCTGCAGGACGATCCAGCGCTCGATGTTGCGGGGCAGGTTCTCGTCCATCTCCGCCCACGCCTGCTCGCGCTGCTCGTAGTAGGCGACGGCGTCGTCGAACACGATGTCGAGCAGGTCTTCCCGCGAGGTGTGCTCATGATCGAGCGCCGCCAGATCCACCCGCACCGGGTAGATCGAGTGCAACGCCGCGCGCATCCCGTCCCAGTCCCACTCCTCGGCATACTCTCCGGCCATGTGGGCGTCGACCACCGCCTCGATCACATCCTCGACCCAGCCCACGACGCTCTCACGGAGGTCTTCGCCCTCCAGGATCTGGCGGCGGCGGGCGTACACCTGAGAGCGCTGGTCGTTGAGCACGTCGTCGTACTTGACGACGTTCTTGCGGTTGACGAAGTGGAACTCCTCGACCTTCTTCTGGGCGCGCTCGATCTGGTTGGTGAGCATCTTGGCTTCGATCGGCTCGCCGTCGGTGGGCCCCAGCTTGTCCAGAATCTTGTACATGCGGTCGCCGGCGAACAGGCGCACGACCTCGTCCTGCGCCGACAGGTAAAAGCGGGTCTCTCCCGGATCCCCCTGGCGGCCGGAGCGACCGCGCAGCTGGTTGTCGATCCGGCGCGACTCGTGCCGCTCGGTGCCGAGCACGTACAGGCCGCCCTGGTCGAGCACACCGTCGCCGAGCTTGATGTCGACCCCGCGGCCGGCCATGTTGGTGGCGATCGTGACCGCCCCCAGCTGTCCGGCGTCCTGGATGATGACGGCCTCGCGCTCGTGGTTCTTGGCGTTCAGCACCTCGTGCCGGATGCCGCGGCGCTCCAACAGCCGGGACAGGTGCTCGGACACCTCGACCGAGATCGTCCCCACCAGCACCGGCTGACCGGTCGAGTGACGTTCGACGATGTCCTCGATCGCCGCGGCGAACTTCTCTTCCTTGGTCTTGTAGATCTGATCGTTCTGGTCGAGCCGCACCATCGGCCGGTGGGTGGGGATCGGCACCACCTCGAGGCCGTAGATCTCGTGGAACTCGTTGGCCTCGGTGAGCGCGGTGCCGGTCATGCCCGACAGCTTCTCGTACATGCGGAAGTAGTTCTGGATCGTGACGGTGGCGACCGTGATGTTCTCGTCCTGAATGCTCAGGCCCTCTTTGGCCTCCACCGCCTGGTGGAGCCCCTCAGACCAGCGCCGGCCTTCCATCTTGCGACCGGTGAACTCGTCCACGATGTGCACCTCGCCGTCCTCGACGACGTACTCCACATCCCGGTGGTACAGCTCCTTGGCCTTGATCGCCTGGATCAGATGGTTCACCAGCTGGCCGTTCTCGGCGGCGTACAGGTTGTCGACCCGAAGTGCCTTCTCCACCTTGGACACGCCCTCCTCGGTGGGCGCCGCGGTGTGCATCTTCTCGTCGACCTCGTAGTCGTTCTCGGGTTCGAGGTCGGCCACCGCGCGGGCGAAGGCGTAGTACGTCTCGGCGGCGGCCTCGGGCTCGCCCGAGATGATCAGCGGCGTGCGGGCCTCGTCGATCAGGATCGAATCGACCTCGTCCACGATCGCGAACCAGTGCCCCTTCTGCACCGTCCACTCCATGGTCGGCGCCATGTTGTCGCGCAGGTAGTCGAAGCCGAACTCGGAGTTGGTGCCGTAGGTGACATCCGAGGCATACGCGGCCCGCCGCTCGTCCTCGGGCATCATCGCCTGGATCACGCCGACCGACACGCCCAGGGCCTCGTAGATCGGGCTCATCCAGGAGGCGTCGCGGCGGGCGAGGTAGTCGTTGACGGTGACCAGATGCACGTTCACACCGGCGATCGCGTTGAGGTACAGCGGCAGGGTGGCGACCAGCGTCTTGCCCTCGCCGGTCTTCATCTCGGCGATGCGGCCCTCGTGCAGCACCATCCCGCCGACCAGCTGAACGTCGAAGTGGCGCATGCCCAGGGTGCGCTTGGATGCCTCTCGGACCGCGGCGAACGCCTCGGGCAGAATGCTGTCGAGTTCCTCGCCGTCCTCGAACCGCTCCCGGAACTCGACCGTCTTGGCGGCCAGCTGCTCGTCGCTCAACTCCTCCAGCTCGGGCTCGAAGGCGTTGATTTCGGCAACCCGCTGCTCGAGCCGTTTGAGGGTGCGGCCCTCTCCTGTCCTCAGGATCTTTTGGAAGACGCTCATCGCGGTTGGATGGTACCAACCAATGGTTGGGCCACTCTCACCCGGCCCTTACTCGGCGCGAGCGGGCTCGATCAGGCCGTATTGCCCGTCGCGGCGCTTGTAGATGACGTTGATCTCGTCGGAGTCGGCGTTGGTGAAGACAAAGAAGTCGTGGCCGATCAGCTCGAGCTGGAGGGCCGCCTCCTCGGCGCCCATCGGCTTCATGATGAACTGTTTCTGCTTCACGATCACGGCGGTCTCCTCGTCGGACGGGTCGGGCGCCTCGGACGGCGGGGAGCTGGGCTCCGCAGGCGCGTGGTGGTGTGCACGACGGCTGCGCCGGTTGCGGTAGCGCTTGGCCTGGCGCTCGAGCTTCTCCGCGACCAGATCGATCGAGGCGTACATGTCCTGGGACGACTCTTTCGCGCGCAGCACGGGCCCTTTTGTCCACACGGTCGCCTCGGCCACCTGATCGGCGGCAATGCTCGGATTGTGCTCGACACCCAGCTCCAGCTCGCACCGGCTGTCGTCCGAGAGATGCCGGGCGATCTTGCCGAGCTTCTTCTCGGCGTGCGAGAACAGTGCATCAGTGACGTCGACGTTTCGCCCCTTCACCTGCAGGTTCATCGGCATCTCCTCAATGCGGACACGGCCTGAACGATACCGTCGATGGCACCCCGGTGCGACTTGATGGACTCGACGGCGCCCCCAGCCGAATTCGACGCTCGTCCTGCGGGCTGAGGTCGACGGTCAGCCGGGATACCCGTTCCATCACGTGCGCGACCGCGCTTCTGGCCGGCGCCGTCTCACCCTCGCGACCGTCTCGCGCAGCGTTCATCTCCAGGCGGTCGAGCAGCACCAGCGCCGCCGTGAGCACCTGCAGGATGTGGTCGTGCAGCTCGTCGGCCGCCATCCTCCGCACGCGTTCGGCTTCCAGCTGCGCCAACCGCTGGGCGGTGATGTCGACCAGCACCCCCTCGCGCATGCCGGAAGCCGACACGATCTCCGTGTCGTCGACCCACACCGTGGCCCCAGAGGCGGCGATCAGCCGGTACTGGCCGCGGAACTCGCCGCCTGCCGCGACCGCCTGGGCATGTTCGCGGGTGACGCGCTCACGATCCTCGGAGTGGATGTGCTCGCTCCATCGCTGTGTGCCGACCCACATCTCCGGACGGTGGCCGGTGACTCGCTCGAGCCAGGGAGTGATGTGGCCGACGCTGCCGGACTCGTCGATCCGGTAGCTCACGATCGGAAGATCGTCTGCACACGTTTTCCTTACGAGATCCCGCAACGCCGTGACCATGGACCCTCCTGCACTGAGGCGCTCGTGGTGACCTGAACCCTGGCTCGACGGTAGCAAAGCTGCCCACGGTGTTGGCTCCCCGCTTTGGAGTAATCGCAAATGCTCATGCACGGGCGAGGGTGGCCGCCTCGACGCGGCCGGCGCCGGCCGCGCGAAGGGCGTGAGCGCAGGCTTCGAGCGTGGCCCCGGTGGTGTGCACGTCGTCCACCAGCAGCACGGTCGACGGTGACGGAGCAATCGCTCGGAACGACTCCCGCACGTTCGCGCGGCGCGCGCGGAGATCGAGGCCGCGCTGAGGCGGCCGGCGCCCGCGCTGGCACAGCAACTCGCCCACCGGCAGCGACCAGCGGCGACCGAGTTCGACCGCCAGCAGCTGCGGAGGGTGATAGCCCCGGCGGATCATCCGGAAACGGTCGGGCGGCACCCAGGTGATCGTGTCGACCGCCGGCCGGTCGAGCACCATCACCATCAGTGCGGCCGCGTGGTCCGCCAGCCCGCGCATGCCTCCGTCCTTGAGCGCGTGCACCAGCCGCGGCGTGTCATCCTGGTAGTGGAGCGCGGCGCGGGCGCGTTCGAAGCCCAGCCGCCGGTCGCGGCACTCGAGGCAGTTGCGCACGACCGTGCCGTCGGGGACGTCGGGTGCAGCTGATCCGCAGCGCTCGCACACCGCGCCCAGCACAAGTGGCAGCCCGGCCAGGCAGGGCAGGCAGACCGGGCTTCCAGAGCCTCCGCAGAGAGCGCACACCGGCGGTGCGATCAAGTCGAGCAGTTGCATACGCCGACGATAACCAGCACAGCTCCGCAGAATTCACCGGCCGCGTGCCGGTTCAGTCCAGATACTGCGCAGCGTGACGGGCGATCTCGGGGCGGCGCCGCTCCAGCTCATCCGTATCCTTGACCGGCAGGAAGCGCGACCGCTGCCCCTCCCGGGGCACGTGCACGAAACGAGAGTCGAGCGCACTGGTGAGCTCGCCGATCAGCCGTTCGAACTGCACCGCGGGCCGGCCGTCGACCTGCTTTTCGACCACGAAGTACGTCCACTCGAAGTCGAGCTCGAGCAGCGCCGCAACGTCCACGATGAAGGTGTTGGTGTTGAACACCGTGACCGTCGCCGGATCGAACGACGGCGGCAACCGGAACTCCTCCAAGATCACCGGCCGGTCGTTCCAGCGCACCGGGATCCCGCCCCGATCCGAGCCCACCTTCTCCACCACCTCCACCGTCACCGGGGCGGGTTGGCGGATATGCCAGCCCAGCAGCGCCGGATCGACGTTGGCACCGAGATTGTCCAGGTTGGCAATCCACAGATAGCGGCCACCGGCATCGGCGAACCGCTGGAGCCGATCGTGGGCGCGAATCGCGTCCACCAGGTCGCCGTGACCGGTTGCGTGTGGGCTCGGCCTCCCGTCGGCGTCAAGGAACAACCTCTTCTCCGGCGTCAGCCGCAGGCTCACGTTCTGCCTCACGGTGTCCACCGCGACGCCGTCCAGGCGACTCCCGAGCTCCGTCCTGATCGGCTCGTCGGTGGCGTGGCTGGTGAGCATCCACAACGGCAGCGAGCTCCCTGCCACGCGGCTCCAATGCTCCCGCTCGGCCAGCCGCAGGTCGAGGAAGGTGTACCCGTCCACGGCCTCGATCAGCGCCTTCACCACACCGCCCATGCGCGTCGCCATCCCGCCGGCCAGCACAACCAGCGCCAGCTCGCCGGCCTCCAGCGCCTGCATGCCCACGGCCGCCAACTCGCGTTCAGCCGCTTTGCCGTGCTCGGGCAGCTCGCGCACATCGCCCGGCGCCGGCGGGAGCACCGTGCCTCCCACCCAGTTTTGCTCAGGACCGTGCCCGATCGTCTGCGACCACGCGATCAACTGCTCCGGGTCGAAGCCGTCGGCGGAGAGCTCGGCCGTCAACTCGGGATCGAGCCGGGCGAGCTCGTCCCGCAGGTCACCCGACAAGCTGAAACGGCGGTCGCAGCACGCCGTCCTCGGTCACGATCGCGCTGATGTTCTCGGCCGGGGTCACGTCGAAGGCGGCGTTGTACACCCCCACGTCGGCTGCCGAGTGCGACCCCAGCACCTCGTTCGCCGCCCGATGCTCGATCGGGATCTCGGCCCCGGTCGCTGTCGACGGGTCGATGGTGGAGGTCGGCGCGGCGATGTAGAACGGGATTCCGTGGGAGCGGGCGAGCACGCTCAGTCCGTAGGTGCCGATCTTGTTGGCGGTGTCGCCGTTTCGTGCAATCCGGTCGGCTCCGGTGACCACCACGTCGACCTTGCCTTGGGCCATCAGCCAGGCAGCCGTCGAATCGGTGATCAGGGTGGCGGCGATGCCCTCCTGCTGCAGCTCCCAGGCCGTCAACCGTGCCCCCTGGAACAGGGGACGGGTCTCGTCAACCCACACGTGCAGGTGCGGATCGCGTCGGTGCGCCGAACGCACCACTCCCAAGGCGGTGCCGTAGCCACCGGTCGCCAGCGCCCCGGCGTTGCAGTGCGTCAGCACCTGGGCGCCGGCCCGCAGCAGCTCAGCGCCGTGATCACCGATGCGGACGCACCGCTCGACCTCCTCGTGGTGGAGCTCTCCCGCGGCCGCCACCAGGGCTGCCCGCAGCTCCCCGACGTCGGCGTGAGGCTCGGCCGCAACGTCTCGCATCCGTTGGATCGCCCAACCCAGATTGACCGCGGTGGGGCGCGATCCGGCGAGACCGACTGCGGCGCGTTCGACGTGGGCGCGAAGCTCGTCGAGGGATTCGGTGTCGTCGCCCACCGCCGCCAGGGCCACGGCGTAGGCTGCAGTCACGCCGATGGCCGGCGCACCGCGCACCACCATCCCGCGGATAGCCTCGATCACGTCCTGCCAGTTGGCGTACCGGCGCTCGACAAGCTCGCCGGGGAGCCGGGTCTGATCCAGCAGCACCAGTGCGTCGGGCTCGAGCCGGACGATCGCCTCCGGGGTGAGGCCCACAGCGGTGGACATCGTGCCCGCTAGGTCCCCTCGTCCCAGGACGAGAGGTATGCAGCCTGTTCGGACGTGAGCGTGTCCAGGGCGACGCCCATCGCTTCGAGCTTGAGCCGCGCGACCTCGGCGTCCAGCTCCGCAGGAACGGTGTAGACCTGGTTGCGCAGCTCGGCGTGGTGCTTGCACACCCACTCGGCCGACAGCGCCTGATTGGCGAAGCTCATGTCCATCACCGATGCCGGATGACCCTCGGCTGCCGCCAGATTGACCAGGCGGCCGTCCGCCAGCAGGTACACGCGGCGGCCGTCACCCAGGTCGAACTGCTCCACTCCGGGACGGGCGACCGACCTGGACACCGCCAGCTCGCTCAGCGCGGGGATATCGATCTCGACATCGAAATGACCACAGTTGGCCAGGATGGCTCCGTCCTTCATGACTTCGAAGTGCTCGCCGCGGAGCACGTGCTTGTCGCCGGTAGCGGTCACGAACACGTCTCCCAGCTTGGCAGCCTCCGCAATCGGCATCACCCGGAAGCCGTCCATCACCGCCTGCAGCGCGCGCAGCGGATCGACCTCGAGCACGATCACGTTGGCGCCCATGCCGCGAGAGCGTTCCGCCAGCCCGCGACCGCACCAGCCGTAGCCGCCGATCACGAACGTGCGGCCGGCGATCAGGATGTTGGTGGCCCGCATGATGCCGTCCAGGGTCGATTGCCCGGTGCCATAGCGGTTGTCGAACAGGTGCTTGGTGTTGGCCTCATTGATGGCAACGATCGGGAATCCCAGCACGCCGTCGGCCTCCATGGCGCGCAGGCGGATCACGCCCGTGGTGGTTTCCTCGGTGCCCGCCACGACGTCGGCGAGGCGCTCGGGATAGCGCTGATGCATGGTCGAGACGACGTCACAGCCGTCGTCCATGGTCAGATGCGGACCGTGGGCGATGGCGGCGTCGATGTGCTGGTAGTAGACGTCGTTGTCCTCGCCGTGGATGGCGTACACGGCGATGCCGTACTCGTCCACCAGGGCAGCGGCGACGTCGTCCTGGGTGGAGAGGGGATTCGACGCACACAGAAGTACGTCCGCGCCACCTGCTTTGAGGGTGCGCATCAGGTTGGCGGTCTCGGACGTGACGTGCAGGCACGCGGACACGCGCTTGCCCTCGAGGGGTCGCTCGGCCTCGAATCGCGCACGGATCGCGGACAGCACCGGCATCTGCCGATCAGCCCATTCGATCCGGCGGACGCCGGCCGGCGCCAACGCGGTATCGCGCACATGATTGGGAGTAGTGGTGCTCATGAAGCTGACTATAGAGCGGCGGTGGGGCCGGT
>CAVSFZ010000006.1:0-42286 GCA_963727235.1 uncultured Actinomycetes bacterium
ACTCCGGCACTCAAATGCGACTGGCGCCCTGAGGCCAGCCTCAGACCTGAGCTATTGCGGGTTCGAGTTGCCTGAGATAGCTGGCGATCTCTTCGACGGTGATGATCGGCAGTGTGTGGCGGCGGCAGAACGCGGCCAGCTGCGGTCCGCGGGCCATCGTGCCATCCTCGTTCATCAGCTCACACAGAATGCCGCCGGGAGTGAGCCCGGCCATGCGCGTGAGATCGACCGACGCCTCGGTCTGACCGCGACGCTCGAGCACCCCGCGCGGGCGGGCCCGCAGCGGAAACACGTGCCCGGGGCGGTTGAGATCCGCCTGGACCGGAGGCCGGATCGATCGCAACCTGGATGGTGCGGGCACGATCGGCGGCCGAAATGCCGGTGGTGACACCGGTCGATGCCTCGATCGAGACCGTGAAGCCGGTGGCCTCGTTGCCGTTCTGGTGCGGCACCATCAGCGGCAGCTCCAACTCGTCGCAACGATGGGGAGGCAACGACAGGCAGATCAGACCGCGCGCCTCGCAGGCCATGAACGCGATCTTCTCGGCGGTGACGAACTCGGCCGCCAGGCACAGGTCGCCCTCATTCTCACGGTCGGGGTCATCGCAGACGACGACCATCCCTCCGCTTTGGAGTTGACGCACAGCTCGGTCAAGCGGAGCTGGGAATTCAGGGACTGCCCTCACCGGCGCAGGATGATACAGCACCCGCCCGCGACCAGGGTGCGGATCCACCGGAGTCAAATCTGCACCGCAGACGCGGGACGGTACTCGCCGAACACCGCTCGCAGCGACGTGCAGATCTCGCCGAGCGTGGCACGAGCCCTGACGGCATCGACAATTGCGGGCATCAGGTTGACGTCCTGGGCGGCTGCCGACTCGAGTGCCGAGAGCGCCGCGGCGACGGCCGGCTGGTCGCGCTGGGCTCGCACCGCGCGCAGCCGCCGGGCCTGATCCTCGGCCAGACCGGCGGGTACGTCGAAGTGGTCCGGCGTGCGCTCGGGCTCGTCCTCCACGAACTTGTTCACGCCCACCACCACGTCCTCTCCGGACGCGATCCGAAGCTCCTTCGCGTACGCCTCGTCTGCAATCGTCTGCTGATAGAAGCCGGTCTCCACGGCCGCCACCGCGCCGCCCATCTCGTCGACCAGCGCGATCAGCCGCAGCGCCTCGGCCTCGAGCTGCGACGTCAGCTGCTCGATGAACCACGACCCGCCCAGCGGATCCGCCACCTCGGTGATCCCGAACTCGTTCTGCAGCATCTGCTGCGTGCGCACCGCCAGCGTCTGGGCGTGCTGCGTCGGGATCGCGATGGCCTCGTCGAAACAGGACAGCGCCATCGACTGCACGCCCCCCAACGCGGCTGCCAGCGCTTGCACCGCCGCCCGCACGATGTTGTTCTCGGGCTGCTGCAGGGTGAGCGTGGAGCCGGCCGTCTGGGTGTGGGTGCGCAGCTGCCATGAACGCGGGTCGGTGGCGCCGAACCGGTCGCGCATCACGTGCGCCCACACCCGCCGCAGTGCGCGGTACTTGGCGATCTCCTCGAAGAAGTTCATATGGGTGTTGAAGATCCACGAGAGCCGCGGCCCGAAATCGTCCACGTCCACCCCGCGGTCGACCACCGCCTGCACATAGGCGATCGCGTTGGCCACAGCGAAGCCCATCTCCTGAGCCGCGGTGCAGCCGGCCTCGCGCATGTGGTATCCCGACAGTGAGATGGCGTTGAACCGCGGCGCCTCGGTGGCACACCACGCAATCAGGTCGGCGGCCAGGCGCAGCGAGGGCGCCGGCGGGTAGATGTAGGTGCCGCGACTGACGTACTCCTTGAGCACGTCGTTCTGGGCGGTGCCGCGGATGGCGGAGCCGTCGCGGCCCTGCAGCTCACAGGCCACGTGATACATGGCGACCAGGATCGGAGCGGGGGCATTGATGGTCATCGACGTGGACACCTCGTCCAGCGGGATGCCGTCAAACACCGCCACCATGTCGTCCACCGTGTCGATGGCCACGCCCACGCGGCCCACCTCACCGAGCGCGCGCGGGTCGTCGGAATCGAGCCCCATCTGGGTGGGCAGGTCGAACGCCGTCGAGAGCGCCGCCTGGCCCTGCCCGATCAGGAACCGGAATCGGCGATTGGTCTCTTCCGGCGTCCCGAACCCGGCGTACTGGCGGATCGACCAGGGGCGTCCGGCGTACATGTCGCGATGGATGCCGCGGGTGTAGGGAAACTCGCCGGGATCACCGAGATCGCGGGCGTAGTCGAGATCGAGATCATCGGGTGCGACGAACCGCCGGTCGGCCGAGTCGCCGGAGCCGCTCATGCCGATCGACCCTCGCCCTCGCGCTCGGCTCCCACCAGCACCACCATCTTGCCGACGTGCTGGTTCTGTTTCATCATCTGGTGCGGCACCGGGCACTCCGAGAACGGGAACACCTTGGACAGCACCGGCTCGATCTTGCCCTCGGCAATCAGCCGGTTGGCGCGCTCGCACTCGTAGGCGTTGGCGAAGTGGCTGCCGATGATCGACTTCTGGCGCATCCACAGGTAGCGCACGTCGAAGTCGAGCTGGAAGCCGGAGGTGGCGCCGCAGATCACGACCTTGCCGAAGGTCTTACACACGAACACGCTGGTGGAGAAGGTGGCCGCGCCCACGTGCTCGAACACGATGTCGCAGTCGACGCCGCCGGCAGCCTCGCGGACGGCCTTGCCGAAGCGCTTGACCTCGTCGAAGTTGCGCTCGCCGGTGTCGGGGTCGGTCAGCGCAAAGTCGCGGCGATCGATGATGGCCGTGGCGCCGAGGTCGCGAACCAGGTCGATCTTGTCGTCAGAGGACACCACGGCTATGGCGTTTGCCCCCATCAGCGTGCACAGCTGCACCGCGAACGTCCCCAAGCCGCCGCCGGCGCCCCAGATCAGCACGTTGTCACCGGGACGCACCTCGGCCCGATCGATCAGCATCCGGTAGGCGGTGAAGTAGGTCAGCCCGTAGGAGGCGGCCTCCTCCCACGTCAGCCGCGGCGGCTTGTGCAGAAGCTGCTGGGCCTGCACCTTGCAGTACTCGGCGAAGCTGCCCCAGTTCGACTCGTACGCCCAGATCTTCTGCTGGGTGCAGGCCATGGGATCCTGACCGTTGCACTCGGGGCACTCGCCGCAGCTCTGATTGCAGTGGATGACAACCTCGTCGCCGGGCTTCCAGCGGGTCACGCCCGGCCCCACCCGCTCCACGATCCCGGAGGCGTCGGAGCCGGCGATGTGGAAGTCATAGCCGGTGTAGCGAAAGATCGAGACCGGCAGCCCGAGCGACGCCCACACACCGTTGTAGTTCACGCCGGCGGCCATCACCCGCACCAGCACCTCGCCCGGACCAGGCTCGGGGATCTCGATCTGCTCGAGCTGCATCGCGTCCACGGGATCCCCCAGCCGCTCCGGCCGGATCACCCACGCGCCCATCGTCTCGGCCGCCGCCATCCCCGGATTATCCCCGAGAAGCCCCGGCCGCGGCGCGGTTGCGACGGCGCAGCCCGCGCACGTTGCCGACGGCGAGCTGCCCGCAGGCGGCGTCGATGTCGCGCCCATGGGAGCTGCGGTAGGTGGCGGAGACGCCCTGTTTGGCGAGCACCCGGGCGAACCCCGCCACACGCGCCTGATCCGATCCTGTGTACCCGGCCTGAGTCGGGTTGTAGGAGATCAGGTTGACGTGGTACCCCCCGCCGTTGAGCAGGCCGGCCAGCTGGACGGCGTGCTCGTTGGTGTCGTTGACCCCTTCCAGCAGCAGGTATTCGATGAAGATCCGGCGGCCGGTGGCCTCCCGGTAGGCCCGGCAGGCTGCCATCAGCTTGGCCAGCGGGAAGCGCCGGTTGACCGGCATCAGCTCGGCCCGCAGCTCGTCGTTGGGAGCGTGCAGCGAAAGCGCGAGGCGCAGCTGCATCGGTTCGGCCGCCAACCGCTCGATGCCGGGGATCCAGCCTGCTGTCGAGATCGCTATCTGACGCGCGCCCAGTCCAAAGCCCGCGGGATCGTTGAGCGTGCGACAGGCGGCCAGCACCTGGTCGTAGTTCAGGAACGGCTCGCCCATCCCCATCATCACAACGTTGGTGACACGCCGCTCCTGCTCGCGCAGCATCCCCGCGAGCACCAGCACCTGCTCGACGATCTCGCCCTGGGTCAGGTTCCGGCCCAGCCCCATCGAGCCGGTGGCGCAGAACGTGCACTTGAGCGGGCAGCCCGACTGGGACGAGACACACACCGTGGATCGGTCGCGATGCCGCATCGCGACCGTCTCCACCGGGAATCCGTCGGTGGTCGTCATGCGCAGCTTGATGGTGCCGTCGACCGAGTGCTGAGCCTGATCGGTGGTCAGCTCCCGCAGCGGCACCGCGGCCTGCAGCCGCTGCCGCAGCGCGACAGGAAGCGGGGTCAGCTCGTCATAGCTTTGCGCGAAGCCGCGAGTGGCGCCCTCGTACACCTGACGGGAACGGTACGCCGGCTCGCCCAGCTCATCCAAAAATGCTGCAACCTTGGGGAAATCCACCGTGGTAGTCTGACTGAGTTTCCGATGGGGAGGTCCCACTGTGGCGACGAAGATCAAAACTGACAAGGTTGCAGACGCGATCACCCCACTGGTGACCCGCGTTGCAAACGACGAGGAGCTGCGCGCCCACGCCAAGACCGCGCTCGACTCCGCCCGCACGATTTACTCGCGCGTGCAGTCCGAAGGGCCGCGCAAGGCCGCGGGTCGCAAGGACATTCAGAACGAGGTCGCGAAGGCCGCGGCCGAGCTCAAGCTGGCAGCCAACAAGCTGACCGCCAAGCCCAAGAAGAAGGGCCACAAGCTCCGCAAGTTCCTGATCGGCACGGCCGTCGTGGGCGGCGCGATTCTGGGCGCCAAGAAGCTGATGGGCAAGGATCAGGACGAGTTCGACTACGAGCCGTAGGCCCAAACCGAGCCTGTGACACCAGATGTAACGCCCGAGGTCGATATCGATGTGCTGTCGGATGAGCAGCGATCGTTCCCGCCGTCGCCGGAGTTTGTCGCTCAAGCGGTGATCTCCGACGCGACCGTGTACGACGCGGCCGCTGCCGACCTCGAAGGCTTCTGGCTCAAACGCACCACCGAGACGCTGGAGTGGGAGACCACACCCACCGACTCGCTGGCCTGGGATCCCCCTCACTGCACGTGGTTCGCAGACGGGCGCCTGAACGTCTCGGTCAACTGCCTCGACCGGCACGTGGCGGCGGGGCGAGGGGACAAGGTCGCCTACCACTTCGTGTCCGAACCCGAGGGGGAAGAGGATCGGGCGATCACCTTCTCCCAGCTGAAGGACGACGTCTGCCGCTTCGCCTCGGCCCTGCGCAAGCTGGGGATCGGCAAGGGCGACGTGGTCGGGATCTACATGGGCATGGTGCCCGAGCTTCCGGTGGCGATGCTGGCCTGCGCGCGGTTGGGTGCGCCGCATGTGGTCGTGTTCGGCGGGTTCTCGGCCGAGGCGCTCGGTGAGCGGCTGGAGTCGACCGGCGCCAAGCTCCTGATCACCCAGGACGAGGCCTGGCGCAAGGGCAACCCGGTGGCGCTGAAGGTGATCGCCGACGAGGGCGTCAAGCTGGCGCCGACCGTCGCCAACACGATCGTGCTCAGGCGCACCGGGTCGGACGTGACGATGGTCGACGGCCGCGACCACTGGTGGCACGACGTGATCGAGGGCGAGCCCACCGAACTCGAGCCCGAGATCGTGGAGGCCGAGCACATGCTGTTCGCGCTGCACACCTCGGGCACGACCGCGAAGCCCAAGGCGGCGGTGCACACCAGCGGCGGGTACCTCACCTACGTCGCCACCACGCACAAATGGATCTTCGACGTGCACGACGACGACGTGTACTGGTGCGCCGCCGACATCGGCTGGGTCACCGGCCACAGCTACATCGTGTACGGCCCGCTCTGCAACGGCACCACCGGGATCCTGTACGAGGGCGACCCGATGTTCCCGGGTCCCGACCGCCACTGGGAGATCATCGAGCGCTACAAGGTGCGCCAGTACTACACCGCGCCGACGCTGATCCGGGCCTTCATCAAGGCCGGCCGGGAGCACCCGGCCGCCCACGACCTGAGCTCGCTCAAGCTGCTCGGCTCGGTGGGGGAGCCGATCAACCCCGAGGCGTGGATGTGGTATTTCGAGCACGTCGGCGGCGGACGCTGCCCGATCGTGGACACCTGGTGGCAGACCGAGACCGGCGGCATCCTGATCACGCCGCTACCCGGGCTGGTGACGGCCAAGCCTGGCTCGGCGACGCGGCCGTTCCCCGGTATCGCGGCCGACATCGTTGACGATCACGGCGTGCCGGTCGAGCGCGGCCACGGCGGCTATCTGGTGATCAAAAAGCCGTGGCCGGGCATGTTCCGCACGTTGTACGAGGATGACGAGCGCTACGTCGCCAACTACTTCTCACGGTTCGACGAGAGCACCTACTTCCCAGGTGACGGGGCGCGGCAGGACGCCGACGGCGACTTCTGGCTGCTGGGTCGCGTTGACGACGTGATGAACGTCTCCGGGCATCGCCTGTCCACCATCGAGCTGGAGTCCGCCCTGGTCGAGCACCCAGCGGTGGCGGAGGCCGCAGCAACCGCTGCGCCCGACTCGCTGACCGGCCAAACGCCGCTCTGCTTCGCACTGCTGCGTGGGGGCTACGAGCCCAGCGACGAGCTGGCGGCAGAGCTGCGCAACTGGATCGGCGAGAAGATCGGGAAGATCGCCCGGCCCAAGGCCGTGATCATCGTCGACGACCTTCCCAAGACGCGCTCCGGCAAGATCATGCGGCGGCTGCTGAAGGACATCGCCGAGGGCCGCGATCTGGGCGATACGACCACGCTGCGCGACCCGGCGGTGGTCGAGGATCTGAAGCAGAAGGCCGACGCCGTGCTCGCCTCCTCGCGCTGAATAACGGTGCCTGGCACCGTTATTCACCACTCCCCGGTGGGGTGGTCGTCTCCTCCGCGGAGCGTGCGCCAGATCATCTGAGCGGCGGTGAGTAGCAGCAGTACCGCAAAGGCACGTTGCAGTGCATGGTCGGAGAGCGAGTTGGCAATCACCTCACCGGCCTTGGCGGTCGGAATCGCGGCCAGCCCGACGATCATTGCGTCGCGCCAGCGGATCGACCCGTAGCGAGTCTGACGCCAGGAGCCGACGGCGATCACCGGCACCATCGCCACCAGAGAGGTGGCAACGGCCTCGTGGGTGGTCTCCCCCAGGAAGATCAGCGCCGGAACAAAGATCAATCCGCCGCCCACCCCGAAAAGTGCCGACAGCACACCGGCGCAGAGGCCCAACGCGATCACAATCAGGATATCCAATTGGTCAGACCGCCAATCTGATCGCCACCAGCACCATCAACGCGGCGAATCCCAGCACCAACCTGCGGCTGTCGAGGCGCTGATGCAACCACGCCCCACCGAACGCCCCTGCGGCAGCCGGGATGCCGATCAGCGCCGCGGCGGCGAAGTGCACATTCCCCGCCTGGCTGTGTACGACCGCCGCCGCAACCACGATGAACAGCATCCCTCCCAGTGACGTCGCCATCGCGGTCTTGGGCGGGTACGCCGCGAACGCCACCAGTGCGGGGACGATCACGATCCCGCCGCCGACGCCGAAGATGCCGGCGAACAGGCCGGCCACCAGTCCCACCACGATCAAAATCGCGACTCGGCTCGACACGACGGGTATTGTTGCAGCAGTGGACGGGCAACTCGCCCATCTGGTGGCGCCCCTGACCAGCGATCCGCGACACGGCGCAGTCGTGTGCGACATCGATGGCACGCTGGCGCCGATCGCACCCCGCCCCGAGAAGGCGCGGGTGCCGGCGTCGACCCTGAAGCTGCTGGAGCGCCTGGTCAGCACCTACTCGTTGGTGGCATGCGTCACCGGCAGGGCCGCGGCCGACGCTCACCGGATGGTGCCGGTGGAGGGGGTGGCGATCGCCGGCAATCACGGGCTGGAGGTGTGGAAGGACGGCGAGGTCAAACTCGAGCCGCGTGCCGCCAAGTACCTGGATGCCGTGCGAACGGCGGTGGTGATGGTCGAGAACGACGGCCTGCTGCAGGAGTACGGGTGCCACGTGGAGGACAAGGGCATCACCTTCTCGATCCACTTCCGCAACTCGCCCCGCACCGATCACGCCATCCGTTACCTGGAGGCTCAGATCATCCCCAAGATCGAGCGGGCCAAGCTGGCGGCGAGCTTCGGGCGGATGGTGCTGGAGGTGCGCCCCCCGGTGCCGCTGGACAAGGGCTCGGGCGTGCGCGCCCTGCGTGGGCGGCGATCGATCTCCCAGCTGCTGTTCGCCGGCGACGACCGCAGCGATCTGGACGCATTCGCCGAGGCCACCATCAAGATCGCAGTGGCCTCGAAGGAGGCGCCGGCCGAACTGATCGCCGCCGCCGACGCGGTGCTCGCCGGGCCGGCCGAGGTGGTCGAGCTGCTGCGCCATCTGGCAGACGAACCACAGCGGTGACCCACGTCGACGAGCTGCTGCTGGCGCCCGTGATCGCCCGCTTCGGCGCGCCGCAGGTGTGGGACGGCAGCCGCGAGATCAGCGCCGCGAACGCCGCCGTGATCGCACGGTCAACCGCGCGGGGCCGAGCACACGACGTCACCTTCATGATCCGCTCCGACGCGGGCCTGGTCGTGATCGTGCGAAAGCCGCAGTTCCCGCCGGGAGCATGGCGAATTCCCTCCGGCGGCATCGACGTCGGCGAGAGCTTCGAGGCCGGAGTCAAGCGCGAAGCGCTGGAGGAGACCGGCCTGACGATCGAGCTGACCGGCTATCCGCTGGCGGCCGTCTCGACCTTCACCCACCAAGGGGCCGTGATCCCCTGGACATCGCACGTCGTCACCGCCCGCACCGACGGCGGAGAGCTGGCGCCCCGGGACAGAGTCGAGATCGAGGACGCCCGCTGGGCGTCGATGGCCGAGCTCACGGGACCGGTGGCCAAGGTGCTGCGCCGTTCAGGCAGCCCGCTGTTCGCCTACCGCGCCGAGCTCCACGACCAGATCGCGGCCCTGGGTGAATAAAAGGTGCCTGGCACCTTTTATTCACCACCACGTTTCAGGAGTTTGCGGGCCTCGGGCCACTCGCGGGTGTTGATCACGGCGTCTGCGGTCACCCAGCCCCGGCGGGCGTTCATGACACCGAAGCGCATATAGGAGAGCGCCTGCAGCGAGTGCCCGTCGGTGTCGATCACCAGGCGGGCACCGGCATCCAGCGCCATCCGGGCATGTACATCGGACAGGTCGAGCCGCTCAGGCTGTCCGCTCACCTCGAGCACCGTGCCGGTCTCCACAGCCACAGCCACCACCTCTTCCATGTCGAGAGGATTGGGCTCGCGCACCCCGATCCGGCGGCCGGTGGGATGGCCGAGAATGTCGACGTAGGGGTTGCGCATGGCCTCGCACACCCGCGCCGTCTGATCCTTCTGCGAAAGGCGGTGGGACGCGTGCACGCTCGCCACCACCACGTCCAGCTCGGCCAGCAGCTCGTCCGAGTAATCCAGTGAGCCGTCTTTGAGGATGTCCACCTCACAGCCGACCAGCAGGGTGAACGCCGGCTCCAGCTCGGCCGCCAGAGCCCGCACCCGTTCGACCTGAGCGCGCATCCGGCCGGCGTCCAGCCCCATGCCAAAACCGACCGCCGGCGAGTGATCGGTGATCGCCACGTACGAGCGGCCCAGTTCGATGCAGCCGTTGACCATCTGCTCGAGCGACGCCTTGCCGTCGCTCCAATCGGTGTGCATGTGCAGATCCCCGCGGATCTGATCGAGCTCGATCAGCTGCGGCAGCGTGCCCTCTCGGGCGGCCTTCAGCTCACCCCGGTTCTCGCGCAGCTCGGGTGGGATCCACTCCATGCCCAGCCGCTGGTACACCTCGGCCTCATCCTCGGTCGAGGTGATCTCGCCGGTGGCGGTGTCCTCGATCCCGTATTCGGAGACCTTCAGGCCCATCTTCACGGCGTTCTCGCGGATGGCGACGTTGTGCTCCTTCGACCCGGTCAGATGCTGCAGCAGGTTGCCGAAGCTGGCCGGGGGGACCATCCGCAGCTCCACCCGGGTACCGTCGTGGGCGACCGCGGTCACGCCGGCCTCGCCGCGTGACGGCACCTCCGCCACCCACTCCTGGTCGACGAACGCCTCGATCGCGGTGACGCGATTGGTCACCGCCGCGACCAGATCGATGTCCTTGGCGGTCTCGCCGAAACGCCGCAGGCTCCCGGCGATCTCGCACCGCTCCACCGCCCGGCAGGCCAGCAGCTCGGACCGGGCCCGCTCGGCCAGCGGCAGCAGGCGGGCGACCGACGCCCGCCGCCGGGAGCTGCGTTCGGGAGCCGAGAGCCCCTCCAGGATCGCCGTCTCCGTCTTGATTCCCAGCCCGGGCAGGGCGCGTACGCGCTGCTCCAGCGCTGCCTGGCGGACGTCTCCCACAGTCTGCAGGTCGAGCTCGGCGAAGATCCGCTTGGCCGTCTTGGGCCCCACCCCCTGGATCCGCATCACCGCCACCGCGCCGGGCGGGTTGCGTCCCTCGAGCTTGGTCAGCGCCGAGATCTCCCCCGTCTCGATCAGCTCAGCCACCTTGTCGGCGATCGTCTGGCCGATCCCCGGGAGGCTGGTCAGCTTGCCCTGCAGCGACAGCCGCTCGACCGACTCGGGCGTCTCGTTCAGCGTCTTGGCAGCGCGCCGATATGCCAGCACGCGGTACACCACCGCCCCCTCGAGCTCGAGCAGATCGGCCATCAGGTCGAAACGCTCAGCGATATCGGCGTTGGAGAAAGGTTCGGGCATCGCGGGTAATTATTCCTGAAGGGGCACTGGTTATGCTTCGCCCCCGTGTCGTACCTCGTGATTCTTCCCACCTACAACGAGCGGGACAACCTCCCGGCGGTGGTGGCCGCGATCGCCGAGGTGCGGACGCAGACCCCTGCAACCGGCGACGTGCTGGTGGTGGACGACAACTCCCCCGACGGCACCGGCGATATTGCCGACGCGCTCGCGCGCGAGCATGACTGGGTGCACGTGCTGCACCGGCCGGGAAAGCAGGGGCTGGGACAGGCGTACATCGCCGGATTCCGGTGGGCGCTCGAGCGCGACTACAGCCACATCCTGGAGATGGACTGCGACCTCTCCCACCCGCCCGCGGTGATTCCCCGCCTGCTGGAGGCAGCCGAGGCCAACGACCTGGTGCTGGGATCGCGGTACGTGCCCGGCGGCGGAGTGGTGGGCTGGCCGGCGCACCGCAAGGTGATCTCGCAGGGCGGCTCGCTGTACGCACGGACATGGCTGGGCGCGGGCGTCCACGATCTCACCGGCGGGTTCAAGTGCTTCCGCAGGTGGGTGCTGGAGGCGCTCGACCTGGATTGCATCCACGGGCAGGGCTACGTGTTTCAGATCGAGCTGACCTACCGCACGCTGCGGATGGGCGGCCGGGTGGCGGAGGTGCCGATCGTGTTCGAGGATCGGGCTGTCGGCCAGTCCAAGATGTCCACCGCAATCGTGATGGAAGCGGTGTGGAAGGTGCCGGCGCTGCGCCTGCGGGCGCTCACCGGCAGACTCGACGCCGACTCCGCACCCAGCCACACAGCTCCCCAGTCACCGTAACCCCCGTAGCTATACTCGCTCTCCGATTCGAACGAAGGAGCCGCGCGTGAGCGAGAGCATGGTCGAAGTCACAGACGCCACCTGGGACGAGCAGGTGACGGGGTCAGATCAGCCGGTGGTCGTCGATTTCTGGGCGCCGTGGTGCGGCCCATGCCGCGTGATGGATCCGATCCTGGACGAGCTCGCCGCGCAGCACTCCTCCAAGCTCAAGTTCACCAAGGTCAACGTGGACGACAACATCGGGATCGCGACCAAGTACGACATCCTCTCGATCCCCACCCTGATGGTGTTCCAGGGCGGCGAGGTCCAAAAGACGTTGATCGGAGCCCAGCCGCGCCGCCGGATCGAGGACGAGCTCTCGACCTGGATCGCTTAGCCGGATCGCGCCAGGGCGAGCAGCGTCACGCCGATGATGATGACGACCGCTCCCGCCAGCTGGCGACGGCCGAGGCGTTCACCGTAGATCAGGTAGGAGCCGACGGCCGCCACCGCGCCGAACTGGGATCCCAGCACCGCCGAGATGGCAATGCTCTGCTGTGAGGCAAGCACGTAGGTGACGAAGCCGATCCCCTCCGCCAGAGCCGAGAACGCGACCATCCACCACACACGGCCGGGCCAGGGCAGCCGCCGGGCGACCAGCAGCGGCAGCACCACGATCGCAATTCCGACCACCCGGGCAACCGTGATCGTCCAGTAGGGCCCGAGATCGGCACCGGCCCGCGAGGACGCGACCAGCCCCACCCCGAAGCACGTCGCCGCGCCGATGGCGAACAGCGACGACCGCACATCCAGGTCGGCCCGCTTGCCGTGGAAGGTGACGATCACCACCCCGGTCACGATCACGGCCAGCGCGAGCACCACCGCCGCGGTCAGGTGCTCGCCCAGCGCGACCACCGATAGCAGCGCGGCGATCGCGCCTTCGGTCGAGGTGATCGGCGCGACCACGCCAACCTTGCCGATGCGAAGCCCTTGGTACATCAAAAGCAGGCCGAGGCTCGATCCGGCTCCGGCCAGCACCGCCCACACCCATGCGCTGGGATGCGGATGAGACGGAGCCCCGCCGGCCACGGCCACCACCACCACACCGAACAGGCCGAACAACATCACCCACGAGAGCGCCTGCTGGGCGCCCAGCACACGTGTCGACCGCGACGCCACGACCGTCGACAGCCCCCAGCCCAGCGCGGCGATGGCGCCGCCTACAATCGGGTTCACGCGAAGTGATCCCAGCCGTGAAGGTCGGCTGTCACTCCGTCGGGATCGACCAGCCGCAGGCCGCTGCCCTCGACCAGCCGCCCCACCACGGTCACCGGCACGTTCGCCGGAACCGTCGCGGCGGGATCAATCGCCGCCAGCAGCTCGAAATCCTCACCGCCGCACGCCGCTTGCTCGACCGTGGCGCCCTCGGATCGCGGCAGCAAGGCCAGCTCCACCACCGCCCCGCACCCGCTCTCCTCCGCCAGCCGGGCGGCGTCCGAGGCGATCCCGTCGGAGAGGTCGATCATGGCCGACGCCACCTGAGCCAGCGACCGGCCCTCGGCGATCCTGGGCGTGATCTCGGCGGTGTAGCCCGAAGCGGCCTGCCCACCCAGCCGCCCGGTCACCACCAGCAGGTCACCGGGATTGCCGCCCGAGCGCAGCACCGGACGCTCCGCCCGGCCCAGCACCGCGATCGAGACCACCAGCTGCTCAGCTCTGGTGAGGTCACCGCCGACCAGCGGCACACCGTGGTCGGCGATCCCGGCCGCCAGCGCGACCACGTCCTCGAACCCGTCCGGGACGCCGAAGGCGGCCAACATGCACACCGGCACCGCGCCCATCGCCGCCATGTCGGACAGGTTGGCCGCCGCCGCCCTCCGACCGATGGCGAACGCGTCGGTGCGGGTGCGGTCGAAGTGGACGCCCTCGACCAGCATGTCGCCGGCCAGCACCAGCCCGCCGGGCAGCACGGCCGCATCGTCGCCGATGCCCACGGCCACCTCGCGCAGTGCAGTGATCATCTCGAGCTCTGATACCATCTGCGCCAATGTACCGTGGCAGCATCTTTTCCGGCTTCGCCTTTACCAGCCCGCGAGGGGGTATTTGAGCGCTGCCGGCATACCGCAAGCGACTCGAAGGCCTCCGGAAACCGGGGGCCTTTTTCTTTGGGAGGATCGATGAGCATGACAGTTGCACACTTCGGCGAGGGGGACGCGTACGCGGCTGAGGCCGCGGGCCAGCTGTACCCCGATGCAGAGCTTGCCTCGTGCCGCTCGTTCGCCGACGTGATGCGCGCAGTCACCCGCGGCGAGGCCAGCATCGGGGTGCTGCCCATCGAGAACTCGCTCGCAGGTGCGATCCCCGAGACCTACGACCTGCTGGCGCACGCGCCGCTGGCAATCGTGGCCGAGGCGGTCATCCCGGTGCCGCATTGCCTGGTGGGACTGGCCGGCACCAACATCGACGCGCTCACCCGGGTGCACTCTCACCCAGCCGCACTCGCCCAGTGCCGCCGGTTCCTCTCGTCGATTCCCGACACGCTGCCCGAGGTGGCGCAGTCGACCCCGGCAGCGGCCCGGCGGGTCGCCGACAGCGGTGACCAGCGGCAGGCCGCAATCGCCTCCCGCCGCTCCGCCGACAAGCACGGCCTGGTGGTGCTGCTCAACGACGTGTCCGATCACGCCCAGAACTACACCCGGTTCGTGGCGGTCGCCGCCCACACCCGGATCGACCGCGACAACGCCAGCGACTGGCGTACCGCGGTCAGGTTCGTCACGCACCACCACCCCGGCGCACTGGCATCGGCCATCCAACCGCTGGCAGAGTACGAGGTGAACATGACCTCGCTGCAGTCACGCCCCATCCACGGACGGCCGTGGGACTACCAGTTCTACGCCGACCTCGAGGGGCATCCGCTGGACGCCAAGCTGTCGCAGGCCCTGCGAACACTCGAGGCGAACGTCGCCGAGATGTCGTATCTGGGGTGCTTCCCGGCCGCGCCACGGCCGTGACCGTCTCCACCGCTGCTCCCTGGAGCGACCTGCTGGAGTTGGAGCAGGTGGTGGCCCGATCGGTGGTGCCGGCCCAAGAGCCACGGATCGCCGCGCTGCCCGATGATCTCCACCCGGGGCTGCGCGATCGGCTCGAAGCCGCAGGCATCACGAGCCTCTACAGCCACCAGGCGGAGGCCTACGCAGCGTCACGCCAGGGGAGCTTCGTGGTCGTGACCGGTACCGCATCGGGCAAGTCGCTGGCGTTCAACCTGCCCGTGCTGCAGGCGCTCGCGGCCGATCCCAAGGCCCGCGCGATCTACCTGTACCCCACCAAGGCGCTGGCCCAGGATCAGGCTCGCTCGCTGGCAAAGCTGGGGGCGCCGGGCGCGCGGCCCGCGCTCTACGACGGGGATACCGCGGCTCCCGACCGGCGGGTGGCGCGGGCCCACGCCAACCTGCTCTTGACCAACCCCGACATGCTGCACGCCGGGATCCTCCCCCGGCACGCGGCCTGGGGGGACGTGCTGCACAACCTCGAGTGGGTGGTGGTGGACGAGGCCCACGCCTACCGAGGGGTGTTCGGGGCGCACGTCGTCAACGTGATGGCCCGGCTGCGGCGGCTGTGCCGGTCGTACGGCTCGGCGCCACGGTTTGCGATCACGTCTGCCACCATCGCCAACCCCCGCGAAGCGGCCGAGCGGCTGGCCGGAGGGCCGGTTACGGTGGTCGACCGGGACGGGTCGCCGGCCGCCGAACGCGAGATCGCCATCTGGAACCCGCCGCTGCTGGACGAGCTGCTCGGCGTGCGCGCCAGCACCCTGGGCGAGGCCGCCACGCTCCTGGCAGGGCTGGTTTCACGAGGTGTGCGCACGATCGTGTTCGCCAAAAGCCGAGCCGGCTGCGAGCTGGTGTATCGCTACGCCCGGGAAGGGCTGGAGCGGCACGACCCCGGCAAGGCGCGGCGGCTGGCCGCCTACCGGGCCGGCTACACGCCGGAGGATCGGCGGCGGATCGAACGGGCGCTGGCAGATGGGGAGCTGCTGGGCGTGGTCGCGACCAACGCGCTGGAGCTGGGCATCGACATCGGCCACCTCGACTGCGCCGTCTCGGTGGGGTTCCCCGGGTCGACGGCGTCGCTGCGCCAGCAATGGGGCCGAGCCGGCCGCAGGCGGGCGGGGCTCGGCATCTACGTGGCGGCAGAGGACGCACTCGATCAGTACTTCGCCCGGCATCCCGACCAGCTGCTGGGACGACCGGTGGAGGCGGTCGTGTGCAACCCGCGCAACCCCAGCGTGCAGGCGGTTCATCTCCTCTGCGCTGCCGCGGAGCGTCCGCTCGTGGAGGGCGATGAAGAGCATTTTGGGGAGGCTGGGATGGCCCTGGCCGCCGAGCTGCCCGAGCTGGTGCGCACCCCCGAAGGGCTCGCCTACCGAGGGTCAGACCATCCCAGCGCAAAGGTGTCGCTGCGCACGACAGGGTCGGCCGTGGCGCTCGTCGAGAGCACGACCGGAGCGGTGCTGGGGCTGATGGAAGAGAGCCGCGCGCACTCCTCGGCCCACCCCGGCGCGATCCACCTGCACCAGGGCGAGCAGTACCTGGTGACCGATCTCGACCTCGACCACGGTGTGGCGCTGGTGCGTCCGTTCAACGGCGCCTACTACACCCAGGCCAAGCGGGTCTCGAGCGTCGCCATCGTGGCCGAGCGCACCAGCCAGATGCGGATGGGGATGCCGGTGGTGCACGGCGACATCGAGATGCGCGAGCAGGTGGTGGGATACCAGCGCAAGCGCTTGTCTGACCACACCGCCATCGACCTGATCGAGCTGGAGCTGCCCCAGCAGCAGTACACCACCGAGGCGATCTGGTTCGAGCCGCAGGTCGACCCCGCCGACGACCTGCTGGGCACATTGCATGCCGCTGAGCACGCTCTGATCTCGCTGCTGCCGCTGCTGGCGATGTGTGACCGCGCGGACATCGGCGGGCTTTCCACCGACCTGCATTTCCAGACCGGCGTGCCGACGGTGTTCGTGTACGACGGCCACCCGGGCGGTGTCGGCATTGCCGAGCGCGGATTCGAGCTGTTCGAGACGTGGGTGCAGCGCACCGCAACGCTCCTCGCCGAGTGTCCCTGCGGGCACGGCTGCCCATCGTGCGTGCAGTCGCCCAAGTGCGGGAATCTGAACGAGCCGCTGTCCAAGGCGGGCGCTCGCCGCCTGCTCTCCCGTCTGGCCGCAATCACCTCCTGAGCGAGCGTCGGCACGTGGTCGGGCTGCAAGCCGGCTGTGGTACAGTTGCCGCCCTGCGGGTGGAAGAGGGAAGCCGGTGCAAATCCGGCGCGGTCCCGCCGCTGTAAGGGTGTTCGTTCGTCGTGCCGAGAGGCAGCCACTGGTTCGAGAGAGCCGGGAAGGCCAGGCGATCGACCCGAGAATCACTCTCGGGAAGCGCATCCGAGCCAGAAGACCTCCCACCGGCGAAATAACGCGAAAGCCTCTCGAGGAAGGAGGATCCGTTGGCGACCACAAACCGCCTTCGCTCCCTGATCATCGCCATCGTGGCGGCCGTCACGCTGGCCGTCGCCGCCACACCCGCCTACGCCGCACCCAACGTGCACGTGCGGGTGGAGGGCCGCTCCGGCACGGTCGTGTGGAGCACCGTCACGCCGTTCACCGGCGCCGTCCAGGGTCACACGCTGGCGCAGCCCACGCCTCTGGGGGCGCTGATCGCCGCAACCAACGACACCAACGTGCCGCTCGTGCTGCAGTGGTTCGACCCGTACGGGTTCTTCATCAAGTCGATCAACGGCACCGCCGGCACCGCCACCGCGGGTTGGGCGTTCAAGATCGGACAGAAGCTGGCCACCACCGGCGCCCAGGCGATCACAGCCACCAACGGCGAGAAGGTGCTCTTCTACTACACCAAGTACGACCCGGTCACCTTCGCCACGCAGCCCACGCTCGGCATCAGCGACAACGCGTCGTCGGTCACGCACGGCGGCAGGCTGACGGTCAAGGTGCGCGCGTATGACGACGCCGGCCATGCGACCTTGCAGAGCGGCGCGCAGATCTGGGTCGGTGCCACCAAGGCGGGCGTCACCGCCGCCAACGGACAGGCTCGGGTGACACTCACCACCAAGGGCCGGTTCCAGGTGCGGGCCACCTTCCCCGGCAAGATCCGCTCCGCCCGGCTGTGGGTTCGCGTCACGTAAGCGCCCTCGCCGTTTCGGCACTGACGCTCCTGACGGCGGTTGGTTGCGGTACGTCCGCCACCCCGCCGTCGGGACCGGCGGCGGTGCAGGTGACCGTCACCCGTGACTTCGGTGCCGACGGCGTGGTGCACGCCCGAGCAGCGCCCAGCCAATCGGCGATGAACGCCCTGCGCCGAAACGCTGACGTCAGCACCGCCTACGGCGGTCGCTTCGTCAGCTCCATCAACGGGATCGCGGGCAACACCGGCAACGGCGGGGACTGGTTCTACTTCATCAACGGCATCGAGGCCAATCGCGGCGCCGCTGACTACACCCTCCACCCCGGCGACCACGAGTGGTGGGACTACCGCTACTGGGCCAGCTATATCCATGTCCCGGTCGCCATCGGCGCGTGGCCCGAACCGTTCGTGCACGGCTTTAAAGGCACCCGGCCACGCGTCCATGTGGGCGGTCTGAAGTGCTCCAACCAGCTGGCTGAGGCGCTGAAAACCGCCGGGGCACGACTGACAAATGGTCAGACCGATTTTAATGTCCAGGTGCAGGTGGTTTCCGCTGTCGAAGCGGCTCTGACACCCGCCCAAGCTCAGTCCCAAGGGCTCACGGTGTGGGTTCAGAACGGCGTCGTAACGGCGTATCGCGGCCGTTCTGGAGCTGCCGCTGTGGCCGGCGCGCACGCCCTGATCGTGGCCTATCAGCCCGGCGACGTCACCGGTGGTTCGGCCACCCTGCTGGTGGCGGGTGCTGACCCAGCGTCCGCCTGCGCAGCGGCCCACACGCTGGCCGCCGACCCCGATGCCGTGCGCTCCACCTACGCTGTCGCGATGGATGGCAACGGCCGCGTGCTGGCCCGCGGGGGCCAATCGTGAAACCCCTCGGCGTCACCCTCGTCACCGGCGCCGCCATGGTCGCGGCCATCGTGGCCTGGAACCCGATCGTGCTGGCGGCTGCCTTGCTCGGCGCCGCCGCACTGCTGGCCGTGTCCGAGGGGCCCAAGCGGGCGTACATCACGTTTGCCCTATTCGCCGCTGTGACGGTGCTGGTGATCAATCCGTTCGTGAGCGTCCAGGGCTTGACGGTGCTCTGGCAGGGGCCGTCGATCCCGATTCTCGACACCCAGATCACCTCAGAGGAGCTCGTGTACGGCGTGGGTGCCGCGATCCGACTGGCGGGCGCGGCGCTGGCCGCAGCCGCATTTGTCAGATTGGTCGACCCAGATCTGCTGACCCGCGCCGTGGCTCGAGTCGCCCCCCGATCGGCGATGATCACGGCGCTTGCCACGCGCATGCTGCCGGCGCTGGAGCGCGACGCCCGGGGATTGACGCTGGCGGCCCGCACGCGCGCATCCGACCTCAACCGACGGAGAGCCGCGACCGCGCTGGTACCCGCACTGATGGGGGTGTCGCTCGAGCGCTCGCTGGGGCTGGCCGAGGCGATGGAGGCCCGGGGATACGGCGAGCCCGGGGCCACGCGGGCACCGGAGCGCCGCCCCACCGCCGCCGAGCGAATCGTGACCGTGCTGGGCGCGTCGGCATGCCTGGCGTGTGTGGCGATGATCATCACCGGCTCGGCCAATTTCACCTACTACGACACCGTGGGCAATCCGTTCACGCCGGCAGCGATCGCCACCGCGGCGGCGCTGGCGGTACCGCTGATCGCGGCGGCGGGGGTGATCCGATGGATGCGGTGACCCTCACCGACGTCGGCTACCGCTATCCCCGGCGCACACGGGCGGCACTGCGGGGAATCGACCTGCGCATCGAGGCGGGCGGGCTGGTGCTGCTCCTGGGCGACTCCGGATCGGGGAAATCGACGCTGCTGCGGGCGATGCTGGGGCTCGTGCCGCATTTCCACGGTGGTGAGCTGAGCGGCCGGGTGGTCACGGAGGGGCTGGACACGCGCGATCACCGGCCGGGGGAGATCGCGCGCCACGCCGGTCTGGTGTTTCAAGACCCCGAGGCCCAGATGGTGATGCGCACCGCCCTGCGGGAGGCCGGGTTCGGACTTGAGAACATGGGCTGGCCGGCGGGCGACATCGCCGCCCGCGCGCAGGAGGCGCTGATGGTGACCGGCGCCTCGGCGCTGGCCGAACGGCCTGCCGAGCAGCTTTCCGGCGGCGAGCAGCAGCGCCTGGCGATCGCCTCGGTGGTGTCGATGGGTCAGCGCCTGCTGCTGCTGGACGAGCCCACCAGCCAGCTCGACCCGGTGGCCGCGGAGGAGCTGCTGGGCCTGGTCGTGCGGGTCAACCGCGACCGTGGCACCACGGTGGTCTTGGCAGAGCACCGCACCGGCCGGATCTTCGACGAGGCCGACCGCGTGATCGTGATGGACGCGGGCAGAATCGTGATCGATGCAGTACCGGCCGCGGCGGCGGCCCGGCTGGCGTCGGTCGCGCCCTGGCTGCTCCCACCGGTCGCCCAGGCATTCGTGCGGGCGGGCCGCCCGGAGCTTCCCCTGACGGTGCGGGCCGCCAGAGCCGCGGCCGAGGCGATTCCCGCGGGCGTGCCGCCGCCGGACGCCGATCACCCGGCCGACACCACCGCCGCCACCGTCCGCGGGGCCCATAAGCGGCTGGGCACAAGTGAGGCCTTGCGCGGTGCAGATACCGGCTTCGAGATCGCCAAGACCACAGTTGTGATGGGCGAGAACGGGGCCGGTAAGACCACTCTTGCGCTGGCGGCGTGCGGCCTCATCGACCTGGACAAGGGCAAGATCGAACGCACCGGCCGAGCCGGCTATGTCAGCCAGAACCCGGCCCACTACCTGCTGCACGAGACCGTCTCCGAGGAGGTCTCCTACGCACTCAAAAACCTCGGCGTCGACGGTCCGGAGCGCCACCGACGGGTGGCCTCAGAGCTGGAGCGGTTCGATCTGGCCGAGCGCGCCGCCGGCCACCCCCGCGACCTCTCCAGCGGAGAGCGCCAACGGCTGGCGATCGCGTCAGTGACGGTGATGCGCCCCGAGCTGCTGATCCTGGACGAACCCACCCGCGGTGTGGACGGGCTCCGCAAGCTGGCGGTGATCGACCTCGTACGCGAGCTCAGCTCGGCCGGAGCCGCGACCGTCGTGGTCACCCACGACATGGACTTCGCGGCAGAGGTCGCCGACGTGGTCACCACCATGGCGGCGGGTCGGGTGCTCCACGACCGCGGACCGCGCGAACTGCTGGCCGGGCGGCTGTTCTTTGTCTCCCAGGTGGGGCTCGCGTTCGGCTGCGTGTCGGTGGCGGAGGCCGCGGCGCTGCTGGAGCGGCCAAACCCGGTGACGGTCAATGCCTAGCTTGGTCGCGGCCGTCGGGCTGGTGCTGGTGATCGCCGCTCTGGCGACGGTCGAGGCGGGACCCAACCGCTCGCGGGAGCTGACGCTGATCGCCGCGCTGGCCGCGGCCGGCGCGGCCGGGCGGGTGCTGTTCGCGTTCGTGCCCAACGTCCAGCCCCTGACGATGGTGGTGGCGGTGACCGGCGTCTGCCTCGGCCCGCGAGCAGGGTTGGCAACCGGCGCCACGGCGGCGGTGGCATCCAACGTCTTTCTGGGGCAGGGGCCATGGACGCCGTGGCAGATGCTGGCCTGGGGGCTGGTCGGAGCGACCGCCGGAATGATCGGCGATCCGCTGCGATCACGCTGGGTGCTGGCCGCCTTCGGGGTGTTCTGGGGGTTCGGCTTCGACTGGATCCTCGACCTGTGGAGCTGGGCCGCGCTGGGGCCGTCGGCCGACGCCTCGTCGTTTGCCGCGTTCGTGGTGGCGGGCATCTGGTTCGACATCGCCCACGCCACCGGAAACGCCGTGATCGCCCTGGTCGCCGGGCCCACGCTGATACGCACCATCGATCGCTACGCACAGAAACTGCACGGAACCTTCGTCCCACTGGAGCACACATGAATCGCATCGCCCTCACCGCCGCCGTCGTCACCGCCTCGCTGGCCGTCGCCGTACCGGCCATGGCCTCCAGCGGCGTGACATATCTGCGCAACCACCAGACCGTCGCGGGCGGATTCGCCAACCCCGGCAGCCCGGCGGGCGTAACCACCACCGAGTGGGCGGTCATGGGGATCCGGGCAGCGGGATCGAACCCGGCGACCATGCGGCGGGCAGGGGGGAAGACCCCGGTCGGCTTCCTGGCATCAAGCGTGCGGTCGTGGTCGGGGGCGTATGCGATCGAGCGCGGCATTCTGGCGGTGGTGGCGCTGCGGCTCAACCCGGCCAAGTTCGCCGGCCGAAACCTGATCAAAGCGCTGCGGGCACAGGTCGTCCCGGCCAGCGGCCGCATCGGCGCCTACGCCAACTCGACGTTCTGGGGCGTGCTGGCGCTGCGTGGCGCCGGCCAGCCGCTGCCGGTTCGGTCGATCGGCTACATCAAGGGCCGCCAGCAGAGCAACGGCGGGTACTCGTACCTGCCCACCAAGCCTGCGGGAGCCGATTCCAACGACACCGCCGCCGCGATCATGGCCATGCGGGCGGGAGGAGTGCCCTGTTCCGACGTCCACATCCGGCGGGCGCTCGGATTCCTCGCCACGGCCCACGTCGGCGGCGGAGGCTACGCACTGCTGCCGCACGGATCGGCCGACAGCCAGTCGACCTCCTGGGCGGTGCAGGCCCGCCGCTCGTGCGGGCTCAAGAACACCGCGGCGCTGGCGTGGCTGGGAGCAAGGCACAGCGCCGACGGCTCGTACTTCTACGCACCCGGCGACCACCAGACACCGAGCTTTGTGACAGCCCAGGCCCTCCCCGCAACCAACGGCAAGTTCTACCCAATCCGCTGAGGTGAATAAAAGGTGCCTGGCACCTTTTATTCACCCAAACAGCCAGAAGCTGACGGCGACAAGGATGTAGATGCCGATCAGCTGGAGGCCTTCGAGCCAGTTGGTCTCGCCACCGCGGCTGACCAGGGTGGCCACTACCGCCGCCGCGCCCAGCGCGCCCAGCTCGAGGGGCGGGAACACCAGCGTCAGGTTGTGACCCACAAACAGGGAGGCGAACACCGCCACGGCCGAGGCGAACAACGCCACCTGGATGGCCGAGCCGAACGAGATTCCCATGGCGAAGTCGACACTGTTCCGGTAGGCCAGTCGCACCGCCGAGAAGTGCTCGGGCACGTTCCCGACAAACGGCACCAGCACGAACCCGATGAACGCCCGCGGCAGCCCCCACTCGTGCACCACCGGCTCGATCGATTTCACCAGCACCTCCGAGACGACGCCGGTGGCGACGGCCGCCAGCGCCAGCATCACCACCGACTCCCGCCGGCTCCAGGTGCTCGCGTGCCCCTCTTGGATGTAGCGCAGCCCCGGCGTGGCAAACGAGAAGTACACGTACGCGAAGTAGATCCCGACCAGCACCACGGCGGTCCACACCGACAACAGCTCGGCGTCGTGAGCGGCCGGATCGACCCGCTGGAACAGCGTGGGAACACCCATGCCGATCACCGCCAGCACCAGCATCGACGAGTTGGTCGCCGCCAGCCGCGCGTTGAACTTCTGGATGCCGTGCCGCCAGCCGCCCAGGAACAACGCCAGTCCCAGTATCAGGAGCACGTTGCCGGTGACCGAGCCGATGATCGACGCTCGCGCGATGTCGTTGAGACCGGCGTTGATCGCCAGCACCACGATCACGATCTCCGGCAGGTTTCCGAACGAGGCGTTCAGCAGCGCGGACGCGCGCGGGCCGACGGTGCCGCCGGCCTGCTCGGTGGCCTCACCCAGCAGCCAGGCCAGCCCGATCAGCGCCACCGCCGCGACCACGAACGTGAGCTGTCCCTCCAGCCCGCCCACCCGCGCCACGATCGCGACCGCGGCGAGGGCCAGGGCCACCGCCGCGATGATTCGCTGGCGGTTGCTCACAGATACCAGAAGGTGGTTGCAACGATCAGATACACCGCAATCAGCTGGGCGCCCTCGAGCCAGTTCGACTCACCATCGAGCGCGATCAATGCGGTGATCGTAACCGCAGCAGCCAACGAGAGGATCTGTATGGTCGGAAAGACCAGGCTGAAATCGTGGGCTGTGAACAGCGACAGGAACACCAGCAACGGGGCCACGCCAAGCGCCACCTGCAGGGACGAGCCGAGCGACACCACCATCGAGAAGTCCATCTGGTTCTGCCAGGCGATCTTGATGCCGACGATGTTCTCGGCGATGTTCCCCACCAGCGGCACGATCACCAGACCCAGGAACGCGGCCGAGATCCCAAGCGTGGTGATGACCTCTCCCAACGTCCCCACGAACACGTCGGAGATCACCGCCACCGCCGCCGTGGAGCACACCAGCATCGCGATCGCGACCCGGGCCGGGAGGTGCGGCCGGGAGTGCTCGGTGACGCCCTCACGACCGGCCATCGGCAGCTGGAAGGTGAAGATCAGCGACAGCACGTAACACGCCAGGAGGATGAAGGCGGTCATGTCCGAGATGGCCTGCACGTGCGCATCCGACGCGGCCACAGCCGCAAACGCCGTGGGGATGCCGAGACCGATCACCGCCAGCGCCAGCATCGAGGCGTTCATTCCCGCCAGCCGGCGGTCAAAGCTCTGCACCCCGTTGCGCAGCCCGCCGACGAGAAACGACAGCCCCAGCACCAGCAGCGTGTTGCCCAGGATCGACCCGGTGATGGCGGCCTGGGCGACATCGATCTCGCCGGCTGAGATCGCAAACATGGTGATGATCAGCTCGGCGGCGTTGCCAAACGTCGCGTTCAGCACACCCCCCACCCGCGGCCCGGCGCTCTCCCCCAGCTGCTCGGTCGAGATGCCCACGATCCAGGCGAGCATCAGCAGCGCCAGCGCCGCCAACACGAACTGCAGCGTGTTGGGCGCCCCCGCCAGATCCGAGCCCCCCGCCACCGCCGCCAGCACCGCCGCCGCCACGAGGCTGCCGATCTCCGTGCGTGTCAGCCGCCGCGTCACCGGGCCTCGGCCATCACACCGCTACTCGACCCACGCACCCATCTCGCGGAACTTGCGCCGCCGCAGCGCCCGTCGCTGCGGCGGGGGAATCGTCTGCAGCCACTCGAGCTCCTCCGAGATCGCGTCGGCCAGGAACTCCGCCGCCTTGGTGTGGTCCCTGTGCGCACCGCCGGACGGCTCCGGCACGATCGCATCCACCACACCCAGCTGCAGGCAGGCGTCGGCGGTGGGGCGGAGCGCACCGGCGGCGCGCCGGGCCTCGCCGGCATCCTTCCAGAGAATCGCGGCGCACCCCTCGGGCGAGATCACCGTGTAGATCGAGTGCTGCTGCATCAGAACGCGATCGGCCACGCCGATCGCGAGCGCGCCGCCGGACGAGCCTTCACCGATGACGCACGCGACCACCGGCACCGCCAGCCCCATCAGCATCAGCTGCGACCGGGCGATCGCCCCAGACTGACCGCGCTGCTCGGCGCCCACGCCGGGATAGGCACCAGGAGTGTCGATCAGGGTCACCACCGGGAAATTCAGCCGCGCGGCCAAGCCGAACACCCGCATCGCCTTGCGATATCCTTCAGGACGGGGCATGCCGAAGTTGCGGTAGGTGCGCTGTTTCAGATCGCGGCCCTTCTGATGCCCGACGAAGGCCACCGACTGGCCGCGGAACGATCCGATCCCGGCAACGATGGCGGGGTCGTCGCCCTCGGCCTGATCGCCGTGCAGCTCCAGGAAGTCGTCGGTGATGCGCTCCAGATAGTCGAGCGTGTACGGCCGGTCCTGGTGGCGGGCGAGCTGCACCGCATGCCACGACTCGGAGTCAGGCCCGCGCCGGCGCAGGAACGGGAAGCGGCGTTCGGCTGTGGTCATGTGCCGTCCCCGTTTCGGCGATGGAAGACGCTACCCACCCGCCGCTTGACGTCGGACATCGCCCGCACCATCCCGCCCGGCGTCACCGGAGAGATCGAGCGTGACCGATACGGCGTACCGCCGGACAGCAGCGCAATCGCGCTCGCCACCATGTCGCGCAGCTCCGGCCGCGGCACGATCACATCCACGTGGCCGTGGCGGTGATTGGATTCGGCCAGGCCAAAGTCGTCGGGCACGCTCTCGCGGGTCGTCTGCTTCACCACACGGGGTCCCGAGAAGGACAGCAGCGCGCCCGGCTCGGCGATGATCACGTCACCCAGCGCGGCAAAGCTGGCCGCCACACCGCCGGTGGTCGGGTGAGCCAGAATCGAGATGAACGGCAGCCCGGCCTCACGCAGCTCGTCCACCGACGCCACCGTCTTTGCCATCTGCATCAGCGCCAGCACGCCCTCCTGCATGCGCGCGCCGCCCGAGGACGACACCGACACCAGCGGGATCCGCTCGGCCACGGCGGCGTCGGCGGCCCGGGCGAACTTCTCGCCCACAACCGCGCCCATGCTGCCGCCCATGAAGGTGAAGTCCATCACCGAAAGCGCCACCCGGAGGTCGCCGATGGTCGCCGTTCCGACCAGCACGGCGTCTGCCAGGCCGGTGGCCGACTCGGCCGCGGCAAGGCGTTCGGGGTACGGTTTCGAGTCGACGAACTCCAGTGGATCGGCCGACCGCAGGTGAGCGGCAATCTCGGTCCACGACCCCTCATCGGTCAGCTGCACGATCCGCTCCCGCGACGTCACCGAGAAGTGGTAGCCGCAGTGGGTGCAGACGCGCAGGTTGGCGACCATCTCCTCCTCGCGGTAGTGGGAGCCACACGAGGGACAGGTGTTTCGGCCTTTGGTGCTCGGTGCGTAGGCCGGCTGTGCCACCTCTGCGGCTGTGGTGATATCGACGCTGATGCGATCGGCCACGGTGCTCCTACTCCGCCCACTTGCGAAGGACGAGAACGGCGTTGTGGCCGCCGAATCCAAACGAGTTGGAGATGGCCACGTCGACCTCCGCCGCGCGCCCCTGGTTGGGGACGTAGTCGAGATCGCAGTCGGGATCGGGATCGGTCAGGTTGATGGTGGGCGGCACGTAGGAGTCGCGCATCGCAAACAGTGTGATCATGGTCTCGGTGGCACCGGCGGCTCCGAGCATATGCCCGGTCTCGCTCTTGGTCGAGGAGATCGGGATCGCCCGCGCCCGGTCCTCACCCAGAGCGAGCTTCAGGGCACGCGTCTCGGCCGAGTCTCCGGCCGGAGTCGAGGTGCCGTGGGCATTCACATAGTCAATGTCGTCGGGGGCCACGCCCGCGTCCTCCATCGCCATCCGCATCGCCCGGGCGGGATTGCCGCCGACCGGGTCGGGCTCGGTCACGTGGTGCGCGTCGGATGACATGCCGTATCCGGCAATCTCGCCGTAGATCGTCGCTCCGCGGGCCCGCGCCCGTTCCAGCTCTTCGAGCACCAGCACCGCGCCGCCCTCGGACAGCACGAACCCGTCGCGGCCGGAGTCGAACGGGCGACTGGCGCCCTCGGGGTCGTCCAGCCGCCGCGACAACGCCCGCATGTTGCCGAAGCCGCCCAGCGCCAGTGGCCGGATCGGGGCCTCGACCCCCCCGGCCAGCATCGCGTCGCACATGCCCTGCCGGATGTACATGGTCGCGTTTCCGACCGACATGGCCGACGCGGCGCAGGCGGTCGACTCGGTCGTCAGCGGGCCGCGGGTACCAAACCGCATCGACACCTCGGCAGCGCCCATGTTAGCGATCAGGGCGGTCACCCAGAACGGGTTGAGCCGATCGGGGCCGGCCGAGAACAGCTTCTCGTGCGCGATCTCCTGGGTCATCAGCCCGCCGATGCCGGTGCCGACGGAACAGCCGACGCGATCGCCGTCGGCGGGAATGTCGATGCCCGAATGGTCGATCGCCTCGCCGGCCGCGTTCACCGCGATCTGCGCGAACCGATCGGTCTTGCGGATGGTGCGCTTGTCCATGTAGCGGGTGGGATCGAAGTGCTTGATCTCGCCACCGATGTCGACACAGCCTTCCGGCATGGTCACAGCCTCGACCTTGGAGACGCCGGAGCGGCCGTTGCGAATCGAGTCCCAGGTCTCCTCCGCGGTCAGTCCACAGGGCGTGACGGCGCCAAAACCGGTCACCACCACCCGCCGCCTTCCATTGTCACTCATGCTCCCAGCCCTCCGTCGACCGCCAACACGTCACCGGTGATGAACGACGCCGCATCAGACGCCAGGAATCGAACCGCCCGGGCGACGTCCGCCGGGTCGCCCAGCCGCCTGAGCGGCGTCGACTCCAGGATCGCAGCCCTTGCGGCCTCGGGCAGCGCATCGGTCAGCTCCGTGGAAATGTACCCCGGCGCGATCGCATTGACACGGATTCCGCGCGTCCCAAGCTCCTTGGCAAGCGACTTGGTGAGCCCGATCAACCCCGCCTTGGACGCCGAGTAATTGGTCTGACCTGCATTCCCGTGGACGCCCACCACCGACGACATATTGATGATCGTGCCGGCCCGCCGCTTCAGCATCGGCCGCGCCACGGCTCGACAGGTGAAGAACGCTCCCCCCAGGTTGGTGTCGATCACCGATCGCCAGTCCTCTTCGTCGAGCTTCATGATCAGATTGTCACGGGTGATGCCTGCGTTGTTGACGAGAATCGCGATCGGGCCGATCTCGGTCTCCACACCGGCCACCAGCTCGCTCGCACCATCGGCGGTGGAGATGTCGCCCTGGGCCACATGCGCGGTGCCGCCGGCACCGGTGACGCCGGCTGCAACGCTCTCGGCTCCCGCCGAGTCACGTGAATAGTTGACCACCACAGTGGCACCCGCCGCTCCGAGCTCGGAGCAGACCGCCGCGCCGATACCACGTGAGCCGCCGGTGACCAGGGCGATCCGCCCGTCGAGTTCGCGTTCAGCCAAGGGTCGCCTCCGCAGCGTCGAGTTCATCAATGGTGCCGATCGAGAGCACTGCCACGCTCCGATCGATTCGCTTGATCAGCCCGGCCAGCACCCCGCCGGGGCCGATCTCCACGAACGTGTCCACCCCGTCGGCCACCAGCGCCTGCACCGCCTGGGTGAACCGCACCGGTGCGGTCAGCTGCTCCAGCAGCAGCGCGGGCACGTGCTCGGCGGTCTCCAGCCGGTTGGACACGGTCGACATGTACGAGGTCTGAAGCGGGCCGAACGTGGTCGCATCCAGGGCCGGCTGCAGCCGTTCGCCGGCGTCCGCCATCAAGGGGCTGTGAAACGCACCCGAAACCTTCAGCCGGATCAGCTTCCCGCCCAGCCCTGACACTCCGTCGGCGACCGCGTCGATGCCGGCGTCGCGGCCGGAGATGACCACCTGCCCGGGGGAGTTGTAGTTGGCCGGCCACACGTCGTCGCGTTCACCGCACAGCTGCTCGACCTGCTCGTCGGTGAGCTTCAGCACGGCTGCCATCCCGCCGCCCGCCCGGGATGCAGCGGTGGCCAGGCCGCGCTCGCGCACCAGCCCGATCACCTCCGGCACACCGATCGAGCCGGCGGCCGACAACGCCGCGTACTCGCCCACGCTATGGCCGACCACAACCTCGGGCACGGTGCCGTAGCGGGCTTCGACCGAACGCAGCGCGGCCAGCGACGCGGCCACCAGCGCAGGCTGGGTCACCTCGGTCTTGGACAGTTCCTCGATGGGGCCCTGGAACGACACCGATGCCACATCAAACCCGGCTGCATCGGCCGCCTGGTCGAACACCGCGGCCGCCTCGGGCACCGCCGCAACCAGATCCTGGCCCATGCCGACCCGCTGACTTCCCTGCCCGGGAAAGCAGAATGCGATCTTCGTCATCGCCCTGCGCTCCCCGAGGATGTCCACTCCATCACGCACGAGCCCCAGGAGAGACCGCCGCCGAAACCGACCATGAGCACGATGTCGCCCTGCCGGATGCGGCCGTCCCGATAGCTCTCATCCATGCACAGGGGAATCGAGGCGGCCGAGGTGTTGCCGTAGTGGGCGACGTTGGAGCACACCTTCTCGGGAGGGATGCCCAGCCGCCGGGCGGAGTGATCGATGATTCGCTGGTTGGCCTGATGGGGGACGAACACGTCCACGTCGTCCACGGTCAGGTTGGCAGCCTCGAGCACACGCGCGGCCGATTCGACCGACACCGTGGTGGCAAACTTGTACACCTGCGGGCCGTCCATCTCGACGTAGGGCGAGTGCTGCCCCTCGCGATGACCCGCCGCGGCCACCTTGAGCAGATCGGCGCCGCGGCCGTCGGAGCCGATCTCGAACCCCAGCAGGCCCGTGCCGGCGCCGTTTCGGCCGAGCACCACCGCGCCCGCACCGTCGCCGAAAAGAATGCAGGTGGACCGGTCTGTCCAATCGAGCAGGCGCGAAAACACCTCGGTGCCCACCACCAGCGCCGTGTCGGCCAGTCCCGACTCCACCTGCGAGTAGGCCTGCGCCAGGGCGTAGATGAATCCGCTGCAGGCCGCCGACAGATCGAAGCCGGCGATGTTCCTGGCCCCAATCTGCTCGCCGATGAGCGCCGCCGTGGCGGGGAAGTAGTAGTCGGGGCTGGCCGTGGCGGCCACGATCAGGTCGATCTGCTCCGGCTCGACGCCCGCGTCGGCGAGCGCCCTCCGGGCCGCTTCGGCGCCCAGGTCGGCCGACGACTCGCCCTCGGCCGCGATCCGGCGCTCACGGATACCGGTGCGCGCGGCGATCCACTCGTCGGAGGTCTCGACCATGGTGGCGATCTCATCGTTGGACATGACCCGCTCCGGCACGTGGGAGCCGACGCCGAGCACCTCCACCCCCGATTTGCAGGCGGCGGCGATCAAAGCGCGGGCGCCTCCGTCAACGCAAACGTGATGGTGCCGCGGCAGGCCGGCTCGCCGGCCACAGTGGCGACTGCGTCGGCACGGCCCACCGGACCGCGCAGGCGGTTGATCTCACAGGTCAGGTCGAGCACGTCGCCCGGCCGCACGATCCGCTTGAACCGGATGCCGTCGATGCCGGCGAACAGCGCGAGCTTGCCCGCGAAGTCGGGGTGGGACAGCCCACACACCGCGCCCACCTGCGCCAGCGCCTCCACCTGGAGCACGCCGGGCATGATCGGGTTGCCCGGAAAATGCCCCCGCAGGTACCAGGCATCGGCGGGTACGAGGTAGCGGCCGACCGCGCGCACGCCCGGTTCCAGCTCGGTGATTTCGTCGATCAGGAGAAACGGGTCGCGGTGGGGAATGATCTGCTCGATGGCCTGCCGGTCGAGCGGCGCCACGATCACCCGCCCGCCGCCTGACGTAGCGGCGCCAGCGCCTTTCGCATCCGCTGGCGACCACGGTGCGCGTGACACTTGACCGTCCCCACAGGCATCTGCAAGGCGCCGGCGATCTCCTCGTATGACAACGACAGCACGTCCTTCATCACCATCACGTGGCGCTGGTCGCCCGAGAGCGCAGCCAGGCCGGCGCGCAGGCTGCGTCGCTGGTCGCGCTCGAGCGCCAGCTCCGCCGGCTCGTCGCCGCCCACTCCGAGGTGAGAGGCATCCAGCTGCTGGTGCTGGCGGCGTCGCTGACGGGCGCCCAGGTCGCGGCAGGTGTTGGAGACCAGGCTGTGGAGCCAGGTGGTGAACTGCGACTCGCCTCTGAACTGATGAATCCTCGTGCAAAGCTTGGCCAGCGCCTCCTGGGCGGCGTCCTCCGCGTCCTGCGGGTCTGTGAGCAGGTACCCCGACAACCGCCGCACACCCGGCTCGTGTCGCTCGACGAGGGTCTCCAGCGCACGCCGGTCGCCATCCTTGGCCCGCACCGCAAGCACCACGTCCGAGAGGCCGGGATACGACAGCTGATCGTGTCCCTGAGTTCGAAGCGTGAGACGAGCCGAGGAGCGTTTCGGTTGCGCGAACATCGAGCCGATAGTCTAGTGACGCCGTGCGCCGGACGCTGAAGCCAGAAAACGTCGAGCCGCTGCTGCGCGGCAGTTTCGGGCACCCCTACATCCATCTCGACAGCGTGGCTTCCACCCAGGAGCCGGCCCGCGCGCTGGCCCACGGAGGCGTGGTGTCCTGCGAGCTGCAGACGGCCGGCCGCGGTCGGATGGGGCGGGTGTGGGAGTGCCCGCACGGCGCCGGGGTGATGTTCTCGCTGGCGCTCGAGCCCCGCACGCCAACCGAGCTGTTGCCGCCGCTGTCGCTGGTGATCGCAGACGGCGTGTGCGATGCCGTGGGCGTGGGGTCAGGCGTCCGCTGGCCCAACGACGTGGTCGTCGGTGACCGCAAGCTGTGCGGTGTGCTGGTGGAGCATCGCGAGGGCAAGCTGGTGGCCGGGGTCGGCCTCAACGCAAACCTGGCGCCCGACCAGCTCCCCACCGGGGCGCGGGTGGCCCCGACCTCGCTCTCGATCGAGATCGGCGGGGTAGTCGATCGACCACAGCTCCTGGCCGACCTGCTGTGGGCGATCGAACAGCGCTACCTGGCGTTCGAGCGGGACGGGTTCACCGGTCTCGAGCACGATCACCTGAAGGGCCGCTGGGTGGCGCTTGCAGGTGGACTCGAGGGACGCTGCGACGGCGTCGACGCCGGAGGGCGGCTGGTTGTGGCCGGCGTGGCGCACAGCTCTGCCGAGGTGACCGCCGTCACCGTCCGCTGATTTCCCGCCGGAAACGGCCGCGGCGACGTACCATTCGGGGTATGCGAGGCCGGATTGCAGTTGTGGCGGCGAGCTTCGCGGCACTGGTCGCGATCGGATCCGCGCCCGCGGGCGCGGCCACGAGCGGCGGCGACCGGCCGCTGGTGATCGCAATCACGATCTCCAGCGAGATCAATCCGGTGTCGGCCTCGTTTGTGAGCGACTCGATCGACCGCGCCAAGAGCGAGCACGCGGCGGCGCTGGTGATTCAGCTGGACACCCCCGGCGGTCTGGGCACCTCGATGAACGACATCGTCACCGACGAACTCAACTCGCCGGTGCCGGTGATCGTGTACGTGACGCCGTCGGGAGCACGGGCAGCGTCGGCCGGGGCGGTGATCACGATGGGCTCGGACCTGGCTGCGATGGCGCCCACCACGCACATCGGCGCCGCCACGCCGATCGAGTCGTCGGGCCAGAACATCGGTTCCGACCTGCGCCGCAAGGTGCTCAACGACGCGCGCGCCCAGATGCGCACGCTGGCGGTCGATCACGGCCGAAACCCGGTGCTGGCCCAGCGGATCGTCACCAAGGCGACCGAGTACACCCCCCAGGAGGCGCTCAAGGGCAACCTGATCGAGGTGATCTCGCCGAACCTGACGGCGCTGCTGCAGAGCGTCGACGGAATGACCACCACCTACGTGCACAAGCCGATCGTGCTGCACACCGCCAACGCCCAGGTCGAGTCATTCGGCATGCCCTGGACGCTCCAGCTGCTGAACATCCTGATCGACCCCAACCTGCTGTATCTGCTGTTCCTGGCAGGAATCGGCGGACTGGTGTACGAGATCTTCCACCCCGGCGTGATCCTGCCGGGAACGATCGGAGGCGTCTGCCTGATCCTGGCGTTGTTCGGGTTCTCGCTGGTGCCGATCAACTGGGCGGGCGCCGCCCTGATCGTGCTCGGGGTGTCCCTGCTGCTGCTCGAGGGGTTCGTGGTCAGCCACGGATTGATCGCCATCTCGGGAATCGTGGCGCTGTGCGCCGGGGGCCTGCTGTTGTTCCGCACGCCGGGATCGGTGATGCAGACCTCGCCGGTGCTGGTGATCGCGATCGGCGTGACCTTCGGGGTGCTGTTGGCGGTGGTGGTGGTCAAGGTGGTGGACGCCCGCCATAAGCCGGTATCCCAGTACTCCGGCGGTGCGATCGCGATGCTCGGGCAGACCGCAATCGCGCGGACCCCGCTCGACCCCGAGGGCCAGGTCATGATTCGGGGGGAGCTGTGGCGGGCGCGGGTAGACGATGATGTCAGCGTGGCGGCCGGGGACCCGGTCGTCATCAACGAGGTCGATGGGCTTCTGCTGCGCGTGCAGCCGGCGGCCGTGGCCGAACCCGAAGGAGTACACGCGTGATCTATTCCGCAGCCCCAGAACTGATCGCTGCAGCGATCGTGGTGGTGTTCGTGATTGCGGTGATCGCGGCATCCGTACGAGTGTTGCGCGAGTACGAGCGCGGCGTCGTCTTCCGGTTGGGGCGTCTGCTGGGCGCTCCCAAGGGCCCCGGCCTGTTCCTGCTGATCCCGATCGTCGACAAGATGGTGCGGGTCGACCTGCGCACGGTCACGCTGGTCGTGCCTCCGCAGGACATCATTACCAAGGACAATGTGCCGGCCAAGGTCAACGCGGTCGCCTACTTCCGTGTGGTGGATCCGACCGCGGCGATCGTGGAGGTGGCCGATTTCTCGCAGGCAACCCTCCAGATCGCCCAGACCACGCTGCGCAGCGTGCTCGGTCAGCACCACCTGGACGAGCTGCTGTCGGAGCGGGAGCAGATCAACCAGATCCTGCAGAAGATCATCGACGAGCAGACCGCACCCTGGGGCATCAAGGTGTCGGTGGTCGAGGTGCGAGACGTGGAGATTCCCTCGAGCATGCAGCGGGCGATGGCGCGCCAGGCGGAGGCCGAGCGTGAGCGGCGCGCCAAGGTGATCGCGGCTGAAGGCGAGTTCCAGGCGGCAGCCAAGCTGAGCGACGCTGCCGGCGTGATCGCCGAGCATCCCATGGCGTTGCAGCTGCGCTACCTGCAGACGCTGATCGAGATCGCCTCGACCAACAACACCACCACGATTCTGCCGGTGCCGCTGGAGCTGCTGACATTCGCCAAGGGCGGCGGGTAGCAACCCTGCAGATCGTCCGAAATCCGCTGACCGGAGTGCCGGTGGTGATCGCGCCTGGGCGCGCGTCGCGGCCGGGCGCAGCCGGTCGCACCACCCGCACCAGCGAGGCCAAGACCTGCCCGCTGTGCGAAGGCCACGAGGCCATGACGCCTCCCGAGACGCTGGCGCTGGGACGACCGCCGGGTGCGCCACCCGACTCACCGGGATGGACGGTGCGGGTGGTGCCCAACAAGTACCCGGCCTTCGCCGGCCAGGAGGTGATCGTGCACGGGCCGGCACACATCACGCGGTTCGCCGAGCTGTCGGCCGACGTGCTGGACGCCGTGGCCGCGGCGTGGGAGCTGCGCGGGCAGGCCGCCGCCCACGCCGGCGCGGCATGGGTGCTGGTGTGCGTCAACGAGGGGCCGGGCGCGGGTGCGTCACTGGATCACTCGCACTCCCAGCTGGTGCCGTTTGAGCACGTGCCGCCGGTGCTCGAGCTGGAGACGGCGGCGATGGCAGATTCGTGCGCATTGTGCGAGGCGCTGGTGCGCGAGCGCGACAACGTGGTGGCCGGCGACGGGGAGATCGAGATCATCTGTCCGAGCTGGAGCCGGATGCCGTTCGAGGCGTGGGTGGTGCCGGTTGTCCACGCGCCGCGGGCCGAGCGGCCGGAGGTGATCACCGGCGCGATCAGGCAAGCGGTCGCACAGCTTCAGTCCGTGCTCGGCCCCGAGATCGCCTGGAATGCGATCGTGCACACCTCGCCACCCGGCGGGCCGGAGTTCCATTGGCACGTCGAGATCCTGCCGCGGTTGACGGTACCGGCGTCGGTGGAGCTCGGCGCCGGCGTCTGGGTCAACACCGTCGATCCGACAGCCGCCGCCTCTGAGCTACGCGGGAACTAGATGAATAAAAGGTGCCTGGCACCTTTTATTCACGAGGCGAGGGGGGTGACTTCGGATGCGGCGTTGCGTGACTGGAACTCGTGTGCGGCGGCGATGGCGGCCTGCAGGTTGAGCCCCTTGTCCTTGGCCTGCTTGATCAGCATGACCAGCTCGACCGCATGCATGTCGTACATCCGCTGCTTCTTGCCTTTGGTGGGAATCTCGGCCTTGTTCGTCCAGTAGTCGAGCTGCATCTTGGAGATGTCGGCGACCGCGCACACCTGGCTCAGGTACAGGTCAAGATGATCGAGGCGGTCGGTGATCGTGACCGGCTCGAGCAGGTCTACCTGTCTCATCATGGCTTGCCTTCCCTTCACGGAGCCCGGCGCAAACGTTCCGCCGGTGCGAATCAGATTCGCGAGTGATTCTCCAATTCCTTCCAGTTGACCACGCGCCCGGTTACGAACGCTTAGTCGGTGGCAGTATCGGCAGAACCATCTGATTCTTGAGTGCCATCCGCCAACGGCAGCTCGTCGGGAAGCGGGTCGGCGTCGGCCGGGCCGTTTTGGGGCTCGGTGACCCGGGCGATGCTCGAGACCTTGTCGTCCTCGCGCAGGTTCATCAGCCGCACCCCTTGGGTCGACCGGCCCATCCGCGAGATGCCGTCCGCCGCCTGGCGGATCACGGTGCCGTCAGTGGAGATGAACATCACCTCGTAGGCGTCCTTGACGATCATGGCGCCCGCCAGCCGCCCGCGCGACTCGGTGTAGCGGATCGTGAGCACGCCCATCGTGCCTCGGCCCTTGATCGGGTACTCGTCCACGCGTGTGCGCTTGCCGTAGCCGTTCTCGGTGACGACCAGCAGATCCTGGTCGTCGTGAGCGATCTCGACTGCGATCACCTCGTCGGAGGCCCGCAGCTTCATGCCGGCAACCCCGGTGGTGTCGCGGCCCATCGCACGCACGTCGTGCTCCGAGAAGCGCACCGCCGAGCCGTTGCGAGAGACCATCAGCACGTCGTCGTCGCCGTCGGTCAGGCGCACGCCCACCAGCTCGTCGCCCTCACGCACCTTGAGGGCGATGATGCCGTCGGCCTTGAGGATGGTGTCGTAGGACTTGAACTCGGTCTTCTTGACGATGCCCTTGCGGGTGGCAAACAGCAGGAACTTGCCCTCGCTGTAGTCGCGCGTGTCGATCACCGCGCGCACGTACTCGTCCTGTCGCAGCGGCAGCACGTTCACCAGCGCCCTGCCCTTGGACTGGCGATTGCCCTGCGGAAGCTCGTGCACCTTCACCCGGTAGACCTTGCCGACGGTGGTGAAGAACAGCAGGTAGTCATGCGTGGAGGCAACGAACAGGTGCTCGATGTAGTCGTCCTCCTTCATGTCCATCCCGATCACGCCGACGCCGCCGCGGCCCTGGGTGCGGTAGGCGGATAGCGCGATCCGCTTGATGTAGCCGGAGGCGGTGATCGAGATCACCATGTCCTCCTCGGCGATCAGCTGCTCGAGGTCGATCTCGCCCTCGGCCGGCACGATCTCGGTGCGGCGCTCGTCGGCGAACGCCTCCTTGATCTCGAGCATCTCCTCGCGGATCAACGCCATCAGCCGCGACTCGTCGGCCAGGATCGCGCGCAGCTCGCCGATGCGCTCCATCAGGTCGTCATGCTCGTCCTTGATCTTCTTGCGCTCCAGGCCGGTCAGCGCCCGCAGCCGCATGTCCAGAATCGCCTGGGCCTGAATCTCGGTGAGTCCGAAGCGGGTCATCAGATCCGAACGGGCGGTGTCGGCATCGTCAGATCCGCGGATGACCGCGATCACCTCGTCGAGATTGTCGAGGGCGATCAGGTAGCCCTCCAGCACGTGCGCCCTGCGCTCGGCTCGCTCCAGCTCGTCCTTGGTGCGGCGGGTGACGACCTCGCGCTGATGGTCGAGGTAGTGGTTGAGCACCTGCCGCAGCGACAGCGTGCGCGGGTTGACGCCGTCGACCAGCGCCACCATGTTGACCCCGAAGGTGGTCTGCAGGGCGGTGTGCTTGTACAGCTTGTTGAGCACCACCAGCGGAATCGCTTCGCGCTTCAGCTCGATGTAGATGCGCATGCCGTTGCGGTCGGACTCGTCATTGATGTCGGCGATCTCGGAGATCACCTTGTTGTTGACCAAGTCGGCGATCTTCGCGATCACACCGTCGTCGCCGCCCTTCTTGACCATGTAGGGCAGCTCGGTCACGATCAGGGCGGACTTGCCGCCCTTGACGTCCTCGGTGTGCACGCGGGCCCGCATCACGACCCGGCCACGGCCGGTGTCGTAGGCCTCACGGATGCCGGTCGTGCCCATGATCAGGCCGGCGGTCGGGAAGTCCGGCCCCTTCATGTGCTTCATCAGGTCATCGACACCCGCTTCCGGGTTGTCGATCAGGGCCACGGCGGCATCGATCGTCTCGCCGAGGTTGTGCGGCGGGATGTTGGTCGCCATGCCCACCGCGATCCCGGCAGAACCGTTCACGAGCAGGTTTGGATAGCGGGCAGGCAGTACTGAAGGCTCGCGATGACGGCCGTCGTAGTTGGGAATGAAGTCGACGGTGTTGGCGTCGATATCGCGCAGCATCTCGACAGCCAGCTTGGTCAGTCGGCACTCGGTGTAGCGCATCGCGGCGGCGCCGTAGCCGTCCTGGTTACCGAAGTTGCCCTGGCCGTCGACCAGCGAGTAGCGCAGGGAGAACCACTGCGCCATGCGCACCAGCGCGTCGTAGGCGGCGGTGTCCCCGTGGGGGTGGTACTTGCCGAGCACGTCGCCGACCACCGCGGCGCACTTGGAGTACGGCCGCCCCGGCTGGAGGCCGCGCTCGGACATGGCGTACAGCACCCGCCGATGCACCGGCTTGAGGCCGTCCCGCACGTCGGGGAGGGCGCGGCCCACGATCACGCTCATGGCGTAGTCGAGGTAGCTCGAGCGCATCTCCTCGGCGAGTTCGCGCGGCTCTACACGGCCGCCGTCGAGAGTGTCAAAGGCCATTCGAAATCGTCCTATTGATGGATGTGTTCAACAGATCGCGGGGACTGGGCGAGCGAGAACCGAGCATGGCAAGGACGCAGGGAGCGTTCGTACTTGGAAAGTACGGGCGCGACCGAGGACACAGCCAGGCGACGGTTCGCAGCCGCAGCGCCAGCGTCCAGCCCCGCGAGATGTTTGGACTCATCCATCTTAAATATCCAAGAACTTGACGTCGCGGGCATTGCGCTCGATGAAGTTCCGGCGCGGCTCAACCTGATCACCCATCAGCATCGAGAAGATCTCATCCGCGGCGGCGGCGTCCTCGACCGACACCTGCTGCAGGATCCGGTTCTCGGGATTGAGTGTGGTCTCCCACAGCTGGATCGGATTCATCTCACCGAGCCCCTTGAACCGCTGCAGGTTGAGGCCCTCCTGGGCGAGTGCCAGCAGCGTTGGGCGGAAGTCCTCGAAGGTCTGCACGGTCTCGGTGATCTTGTTCATGCGCAGCTCGAACGGCGGCTCGCCGGTGATCTCGATCAGGCGCTTGTGCGTGGCCTGCATGCTGCGGTATCCGTGCGACAGGAACAGGTCGAGCGGGAACCGCGAGGTGCGGGCGGCGCCGGTGGTCTTCTCGGAGACCTTGACCACGACGGCGTCGGCGGTGACCTCGGCCAGCTCGACTCGATGCAGCTCGTCCTCGTGCACGCTCTCGCGGAAGTACTTCTCCAGCAGCTCGATGCTGTCGATCTGCTGCTCGATCATGCGGTGATCCTTGACGTAGGCGACGGTCTCGTTGCCGTACATCTCCTTCAGCTTCGAACCCCAGCCCTCGTACTCTTTGACCGCGCGCTGGAGCCGCTGGAGCCGCGTCTCGGTGAGCTTGATCGACTCGCCGGTGCGATCGGTGATCGCGATCTTGTCCAGCCGCTCGCGCACCAGCCAGTCCTCCAGCTGATGCTCCTTCTCGAAGTAGCGCTCGTCGCTGCCAACCTTGAGCCGGTACAGCGGAGGCTGTGCGATGTACACGTACCCGGCCTCGATCAGCTCCTTCATGTGACGGAACAGGAAGGTCAGGATCAGCGTCCGGATGTGGGCTCCGTCGACGTCCGCGTCACAGGTGAGAACCACCTTGTGGTACCGGGCCAGGTCGACGTTGAACTCCTCGCCGATGCCGGTGCCGATGGCGGTGATCATCGCCTGGATCTCGTTGTTCGAGAGCACCTTGTCGATACGCGCCTTCTCGACGTTGATGATCTTGCCGCGCAGCGGCAGGATGGCCTGGAAACTGCGGTCGCGGGCATCCACCGCCGAGCCGCCGGCGCTGTCGCCCTCCACCAGGTACAGCTCGGTGGAATGGGGATCGCGCAGCGAACAGTCGGCCAGCTTGCCGGGAAGCCCGCCGCCGCCCAACGCCGACTTGCGGCGAGTGGCGTCGCGGGCGGCGCGAGCAGCTTGGCGCGCTCGGCTGGCGGAGATCAGCTTGTTGACGATCTGCTTGGCCTCGTTGGGGTGCTCTTCCAGAAACTCGGAGAGCCGGGCGTTGCTGCTGGTCTCGACCAGGCTGCGAATCGAAGGGTTGCCCAGCTTGGTTTTGGTCTGACCTTCGAACTGGGGCTCGCGCAGCTTGACTGACACGATCGCCGCCAGGCCCTCGCGGCAATCGTCGCCGGTCAGCGGCTCCTCCTTCTCCTTGAGCAGCCCCTTGGTACGCGCATAATCGTTGAGCGTGCGTGTCAGTGACGCCTTGAAGCCGGACAGATGCGTGCCGCCCTCATGCGTGTTGATGTTGTTGGCGAACGAGAAGGTCGACTCCACGTAGCTCTGGTTCCACTGCATGGCCAGCTCGACCTGGCCCTCGTCCGTCTCGTTGTCGAAGTAGATGACGTCCTTGTGGACGGGATCCTTGCCCTCGTTCACGTAGCTGATGAAGTCAACGATGCCACCGTCATACTTGAACGTGATGCTCTCGCCACCGGCCCGCTCGTCGATCAGCTCGATCTTGAGCCCGCGGGTGAGAAAGGCCATCTCGCGGAGCCGCTGCGACAATGTGTCGAATGAGTAGTCGGTCTCCTCGAAGATCTCGTCGTCGGGCAGGAAGGTGATGATGGTGCCGGTGTCGTCGGTGGCCTCGCCCTCGGTCAGCGGCCCCATCGGCTCGCCCCGCTCGTAGCTCTGGCGCCACACGTGACCGTCGCGCCGAATCTCGAGGTCGAGCCGCGACGAGAGCGCGTTCACGACGGAGATGCCGACCCCGTGCAGGCCGCCCGACACCTTGTAGCCCTCGCCGCCGAACTTGCCGCCGGCGTGGAGCTTGGTCAGCACCACCTCGGCGGCGGGTACTCCGGTCTCTTCCATGATCGCCACAGGAATGCCGCGGCCGTTGTCGGTCACGCTCACACGGCCGTCCGGCGCAAGCGTCGCCACGATGTGGTCGCAGTGACCTTGGAGTGCTTCGTCGACGCTGTTGTCCACCACCTCGTACACAAGGTGGTGGAGTCCGCGGGGACCGGTCGAGCCGATGTACATCCCGGGCCGTCGGCGAACTGCCTCAAGCCCTTCGAGAACGGTGATGTCTTTGGCGTCGTAGCCGGATTCAGTCAATGAGTACCTGGAGTAATCGGGGAGAACGAACCGCTTTGCATTTTACCAGAGCGGCCCCCCGGAGCCCCCCGCCCTCGGTCACGATGTGACGCCGAATCGCACCGAGATCGCGCGTTCGATCGCAGCTCTCAGATCGGGGTCGGAGACGGCCTCTGCCAACTCCGCCGCACGGGGGTTGACCGCCCGCGGCGAGGGCGCATCGGGATCGGGATCGGGCAGCGGCAACTCCCCCACCTCGAACCTCAACTCGGCCGGCGCTGCCTCCCCCATGAGCGCCTCCAGCCGCTCCTGGAGGTGGGCTTTCAAGAGCGTCAGCTCCGACGCCCACACCGAGCCGGAGCAGTGAACAACCACGGCGTCGGCCCGTGTGATCCGCACCGGGAACGCGTTGCGTGAGACCTCCGGCCCGGCCGCGTCCGCCCAGACCTCTCTCAGCGCCAGCAGCCGATCGTCGGTGCGCGGAGCGCGATCCAGGCCGCTCATGATCGTCCCCACCCGCCGCAGGTCTCGCTGAAAGTCGTTCATGCCGCTGCCACCGTACCCGCATCGACGGCGATCAGCGACGCGGCCGCCCCACCCAGGTCGGCCGGGTCGGTGGTGGTCACCACCGCCTGGTCGAACCGCGTCAGCGCTGCCAGCAGCAACTCCCGGCGGCCGGCGTCGAACTCGCCGGTGACGTCGTCCAGAAGCAGCAGCGGCCGCTCGCCCCGCTGTTCGGTGATGACATCGGCCTCGGCCAGGATCAGCCCCAGCAAGGCCCGCCGCTGCTCGCCCTGCGATCCGAACGACCGCAGGTCGCGGCCGCCGTCCTCGATGGCGTAGTCGTCCAAGTGCGGGCCGACGCCGGTGACGGCGCGCTCGATGTCTCGGCCGCGCCGCTCACGCAGCGCCGCCAGCAGATGGTCGTGGTCGCCCTCCACCCGCGCGACGTAGCGCAGGGGAGCGTCGCCGGGGTCGCCACCCAGCTCCCCGGCCCGTGCGATCAGGGCCGGTCGCAAAGCGTCCACCAGCCGCAGCCGCGCCGCGATCAACTCGGAGCCCCAGTGCGCGGCCTGCTCGTCCCAGGGATCCAGGGCGTCCACCGAGGCAGCGTGGGCACGCACCCGCCGGAGCAGGTGGTTTCGCTGTACCAGCGCTCTGCCGTACTCGGCTGCAGCGCCGCTGGCCGCAGGCCAGAGGCGGGCCAGCACTCGATCGAAGTACGACCGGCGAAGGGCGGGCGCGCCCTGCACCAGCCGCAGCCGATCGGGTGTGAACACCAACACCGGGAAGCGGCCGAGCAGCCGCTCTGCCGACTCGATCGGGGCGCCGGCAACCAGCACGTGCTTGGGCTCACCCGGTTGGTATCCGACCCGAGTGGAGACCTCGGCGCCGCCCACCACCACATCGGTTTCCACTCGCAGCAACGGCC
>CAVSFZ010000007.1:0-139357 GCA_963727235.1 uncultured Actinomycetes bacterium
TGGGGTATGCGAAAGGCTCCGACGGGATCCGGGAGGTGCCGGCAACCGGCGGGAAGTACCCGCAGGCTGCCCACGAGATGAGCTACGGCGTGATCGTCCCCGGAGCGGGCACGCTCGACTTCAACGGCAGCCGAGGAACCCCAGATCCTGGCGACTGCGTGGGCGAAGGTCGGGGTCAAGCTGCATGAGATCCCCGGCGGCGACGCCGGCCAGGCCGTGGCGATGGAAACCGCGGGGAACTACACCAAGTTCGACCTCGCCACCTGGTACTGGATCGGCTACGTCGACCCCAACTTCATGCTCTCGATCCTGACCAAGGATCAGTGGGGCGGCTGGAGCGACACCGGGTACGACGACCCTGCCTACGACGCCCAGTACCGACAGCAGGCGGCCACCATCGACGAGCGCGCGCGGCGCGCGCTGGTGTGGAAGATGGAGGCCGAGATCGCAGCCACGCGCCCATACATCCAGCTGGTGGAAGAGCGCCTGATCACAGCGCACTCCACCGGCTGGACGGACTTCGCCCCCAACGTCAACGGGTACTGCAAGTGCTACTACACCGATCCTCACCAGGTGGGCTGACCTGCCGTATTCTCCGGGGTCGAATGACTAGCACCCCGTGACCCGCCAACCCTCGGGACTCCTCGTGATCGCTCCGGAGGTTCAGCGAGCGCTGACCCGCTCTGAACCGGTGGTGGGGCTGGAGTCGTCGCTGATCGCGCACAACCTGCCGGCGGCTGTCGGGCCGGACGTCGCCCGCGAGTGCGAGCAGCGTGTGCGGGATGCGGGTGCGATGCCGGCCGCCCGGTGAGGATGATCGACGGCCGGATTCACGTCGGCATCGACAGTGAGCAGATGCAGCGGCTCGCGGTCGAGCCGGAGGTGCGCAAGGTCGGCCCGCGCGACCTGGGCGCGGTCACCATTTCAGGGATGTGCGGCGCCACCACGGTCGCCGGCACGATGGCGGTGTGCCGGGTGGCCGGCGTGCACTTCATGGCGACCGCCGGGATCGGCGGCGCCCGTCGCGGCTGGGCGACCTCGGGCGACATCTCGGCTGACGTGCTGGAGCTCGGGACGTCACCGGTGTGCGTGGTGCTCTAGGGCGCCCGCTCGTTTCTGGACACCGCGGCCACGCTGGAGCTGCTCGAGACGTACGGCGTGCCGGTGATCGGGTACCGCATCGACCACTTCCCGCTGTACTACGCACGCTCCAGCGGTCGTGAGCTGGTCGACCGGGCCGACGACGCCGAGACGCTGGCGGCCGTCACCGCCGCCCACTGGGCGCTTTCGCGCTCATCGGCGATCATCGTGGCAAACGCGATCGCCGATGAGGCGCTGCCCGCCGACGAACTCGAACCGCTGATCGCCGAGGCGATGGCGGCCGCCGCCTCGGCCGGGGTGCACGGCATCAACCTGACGCCGTTCGTGCTCCAGCGCCTACACCTCGAGACCGGCGGGCGCACGCTGGCCGCCCACCGCCGGCTGGTTGCCGACAACTCAGAGCTGGCCGCGCAGATCGCGGCCGCCTACTACACGCGCTGAGCTACCCCCGCGGCTTGAGCACGTACAGCCGACCGAAGCCGACGACTACGAGCCGGCCGGCGGCGGCGATTGCGGGGGAGTACTTGCCGTCGTGGAACTGCCAGGTGAGCTTGCCGGTGCCCGGGTTGTAGGCGTACACCCGCCCGGAGACGCTGCCGCCGGAGCCGCGGTCGGCGACGTACACGAGCGGGCCGATCACCACGGGCGAGGAGAGCGTGCCGTACGGCAACTGGTGGCGCCACAGCTCCTCGCCGGTGCGGGCGTTCAGGGCCACGAACGTCCCCAGCGACGAGGTCGCGAACACACGCCCGTTGGCGACTGCCGGTGAGCCGTACGCCCAGCCGGGCAGCGTCGTCGACCACGCCTCCTGGCCCGTGTTGGCGTCGAACGAGTACACCTTGCCATCGGTGTTGCCGATGTACACCCGCCCGTACGCCACGGCCGGAGTCGAGTAGAACGTGCCGAGCTATAGCCGCTCGCCAGGCCGCTCGTCTGCTGCCGCCAGATCTGCGCGCCCGTCTTCGCGTTCAGGCAGTAGACGACCCCGGCGTAGTCGCCGAAGTAGAGCCGGCCGCCGACGATCGCCGGGCCGTGCTTCACTGCTCCCGAGGTCGCATACGTCCAGATCGGCTTGCCGGTCGCCGCCGAGACCGCGACCATCGCACCCGACAGCTTGCCGATGTAGACCGTGCCGTTCCACACCGCAGGCGAGCCCTCCAGCGCGCTCGAAGCCTCCACACCTGCTGGCCGTCCGAACGGCGCAGCGCGACCAGCCCGGAGCCCGCGGGCATGTAGATCATCGAGCCGCCGATCGCCGGCGATCCGAGCGCCGGCAGGCTCGCCCCGGCCCGCAGGTGCTTACGCCACTTCACGTGGCCGTTGAAGACGTTGAACGCCGTCGCCGTGCCCGCGTCCGACAGCTCGTACAGGATGCCGTCGGCGTACGCCGGCGGGTACTCGAGCAGGCCGCCGCCGATCTTCGACCAGCTGGTCTTGTACGGCGGGTGGATCGACATCAGATCGGAGGCGTCGCGGGTGCGCGACAGCGTGCGGCCGTAGAACGGCCACGGCAGCCCGTTCTCGGGCGTCGCCGGGTTGGTGCGGTCGTCGTGAGCGGCGGCGGCGTCGGATCGGCGGTGCTCGTGAACGGCACCTGGTCGCCGTTTCGCACGTCGCCCACGCGCTGGGTCGCGAAGTGGTACCCGACCGCGCCGACGGCGATGCCCGCCACCATCACGGCAGCGATCGCGATCAGCCATTTACGCGCGACATCGGTTCGGACACTACCCAGCGAGAGTTTTGCACGCGCAGCGTGAAGAAAAAGTTGCCCGGCACTTTCACGCCAGGCACCACAAACAGCCGGGTGGCATCGCGTGAATAATTGGTGCCTGGGACGAATACTCACCCAGCCCGCCGCGGACGCGGGCGGCGAGCCTAGTTGGTGCGATCCTCCGCGGCGAGCACCCGGCGACCCGTGATGTCGCCGTAGAGTGCGCGCGAGAACAGCGCCGAGAACGGCCACACGACCGGCACCGAGCACGCCAGCGCGAGCACCTGTGCCACCGGCCCCGACGAGAACGCCGTCACGATCAGGAACATCGACACCATCACCGGCGCCGAGAAGACCATGATGATCAGCCACACCGCCCAGCTGCGGCCGAAGTCGGGGATCGACATCGAGAGCGACCGCCCAGCGAGCCGGCCGGGGACACGTCACCGGCCGCGACCGCCGGCACGGCCATCAGAAACAGCGGGATCACCACCACGACGAAGGGCTGCAGCATCAGCAGCAGAAGGCCCGTGATCAGCCCGACCGGGATCGCGGCGATGTACGTCCCCACCACCCGCGAGCGCGGCGCCCGCTGGGGGAGCCCGCGCAGCACCACGAAGCCGACGAACGCGAAGTAGGCGACGCCGAAGCAGCGCCGACACCACGTACACCGTGGTCGCGGGCCGGCCGTTCGGGTGCAGGATCACCGCCGGCAGTCGCGGCCATCACGGTCGCGATCACCGACACCACCAGCAGGTCGGGCCAGACCGCACCGAACCGGTGCACGGCTGACGCAAACAGGTCTGACAGCCGTGCCGGCTCGGAGCTCGCGCTCACCCGACTGGAACCGCCTCTTGGGCGTGCACGACCGCGATCGTGATGGCGTCGTCGGCGGCATCGACCGACACGCTGTCACCGTCTCGGATCTCTCCCGAGAGCACCATCAGCGCCAGCGGGTTCTCCAGCTCGCGCTGGATCGTGCGCTTCAGCGGGCGAGCGCCGTAGGCGGGGTCGTAGCCCTTCTCGATCAGCATCTCGGCCGCGGCATCGGTCAGCTCCAGCGTGATGCCGCGATCGCTCAGCCGCGCCCGCAGGCCGTCGACCTGCAGCCGCACGATCTGCGCCAGCTGGTCGCGCTCGAGCGACTTGAACCGCACGATGTCGTCGATCCGGTTCAGGAACTCGGGCCGGAACACGGCTTCCAGATTGCTCGCGTTCGAGGTCATGATCACGATCGTATTGCGGAAATCGACCGTGCGGCCCTGACTGTCGGTCAGGCGGCCGTCGTCGAGCAGCTGCAACAGGATGTTGAACACATCGGAGTGGGCTTTTTCGATCTCGTCCAGCAGCAGCACCGAGTAGGGCCGCCGTCGCACCGCCTCGGTCAGCTGGCCGCCCTCGTCGTAGCCGACGTAGCCGGGAGGCGCGCCGACCAGCCGCGACACGGAGTGCTTCTCCATGTACTCCGACATGTCGATCCGCACCATCGCCTTCTCGGTGTCGAACAGGAACTCGGCCAGGGCCTTGGCCAGCTCGGTCTTGCCGACGCCGGTGGGCCCCAGGAAGATGAACGACCCGATCGGCCGATCGGGGTCGCCCAGGCCGGCACGGGAGCGGCGAATCGCGTTGGCCACCGCCGACACCGCCTCGTCCTGGCCGATCACACGCTCGTGCAGGCGGGTCTCCATGTGCACCAGCTTCTCCATCTCACCCTCGAGCAGCCGGCTGACCGGGATCCCGGTCCAGCCGCCCACCACCTCGGCGATATCCTCGGCGCCGACCTCCTCCTTCAGGAGCGGCGTGCCGGTCTGCAGCTCGCGCAGCTTGGCGCTCGCCGCTTCGAGCTCCTGCTCGAGCCGGGGCAGATCGCCGTAGGTCAGCTCTGCGGCCCGCTGCAGGTCGGCGTCGCGCTGTGCCCGCTCGGCCTCGGCGCGAGTGTCCTCGATCATCGCCTTGGCGTTCTGCACCGCCTGGATCGCCTCTTTCTCGGCTTCCCACTCGGCCTTCATGCCGTCCAGCTGCTCGCGCAGGTTGGCCAGCTCCTCGGCCAGCGCCTCACGCCGTTCGACCGCCGCCTGTGCGGTTTCCTTCTCCATCGCGGCCTGCTCGATCTCGAGCTGGATCACGCGCCGCTGCACCTCGTCGATCTCCTGCGGCATCGAGTCGATCTCGATCTTCAGCCGGGACGCAGCCTCGTCGATCAGGTCGATCGCCTTGTCCGGCAGGAACCGGTCGGCGATGTAGCGGTCGGAGAGCATTCCGGCGGCTACGATCGCGTCGTCGGAGATGCGCACACCGTGGTGTACCTCGTAGCGCTCCTTCAACCCGCGCAGGATCGCGATCGTGTCGGTCACGCTGGGTTCACCCACGAACACCGGCTGGAACCGGCGCTCGAGCGCGGCATCCTTCTCGATGTACTGGCGGTACTCGTCCAGCGTGGTGGCACCGATCGCGCGCAGCTCACCGCGGGCCAGCATCGGCTTGAGCAGGTTGGCGGCGTCGACCGCCCCCTCGGCCTTGCCGGCGCCCACGATCGTGTGCAGCTCGTCGATGAAGACGATCACCATGCCCTCGGCCGCTGCGATCTCGGCCAGCACTGCCTTGAGCCGCTCCTCGAACTCACCGCGGTACTTGGTGCCGGCCACCAGCGCACCCACGTCCAGCGCCCACACCCGCTTGCCTTCCAGGCTGGAGGGCACGTCTCCGGAGGTGATCCGCTGGGCCAGGCCCTCGACGATGGCGGTCTTGCCGACCCCCGGCTCGCCGATCAGCACCGGATTGTTCTTGGTGCGGCGGGACAGCACCTGGATCACGCGGCGCACCTCCTGGTCGCGGCCGATCACCGGGTCGAGCTTGCCCCGCTCGGCCGCCTCGGTCAGGTCGCGCCCGAACTTGCTGAGCGCCTCATAGGTGCCTTCGGCATCGGGCGAGCTCACCCGCTGCCCGCCGCGCACCTCCACCAACGCCTTCATGATGGCGCCGCGATCCAGTTCGGCACGGCTTGCCAGCGCCAGCAGCAGATGCTCGACGGCCACGTATTCGTCCTTGAGCGTCTCGGCCTCGGTGAACGCGGCCTCGAGCGTGTCGCGCAGCGCCCGCGACGCCGGCGGGGTGGCGTTGCCGCCTTCCACGCGCGGCAGGCGCGAGATGCGCTCGTCGGCAGCGGCGCGCACTGCGGCGGCCGAATCGCCCGCCTTTTCCAGCACTCGACCGGCCACGCTTGCGTCCTGATCGAGCAGCGCGACCAGCAGATGGTCAGGGGTGATCTCGGGGTTGCCGCGCTCCAGCGCGATCCCCTGCGCGGAGGAGAATGCCTCCTGCGATTTGATTGTCAGTTTTTGAAAGTCCATAGCTCCGGAGGTTGTGGTTTTTGGTAGAGCACCAGGTCACGCCGGTAGGAGCGGTGTACCTGGGCCATCTCGTGTTGCAGCCGTTGCGCGTTCTCGAACATCTGGCTCTCGAGTCGCGCGACCTGCCTGGTGAGTGAGGCGACGGTGTCCTCCAGCTCGAGCACCCTGGCCGCCCCCGCGAGGTTCATGCCCAGCTGGCCGGTGAGCACGATGATCTTTTGCAGCCGCTCGATGTCGGCATCCGAAAACCGCCGGGTGCCCCCGCTGGTGCGGCGCGGGCGCACCAGCCCGCGGCTCTCGTACATCCGCAGCGTCTGCGGGTGCAGGCCGGTGATCTCTGCGGCCACCGAGATCGAGTAGCGGGCGTCGTGGCTCACGCCGACCGCTCCTCGAACAGCTGCTCACGCGGGTCGCCGTGGCTGGCCCGCTGGATCTCCTGCAGCTTCTCCAGCGCCTCGCGCTCCTGCTTGGAGAGCTTGGAAGGCACGGCGATCCGCAGCCGCGCCAGCAGGTCGCCGTTGCCGCTGCCCTTCAGCTTGGGCGCCCCGCGGCCTTTGACCCGCAGCAGCTTGCCGTCGGTCGAGCCGGCCGGCACCTTGACCTTGACGGTCTTGCCGTCTGGGGTGGGCAGCTCGACCTGCGAGCCCATCGAGGCCTCGCTGAAGGTCACCGGCACATCGATCACAAGATCGTCTCCGCGCCGGCTGTACAGCGGGCTGGGACCGACCTTGGTGACCACGTACAGATCGCCCGGCTGTCCGCCCCGGGGAGCGGCCTCGCCCTTGCCCGCGACCTTGATGCGGGTGCCGTCCCGCACCCCGGCGGGAATCCGCACCTGATAGGTCTTGGTGGAGCGCACGCGCCCTGCTCCGTGGCAGTTGGGGCAGGGATGCTCGATCACCGTGCCGCCGCCGCCGCAGCGCGGACACGGGTGGCTGAGCGCGAAGAATCCCTGGCTCTCGGCGATCACACCCCGGCCCTTGCAGTCCGGGCAGATGGTGGGCGAGGTGCCCGGTGCCGCACCCGATCCGTGGCAGTCGGGGCAGGTGTTGGCCTTGTCCACCGGCACGCGCACCGTGACGCCCTGGAGCGCGTCGGCAAACGACAGCTCGACCCGAGCCTCGACATCGCTGCCGCGCTGCTGGGTCGTGCCCGACCGGCCCGCGCCGCCGCGGTTGAACAGCCCACCGAACAGATCGCCCAGATCGAAGTTGGCACCGGCACCGGAGAAGTCGAAGCCCTGCGCCCCGCCCTGGGGTCCAGCGCCGGGGCGGAAGTTCTGGCCGAAGGTGTCGTACTGCTTGCGCTTCTCCGGATCGGACAGGATGTCGTACGCCTCGCCGATCTGCTTGAAGCGCTCCTCCGCCGTCGCGTCGCCGGGATTCGCGTCGGGGTGGTACTCACGCGCCAGCTTGCGGTAGGCCTTCTTGATCTCCTCCTGGCTCGCCCCCTTGGGGACGCCCAGGGTGTCGTAGTGGTTTGCCATGCGTCGGCTCAGCCGCCCTCACCGTCGGGCGCAGAGCCGCTGGAGACGACCACCCGCGCGGCCCGCACAACTTTGGAGCCAAGCCGGTAGCCGCGCTGCCACACCACCGCGATCGTGCCTTCCGGCTGATCGGACGGCTGGTGGGACAAGGCTTCGTGGACGTGTGGGTTGAATGCGTCGCCGGGCTCGGCCTCGATCGGATCGAGACCGCGGCGATGCAGCACCTCGGCCAGCTGCTGGCGCACCAGGCTGACCCCCTCGGCCACCTTGGCCTCCTCATGGTGCTCCGACGCTTCCAGTGCCCGCTCGAGATTGTCGAGCACCGGCAGCAGCTCACCCATGATGCCTTCGATCGCCCGTCGGGACTGGTCCTCGGCGTCGCGGGCGACCCGCTTGCGGAAGTTGTCGAAGTCGGCGGCCACCCGGCGCAGGTCGGCCAGGTACTCGTCCGCTTGGCGGCGGGCCTGCTCCAGCTCGCTCAGCTCGGGTTCGGCCGCGGCCGCCGGGTCATCCCCGGCGGCCTCCGGCTCGGTTTCGATGTCGACGTCCACGTCGACGTGATCGTTGGGCTGACGGTTCACGCGCGGTCACCGGTCTCGGATTCCTCGTCCACGACCTCGGCGTCCACGATCTCCTCCTCGGAGTCCTCGGCAGCCTCACCGTTGGCACCGCTGGGGCCGGTGGCGCCGGCCGCCTGGGCCTGCTGGTAGACCAGCTCGCCCAGCTTGAACGATGCCTCACGCAGCGCCTCGAGCTTGGTGCGGATATCGGCCGCATCGTCGCTCTCGAGCGAGCTGCGCACAGCCTCGATCTTGCCCTTGATGTCGTCCTTGGTCTCGTCGTCCAGCTTCGACTCGTGCTCGGCCAGCGACTTCTCGGTGGCGTACACCACCTGCTCGGCGGAGTTGCGGGCCTCGGCCAGATCGCGCAAGCGGCGATCGTCCTCGGCATGCGACTCGGCGTCGGAAACCATCGACTCGACCTCGGCGTCGGACAGGCCGGAACCGCCCTGGATCTGGATCTTCTGCTCGTTCCCCGATCCGTTGTCCTTGGCCGACACGTGCATGATGCCGTTGGCGTCGATGTCAAACGTGACCTCGATCTGCGGCACACCACGCGGAGCCGGCGGGATGCCGACCAGCTGGAACTTGCCCAGCGTCTTGTTGTAGGTGGCCATCTCGCGCTCGCCCTGCAGCACGTGGATCTCCACGGACGGCTGACCGTCATCGGCAGTCGAGAAGATCTCCGACTTGCGGGTGGGAATGGTGGTGTTGCGGTCGATCAGCTTGGTGAAGACCCCGCCCTTGGTCTCGATGCCCAGCGACAGCGGGGTGACATCGAGCAGCAGCACGTCCTTGACCTCGCCCTTGAGCACGCCCGCCTGGATGGCGGCGCCCACGGCGACCACCTCGTCGGGATTGACTCCGCGGTGCGGGTCCTTGCCGATCAGCTCCTTGACCTTCTCCTGCACCGCCGGCATGCGCGTCATCCCACCCACCAGGATCACCTGGTCGATCTGCGATGACGAGAGGCCTGCATCGGACAGGGCCTGCTTGGTGGGGGCGACGGTGCGCTCCACCAGGTCGTGGGTGAGTTCGGTCAGCTTGGCCCGCGACAGGGTCGTGTCGAGGTGCTTGGGGCCGTCCGCACCGGCAGTGATGAACGGCAGGTTGATGTTGGTGGACTGCGTGGTCGAGAGCTCGATCTTGGCCTTCTCGCCGGCCTCGTACAGCCGCTGCAGCGCCATCGGATCGACGCCCAGGTCGATGCCCTGGTCGCGCTTGAACTCGGCGATCAGCCAGTCGACGATGGCCTTGTCGAAGTTATCGCCACCGAGGTGGTTGTCGCCTGACGTGGCCTTGACCTCGAACACGCCCTCGCCCAGCTCCAGGATGGACACGTCGAAGGTGCCGCCGCCGAGGTCGAAAACCAGGATTGTCTGGTCGCCTTCCTTGTCCAGCCCGTAGGCGAGGGACGCGGCGGTCGGCTCGTTGATGATGCGAAGCACGTTCAGCCCGGCGATCTTGCCGGCGTCCTTGGTGGCATTTCGCTGGGCGTCGTTGAAGTACGCGGGAACGGTGATGACCGCCTCGGCGACCGGCTCACCCAGGTAGGCCTCGGCGTCGGTCTTGAGCTTCTGCAGGATCATGGCCGAGATCTCGGGCGGCGGGAAGGTCTTGTCCTCCGCCTGCACGCGGGCATCGCCGTTGGGGCCGGAGACGACCTCGTAGGGGACGATCTTCTGCTCCTCGGACACCTCGTCGGCCTTGCGGCCCATGAAGCGCTTGATCGAGAAGATCGTATTCTTCGGGTTGGTGACTGCCTGGCGCTTGGCGGGGGTGCCCACCAGTCGCTGGCCGTCCTTGGCAAACGCGACCACCGACGGGGTGGTGCGGCCGCCTTCGGCGTTGGGGATGACGGTGGGCTCTCCGCCCTCCATCACCGCCATGCACGAGTTGGTCGTGCCCAGGTCAATGCCGATCACTTTGCTCATCTATCACTCCTTGAGTTGCATGGCAGTAGAAAACCTTAGTCGAGTTATATCAAGATTTGGCCAGGCTCGCAACCCTTGTCCGACCAGGTACCCTGCGGGTATGGGTGATGTCCGCGACACCATGAACCGGCCGCTGCGGGATCTGCGCATCTCGGTCACCGACCGGTGCGACTTCCGCTGCGTCTACTGCATGCCGAAAGAGGTGTTCGGGCCGAGATTCGAGTTCCTGCGCCGCTCACAGCTGTTGACGTTCGAGGAGATCACCCGGCTGGCCACGGTGTTCGCCGACCTGGGAGTGCGCAAGCTGCGCCTGACCGGCGGCGAGCCGCTGATGCGCCGCGACGTCGAACGGTTGGTGGCGATGCTGCGCGAGGTCGACGGCATCGACGACATCGCCCTCACCACCAATGGGTCGCTGCTGGCGCGCAAGGCCCAGTCGCTGGCCGACGCGGGACTCGACCGGGTCACGGTCAGCCTCGACTCGATCGACGACGAGGTGTTCCGCGCCATGAACGACGTCGATTTCCCGGTCGAGAAGGTGCTCACGTCGATCGACGCAGCCGCCGCCGCCGGCCTGGGGCCGATCAAGATCAACGCCGTGATCAAGCGCGGGCTGAACGACGACGGCCTGCTGGAGATGGCTGAGCACTTCCGCGGCACCGGCCACATCCTGCGGCTGATCGAGTTCATGGACGTCGGCACCACCAACGGCTGGCGCCTGGACGACGTGGTCGGCGCCCAGGAGATGATCGACCGGATCTCCGAGAAATGGCCGCTGGAGCCGCTGGACGCGCTCTATCCCGGCGAGGTCGCCCGCCGTTACCGGTACGCCGACGGCGAGGGCGAGATCGGCGTGATCGCGTCGGTCACCCAGCCTTTCTGTGGCGGCTGCACCCGCGCCCGGCTGTCAGCCGAAGGCCGGCTGTATACGTGTCTCTTCAGCGCCCTCGGCCATGATCTGAGAAGCATCGTGCGATCCGAGGCCGACGACGCCGCGGTGGCCGAGAAGATCGGCGGAATCTGGAATCGGCGCGGCGACCGCTACTCCGAGCTCCGCAGCGCCAACACCGCCGGCAAGCCCAAGGTGGAGATGTCCCACATCGGCGGATAACCCGCGTCCCGGGGGGATTGCTACGATCCTCCCTACGATGGGTGACGTGGCCGCGGGCAGTCGGAGCGCCCTGTCGCAGCTGTTGACGCCGCTGCGATGGGTCGAAAAGTTTCTCCCCAAGGGGTGGGGGGACTTCATCCGCCAGCTGATTCTGTTCAGCTTGGTGGACATTGGCTATGAGCTGACCCGAGGGCACTCGCTGGGATCCGTGCAGGTGGCATTCATCCACGCGCGCGACCTGGTGTCGTTCGAGCGGTCGCTGGGGATCTTCACCGAGCTCGACGTCCAACAATGGGCGCTGCACCGCAGCTGGGCGCTGGACATCGCCGACTTCACCTACTTCCATGCTCATTTCGCGGTCACCGTGGTGTTCCTGTTCTGGCTGTATCTGCGCCGCAACCGCCACTACTACTTCATCCGAAACGCGATCTTCGTGGCCGACGGCATCGCCCTGGCCGGCTTCACCCTGTTCCCGGCGGCGCCGCCGCGATTCCTGACTGACCTCGGCTTCACCGACACGCTCGACCGCTACGCCCAGATCAACACGTACTCGGACGGCCTCAAACAGCTGACCAACCCGTACGCCGCGGTGCCCAGCATCCACACCTGCTACTCGTTGATCACCGCCATCACCTGCTTCTATCTGGTCACGCGCAAGCCGGTGCGGTTCGCCTTCCTGTTCTACCCCGGCCTGATCATCTTCTCGATCGTGGCCACCGCCAACCACTTCTGGATCGACGCCATCCTCGGGGCGCTCACCGCCGCCGTTGCGCTCAGCTGCGCCTGGGTGATCGAGCGGTACCACCCCACCCTGCCCGACAGTGCGCGCCTGCGCCTGCATCTGCAACCGGTGGGCCGGTCATCACCGAAGACCGCGCCGGGGGGCTAGCCAAACCCTGGAGGAGTCCGGCTCGATGATAGATTGATAGAATCTATCTATCATGATCCCCGAACGCATCTTCACCACCCCCGAGTGCAGCCCCACTGAATTGAGGGTTATCGAGCTGATCGACGGCCTGCGAGGGGAGCTCCGCACGGGTGTGTCGCAGCCGCACCGGTGGATGGGAAACCTGCGAAGGATGACGCTTGCCCGGGCCGTGCAAGGCTCAAACAGCATCGAGGGCTATGACGCCACGCTTGATGATGTTGTGCTCGCAGTCGAAGGGGAGCCGACGTTTGACGCGGACGAAGAGACCCAGCTCGTCCTCGCCGGGTACCGGGATGCCATGACCTACGTGCTCCAGATGGCACGGGATCCTCGCCCACCAGCGATCGACGGTGCGACCGTCAAGTCGCTCCACTTCATGATGCTAAAGCACGACCTCGCCAAGAATCCCGGGCGGTGGCGCCCCGGCCCCATCTTTGTTCGCCGAGAGAGTACTGGGGAGATCGTTTACGAAGGCCCGCCCGCTGAGCGGGTGGACGATCTGATGACCTCGATGTTCCAGCAGCTCGATGACGATGGCCCGGCCCTGGTGCGGGCAGCCATGGCACATCTCAACCTGGCCATGATCCATCCGTTCAGTGACGGAAACGGCCGCATGGCGCGCTGCCTGCAGACGCTGGTACTCGCCCGGGAGCAGATCCTGGCGCCCGCATTCTCGAGTATTGAGGAATACCTGGGACGGAATACCCCCGCCTACTACAACATCCTCAAGGAGGTGGGACAGGGCGACTGGCGCCCAGATCGCGACGCGCGTCCATGGCTTCACTTTTGCCTCACGGCCCACTACCGCCAGGCACGAACGCTGCTGCGGAGAGTGGCGGAGTCGGAGTCTCTCTGGGTCGCGTGTTTCGACCTCGCAGAAGAACGACGGTTACCCGAGAGGGTGGTTCCCGCGCTGTGGGACGCAGCCGTCGGTCTGAGAATCCGCAACGCCACGTATCGTGCGGCAGTCGAGGCCGGTGCCGGCGACACGATCTCAGAGCTCACCGCCTCCCGAGACTTGAAGCAACTGGTCGACTCGGATCTCCTCGAGCCTGTCGGCGAGCGGCGGGGACGCCACTACGTCGGAACTCCAGTGCTCACAGACGCATGGCAAGCCATCCGCCGGGACCGGCCGGAGAGGGAGGCCGACGACCCCTTCGTGATTGTCGGGGACAGGCAGCTGAAGCTCGGAGAGTTGTGACGGTAGGCCCGCCGCAAACTGACGTCTCATAGCTTCCGTGGTATAGTGCGCGCGATGAGCGCGAAGCTTGCCCGCCTCAAGAGCGGGTACACCACAGGCGGCCGCGGGCTGGGTATGCGGCTGATGGGTCGGTTCCAATCGGTTCCCGTGACCCCCAACCAACTCACCGTTGCGGGTCTCTCGCTGAACGGCGCCGCCGCCATCCTGATCTATCGCGAGCACTTCGTCTGGGCCACAGTCGCGTTCGTGACCGGCTCGATCTTCGACATCTTGGACGGAGCGCTGGCGCGCTCCCACGGCAAGCTGACGCCGTTCGGAGGGTTTCTCGACTCCACCACCGACCGCATCAGCGAAGGGCTGATCCTCGGCTCGATCGCGCTGGTGCTCGCGCAGGAGGGCAAGACCTGGGCGCTGGCGAGCGTGTTCGTGGCGCTGGTCGGCTCCTTCCTCGTGAGCTACACCCGGGCCAAGGCCGAAGCCATCGGCATTAAATGTGAAGTGGGCCTGATGACCCGCACCGAACGGATCGTGCTGGTGGCGGTGGCACTGCCGTTCGCCGGCCTCGGATCCCTCCCCTACGCCATGTATCTCCTGGCCGCGCTGACGGCGTTCACCGTCTGGCAGCGCGTCGACTTCGTTCGCCGACAACTCGCAAAGACACCACCGGAGGTTTGACCATGGCCGAATCGGCCTCTCAGAACGGACACAAGAGTTCGAACGGAAAGGTTCGCGTCGCCATCGTGGGCGTGGGCAACTGCGCCTCGTCGCTGGTGCAGGGCATCGAGTACTACCGCGACGCCGACCCCAGCGAGACCGTCCCCGGCCTGATGCACGTCGATCTGGGCGGCTATCACGTCTCCGACATCGAGTTCTCGGCGGCCTTCGACGTGGACGCCGAAAAGGTCGGTCAGGATCTGGGAACGGCGATCTTCCGCGGTCAGAACAATACGGTCAAGTTCTCCGACGTGCCCGATCTCGGTGTCGAGGTGCAGCGCGGCATGACCCACGACGGCCTCGGCAAGTACCTCAGCAAGGTGATCACCAAGGCCCCCGGTGAGACTGCCGACGTCGCCGACATCCTGCGCGCCACCAAGACCGACGTTGTCGTCTCCTACCTGCCGGTGGGCTCCGAGGAGGCCACCAAATGGTACGTCGAGCAGGTGCTCGCAGCCGGCTGTGGTTTCGTCAACTGCGTCCCCGTGTTCATCGCCCGTGAGACCTACTGGCGGCGCCGCTTCGAGCAGGCCGGCCTACCGATCGTCGGCGACGACATCAAGTCCCAGGTGGGCGCCACCATCGTGCATCGCAAGCTCGCCCGGCTGTTCCAGGATCGCGGAGTGCTGCTGGAGCGCACCCACCAGCTGAACGTGGGCGGCAACACCGACTTCCTGAACATGCTCGAGCGCGAGCGGCTGGAGTCCAAGAAGATCTCCAAGACCAACGCCGTCACCTCGCAGCTGGACTACGACATCGGCGCCGACAACGTGCACATCGGCCCGTCCGACCACGTCGCCTGGCTGCACGATCGCAAGTGGGCCTACATCCGGCTGGAAGGCCGGTCGTTCGGCGATGTGCCCCTCAACATCGAGCTCAAGCTCGAGGTGGTCGACTCGCCCAACTCCGCCGGCATCGTGATCGACGCCGTGCGATGCGCGAAGCTCGGCCTCGACAACGGCCTTTCCGGCGCGCTGGAATGGCCGGCCGCGTACTTCATGAAGTCGCCGCCTGTGCAGCATCCCGATGATCAGTGCCGCGACCAGGTGGAGGAGTTCATCCGCACCTACACGCCCAAGTCGAAGAAGGCCGCGAAGGAGTCCGCCGAGGCCTGACGGCCGGTGCAGCCATGTCTCTGAAACTCTGCCTGGTCTGTCCGTATACGCTGACCGGCTCCCATCCGGTGGCCGAACACGTTCGCGGCGTGGCCACCGGGCTGGCCGACCGCGGCCACCTGGTGACAGTGCTTGCTCCCAGCTCCTCCAGCCACGCGCTGCGGGCCGGTCGCCGGCGGCTGCGGGCGCTGGCCGGGGGTGACACCGACGCGGTCACCGCACTGGACGGCCAGCCCCTGGTGGTGGCGGTGGCGCCCGCTGTGCCGCTGCGGCAGCGGGGACGGCGGCGAGGTGCGGGACTGCCGGTGGCCGCCAGCGCCAACGTCGCGCTGGCGGTACGAGAGGGCAAGTTCGACATCGTGCATGCCCACGATCCGCTCCGCCCGGGAGTGGCAACGGCCGCACTCAAGCACTCACAGGGCCTGACCGCCGCCACCTTCCACGCCACCGTCGAGCCGACGCTCACCTACCCGGTGCGCACCTCGGCCCGGGAGCGATACCTGGCGCGCATCGACGCCCTGCTGGCGACAAGCGAACAAGCGGCCGCGCTGGCAGCGGAGCTCTACCCGGGCGATTACACCCAGATCCCCTCTGGTGTGTTCGACCGATTCCGCCCCGGTGAGAAGCGCGGCACCCACGTGGTGGCCGAGTGGACGCCCGAGAGCCGGCCGGTGGTGAAAGCGCTGGTGCGGATGGCCGCGGCCAACCCGGACGTCACGCTCACACTCCTGTGGGTGCGACGGGCCCGGCGCCCAATCCGCCCGTACATCCCCCCGGCGGCGAGAGGCCGGGTGCACACGGCCGGCCCTGAGGGGGCCGATGATCGGGCCGCCGTGCTGGCCGACGCCGACGTGTTCGTGGCCGCTCCCGACGCCCATCCCCCGCTCACCTGGGAGGCGCTCGCGAGCGGCTGTGCGGTGGTGGCGGCACACGCGGGGGTGGAAGACCTGGTGTTGGGATACGCACCCGACCAGCCGCCGCTGGCGGCGGCCGCCGTCGGCCGGCTGCTGGAGGACGACGCGCTGCGCACGTCGATGGCAGAGCGCGGAACCCAACAGGCGGCCGGGCATCGATTCGATCGGGTGGCGGAGCTGCTGGAGTCGACCTATAACGCTCTCCGTTCCCATCGCCGCCCCGCCCGCGCCCAGCTGCCGGTGCCGGTCGAGATCCTGGCCGATCTGCACATGCACACCAACCACTCGCACGACTGTGCCACCGAGGTCGGTGAGCTGATCGACCACTGCATCGCCCAGGGCCTGGGTGCGATCGCCATCACTGATCACAACGAGATCGCGGGCGCTCTGGAGGCGGCCGAGCTGGTGGCGTCGCAGAACAAGCCAATCACCGTGATCGTGGGCGAGGAGGTCAAGACCTCGCAGGGCGAGGTGATCGGCATGTTCCTGACCGAGCGGATCGAGCGCGGCATGAGCATGGCCGACACGATCGCCGCCATCCAGGAGCAGCACGGGCTGGTCTACATGCCCCACCCGTTCGACCGCATGCACACCATCCCCGACCCCGCCACGCTCCTGCGCAGCCTCGACCAGATCGACATCTTCGAGGTGTACAACTCGCGACTCCTGTTCGAGTCCTTCAACGACGACGCCCTACGGTTTGCCTCCAAGTACAACCTCGTCCAGGCCGCCGGCTCAGACGCCCACGTGCTCCCCGGAATTGGCACCGCCATCAATCGCATCCCCAGCTTCAACGGCTCTGAGGAGTTCTTGATGGCGATGCGTCACAACCAGATCGAGCGGCGCCCCAAGAGCCTGCTGTACCTCCAGGGGCTCAAGTGGGCACACCAGATGGGCGGCCGGTAGTCCGCGTCAGCGGCCCCTGAAGCGAACCACGTGACTTGATCGCGGCGAGGCGTCGTGGCGTCCCGATGCGCGGATGCCACTCGCCCACACCTTGTCCTTGACCACGCGGGCGTGCACCTGCACCTGCAGCACACGATGCGTGGCGGTGCACACGGTGTGCTGTCCGGGCACCAGCGAGCTGGCGGCGCAGCGCAGGCCGCGGAGCCGGAAGGCCCCGTGGCGCAGCCGTAGATTGCTGACCGCGTCGCCGCCGATGTTGGTGACCACGAATCGGTAGCTGAGGATCTGGTGCAGCCGGCTGAACGTCTGCGGCGTGGTGGTCGTGGTGACCTGGAGCGTCGGAGCGTAGGCGGCGCGGATGTTCCAGATCTCATGGTTGTCGGTCACCCGCCCGGTGTTGGCGGCAAAGCCGAAGCGGAAGCGGTTGACCGTCTTCAGGGTCGGGCCGGCATACGAGCCCGGGCTGAGCCGTGACAGCGGCAGCTTGATCCGCAGGCGGCCGTCGACCTTGACCGTCACCTGTGCCCGCACCGCACCCCGCGGCGGGATGATGATCTCGACCCGATGGGTCGAGGTCTTGCGCGATCGGGTGGCCATGTGCGCCACCGACGGACCGGTCTTGATCAGGCAGTAGCCGACTCCGGCATCGCCCGGCCCGCGCACCACAACGGTGTGGGGCCGCTGGGGACCGTAGGTGGAGCAGCCGCTGCCGTTGGAGAAGCCGGCCGACAGGTCGCCGTAGTTGTCCAGCGCGATACCCGCCAGCGCGTGGGGCAGCCCCGTGCTGGTCGAGCCCGGCCGCGGCACGTAGCCGAGGTACGCGGCCTGGTGGGCCGAGACGGCGGTGCCCATCGTGATCGGCAGGTCGCCGTTTTGGAGGAACACCAGGATGCCGTCGCCGCCGCTGCCGCCCCACTGCGCCTGGTTATAGGTCAGCAGCACTCCGCGGACAGCCGGAATCGGATGGGTGAAGACCAGCGCGCCGGCGCTGTAGTGGGCCTTGCTCCCCAGCCGGATGACGCCCGCGCCACGGCGATCGGGCTTGGCCAGACGGCAGCCCTTGATGGGCGTCTGCTGGAGCTTTCGCCCTGCGGTCAGGCAGGCGTGCCCACCGGGGACAAACCACACGCTCTTGTTCCTGGCCACCGGGCCGCGACCGCCCTCGAACACCAGCGCGCCGTGGGCGAGCCCGCCCGTGGCTGCGCACGCGATCGCCGCCGTGGCGGCCACCCTCACCCATCTCGCCCGCCGCCCGTTCAACGTTGTAATTCCCATGATTTTCACCTTTGAGAGTCGGTTTGGTTCAGCGCCCGAGCACGTAGTGCGAGCGCGGTGAAGCGTCGTGGCGTCCCGAGGCGCGGATGCCGGTGGCCCACACCTTGTCGGTGACGGAGTTGGCGTAGGCCTGCGCGCCGGTCACACGGTGAGTGGCGGTGCAGATGGTGTGCTCTCCCGGAGCGAGCGTCGTGACCGGGCAGTACAGGTTCCGCAGCCGGAACGCCCCGTGGTGGATGCGCAGCCCAGACACTGAGTCACCGCCGATATTGATGATCCGAAACTGATAGTGCAGCATCTGATGCAGGCCGCTGAAACGCGTCTCAGTTGTCGAGGTGTCCACCCGGAGGGAGATGGGGAAGACGGCGTGGATGTTCCACACCTCGTTGACGTTGGTGCCGAATCCGCCGGTGTTGGAGCCAAAGCCGAAGCGGTAGCGATTGACCGTCTCGAGCGTGTCTCCCGTGTACCCAGGCGGGGCGAAGCTCGCCAGCGGCCAGTTGAAGACCTCGTTCCCGTCCACCTTGACGACCACGTAGTCATTCACCATCCCCCGTGGATCGATACTGATCTCGACATGCCGGGTGGCGTCCGCCCGCGTGGCCCGGTAGATCCCGGTGACAGCCTGGCCGGGCATGACCAGGCAGTAGCCGTCGGTGCCGTTGCCCGGGCCACGCACCGTCACCGTTTCCGGTGCCCGCGCCCCGCCCAGGTTGGCGCAGCCCACGCCGTTTGAGAGGTCCTGGGAGAACTGCCCCCAGGTATCGATGCCGATTCCGGCCAGCGCTTCGGGAAGGCCGGTGGTGGTGTGCCCTCCCGGCCGCGGCGCATATCCGAGGTACGAGGCGTTGAAACCGTCGGCCGACGTCCCCAGGTCGATCGGGACGTCGCCGTTCTGGAGGTAGAACGATGTCCCGTCGCCGCCGGTGGGACCGCCCCACTGGGCCTCGTCGAAGGTGACGATGAGGCCCCGAACCGCCGGGATGGAGTGGTTGAACACCAGCGAACCGGCCGTGTTGCCGGCCAGATGCCCGAATCGGATCGTGCCCGAACCGGCCGGGTCGGGGCCGGGAAGGTTACAACCCGGAATCGGCGTTTGGGCCGGATCCAAGCCGGCGGTCAGGCACACCTCGCCGCTGGTCGTCCAGCCCTGGTTGGTGACCGTCTCTCCCGCGCCGCCCTCGGTCATCAGCGCCGGTCGCAGAACACTCAGAGGAGCCGCTTGGGCGACCCCCGTCAACGCGCCACACGCGATCACACACGCGGCCGCCGCCGCGGCTGCACACCGCCTCGCGGTCCCTCTCCACTTCGTCATCATCGCTCACCCTTGGTCTCGTCCGAAAAGAACGATCCAGTGATCGACGCGGAACACCCTGACTTAAAACCGTGCACGTCCTGCAACCGCTGCATCCCATGGTGGCCGCATCGCCGCCGCCTCTGAAGGCATCCACCCGGCGAGGCCGAATATGGTGCCGGTGAGCGTGGCCGACGATCAGATCTACGAGCGGTATCAGGCGAAGGCGATCTCGGAAATCAACCGCCTCGGGCATGAGGTGACCGAGGCTCTCGCCGACCGCCACCCCAACGCCGCACCCGTGATGGGGACGGGGCATCCGTTGGCCGATATCATGCTGGTCAAATATGCACCCCAGCCGGCGGAGGTGCAGGAGGGCGTCGCCTTCTTCGGCCGAGCCGGTCAGGCGGTGCTGAAGAGCCTGCAGCGACTCCGCATCGATCCGCTCCTGATCTACGGCACCGATTGCCTCAAGGCCGCCATCGACGCCGATGAGGAGGATCTCGAGCAATCGCGGCAGTGGCTCGCGCGTGAGGTGCATATCGTGCAGCCGCGGATCGTCGTCACCATGGGCGAGGATGCACGCGAGTTTCTCAACTCGGTGCGTTTCCCCCTGTCGGTGCCTGCCACCGCTGCGCTGGGCACGGTCGAGCAGTGGACGCCCACCATCGAGGTGCTGGCGGCACCCGACATCGACGCCTCACTCAACGAGGCGGAAGCCAAGCAGGCGTTCTGGCTCGCATTCAAGGCTCTCGGCGACTGGCACGAGCAGCTCCCGCCCTACTAGATGGGCGATCCCGGATTGACGCACGCCCGGCCGCTGTCGGCCGCGGCTGCGAACCGTCGCCGGCGTTCGTCTCGGTCGCACCCGCGCCCTAAAGGTAGTGGCGCTCCCGCCCTCCTGCCCCAGCGCCACTTGGCGCTGCGAGTGAATGTCAATTGGGTTTCGTGACGCTCCCGTGACCGCAACCACCCGAACCCGAAAGGTACGAACGCTCCTGCCCTCCTGCCCCAGCGCCACTTGGCGCTGCGAGTGAATGTCAATTGGGTTTCGTGACGCTCCCGTGACCGCGACCCGCGAACGGCTGTTGGCGATCGCGGCCCTGGCGGCGCTGGGGCTGGTGGAAACGGCTGCCCCCCACCTGCCCGACCCCGGCACGGCGGCGCAGATCGTGTGGGTCGGCGCCATCGCGATCCCGCTGGCCACCGCCGCCGTCACGCTGGTCGCCGATCCCCCGCCGCCGCGGGCATGGCTGGTGGTGGCGATCGTTGCCGGCATCGCCGCATCCGCGGCGCTGATCGAGCTCGGCTACCCCACCACGCCTGCGACCATCACCAAGCTGGTGGCCGCGGCCGGCATCGGCCTCCTGCTGGGCTCCTACCTGCGCGCCCGGTCCGAGGTGATCGCGGTGGCGCTCGTGATCGCCGTGGTCGACATCGCCAGCGTCGCAGCCGGACCGACGCACGAGATCGTTGCCCACCACCCCAAGACGCTCGACACGCTGACGCTCAACCTGCATCCCATGGGCAGCTTCGGAGTCGCCCAGATCGGCGCCAGCGACATCGTGTTCTTCGCCTTCTTCACCGCCTCGGCGGTGACGCTCGGCCTGCGCAGAGCCGGCACGTGGGCGGCCATGACCGCGTCCTTCGGCGCCACGCTCGCGCTGGCCTACATCTTCGACCTGGCGCTGCCGGCGCTGCCGCTCTTGTCACTGGCGTTCCTGGTCGTCAACGCGGACCTGCTGCGGGAGCGGCCTGCGGCCGCGCACGATTCCCCCAAACGGGAGTGAGACGCCCGCCACTTCCGGCCGATACATCCGTATGGGCTCCTCGTGCACGCCCCGGAGGCTGTGGACTCTCGCGCTGTGCGTTCTCTCAGTGCTGCTGGCCCCTGCCGCGGCGCACGCGGACAGTCGCTGGGTCGTCCAGGACACGGCCCCCGACTGGGCGTCGCCCTCAACCCGGGCGGCAGCGGCTCCCAACTCCGACAGGATGGTGTTCTCGGTGTGGCTCGGCTGGCGCAACACCGCCGGGCTGACCTCCACCCTGCAGGACCTGTACGACCCCAGCAGCCCGTCGTATCAGAAGTGGCTCACCCCGGAACAGTTCCACCAGAGCTACTCGCCCGCCCCCAGCGAGGTCGCCGAGGTGCGCTCCTGGCTGGTGAAACAGGGATTCTCCGTCGTGGACGTGCCGGACGACAACCTGTTCGTGACCGCCGCCGGCTCGACCGCGCAGGTGGAGCACGCCTTCAACGTCAACATCAATCTCTACCACCTGGACGGCCGGCTGGTGCGCGCGCCCAACCAGGATCCGACGGTGCCTCTGCCGCTCGCCCAGCAGGTGCGGGCAATCACCGGCCTGGACGGCGCCCTCACGTTGACGTCCCCGTCGCACTCCGCCCACCTCGCGCACCCCCAGCCCGCGGCACAGACCCAGCCTCCGCCGCCTCCGGCGGGAACGTCGGTGGGGCCGTGCTCACGCTACTGGGGGGAGAAGACCTCGACGGCCTTCCCCAATCCCTACTCACCGGGCACACCGCTGCCCTGGAATCCCTGCGGCTACCAGCCGTGGCAGATCATGTCCGCGTATGGCATCGACGCTCTGCACCGCTCTCACCTCACCGGCCGCGGCCAGACGATCGCGATCACCGGCGCGTTCTTCTCGCCCACGCTGCTCAGCGACGCCAATCGCTTCTCCCGCGAGTTCCATCTGCCCACGCTCCGGGTCGACAAGCACCACCGCCGTCACCACGGCCGCCACGGCAACTACAGCGAGGTGGTGGCGCCGGGCACGCTCAAGTATCCGCAGGACGACGCGGAGACGCAGAGCTGGTACATCGAGCAGGCCCTGGACGTGGAGTGGGCGCACGCGGTGGCACCCGACGCGAACCTCGTCTACGTCGGCGCGGCCAACGATGCTGCCGGCCTCGACCACGCACTCAACGCCGCCATCGACGGGCACCTGGCCAACATCATCTCCAACAGCTGGGGGCTGCCCGAGGCATGGGCGTCGCAGGGTGAGATCAACTCGCTCAACGACATGTTCAAGCAGGCGGCCGCCGAGGGCATCGGCGTGTACTTCGCATCCGGCGACAACGGCGACCTGCGCGACGCGATCGGCGAGAAGTCGGTCGGATTCCCCGACTCCAGCCCGTGGGTCACGTCGGTCGGCGGCACCGCGCTCGGGATCGGCCGCTTCGGCCAGCGCACGTGGGAAGCCGGCTGGGGCTCGACCAGCTCCGACTGGAACGGGCACGCCTGGAAGCCCAAGGCGCCCGGCACCTTCCTGGGCGGCTCGGGCGGCGGCGTCAGCCACATCTTCGCCCAGCCCTGGTACCAGAAGGACGTCGTGCCGGCGGCGGCCGCAACCTGGAAGGGAACGCTGCGCCGGGCGGAGCCCGACATCGCCATGAACGCCGATCCGCACACTCCTGTGGTCTTCACCCAGACCTACGTGAAGCCCAACGGCCACTACACCCAGATCGACTCCTGGATCGGCGGCACCAGCCTGGCGGCGCCGATGACGGCGGCGCTGATGGCACTGTCCGACCAGAACGCGGGCCGGCCGCACGGGTTCGCCAACCCGGGTCTGTACGCCTTGGCAGGCTCGTCCGCCTTCCACGACATCACCCCCAGCGACGGCACCCTGGCGGTGCTGCGAAACGCCCTCACCGAGAACGGCAGCGTGGTCACCCGGCTACGGTCGATCGATCACGACAGCTCGCTGAAGACGGCTCCGGGCTGGGACAACGTCACCGGGCTGGGATCACCCAACGCCTGGTGGCTTATCCGGGCTCTGCGCCCCTGACGAACTGCGCCACACACTCGATGTGCGGGGTGTGGGGAAACATGTCGACCGGGCGCACCTTCTCCAGCACGTAGCCGACGTCCACCAGCTGGCGGGCGTTGGGCGCCAGCGTGGTCGGGTTGCACGAGACGTACACCAACCGCTGCGGCGCCAGCTCGATCACGCGGCGCACCGCCCGAGCGGTGAGGCCGGCGCGGGGTGGGTCGACGAACAGCAGGTCGGGCTTGGGCACCCGTTCCAGCAGCGGTCGCACCTCCTTGGACACGTCGCCCTGGACGAACTCGGCGGTGGCCAGCCCGTTTCGCTCGGCGTTCTCGCGGGCCTGCACGATCGACTCGGCCGAGATGTCGATCCCGTACACCGCGGTTGCTCCGGCGGCGGCTGCCTGAAGGCCGATCGCGCCGCTGCCGCAGTAGAGATCCCACACCACATCCTCGGGCGTGATCTCGGCGTACTCGAGCGCGATCGCATACAGGCGCTCGCACATGATCGTGTTGGTCTGCATGAACGCGCCGATGGTGACGTGGAAGCTCAGCCCTCCGATCTGCTCCTCGAACCAGTCGCGGCCGTACAGCAGCGTGGGCGTCACACCCGCTGTGGTCTCGGCCACGCTGTCCTGCTGCGCGTGCAGCACGCCCACCACCCCGGCCGGCAGCAGCTCGACCAGCCGCTCCACCTGGGGCGGCGCGCCCGGGCTGGTCACGAGCATCACCAGGAGCTCGGAGCTGCGCACACCCTCGCGCACCACCAGATGGCGAAGATAGCCCTCACCGCTGCGGCGATTGAACGGCACGGCCGCGGTTTCCTGCGCCCAGCGCTCGAACGACCGGCGCACCTCGTTGGCGGCGTCGGAGGCGATGTGGCAGGTCTCGATCGCCAGCAGCTCGTCCCAGCGGCCGAGCCGGTGAAAGCCCAGCGCGGGACCGTCAGGCGTCGCCACCCACGAGAACTCGAGCTTGTTGCGGTACCCGAACTGCTGCTCGGCCGGCACGATCGGCTCGAGCTCATACCCGTCCAGCCGGCCCAGCCGCCGAAGCGATTCGTCCACCTGGGCCTGCTTGTGCCGGAGCTGCTCGGAGTACTCGAGATCCTGCCAGGCGCAGCCGCCACACACGCCGAAGTGCCGGCATCGAGCGGGGATGCGGCCGGGACCCGGCTCCAGCAGCTCGACCGTTCGGGCCTCGGCGTGCCGGCGTTTGACCTTGGTCACCCGCGCCCGCACCCGGTCTCCGGGCAGAGCCCGGGACACGAACACGACCAGCGGGCCGTGCCGGGCGACCCCGCGGCCTCCGTAGGCGAGGCTATCGACGGTCAGCTCGATCTCTTGGTCTCGTGCAACTTTGGGCGGCATCCCGTTTAGTGTACGGCTCGTGCCAATTTCGGTCTCCACCTTCCGCGAGCAGCTCGAAGAGATGAACGCCGACGCGCTCGACGAGTACTACCGGCACTCGGCCGGGCTCAAACCGACACTCGAGATCGCCGCCATCTACGAGCGGTATCCGGATCTCACCGCATTGGAGCAGGTGCGCGCGATGGAGGACGAGGCCGCCCCGGTGGAGCTGCGGCAATACGCGGCCGAGGGATACATCGGCAACGGCGTCAAGCTGCTGACCGATCAGGTCGCAAACACCGAGGCCGAGCTCTCGGTCACGCTCGGCGACGAGTCGATCCCGTACCGGGCCGTGCGCCCGAGGCTGATGAACGAGCCGGATGCCGGCCGCCGCCGCGACCTGTACGACCGCCGCTGTGATGCCACCGAGCAGCACCTCAACCCGATCCTGGCGGAGATCACCGAGACCGAGCGCGCGCTCACGCGCGACGTCGGCGCCGACACCGTGCTGGAGTTGTACACCCGCTTCGGCTACGACCCGATCGCGCTGCACCGCTCGACCTCGCAGCTGCTGGAGGACACCGAAGACCTGTATCGGACGCACATGGACGCTCGCCTTCGACAGACGCTCGGCCTGGGCCTGGACGAGGCCTCACCGGCCGATCTGGCCCGGCTCTGGCGCGCCCCGGAGTTCGATCGCGGCTTCCCGCCGGAGCGGGCGCTGCCGGCGCTGCGGGCGACGCTGGCGGGGCTCGGCGTCGATCTCGACTCCCAGTCCAACGTCGAGCTGGACATCGCCGAGCGGCCGAACAAGGTGCCGCGAGCGTTCTGCGCTCCGGTGCGGGTGCCCGACCGGGTGATGCTGGTGATCCTGCCCCAGGGCGGCCCGGAGGATTACCAGGCGCTGTTCCACGAGGCCGGCCACACGGAGCACTTCGCCCACACCTCGCGCGACCTGCCGGCCGAGCACCGGCTGCTGGGCGACAACGGCGTCACCGAGGGCTATGCCTTCCTGCTCGAGCACCTGGTGTCGGATCGCCGCTGGCTCACTTCCCGGCTCGACTTTGGTCCGATCGAGGAGTATGTGCGCTTCAGCGCCCTCACCAAGCTCTTCTTCGTGCGCCGGTACGCGGCCAAGCTCGCCTACGAGATCGAGCTGCACACCGGGGCGCCGCTGGAAACGCTGCCGGGCCGATACTCCGCGCTGCTCACCCAGGCCGTGGGCGTGCCGTATCCCACCAGCGACTACCTGGAGGATGTGGACGGGGGCTTCTACTGCACCAGCTATCTCCGTGCGTGGGCGTTCGAGACCCAGCTTCGAGAGCACCTGCGCGATCGCTTCGGCACCCAGTGGCACCAGACCGGCGGGGCCGGCAGCCTTGTGCGGGAGATGTGGAACCTGGGCCAGTCGTTAAACGCCGATGACCTGCTGCAGGAGGTCACCGGGTCGCGGATCGACTTCGGCGTGCTCACTGCCGAGGCACACGAAGCGCTCGGTTAGGGGTAGGGCGGCCCTGCTCAATCGCCTCGCGGACGCCCACGAGCCGGGCCGGTTCGAGATGCCCCGCCCGGCCCGCTGATCTGCCGACTCGGCGTCGTACCTGAGCGTATGGGTGCCAGGCACCGTTCGGTTATTCACCTTCGGTGCATAACCGGTTCCGCGACAGGTTGAGCGCGTGCCGGTAGACCTGCGACATGTGCCGGAAGTCGTGGACCTCCGGCGCTGCGGCGACCGCCGCCCGCCACAGTCGCACGCCGGCGAACAGCGCCCCCTGAGGCGTCTGGCGGATGGTGGGCGCCGACAGCAGCACATACGGTGAGAACACCTGCACGGTGGAGGCGGGGGACGTCGCGCTCATGGTGGCCGCAAACCCTTCCGGGTCGTCCGGCTTGACCAGCATCCACACTCGCTGCGGCCGCCACTGCTGCTGCATCTGACGCACCAGCGCACAGTTCACCGGCCGGTGGATCTGCCGCCACATGCCCAGCGGCGAGCTGCGCGGAGCGTTCAGCGCCGCATACGCACCGTACAACCGTGGATCCTCGGCAGCCCTGGCCTTGCCTGCACTGGTCAGGAGCGAATCGGTGTTGGCGAACTCCCGGCCCAGCTCGAGGCTGGCGTTTCGCAGGCCGTCGTTGAACCCACCGACGATTCTCACGTCGGCCACCAAGCCCGTGATCAGCAGCGCGCCGAGCACCACCGCTGCCACCGGCGCCAGCTTGCGTGGCAGCCGCCGGCCCAACTCGAGCACGAACGCCGCCACCGCCGTGGCGTATCCCGGCATCAGGAAGCTCAGGTGGCGCTCGGGGGCAAAGTCGTGGGAGCTGGCAGTGAAGATGATCAGCAGGCCCACGGGCAGGCCGATCCAGACGCCCACCACAAGTGCCGCCCGCCGGTTGGTGGAGAGCAGCACGACGAACCCGGCAATGGCAGCGGCGCCCAGGGCAATGGCGGCGAAGGCATACCCCGAGCCCGAGACGTGATCGCCCAGCCTGCTCCAAAAGCCGCTCGAGCCGAGGTCGACCACCGAGGCGCCGCTGCCGACGCCGTACTTGGTCTGGAGCGGGGCATACACCGACCGCAGCACCACCATCGCCGCCACCGCCAAGAGCGCCGCCACGGCGACGGCCAGATACGAGCGCCAGTCCGCGCGCAGGCTCTTGGGATGGCGCAGCTTCGGCCCCACGCCCATCACGACCAGGAGCACCACCTCGGACGCCAGCGCAAACAGCCCGAACGGATGTGCGGCCACCAGCAGCAGGGCGGTGAGCGCATACGGCACCACCCACCGCAGGCGTCGGGTGCGTACCAGGATCAGCAGCAGCCACAGGCTGGCAAAGGCGGCCGCCATCATGGCCGTGTAGCCGCGCGCAAACTGACCCAGGTGCAGCGTGATCGGCGAAGTCGCCACGATCACCGACACGATCGCCCCACCGGCCCGTCCCAGCAGCTCTCGCCCGGTGCCGTAGCTGATCGCCACGGCCAGGATGCCCAGCACCGCCGAGGGCAGACGCAATCCCAGGATGTCGTCCCGCCACGCCAGCGAGACATGCACCAGCAGGTAGTGCAGCGGCGGTCCGTGGCGCAGGTCGATGGCGGTATGCAAGACCTCGCGGACGGAATCTTTGGAAGCGACCGCCAGCGTCACGCCCTCGTCGTTCTGCAACGGCCGGAAATCGAGCCCGAACCCGAGCACGGCCACCGCGTAGCCGATGGTGGCGGCGGCAGCCACCAACGGTGGCCACCACTTGGTCACAAACCTCAGGATCCCTCTCCGCATGATCGGAGTATCCGCCACGGGGCGTCAGAGCACCGGAGTAACCTTGTTGCCATGGCCACGGAACCGATCCCGCCGCCGATCCCCGCGGCCGCCCCAACCCCCGCTGTGAGCGTGGTCGTCCCGGTGCTGAACGAAGCGGCCACGGTCGAGCGGCTGTACCAGGGCATCACCACCACCCTCGATCAAGCGGGGATCTCCCATGAGATCATTTTCGTGGACGACGGGTCGCGCGACAGCACCTTCGAAACGCTCGCCCGGCTGCACGAGGCCGATCCCAGGGTGCGGGTGATCTCGTTCAAGCAGAACGCCGGACAGCACCCGGCCATGCACGCCGGCATGAGCCGGGCCCGGGGTGACGTGATCGTGACCATGGACGGCGACCTGCAGAACAACCCCGAGGACATTCCCCGGCTGGTTGCGGCGATCGACGCCGGCGCCGACCTGGCGTCCGGCCGCCGAGCCACCCGCGAGGACGGCTTCATCCTGCGGCGGCTGCCGTCGGCGATCGTCAACAAGATGCTGCGGCGCCTGACCCACGCTCCGATCTCCGACTTCGGCTGCGCGTTCAACGCCTACCGGCGCTCGGCGCTCGTGCCGGTGCTGCCAAGGATCGGCCGCCAGAAGTTCACCAAAGCCCTGGTCTCGACCACCACCCCGCGGGTGGTGGAGGTGGACGTCCAGCACGCCGCCCGTGCCGACAAGAGCCGATACAGCGCCATGGCACTGACCAAGATGACGCTGCACGTGCTCACCGGTTTCTGGCCGGGGCTGATCCAGTGGGTGGGCACTCTGGTGGGAATCGTCGGTATCCTTGCCTCTGTTGTGGTGACGATCTGGGGCATCGACATCTGGATCGCTCACGGCAACTTCCCGGGACGTACGTTCCTGGGTGGGCTGGTGCTCTTCATGCTCGGCTTGCAGGGACTGCTGTTGGCCGCGGTGGGTGAGTATCTGCAGCGGATCCAGCGCGACGTCGACGGGCGGCCGCTGTACTACATCGATCGCGAACTCGGGTAAACGGAGTGAGGTTTGTGAAACGGATTCTGGTCACCGGCGGTGCCGGTTTCATCTCGTCCAACATGATTCGCTACCTGCTCGGCGAGACCGAGCACGAGGTGGTGACCATGGACGCCCTCACCTACGCCGGCAACATGGCGAACCTGGCCGACGTGTTCGACCACGACCGGCTCCGCTTCATCAAGGGCGACATCCGCAACGTCGGCGACGTCACCCGAGCACTGGACGGCATCGATGTGATCGTGAACGCCGCGGCCGAATCACACGTGTCCAAGTCGATCGAGTTCGGCGGCGGCGAGTTCGTCACCACCAATGTCGAGGGCACCCAGGTGCTGCTCGACGCGATGCGCGACCACCCGATCGAGCGGTTCATCTTGATCTCCTCGTCCGAGGTGTACGGCACCGCCGAGACCGAGCCGATGTCCGAGGATCATCCGCTCAACCCGCGCTCCCCCTACGCCGGCACCAAGGCCGGCGGGGATCGCCTGGCATACTCGTACTGGTGCACCTACGACCTGCCGATCGTGATCATCCGGCCGTTCAACAATTACGGCCCGTACCAGCATCCGGAGAAGGTGATCCCGCGGTTCATCATCCAGGCGCTCACCGACCGGCCGCTGACGATCCACGGTAACGGCGTGGCCAGCCGCGACTGGCTGCACGTGTTCGACACCGCCGAGGCGATCACGGCCGCCTGCGAGGTGCCGTTGGAGCAGGTCGTCGGCCAGACCATCAACGTGGCCACGGGGGTGGACGAGTCGGTCGAGTTCATCGCCGATGCCGTGCTCGAACTGCTGGGCAAGCCGCAGAGCCTCAAGCACTACGTCCCCGACCGGCCCGGTCAGGTCGACCGCCATATCGGATCCACCGACAAGGCCGCCCAGCTGCTCGGCTGGAACTCCAACATCCCGTTCTCGGAAGGACTCGAGAAGACGATCGCCTGGTATCGCGACAATCCGGAATGGTGGCAAGCGGTGCTCGCTCAGGAGCAAACCGCTCAACCCGCGTGAGCGCGAACGGCTCGCCCACCCTGGTGGTGCTGGGCGGAGGGCCGGCGCAGCGGCATGCGATCGACGCGGCCCGCTGCATCGGTGTGCGCACGATCGTGTGCGACAGCGATCCTCGGGTCGGCGACGTGCGTGTTTCCACCGAGGACATCGACGGCGTGCGCGAGGTGGCGCGCAGAGCCGACGGCGTGCTCGCCCCGGGCACCGACTGGCCGGTTCGGATCGCGGCGGAGGTCGCCCACGACCTGGGACTGCCGCACCCGATCTCGGTGGCCACAGCCAAGATCTGCACCGACAAGCTCGCCCAGCGCGAGCGGCTGGGCTCGGCCGGCGTGCTGCAGCCGCAATGGTCGGCCGAAGAGGCGCCTGCCTACCCGTGCGTGGTCAAAGCGCCCGACCGCCAGGGACAGCGGGCGATGGCGATCATCTCCGATCCCGCCCAGCTTGGGGCAGCCGAGGAGCGCGCCCGGGCCGCGTCCCGCAACGGGCGGGTGTTATTCGAGCGGTTTGTCCCCGGCCCCGAGGTGACCGTCGACGGCTTCCTCAAGGGCGGCCGAAATCACGTCGTCGCCGTGACCGACCGCGTGCATTTCCCCGACGCTCCCGGTATCGCCAAGCAGCACGTCTACCCGTCCGCATACCCGGACATGGTGGACGCGGCGGCAGACACCGCCACGCGGGCGCTGGAAGCGCTGGGTGTGGAGTCGGGCCCGACCTATGTACAGCTGATCCTGGGGCCGGACGGGCCGTGCGTGATCGAGGTGGCGGCTCGGCTCGGCGGCGGTCATGACTCGGAGCTCCTGCGCCACACCGTCGGTGTCGATCTGGCTGCCGCGGCGGTGCGCGCGGCGCTGGGCTGGGAGGTCGCCGCCGCCGACCTCATGCCGCATCCCAACGGTGCCGGTGTGGTCGAGTTCCTGCGCGCTCCCGAAGGGGAGCTGGTGGCAACCCAAGGCCCGCCCGAGGCGCACTTCTATCATCCTCGCGGCCACACCTACGGGCCGTTGGTGGCGGCCGCCGGCCGCGCCGGATATGTGCTGGAGACCGGCGCCAACCGGAGCGAAGCGGTCTCCCGGGCCGAAGCCGCGTTGGATCACATCAGCTTCGAGGTGAGATGACAGACGAACCCGACCCTCAGCTTGCGATCGAAGGCGGACAGCCCGTGCGGGCGACACCGCTGGACTTCTCGCCACCGCTGATCGGCGACGAGGAGGTCGAGTCGGTGGTCGCCACGCTGCGCTCGGGCTGGCTTACCAGCGGGCCGCGGGTGGCGCAGCTGGAGGAGCGGTTTGCCGCATACGCCGAGGTGCCCTACGCGATCGCGACGGCGTCCTGCACCGCGGCGCTGCATCTCGCCATGATCGCGGCGGACGTGGGCGTCGGCGATGAGGTGGTGACCACCTCGTTCACGTGGCCCGCCACCATCAATGCGATTCTGCACGCCGGAGCCGAACCGGTGTTCGCCGACGTCGATCCTTCGACCCTCAACCTCGATCCCGAGGCGATCGAGCGGGCGATCACCGATCGCACCCGGGCGATCTTGCCGGTGCACTTCGCCGGCGCCCCCTGCGACATGGACGCGATCGAGCGGATCGCGCGCGATCGCGGCCTGATGGTGATCGAGGACGCCGCGCACGCGGTCGAGGCTGCGGTCGGCACGCGCAAGATCGGCTCCATCGGCGACTTCACCTGCTTCTCGCTGTATGCCACCAAGAGCCTGGCAGGTGGAGAGGGCGGGCTGATCACAACCCATTCGGAGCCCGCGGCCAAGCGGCTGAGGCTGCTGCGGTCGCAGGGAATTTCGCGCGATCCGTGGCGCCGCCGCGATGTCCAGACGCTGGGCTACTACGACGTCGAGGAGCCTGGGTACAAGGCCAATCTGGGCGACCTGCACGCCGCCGCCGCGCTGCCGGGGCTGAGCCAACTCGGGGTGCGCCGTGAGCGCCGGCTGGAGATCGTCGAGCGCTATGACGAGGCGCTGGCCGACCTCGAGGGGCTCGCGCCAATCGGACGGCCGGAGTACGGTCGGCATGCGCATCATTTGTACGTGGTGCGCGTGAACGCCGCCCGGGCGGGGGCAAACCGCGACCGCTACGCCGAGGCGTTGATGGCCGAGCACATCTCCACCGGCCTGCATTTTCTGCCGGTGCACACGCTCACCTGGTACAGCACCCACCTGCCCGAGGTCGACCTGCCGGTCACCCTGCGGGCGGGGTCAGAGGTGATGTCGCTGCCGCTGGCGGCCGCGCACACCGATGCCGACGTCGACGACGTGATCACGGCGCTGCACAAGGTCCACACAGCGCTCTCGCGGCCGTGAACCGCCGTTCCAGAGTCGCCATCGAGGGCGCGATCTCGATCGTGCTGCTGGTGGTGCTCTTGAGATACGCGGGCGTCGACGAGGTCTGGAACACGCTCAAGCGCACCGACCTGGCATGGTTCATCCCGGCCGTTGCGGTGAACATGGCGACGGTCGTCGTGATGGCTTGGCGCTGGCGTCTGCTGCTCGCCGCCAAGGGCCTTCACGTGCCGCTGGGATGGCTCACCCGCACCTACTTCGTGGCGCTGTTCGCAGGTCAGTTCCTGCCCGCGGCGATCGGCGGAGACGCGGTGCGCGCAATCGAGCTGGGGCGCCGCACCGACGACGGCGCCGAAGCGGTGGCATCGGTTCTGATCGATCGGCTGGTGGGAGTCGTCTCGCTGGTGATGCTGGCGCTGGTGGCAATCGCCATCGGCGACCATTCCGGCTACCGGCCCGAGGTGATCGCAGCCGAGGCCATGTTCGGGCTGGCGGCGGCGACGATTCTGGCGCTGCTCTTCTCCAGCAGGCTGCGGGGTGTGGTCGCTCGGACGCTCGAGCCGCGTGCGGGTGGGAGGCGGCTGGCCGCGGGACACCGTTTCTACGAGGCGCTGCACTCCTACCGCGACCATCGCGGCACGCTGGTCGCGGTGTGCGCTCTGGCCATGGTGGTGCAGGTGGCGCGCATCGGCGTGATCTGGATGCTGGTGCAGGCGCTCGAGCTCCCGGTCAGCGTGGGAGTGGTGCTGGTGACCGGGCCGGTGGTGTTCGCGGCGCTGGTGCTGCCGGTGTCGCTGAACGGCATCGGTGTGCGCGAGGCGGTGTTCGTGTACTTCCTGCGCGACCAGGTGCCGAGCTCGGAGGCGATCGCGCTGGGATTTGCCTTCTTCGCGGTGGGTACCGCCACGGCGCTGGTCGGCGCCTTGGTGCTGTTGGTTCGATTTGTCCGCTACGGAGCCCGCGGGGTCGCCCGGCGCACCCAGATCGAGCCGGCGGCCGACCCGCTCGATCAACCCGATCAGTCGGACCGCGACACCGTGCCTCGGTAGCCGGGTAGTGTCTCCGGATGCCAGCCGGGCAGCTCAGAGGCCGCGATTTCCTTCGCAGTGACGACCTCTCCCAGGACGAGCTTTTGCACCTGCTCGACTTGGCGGATCGGCTCAAGCAGCTGGTGCACGAACGGGTGGAGCACCGTCTGCTTCCGGGCCGCTCGCTGGCCATGATCTTCGAGCGCTCCTCCACCCGCACCCGGGTCTCGTTCGAGGTGGGCATGCAGCAGCTGGGCGGCATCGCTGTACCGCTGACTGCGGCCGACACCCAGATCGGCCGGGGCGAGTCGATCACCGACACGGGGCTGGTGCTGGCCCGCTACGTCGACGGGATCGTGATCCGCACCGGCTCGCACGCCCGGGTCGAGGAGCTGGCCGAGGCGGCCGATGTGCCGGTGATCAACGCGCTCACCGACGTCGAGCATCCCTGTCAGGCTCTGGCCGAGGTGCAGACGATGCGCGAACGGCTGGGTCAGCTGGAGGGCCGCCGCGTGGCCTGGGTCGGCGACGGCAACAATGTGTGCCAGTCCCTGATCGTGACTGCGGCAAAGCTCGGGATGCAGGTCGCTGTGGCATCGCCGGAGGAGTTCCGTCCCGATGCCGAGATCGTGGCCTCGCTGGGCGACGCGGTCGAGCTGACCACCGATCCGCACGCCGCGGTGAAGGGCGCCGACGTGATCGTGACCGACGTATGGGCGAGTATGGGGCAGGAGGAGGAGCGCGAGCAGCGGGTGACAAAGTTCGCGGGATATCAGGTCAATGCCGAGCTGTTGGAGGCGGCCACGCCTGAGCACATCGTGTTGCACTGCCTGCCCGCCCATGTGGGCGAGGAGATCACCGAGGACGTCCTGCACGGGCCGCACTCGGCGGCGTGGGACGAGGCCGAGAACCGTCTGCACGTGCAGAAGGCGCTGCTCGCCCTCGTTATGGCGTGAGCGCCCGCCGCCCGCTGCTGATCGTCGACGGCGACTCGTACGCGCACCGCGCCTACCACGCGCTGCCGCCGATCGAGGGCGCGGCCGGGCACCCGGTGAACGCGCTGGTGGGCGTTGCCAACCTGGTGGTCGCGTTGTGGGTGGCGGAGCAGCCGCGGGCGGTGCTTGTGTGCTGGGACACCGTCGGCACGCCGACCTATCGCAACGAGCTGTGGCCGGCCTACCAGACCGGCCGGGAGTTCGACTCAGAGATCCTCGAGCAGCTGCAGCGGTTGCCCGATCTGATCACCGCGCTGGGGTTCAGCGTCGCCAAGGTGGCGGGCTACGAGGCCGACGACCTGCTGGCCTCGGCGGCGATGGCGGAGAGCATGGACGGCGGCACAGCGCTGGTTGCCACCTCGGATCGTGATGCGTATCAGCTGGTGTCCGACGCGGTCACGGTGCTGGCGCCGCAGACCGGAGGCAAGCCGCCGGCGAGGATCGGCCTGGCGGAGGTGGTCGAGCGCTACCAGGTGCTGCCCGAGCAGGTGGTCGACTTCATCGCGCTGCGGGGCGACCCCTCCGACAAGCTGCCCGGCGCGGTGGGGATCGGCGCCAAGACCGCGGCCGCGCTGCTGCTCAAGTACGGCACCCTGGAGCACCTGATCAGCCATGCCGACGAGCTCCGCCCGCGCCAGGCCGCGGCTGTACGGGATCCCAACGTGCAGCTCTTCCGGCGGATCGCCCAGATGGACGTGGGAGCGCCGGTGACGCTACCCGCCGACGCCGGCCTCGACCGCCCCCGCGGCGCCGCCTTCGCCCGCGAGATCGGCGCTGAGGCGCTGGCCAAGCGGCTCGAGTCGGGGTAGCGGTCTCGGCTCCGGCTCGGCGCGACAGCGGTCACGACTGAATAACTGTGCCAGGCACCGTTGTTCACCACCTCGCATGTGAATAAAAGGTGCCTGGCACCATTTATTCACCCTGAGGAGCGGACGATTACCAGGCCGTCGGCGTCGGAGTGCAGCACACGCCAGCCGGGGAGGCGCTTGAGCCGCGCCGTCAGGCCGGGGTCCTCTGAGCCGATGAATAGCGGTGCCTGGCACCGGTATTCACCACCAACCGCTTGGCCGCCCCTCGCCTGCAGGGCACCTCCGAATTTCAAGAATTCCGAATACCAAAGAAGGCGACATCCGCCCCGCCGCGCGACGGGGACGACGCTGCGACGTGAATAATTGGTGCCTGGCACCATTTATTCACCCTGAGGAGCGGACGATTACCAGGCCGTCGGCGTCGGAGTGCAGCACACGCCAGCCGGGGAGGCGCTTGAGCCGCGCCGTCAGGCCGGGGTTCTTTTGCGCCGAGACGACGATCTCTTGGTAGTCGCGTGTGACCGCGGCCCAGTTGGGCGAGTCGAGCGCCACGAAGTGCATGAACGGCACCAGCTTGTCCGGCGGGAAGATCTCCAGGCGCGCGTCGTAGCCGACCCGGCCGTTGAGGTTCGGGTGCTTCCACAGGAGCTCTGGCCCGGTGATGTCGTCGCCGAGCACATGGATGCCGGGGTGCGCCACCGCGTACGCGTTGGCGGCGGACACCGCACCGGCAGGCAGCTGCGCATCGAAGCGGCTGTCCGAGGTGGTCGCGAGCACCACCGTACTGCACAGCACCGCGATCGCCAGCGCCGCCATCAGCACCATCCCCAGCCGCCGGAAGCCCGCGCCGGCGCCGCCGATCGAGAACGCGACCAGGCCGGCGATGAAGCCGCCGAACAGGCACAGCAGCTGCACCCTGATCGACTGGCCCGGGACGAACGCAAGCACGGCGCCGAGCACCAGCATCACCGCAGCGGCGATGCCGAGCATGCGGGCCCGTGAGCCGGCCTTGGCGTCAGGCGCCGGGCGCGCGCCGGTGGGAGCGATCGACTCCATCAGGTCTGCCACCAACACCGCCGCCGGGAACGCGAACCACACCTGGTAGCGGACGGCGTGAACACCGGCCAGCGCCATCACCGCAGTCAGCACCGCCAGCGGAACCGACGGGCGCTTGCCGCGGCCGATCGCAACGCCCACGACCACCAGCACCAACGCCAGCAGCAGCACGAACACCAGGCTGACCCCCGTGAACGTGGCCGGCGCCCACTCCGGCACGTACTGCGCCAGGCTCGGGTTCTGGAGCACCGAGCGGTAGTAGTCGACCAGGGCATGTGGCGAGTAGGTGGAGACCAGCAGCGCCGAGGCTCCGAAGGCGAAGGCCGTGGCGATATAGCGATCCGAGGAGCGGCTGTCGCCGCGGCGGCGCATCACCACCATCCGATAGATCGCCCAGCCGGCCGCGATCCCCGCTCCCATCAGCGCCGAGCCGTGGATGTTGGCCCACAGGATCAGTACCGGGACGGCCATCAGCACCGGCCAGCGGTAGCGCTCGCGGCGCTCGTCCTCGAGCAGGATCCACAGCAGACCGGCGAACAGCGGGTAGGCGAAGCTCTGGGCTCTGATGACGGTGTTCGGCTGGCACACGAAGAACGCGATGGTCGCCCAGATCACCGCCCTCACGGGGTCGATCCCGCGGCGCATGATCATGATCGCCAGCATGCCGAACGCCGAGGCGATCAGAACGCCCGAGAGCATGCCCACCGCGACGTCGCCACCGCCCTGCCAGGCGCGGTAATAGATCCAGTGGGCCAGCCACTGCTGATCGATCCAGGTGCGGCCGTGAGCGGCGACCGTGAACGGGTCGGTCTTGGGGATGCCCGTCTCGGAGATGTAGCGGCCCGCGTACAGGCTCAGAAACGAGTCCGGAAGAAACAGCCGCGAGGTGGTCATGAATACCGCCGCGCACACCACTCCGGCGAATCCCAGCGACACCATCCAGCGGGGCAGCGGGCGTTGCGACGCGGCCGCGGGAACCTCCGTCGGCACGGAAATCAGCCGCACCGATTCGGTCGGCTCGGCGACGCTGACAGCCGGCATCTCGCCCATGGGGTCTGGCATCTCCCAGGCTACATCGGCACTCCGGCCGAGGGCTTTAGAGCCTATCCCGGCAGGTCGCGTGGATGGCTCTCTAGGTGAAGAACAGCACGCCCGCGGCGACCATCATCACCAGGTTGCCGATCATGGCGGCCAGAGCCAGCCCCATTCGCGGCGCTCCCAGGCGGGCGACCGTGAAACCCGAGAACCCGAGGCCGAATCCGAAGATCGCCGCCAGCACCGCCGCGACCTCGGCCAGCTGGCGCCCAGAGCCGCTCAGCGCCAGCCCGATCACCGCCAGCAGCACCGCCACGCCACACGCCCCGGCGCTGACGACGGCGGAGCTGTTGGTCTGAGTCTCGGATTGCATGTGCAGATCCATACCAGACCCGGGGGTAGAGTGCCGCGCGTGCAGCTGTTTGACGAACACCAGCGGATCGTCGTCTGCCACGAACCGGCGGTCGGGCTGCGGGCGATCATCGCCGTGCACAACACGGTGCTCGGACCCGGGCTGGGCGGCATCCGCATGTGGCCGTTCGAGTCGGACGAGGCCGCGCTGACCGACGTGCTGCGCTTGTCGCGGGGCATGACTTACAAGAATTCGCTGGCCGGGCTGCCGCTGGGAGGCGGTAAGACGGTCGTGATCGGCGACTCCCGCACCCAGAAGACACCGGAGCTGTTCCGCGCGCTGGGGCGCGTGATCGACTCGCTGGGAGGGCTCTACCTCGCGGCCGAGGACGTCGGCACGACCACCGAGGACGCGACCGAGGTGGCCCGCGAGACGCGCTACATCACCGGCCTCCCCCAGGAGGTCGGGGGATCGGGCGATCCCTCGCCGATGACCGCCTGGGGTGTGTTCGTGGGAATGCGCGCGGCCCTGCGAGAAGCGGGCCTCGGCTCGAGCTTCGAAGGCGCGTCAGTGGTGGTGCAGGGGGCCGGCCACGTTGGAGCGACCGTGACCCGGCACCTGCTGGCCGCAGGCGCGAACGTGACGGTGGCCGACATCCACGTCGACCGGGTGGAGGCGCTGCGGGCGGCGGGCGCCGAGGTGGCCCACCCGGAAGGGCTGCATGCGCACCCGTGCGACATCTTCTCGCCCTGCGCCCTGGGGGCGGTGGTGCGGCCGGACACGGTCGACGGGTTCCAGTGCCGCGTGATCGCGGGAGCCGCCAACAACCAGCTGCTGGACGGCGAGATGGGCGATGCACTGGCGGCGCGCGGGATCGTCTATGCCCCGGACTTCGCGATCAACGCCGGCGGGGTGATCAACATCGGCGAGGAGCTGGGGAAGCCATACGACGCCGGCCGAGCCGAGGTTGCCGTGGGCCGAATCGAGCAGACGCTCGAGCGTGTGTTCGCGCACGCGCACGAGGCGGGGATCGCACCACACCGCGCGGCCGAGCAGCTGGCCCAATCGCGGATCGATCAGGCCGAGGCTGACGAACCCACGCCGTAGGCCTGCATCGTCAGCACGATCCGGTCGCTGCGAAGCACCGCGTTTGGCTGCAGCCGCGACGCCGGCAGGTCGCGGGGCTCGTCGCCGCGGCGAGCCTCCTCGACCGTGACGGTGCGCTCCAGCAAGTCGAGCCGCACCACGTACTCGTACCACGAGATGTCCCAGGAAACGGTGATCAGCACCGGTCGTGGCAACTCCACGCCACCCACCACCACGTTGACGACCGGGTCGCCCAAGCTGCGTGAGATGGCCACCACGCGCTCGACATGCTGCGAGCGGTTGAAGGCCTCCAGCGCGTGCAGGCGCACGTGCCGGGCATCCGACTCCCGCCGCCTGGCGTCGGCCAGCTCGTTGTAGCGCTCACGCTCGGCGGCGAGCTCCTGCTCCAGCGCCGACAGCCGGACACTCGCACGGCCGACCTCGGCCGCCTGCTCGTCGAGCTGGGCCGCGACGGCGTGGTGGCGGGCGATCTCGGCCTTGTGTCCCGCCTCGGACTGGGCCGCCCGTTCGTCGGCTCGCCGCTTCTCGGTCTGCACCGCCTTAAGCTCGCGCTCGCGCTTGCGCAACTCGTTGGTGACCTCTTTCAGCTCACGCTTGACGTTTCGCAGCTCACCCGACTGCTGCTCGGCCTTGGCCAGCGCATTTCGCACCTGATCGAGATCGAGCTCGACCGATTGCAGCTGGCCGCGCAAGCGGTCGATCAGCGACTCACGCTCGCGCAGCGCCTGATCGGCGGGCGGGTTGGCGTGCACGGCCACGATCGGCCGGCCGTCCGCCCGCCAGCCTCGCCGATCGGCACGCTCGTAACACAGCGGGCACACCTTCGCGAACCGTTTCGACTGTGGATCCTGATACAGCCGCGCCGGCTCGCCGACAAGAAGATGGCGGCGGCAAAGCGCGCAGCTGGCGGTGTGTTCGGTTGTGCTGGGCATTCCGTCCTCGCGAGGGACCTGAGAGTCTACCGACTGCTCGCAGGAAATGCCCGCTCAGCGGCGAATGCGGAGTGTTGCCGCCCGCTCGCGGCTCACGGCACCGGCGGGTCGACGTTCAGTCGCACCGGCCCGGCACTGAAGGCGGTCACCAATGTCATGCCGTCGGGTGCGGCCACCGCCGAGGCATCGTTGGTCGGCGACCACCAGCGGGTATAGCGCACCCGCAGCAGGTACGTGCCCGGCTCGGACACGTGCATCGCCACCCGGCCCCGCTTGAGGCTCATCAGCTTCACCCTGCCGGGGCCGGTCACGATCGGCGTGGCGTGTCGCAGCCGGTAGATGTCGACATTCCCCACGTTCGCGTCCAGCACCAGCCCCGAACGCCCACTGCGCAGCAGCCTGGCCTCGGCCCGGGCGCTCTGGTCGAGCGGCCCCCGCGGCAGAAGCACGTAGCGCACGCCGACCGACCTCAACCAGTGCTGGTAGGAGCGGGCGGTCAGGTGGGAGCGATAGAGCGTCCGGTTGACCGGCAGGTCGTCCTGGCGATACCAGCCGCGCGCGAGGTAGAAACCGGCCTCGGGCACGTACAGTGCCTCCCAGTGGCCCCAGTTGGCCACCACCTCGACCCGGTACTGATGCGCCGAGGGGTGCTCGTGCAGATAGTCGAGCGCCGGCTGCCAGAAGCTCTTGGTGGAGCCGGGGTTGCTCCAGGCGGTGCTCATGTCGCGCACGAACGGCCCCACCTGCAGCACCAGCGCGACCGCTGCCACCATCAGGATCAGCGGCGAGCGGCGCCCGGCGACGTTGCGCGTGAGCAGAAGCAGCGGCGTGCCGGCCTCGGCAAACAGCCTGCCCGCGTTGGCTCCCACCGGGGCGCTGATCATGAACGCCGCCGCGTTCACCGCCAGGTAGATCACGAACATCGCCCGCAGCGACCGCGCCTCCCTACCGGTACCGGCCACCAGGAATCCGGCGACGCAGAACGCGCCGATCACCAGCAGGTCGACTCCGCCGTAGGGGTAGGAGGTATCGCCCGAGAACAGGTGCTGCACCGTCGCCGCGAGTGCCAGCACGAACACGAAGGCGGCCAGTTCGACCCGGTGGCGGCCGAGCACCGACGTGAGCCCGCCACCGAAGACCACACCGGCCATCACCACGGCCAGCAGCACCAGGGCGAGCGGCGAGAAGCCCAGCGTCACCAGGGCCGCCACGGCGAATCCGAGCCGCCAGCCGCGCTGCACGCAGGCCAGTGCCACCGCCATCGCCGCCGCTCCGCAGAGGAACGGATACGCGCCGCTGACCATCATGTTGTACGGCGCCACCACCGCCAGCAGCAGCGCCGGCGCCAGCGCGGCCTTGAATCCGTAGCGGGCGACCATCACCCAGGCCGTCGCGGCGCACATCACCGCGGCCGCGAACACCGCCAGGGCGCCGATTCCGACCTTCGCCGCCAGCGGGTAGAAGAGCACGCTGTAGGCCACGAACACGTACCTGCCCGAGTACCAGTCGTTGTTCCACCACACGAAGCCCTGATGGCGGTAGAGCCAGGTCTGGAAGAGATGTGCGGGGGTGTCCACCCCCGGCGGGCCCAACCAGTACACGCTCGCGGCGACGACCGCCGCCAACCCCGCCGCTGCGAGCGGGAGAACATCGCGTCGGAGGGGCATTCGGGGAGGTCGGATCACGCGGGCGGAGGATAGCCGCATGGGCACTTAGAAGTCCGCCCTACCGGCGAAATGGGCGGGCGCTCCCGGCCGGGTCAGCTGGTACAGCGCCAGCCGATGGCCGCCCTTCAGCGTGAACGAGCAGCACGGGCCGTGCGGGATGCCAAAGGACGATTGCCGTTGCCATCCCCGATCCTGCATGGTCTCGAGAGCCTCTTCCAGGTCGGCAACGCGGTAGACCAGCACCGGACGATCGCCTTCCAGGTGGTCGGTGAGCAGGATCAGCGGAGAGCCTTGCGCCGGCTCGATCGCCGCCATCCGCACGCCCATCGCCTCGACGGCAAACACCTGGCGCGCACCCAAGACGTCGACGAACTGGTCGCGATCGGCCGCGACGTCGCTGCTCGGCGTATACACGAAGTCAAGTGACTCGAACACGTCACCCCCGCCGCGACCTTACCAGCGGCGGGGGCGACAAGCTCGCCTAGATCAGATCCTTGACCTTTTGGACGCCCTTATCGACGCCCTTCTTGATCGACTCGCCGGCCTGCTCGGCCTGGCCTTCGCGCTTGGTCTTGGGATCGTCGGTTGCGTCCCCGACGACTTCTTTGACCTTCCCCTTGGCATCCTTTGCGCTCTCTGGCATGCGGTACTCCTTTAGGTTGGTTCACCCTTGGACTACCGCGCAGCCGCGATCCGCAAACCACCTCGACCCGTCAGATCGCCGTGAGGCCGCCCACACCTCGCGCGCTTGTGCTCGAGAGTTCCCCACGTCTGGCCCTCCCGCTCAGTCCCCCGTGTAGGCCACCACGTCGATCTCCACCAGCATGCCCGGTGCCTGACGCATGCCGCTGCCCACGGTGGTGCGCACCGGCCGGGGCTCCGGAAACATGCCGGCGTACACGCCGTTGAAGCGCTCGAACTGGAGCTCGTCGGCCAGGTGCACGGTCGACTTGACCACGTCGGCCAGAGTCGCGCCGCCGGCCTCCAGGATCGCTTCGATGTTGCTGATCGTGACCTCTGTCTGCTCCTCGATCGTCTCGCCTTTGATCTCGGAGGTGACCGGATCGATCGGCCCGCAGCCGCTCACATACACGAAATCTCCCGCGCGGATGCCTTGGGAATAGGCGCCCAGCGGCGGGCCGGCCTTGTCTGTGTGGATCGGGCGTTTGGGCATCGTCGCTCCTCGCTTTCAGGTTCGTTTCCCACGGGCGGCCACCGGCCAGATGTGCTCGACCACTCCGCCTCGGATCGCCACAAGCTCATCACACAAGTTGACCGCGGTGCAGATGTGAAAGGGCGTGAAGCGCAGCTTCTGTCCCACCTCGACCGAAACCCCTTCGCCGAGCTGAGCCATTCCATGCTCCTCGGTGATCCGCATGACGGCCACGTCCTGGCCGACGGCGGCAGCGATCGGGGATGAGCCCTCCGCCCCGCCGCGATCGCCGCTGAAGGTCTTGGAGCCACCGTCCACGGTCGCCCACCCGTCGCGCCGGGTGCTGATCACGGTGGTCAGGATGAACCCGGCGACCTCTTCGGCGGTGGCGGCGCCGAAGCCCACCTGCATCGCGTCGTAGAACACGTAGGTGCCGGCCCGCACCTCGGTCACGCCGTCCACCATGGCCGCGCCGCGGCCGGTGACCGTGCCGCCGGCGGTCACCTGTGAGACAGGAATGCCGTCGGCTGCCAGTCGCTCGGCCACGCCGACAATGATCTGCCCCTCCTCCTGACCGGCCTCGTCGTTGGTCATCGCCCCGAGCCGCTCGCCGAACTTGCCGCGATAGGTGGTGACGCCCTCCAGCTCGATCCCCGGCAGCGACCGGATCAGCCGGGCGAAGTCAGCGATCTGCTCGTGTTCGTCGGGGGCCAGGCCGACGCGGTTGAGCCCGGAGTCGATCTCGATGTGCACCCACAGCGTCACCCCGGCCGCGACCGCGGCAGCGCTCAGGCCCTGAACCTGCGGTGCGCTATCGACGTTGACGGCGATCTTGGCGCCGCGGGCCATCGCGGCCAGCCGCGCCCACTTGTCCTCACCGACCGTGGGGTAGGCAACCACGATGTCGCGCACGCCGGCCTCGTAGAACACCTCGGCCTCGCTCGGCTTGGCGGCGGTGATCCCGCAGGCGCCGAGTGCGAGCTGCCGGGCCGCGATCGCCGGCGACTTGTGGGTCTTGATGTGAGGCCGAAGGTTCGTGCCGTGGGCGGCGACGGCGTCCTGCCAGCTCGCGAGATTCCGCTCCATTCGGTCGAGGTCGACCACCAGCGCGGGCGTCGGCACCTGTTCCAGGGTCATCCCCACCTGGGCGGCTGTGGCGCTCATGCGGAGGCCGCCAGATCCGGGTCGAACGCCTGCAGCTTGGCGGCCACCACGTCGCCTACGGCCGACACCTGGGCGGCGTGGAGAGCGTTCAGCCGACTGCCGTCCAACACCGAGGTGATGGTGCTGTCGGTGGCGGCCAGGTAGGCGGTTCGCAGCTCGGTGTTGACGTTGATCTTGGCGATTCCCGCCCGGATCGACCGTTGCACCAGATCGTCGGCGATCCCCGATGCGCCGTGCAGAGACAGGGGCTGGCTGACGCGCGCGCGGATCGCGTGCAACCGATCCCAGTCGAGCTCGGGCGGAACCACATAGGTGCCGTGGATATTGCCGATCGATACCGCCAGGCAATCGGCGCCGGTGCGCTGCATGAACTCGACAGCCTGATCGGGGTCGGTCAGCGCGCCCGCCTCCACCGCGCGGGCCACGTCCTCGTCACCGGTGATGCTGCCGAGCTCAGCCTCGACGGCCGCACCATGAGCCCGGGCCCGCTCGACCGCCCCGGCAACGAACTCGATGTTCTGCTCGAGCTCCCACTCCGCCCCGTCGGCCATGACCGCCCCAGCGCCGGCGGCCAGCGCCGATTCGATTACCGCAAGGTCGGCGCAGTGATCAAGCTGAATGCACGCGCGCGCCTCGGAGTGATCGGCGGCAGCGACCAGCGCCGCCATCAGCAGGCCACCGCCCGGCTCCACGTAGGAGCGCCCGCCGATCAGCAGGATCACACCGGTATCCGCAGCGGCGGCCACGCTCAGCGCCGCCGTGGCAGCTTCCAGGTCATAGCAGGTGAAGGCCCCCACAGCGGAGCCGGCGCGGCGCTCGGCCAGCAGGTCGCGGAAGGGGGTCAGCACTGCGCCTCCGGCACGATTCCGCCCCACCCACCACCGTCTGATCCAGTCACCGGCCCAACGTAGCACATCGCCGCCACGCGAATGAGAAGTAACACCGAGAACGGCAACATCATAGCTGCAAACGTTACCTAATTGTAGAGTCCAAGTTGATAGGTAATTAATGTTTGATAGGATCACGACATGGCCATCGACCCCGACGTCCAGGCATCCCTGCCGCAGTTCTTCGGCACTGAGGATCCCCCGCCGATCGATGTTGTGGCCGCATCCCGCGAGCGGCTCGAGCGACTGGCCGAGTACGGCCCGGCGGCCACCGGCGAAGTCGCTGTCGGCGACCAGGCGGTGGCCTCGGAGGGCAGCCAGGTGGCGGTGCGGGTGTACACGCCGCCGACACCGGCGAGCCCCGGGCTGGTGTTCTTCCACGGCGGTGGCTGGGTCAGCGGGAGCATCCACACCCATGACGTGATCTGCCGGGCGTTTGCGTCCCGGCTAAGCGCGGTGGTGATCGCGGTCGAGTACCGGCTGGCGCCCGAACATCTCCACCCCGCGGCGGTGGAGGATGCATGGCTCGCCACTCGCAGCATTGCCGCCGATCCCGAGCGGTTTGGCGTCTCCGGCGCCGGGCTGGTGGTCGGCGGTGACAGCGCAGGTGGCGCTCTGGCAGCTGCGGTCGCCCGCCGGGCGCGCGACAGCGGCCTGGAGCTGGCCGGCCAGGTGTTGATGTACCCGGTTACCGACTATCCGGCGGATCGGGACAGCTACCGCCGCTACGAGCAGGGCTTCGGGCTGACGGCTGCGGCGATGGAATTCTTCGTGCGCACCTACGCAGGCGATGCCGAGCGGAACGATCCCGACGTCGCACCACTCTGCTGTGATGACCTCAGCGGCATCGCGCCGGCGGTGATCGTCACAGCCGAGTGCGACGTCCTGTGTGATGAGGGCGACGAGTATGCACAGCGTTTGCGGGCCGCCGGAGTGTCCGTCTACGCCGCCCGCTGCCCCGGGGTCGTGCACGGCTTTCTGCGTATCGCCGGAGAGGTGCCTGCGGCCGCGGCGGGGTTCGATCTGGTGCTTCAGCTGATGTCAGAGGCGTTCGGCTATCCCCGTGAAACCGAGTGACACGCCGCAGCCGGTTGTGAGAAACTGCACAAGCATCACTGACACCTCGGAGCTTGGGAGGAACCATGCGCAAGTTGCTCACGGTCGCGACGTTGACGATATGCGTGATCTCGGCGGCGGCGGCACTTGCGGCCGGACCCACGCCGGTTCCGGTGCTGGCAAACCCCGACAAGTCTGAGCTGGGCGGCCTCTCGGCCAACGGCTACCTGATCTGGTACCAGTCGCCCGCACGGAGCTTCGGCAGCTCGAAGTCGTATGTGTTCCTGAGGCAGGACAACCACGCCGCGGTGCGGCTCGGCCCGCTCAAAAATCTCTCCTATGCCGGCGGCACCGATGGAGTCCGGGCGATCTATCAGACCGTTCCCGGCGTTGCCAGTAACAACTCCACTCTGGTGCTGTACGACATCGCCGCGGGCAAGGCTGTGCCGCTGCCGACGGGCGTCAACACCCCCAACTGGGAGTGGAGCCCCACCATCTCCGGCGACTGGATCATGTTCGGGCGCGAGACCACGCCCAAGTTCCAGACCGGCCGGGTGATCCTGCGAAACCGCATGACCGGCGCCGCGATCCAGCTTGCCCAGGCCTCCCAGAACAACGGCGCGTACCTGGCGCCCGGGCAGGTGAACGGCAGTTGGGCCACGTGGTATGGGTGCGTCAAACGCTGCCACGTCCACCGGTACAACATCATGACCGGAAAGTCACAGCTGCTGCCCAATCCGTTTCCGAGGCTGAACCCGCGCAACTCGTCGATCGCGAGTGACGGCACGGTGTACTACACAGAGAGCACCGCGGCGCCGCAGATCTTCTCGTGCGGGCAGCAGGCACGACTGGTGCAGCAGCCACCGGGATCGGCCGCCCCGAAGGTGATCCGCACCTTCTCGCGCGGGTTCGACGCGGTTTCCACGAGCGTCGACGACACCGGGCCGTCGACCGTGGTGCTGTACACGAGGCTGAACTGCAAGACCTCGGCCACAGACGTGTACAAGGTGACGGTGCCCTAACCCGCCGCGGCGGCGGAGTGTAACCGTGGTGACGTACGGCGGCTATCCGCCGAAGCAGACCCCTGGGCGACGACCTCTTAGGCTCGTGTGCATGTCGCATCCCCGCCCAAGGAGCAGAAAAATGACCGCCCCACACCGCCTCGCAACGCTTCTTATCATCGGTCTGGCCACCATGGCGTTCGTGCCAAGCGCGTTTGCAGGTGGCCCCGCGCCGCCCGCGATCGCACCCACCGTGCTGGCGCACTTCAATCAGCAGCTGCCCACACCCAACCAGGTGCGACTGGCGCAGGTACACCATCCCAGCGCGCCCAACCTGCGCAACGGAGCCCACTACGGCTACGCCTCCGCGTCTCCCTGGACGGTCGCCAAGTCCGGCTCGGGATCGTCGAACGCGAGCTTCGAGTGGGTCGGCGTGGCGTTGATCGCACTGATCGCCGCCGCCGCGGCGGGATTGGCGTATCTCACGATTGCGCGCGCTCCCGATCGCTTGTCTCCGCATCACTAGCGACTCCCGCGGGCGCGACTGATCACCGAAGGCCCCGGCGATACCCACCGGGGCCTTCGCAATGCTTCCACCCACCGTAACGATCCCGGAACGTGGAGGTGAAAGACTTTGCGTGGAAGATGAGTCCAAACGCACCCGGGATGGGTTCGAGATGAGCGTCCTCAGCGGACGAACAGCTTCAGCGATCGGATGGACAGCATGCGCGTTGGCGCCCGTCAACGCCGCACTCTACGCCTCGTTTGACAGTGACGGCCTGACGCCCGGGCTGGTGGCCTTCTACGTGGCGATGTTCTCCTACGCCGCGGTCGGCGCGGTCGTGCTGCGCCGCTATCCACAACACCGGTTGGGGTGGCTCTTCATCTTCGAGTCGTTGCTGCTCGGAATCACCGGCCCGGCCACCGCGTACGTCGAAAACCTCGACCCATCCGCCACCGGCTATCTGGCCGCGTCGGTCTTCGCGAGCGTGAGCTGGATCCTCGGGATCGCCGTGGTGGTCTGCTTTCTCGGATTGTTGCTCCCCGACGGCAATCTGCCGTCAGCACGCTGGCGGCCGGTTGCCTGGGCCGGCGCTCTGGTGGTGACCTTCGCCGTGCTGGGAACGGCGCTGGCCGAGGGGCCTCTATCGACCGGCACCGGCCAGAACCCGCTGGGCGTCCCGCACGCGGACGCGCTCGCCAGCGTGGCTCCCGTGATTCTCCTGGCGGTGCTGGCGATGAACCTCGCCGCCGTTGTGGTTCGCTACCGACGGGGCACGACCGTCGAGCGCCAGCAGCTCAAGTGGATCGGCGCCGGGTTTGTGGTCGTGATCGCGGGCGGGTTCACCCAAGGCCAAGCAGAGGTGTTGCAGTTCGTCTCGTGGTCGCTGCTGCCCGTCGCATTCGCAGTCGCGATCCTTCGCTACCGCCTGTACGAGATCGACGTGATCATCCGAAAGACGCTGGTGTACGCCGGCGTCGTGGCGGTCATGGCCGGGCTGTACCTGGGCGGCATCTACCTGATCGGCGAGACGCTGCGCGGCCTCACGGGAGGTTCGAGCACCCTGGCGGTGACGGTGTCCACCCTCGCCGTGGCGGTGGCGTTCCAACCGCTGCGCAGCCGCATCCAGCGGGTCGTCGACCACCGCTTCTATCGACGGAAGTACGACGCCGCGCACACGCTCGAGATCTTCAGCGGCCGGTTGCGCCAGCAAATCGACCTCGACGCCCTGGACGCCGAAGTCCTCGGCGTGGTGCGTGACGCACTCCAGCCGAGCCACGCGAGCCTGTGGCTCAAGGGTGGTGGCGAATAACGGTGCCAGGCACCGTTATTCACCGGCGGCGGCGTCGGGCTACCGACTTCACGAACCCGATCACCACGAGTGCGACCCCAATGGTCAGGATCAACGGCGACTGGGCGAGAAATCCCACGATGACGACCACGTCTCCGAGAAGGAGCACCCGGTCCACCCGTGAGAGCCGCTCGAGCACACTCTGACAGTACTCCATTCGCGTAATCGTGAATTCTGTGACAAGCGCCGCTTGGGACTGGATAATGCACGCATGAGAGTCTTGATCGTCGAGGACGACGCCCGCATGGCCGAGTTGCTCCGGCTTGGGCTCTCGAAAGAGGGCCTCGCCGTGGACACTGCCGGGACGGGCGAGCACGGCCTTGAACAGGCTGCCGCAACGACCTATGACGCGATTGTGCTCGACATCATGCTGCCGGGGATCAGCGGCTTCGAGACCTGCCGGCTACTGCGGGAACACGGCGTCTGGGCTCCGGTGCTGATGCTGACCGCACGGGACTCCGTCGAGGATCGGGTCGCAGGTCTGGACAGCGGCGCCGACGACTACGTCGTCAAGCCGTTCGCGTTCGCCGAGTTGCTCGCCCGGCTGCGGGCGCTGGCACGCAGGGAGGTGGCCAAGCGGCCGAGCGTGCTCGCGGTGGGAGATCTCACCCTCGACCCGGCCTCACATCAGGTGCGACGAGGCGATGCCGAGGTCGGTTTGTCGACCAGGGAGTTCGCACTGCTGGAGACGTTCATGCGCAGGCCGGACGAGGTGCTGACCCGCGAGCAGCTGCTCGAGCGGGTCTGGGACGCCCCGTGGGACGGCAAGTCCAATGTGGTCGACGTGTACGTGCGCCACCTTCGCAGGAAGGTCGACGAGCCGTTCGGCCGCCGCTCTCTCGAGACCGTCCGCGGAGCGGGGTACCGCCTCCGCGGTGACGGCGGGTAGATGCTGAACAACGTCCCCATCCGGGTGCGGGTGGCAGGCGCGTTCGCGGTGGCGATGGCGCTGGTGCTCATCACCACGGGCTGGCTCCTTTACGACCGAGTGTCGTCATCGCTCTTGACCGAGCTGGATAACCAGCTCGAGATCCGCACGCACGATCTCACCGACGTCGTGCATGACCCGGAGGACTCGCTCGCAGCCTCGGGAGCGAGCAAGGTGGAAGTTGGCGAGAGCTATGCCCAGCTGGTCGATACCCAGGGCAATGTGGTCGATGCCAGCCCATGGCTTGCCAAGGGATCAGTGCTCACTCCGGCCGAGTTGCGGCGAGCCGAGAACGGCAGGATCTTCGTCGTGCGGCCGGCCCTCCCCCGCCTCGACGAACCCTCCCGCGTGCTCGCCACCCATGTGACGCAGAACGGAAAGCCGATGGTGTTGATCGTCGGTTCGACTCTGGGCAACCGCGCGGAGACGCTCTCCGATCTGCGCGACGAGCTCTTGATCGCCGGCCCCATCGCACTGGTGCTCGCCACCGTGGCCGGCTACTTCCTCGCCGGACTCTCGCTGCGGCCTGTTGACCGGATGCGCAGCCGAGCGGCTTCGATCTCGGCCGATACACCCGGCGAACGGCTGCCGGTACCCGCCACCAGGGACGAAGTGCAGCGACTCGGCGAGACGCTGAATGCCATGCTCGACCGTCTGGAGTCAGCGCTCGAACGTGAGCGCGGATTCGTGGCCGATGCCGGCCACGAGCTGCGCACTCCGCTGGCGTTGTTGCGGACGGAACTCGAACTCGCGCTGCGACACGCTGAGTCACCGGAGGAGCTGCGCACGGCCGTCCGCGGGTCGTTCCAGGAGGTCGACCGGCTGGCGCAGCTGGCCGAGGATCTGCTCCTGATCGCAGGGTCGGATCAAGGACGGCTTCCGCTTCGGGTGGAGGCACTCGAAGCCTCCGAGGTGCTCGCGTCCACAGCCCGGCGATTCGAGTGGCGCGCCCAGGGCGGCGAACGGGAGATCAGGGTCACCCACCCCTCGGACAGCCGCATCTCCGGGGATCGGGTAAGGCTCGAGCAGGCACTCGGCAACCTCGTCGACAACGCGCTTCGCCACGGCGAAGGCGTGGTGGAACTCTCAGCCGATCGGCACGGAGACATGGTTGAACTGCACGTGACCGACCAGGGAGAGGGGTTCCCTGCGGACTATCTGGCCAAGGCATTCGAACGGTTCACCCGCGCAGACTCAGCCCGTACCGGCGGGGGCGCCGGGCTGGGGCTTTCGATCGTCGACGTGATCGCCCGTGCCCACGGCGGTAGCGCTCAGGTCACGAACCGCGAAAGCGGCGGCGCAGACGTGTGGTTGAGCGTGCCGTCGGCCGCCGACCAACCCTTGACAAGTGTTGATTACTACAATATCGTGGCTCCGAAAGATTAAAGGCGGATGAACGCCCCCACGCCGGGGGGCGAACACGGTGGGTGTTGGGTTACACGGCGCAGGAGATGCTGCTATGGGTCCAGGGCACGAGACCAATGGCGTTACGCTCGGGCTGCTCGGGTGCTTTGAATTGCACCGAGCGGGAGATCCCCTGCACCTGCCGGCCAGCGCACAGAGGTTGGTCGCGTTCCTCGCGATTCACGGCCGGCCGATGTTACGGCAGCACGTGGCGTTCGCACTCTGGGAGGACGTGCCCGAGGAGCGCGCCATCGCAAATCTCCGATCCGCGCTGTGGCGGGTGCGCCAAGCCGGCCCCGACCTGATCGACCCGGGATCGTCCGTGGTGCGGCTCCAGCCGGGTGTGCGGGTCGATCTGCACGAGGCCAGATGCCTGACCGAGCTGATCATCGACGGCGGAGGACTCGACGGGTTCGTGGGCAGCTGGCGCCTGCTCACCGGCGATCTGCTGCCGGACTGGACCGACGAGTGGGTGCTGCTCGAGCGCGAGTACCACAGGAATCTGGGGCTGCAGGCGCTGGAGACGCTCGCAGACGAGCTGCTCGTCTCGGGCAGGCTGGGTCACGCGCTCCAGGTCGCGCTGACAGCTGTCAGCCGCGAGCCGTTGCGCGAGAGCGCACACCGCACCGTCGTGCGGATCCATGTCGCTTCCGGGAACCCCTCAGAAGCACTCCGGCAGTATCACTTCTACCGCTCGCTCGCGCACACGCACCTCGACCTTGACCCGTCCGAGCAGATGGAACTGCTGGTCGATCCGCTCTTGCGCCGCAGCCGCGCCGTCGGTCTCGGCCCGCTGCCCTCTGTCGCCTGAGATCACAACGTTGGCGACGGTGACGCAGCGGTGACGGTCCCGTGACGGCGGGCTGATACACCCGTTGTGACGGGGTGTCCCGTCGGTGGCGATTACAGCAAGGCAGGGAGGAGTGGGAACGTGATCTCCTGGCTGATAGGTGTGAGTCTGCGCTACAAGCTCGTGGTGCTTGCGCTGGCCGCAGGCGTGATGGTGTTCGGCGTCCAGCAGGCCAGGCAGATGCCCGTCGACGCCACGCCGGAGTTCGCACCGCCCGTGATCGAGGTGCAGACCGAGGCTCTCGGCCTCTCGGCACCCGAGGTCGAGGAGCTGGTGACACTGAACCTCGAGGAGCTGCTCAACGGCACGCCGTGGTTGAAATCGATCCACTCCACCTCGGTGCCGGGACTCTCGTCGATCCTGCTCACCTTCGAGCCCGGGACCGATGTCCTGCGAGCGCGGCAGCTCGTCAGCGAGCGGCTCACGCTGGCGGTCGCGATCCCCAACGTGGCCCAGCCCCCGGTGATCCTCCAGCCGCAATCCTCGGCCAACCGGGTGATGATGGTCGGGCTTTCGTCAAGCACCGTCTCGGCGATCGAGATGGGCGTGCTCGCCCGCTGGAACATCCGCCCCGCGCTGCTGTCCGTTCCCGGCGTCGCCAACGTCGCCATCTGGGGACAACGCGAACGCCAGCTTCAGGTCCAGGTCGACCCCGAGAAGCTCGAGGCCAACAACATCTCGCTCGACCAGATCGTGCAGACCACCGGCAACGCCATGTGGGTCTCCCCGCTCACGTTCCTCCAGGCATCCACCCCCGGATCCGGTGGCTGGATCGAAACCCCCAACCAGCGCCTCGAGGTGCGCCACGTCTTCCCGATCTCGACGGCCGCAGACCTCTCCAAGGTCACCGTCGACGGAGCTGGGCCGCTGCGGCTGGACGACGTCGCCGATGTCGTTCAGAGCCATCAGCCGCTGATCGGAGACGCCGTCCTGACCAAGGGCGCAGATCTGATGCTCGTGATCGAGAAGTTCCCCAACGCAAACACCCTCCAGGTCACGCGCGATCTCGACGCGGCAATCGAAAAGCTGCGACCGGGGCTGAGCGGAGTCACCGTCGACACCACAGTGTCGCGGCCTGCGACCTTCATCGACGAGTCGCGCGACAATCTCACCAGATCCCTGATCGTTGGCGGCCTGCTGCTGCTCGGCTTCGTGGCCGCGGCACTCTTGGCCTGGCGGGCGGCGGTGATCACGATCGCGGCAATCTCGGTCTCGCTGATGGCCGCACTCGTGGTCCTGAGTCTCAGGGGCGACTCGTTCAATTTGATCGTCGTGGCCGGGTTCGTGGCGGCACTCGCAGTACTGGTGGACGACTGTGTCGTGGCGTCCGAGAAGCTCGTGCGCCTGCGCGGCGAGGCCGGAGACGGAGAGCGGACATCGCGTGCCAGTCTGGTCGCGACTGCAACGCAGGACGCACGTCGGCGAATCGGCTACGCGACACTGATCTCACTGACGCCGCTTTTGCCGATCTTCTTCAGCGACGGAATGGCGCGAGCACTTGCCGAGCCACTGGTGCTGTCGTACGCGCTGGCCCTGGCGGCATCCGTGATCGTAGGCGTGACGGTGACCCCGGCGCTCACCGCCTTGCTCTTGCCGAAAACACCGGGCAGCGCGGGTGACCCCGCGTTCGCTCGATGGATCCGTGCCGAATACGGGTCATTGATCGACCGGGTGCTGCAACGACCAAGCCCGGCGTTGCTCGTGTCGATCGCGACCGTCGTGGCTGCACTGCTGGTGTTGCCAACCCTCGGGCAGAGGATCCTGCCTTCCTTCCACGATCCTGACATCGTGGTCGCCTGGACCGGCCCTCCGGGCATGTCAGAGCCCGAATCGTCGCGCCTGATGACGCGACTCAGCCAGGAAGTGCGGGCAATACCGGGCGTCAGCGACGTCGGCGCCCACGTCGGCCGAGCGGTGCTGGGCGACCAGATCACCGACGTCAACTCCGCGGAGCTTTGGGTGAGCGTTGACCGATCGGCCGACTACTCCTCGACCGTGGCTGCAATCAACGCCGCAGCCAGCGGCTATCCGGGTATCACCGCCCACACCTCCTCGTACCTCAACGACCGCGTCAGCCACTACGACGCCGGACCACAGCACGACATCGTGGTGCGCGTGTTCGGCCCCGATTTCGGTGGCATCGCTGCCACCGCGGCGCGGGTGCGTGGGGCGCTGTCGGGAATCGACGGGGTCGCGACCACCACCGTCGATCGCCGGGTAACTCAGCCGAACATCGACGTGCAGGTCGATCTCAAACGGGCACGAGCCTACGGTCTCAAACCAGGCGACGTTCGCCGGGCGGCGTCGACCGTGCTTGCAGGGCTGGAAGTCGGAAGTCTGTTCGAGCAGCAGAAGGTGTTCCAGGTAATGGTGTGGAGCACACCCGAGAGCCGCAACGATCTGTCAGCGGTCGGCAACGTCCAGATCGACACTCCCTCCGGTGGCCGGGTGCGGCTCAAAGACGTCGCGGACGCCCGCATCGTCAGAACACCAACGGTGATCCAGCGAGACGAGGTCTCCCGCCGCACCGACATCGGCATCGACGTCCACGGCCGCGACGCAGCTGATGTCGCCGGCGACATCCGCAGCCGTCTGGCCACGATGAAGTTCCCACTCGAATACCGGGCACAGGTACGGCAGGAGTTCCAAGCCAAGGACGATCTGCACAAGCGCATGATCGTGGTCGGCCTGGCTGCGGCACTGATCATGTTCCTGCTGTTCCAAGCGGCCTTCCAGAGCTGGCGATTGGCGTCGCTGGTGTTCCTCTCACTGCCATTCGCGCTCGCCGGAGGGCTACTCGCGGTCTTCCTCTTCGGCGACGCGCTCTCGCTTGTCTCACTGATCGCGTTTGCTCCCATCCTGGCGCTCGCCACCCGAAACGGCCTGTGGTTGGTAGCGCGCTACCAGCGCGAGGCAGGCTCCGCGTCCGATCGCACGCGAGCTGACTGGATCCGTACCGCCTCGGGTGAACATCTGCCAACGATGGCGGTGACGGCGATCGGAGCGGCTCTGCTGCTGTTGCCGTTGCTGTTCACCGGCACGATCCCCGGGCAGGAAGCCGCCCACCCGATCGCGGTGATCGTGCTCGGCGGGCTGATCACGGCCACCCTCCAGGGCGCGTTCCTGATTCCTGCCCTCTACCTGCGTTTCGGTCCGCAGCCGGCTGCTGCGGGCTCCCCGGAGATCTCATGAATCGTCGAAAGACCAACGGAGGAAGCACCATGTGGAGTTCCAGGCGAACGGCGGCGGGCCTGCTGTTGATGGCCGCACTGTCCGCTTCAGCCTGCGGCTATACCGCCCAGGCCGAAGGTGACGGCGACCCGCCTGCCAAGGTCGAAAGCATCAACGGGTCGGATCAAGGCAAGATCATCCTGACGGCAAGCGCCGCCAAGCGGATCGGCCTGAAGCTGACCCCGGTAACCGAGCAGACGGTGAATCACGACGTGGTCGTACGGGGAACCGTTGTCGCGGACCCCGGGTCGCCGACGCGAGCGTGGATCCGCGTTCCGATCCGAAGTCGTGAGCTGGCTGCGGTCGACTCCGCCCAGCCTGCCAGCATCCTCACCGGGTCCGGCACCGTCGGCATTCCGGCAACCGTCTCCACAAAGACCCCGCCGGGGATCACAGTCACCGCCGGCCGCTCGTTGTATCTGAGCACCGACACCGCCGTGGGCGTCCCCGCCGGACACCAGGTGCGGGTGCAACTCCAGCTCCCCGGCGGCGGAAAACGCGAGACCGTTCCCTATTCGGCGGTGATCTACTGGGTCGACGGTGGCACCTGGGTGTACGCCATGACCGGTCCCATGACATTCATCCGGCGGCCAGTTATGGTCGACTCCGTCCAACACGGCGTTGCAGTGCTCTCGAGCGGCCCGCCGAAAGGAACGGTTGTCGTCCGAGTCGGCGGAGAGGAGCTGCTGGGAACAGAGTTCGAGATCGAGGGCGAGTGATCCCGGCCGGCGCTCACCACGCTGCGGAGGTCGATGAACCGTGATGCGCTGGGTCGTCGCCTCGAGCCTCTACTTCCGGTTCCTCGTGATCGCGATTGCCGTGGGGACAATGGCCTTCGGAGCCACCCGTGTTCGTGACATGCCGGTGGATGTGTTCCCCGAGTTCGCGCCCCCGTTCGTCGAGGTCCAGACCGAGGGGCCGGGCATGTCCACCGAGGAGATCGAATCGCTGATCACGATCCCGCTCGAGCAGTCGCTCAACAGCACTCCGGGGCTGGACGTGATGCGGTCGAAGTCGGTGCCGGGGCTCTCCGCGATCACCCTGATCTTCAAGCGCGGGACAGACAGTCTGGAAGCTCGCCAGCTGGTCAACGAGCGGCTTGCGATTGCAATGCGGAGCATCCCGACCTCAGCGGGCATTCCGTGGATTCTGCAGCCTCTCTCGGCAACCAGCCGGGCGATGAAGATCGGCCTCTCGTCATCGAAGTACTCGATGACAGACCTGTCGATGATCGCCTACTGGACGATCAGGTGGCGACTGATGGCGGTCCCGGGGGTTGCGAACGTCGTGATCTGGGGAGACCGTTTCAAGCAGCTGCAGTTCCAGGTCGACCCGGTCAAACTCAGGCAGCACGGCGTCACGCTCGACGAGGCCATGGAGACCACCTCCAACGCGCTCGACTACGGTCTGCTGAAGTACACCGACGCCGCGAAAAACCGCGTGGGTGGGTTCATCGAGACGCCGAATCAGCGACTTGGCATCCACCACACGTTGCCCTTTGTCGGCCCCGCGCAGCTGGCTCAGGTCACGGTCGGCAACCACCACACGGCCAGCGGCGCACCGCTCGTACTCGGCGACCTGGGGACGACCGCATGGGGCCACCAGCCCCTGATCGGAGATGCCGTTGTCAATGACAAGCCGGGCCTGCTGATGGTGGTGGAGAAGTTCCCGTGGGCCAACACGCTGGACGTCACGCACGGCGTGGATCAAGCATTGGATGAACTTCGCCCCGGGTTGCGCGGTATTCAGATGGACAACCACATCTTCCGGCCGGCCGGGTTCATCGAGCTCTCGATCCACAACCTCAGAGACGCGTTGCTCTTGGGAACGCTTCTGGTCGTGCTGGTGCTGGTGGCGTTCCTGTTCCAGTGGCGGGCGGCCCTCATCAGCCTGGTGGCGATCCCGCTCTCCCTGATGGCAGCGGCGATGGTGCTGTACCTGCGGGGCGGCACGATCAACACGATGGTGCTGGCGGGATTCGTGATCGCGGTGGGGGTGGTCGTGGACGACGCCATCATCGACATCGAAAACATCGTCCGCCGGCTGCGCCAAGCTCGGGCCGCCGGAGATCAGACGCCGGCATCGTCGGTGATCCTGGAGGCCTCGCTGGAGGTCAGGCGGGCGATCGTGTACGCGACTTTGATCATCGTGCTCGCGGTGCTCCCCGTGTTCTTCATCACCAGCCTCTCGGGAGCGTTCTTCAAGCCGCTGGTGCTCTCGTACGGCCTGGCGGTGCTCGCTTCCATGGTGGTCGCTCTCACAGTCACCCCGGCACTTGCCTTGCTGCTCTTGGCCAAGGCGCCGCTGGACGAGCGCCAGCCGCCGCTCGTGCGCGTACTCCAGCGCTGGTACACGAGGATCCTTGCCCGCCTAATTCGAAGCCCCGCCCCCGCGCTCGCCGCCACGGTGATCACCCTGGTCGCCGGGTTCGCGGTGTTGCCGCTGCTCGGAGAGTCGCTGTTCCCCCACTTCCAGGAGCGCGACTTCCTGTCTCACTGGGTGACGAAACCCGGCACGTCGCATCCCGAGATCATGCGCATGACCAAGACGATCAGCCGGGACATGCGAAACCAGCCGGGGGTGAGAGGGTTCGGCGCCCACATCGGACGGGCGGTTCAGGGCGAAGAAATCACAGGAATGAACTTCAGCGAGAACTGGATCAGTCTCGACCCATCAGCGGACTACCAGCAGTCGCTGGCGGGAGTCGAGCAAACCGTGCAGCGGTATCCGGGGCTTTTCCGCGACGTGCAGACGTACCTCAACGAGCGCATCGAAGAGGTGCTGGTGGGGTCGAGCGAGCCGATCGTGGTCCGCATCTACGGACCCGACCTCGACGTCCTCCGTGCGAAGGCTGCCGAAGTGCACGACGCGCTGCGCGGAATCAACGGCGTGGTCGACCTGCATACCGAGCTGCAGACGGACATCCCGCACATCCAGGTGAAGCCCGACCTCACCAAGGCTGCGAAGTACGGCCTCAAGCCGGGCGACATCCGGCGGGTGGCCGCGACGCTGGTGTCGGGTGACGAGGTCAGCGACATTCACCGAAACAGCAAGGTCTACGACATCATGGTGTGGAGCACGCCCGACACCCGGCGCAGCGTTGCAGACATCCGTCAGATCCCGCTCGACACTCCCGGCGGCGGGCACGTGCAGCTCCAGGACGTTGCCGACGTCGAGATCCTGCCGACCCCCAACCAGATCGAGCGCGAGCAGGATTCGCGCCGGATCGACGTCGCCATGGGAGTCGCAGGGCGTGGCCTCGGCGACGTGGTGGACGAGGTCAACGACCGACTCGCCAAAGTCAGCTTCCCCCACGAGTATCACGCCGACGTGATCGGGGAGTTCAAGGAGCGGCAACAGGCGCAGGGCCACATCGTCAACTACGGGCTGGCGGCGGCCATCGGGATCCTGGTGTTGCTGCAGACGTGCATCGGCAGCTTCCGGGTTGCGGCGCTCGCGTTCATCACCCTCCCCTTCGCCCTTGTGGGCGGTGTGCTCGCCGCGTTTGCCACCGGCGGGTTGATCACCCTGGGATCGCTCGTCGGATTCCTGACCGTGTTCGGCATCGCCGCTCGCAACTGCATCCTTCTGATCAACCACTTCCAGCACCTCGAGAACGAGGAAGGAGAGCCGTTCGGGCCGGAGCTGGTCCTGCGCGGTGCCCGCGAGCGCCTGGCGCCGATCCTGATGACGGCGCTGGCCACCGGACTGGCGCTGGTGCCGCTGGTCATGTCGGGAGAAATTCCGGGAGCCGAGATCGAATATCCGATGGCAATTGTGATCCTGGGCGGTCTGGCCACGTCGACACTGCTGAACCTGCTCGTGATCCCGGCCCTCTATCTGCGCACACGCAACATCACCGGCCGTCTACCCATGACGTCCTAGATTCGGCCGGCCGCATGCAATCTCTCGCGTCCATCCGCCTCAATCGCCTCGTCCCCGCCGTGCTGTTGACGGTGGTGGCATCGCTGGTGTTCGACGTCGATCGGGTCACGGCGACTCCGAGGCTGAAGCACGTCTGGGTGGTGGTTCTCGAGAACCACAGCACCGGCCAGATCATCGGGAATCGCAACGCGCCGTACTTGAACCTGCTGGCGCGCCGTCACGGGTTGGCGACCCGGTACTACAGCATCCGGCACCCGAGCCTCCCCAACTACCTGGCGCTGATCTCCGGCTCCACTCAGGGCTGTCGCTCAGATCACTGCCGACCCGGCTACCGGGGACCGACGGTGGCGCGGCAACTGCGAAACCACGGTCTCGCCTGGCGTGGGTACTTCCAGGGCCTTCCGCACGTGGGATACGTCGGTCATGACCGGGGTACGTACATTCGCCATCACAATCCGTTTGCGTACTTCTCGAGCATCATCCGCTCCCCGGCGCGGCGGAACCTGCTCCCGCTGGAGCGTCTAACGCGGGGCCTCCGCCGCCCGCCCGCGTTCAGCCTGGTGATACCCGACAACCAGCACAACATGCACGACGGCAGCGTCAGGAGTGCGGATCGCTGGCTGCACGCCTGGATTCCGAGGATCATGCGATCCCCGGGGTTCCACCGCGGCGGGGTCATCTTCATCACCTATGACGAAGGGCGACATGATTCCTCGGGGTGCTGCATGAGCGGAATCCAGGGTGGCCGCACGTTGCTGATCGCGATCACCCCTCACCGGCGCCATGTGATCCTGAGCCATCCCCGCACCGCGTACTCACTCCTGCGCACGATCGAGAACGGCTTTCGGCTTGCGCCGCTGGGCCTGGCTCGACAGGCTGTGCCGTTGAACGGGTTCTGGTGAATAACGGTGCCTGGCACCGTTACTCACGCGATGGAGCGGATCGGGATCGAACCGACGACCTTCTGGTTGCAAACCAGATGCTCTCCCAACTGAGCTACCGCCCCTGGAGGGGTTCTGTGCCCGAGTCTAGCGAGCCGCGCGCGGGACTGCCTCGTGCAAATCGGTAAATGCCGGAAAATCCAATCCCAGAGCGGGATAGGGCGTATCCCACGGCGTCAATTCAGCCCGCATTTTGCGACTTTGGGGCCATATCTGTACCACCGGGAAGCACAATGTAAGGGAGCGATAAAAGTCTTGTGAGATTCACGCCGGAAGGGTTGAAAATCCCGGCGCAGAGCCGATCATGAGCAAATGCTCCGACTCAAGCTCTACCTCGCCCCGATCCTCGTGCTGTCCGTTCTCGCGACCGCACTGGTCGCCTCCCAGGCCTCGGCCGCCTCGAAAGTCCGCGCCGCAGCCAAGGGGCCGTTCGCACACAGGGTCTATCTCGCCAAGTTCGACAACCCCATCAAGAAGCACACCTGGTCGATCTATGACGGCCAGCCCACCTGCTGTCCGCAGTCCGGTTGGGCCAAGTCCCATGTCGTCGTCGAAAACGGCGCCCTTCGGATCCGCGTCTACCGCGACAAGGCCCGCAGCAACAAGTGGGTCGCCGGAGGAGTGTCCATGGCCCGGTTGGTCAACCAGAAGTACGGCCGCTGGGTCGTGCGGTTCCGCATGCCCCGTGGGGCAGGCACCGGCATGGACGTCGCCCTTCGGCCCAACGGTAACGGGACGGTCGTCGACTGGATCGAGTCCGCCTCGATCTACGGCGCCAAGCGCAACACCGAGACCGCAACGCTGCATTACGGCAACACCCGTGTGCACGCCAAGGTGCATGCCAACTTCGCCAAGTGGCACACGATGTCGCTCGAATGGCGCCCGAATCGCATCACCGTCAAGCTCGACGGCAGGGCGTGGGCCAACTACACCAGCCACATTCCCACCGAGCCGATGCATCTGGTCATGCAGACGAACGTCGGCTCCAACGGCTTCACCGGTGTGATGCCGAACAGCTCGACGCCCAAGCGCGTCGCGCTGCAAGTCGACTACGTGGCGGTCTACCGCTACCACTGATCGCGATCAGGTGGCGGGCGGTCTCTGCTGAGGCCGCCCGCTACTTGATCACCAGCACAGCGACCGTGGAGTGGCGGACGATCCGCTCGACGTTCGATCCCACCAGGTAGTCGCGGGCACCGCCGCTGCCGCCGCCGCCGATCACGATCACGTCGGGTGTGATCTGCTCGGCGGTCTCGAGGATCGCGTCCTCCACATCGCCCTCGTACACCACCCCTTCGGCGGGGATGCCCGCGGCCACGAACTCCTCGACCGACTCCCTCACGACCTCCTCGGCGTCCTGCTCCATCTCGCGCCGCACCTCCGGCAGGTAGATGCTGCCGCGTTTGCGGAACGACTTGGGCGAGTCGTAGGCGCACACCACCGTCACCCGGGCCTCCCAGAAGCGTGCGATTCCCATCGCCCAGCGTTGCGCGCGCAGGGCGACCTCCTCGCCGTCGGTGCCGAACAGGATGTGGTTGACCGCATCGGTCTCGAAGGGGTCGACGATCGGATCGGAACTCATTGCTCACTCCAGATGACGAGGTCGTCCACGACCACCGGTTCGGCCTGGCGATCCTTCTTGATAAACCACTTCGAGAGTGGATAGGTGAGCGGCCCCAGGATGGCGGCGCCGAACGACAGGTACATCGCACCGATGCCCTCGTCCTGCACCGTCTGCCACACCGCGAACAGGATGATGGCCGTTGGCAGCGCCGTGACCAGGAAGATCCCGAACCACCCCCACGGCACCCGGAACGGACGCGGCATATCGGGCCGCTTGATGCGAAGCGCGATCAGCGCCGCGAACTCGAGCATCAGTCCCAGCGAGTAGATGAACACGTCGACCACCACCAACGACTCGAATGGCCCCAACGTGAAGATCGAGTAGATCACCGAGCACAGCAGGATCGCGACCCAGGGCGTCCCATACTTGTGGTGCTCCCTGGTGATGAACTGCGGCAGCCATCCGTCGCGGGCCACCACGAACGGCACCCGCGAGACCGATAACAGCAGCGCCGCAAAAAGCCCGGCCGCGGAGACCAGACCTCCGATCGTCAGCAGCACCTGCAACCACTCACCCGCCAGATTGCCACCCACCACCGGGAAGTACCCCGCCGTCCAAGCCTGCCAGTCAGTGCCGCCCGCGAGCCCTGCCATCACCGGCAGCACGTAACAGGCCGTGATCAGCGGGATGCACAGGAACAGCGCCTTGGGGAAGGTGCGCTTGGGATTCTCGATCTCCCCCATCACGGTCGAGAGCCCGTCCCAGCCGAGATAGTTCCACATACAGATCCAGAGTCCGGCGCCAAACGCCGCCGCCGGGGTCGACCCGGAGACGATGAACGGGTGGAACGGGTTGATGCCGTCGATGAACAGCTTTGGGATCCCGATCAGCACCAGCACCGCAAATGGCGCCAGGATGATGAACATGAATGCCAGCGACGAATCGCCGACGACCGCCGCCCCGCGGATGTTGAGCCAAGTGAAGGGCCAGATCACCGCGAGTGCGACCAGCCAGTGCAGGTCGAACTGGGCCGACCCGATGCTGAAGAAGACGGTGTCGCCGGCCGCCGCCTGGGGCACGTATGTCTGGGACAGGTAGTCGGCGAACAGCACCGGGTAGATGGCCATGTCGACCCACGTGCAGGTCCATGACCAGAAGCCCTCTTGATATCCCCAGAACTTCCCCAGGCCGGCCTTGACCCACTGGTAGAAACCGCCTTCCACGGGCATCGCCGTACCCAGCTCGGCCACCATCAGCGCTGCCGGCAGGCTCCAGATGATCGGGGTGATCAGCAGCAGGAAGATCGCCATTCCCGGCCCCGAGGAGCTGACCATGTCCTCCAGCCCGTAGGCCCCGCCGGAGACCGTGAAGAACATCAGGCCGACCAACGGAAGCAGCCTCAGCTGGCGCTGGACGACATGCACGACCACGTCGCGACCGGTTACCCCGCCGACCGGCTGTGCCATCTCACTCACGGCGCCACCTCCCCAGACTGGCCGGACACCTGCTGCCAGATGCTCAGATACAGCTGGCGCATGGCCGGCCCGACGTCGCGGGTACCCAGCAGCCCCAGCAGCGAGTCGCGCGACGGGTTGGTTGCTTTGTTGTCGACGATGGCGGGATCCTCCTTGGCCAGGATGTCGAGTGAGGCTTGGTTGGGTGTGGAATATCCGAAGTACTTGGTGATCTCAGCGCCCACCTTGGGCTCGAGCACGTAGTCCATGAACGCCAGGGCGGCGTCGCGGTCGGGCGCGTCCTTGGGGATCGCCAGGTTGTCGAACCAGATGCTGCCGTCGGTCGGCAGCAGGTACTTGATGTGGGGGTTCTGGCGCATCGCCTGGGCGGCGTCGCCGTTGTACATGATCGAGATGTCGGCCTGCCCGTCGAGCAGCGGCTGGGCGGGATGGTCGGCATCCACCGGCACGAACCCGAGGCTCGAGACCCAGGCGCCGGCCTTGTGCAGCTCCTCGGCTGTGGGGGAGTTCTTGTCGTAGCCAAGCGCGATCATGCCGGCGCCCAGCACATCGCGGTTGTCGTCCACCAGCGCAACCTTGCCGTGGTACTGGGGATCGGCCAGGCCGGCCCAGGTGGTCGGCGGGTCGGTCACCTTGGTGTCGTCGTAGGCGATCCCGGTGGTGCCCCACTGGTAGGGGATGGTGTACTTCTTCTCGGGCGTCTTGCCCTTGATCTGGCGCAGCGAGCTGCCGGGATCGAACTCCGGCGACCGGAAGCTGGGATCGATGTTGGAGAAGTTCTGGAGATCCTTGGTGGTGTTGATCGACTCCAGCAGGTGCTGGTCGCGGAGGATCTCGACGGCGTAGTCGGACGGGATCACGATGTCGTACTTGCCCGGGTTGGCCTGAATCCCGGCGATCGCCTGCTCGTTGGAGTTGTAGTAGGTGACGTGCACCTCGAGCCCGTACTTCTGCTCGAAGCCCGAGATCACCGACGGCGGCACATACCGTGTCCAGGTGTACAGATTCAGCTGCTTGGAGCTGACGTCATGGCCACCGCCACCCACGCTGCATCCGGACAGCAGCGTGACTGCCAGAACGGTGATCAGGGATACCCGGTGTCGAACCTGAATCCGCATTCAGGTCAGCGACCATACCCCCAAGGGCTGCTCGACTCAAGCGATTGTTACAGTTTTAAGGCAGTTCAGCCGCCCGCGAGGCTCCACCACGACACCCGGCCGGAGGAGTCGCTCGGCTCCCACCGGAACCGCTTGGTGGCCACCCGCAGGCCGATGATCGCCCACACCGCCAGCACCGCCAGATCTCGTGGTGCAAACCCGCTGCCGGTGGTCGCAGGATCGAAACACGCGGTGAACGCCGAGGCCAGGTGGCTGAGGGGGAAGATGTTGGCGATCTGCTGCAGCCACTCGGGTTCTTTGTCGATCGGGTAGAAGACTCCCGAGATGAACGACAGCGGCAGGAGCGTCAGGTTCGCGACCACCGGTGCGGCATCGGCCCGCCGCACGAACCCGGCCACCGCGAGACCCACCGCAGCCAGTGAGATCGCGCCCAGGATGATCGTGAAGATCGCGGCCGGCAGCGTCTGCCAGTAGATCTGCACGCCGAACGCCGGGATGCTGATGGCAAACATCAGCGTGACCGACGCCACCCCCATCAGCACCGCGGCCAGGAGTACGGCGGCGATCCAGATCCACCCGGGCAGCGGGGTGCTGCGCACGCGCTTCAACACTCCTTGCTCCCGCGCGTTTGCGACGGTGAAGATGACTCCGGTGTAGCACGCCGTGGCCACGCCGAACACGCCGATGGCCGGAGTCACGTATTGCGAGTAGTTGACGGTGTTGCCGTTCACGACCACGGTGCCGTTGCCGTTGGCCGCTTCGAACAGGATCAGGAACACCAGCGGGAACACAAAGGTGAAGAACGCTGCTCGCGGCGTCCTGCGGGTCAGCCGGATCCGCGATACCGTCCAGCGCGCGAGCAGGCTCCAGGTCGATGCCCGGGCGACGGCGTTCATCCCTCGGGCTCCCGGGTCAGCTCGAGATAGACATCCTCGAGTGACGGGCGCGACACGGTGAGCGCGTCGAGCTCCACTCCGCGCCCGCTCGCCCAGGCGATCAGCGGCGCCAGCTCGCGGGTGGGAGTCTCGGTCTGGAAGCTGACGCGACCGTCGTGGTGCTCCAGCCGCGCCGACGCCGGCAGGGGCAGATCGGCGGCGGACGTCCCGGCCGGGAGCGCGAACTCCACCACCGCGGCGCCGGAGGCGGCCGTGAGCGTCTCGGGGGTGCCCTCGGCCACGATCCGGCCGTGGGCGATCACCGCCACGCGATCAGCCAGGTGCTGGGCCTCGTCCATGTAGTGGGTCGTCAGCAGCACCGTCTTTCCCAGGCCGGCGAGCCGCTCGACCAGCTCCCACGAGCGCCGTCGCGCGGACGGGTCAAAGCCGGTGGTGGGCTCGTCCAGAAAGATCAGCTCCGGGTCACCGGCGATCCCCAGCGCCAGATCCAGGCGCCGGCGCTGACCGCCCGACAGCGTCTCGATCTTGGCGTCCCGCTTCTCCCCCAGGTCGACCAGCTCGATCACCTCGTCGGCCGGCCGGGGAGCGGGATACGCGGAGCTGTACAGCTCCACCGCCTCGCGCACGGTGAACACCTGCTCGACACCGCCCTCCTGGGGCACGATCCCGATCAGGTCGCGGAAGGCCCGCCCGCCGTCTGCCGGGTCGAAGCCCAGCACCATCAGCTCCCCGCCGTCACGGGCGCGCTGGCCTTCGAGGATCTCGATCATCGTCGTCTTACCGGCGCCGTTTGGCCCCAGCAAGCCGAACACCTCACCCCGCTCGATGGTGAGATCGACCCCGGCCACGGCGTGCACGTCGCCGTAGCTCTTGCGCAACCCGCTTATGGTGATTGCCGGCGATCCGGCGGTCACAGGCTCCCGGCGGACTGCAGCACGCGGATCCGCTGGGACAACGTTCCCAGGATCGCGATGGTGATCTTCGGCTCGGATTCCAGCAGCTTCATGAAGGCCGACCGGGGGATCACCATCAGCAACACCTCATCGCTGTCGGCGACAACCGATGCCGATCGGGGGGCGCCGTCGATCAGCGACATCTCCCCGAAGAACTCGCCCACACCCATCACGACCTTGCGTCCACCGGTGCGAACCGAAACCGCCCCCTCGAGCACGACGTAGAAGGCGTCGCCGGGGTCGCCGGCCTTGACCACGGCCGAGGATCGCGGGAACCGCTTGGTGCGTGCAATCGACTCGATCCGCTTGAGGTGCCGGTTGTTGAGCCCCGCAAACAGCGGCAGACCGCGGAGTACCGGAGTCCACTCTGGTGACATCTTCCCGACGCCGCCAGAGGAACCTCGTTTCCGGATGGGAACGGTTCGTGCCATGGCGGGACGAGTCTACCACCGACGATGGATTCCGAGCGATCTCCGTTTTGTCACCACGATGCAGGTCGATACGCGCTAATGTCGCGCCCAGATGAGCTTCGACTACGACATCCTCGTGATCGGATCGGGGCCGGCGGGACAGAAGGCGGCGATCCAGTCGGCCAAGCTGAGCCGGAGGGTGGCGGTGGTGGAGTGCCTGCAGGTGGTGGGCGGCGTGTGCACCAACTCCGGCACCATCCCGTCCAAGACGCTGCGCGAGGCGGTCGTGTATCTCACGGGGATCTCGCAGCGTTCGATGTACGGCGAGAGCTACCGGGTCAAGGACGACCTCAAGATCGACGATCTGATGTGGCGCACCCAGACGGTGATCGGGCGCGAGGTGGACGTGGTGCGAAACCAGCTGTCGCGAAACCACGTGCACATGATCAGCGGCGAGGCCCACTTCGACGATCCACACACCGTGGTTGTGACGAACGGTAACGACCAGCTCCGGGTCACCGCCGAGCGGATCGTGATCGCCGTCGGTACCCGTCCGGCCCGGCCGCCGTCGGTGCGCTTCGACGAGCGCTCGGTGCTGGACTCCGACGGGATTCTCAATCTCAGCTCGATTCCCGACGCGCTGGTGGTGGTCGGCGCCGGCGTGATCGGCATCGAGTACGCATCGATGTTTGCAGCCCTGGGCACGAAGGTCACCGTGGTCGAGCAGCGCGAGCACCTGCTGGAGTTCTGCGACCGCCAGGTGACCGAGGCGCTGCAGTACCACCTTCGCGATCTGGGTGTGACGTTTCGGTTCGGAGACGCGGTGGTGGGCGTGGAGGCTCATGACGGCGGCACCATCACCCACCTCCAGAGCGGCAAGCGAATCGCCTCCAACACCGTCATGTACTCGGCCGGCAGGCAGGGCGCCACCGACCGGCTCGGCCTCGAGGCGGCGGGGATCGACGCCGACGAGCGCGGGCGTATCCGCGTGGACGAGAAGTACCGGACGTCGGCTGATCACATCTATGCGGTGGGCGACGTGATCGGGTTTCCCAGCCTGGCGGCGACCGCGATGGAGCAGGGCCGCTTGGCAGCCGCACACGCCTGCGGGATCGAGCCGGGCACCATCTCCGAGCTGCTGCCGATCGGCATCTACACGATCCCGGAGATCAGCTTCGTGGGCAAGACCGAGGAGGAGCTGACCGACGCCCAGGTGGCCTACGAGGTCGGCATCTCCCGCTACCGCGAGCTGGCCCGAGGCGCGATCCTGGGAGATGCGCATGGACTGCTGAAGCTGCTGGTGGCGGTGGACGACCGGCGGCTCTTGGGTGTGCACGTGTTCGGGACGAACGCGACTGAGCTTGTGCATATCGGCCAAACACTGATGGCGTTCAACGGGACGGTCGACCATCTGGTGCAGACGGTCTTCAACTACCCCACCCTGGCCGAGAGCTACAAGGTGGCGGCGCTCGACGCCACCAACAAGCTGCGCACCATCTCCACGGTGTCCGCCAGCGCCGTCCTCGGCCTGTGAATAAATGGTGCCTGGCACCATTTATTCACCTACGGCGCGCGCGTGGTGAGCGCGACCGCGTGTCCACTGACCACGCCGGTGATGTGCGCCCTTGCGTTCTGCACATCGGTCGGCCAGGTGATCACCAGATGCCCGGTGGCCGCTCCCGTCAGCGTCACCCGGGCGGTCATCGTCAGCGCCGTGCGATCCCACGCGGCCTTGCCACTGACGGCCATGTCCGACACGAACTTGATCCGGCGCAGGGTGAACGTGACCGGCTGCCGCTTGCTGAGATACGGGCCCGCCGACGTGAACGTCCCGCCACGCAGGCCGTGCCCGTCGTAGCCGTACATGATCCACCAGCGGGCCAGCGCATCCGCCGCCGCCTCGCCCGCCGCCCAGGCCGCCCTACCGGCGATGTTCGGCTTCGCCACTCCGGCCAGCCGCAGCGGGAACTGCGGCACCGTGTGGATCTGCTCGATCTGGGAGGCGCATGAGGTGTCTCCGGCGCTGAGCGTTGTCAGGAACCGGCGGACGATGCCCGAGGCGCAGCCGTCGAAGTCGGCCAGCGCACTCACATGGCCGACGTTTCGCATCCGCACCAGGGTGGAGTTGGGAAAGAGCTTCGCGGCAGCAGCGGCGTCTGAGCTGGGCGTGAGCGTGTCCAGGTCGCCGTTCAGCACCAGCACCGGCACCTTGGGGATCCGCGCTCCCAGCGGCCGCGCCGGATCGGCAACCGGCGCCCGCGGCCACAGCAGGCATCCGTACACCAGCTCGTGCTGGTACTCCGACCGCAGCCAGTCAGCCGTGGAGAACGGCGAGAACACGTTTGCGGCAAGCCCGGCTCGCGCCCTGGCGACCTGCGCCCGCCGGGTGGCGATCGTGGCCGACCGGTTCCAGATGGTCGGGTAGTCGTGACAGACGACGGCCTGAAGCGCGCCCAGCGAGTACCACCTCGGCGGGCCATTGTCGAACTGGGCAAGGTCCTCGCCGGCGAGCCGCAGCAGCGGCCCGGGACGCCCGCTCATGTACGCCCGGCCGGCCGCGGCCAGATCGCGATAGATGCTGTAGCTCGAGCTGGCATCGACCGTCAGCTGGGCCAGCGACGAGCCGTCGACGTGGACACGGTGGGCGGCGCCGTCGGCGTCGCGCACGACCGCATTGAGCGGCTTGGCGTCGAGCGCGGCGGCCAGCTGGGTGATCTCGCCGAGGATGTTGGTGCAGTTGCCCCACCGCGCACACACGGCCCGCCAGGCCGCACGCAGGTCGGCCGACTCGTTTCGCTCCCAGGGGTCGAATCCACCGAGCGAAAACGCACCGTCGAGCACGATCGCCCGCGTCTTGACCGGATGTCGCACCGCAAACGTCTGGGCGAAGTAGGTGCCGTAGGAGTCGCCGTAGACGTCCACCTTGCCGACGTGGAGCACGTCCAGGATGTCCTTCAGGTCGTCGGCCGCAGCACCGGTGCCGTAGGCGTTGGCCGCCACCCCCAGGTGCCGGGCGCAGGCGCCGGTGGCGCCGGTGAAATCACCGATGCCCCGCTGCAGCCGCGCACAGTTGATCGCTCCCGAGAGTCCGGTGCCGCGGTTGTCCATCAGGATCAGATCGTGGCGGCGGTGCAGCGATCCCAGCATGTACAGATAGGTCGAGGCCGAGCCGGTGGACGAGATCCCGGGCCCGCCCTCGTCGGCCACCACCGGCTCGAGCGGCGGCCGCGAGTGATCGGTGTGCCGATACACCCGGAAGTGCACCGTCAGCGGAGCGCCGAGCGAGGGCGCCTTGCGGTACAGCGGCACCTGGATCGAGCCGCACAAGACCTGGCTGCTCCAGGTGCACTGTCTGACCACGGCCGGGCCGTGGGCAAGCGCCGCCCCCGCGCCCACGGCACATGCACACAGCCACCATCGCAACGCCCGCACCCAGACGGAACCAGAGCCGCATTCGCCCACAATACCCGGCGGTGATTACAGCGTGATGAACCCATCCACGTCGAACCGCTTTGCCCCGACCACGACCAGCTTGAGCGTGTGCGCGCCGGCCGCCGTCCAGCGGTGGGTGTAGAGCACCCGGCCGGCACCGGCGGCACAGCGCTCGCTGATGGTCGCCGACAGTGCCCCGTCGAGATACACCCGGGCGCTGCCGCGGGTCGAGCCGCACGAGCCGACCACGGCGACAGCACGGGCGTCTTTGAGCTTCGCCGTCACCCACGCGCCGTTGCGGGCGCTGTGACGGTCGCTGCCACCGAGGTATGCCGCTCCGCCGGCGGTCGCCCAGCCCGGTGAGTAGCCGATCGCCGAGGTCGCAACCTGCACCGGGGTGAACGCTGCAGTCTGCGCCCATCCGCTCGGGGTGCCGGCACAGTCGGTCACCTGCACCCGCGCGGTTCTGGCCGCGTTGTACCCCACCTTCCAGTCAAACACCGAGGTCAGCGGGTTGGAGAGCACCGTCGAATCCCAGCCGGAGCCGACCGAGCGGCCGACTTCGGTCTTGCAGCGCGAGCCGGCCTCGACCGCCCAGGTGACACGCGTGGGTACCGCTGACTTGGTGGCGGTGCTTCCGGTCACGAAGCCGACCCGCGGAGCCTGCGTGAAGCGGGGCGCGCGACCGGTGGTGACATCAACCGTCGTCTGAGAGGCGTTGCCGGCGGCATCGAGCGCAGCCACGCCGAAGCTGTAGGCGGTGTCGGGTGCCAGGCCGGTGACCGTGTACCCGGTGGCGTCCGGCGCAAGCGGCGACCCCATCGGCACCCACGCCCCGTCCTGGTACATGCTGATCCGGTAGCCGGTGACGCCCACGTTGTCGGTGGACGCCGACCACTGCAGGTGCGTGCCCGCGCTGGTGGTGGAGTGGGCCGAGGCGACCGGAGCGGTCGGCGCGGTGGTGTCGGTCAGGGTGGTCACGCTGATCAGCACCGGGGCCGAGGTCAAGCCGGCGGCGTCCTCGCCGAGCACGCGGAAGCTGTAGGAGGTGTGCGCCGCCAGCCCCGACACGGTGGCGCCGTCGGCCGGGGCCTCGGCTGTCACCTGCGGCGTCCACACACCTGCGATCAGGCGCTGGACCCGGTAGAGCGCGGTGGTGTCCCCCAGCGGTGTCAGATCCCAGGAGAACTCGACGCTGCTCAGTCCCGGCGTGGCGGTGACGTCTCCTGGCGACGGCGGTGGCACCGGAGTGGTCACCTGCACCTGGTTGCTGGGAGCAGAGATGTTGCCGGCCGAGTCGTAGGCCTCGACCGCGTAGATATGCGAGGAGCCCGGGGTGAGTGACGAGATCATGTAGGGGTTCCCCGACGTGGCCGCCACGGTCGCCCAGGCGCTGCCGGTCCACTCCAGCACGTAGTAGCCGGCGACGCCGTCGGCAGGGGCGGCGGCGTCCCACGCGAGCGTCACGCCGGTGGGAGTGAGCGCCGAGGTGTGGAGATTGGCCGGCGCGGACGGTGGCGTGTAATCGTGAGCGCCCACGGTGCCCTCGACGGAGACGGTCTCGACCGAGACGACGTTGTCGGTGTCGGTGTGGGGCACGTCCAGGGTGTCGGAGTACACGCCCGGGGGCAGTGACTGGCCGTTGAACTGGACGGTCACGGTGCAGGTGTTGATGGGCGCGTGGGTGAACAGGTACACGCAGTCGGTGCCGGTCACCGAGAAGGCCGAGCCGGACTCGAACGACGGCGTCCCCATCAGCCAGTCGCCGGCTGGAGTCGTTGGTCACGGTGACCGCGGTGGAGTGGTTGGTGATCACCTCACCGAAGTCGATCGCATCCGGCGCAACCGACGCGCCGGCCGCCGCCGGCAGCAACACGGCAGCAACCACCATCAACGCAACACCCAGCGCAGCCCGACCCCGCAAAGCCTTTCCCCCCATTCGATGACGACGTGCAACACGCCGCCATCACATTCATCGGCTGCAAACCGGGCTCGCCTTAGCGAGAACGTGAGCGGAGACACTCCCGCCGGGCCGCCCGCATGTGCGCGGCGGCCCGGCGGGGCGTGACGGTCACTCGGTGGAGTCGTCGGCCAGGATGCGGTACAGCCGCTTGCGAGCGTCTCGCAGGATCTCCTTGGCCTGTTCGATCTGCGCCGGCTCGCCGGCGTGCACGACCGAGCGGGCGGCTCCGATCACCTGGGTCACCAGGTCGCGGAGCTCCACCGCCTCGGCGTCGCCTTCGCCGGCGACGGCGTCCCACGGAGCCGGCTCGGAGCCCGCCTTGGCGGCAGCCTCGGTGCCCAGCTCGGTGAGCTCGAACACTCGCCGGCCGTCCTGCTCTGTGCTCTTGACCAGCCCTTCGTCCTGCAGCATCTGCAGGGAGGGGTAGATCGATCCCGGGCTGGGCCTCCAGACGCCGCCGGTGCGCTCGGCCAGCTCGTTCATGATCTGGTAGCCGTGCATCGGCTGCTCGGTCAGGAGCGCCAGGATGGCGGCCCGGATGTCACCCCGGCCGGCCCGTGGGCCGCGACCGCCGAAGAACCCCGACATGCCCTGGCCGCGGCCGTGGCGGCCTCGTCCATGCTTGCCGTGGCGGTGCCCCGTCATCCGGTGGCACCTCGCTTCTCGAATCACATATGCGTGCATGATTGTCCTTTCAGTTGCACTATCATAATGCATCACGATATATCGCGATATGGGTTCTGTCAAATTCCACGCCCGCAGCCCTGGGACTAGGCGGTGGCCGTGCGAGCGGCCTGTGCGTGCAGGAAGGCCGCGAACAAGCGCACCGCCGGGCGGGGCGCCGGAGCCCGTGCCATCAACAGGTGGAACGGCCGATGCAGCGGCGTACCGGGTGCGTCGACCATCGCCAGCGAGCCCTCGTCCAACTCCCGCGCGACCGCATGCCGCGAGATCAGCGTGACCCCCATACCCACCATCAGCGCCTGCTTGAGCGCTCCGTTCGAGCCCAGCGTGAGGCGTTCGGGAGGTTCGATCCCCTGCGTCGAGAGATAGGCCTCGAGCGTTGCCCGCGTACCCGAACCGGGCTCCCGCATCAGCCACGGCGCGACCGTGAGATCGATACCGCTGTCGCGGCCGACGACGATCAGCTCGTTGTGGGCGAACGGGCGTCCGACGATATCGCCGGACGGCGGCCGGCCGGCAACCCCCACGTCGGCGGTGTGCGAGCGCAGGCGATCGATCACCTCACGCCGATTGCCGACTTCCAGCAGCACCTGCACCCCCGGCGCGGTCTGGCGGTAGGCCTGGATGATCCCCGGCAGCAGGTACTCGCCGGCGGTGTTGACGGCGATCAGCTGAATCCGAGCGCCGCCGGTATCGACCGCCTCACGGGCCGCCTCACGACCCTGGTCGAGCAACCCCAGAACGGCCTCCGCGTGCGGCAGATAGGCAAGCCCGGCGGCGGTCAGGCGGCTGCGTCGGCCGTCTCGTTCGAGCAACCCGACGCCCAGCTCGCGCCCCAGTCCGGCCACCGCCGCGGACACCGACGGCTGCGATACGTGCAGCCGCTCGGCCGCCCGCTGGACAGTTCCGCCGTGGGCGACCGCGACCAGCGATCGCAGCTGAGTGACCGTCACTGACATAACTCTTAGTCTATGAGTATATCGCAGAAGCATTGGCATTCTACTCTGTATCTGCGGTACAACCTTGCAATGACTGATCCGATCGCACGTCTCCAAACGCCCACCCGACTGCTGTGCGGGCCGGGCCCCTCCAACGTCCATCCCCAGGTGCTCGAAGCCATGCAGCAGCCGATGCTGGGGCACCTCGATCCGAACTTCCATGAGGTGCTGGAAGAGCTGGTCTCGCTGCTGGCCCGCGCCTATCGCCGCGACGACGGCCTCACGCTGGCGCTCTCTGCCAGCGGCACCTCCGGCATGGAAGCCGGCCTGGCGTCGCTGACCGAGCCGGGCGACACCGTGATCGTCGGGGTCGCCGGATTCTTCGGCGCGCGCATCGTCGAGATCGCCCGCCGCCACGGCGCCAACGTGGTCGAGGTTGCTGTCGAGCTCGGCCAGGCGGTGCCCAACGAGCTGATCCTGGAAGAGCTGGAACGGCATCCCGAGACCACGCTGGTTGCGGTGGTGCACGCCGAAACGTCGACCGGGGTGCGTCACCCGGTGGAAGAGCTGGCCGCCGCCATGCGCGGCTCGAACGCGCTGCTGATGGCCGATTGCGTGACCTCGCTGGGCGGCATCGAACTGGAGGCCGGAGCGTGGGGTCTGGACTACTGCTACTCGTGCAGCCAGAAGTGCCTGGGCGCGCCTCCGGGGCTCTCACCCGTGTCGCTGTCCGAGCGTGCGCTGGAGCGAATCGCCGCGCGCACCACGCCGGTGCCGTACAGCTTCGACTTCGACCTGTTGCGCAGATACTGGATCGATCGACCGGCCGTGTATCACCACACCATGCCGATCCTGCAGTACTACGCCCTTCACGAGGCGCTTCGGCTGACGCTGGAAGAAGGACTCGAGAACCGCTGGCAGCGGCACGCCGCCGCCGGCGCACACCTGCAGACGGGGCTTCGGGCACGTGGCTTTGATCTGCTCGCAGATCCCGCGTATCAACTCCCGCAGCTGACCGCGGTGATGGTGCCCGACGGCATCGACGGCAAGGCCGTCCAAGCACGTCTGTTGGAGGAGCAGGGCATCGAGGTGGGCGGTGGGCTGGGTCCCACCGCCCCTCCGATCTGGCGGGTCGGCCTGATGGGCACCAACGCCAACATCGAGACCGCCGACCGGCTGCTCGAAGCGTTCGATTCGGTCGTCACTCCCGGCGCCGTCGCACTGGCAACCGGAGGTAACTGATGGCTGTCCGCACTCGACTTCACCGCAGCGAGCTGGCTGTGCCCGGGTCAAGCACCCGGATGCTGGAGAAGGCGCCCAGCGCCGGCGCCGACGTCGTCTTCCTCGATCTCGAGGACGCGGTCGCGCCCGACGACAAGGATCAGGCCCGCGAGAACGTGATCGCTGCGCTCAACGAGCAGGACTGGTCGGCGTGCTCGGTGTCGGTGCGGATCAACGGCCTGGACACCCACTACTGCTACCGCGACATCGTCGAGGTGGTCGAGCAGGCGGGCGACAAGCTCGACACGATCCTGATTCCCAAGGTGGGGACGCCGTCGGACGTCGAGTTCGTGGCCACCCTGCTGTCACAGATCGAAGCCGCCCGCGGGCTGCAGGCGATCAACCTGCACATCCTGATCGAGACGGCGCTGGGCATGGCCAACGTCGAGGCGATCGCCCAGGCCTGTCCCGACCGGCTGGAGGCGATGGTGTTCGGCGTGGCCGACTACGCCGCCTCGACCCAGGCTCGCACCACCAACATCGGCGGGGCCAACCCCGAGTACTCGGTGCTGACCGATGCCGACGCCGACGGTCACCGCGACCGCCATTGGGGCGACCAGTGGCACTTTGCCCTGTCGCGGATGGTGGTGGCCTGCCGCGCCTACGGCCTGCGGCCGATCGACGGGCCGTACGGCGACTACTCCGATCCCGACGGGTACGTGGCGGCCGCACGCCGCGGCGCCCAGCTCGGCTGCGAGGGCAAGTGGGCCATCCACCCCTCTCAGATCGCGCTGGCAAACGGCGTGTTCACTCCCAGCGACGAGGAGGGCGTGCGCGCCCGCCGGATCCTGGCCGCGATGGAGGAAGCCGCCGCCGAAGGCAAGGGGGCGGTCTCTCTGGACGGCCGCCTGATCGACGCGGCCTCCATCAAGATGGCCGAGAACCTCGTGCAAAAGCTCGAGCAGATGGGAGCCCCAGCATGACCTCCGAGACACACGGACCGTTGTCGGGCATCGTGGTGCTCGACCTGGCCACCATCTTCGCCGGGCCCAGCGCCTGCCGGCACCTGGGTGACTTCGGGGCGGACGTGATCAAGGTGGAGCGCCCCGGGGTGCCCGACGGCGCCCGACACCTGGGCGAGACCGACGGCGACGACTCCTTCTACTGGCGCATCACCGGGCGCAACAAGCGCCCGATCGAGCTCGACCTGAAGCAGCCCACCGGGCGCGAGGTGCTGCTCGATCTGGTGCGAAACGCCGACGTCCTGGTCGAGAACTTCCGGCCGGGCACGCTCGAGCGGCTGGGGCTCGGCCCCGAGGAGGTGCTGCTGGTCGAGAATCCCGGACTGGTGGTGCTGCGGGTCACCGGCTACGGCCAGAGCGGCCCGTATGCCGACCGCGCCGGTTTCGGCACGATGGCGGAGGCCATGTCGACGCTTGCCCACACCACCGGACAGGCGGATGGGCCGCCGACGCTTCCCCCCGTGGCGTTGGCCGACGAGGTCACCGGGCTGCAGGGCGCGTTTGCGATCCTGACGGCGCTGCGCCACCGCGACCGCACCGGCGAGGGCCAGGTGATCGACCTCAGCCTGCTGGAGTCGCTGGTCGACGTGCTCGGCCCCGGCCCCGGCATCCACCACCGCACCGGCCACGTGGACGGCCGCTACGGCTCGCGGCTGGTGTTCTCGGCGCCGCGCAACATCTACGCGGCGAGCGACGGCCACATCGTGTTGTCGGGCTCGGCCAACGAGGCGGCGCTGCGGATCTTCGACGCCATCGGACGGCCCGAGCTGCGCGACGACGACCGGTTCAAGACCTGCCCGATGCGGGTCAAGAACGTCGAGGTGCTGGATCGGATCATCGAGGCCTGGACGACCACCCGCACGGTCAAGCAGTGCGTGGACACGTTCAGCGCTGCGGGCGCCGCCTGCGGCCCCGTGTACGACGTGGCCGACCTGATCACCGACGAGCACGTGCAGCAGCGCGAGTCGTTCGTGGAGCTGGACAGTCCCGACGGCGAGGGGCCGGTGCTGCAGCTGCGGCCGGCGCCGCGGCTATCGCGCAGCCCCGGCGAGCTGCGCCACAGCGGCCTGGCTCCCGGTACGTGCACCGACGACGTGCTGACCGGGCTCGGCTACGACTCCGAGACGATCGCCCGCCTGCGAGCAGACGGCGTCATCGGCGCCGCCCGCCCCCTGGCCGCCACCGGAAGCTGAGTGAATAAAAGGTGCCTGGCACCTTTTATTCACAGGCGGTTGCGACGATCAGGTCCTGCCAGGCGACCCCGACCGACTTGAACACGGTGATGTCGGCGGGGCTCTGGCGTACCGAACGGCCGGCGATGACCGACTGCAGATCCCCCGCGATCGACTCGGCGCTGAAGGCGCCCTCGGCGATCGGGATCTGCACGTCGCCGGCCTCTGCCAGCACCGCATCGACATCGTCCACGACGAACCGGCTGCCGGTGACGGTGGCGGTGTCGATCTCACGGGTGTGCGGCTGGTATGAGCCGATCGCGTTGACGTGACAGCCCGGCTGCAGCAGGGCGCCGTCGAACAGCGGCTCCCCGGATGTGGTGCAGCAGCACACGATATCGGCGGCAGCCACCGCACCGGCCTCGCCGACCTCGGCATCGATACCGGCTCCGCGCAGGTCAACGACCAGGTCGGCGGCCGCTTCCTGACTGCGACCGACCACGGTGACGTGGCTGATCGGCCGCACGGCCAGCATCGCCTCGACGTGCGCCCGGGCCTGCACACCGGCCCCGAACATCACCAGCCGCGCGGCGTCGGGGCGCGCCAGATGCCGGGTGGCGAGACCGGACACCGCGGCAGTGCGGATGGCGGTCAGCTCGGCCCCGTCGATCACCGCGGCCGGCTCGAGCGTGCCCGCACGAAAGAGCACGTACACCCCGTGCACCAGCGGCAGGCCCCTGGCAGGGTTGTCCGGCTGGAGCGTCACCAGCTTGACGCCGGCCGCTCCCTCCCTGCCGGCGGCCGGCATCACCAGCAGTGAGCCGGAGCCGACCTCGACCACCGTCCGCTGCGGCGCGGGCGGCGGTGAAGCGGCCATGAGCGCCGCCTCCAGCGCGTTGATCGCGGCCAGCATGCTGAGCCGCCGGCGCAGCCCCGCGGCATCGATCATCTCGGTCATACCACGTTCCTCTCCGGCCGCATGTCCCGCCCTTCGAACCGGTCGGCCGAGAGCGGCGAGACGTCCACGAACGGCTCGCGGCCCAGATACAGATCGCGCACGATCTCGCCGACCGCCGGGCCCTGCAGAAAGCCGTGGCCCGAGAATCCGGTGGCGTACAGGAACCGCGCAGGCGCCCTCGCCTCGCCCACCATCGCGTTGTGGTCGGGAGAGACCTCGTACAGCCCCGCCCACCCGCCGGCGATGCCGGCATCGGTGATCACCGGGGCGCGGCGCTCGGCCACCTCCAGAAGCGCCGGGATCCAGTCCTCGGTCGCATCCAGCTTGAACCCGGGCGTCTCGTTGGGATCGGCCATCCCCATCAAGAGGCCCTGGCCCTCGCGGTGAAAGTAGAACCCCGTGCTGAAGTCGATCGTCATGGGAACGTGCTCGGGCAGGTTCTCAATCGGCTCGGTGTGGAGGATCTGACGGCGCACCGGCGACACCGGCAGCGGCACTCCCGCCATCTCCCCCACGCGCGCCGACCACGCCCCCGCGGCGCACACCACCGCTGAGGTCTCCACCGTCCCGCCGTCGGTCACAACCGCGGTGATCGCACCGTCACCGGTCTCGATCGCGCGCACCTCGCATCCGGTCTGGATCGCCGCCCCGTGCGCTCGGGCGCCCGCGGCGTAGCCCTGGACGACCGCCTCGGGCGTGGCGTGCCCATCCGTTGGGGAGTAGGCCGCGGCCAGCACATCGTCGACGTTGATCAGCGGCGACAGCTGCTTGGCCTCCTGCGGGGTGATCATGCGGCTGGGCACTCCCAGGCGGTTCTGCATCTCCACGCTCTGCCTGAACGCCGGCACGTCGTCGGGGTCGGTGAGCAGGAACAGGTAGCCGACCTGACGGAAATCGATCTCCCACCCCGGCCGCTCCCCGAACTGCGCAAACGCCTCCAGGCTGCGGGCGCCGATCTGGACGTTGAGCGGATCGGAAAACTGCGCTCGCACGCCGCCGGCGGCCCGGCTGGTCGAGCCCTCGGCCAGCTGATCACGCTCCACCAGCAGCACGTCGGCGACACCGGCCTCGGCCAGGTGAAAGGCGACGCTCGTCCCCATCACCCCGCCGCCGATCACCACCACCGACGCCCTATTCATGCCGTGCGGGTGTGGGGGCCTCGCTGCAGTCGCGCCGGTGGATCTGGAGCAGACGGTCGTGGTCGCGGTCGATCTGAATGGTCGCGTGGGTGATGTCGTGCTCTGCCAGGAAGTCCTGCGAGGAGTGCAGCACGCGGTCGTGGTCGGCCCCGTCCAGCGCCACGATGTGCACCGCCAGCGCAACCATTCCGCTGGTGATCGTCCACACGTGCAGGTCGTGCACCTGCTTCACGCCGGGGAGGCGGGCCAGCCCCATACCGAGCTCCTCCACGTCCACCCCGGCGGGCGCAACCTCCATCAGCACCCGCACCGAGTCGCGGATCAGCGTGAACGAGGTGGCGGCCACCAGCACGCCGATCAGGGCGGCGATGATGGGGTCGGCGGCGGGGTACCCGGCCAGCACCAGCAGGCCGGCCACCACCGCGCCGGCGGAGCCCAGCAGGTCGGCGGCCGCGTGCAGCAGCGCCCCGCGCAGATTCAGGTTTTCGCGGTCGCCGTCGCGCAAGAGCACCATCACCGGGACGCCGTTTGCCACCAGCCCGATCGCGCCGACGATCACGACCGCCCAGCCGGTCACCGGCGGCTGGGTACCCACCAGCCGCTCCAGCGCCTGCCACACGATCACGATGCTCAGCACCACCAGCGTGACCCCGTTGACCAGCGCAGCCAGCACCTCGGCTCTGCGCCAGCCGAACGTGCGGGCTCCCCGGGCGGGCAGCCCCGACGCCCATGCGGCCGCCAGCGCCAGCGCGATCGCAAACCCGTCCGACACGTTGTGGACGGCGTCGGAGATCAGCGCCAAGCTGCCGAACACCACCCCACATATCGCTTCGACCAGCCCGAAGGCGACGGTGAAGATCAGCGCGATCCGCAGTGCCCGGCGACTTCCCGAAGCGTGGGCGTGGCCGTGGTGCGCGTGCGAGTGTCCCACCGGCCCACGGTAGCACGCTCCACGGCCGAGTCTAGACTCACCGGACGATGACCTTGATCGCGATCAAAGACGGCGTCAAGTCGTTCGGCGCCCGCCGGGTGCTGGACGGGCTCGACCTGGAGGTGGCCGACGACGCCCGTATCGGCGTGGTCGGCGCCAACGGATCGGGCAAATCGACCCTGCTGCGGATCCTGGCCGGCCTGGAGGAGCCCGACTCCGACCTGCCGGTGCGTCGGCGGGAGATGACCTGCTCCTACCTCCCCCAGCTGGTCGGAGGGGACTCGCGCACGCCGCTCGAGATCGTCACCGCCGCGCGTCCTGAGCTGGCCCGCATCGAGGCCGACCTCGACCGCTGCACCCGTGAGCTGGGCGACCCGGAGGTGCACGCCGACATGGATCGCATGGCCCGGGTGCTGCGCCGCCAGGATCGGCTGCTGGCGGAGTTCGAACAGCTCGACGGCCACGCCTTCGACGGGCGCGTGCGCGCGCAGCTGGAGGCGCTTGGAATCACCCAGCAGGAGCTCGACCGGCCGACCGCCGAGCTCTCCGGCGGCAAGCGCAAGCTGACCGCGCTGGCGGCGTGCCTGGTGGCCGATCCCGACCTGCTGCTGCTGGACGAGCCGGAGACGCACCTCGACGCCGTTCGCCGAAGCGCTCTGGAACGGGTGATCCGCTCCTACCAGGGGGCGGTGGTGATGGTCTCCCACGATCGCTACATGCTGGACGAGACGATCTCCGCCATTGCCGAGCTGGACGACGGCAGGGTGCGGATGTGGCCGGGCAACTACTCCAGCTATGCCACCGCCCGCGAGCTGGCGCTGCTGCAGCAGCAGGAGCAGTGGCGCGCCCGTCAGAAGGAGATCGACCGCCTGAACGAGGCCATCCGCCGCTACAAGCAGTGGCGCGCGGTGGCCGACGACCCCCGCCACACCACCCGCATCAAGAACGCCGAGCGGCGCATCGAGAAGCTCGACACGGTCGAGCGGCCGGTGCTGGAGCGGCGCAAGATCGGCCTCCAGCTGCGCAGCGCCGAGCGCGGCGGAAAGCGCGTGGTCGACCTCCGCGGCGTGACCGCGGCGTTTGACTCCGATCCGGTGCTGGTGGATGTCGACCTGACCATCTTCCGCGGCGAGCGGCTGGCGGTGATCGGCCCCAACGGGGCCGGCAAGAGCGTGCTCCTGAGCCTGATCACCGGGGCGCTCGAGCCGGTCATGGGCGAGCGCTGGGTCGGGCCGTCGATCAAGATCGGGGCGCTGGCGCAGGAGCACTCGCCGGCCGCCCCAGGCGACACGCCGGTGGACATGATCCGCCGCCAGCGGCCCTGCCCCGAAGAGCAGGCGGTAACCGCGCTGATGCGCTTCCTGTTCACCTACGAGCAGGTGCGCCAGCCGATCTCGTCGCTCTCGGGCGGAGAACGCACCCGGCTGGAGCTACTGCTGCTGATGCGAAGCGGCGCCAACTTCCTGGTGCTGGACGAGCCCACCAACCACCTCGACATCGACTCGGTGGAGATGCTCGAGGACGCGATCGAGCGGTACGACGGCACGGTGGTGTTCTCATCCCACGACCGGTACTTCCTCGACCGCATCGCCGACCGCACGCTGGAGGTCAAGGACGGCACCACCCGCACGTACGAGGGCGGCTACTCCAGCTGGTATGCGCGCACCGCCGGAGTCGCGGTCTAACTCCTGGCGAACAGCGAGCTGTTGAGGATGAACGTGGCCGCCAACAGGGCGTACATCGCAAGCGACGCGTACGGATTGACGAAGGCCAGCAGGATCGCCAGCACGAACAGCACCGGCGCGACCGTGTAGGTGCGGGTGATGCCCGACGCTTCGGCCGGATCGGCCGACTCGCTCATCAGCCGCAGCCGGCCGTAGTGCCAGACGGCGTTGAACATCAGCGCCAGCACGAGGCTGGTGAGCCCGTAGAAGAGCGCAGCGGTGGTGAGGTTGGCGTCTGTGCGAGGCGCTTTCAGCGACTCGGCCACCACCCCGGTCGGGAACGGCACGAACGCCACCACCATCAGGAACGCCAGGTTGATGAAGAGAAACGCCCGGTCGACGAACTCGAAGTGGCGCATCAGCGTGTGGTGGTTCACCCACATGATCCCGATCAGCATGAAGCTGACCACGAACGCCACCACCGAGGGCCATTCGTGCCAGAGCGCGTCCGCCAGTGAGCCCGTGCCCACCTCCGGCACGCGCAGATCGAGCACCAGCAGCGTGATCGCGATCGCAAACACGCCGTCGCAGAAGGTCTCCAGCCGGTTCTTGCTCACGTGGCCTGCATGCGGCCGGCCTCGATGATCCGCTGGAGAAACTGCTGGGTGCGGGGCTCCTGCGGGTTGTGGAAGATGGCGTCGGGCGGTCCCTGCTCCAAAATCACACCCGCGTCCAGGAAGCACACGCGATTGGCGACGTCGCGGGCAAACGCCATCTCGTGCGTGGCGATCACCATGGTCATGCCTTCGGCCGCGAGCTCGCGCACCACCTGCAGCACCTCGGCCACCAGCTCGGGGTCGAGCGCGCTGGTGATCTCGTCCAGCAGCATCAGCTGCGGCTTCATCGCCAGCGCCCGCACGATCGCGACCCGCTGCTGCTGGCCACCGGACAGGTGGTCGGGGTAGGCGTCGGCCTTGTCGGCCAGGCCGAAGCGGGTGAGCAGCTCGGTGGCAGCGGCCTGGGCGTCGCGTTTGGACAGCTTCAGCACCTTGCGCGGCGCCAGCGACACGTTCTCGATCACCGACATGTGCGGAAACAGGTTGAACGACTGGTACACGATCCCGATCTCACGCCGCAGCCGGTTCACATCCACGCCCGGAGCGGTCACCTCCTGCCCGCCCACGATGATCCGCCCCGACGTCACCCCCTCGATCAGGTTGACACAGCGAAGCAGCGTCGACTTGCCCGAGCCGGAAGCGCCGATCAGACACACCACCTCGTGGTCGGCCACCTCCAGATTGATGCCTTTCAGCACCTCGGTCTCGCCGAACTTCTTGTACACGTTCTCGAGTGCCAGCGAGCTCATGACACCCGCCCCGCCTGCTGCCGGCTGCGCTGGCGCGCAACCAGCCAGTCCGCCAGCCTGCACATGGGGATGGTCAGCGCGATGAAGAGGCAGGCGGCCACCACCAGCGGCGTGTAGTTGAAATCGGCCGCCTCCAAGATGGTGGAGGTCTCGAATGCCTCGGCGACTCCCAAGAGGCCGACCAGCGCCGTGTCCTTCTGCAGGCCGATGAAGTCATTCAGAAGCGGCGGGATCACGCGCCGCACCGCCTGAGGCAGGATCACATAGCGCATCGTCTGCAGCCGGCTCAGCCCCAGCGAGCGGGCGGCGGCCTCCTGACTGGGGTGCACCGACTCGATGCCGGCGCGGTAGACCTCGGCCACATAGGCCGAGTACACCAGGATCAGTGCCAGCGTCCCCCACACGATCGGGTCGTTCGAGAGCCCGGGAAGCTGGAGCGCGGGCACGCCGAAGCCGAGCAGGTAGACGACGATCAGCGTCGGCACCCCCCGGAACAGGTCGGTGTAGATGATCGCCAGCGCCCGCAGCGGGAACATCACCGGCCCCGGCAGGCTGCGGACGACCGCGATCGCCATCGCGAAGGCCAGGATGCACACCTCCGCCACGCAGAAGATCTTCACGTTCAGCCAGAAGGCATCCAGAATCGGCCGGAAGCTGGTGCGGAAGTAGTAGCCGCTGAAGAACGCCTGCTTGACGTCGGGCCAGTGGGGCGAGTTCACCACGATTGCGGCGAACACGCCGAACACCACCAGCGTGCTCGTGACCGCGATCAGGACGTAGCCGACCCCGCTCGAGCCGCTCCCGAACAGTTTCGAGCGACGAGATTCGCCGCCGAGATCTTCAGCCATCAGATCGCAGAGGCTACTTCAAGACCGGCGCGCCGGCATCCTTTGACAGCCACTGCTCTTCGATCTGCGCCAGCGTGCCGTTGCTGCGAAGCGTCCCCAGAGCAGAGTCCACGCACTTCGTCAACGCGCTGCCCTTGTCCAGCACCAGGCTGAAGTGGTCGCCGTTGGCAGCCGGCGGCGGGAACTGACCGACCAGATGGCCGTTGTCGAGCTGCACGTTGGCCATGTAGTAGGCGGTGGGATAGTCGACCACGATGCCGTCGACCTGGCCGGCCTTGAGACCGGACAATGCGTCGTTGGTGGTGTTGTACGGCCGCGCCGCCGAGTCCGGCTGGATCGTGTTGTTGATGTAGTCGTACCCGGTGGTGGCGATCTGCGCACCCAGCTTGTACTTCTTCAGGTCGGCGACCGACGTGGCGCTGTCGATCGGCTTGCCGGCCAGCGCCACCACAGCCTGGCTGACGTCGTAGTACGACGTGCTCAGATCAGCGGCCTCGGCGCGATGCTTCGACCAGGACACCTGGGCCAGGTAGAAGTCGAAGTTCTTGGGACCGGGTGCGAACGACTTGAGAAACGGCGTCGCCGTCCACACGACCTTGGCCTTGGGATAGCCGAGCTGCTGGGCGACCGCATAGGCCGTCGCGCTCTCGAAGCCCTGATCGTTATACGGATCGTGGTTGTACTGGCCGGTCCACGCATGCCCGGTGGGGCCGAGGAAGTACGGGTCGAAGGCGGGGTTGTCGGTGCCGACGGTCAAGGTGCCCGGCGTGATCGTGGCCAGTTTACCCTTGGCGCAGGCAGCGGCTGCTGACGACGAGGCCGGCGCGCTCGACCCGGAACTACTACTGCTTCCGCACGCGGCGGTAACGATTGCAAGTACAAGCGTAACGACTATGAGTGCGGGCTTTTTGATTGGAATCACCTGGGGTCTCGAGATCCGGAGGGTCGCAGCATATACCGTCGAAAGTACACTGGAAGCCAATGAGTGCCACCGCTGACCGCGAACTCAAACTCGGCGCCGACGCCGACTTCACCCTGCCGGAGTTCCCCGGTGAGCCGCTGACCCAGCGGACGTTCACGTCGACCTATCACGACACGGCCGATCTGCGCCTGGCCCGGGCCGGAATCATCCTCCGCCGGCGAGTCGAGCGTGACGCGGTTGTGTGGCAGCTGAAGCTGCCTCGCGGCCGGCGGCGAGTCGCACTCGACCTGCCCGGTGACCGCGAGGCGGTGCCGATGGAGATCATGGAGTTGCTGTTCGTCCACGCCCGCGGCGCGCCGGTGGCGCCGGTCGCGGCGCTGCGCACCACCCGCGGCGGCGTGGCCGTACACGAGGGGACGTTACGAGTGGCCGATGTGATCGCCGACACCGTCGACGTGTTGGACGGCGACATCGTCACCGCGCGCGTGAACGACTTGGAGGTCGAACTGGTGGACGGTGACCAACAGGCGCTGCGGGCGATCGAGCAGCGGCTGCGGGCCGCCGGAGCGCGCGACGCCGATCACCGCTCGAAGCTCCAGCGCGCACTCGACCTGACGCCAGAGGCATCGCCGCCGCCGCCCGAAAACCCCTCTGCAGCAGAACGGCTGGAAGCGGTCATCGCCACCCAGTACCGCACCATCCTCGCCAACGATCCCGGCACCCGGCTGGGACTCGACCCCGAGCACCTGCATCAACACCGTGTGGCGGTGCGACGGCTGCGCTCGATGCTGCGCGCGGCCGCCCCGATGCTGGACGAAGACTGGACGAGAACCACGCGGGAAGAGCTTCGGTGGGCTGGGAACGCCCTGGGCCCGGTGCGCGATCTGGACGTCTTGATCGACCACCTCAAGAGTGAGATCGCCAGCCTGCCGGCGCTGTCGGGGTCGGACGACCCGGAGCAGACCGGCGCGATGCCGTTGATCGACGCCCTCGAGCGAGAGCGGGGACGGGCGAGGGAGGCGATGCTCGAGGCGTTGCGGTCGGATCGGTACCTGGATCTGCTGGACACGCTCGAGGCCGCATCCACCAGCCTGCCGGTGATCAACCCCGACGTCTCACTGAAGAAGTTCGCCCGCAAGGAGTTCCGAAAGCTGCGACGCACGATGGACGCACTCGGCCCGCTGCCCACCGATGCGGCGGTGCACAACGCCCGCATCAAGGTCAAGCACCTGCGCTACACCGCCGAGCTCGCCGCCGCATTCGGCGGCCACCGGCTCCACCACGTCGTCACCGAGACGCGCCACGTGCAGGATCTGCTTGGAGACCACCAGGACGCCCACGTCGCCGAGGACCGGATCCGGACGCTGCTGGCAACGGCGCTCTCGGCCGATACGCACCTGGCGGCGGGACGCCTGATCGAACGCGAGCGGATGCGCCGGCGCAAGATCCGGCGAGAGCTTCCCGAGGCGTGGGGACGGCTGGAGAAGGCGGGGCGGCACGCATTTCAGTGACACCGCCAGTCCTGGTGGTGCGCCACGCCAGCGCTGGTAGCCGTGCTGAATGGGCCGGAGCCGACGATCGGCGGCCGCTCGACCGGCAGGGCCACCGTCAGTCCGCCGCCCTGGTCGAGATGCTCGCCGAGTATCGGATCGACCGCATCCTGACCAGTCCCTCCCTGCGCTGCAGCGAGACGGTCGCGCCGCTGGCCGCTGCCCGAGGCCTCGATGTGGAGCTGTGCCCCGAGCTGGCTGAAGGATCACAGCCCACCGGCCTCGAGGCGCTGCTGGGCGACATCCGGGGAAGCAGCGCGGTGCTGTGCAGCCACGGCGACGTGATCGGCAGGCTGGTGGGCGGCGAGCGGCACTGTTCCAAGGGCTCGGTGTGGGTGCTCGAGTGGGACGGCGGCCGGGTGGTGCCGTCGCTCTACATCAAGCCGCGCGAATAAGCATCTGCGACAGGAGCTCGCCGGCGAGGCCCTCGCGCAGACCACCGCGGGCGACGTCCATCGGGACGCCCAGGAGCTCCTGCACCTCGGCCAGGATGACCGCGCCCGCGGCCAGCGTCTTGGCCCGCTCGGGGTCGATCCCGCCGCGCTTGGCGAGCTTTGCCGACGACATCCGGGTGGCCAGCGAGAGCGCCTCGGCCAGCTCGTCGGGGCCGAGGCTGCGGCCGACCAGGCGCTTCAGCGCCCGAGCAGCACCACCGGTGGCCAACCCCAGGGTCGCGACCGGCGGATCGGCATCGTTCAGGATCCGGCGGACGTGGTCGCGGGCGCGCCTGATGTCGCGCCGCGACGGCGGGTCGCCGTCGAGGTGGCGGCAGGTCAGCCGGAGCGACCCGACCTCGAAGGAGCGCAGCCACTCGGGATGGTCGCCGCCGTAGCCCAGCGCGATCTCGGTCGAGCCGCCACCGACGTCGCACACCGCCGCAGCGCCGTCGTCGGGCACGATCACTCCCCGCAGGGCACCGGCGTAGGCCAGCCGGCCCTCCTCGACCACTGACAGCACTCGGGCGGGAAGCCCCGCCGCGTGTTCCAGCTCACTCAGCAGCTGATAGCCGTTCTCGCTCTGACGTCCGGGGGCGGTCACCACCAGGTCGATCAGCTCGCAGTCGGCCGCCCGTGCCATGTGGGCATACCGCCCGACGCTGCGGGCGGCGGCGTTCAGCTTGGGCTTCGACACGAGCCCCAGCCGTTCGATCTGTGCGCCCAATCCGAGCTGGGCGCGCTCGGCTGCGATCGTCTCCAGCTCGCCGTCGGGAAGCTGCCGGGCGATCAGCAACCGCACCGTGTTCGACCCCACATCGATGATGCCAACGTTCATTCCTCGTAAGTGTGCATGGAGCATCGGTCGGCAATGGGCGCGGTTTGGAGAAGGAACGGTGAAGAGGTGGAAGCTGTAATGTTGCGGCGTGAGTTTGCGCGGTGGAATTGACCTTGGCGGCACCAAGATCCAGACGGTCGTGATCGACGATCAGAACGCTGTGATCGGTGAGTCCCGTCACCCCACACCCAAGGACGGTGGCCCCGCCGGTGTCGTCGCCGCGATGGCAGCGGCCCTGGGCGAGGCCGCCGAGGCGGCCAATGTGGAGCCGTCGGCGTTGGCGGGGGCCGGGGTTGGATCGCCCGGTTCGGTCGACCCCCAGACGGGTGCGGTCGAGCAGGCCGTCAACGTCGTGCCCGAGTGGAAGGACTCCTTCCCGCTCGGCGCCGAGCTGTCCAAGGCTCTCGGCACCAAGGTCGCGGTCGGCAACGACGTGCGGGTGGCAACCGAGGCCGAGTTTCACCTCGGCGCCGGCCGCGAGTGCCGATCGCTCCTGGGAGTGTTCTGGGGCACCGGCGTCGGCGGCGGGATCATCCTCGACGGCAAGACCTGGGTTGGACGCGGTGCGGGCGGTGAGATCGGCCACATGGTGGTCAAGCTCGGCGGCGCGCGGTGCGGCTGCGGCCGCCGCGGCTGCATGGAGGCCTATGCCGGCCGGGGCTCGATGGAGCTCGAGGCCCGCAGGCGGCATGATGGCGGCCAGCACACCGACCTGTTCAAGATCATGAAACACAAGCAGCGTGAGCGGCTGTCCAGCGGCGTCTGGGCAAAGGCGCTCGAGCACGACGACCGCATGGCCCAGGAGCTGATCCACCGGGCGGTGGAGGCGCTCGGCGCAGGGGTCGCGTCGGCCGTGAACCTGCTGGACGTGGAGTGCGTGATCATCGGCGGCGGCATGGGCGTGCGGCTGGGCGAGGCGTACGCCGCCAAGATCCTGGACGCGATGATGCCGCACCTGTTCAAGGACAACCGCCCACCGGCCGTGCGGGTCGCGGAGCTGGGCGACCTCGGCGGCGCAATCGGCGCCGCCCTGCTTGCGGATGAATAATTGGTGCCAGGCACCAATTATTCACGGCGTTCGCGACAGTCGTACCTGAGCGTGAGGGTGCCAGCTGAATACGCGACGGTTATGCAGGCGCAGCCTGAATAACCGGTGCCTGGCTCCAGATATGCACGCGAAGCGTGAATAGATGGTGCCTGGCACCAGCGTGGCCCGACACGACCACGCCCGACTGTTCGTCGCACCTGAGCGTGAGGGTGCCAGGCAACTTTTTATTCACCTACGGCGCATAAAAACTGCCAGGCACCGGCTATTCACCTTCGGTGCATAGCCCGGGGTGTCCACGTAAATACGCGACGGTTATGCAGGCGCAGCGTGAATAGATGGTGCCTGGCACCAGCGTGGCGCGACACGACCACGCCCGACTCCCTGTCGCACCTGAGCGTGAGGGTGCCAGGCAACTTTTTATTCACCTACGGCGCATAAGAACTGCCAGGCACCGGCCAACCACCACTCACGTTGGGCGGCCGGAGCGGCGCGCGCGGACGCGGGCGCGGCGCATCAGCACTTCGTGCGTCGCACGGGGGCGATCGTCGCCGGCCGCGCAGCGCTCCCACGAGCCGTCGGGCGACAGCTCCCACGCCTGCGAGTTGTCGGCCATCAGCACGTCGAACACCGACTGGATCTCGTCCTTCAGACGCCGCTCCTCGACCGGGGCGACCACCTCGATGCGGTGATCGAGGTTGCGCGGCATCATGTCCGCCGACCCCAGGAACACGCGCGTGTCGGGCCCAGCCTCGAACAGGTACACGCGGCTGTGCTCGAGGAACCGGCCGACGATGCTGCGCACCTGGATGTTGTCCGAGAGCCCGGGGACGCCCGGTCGCAGCGTGCAGATCGACCGGGCCACGATCTCGATCTTGGCACCGGCCTGCGACGCCTTGTACAGCGCCTCGATCATGGCCACGTCGTTGAGCGAGTTGACCTTGATCCGGATGCGCGCCTCGCGGCCTTCCTCGGCGGCGTCGGCGACCCGCCGGATCTGCTCGATCAGCCCGCTGCGCAGGTTGAAGGGCGCCACCAGGATCTTTCGGAACCGCTGGGGCCGGCCAAATCCGGTGAGGTGGTTGAACAGGTCGGCGACATCCGAGGTGATCGCCTCGTCGTCGGTGAAGACGCCGAAGTCCTCATACAGGCGGGCGGTGACCGCGTTGTAGTTGCCGGTGCCGATGTGCGCATACCGCCGCAGCACGCCGCCTTCGCGGCGCACGACCAGCGTCGTCTTGGCGTGAATCTTGAGGTTGGCGAAGCCGTGCACGACGTGCACCCCGGCCTGCTCCATCTGGCGCGCCCACTCGATGTTTCGCCGCTCGTCGAAGCGGGCCTTGAGCTCCACGAGGCAGACCGTCTGCTTGGCCCGCTCGGCCGCGTCGATCAGTGCCGGCATCAGCGCCGAGTCGTCCGAGGTGCGGTACACGGTGGTCTTGATCGCGACCACGTTGGGATCCTTGGCGCCGGCCCGCACGAACGCCTCCACGCTGGACGTGAACGAGTCGTAGGGCAGCTGCACCAACAGGTCGCCGTTTCGGATCTGCGCGAACAGATCGACCCGCTCACCGGGCGTCGACGTCAGCCGCGCGCGGGTCAGCGGGATCCACGGCTCGAACTTGAGCTCCGGCCGGTTGAGGTCGGCCAGCTGGGACACATCCGCCATGTCCACCAGGCCGGAGGTGGGATACACCTGCAGGTCGGTGACCGCCAGCCCCTGCTTGAGCCAGGTCAGCATCGTGTCGGAGACGCCCGTCGAGACCTCCAGCCGCACGACGTCGCCGAAGCGGCGGCGGCGCAGCTCGGTCTCGACCGCTTCCAGCAGGTCGTCGGCCTCGTCGGACAGCTCGAAATCGGCGTCGCGGGTGACGCGGAAGTAGGCGTGCTCGAGCACCTCCATGCCGGGGAAGAGCCACGGCAGGAAGTGGGCGATGACCTGCTCCTGGGGTATCAGGCGCTGCTCCGAGCCGACCGCGACGAACCGCGCCAAGCCCTCGGGCACCTTCACCCGCGCCGAGCGCTCCTCACCGGTCTCGGGTTCGCGCACCCGCACCGCCAGGCTCTGGGAGAGCCCGGAGATGTAGGGGAACGGCTGTCCGGGGCCGACCGCCAGCGGCGTGAGCACCGGGAAGATGGTGCTGTCGAACACCGCCTCCAGGTCGGCCACCTCTGACGGGCTGCAATCGGCCACCGCCGAGACGAAGATGCCCTCCGCAGCCAGCGCCGGTACCAGCTCGTCGGCCCACAGAGCCGCCTGCCGGCTGGTGATGTCGGTGACCAGGCTGCGGATCTCGGCCAGCACCGCCCCCGGCACCCGGCCGTCGGGCGAGCGAGTGGTCAGACCTGCCGCCACCTGGCGCTCCAGTCCGGCCACCCGCACCATGAAGAACTCGTCCAGGTTGGACGACACGATCGAGCAGAACCGAACCCGCTCAAGCACCGGCAGGGAATCGTCAAAGGCCTGGTGCAGCACCCGTGCGTTGAATGCCAGCCAGCTCAACTCGCGATTCAGGAACCGGGTGTCGACCGGTTCCATCGTACGGGCAGCGGCAGGAGCGCTCATCTCCGTATAAGAGTACCGGCCTCTGCGGCCGGGTGGGTCACGCGAACCCTATTCCCAGGAAAACTCGCCGGCGGTGGTCGTCTCCATCCAGCCCTTGGTCTCGCCGGGGGGAGCCTCGACCGTCTCCATCGCCACCGTGTCCTCGGCCATCTCGAGCCGGACAGCGGGATGCTCGCCGGTCTCCTCCTCTTCGCGCTGGGCCTCGGCCTCAGTCTTGAAGAGCGGATGGTTGTGGAACGGGTCGTCGCCCACGAACTCGTCCAGAGGCAGGTCGGCATCGAGCGTCTGATTGCGGCGCTTGAGTTCGAGATGCTCTTCGATTACAGAGGCGAACGAGGATGTTCCGAGTGACATCTTCCCTCCCACGGGATTACAGACCAACGAGACAGCCGCACAAGTATACCAAGCGGTCTGGTGGGACATCGCGCCTGGCGCACGTGCCCAAGACTGCTCAGGCGACGGTGTTCTTGCCCCGGTGCTTGGCGGCGTACAGGGCTGCGTCGGCGATCGCGACCAGATCGAGCTGGGTGGCGCCGGCGTCCGAACCGGCCGCCACGCCGAAGCTGGCGGTGATGCCCTCGATCGTCCTGCCGCCGAACTCCACCCGGATCTCGGCGATGGCTGCCCGCAGGCGCTCGGCCAGGTTGGCGGCGCCCTCACGATCGGTCTGCGGCAGCAGCACCGCGAACTCCTCGCCCCCGTACCGGGCCGCCACATCGATCTCGCGCACCAGCCCCAGCACGGTCTGGGCGACCGAGTGCAGCACCGCGTCTCCGGCCAGGTGGCCGAGGGTGTCGTTGACGGTCTTGAAATCGTCCAGGTCGAACAGGATCAGGGCCGTCTCCTGCTCGAACCGATGGGCGCGCTCGAGCTCGCGGCCGAGCGCATCGAAAAACTGCCGGCGATTGGCCAGGCCGGTGAGCGCATCGGTCACGGCCTGCTGCTCGACCACCCGGTGCAGGCGCGCGTTCTCGATCGCGACCCCGGCCTGAACGGCCAGCCCCGAGAGCGTCTCGACGTCGTCGCTGCCGAAGTAGCCGTCGGCCGGGTCGACCACCGTGACCAGCCCCAGCAGCTCGTCCTCACGCACGATCGGGGCGGTCAGGATGGCACGCGGGAGGATCACCCGGCGGGGCGCCATCTCCGCCAGCGCCAGGCCTTCGAGCCCCATCCCCGCCGACACCTCGATCGGCAGGTCGGTGCGCGAACCCATGGCCGTGCCGATGCGGGCGTGCTCGGTTGCGGAGCCCTTCTCGGGGTCGTACAGCAGCAGCCGCCCCCCGCCTGCCCTGGTGGCCTGCACGGCGGTGTCCAGCACCGCGCCCACCAGCGCATCCAGGTCGTGGGTTGCCGCCAGCGTCTCGCCGTAGCGCTGCAGCGTCTGCTTGACCCGGCCGCGTTCGGCCTCCAGCTCGCCCACCCGGCTGGAGAGCTCGGTCGACATGTGATCGATCACCGCGCTCAGCTCGGACAGCTCGTCGGCACTCTCGGGCACGCTGCCGGGCCGCAGCAGCTTGCGCGACCGCTCCGAAAGCTCGGTCAGCGCCTGCGAGATCTTGCCGGCGGCAAACACCGCCAGGAGCGCCACCAGCAGGCACACCACCGCGAGCGGCACGAGCACCTTGAGCTGGGAGCTTCGCACCGCGCTATCGAGCACGGACATCGGGTAGGTGGCGTAGAGCGTCACCGGCCCGCCCTTGCTGGACTCCACCGGCAGCGCCGTGGCCCGCACGTCCCGCCCGCCGTAGCTCGCGTCGTACGGCTCCCCTGTGACCACCGGCGAGACGCTGCCGGAGGCCGACTCGGTCGAGGCGACCACCCGCCCATTTGCCACCAGTCCGAGGCCGATGCGCTGGTCGACCGGGATGCGGCCTTCGACCCGCTTCAGGAAGCTGTCGTTGAGCGGCTGCCACACGATCACGCTGTCGCCGGCGGCGGTCGGCCCCACGTTGACCCGCGCCTTCCAGGCGGGCCCCGGCGGCGGCGTGCCGGCGATCACCTGTCCACCCGACACCAGCTGGACCGGCGGGTTGCCGGCGGCCTCCACCACCGCGTTGGGATCTCCCTTACCTCGCAGCGCGTCCTGGACGTCCTTGCGATGGGCGAGGGCGACCGCCCGCAGCTGCACCCCGCGCAGGGCATCGCCGTACGCCACCAAACCGCTCGAGACCACGCCTCCCAGCCGGCCGTCCACGTGCGTGACCTGGTTTCGGTGAATCAGCGACGCAGCAAGCAGACCGGATGCCACCAGCGGCACCAGCGCCAGCACCACCAGCATGATTGTCAGCTTATGCCGAAACCGCATCTAGGGAACCGGGGAATATCCCCAAGTGGGGACGATTATAGAAGGTAGATCGCAAGCTCGCGGAACGGAGACACCGAGGCGAATCCCCAACCGTACCGAGATCGTGACGCGGTATTTGAGAACTCGTCAAGTACGCGTAGCGTACGCGACTACCAGACTCAAAGGAAAGCCGAGCGGGTGGCCGTGCTAATAGGAGGCGAGGTCGAGCGCGGCCACCAGCAGGTCGTCCTCGGTCGGCAGGTACTCCTGCTCGAGCACGGGGGCGAACGGAATTGGCGTGTCGAGCGCGGCCAGCCGCCGCACCGGAGCGTCGAGATACTCGAAGGCGTGCTCGGCGATGATGGCCGCCACCTCCGCCCCGAACCCGCCGGTGAGGTTGTCCTCGTGCACCACCAGCACCTTGCCGGTCTTTCGCACCGACTCCAGCACCGTCTCCGAATCAAACGGGATCAAGGTGCGCAGGTCGATCACCTCGGCCGAGATCTCCTGCGCCTCGAGCTGGTCGGCGACGGTCATGGCCGATCGCACCGTGGAGGCGTAGGTCACGATGGTGAGGTCGTCGCCGGGGCGGCGCACGAGCGCCTGGCCGAGCGGCACCAGCACGCCGTGGGGGCCGGTGGGCACCTCGGCCTTCTCGCGCCGGTACAGGAACTTGTGCTCGCAGAACACCACCGGGTTGGGATCGCGGATGGCCGACCGCAGCAGGCCGTAGGCGTCCTCGGCGGTGGCGGGGCACACGATCTTGAGGCCGGCGTGGTGATGGAACCAGGCCTCGACGTTCTCGGAGTGGTAGGGGCCGCCGCCGACACCGCCGCCGTTGGGGCAGCGCATCACCATCGGCACCGCCCAGCCGATGCGGTAGTGCATCTTGGCGGCGCAGGTCACCAGCTGGTCGAAGGCGATCGAGACGAAGTCGCCGAACTGCATCTCGGCCACCGGCCGCTGCCCGGCCATGGCCGCGCCGATGGCGACGCCGGCGATCCCGGCCTCGGCCACTGGAGTGTCGATCGCGCGAGGCACGCCGAAGCGCTGCTGGATGCCCTTGGTGGCGCCGAAGGCACCGCCCTGCTTGCCCACGTCCTCACCCATGCAGAACACGCGGTCGTCCAGCTCCATCTCGTCGTGCAGGGCGGCGTTGATCGCCTCCAGGTAGGTGAGCTCGGCCACTATCGCCACCCGTCCGGCGCGTATACGCCCTCGAGCACCTGGGCGGGATCGGGATACTCGTCGGCCGCGGCCTGGGCGACGCCGTCAGCGACCTCGTCCTTGACCCGGCCGCGGATCTCCTCCAGCCGCTCGACCGCGATCCCGCGGTCACCGGTGAGGTTGGCTTCCAGCCGCTTCAGCGGATCCTTGTCCGACCACTGGGCGAGCGTCTCCATCGGCATGTAGCTCTCGTACTTGTCGTGAGCGGCGTGACCGCCCATGCGGTAGGTGCGGCACTCGATGAACTGCGGGCCGCCGCCCTTGCGGGCAGCGTCGACCGCCGCGCTCATGGCGGCGTACACCGCGAACACGTCGTTGCCGTCGACGGCAACGGCGGGCACGCCGTAGCCGGCGGCCTTCTTGTACAGCTCGGTCACCTTGGTCTGCTTCGAGATCGGCGTGGAGTAGCCCCAGCCGTTGTTCTCGGCGACGAAGATCGCCGGCACCTCGAGCACCGCCGCGATGTTCAGGCCCTCGTGGAAGTCGCCGCGGGAGGTGGCGGCGTCGCCGAAGCTGGTGACCGCAACCCGATCCTCACCGCGCTGCTGGTAGGCGAGGGCAGCGCCCACGGTCAACGGGATCATGTCGGCCATGTGCGACACCTGGCAGGGGATGTTCCACTCCCGCCCGCCGATGTGGAGGTTGCCGTCGCGGCCGCGGGTGGTCGATCCCTCCTTGCCCATGAACTGTGCGTAGATCCGCCAGATCGGCACCCCGTGCACCAGGTAGGAGCCAAGGTCGCGGATCCAGGGCGAGAGCCAGTCGCCGTCGGCGCCGGTGCGCAGCGGAGCGGCCATGCCGACCGCGATCGCCTCCTGCCCGCGTCCCGTGTAGTAGCTGCCGGGCAGCTTGCCCTGGCGGTAGAGGTTGAGCGCGCGCTCTTCCACCGCCCGGGTCAGCGACATCCAGTAGAACAGCTCCAGGGCACGCTTGTCTGTGACCTCAGGAGCGGAGGCTTGGGATTGGGCGAGGGATGAGATGGGGCGAGCGGGTGAGCTCACAGGCGCTTCACGTGCGCGTCATCGGCGAATCCGGCGTCGTTCATGAGTACATACACGACGACCGTCATCGTACCCCCGCCCAAGCCCGACCGCGCCGGGCGCTGAATTCGGGCGCCGCCCGTCCGACTACCCGGCGATGGAAACGGGCACGACTCAGGTGATCGAGGCGGTCGAGCGGGCCGCTTCGGCGCTCCGCGAGGGCGATGTAATTGGCCTGACCGCTGCATATGCGGCCCTGCCGGGGTGGGACGACCAGAACCGTGCCCACCAGGCGCGCTGCCAGATCACCGAGCGGGTGCTGGCCCACGGCGCCGAGGACGCGCAGGTGTGGGTGCCGGTGTTCACCGAGTCGCTGCGTATGCTGCTGCACTCGCTCGAGCGTGACCCCTGCCAGCCACTGGTGCTTAACTACGCGGGCGTCTTGCTGTATGAGCTGCTCCAGCCCGACGCGGCGGCAGCGCTGTTCGGCGCCGCCCTCCGGCTCGACCCCCAGCTCGCCCACGCCCGCCAGAACCTGGATGCCGCCCGCGCCCGCAAGGGTACCCAGGCGCGGCTGCCGGGTGCCTTCGGCAGCCGCTTGAAGACGCTGGCGGGACGAGGGAGGCGGGCGGCCAAGCTGGCCCAGCAGCCGCGCGGGATGACGCTCTCGCTGTGCATGATCGTGCGTGACGAGGAGGAGATGCTGCCGGGGTGTCTGGCGCCGCTGCGCGATGTGGTGGACGAGATCGTGGTGGTCGACACCGGCTCGACCGACGCGACCGTCGAGATCGCCGAGTCGTTCGGCGCACGGGTGGTGCACTTCCCCTGGAACGGCTCGTTCGCGGACGCCCGAAACGTCTCGATCGACGCCGCCACCGGCGACTGGATCATGTACCTGGACGCCGACGAGCACATGGAACCGGGCGATGCCCCCCATCTGCGAGAGCTGCTGCACCGCACCTGGCGCGAGGGCTTCTACCTGGTCGAGACCAACTACACCGGCGGTGAGGGCAGCGGAGCGGCCATGACGCACATGGCGCTGCGGGTGTGGCGAAACCGGCCCGAGTACCGGTTCAGCGGCAGGGTGCACGAGCAGAAGACTCAGCAACATGCCCACCTACCTGCCCGAGCGGTGGGAGCACACCGGCATCCGCGTGCGCCACTACGGCTACCTCAACCAGCGCATCCGCGCGCGCGAGAAGTCACAGCGAAACATTGCGCTCTTGGAGCAGGAGGCGCGCGAGCATCCCGTCGCCGTTCAACGATTTCAATCTGGCGAGATCGTTGGAGATCTGATCCTGGCGGATCTGCTCGGCGATCATGCCGGACGCGGCGATGTAGAGGCCTCGTTCCATCTCGAGTGCCCTTCTGTTCGGTCGATAACCGGGACCACGGTGCGCCCGGAATGGCCCCCGTAGTCGTCGCCCCCGACAGAGAGTTGAGATGAGAGTCGAGGCAGGCACAGACGTCGCGCTGATCGCCCGCATGCTGGAGTTGATTGCCCCCCGGGAGGGACGTACCCAAGCCGCGGCGGGCCGTCAACCGGGTGTGCGCCGCAGCCGGCGCCCCCGCACACGCCCATCGATCCCGACCACGACCCGCCCGCGAGCCGGGTCCAGCCGGAGGCCGGCGAGGCGGCATTCGCCCTGCACATTCCCTCGGCGGGTGCGATCGAGATCCGCCTGGCCCTGATCGGAGGGGGAGTGCGCGCCGCGGTGACCACGCCCGCCGGTGAGATCGGCGACCGCGCGCTGATCGCCCGCGAAAGATCTGATCGCCCGGCTCACCCGCGCCACCGGCCGCCCCGCCGTCGCCGACATCCGCATCCGCCCCGCAACCCACATCGACCTCCGTGAATAAATGGTGCCAGGCACCTTTTATTCACGCGACGGCACTTCGCTGGTGTGCTGGCACAGGTGATCGTGGCGGCGGCCGAACAGGCGGGTGTGCCGGTGCGGAGCGATCCTGTGCTGGGCGCAGCGTTGAGCGCGCTCAAGGTCGACGACCGCGTCCCCGCCGAGCTGTACCAGGCGGTCGCCGAGGCGCTGGTGTGGGCCTACACGGTGACCACCGGGGGTATACCTCTCCCATGCCCGGGAGCCCCAGCTACGACGTCGTGATCGTCGGCGGCGGCGTGATCGGTTGCGCGATCGCCCGCCGGCTCTCATTCACCACCGCGTCGGTGGCGCTGCTGGAGGCCGCCCATGACGTCGGCGAAGGCGCGTCCAAGGGCAACACCGGCATCACCACCTGCGGCGCAGACTGCACACCCGGCACGCTCGAAGCGACCCTGGTGCGGCGATCGGCGCCGGGCTGGGAGACCCTGTGCGCGTCGCTCGACACCCCCTTTGAGCGGCTGGGCACGCTGTGTGTCGCACTGACCGGCGAGGACGAGCAGCAGCTGGAGCCGCTGCGGGAGGAAGCAGCGGCCAACGGCGCCGAGGCGCACATCGTGGACTCCGCCGCCGCCCGGGCGCTGGAGCCGCTGGTCACCGACCGCGCGCTGGCTGCGCTTCACATCCCCGAGGACGGGATCATCGATTCCCTGCGGCTGACCATCGGCTACGCCGAGCTGGCCGCCCGAAACGGCGTGGACGTGCACCTCTCCACACCGGTCACCGGCTTCGAATCCAATGGCGACCGGCTGACCCGGGTGCTCACCCCCGACGGGGCGTTCCCGGCCCGGTATGTGGTCAACGCGGCCGGCGTCGAGGCCGACACGATCTCCGCCCTGGCCGGTGGTGAATCATTCCGCTGCTGGCCCCGGCAAGGGCAGTACTGGCTGCTGGATCGCGAGCTGGGAGGGCGATTCTCCAAGGTCGTCGGCGGCGTTCCCACGCAGGTCACGCGCGGTATCTACTGCGTCCCCACCACCAACCGCTCGCTGCTGCTCGGGCCCACCGCCACAGACCACGACGATCGCAGCGATCGCGCCGTCGACCGCGACACGCTCGAGCACGTGTTCGAGTCCGCCGGGGCACTGGTGCCCTCGATCCGCCGCGAGTACGTGATCAAGACCTTCGCCGCCAACCGACCTGCCTCCGACTCCACCTACCGGCTGGAGCCCGACCGCAACCGCTCGAACCTGATCCACGCCGCCGGGATCCGCTCCACCGGGGTGTCGTCATCGCCGGCGGTGGCCGAATACGTGCACGAGCTGCTGGCGGCGGCAGGCGCCCCCGTGGAAGGCGAACAGCCGGACGCCCTCACCGCTCTGGAGCCGATCCCCCGCCTGCTGCATCATCCCCGCCCGCAAGAGCTGGTCGCGCGGGATCCCCGCTACGGCCAGGTCGTCTGCGCCTGCGAACAGGTGACCGCCGCCGAGATCGCCCAGGCGTTCGCGATGGCCGTGCCGCCGCGGTCGCTGGACGCGCTGCGCAAGCGCACCCGGGCGACCGGCGGGCGCTGTCAGGGAGCGGTGTGCCTCGCGGGGGTCTCCTTCCTGTGCTCGCTGCACGGCGAATTGGCGCCGTGGCAGGTGGCAACCGGCGACCCGCGCGCGACCGTGGGTGTGGGAGCCGCCCGTGTCTGAAACGGTCGTGGCAGTGGTGGGTGCCGGAATCACCGGCCTGGCATGCGCCGATGCGCTGGCTCCCAGGGCGCACGCCGTGGTGGTCGACCGGATCCCGGTGGTGGGTGGCGTGCTGGGCTGGGACCACCCCGTGAGCATCGAGTTCGCCGCCCAGGCCACCGCTGCCGGTGCCCGCCTGCACCTGGGCGAGACCGCGATTCGCTGGGACGGGCACACGCTGATGACGATCGGCCAGGACGGCGTTCGCCGGATCGAGGCGGCGGCCCTGGTGATCGCCGCCGGCTCGCGGCCGCTGGGGCGAGCCGAGCTGGGACTCACCGGCCCGCGCCCCGCCGGTATCCTCCCCGCCACCGTGGCCTGCCATCTGTCCGAGACCGGCCTTCTGATCGGCCGCCGCCCAGCCGTGATCGGCGGCGGCGACTGGGCGGCGCGGGCGCTCGAGCGACTGTTGCACGCCGGCGCAGACACGATCGAGGTGATCGCCCCAGCGGGGGTGCTGCGGCCGCTGCCGGAGTCGGATCAGATCACGCTTCGCAGCCGCACGCGCCCACTCGGGGTGGAGGGCACCCACCGTGTCGGCGCGGTGCTGATCGAGGGCGGCGAGCGGGTCGACTGCGATGCGGTGGTGCTCGCCCACGAGCTGACACCGCTGCGAAACGTGGACGGCGCCGTCTGGGACGGAAGCCGCACCGTGTACGCGCAGCCTCTCGAGGATCCCGCCACCGTCGCCGTGGCGATCGACGCCGGCCGCCGCGCCGCCGCCGAAGCCCTGGAGCTGATCGCGTGAGAGTGCGCTCCCCCATCGGCGACCTGCCGTTCTCGATCACCGCGGTACGGGTGGAAGACCGCGAACTGGTGATCGACGGCGAGCTGGGCGCCTGGCGGTCGCAGATCAACGTGTCCGCGGCAGACGTCCCGATGATCGTCCGGGCCCTGCGAAAGCCGTTGATGGTCGCGGCGGCGGTGGGCGTGGTGGCGGTCGCGGCGCGACGACGATGAGCGACGTGTGGATCGGCGTTGACCAGGGCACCGGTGCGACCCGCGCGGTGGCCTTCGACGAGTCCGCGACGGTGCTGGCCGACGCCCGCGTGCCGGTCCCGGTGACCCATCCCCAGCCCGGTTGGGTCGAGAAGGACGCCACGGCCGTGGTGGAGTCGGTGGCCGCAGTGCTGGCCGACGTGACCGGCCGGGTCGGCGCCGAGGCGGTGTCGGGAGTCGGCCTCGACAACGAGGGCGAGACGATCGTGGCCTGGGACGCCGCCACGCTCGAGCCGTTGGCGCCGGCAATCGTGTGGTCGTGCCGGCGCAGCGAGCAGATCGTGGAGCGGCTGCGCGCGGACGGCGTCGAGCAGCGGGTGCGGGAGCTGGCCGGCACGCCGCTGGATCCGTACTTCTCTTCCACCAAGATCACGTGGCTGCTGGAAAACGATGTGGACGTGCAAGCGGCGGCTGCGGCCGGGCGGGCCCGCTTCGGCACGCTGGACGCCTATCTGCTCGCACGCCTCGGCGGCGGCGCCATCACCGAACCTTCCACCGCCGCGCGCACTCAGCTGCAGGCGATCGCAGCCCCCGGTCGCTGGGATCCCGAGCTGTGCCGGATCTTCGGCGTCGACCCCGGAACGCTGCCGCCGATCGGGGAGTCGACCGGCGATCTGGGGTCGATCGCGGATCTGCCTCTGCGGGCGATGCTGGTGGATCAGACCGCCGCCCTCGCCGGCCACGGCTGCATCGCCTCGGGAGATGCCAAGGCCACCTACGGCACCGGAGTGTTCCTGCTCGCCAATACCGGCTCCCAGCCGCCCGGTGATCCCGCCGGACTGCTCCCTACGGTGGCCTGGACAGCGGACGGGGTCAGCACCTATGCGCTGGACGGGGGGGTGTTCTCGGCCGCCTCGGCGGTCAATTGGCTGCGCGACACGCTGCAGCTGTTCGACACCGCCGATCAGACCGAGACGCTGGCCCGGTCGGTGCGCGACGCCGGCGGGGTGCGTTTCCTGCCGGCGCTGACCGGTCTGGCCGCTCCCTGGTGGCGCTCCAACGAGCGGGCAACCTGGGCCGGTATGACCGCCCACACCACCCGGGCGCACCTGGTGCGGGCGGTGCTGGAGTCGATCACCCTGCGCGTGCGCGACCTGGTCGAGGCGCTGGCCAAGGCCGGCACCCGTCCCGAGCTGCTGCGCGTCGACGGCGGCATGACCGCCAACCGGTGGATGATGCAGCGGCAGGCGGATGTGCTCGGGATTCCGGTGTTGATCTCCCCGACCACGGAGGCGACCGCGCTGGGGGCGGCGTCGTTTGCGGCCGTTGGGGCCGGGGCGCGTTCGCTGGATGAGCTGGGTTCGTTGGCGGCCGGAGGCACCAGGCTGGAACCATCGCCCGAGTCGGCGGCCTGGCGCGAGCAGGAGTACGCGGGCTGGCTCGAGTTCGTGGAGAACCACCGATGAGAGCCGCGACCGGCAAGGTGCGGCGCTGGGCTATCCGCGAACAGCTCGGGTTGCTACGATGCGAGCATGGTGACGCTGACACAGACGGCCGCTGACAAGGTACGCACACTGGCTGCGGAGGATCCCGATGCCCAGGTGCTGCGGGTCGCCGTCGAAGGCGGCGGCTGCTCGGGCTTCCAGTATGCGATCGGGTTTGATTCCGGCGCTGAGGACGGCGACATCGAGCTGGAGCAGGACGGCGTGCGAGTCGTGATCGACCCGGTCAGCCTGCCCTACCTCCAGGGCTCCACGATCGACTTCATCGACGGGCTGATGGGCGCAGGGTTCCGCTTCGAGAACCCCAACGTCGCATCGACCTGCGGTTGCAACTCCTCGTTCCAGGCCAAGCCCGAAATCGAAGGCCCCTACTCACCGAAGGCCGGCTCCAGCTGCGGCTAGCAGTGAATAAAAGGTGCCTGGCACCTTTTATTCACCCACACGCTGGAGGGTGGTCGTCGCTTTCGGCTGATTCGTGGAGTCTGATGCGGCCCAGGAGTTGAGCGAGGGTGGCGGCTTCTTCCTCTGAGAAGCGGTCGCCGAATGCCCGCTGCACGCCCTCCAGGTGGGTTACCCGGGCGGCGTGGAACTTCTCGATCCCGGCCTCGGAGAGCACCGCATAGGTGACCCTGGCATCGGTCGGGCAGAAGGCCTTGTCCACATAGCCGGCGGCTTGCATGCGGTCGAGCAGACGAGTGATGCCCGAGGCCGTCAGCAGCACGCTCTCGGCCAGATCGATGCGCCGCATCTGGTGGTCGGGGGCATACCACAGCCGCAGCATCACCTCGTAATCGTTCAAGCCAAGGCCGTGCGCCTCCAACATCTCGGCGTTGAGGCGGCGCACCAGCGCGGAGTGCCCGTAGACGTACGAGACCCACGCTTTCATCACTTGATCACTCAATACTTGACTAGACAATGTTTCTCCGATATGATGCTTGACAGTTCAAGTATATCTCATCCAGAGGGGAATGGTTTAAATGAGCACAATCGAGACAACCAAGATTCCGACCGGCACCTGGCAGTCGGACAAGTCACACTCGCGCATCGACGCAGAGGTCAAGCACATGGGTATCGCCACGGTGCACGGGCAGTTTACGGAGTTCGAGGCCACCCTGGCCGGCGGCGATGACCCCAGCCTCTCCGGTTCGCTCGAGCTGGCAAGCATCGACACCCACGACGAGGCTCGCGACGCTCACCTCAAGAGCCCGGACTTCTTCGACGTGGAGAATTACCAGCAGGCCGAGTTCAAGGTCGATCATCTGGCCGAGGGTGAGGTCGCCGGTGAGCTCACGCTCAAGGGTGTCACCAAGCCGGTTGACGTCAACGTCGAGATCACCGGTGCGGGAACCGATCCGTGGGGCAACGAGCGCGTCGGCGTGGACATCGCTGCGGTCATCGATCGCACCGACTTCAACGTCAACTGGAACACACCGATCCCCGGCGGCGGACTGCTGGTCGACAACAAGGTCAAGCTGGTCGCCAGCTTCTCGTTCACGAAGGCCGCCTGACATGAAGGTGCTTGGGATCTCCGGCAGCCTGCGCAACGAGTCGCACAACTCGCGCCTGCTGACCGCGGCCGGCCAACTGATCCCGGAGGGCGTGGAGCTGGTGCGGTTCGACCAGCTCCGCGACCTTCCGCACTACGACCAGGACGCCGAAGCCGACCACAACCCCGCGGTGGACAATCTCCGCTCGGCGATCGCCGAGGCAGACGCCGTATTGATCGCCACTCCCGAATACAACTCGTCCATCCCCGGCGCCCTCAAGAACGCTCTGGACTGGGCATCACGGCCGCTGGCCACCAACCCGCTGCGTAACAAGCCGGTGGCGGTGATCGGCGCCAGCACGAACGACTACGCGGCCATGTGGGCGCGTGCCGACGCCCGCCGGGTGCTGGCTCGGATCGGCGCTCGAGTGATCGAACCGGAGGCCGGGATTCCCCAGGCGGCGACCGCCTTCGGGGACGACGGACTGCCGCTCGATCGCGAGCAGCGCGAGTCCGTCAGGCAGGTGCTGGACGAGCTGGTGCAGCAGGCCGCCCCGAGGGTCGCGGCCGCGGCCTGACCTGCGGCTCCCCTGGGCGATCGGACTTAGACTGTCGATATGACGATCGCCCAGGAAGTCACAGCAGACGTCCTTCGCCGAGCCAAGATCGAGCTGGCCGCCGCACTGCGCGCGGCCGCCCTGTACGGCTACAACGAAGGAATCGACAATCATTTCAGCTTCGCGGTCCCCGGCAGCGACGACCTGTTTCTGCTGAACCCCTACGGGCCGGACTGGTCGGAGCTGACCGCGTCCGACATCCTCACCGTCGACGGTGACGGCGTCGTGGTCGACGGCAAGGGTGAATGGGAGGTGACCGCCTTCATGATCCATCGCGGCGCCCATCGCGCGCGGCCGTCGGCGCGATGCGTCTTTCACACGCACATGCCCTTCGCGACGGCGGTTTCAATGACCGCCGGCGGCTTCGACACGAGGCTCAGCCAGAACTCGATGGGGTTCCACGGGCATGTCTCCCGGCTGGAGTACGGCGGACTGGCCCGGGCAGCCGACGAAGGCGACCGGATCGGCTCGGCGGTCGGCGACGAGACCGGCGTGGTGATGCTGGAAAACCACGGTGTGCTGGTGATCGGAAGGGACGTGGCCGACGCCTGGCAGAAGCTGTACTTCCTGGAGCGGGCCTGCGAGGTGCAGGTGCTGGCTCAGTCCACCGGGCAGCCGCTGATCGAAGTCGGCGAGGACATCGCCATCGCCACCGCCGGCTTCTTCCACAACGACGAAGCCGGCGCGGCCAAGCTGTTTGCGTCGGTCAAGCGCCAGCTCGACCGCGAGAACCCCGGCTACGAACGCTAGGACGAATAACGGTGCCAGGCACCGTTATTCACGACCGCATCGACGGCGTCGCGCTCGTGCTGATGCAGCGGCCGGGCACCCGGATCGCCGTCCGCGGCAGCGTCATAGGGCACACCGGTGAGGTGACCGGTGAGCGCCTCCAGGACGGCGAGGCCGCAGTACGGCACCGCCAGCGTTGAGTAGCCGCCTTCGTGCAGCAGCGCCAGGCGGCCGTCACACAGCCGATCTGCCGCGTCCATCAGCGTGGCCGTGAGCCGCCGGAAGCACTCGGGGGTGAGGTTCATGCGGCCGCCGGGATCGGTCCAGTTGGCATCGAGGCCCGATGCCACCACGATCAGCTGCGGCGAAAATGCGTCCAGCGCCGGCACCACCACCCGCTCGAAGGCGTGCTCGTAGGCCGCCCGCCCAGCGCCGGCGGGCAGCGGGATGTTGATGTTGTAGCCATCGCCCGCGCCCTCGCCGGCATCGGCCACCCGGCCCCGCCCGGCCGGATAGTGCTCCTCCTGGTGCAGCGAGATGGTCAGCACCGAAGGATCGTCGTAGAACGCCGATTCGCTGCCGTTTCCGTGGTGCACGTCCCAGTCCACGATCGCAACCCGATCGAGCCCGCGAACGACCTGAGCGTGCTTCACCGCAATCGCCGCGTTGGCGAAGATGCAGTACCCACGGCCGCGATCAGACTCGGCGTGATGGCCCGGCGGGCGCACCAGCGCGTACACGTTGGAGACGGTGCCGTCGAGCACGGCATCCACGGCGGCGATGCAGCCGCCGGCGGCCAGGCTCGCGATCTCGAAGCTGCCACGGCCAAACGGCGTGCCCTCCCCCGCCTCGCCGCCGCTCTCGGCCGAGCGCTCCCGGATCGACGCGATGTAGGCGGCGGTGTGGATCCGGGCCAGCTCCTGCTCGGTGGCCGGCCGCGCGTCGATCGCGGTCAGGTGGGCGGCCATGCCGCTGACGTCGACCAGGTTCTTGAACCGCCGCTTGGTGGCTGGGCTCTCGAGCGACGGCTCGGGCTCATACAACGCTTCCAGCGGCATCCAGTCCGCGAACGAGCCGCTCTGATGCCACATGTACCGCTCGTCCCAGACCCAACCGGTGCTCACGCGGTCATCATACGGCCTCGGTCACGCCCGCGGGAACGCGTCCACGCGGACGATCCACTCGCACACGCGCGGGTGGTCGTGGCCCAGCGGCTGGTGCTGCTCGAGGATCACGTGGAACAGCTCATCATCGCCGGGCGGCCGGCCAAGGCCGAACTTCACGAACGGGAACACCGCGCAGTCAGCCGCCGAGAACCGATCCCCCAGCAGGAACTCACGGCCGGTCAGCAGCGACTCGAACAGGTCGAGCGCCGCACCCATCTCAGAGGCCGGCGCATCCACGCGGGCCGTGTCGGGCGAGGCCCGGCGCAGCTCGGCCTCGATCGCGTTGGGAGCCACCTTCCAAACCCGATTGAACCAGTCGATGAAGATCAGCATCTCGGCCAGCCGGTTCGGGTCGCTGGGATAGAGCGGCGGATCGGGATGCCGAGCCTCGAGGTGGCGGACGATCCGCATCGAGTCGGTCACCACCAGCCCGTCGTCCACCAGCACCGGCACCAGCGGCTGGCCGCTGACCTGCTCCACCAGGCTGCGATCGTCGTAGCCGATCACCACCGACTCCACCTCGATGCTCTTGTGCGCGAGTGCCAGTGCAACCCGTTCGACGTTGGTCGAAAACGGCGCCCGGTAGAGGGTCTTCACGGCGCCAGCATACGCAGGCGCAGCACCCGCCCGCCGCCAGAGCCGGTGATCGCCGCCCGTCCCAGCCGCTGGTTGAGCGACCAGGTCATGTGGATTCGCTGGGCGGTGCCCGCAGACCGCACCGTGACCGTGGCAGCAACCGCCCCGGTGTTGACGATGTAGTCGACCCGTCCGGTAACCGCTACGCCCGGCACCAGCCGGGTGCTTGCCAGGTGGAAGACGGTGTGATTTGCACCGGTGTACGACCAGGTGCCTCCGCGCAACCCGACCCCCACGCCGGAGTAGTTGACCCACCAGTCCGAGATCACATCGGCGACCGTGTCGGCCGCGGCAGCGGACATGCGCCGCTGGACAAGCGTGGAACGGTCACCTGTGGTGGAGACGGCACCGGGAACGTCGCTCAGGCTGAGTGGGTACCGGCGCACCACTCGCACCTCCGGAACCCGGGCGGCGCAGGTGGTGTTGCCGGGCGAGAGTGAGCGCACAAACCGCTCGTACAGAACCGAAGCGCACTCGTTCTGGTCAGCGAGCACGGTCACGTGCACCGAGTTGAACACGTCCACCAGCCTGCTGTTCGGGAACCGTCGAGCCACCACCCGGGCGTCTTCCAGCGGGGTGATGTTGTCCAGATCGCCGTTCAGGATCAGGGTGGGAACGTTGGGGTAGCGAGCGTGAGGCGGGGCGGGCGGGTCGGGGAACGCCGGCGCCGGCCAGCGGGCGCACGCCAGGGCGCCCTCATAGTCGGTGCCGGTCCAGGCCCGCGCCGAGAACGGCGCAAACTGTGCCGGGGGACGCGCATCGATCCGCGCCAACGCCTCGCTCAATCGCCCCGGAATGGGTGTCGTGGCCGACCACGGCTGGGGGTAGTCATGGCATATGACCGCGGCATACAGCGCCTCGGAGAAGTCGCGCCGCGGGCCGTTCGGCGAGTCGACCGTGATGTTCTCGGCGACAACGCGCAGCAGTGGGGCGTTGTCGCCGTGCTCGGCCGACAGGATCGCACCCAGCAGGTCTCGGTACACGGCCGGCACCGCCTCGGCGTCCATCACCGTCTGCACCAGCGAGTCCTCGTTGACGGTCACCCTCACCGGTGCGCCGTCGCCGTCGTGAGTCTTGCCGGTGATCGGATTGGCCCGCACCTGCTGTATGAAGCGGTGCAGCACCGCCACCGGATCGGAGCCCTTCACCGGGCAGTTGGGACCGCGTCGGCACACCAATCGAAACGCCCGCCGGCTGGCGGTCGCGATGTCTCGCAGCTCGGCGTCGGAGCTGGGCAGCGGGTAGGTACCGTCCAGCACCAGCGACCGCAGCCGACCGGGATACCGAAGCGCGAATGCCTGGGCCGCGTATGACCCGTACGAGTCGCCGTACATGTCGACTTTCCCGGCGCGCAGCGCCAGCAGCACCGCCTGCATGTCTTTCACCGACTGAGCCGTGTCGTAGAAGTCCCGATTGGGGCCGAGCTGCTGGGCACAGCGGCCCGCGCGAGCGATGTACTGGGTGTCGTGGTTCTTGAAGGCCGGGCACAGGATCGCGTGGGAGCGGCCTGTTCCACGCAGATCGATCAGCACCAGGTCACGGCGAGCATTGACCGGTCGCCACACCTCCAGCCGGTTGGCACGGTCGGAGGTGGTCGAGTAGCCGGGCCCACCCTCGATCGAGACCACCGTCGAGAGCCGAGGCCGCGCCGTCTGCCGGCGCAGGTATTGCTCGAAGTAGATGCGGATGCGCCGGCCGTTGGGATGACGCCGGTCGAGCGGCACCGACACGAACCCGCAGCGCTCTCGCGCATGCGCGGGCACGCAGGCAACGTGGGTGATCGGAGCGGTCGCCGGGAGAACGTTCGGCGCCGGAGGCTGAGCCAGCATCCGGGCGAGTCTACGGCCGCTGGATTGGAAGATCAATGCCGCCGGCCGCGATCGCAGGGGAGCGCTGCGCCCAGGGAAGCGCCTGCTCCAGCTGTGCCGAGACCTGAAGCAGCACGTCCTCGCGGCCGAATCGCGCGGTCAGCATGATCCCGATCGGAAGCCCCTCCGAACTCATGTGCAGCGGCAGGGAGGCCGCCGGCTGACCGGTCAGATTGGCGATCGGGTTGAACGGGTTGAAGTCGAGATCCATCCGCCACCACGCCTGGGCGCTGCCCATCGAACGGTTGAGCACACCCAGCTCCAACGGAGGCTGCGCCAGCGTCGGAGTCAGCCACAGGTCGTACTGCTCGTAAAAGGCGGCGATCCTGCGGCCCTCGGCGTGGGTGGCCGCGATCGCCTGGGACAGCTCCACCGCCGAGCACTCCCGGCCATGCTCCACCAGCTCCCAGGTGGTCAGCTCCAGCTCGTCGCGTTCCAGGGGGCGGCCCAGCCGGTGCACCAGCGCGTCGTGGCTGTGCGCATTGGCGACCGCCCACAGCGTCAGCAGGTCGTCCTGGAACACCCTCGGATCGATCATGGGCGCGGCCGGCTCGACCTGGTGGCCAAGCCGCTCCAAGAGCAGCGCGGTCGCCTCGGTCGCCGCCGCCACCTCCGCGTCCACGCCGCCGCCGAGAGGAGAGTCGGCCGACCAGCCGATCCGCAGCCGGCCCGGTTCGGCTCCCACCTCGTCGCGGTAGGGCCGCGCGGGGGCGGGAGCGACGTAGGGATCGCCGGGGGCAGGGCCGGCGGCGACATCCAGCAGCAGCGCGCTGTCACGTACCGATCGGGTGACCGCGTGCACCACGGCCAACCCGAACAGCGGGTCGCCGAGGTCAGGCGCCGACGAGATCCGCGAGCGAGTTGGCTTCAGCCCGTACACGCCACAGCACGAGGCCGGAATCCGGATCGAACCGGCGCCGTCACTGGCTCCGGCGGCGGCGGTCATCCCGGCAGCGACGGCGGCACCCGATCCCCCGCTGGATCCGCCGGCGGTACGCTCCAGGTTCCAGGGGTTGCGACACGGCCCGTGCGCCTCGGGCTCCGACGTGGAGTGGTTTCCGAACTCGGGTGAGTTGGTCTTGCCCACGAACACGACCCCGGCCGCGCGGTAGCGCGCCGCCATCTCGCTGTCGTGGCCGGCGATGTGATCGTAAAGCGCGCGGGACCCGCCGGTCTGGCGAACGCCGGCGATCTCCTGGCCGAGATCCTTCATCATCACCGGCACGCCCCGCAGCCCACCGTCAGGAAGCTCGCCGGCGGCGGCCTCCAGCGCGCCGTCGGAGATGGTCTCGACCACGCAGTTCAGCGCGGGATTGAGCCGCTCGATGCGCTCCAGCGCAGCGGTCACCAGCTCGACCGGGGTAACCTCGCGGGCCGCCACCAATTCAGCTTGGGCAACGGCATCGAGGCCTGCAAACTCGTCGCTCGAGATCACCCTGGAGGCTCGTTCTCTTCGCCCATGCCGGCGCGCAGCCCACGGGTCGGCTTCCAGCCGGGGCCGGGCACGCTCGCGCGAAGCACCTTGGTGTACTGCTGCTGGGGGTCGTCCAGCACCTCGGCGGTCACGCCGCGCTCCACGATCTTGCCCCGGCGCATGACCACAATTTGCGTGGTGAGTTGGCGCACCACCGCCAGGTCGTGACTGATCAGGACGTAGGAGATGCCGGTCTGGTCGCGGATATCGGCGAGCAGGTTCAGCACCTGGGCCTGGATCGAGACGTCCAGCGCAGCGACCGACTCGTCCAGGATCAGCACCTGGGGCTCGGCCGCCAGCGCGCGGGCGATCGCCACCCGCTGGCGCTGTCCGCCCGACAACGATCGCGGCAGGGCGTGCATCTGGCGATCGTCCAAGCCGACCACGTCGCCGAGCTCGGCCGCCCGTTTGCTGCGATCGGCATCGCTTCCTTGGTGGTGCAGCTGGAGCACCTCCATGATGGCCGAGGCCGCCGACTGACGGGGATCGAGGCTGGAGTACGGATCCTGGAACACGATCTGGGCCTCACGCCCGCGATCGCGCCGCAGCTTGACCTTGCGGGCGGGCGCCGACCGGTCGTTGCCGGCGACGGTGATCGTGCCCGCCGTGGGAGTCTCCAGTCCCACGATCATGCGTGCCACGGTGGTCTTGCCCGATCCGGATTCGCCCACCACCGCCAGCGACTGGCCCTGCTGCACCTCGAACGACACGTCGTCAACGGCGACAAAGTCGCCGAACTTCTTGGTCAGGCCGGACACCGCGAGCACCGGCTCAGGCATGCGGCACCATCTTCAACGACCCCCGCAGCTCCTCGGCCCGCACACACCGGACACTGCCGTCGGCGAACCCGCGAAACTCGGGCCGCGACGCGCGGCAGCGATCCTCAGCGTGGCCGCAACGGGGCGCAAACGCGCAGCCCGGCGGCGCTTCGAACGCCGACACCGGCCGGCCCGGTATCGCAGCCAGCCGCGGCTCGGTGCTGCCGATGCTGGGCCGGGCACCGGCCAGCGCCGCCGTGTAAGGGTGGTAGGGGTCGTCGTGGAGGGCGTCGGCGCGCTGCAACTCGACCAGCTGACCGGCGTACATGACCGCGGTGCGATCGCACACCGCCGCCGCCAGATCGAGGTCGTGGGTGATGAACAGAAGCGACACCTCGAACTCCTTGCGCAGCGCGTCGATGATCGCCATCACCTCGGCCTGGATCGTCACGTCCAGAGCCGTGGTCGGCTCGTCGGCCAGGATCAGGCGAGGGTTGGTGAGCAGCGCCGTCGCGATCATGACCCGCTGTAACATGCCGCCCGAGAGCTCGTGCGGGTACTGCCGCAGCCGCCGCTCGCCGTCCTCGATCCCGACCTGGCCGAGCATGTCCACCGCCTGCGCCTTCGCCTGGGAACGAGACACGGACTCGCGCAGCGTCTCGGTCATGAAGTCGCCGATCCGCCGCACCGGGTTGGTATGCGCCCGGGGATCCTGGAACACCACCGCGGTCTCGTGGCGATAGTCGCGGAGCTGGCCGCCGCGCAGGCTGTACACGTCACGGCCGTCGAAGGTGACGGTGCCGTCCACCTCCGCCCCGGTGGGCAGGAGCCGCGAGATCGACCGCACCGTCATCGACTTGCCCGAGCCCGACTCGCCCACCAGCCCCAGCGCCTCACCGGGAGCGAGCGAGAAGCTGACGCCGTCGAGCACCGTGCGCATCTCGCCCGATACCGGGAGACGCACGGACAGCCCGTCGACGGTCAGCAGGTCGGTCATAGCGTCGGGCGCCGCTCCTCCACATCGAACCAGGGGCGCTGCCGCTCGAGTGCCGCGCCGACCCGAAACGCGGTGATGTCGTCATACGTCCGGCCCACGATCTGCAGCCCCGTGGGGACGGCGTTGTCGCTGTACCCCGAAGGCACGTTCAGCACCGGGCAGCGGCTGGCGATGTTGAACAGCGGGGTCATGATCGCCTGGAAGTAGAACTCCAGCTGCTCTCCACCGACCTCCAAGCCATGCCCCACATAGTCGTCCCCAGCGATCAGGCCGCGGGTGCCGACGGTGGGGGTGATGAACGCGTCGAACCGCTCGAAGGCCGTCGCCAGCTCATGCCAGATGGCCGCCTCGATCTCCATCCCGGCCATCATCGGCATCTCGCCGGCGGTGCGCTTCGACCACTCGCCGAACCGTGCGGCGTAGGCCGTCACCAGATCGGGGGCGGCCTCCGCCTCCGTGGTGATCCAGTCGCCGAACATGGCCGCGAAATGCACCGACGCCGCGCGGTTGATGTCGGCCTCGGTCACGCCCAGCTCGAACTCCTCCACGATCGCACCGGCGTCGGCCAGCGCTGCGGCCGCGTCCCTGGTGTTTCGCTCCACCTCAGGATCGAGCGGATAGTCGCCCTGGTGCAGGCACAGTCCGATTCGCAGGCCTTCGATCCCCTCCAGCCGATCGGGTATCTCGAGCTTGGGCCGGATCGACACGATGTCAGACGGGTGTGGGCCGGCCAGCACGTTCTCGAACAGGGCGCAGTCGGCCACGGTGCGCGCCAGCGGCCCGCAGTGACAGAACTGGTCGAGGTTGAACGGCGGCTCCACCGGCACCCGCCCGAACGGAGGCTTGAATCCGACCACGCCGTTGAACGAGGCCGGGATCCGGATCGAACCGCCGATGTCCGAGCCGCTGGCAAGCAGCGATGTCCCCGCCGCCAGCGACGCCCCCGACCCACCCGACGATCCGCCCACACCGAACTCCGGGTTCCACGGGTTGCGGGTCACCCCCCACAACCGCGAGTGCGTGAACCCGGCACACGAGAACTCCGGCGTGGTCGAGCGGGCGTGGATGATGCCGCCGGCCTCCATGATCCGCTGGGCGACCGCCGTGGTCGTGTGGCCGACGTCGTCCTTGTGCATCAGCGAGGCCAGCGACAACGGCTCGCCGACGATCGATTCCTCGTCCTTGAGCGCGACCGGCAGTCCTTCCAGCGGCCGCGGCGGCTCGCCCTTGCCGGCGTAGCGGGCCTCGGCCTGCTTGGCCTGATCGCGAGCGCGGTCGTAGTAGCGATGACAGAAGGCGTTCACCGTCGGCTCCACCTGCTCGGCCCGCTCGATCACCGCGTCCATCAGCTCGACCGGGGAGAGCTCCCGCGAGACAAACATCTCGCGGGCACGCAGCGCCGAGAGGTAATACAGCTCCGTCATCTATCGCTCCTTTGTGAACGTTCGACCAAGCGCTCACCCAGGAGGTTGAACGCGACCACCACCACGATGATGCAAAGTCCCGCGGCCAGCGACTCGGCGGGATAACCCTGAAGCACGCCCGGCTGCCCCTCCGACACCATCACGCCCCAGTCCGGCTGAGGCGGCTGGACGCCCAGGCCGATGAACGAGATCGCGGCCAGATCGACCATCGCGTACCCGAACAGGATCGTCCCCTGGGCGACGATCAGCGGCATCACGTTGGGCACCAGATGTCTCAGGCAGATGAAGAATCCCGAGAAGCCCTGCACCTCGAGGGCGGCGATGTAGGCCTGGTTGCGCTCGCGCAGGGCACCGCTTCGCACAACCCGGGCGACATACGGCATGTAGGCGACCGCGAGCGCCAGCGACGCCGCGGTCAGGCCGGCGCCGAACACGGCGGCGGCCAGCACCGCCAGCAGGATCCCGGGAAACGCGAACAGGATGTCCAGACCGGTCGAGGACACCGTGTCGAAGCGGCCGCCCTTCCACGCCGTGGCGATCGCGATCACGGTCCCCAGCACGATCGCAAACGCGACCACCGCCAGCGGCCCGATCAGCGACGTGCGGGCACCCACCAGCAGCCGCGACAGCAGGTCTCGGCCCTGGCCGTCGAAACCGAGGAAGTGCGACCCGGTCGATCCCACATACGAGTTGGAGAGGTTGACCTGGTTGGGATCGAAGGGCGAGATCATGGGGCCGAACACGGCCACCAGCGCCGCCCCGACGATGATCACAAACGACAGGTAGCCGAGGAATCCCGTACCCGCCAGGCCGCGCGTTCCCACCCGCCGCACCCGGCCCGCTGCTGATGACGGTGGCGCGACGACGCTCATTCGGCCTTCGTTCCCAGCTTGACCCGGGGATCCAGCAGCGCGTACAGCAGGTCGACCACGGTGTTGACGATCACGAATGCCGCCACCAGCACGAACGAGATCCCCTGGACGACCGCGAAGTCCTTGGACTGGGCCGCCTGGACGAGGTAGGAGCCGAGCCCGTTGAGGCTGAACGCCAGCTCCACCACAGCGTCCAGCGCGATCAGCGAGGCGATGGTGAGGCCGGCCACCGTGGTGATCGGGATGGCCGCATTGCGCAGCACGTGCCGGCGGATGATGGCCGAGGACTTGATCCCGCGGCTGACCGCGGTTTGGACGTGCTCGTGCTGCATCTCCTCCCGCACGGAGGTACGTGTCACCCGCGCGACCAGCGCCATCGACGAGAGCGACAGCGCAATCGCCGGCAGCGTCAGGTGCTTGAACTGATCGAAGGCCCCCACCCCGTTGCCCTGGGTCGGGAACCACCCCAGGTTGACGGCGAACACGCTCACCAGCACGATCGCCGCCACAAACGATGGGATCGCCGCAGATACCGTGGAGGTGATCACCACGCCGGTGTCGGTCACGCCGGGTCGCAGCCCGCCGATCAGGCCCAGCCCCACGCCGATCAGGATGATCAGAAACGAGGCATACAGCACCAGCTCGAGCGTGGTGCCGATGCGCGACGCGACCAGGGTCGAGACGTCCTCACGATGGATGATCGAGTACCCCAGGTCACCGTGCAACACGCCCTTGATGTAGTCGAAGTAGCGAACGAAGAACGGCTGGTCGAGGTGGTAGCGATGCTCCAGCACCGCGATCGCCTCCGGCGGCAGCGCGCGGCCGCCGGAGAGCGTTGCCAGTGGATTGCCCGGCGCCACATAGAGCGCACTGAAGATCACGAAACTCGATACCAGCAACGCCGCGATCAACATCAAGAAGCGGCGCAGGAGGAACCGCGCCATGCTCAGCCGCTCGCCCCCAGCTGGGTCGCAAACCACGGAGCAAACATGTACGAGAAGGTCACCGGAGGCCCGGTGATCGCCTTGTTCATGACCAGGATCGTGTCGGGGACGGTGATCCCGATCCAGGGCAGCTCCTTCATGATCAGCGCCTGGGCTGCCACGACCAGCTGCGCCCGCTTGGTGTCGTCGGCGGTGGTGCGCGCCGCGTTCATCAGCTTGGTGATCTTCGGATCGCTGAACCCGTCGTAGTTCTGAGATCCGTCGGGCATGACGAAGGTGGAGTAGAGCCCGGCGGGATCGGCGAAGTCCGGGTAGTTGACGGTGAAGAAGCCGTCAACCGGTTTGCGGGCGTTGGCATCGATGAAGAAGTTGATGTAGTTGGCCGCCGACACCGAGTGCAGATTGACCTTGAGCCCGATCTCCTGGCCCGCGGCCTGCACCGCGATCGCCTCGGTGTTGTTGGTCGGGATCTCACTGGACATGCCCAGCGTGATCGTCTTGCCCTCGGCTCCGGCCGCCTTGATCAGCGCCTTGGCGGCGGGGATGTTCACCTTGGGTTCGGGCAGCGCGTCCCAGCCCTTCTGGAACACGTCCTTGGCGTAGCCCCACGTGCCGGGGTTGGTGATCGTGCGGGGCAGCAGCGCCGCGCCGTGATAGTTGGCATCGATCAGCCCCTGGCGGTCGATCGCGAGGGACAGCGCCCGGCGGACCTTCACGTCGCCCAGCGGCCCCTTGGCGTTGGAGACGATGAACGCGTCCGAGGCATACGAGGTGCCGAGGTAGACGTTGACGTTGGAGTTGGTCTTGAGCTGCTCGAGGGTCGAGATCGACAGCGGGTAGCTGCCGCTGATCTCGCCGGACTCGACCCCCGACGTGAGGGCTGAGTCGGAGGGAACGCCCTTGAAGTCGATCTCGGACGCCTTGGGCGCGAGCGCCTTGTCCCAGTAGTTCGGGTTGGCGACGACCGCGAGCTTGTCACCGACAGCCCAGTTCTTGAGCTTGTACGGGCCGCTGCACATCGCGCCGCCGGCCGGGGTGCCGTACTTGGCCCCCGCAGCCTCGGCAAACTTCTTCTCGATGATGAACCCAGGGGTCGAGGACAGCTCGCCGGGCAGCCAGTAGTCGGGCTGCTTGAGCTTGATCGTGACCACCGTCGGACTGGTGGCCGTGATCGAGGTGACCCGGTTGAACACCGCGCCGTAGAACCCACCGAGCTTCGGGTTCATCTGCCGCTGGAGGCTGTACACCACGTCGGCGGAGGTCAGCGGCGTGCCGTCCCAGAACTTCACCCCGTCATGGAGGGTGAACACCAGCGTCAGCGGATTGGTGTAGGTGAGCGTTGACAAGCCGGCCTGCACGACTCCCGTCGCGGACTGCCGCAGCAGCGTGTCGCACATGGCCGCGGTCGGCGTGTTGTCGGGGTAGTCGAAGTCATAGATCGGATCGATGGTGCTGGTCTCGCGATACAGCGCCCACACGATCGGCTGGGTGTAGGGGCCGGTCGCGGGAGGCGAGGCTGCAACCAAGCCGGCGGTCGCGGACGTGGTGCCGTTGGGCGCAGAGCTGGTGCTGGTGGCCGACTTGCCACAGCCCGCAGCCACGACCAGCGCAGCCACACAACTTGCAATCGCCAACAGTTGCCGGGTCTTGGTGCTGGTCATCCTGGTGTGCCCTCCAGTCGCCGGTGCCCCGACGGTCGATTCGAATGGGTGACCTTATTTCATATCGTTTCCGCTGTCAATACGAAAACGTTTTTGGTACTGTTCGCGAATGTCCCGGCAGGGCTCCGAAGGAGATGCGCGACCCACGATCCGCGACGTGGCCGGCGCCGCACGGGTTTCGGTCAGCACGGTCTCGAACGCACTCGACAATCGCGGCGGGGTGAGCCCTGCGACCGCGGAGCGGGTGAGGCGGGTGGCCGACCAGCTGGGGTATCGGGCCAACCCCTCTGCGCGGCGGCTGCGTACCGGGCGAACCGGCGCGATCGGGCTGATCCTGCCGACCATCGCCGATCCCGGATATGCGGCGGGCATCTACTACTACTCGCGCATGACCGGGGCGGCTGCACAGGCCGCCTTCGCGCGTGGATACGCCCTCACCCTGGTACCGTCGGTCGACCCCGTGCAGGAGGCCCGGCGGCTGCCGCTGGACGGGGTGGTGATCGCCGACCCGCCGGCCGACGACGAGGCGCTGCGCACGTTTCGCGGCAGCGACATCCCGGTGGTGACGATCGAGCCCGATCCCTGCGACGCCGACGATCGCTGGTGGGCCGGCGCCGATACGTTCGCCAACACCCAGACGGTGCTCGACCACCTGGCCGCATCCGGCAGTCGCCGGATCGCGCTGGTGGGACGCAGCGACCACACCTGGACAACCGAGACCGATCGAGCCTACGAGGACTGGTGCCTGGCGCGCGGGCAGACGCCGATCAAAGTCGAGCTGCTGATCACGCACAACGACACCACCGCGGCGGAGATGATCCAGGAGCTGCTGAAGTCGGCCGACCCACCGGACGGGATCTTCGCCGCCCCCGAGTGGTTCGCGATCGCGGCCACCCGGGTGGCCCGCACTCTGGGCCTGCGCGTGCCGGAAGACCTTCGCATCGCCGCCGGGTCAGACGGTGACCGGGCATACGACTCGGATCCACCTGTGACCGCACTCGACCTCCACCCCGGGCAGGTGGCCACTGCGGCGATCGAGCTGCTGGTGGCCCGGATCGAGCGCGCCGAGGTGATGCACCCACGGGTGGTGCACGCCAGCCTGAACGTGCGCGCCTCGACCAATTCCTCCGCAGGTCGCGGCGCACGTCCGTCCTGATTCGGCTCCCCGAACGAACCGATTCGCGACTCCCGCCGAATGGGTGCCGACAAAGCGGTGGCTACCCGGGCCGCCGCGGGCATCGTCTATCAGGGGAGGACGATATGTTGGATCAGGTCGAAACCCAGAACAGCAGGCGCGCGTTCCTGCAGAAAGCCGCGGTGGCGGGCGCAGGGGTGGCCGGAATCGCCGCCGTGCTGCCGTCCAGCGCGTTTGCCGCGGGCGCCACACAGACCGACGTCGACATCCTCGGCGCGGCGGAGATCGCCGAGGCACTTGCGGTCACCACGTACACGAACATCATCAACCACGCGCCGTTCTTCAAGCGGCTCGCGGCTGACGACCAGGGGTACCTGAAGGCCGCCCGGCAGGAGGAGATGTCCCACTACCTGCTGGAGAAGGGCGCGCTGGGCAACAAGCCCTCGCCGTTCACCGCCTTCTACTACCCCAAGCACATGTTCTCGAACGCCCACGTCACGCTGAATACGCTGACCAGCCTCGAGGACGCGTTCATCGCCGCCTATCTGGTCGGCGTGCGCCACTTCTCGACCGCAGACCTGCGCGTAACCGCAGCGCGGATCATGGGCATCGAGTCCGACCACCGCACCCTGGCGCGGGTGCTCGGCCCCAGCGTCGCCCGCCGCGACGGCGGGCCGGTGGAGAAGATCACCGGGATTCAGGGCGTCGCCGAGAGCGTCGATCCTCCCAACAACAACGGCTACGAGCGCACCCTCGGTCTCAAGAACATCAGCGGCGCAGTCGATGCGCTGATGCCGTTCCTGGACAAGACCGCGGCCGGCAAGGCCGGATTCGACACGAGCAAGGTGTACAAGTTCCATCCGTTCACCCCGAAGCTGCCGAACAAGCTGGGCGAGTTCCACTCCTTCGCGGGGTGAGCGTGCCCTGAGCGTGGGGCGGTGGTGCCGGGACGTCGGCGCCACCGCCCTGCAGCGGTAGCATCGAACGCTGCATGAGCACCCTGATCGCAGCGCATCGCGGGGCCAGTGCCAGGCTGGAGGACAACTCGCTGGAGGCGTTCGCGGCCGCGATCGACCTGGGCGCCGACCTGATCGAGACCGACGTACGGGCCGACCCGAGCGGAGCGCTCGTCCTGTCCCACGACCGGGTGCGGCCACACGATCCCGCCCCGGTCACGCTCGACCAGCTGGTCGCGCTCACGGCCGGCCGGATCGCCCTCAACCTCGAGCTCAAGCAGCCCGGACTCGAACGACGGCTGCTGGCCGCACTCGAGCCGCGGCCGGTGGGGCTGGTGGTGAGCTCGTTCCTGCCCGGGGCGCTGCGGGAGCTGCGACGGCTCGATGCCGACGTCCGCACCGGGCTGCTGGTACAGCGCGGGCGCGACCCTTTCCGGCGGGCGGCCGAGTGTGGCGCCCAGGCGGTGATCGCCGAGATCGGAATGATCGATGCCGGCCTCCTGCAGGCCGCGGCCTCCACCCCGCTGGAGCTGTGGGCGTGGACGGTCAACGACGCGGTCGATCTGAAGCGGCTGCTGGCCGAGCCCGCCGTCACCGGCATCATCACCGACGAGCCCGAGCTCGCCCTCGCGCTGCGTGAATAAAAGGTGCCAGGCACCTTTTATTCACGGGGCACATGTAGAGTCTGCGAGATGAACAACGAAGCCTTCATCACCTGCGCGATCACGGGAGCGGGTGCGACCACCGACCGCTCCGACAAGGTACCGGTGACTCCCGAGCAAATCGCCGATTCGGCGCTGGAGGCGGCTGCCGCGGGCGCCGCCATCGTGCACCTGCACGTGCGCGACCCCGCCACCGGCAAGGGCTCGCGCGATCCTGAGCTGTACCGCCGGGTGGTGGAGCGGATCCGTTCCGCGCGAACCGATGTGATCATCAACCTGACCGCCGGCATGGGCGGAGATCTCGCGTTGGGTGGAACCGACCGGCCGCTGCCGCCCGATCCCGACGGCACCGACATGGTGGGCGCCGAGGAGCGGCTGGTGCACGTCGCCCAGCTGCTGCCCGACATCTGCACGCTCGACTGCGGCAGCATGAACTTCGCAGCCGGGGGCGACTACGTGATGATGAATACCCCCGAGATGCTGATGGCGATGGCCCGGCACGTGCAGGAGCTCGGGGTCAAGCCTGAGCTGGAGGTGTTCGACACCGGCCACCTGGTGATGGTGCACGACATGATCGCCGCCGGGGTGCTCGACTCGCCCACCTTGATCCAGCTGTGCACCGGTATCAAGTACGGCGCTCCCGCGGATATCGCGACGCTGATGGCGATGGTCGAACGGCTGCCGCCAGACGCCGTGTTCTCGGCCTTTGCGATCGGCCGTATGCAGCTGCCGTTCGTGGCCATGGCGGTGCTCGCGGGCGGGAACGTACGCGTCGGCTTGGAAGACAATCTGATGCTCTCCCGCGGCGTGCTGGCCACCAACGGCGAGTTGGTGGAACGAGCGGTCACGATTCTCGAGGGCATGAACGTGCGGCCGCTGACGCCGGACGAGGCGCGCGCGAAGCTCGGACTCGTCCGGCCGTGACCCGCGTCGCACTGCTGGGCGGCGGAGTGATCGGAGGGGGCTGGGCGGCTCGGTTCATGCTGAACGGGTCGGACGTGACCATGTTCGACCCCAACCCCCACGCGCGGGACGGCGTCGAGGCGATGCTCGCGAACGCCCGGCGGGCCGATCGCCGGCTGTCAATGGCGCCGCCGGCGCCGGAAGGCACGCTGACGATCGTCTCGACCGTGGAAGAGGCGGTGGCGAACGCCGACCTGGTGCAGGAGAGCGCCCCCGAGCGGGAGGAGATCAAGCGCGAGCTCCTGGCCGCAGCAGATCGAGCTGCGCCGGCCGACGCCGTGATCACCTCCTCCACCTCCGGCCTGCTGCCGTCGCGGATCTCGGCCGACATGCACAACCCACAGCGGTTCTGCGTCGCCCATCCGTTCAACCCCGTGTACCTGCTCCCGCTGGTCGAGCTGTGCGGATCAGAGCACACCGCCGCCGAGACGATCAACCGGGCGTGGGAGATCTACTCGGCGGTCGGCATGTCGCCCCTACACGTGCGCACCGAGATCGACGGGTTCATCGCCGACCGGCTGATGGAAGCAATGTGGCGCGAGGCGCTCTGGATGGTCGAGGACGATGTAGCCACGGCCGAGGAGATCGACGCGGCGGTGAAGCTCGGCCCGGGCTTGCGGTGGGCGTTCATGGGCCCGTTCATGACCTATCGCATCGCAGGCGGCGAGAACGGCATGCGCCACTTCATGGCCCAGTTCGGGCCGTCGCTCAAGTGGCCGTGGACGAAGCTGATGGACGTGCCTGAGCTGGATGACGAGCTCCTCGAGAAGATCGTTCAGCAGGCGGCGGTCGAGGCGCCCGGTGTCTCGACCACCGAGCTCGAGCGGCGGCGCGACGACTGCCTGGTCGACATCCTGCTGGCGCTGCGCCAGAACGGCGCCGGCGCCGGTCAGGTGGCAGCCGCCGCCGAGCGCGGCCGGTTGGCGGGCGCACACCCCCGCGTGATCGGCCCTGACGACGACGTGTCCCAGCCGCTGCGGCTGCACTCGGCTCGCGTGTTGCCGGAGTGGGTCGACTACAACGGCCACGCCCACGAGAGCCGCTACCTTCAGATGTTCGGCGACGCCAGCGACGCGCTGCTGGCCTACCTGGGCGTCGACGCCGGCTACCGCGCGTCCACCGGCAGCTACTTCACGGCCGAGACGCATCTCAGCCACCTGCGGGCGGTGACCGCCGGCGAGCAGCTCGAGATCTCGACTCAGGTGCTCGGCCGCGACGCCAAGCGGCTGCACATCTTCCATCGCATGGTCGACGCCGGCGCAGGTGACGAGGTGGCCACCGCCGAGCATATGTACCTGCACGTGGACGCCCGTTCGGGCCGCGCCGGCCCCGCCTCGGACGAGGTGCTGGCCCGGGTCGAACGGATCGCGGCGGCCCAGTCGGGATTGCCACGGCCGGCGCGCGCTGGGCGTCACATCGGACTTCCGGGCGGCACGTGAGCGGTCCACCGCTGGGGTTCACGTTCGACTTCAACGGCACGCTCTCTGACGACGAGCCGATCATGTACGCCGTCTTTGCCGAACTGTTCGCAAATCTCGGACGGCCGCTGTCGGAAGCCGACTACCGGCATCACCTGGCGGGTCTCAGCGACGAAGCCATCATCTCGGGCTGGATGGGCGATCGCGATGACCTGGCCGAGCTGGTCGCCCAGCGCGTGGCGGCCTATCGAGCCCGCGTCGCCGACGGCTCCACCGTCTCGGCCGACGTCCGGGCGGCCGTGCGGCTGGCGGCCGACCGCGTGCCGCTGGCAGTGGTGTCCGGCGCCGCTGCCGCCGAGATCCGGCCGGTGCTGGCCGCCGCCGGCCTGGCCGGAGCATTCGCGGGGGTGATCTCGTCCGACGACGTCGCCCACGGCAAGCCGCACCCGGAGGGATATCTGCAGGCGCTGGCACTGCTGGGCGGCGCGGACCTCCACCCGGCCCGAGTGGTGGCCTTCGAGGACACCGAGGCCGGGGTCGCGTCGGCAACCGCGGCGGGCCTCACCTGCATCGCCGTGACCGGCACGCATCCGCACGAGCGCCTGGGCGCGGCCCAGCGGATCGTCGAACGCATCGATTCGGCCCTGATCGAGGAGCTGCTGGCGTCCACGCTCAGTGGATAGGTGTCGAATGCCGATGACGGACACACCGACAATCGACAGGAGCGACACGATGGCCAGACTCCGCATCGACACACTCACGACACAGGCGGGTACGGAGCTTCCTGTCTACCTCGACGAGGAAGGCAACATCCTCATTGCGCACGGGAGCCCCGGCGCACCGATCGCATTCACGGCTCTCGGCTACCAGGCGCAGGAGGTTCTTCGCCCCGTCCTGGGCAATGGCAAGGCACCCGCCTTCGCGCCATGAGCCGACGGCACAGGAGCGCTTAATCACCCTCCCGGCTCGACGATAACTCGGTCGCGATTCCCGTGAACGGAATCGTCCCGTCGTTTCCGTCATTCCCTGGGGGTTCAATGTCGCGTGTTCGAGACCTGTCAATCGGCTTGAAGCTGTACGCAGGCTTCGGCGTGATCATTCTGCTGCTCGCAGTCACCGGCGGAGTCGCCCTGTGGGGATCATCCAGCCAGGTCAAGGCCACCGAGACGGTGATCGACCTGGAGAAGGTCAGCGAGGCGATGGGGCAGGCCCGCTACGACATCGCTGACATGAACGGATGGCAGACCGCATATGCCTTCGACATCCAGCGCAACCGGGCGGCCGGCCGGCACGTGGTGATCGGATCGCTGGCTTCGCGCCGCGCATTCCTGGCGGCGGTCGGCCACGTCAAGCGCGACTTGGCGCAGCTCGACGCAGCCAACACCGTGGTGCCGGTCGGCGGCGCTGTGGCGGCGGCCCGCCGCGGCGTCGACGCGTTTACCCGGGTGGACGGGCGGATCATGTCCCTCTACACGCGTAACACCACCGAGTCGAACGCGGCGGCGACGGCGCTGGTGCTGTCCCAAGAGATCACGATCTACAACCAGATCGCCGCCGCCGTCGAACATCTTCGAACGGTACTGGGCGGGGCTTCCACGATGGCAAGCTCCAAAGCCGGCGATGCCGCGAGCCTCACCACCGAGCTGGTGATCGCCGCGGTCGTGATCGCGCTGATCTCAGCGATCGCGATCGCGTATCTGATCGCCCGATCGCTCACGCGCGGAGTCGCTCCGGTGCTCGATCGCCTGAAGATGCTCCGTGAGCACTGCGTCGCGGAACTGCGACTGGGTCTGCACGCCATGTCCCAAGGCGACCTCACCGTCCGGGTGACCCCGGTGACGCCGCCGATCCCGGATCCGTCGAAGGACGAGATCGGCCGCATCGCCGCCGAGGTCAACGCCATTCGGGAGGCGACGGTCGCCTCGGTCGAGGCCTACAACCGGTCGTGCGTCGAACTCTCGCGAGTTGTATCCGACGTCTCCAGTCAGGCCTCGACCATCAGTGCCGCCTCGGAGGAGATGGCGTCCAACTCCGAAGAGACCGGTCGCACCGTCAACGAGATCGCCGAGGCGATCGGCGAGGTGGCCGCCGGCGCCGAGCGCCAAGCTCGGATGGTGGAGGAAGCCCGCACCAACACCGATGCCACCCGTAACTCCGCACAGGAAGCGCGCGGCGTCGCCGAGCAGGGCGCCAGCGCGGCGTTCGAGGCGGCCGAGGCGATGGTGTCGGTGAACGAGTCGGCCGGTCGGGTGACCGAGGCGATTCGCGCTCTGGCCGCCAAGTCCGAGCAGATTGGCGGAATCGTCGGCACGATCACGGGCCTGGCCGATCAGACCAACCTGCTGGCGCTCAACGCCGCGATCGAGGCCGCCCGCGCCGGTGAGCAGGGCCGTGGGTTCGCCGTGGTCGCCGAAGAGGTGCGCAAGCTGGCCGAGCAATCCCAGGAGGCGTCCACCACGATCGCCGGGCTGATCACCGAGATCCAGACGGACACCGAGCAGGTGGTAACGGTGGTGGAAGAGGCCGCCGAGCGCACCGAACGCGGCACCGAGGTGGTGGAGCGCACGCGTCAGGCGTTCAGCGCGATCGACGGCGCCGTCCAGAACTTCGACCAGCAGATCACCGAGATCGCACACGTCACCTCGGAGGTCGCGACGGTTGCCGAGCAGGCCAGCGCATCCACCGAGGAGATCTACGCCTCCACCCAGCAGACGTCAGTCGGCTCCGAGCAGCTGTCCCGCGCCGCCGAGGACCTGGCGGTCACCGCCGGCCGCCTGGAAGAGCTCGTCCTGCGCTTCAAGACCCTGGTGTGAATAATCGGTGCCTGGCACCAATTATTCACGAGCCCAGATTGCGAGCTGGGCGTAGTTTTGGTCTGACTGGGGTGGGTCGGTGTGGACGCGGCGCAGGTTTGGGTCGGCGTCCAGCCGGCGCACCAGCTGCGGCGATGCGCGCTTGAGGTCGACGGCCACGTCGGTGACGTGCCAGCGGTCGAGGATCCGCTGCCGCTCGGCCGGTGAAGTTGCGGGATCGAGGAACGTGGTGACGTCTCGCCGTCGCTGCTGCGGCTGATCGCGGCGCTCGGACTGGCTGTGGTAGCTCGAGACGGCGGCGGCGTACACCGGCGCGCCACCGACCAACTCGAAGGCGATCCCCGAGAACCAGTTCACCGGAGTGGCGGCAAACGGCGCCAGCACCACCGGCAGGGGACGTCCTTGCGACCGCAGGTACTCGAGCGCACCCGGGGTGATCTGATCGCCGACAAACGGCTGACCCCGCCCGTAGACGAACGACCCCGCCATGGCGTGGGCGTGCACCGAGATCGAGCCGGCCAGCACCGCCGCCCCGAGCAGCACCGCCAACGCCAGGCTGGGAGCCGACCCACGCCCCTCGTTGTACTCGTGTGACGGCCGCCGGCGGCGGCGGGCATGGACGGCTGCCTGCACAGCGGCTGCGATCAGCACCAGCGCTCCCAGACTCGAGATCGCGGTGGCGGTATTGCCGTATAGCAGGTGCGTTCGCTGCAACACCAGCGATGCGATCGCCGCGATCCCGATCACCACCACCGCGTTTCGCGACCTGGCCACCAGCACGATCGCGGGACCCAGCACATACGGCCACGGCAGCATCTCCCAGTAGCGCTGTGCCTGCCCCGCGCCGACGACCGCACCGAGCGCCGGCGCGACGCCGGGGAGGGTGCAGATCAGGTACACCACGGCGGTCATGAGCGCCAGGATCCCCAGTGGGCTGCGCGGCCGGCGCACCGCCCAGATAACCGCGACCAGCGCCAGCACCGACTCGGCCCGGTGGTTGAAGACCTGAAAGCCCGAGAGTGCGATCCGGTGGCCGTGGAAGGACACGAACGAGCCCGCCGGCACAGGCACGGGCGGGCTTGGGCCAGACCCGTGCACAGCCACCAGGTAGACCACCCCGATCACCACCATGCTCGCCACCGCCGAGACGATCGTGGACCGCCACAGCTCCGGGTTGAACACCGACACCACCACCAGCGCCAAAAGCAGCGGCGGCAGGTAGGTGAGGTGGCAGAACGTGATCACGAGCACCCCCGCGACCAGCAGGCACTCGGCCACCGGCGAGGGCCAGCCGACCTGCTCCAACACCAGCAGCAACACCGCCGGCAGCGCCACCAGCGTGACGTAGTAGCGCGGCTGCTGGCCGGTGCTGAGGATCTGCTGGCCGGTGATGGAGACTGACAGGGCGAGCAGCGCGGTGATCACTCCCGACAGCCGGCCGGCCACCCTGCACCCCACCGCGTAGGCCACGACCGGCACCATCAGCCCGAACAGCGCCGCCAGATCGGCGTAGCCCACCGACACGTCCAGGCCGGCAATGTGAATGGCAGCAGCCTCGGGCAGGTGCAGCAGCGGAAACGCATATCCCGCGTGGGGATGGCCGTCCAGGAACTGCCAGATATTTCGCTCGTCCGGCCGGGAGAGCGTCAGCAGCTTTCGGATCACGCCGGCGTGGAACAGCGCATCGCCGATCAGAAGCGATTGCCATTGCCACCCCAGCACCGCACCCAGGGAACCGAGGACGACGATCGCCGCCGAGTCAGCCGGCGGCGGGGCGCCGAGCGGCGGCCGGGCGGCCAGGCACAGGGCGGTGACCACCGCCACGATCCCGGCCACCACCAGGAACGGCAGCCCCACCAACAGCCCCACGCCTCCCGGGATCACCCATGCAACCACTCCCAGCAACGGCACCAGGCCCCACGCCGTCACCCGACCGCGGTCCTCGTCCAGCGCCACCGCGCCGGCCATCGCCCACCCCGGCACCAGGATCGCGAGCCCGCCCGCCAGCATCATCTCGAGCTTGTCCGGGAGCACGCCGGCCAGCGCCCTGATCGCAAATGCGGCCACGGCAAGCGCCGCCAGCGCGAACAGGAACCGCACGGCGAAGCCCCTCCGGAACGGTGCGTTTACCAGGGACATTCGCCGTAGCCTACGGTCACACGGTTGAACATGTGTTTGCCAACAGGACATAGGCTGAACCCATGAACATCACATTCCTGGGCCATGCCACGGTGGTGATCGAGCTGGACGGTGTGCGGATCGTGACCGATCCCATCCTGCGGACACGGGTCGCGCATCTCCGCCGCCACCCGCTGCTGGCCGAAGCCGCGCTCGAGGATCTGGACGCGGTGCTGCTCTCCCACGCCCACGGCGATCATCTCGATCCGCCCTCGATCCGGCGCCTTCCGGGACAGCCGCTGGTGGTCGCCCCGACCGGCCTGGGAGGGCTGCTGGCGCGTCGCCGGGTGGCTCACGTGACGGAGATCGACGTGGGCGCAACGATCACAGTCGGGCCGGTCGCGATCACCGCCTTCGAGGCCGACCACGACGGCCGTCGTACCCCCGTTGCCACCACTCGGGCTGCGGCGCTCGGCTACCTGCTGCGTGGCTCGCAGTCGGTGTACTTCGCCGGGGACACGGGGCTCCACGATGACATGGCCGCGCTGGCCGCCGAGGCGATCGACGTGGCGCTGGTGCCGGTGGCCGGCTGGGGCCCGACGCTCGGTCCCGGTCACATGGACCCCCGCCAGGCGGCCTCCGCGGTGGCGCTGATGCAGCCGAAGGTGGCGATCCCGATCCACTGGGGCACGCTCGCCCCGATCGGCTCCAAGCCCCCCACCTCGGCTCCGGCATGCGAGTTCGTGGCCGCGGCAGCGGAGCTGGCACCGGACGTCCGCTGCCTGGTGCTCGAGCCGGGCGAGGAGTCAGCTCTTTAGCTCGCTCAGGTGCAGGCTCTTGTCCTCGTGCCGCCAGATCAGCGCGCACACCGAACCGACCACGATGGTGGGGATGAAGGTGAGCACGCGGTAGAGCAGCACCGCGGTCACCACCCCGGTGCGGCCGCCGCCGAACCCGACCAGCGCCGCGGTCATGCCCAGCTCGGTCACTCCCAGCCCACCCGGCGTGATCGGCACCGACGCCAGCAGCCGGGTGAACGACCACGCGGCCAGGGCCTCGAGCGTGGAGATGTCCGACACCCCCACGCTGTCCAGGCAGGTGACCAGCACCCCGAACAAGGTCAGCTGGTTGATCAGCGAGGCCAGGGTCAGCACATGCCAACGGCTGGAGACGACGTCGATCGTCTCGTGCCGCAGGCGCACCAGCCGATTGCCCCAATCCTGGGCCGGCCCGCGCCGCACCAGCTTCAGCAGCGCCGTCACCACCCGCCCCGTCCACTCCCCCACTCGGTGAGCGGCAGAGTCAGCCCGCATCGCAAGCACCAGCGCGGCGATGATCACCACCAGCGCCACCGTGGCGATCACGCTTGCGATCAGCAGGTAGCGATTTCCGTGCGACGGGCCCAGCGCCGCCACCGACGCGATCGGGATGACCACGTTCAGGGTCTGATTCCAGAGCGTCACCAGCACCAGCCCGGCGGTGATCGCCTGCCCGCGGAACTTCCACCCGGAGAGCATCTTCACCTGGGTGGCGATGCCGACCGCCTCACCCAGCGGCAGCACGGTGGTAAACAGCGTGGTCGTCTGGGTCATCAGCATCGCCCGCCGGTACGACAGCCCCGGCACCGCCGCCATCCACGGCGGACCGGACGTGGCGACGTTGGCGATCACCGACAGCAGGATCACGCCCCAGTCGGTCAACCCCAGTCCGACGGCGGCTTCCCACACAGCCTCGTAGCTTGCGATCTGGGGCAGGATGGCGACAAAGATCGCCACCACCACAATCAGGCCGAACGCCGGTCCGATCGCCTTTCGCAAGCGCTTCTGCCACACGTCGGAGTGCGGAGGGTCGGGCTCGGGCTCAGTCATTGCGGCGCGCGGAACGACCGGCGCCAAACGCCATCTGCAACAGCATGTTGGCGATCCAGACCACCACGGTGACCTCGGCCACCGACACGAACCCGCCGACGTCGATCCCCGAGACGAGGCCGGCGGTGATCGCAACCATCAGCATGTTGATCAGAAACGTGACCAAGCCGAAGGTGATGATCCGAAAGGGCAGGCCGATCAGCATCAGCACCGGCTTGACGAAGATGTTCAGCAGGCCGAACACGGCCGCCGCCAGCACCAGCGCGCCGGTGCCGGTGGCTGATGCGCTGCCCACGACCGAAACCGCCACCCACAGGGCAAAGAAGTTCAGGATCCAGGCGACCAGCAGTTGGCGGATAAGGGTCATAGCCTGCGATTCAGGGTATCAGCGGACGCGGACACGAAAACGCGTGAAGGCCCCCGGCAGGAGCGCCGGAGGCCTTCACCAGGCTCGTGGCTCAGGCCGAGAGGGCCTTTGCCTTGAGAGCGTTGTACTCGTCCTGCGTGATGGCGCCGGAGTCGAGCAGGCCCTTGGCCTTCTCGATCTCTGCGGCCGAGCCACCGCCGGAGACATCCCGGACGTAGCTGTCGAACTGCTGCTGCGACTGCTTGGCGCTTTCGACCTGGCGTTTCGCCATCGCCTCGGAGTTCGTGATCATATAGGCGAGCAAGCCGACCAGCGGTGCAACCAGCAGGAAGATCAGCCACAACGCCTTCTTGCCACCTGACGCATCGTGCCGCCGAAAGACATCGACGATCACGTAGAACAGCATCATGAAATAGATGACCATGAAGAAAAGAACGAGCAAACTCCAGAGGAATTCACCCAAACTAAAGAGCACCATCCAGCAATCCTTTCAGGAGACAACAGGAACCTTGGAACCTCTGAAGAGTACCGCAGACGTACCGGAAGAAAGAGGTCTGCCGAGGGTTCGCCGTTCGCTGGAAGAGTCCTTCCGATGCGAGCAACATCGACTCCCGTGCTACCTTGGCCTGCATGACCACCGCTCCCGCGCGAAAGCACATGATCCTGATCCCGGGCGGGGAGTTTGCGATGGGCAGCGAGCACTTCTACCCCGAGGAGCGGCCGGTGCGGCGCGTCTCCACCGACAGCTTCTGGATGGACGAGCACCCGGTCACGGTGGCGGAGTTCCGGCGGTTTGTGAATGACACGGCCTACGTGACCCTGGCCGAGAAGGCGCCCCAAGCCGAGCAGTATCCCGACGCCGATCCCGAGCTCCTGGTACCCGGCTCCCTGGTGTTTCGGAAGACCCCCGGGCCGGTCGACCTCGAGGTGTGGGCGAACTGGTGGTCGTGGACCCCCGGGGCCTGCTGGCGCCACCCCGAGGGCCCCGGGTCGAACGTCGGCGGCCGGGAGCGCCATCCGGTCACCCACGTGGCCTATGAGGACGTCGAGGCGTTCGCCGAGTGGGCGGGCGGCGAGCTGCCCACGGAGGCCGAATGGGAACGGGCCGCACGCGGTGGGCTGGACGGCGCCACCTTCACCTGGGGCGAGGAGTTCGCTCCCAAAGGCCGGATGATGGCCAACACCTGGCAGGGCGAGTTCCCGTGGCAGAACCTGCTCACCGACCGGTACGACGGCACCTCGCCGGTGAAGACCTTCCCGCCCAACGGCTTTGGGCTGCACGACATGGCCGGGAACGTGTGGGAGTGGACAACCGACTACTTCTCGCTGCCCCAGGACGCCACCGAGCATCCCTGCTGCGTGCCTTCCAACCCGCGGGTGGCCGCCCCTCCGCAGCCGGATCCAGGCGCCGATGCGGTTGATGCACACATCCCCCGGCGGGTGATCAAGGGCGGGTCCCACCTGTGCGCGCCCAACTACTGCCTGCGCTACCGGCCGGCGGCCCGTCAGGGCGAGGCTGTGGACACGTCCACCCAGCACATCGGGTTTCGCCTGATCGTCAGGATCTAGCCTGCTCGACAGACGGCGTCCGGATCGGCGAGAGTAGCGCCGAGCAATGCTGTTTCCGCACCTCCGGCACCCGCCTGATCGACCCGCCCTCCGGGTCGGCGAGCACGAACTGACCCACGCTCAGCTGGCGGCGGCGGCATGCGACGTGGCCGCCCGCCTGGACGGTTGTGAGCGGGTGGCGGTCTGGGCCGACAACTCGATCGCCACCGCCGTCGGAGTCGTCGGCGCGCTGATGGCGGGCATCCCCGCGATTCCGGTCAACCCCAAGTCGGGGCCGCGCGAACTCGCCCACATTCTGGGCGATTCGCAGCCCGCAGCGGTGCTCGCAGCCTCCACCGCGGCGCTTCCCGCCGGGTTCGACGGGATCGGCCGGGTCGCGACTGACAACGAGCCGGCCCCGGGTGGCGCCGTGCCGCCGGAACCGGCCGACGACTCCCCGGCACTGATCGTGTACACGTCGGGCACCACCGGGCCGCCCAAGGGCGCGGTGCTGCCCCGGCGCGCGATCGCCTCCAATCTGGACGCGCTGGCTGCCGCGTGGGAGTGGACGGAAGCGGACGTCGTGTGCCATGCGCTGCCGCTGTTTCACGTGCACGGCCTGGTGCTGGGCACGCTCGGGCCGGTGCGCCGCGGGGGCATGTCGTGGCATCTGGGCGGGTTCTCACCCGCAGCGGTCGCGGCCGCGCTGACCGGGCCGGGCACCATGCTGTTTGCCGTGCCCACCATGTACCACCGCCTGGCCGATGCCGCCGAGACCGATCCGGCGGTGGCCGCCGGGCTGGCCGGCGCCCGGCTGCTGGTGTCGGGATCGGCGCCGCTGCCGGCAGCAGAGCACGAACGCCTCACGCGGCTGACCGGCCTGGCCGTGGTGGAGCGCTACGGCATGTCCGAGACGCTCATGATCGCCTCCACCACGGCTGCCGGCGAGCGCCGGGCGGGATCGGTCGGCCTGCCGCTGGAGGGTGTCGACGTCCAGCTGCGCGACGATGACGGGTCAGAACTCGAAGCCGGCGCCGACGCCATTGGTGAGGTGCACGTGCGCGGCCCCAACGTGATGCTCGGCTACCTCAACCGGCCAGACGCCACCGCCGCCGCCATGACGCCGGAAGGCTTCTTTCGCACCGGCGACCTGGCGGTGCGAAGCGCAGACGGGTTCATCCGCCTGGTGGGGCGGCGGGCAACCGACCTGATCAAGAGCGGCGGCTTCAAGATCGGTGCCGGCGAGATCGAGTCGGCGCTGCTCGAACACCCACAGGTGGCCGAGGCGGCGGTTGCCGGCCTGCCCGACGCCGACCTGGGTGAGCGGGTCTGCGCGTGGGTGGTGCTGCGACCCGAGGCCAGCGTGACCGAGGCGGAGCTGACCGACCACGTGGCCGCGGCACTCTCGCCGCACAAGCGCCCGCGAACTGTGTGGATGGTCGAGTCGCTGCCGCGAAACGCGATGGGCAAGGTGCTCAAGACCGAGCTGCGGGCGAACGTGGAGGCCACCGGCTGATGGCGCAGGAGCCTCACGAGTCAGAGCTGTTCGACCCCAGCCGGCCGCTGGAACGCGAGCTGGACCCCGGCGTCACCGACTTCGAGCTGGGCGCCGTGGGCGACTGCATCATCACCCGGCCGCTGATGAAGCACGCACGGTTTGCCCGCACGCTGCCGGTGATCTCCGGCTGTGATGCCCTGTTCGGGAACATGGAGACGGTGATCTTCGACGTCCGCACCTTCACCGGATCGGCGTATCCGTTCGAGAGCGACTGGCCGATGGGATCGCTCCCCGCTGTGGCCGAGGACATGGCCGCCATGGGCTTCTCGCTGGTCGGCCGGGCCAACAACCATGCGCTCGACTGGGGGCTCGAAGGGATGCGCGAGTCGAGCCGATGGCTCGACCGGGCCGGCATCGTGCACGCCGGAGTGGGTGAGAACGCGGGCCTGGCCCGGGCCGCGGCCTATCTGGAGACGACCGCCGGCCGGGTCGGGCTGGTCTCGTGCACCACCACCTACCGTGAGACCAGCGAGGCGTCGCCGGCGCGCGGCGCCGCACCAGCGCGGCCCGGGCTGGCCGGGCTGGGGCTGAAACGAACGCTGCGACTGCCGCCCGATCAGCTGCGCTTGGCGCAGGAGCTGCTGGCCGCGCTGGGCGACGATCTGGCGGGAGACACACCTGAGCCGTCCGCCCTGCTGGGCCGCCGATTCGAGGCCGCCACAGGGGGCGCTCCCAGCTACGGCTACGCTGTCGACCCGTACGATCTGGCGGACACCGTCCGGGCCGTGCGCCTGGGGAAGCAGCACTCCGACCTGATGGTGGCCGCACTGCACAGCCACGAGCCGCTGCACGACCGCTTTCCGCAGCCTCCCGGCGGGTACGTGGGCACGTTCGGCCGGGCGGTGATCGATGCCGGCGCTGACGTCGTGGTCACCAGCGGCATCCACCACCTGGCGGGGGTCGAGCTGTATCAGGGCCGGCCGATCTTCCACGGACTCGGCAACTTCGTGTTCTCCGACATGATCGAGCCGCTGCCCCACGAGCTGTACGTGTACGGCCGCGACAAGCTGGGGCGAGCGCTGAGCCACCCCGAGCAGGCCACCGACGCCGACCTCACCCACCTGCTGAACGTGGAGTGGTTCAAGCACGAGGAGACGTTCCACGGCGTGGTCGCCCGCTGCCGCTGGCGGGCGGGAGTGCTGAGCACGATCGAACTGCACCCGCTGGATCTCGGTTACGGCCTGCCGCTGACCCAAAGCGGCGTCCCCGTGCCGGCCTCGGCGGAGGTGGCGGGTGTGATCATCAACCACCTCGCCGAGCTCTCGAGGCCGCTGGGAACCACCGTCACCGCCGAGCCGCGCGACGACACCGTGGTGGGCGTGATCGACGTGCCCGGAGACTCGCAGTGACGGCCTCCGACTACAACACCGCCGACGTCTTCCTGGTGATCCTGATCGGGGTGGGCCCGCTGAAATCGGTGATCGCCTACGCCGACCTGACCCGCGGCATGACGATCTCGCAGAAGCGCTACGTCGCGATCAAGACGTCGGTGGTCGCCGGCGTGATCGCGGGGCTGCTGCTGCTCGGCGGTGAAATCGCCCGGAACGTGTTCCACTTCAGCCACGCGTCACTCGCGATTGCGGGCGGGATCGTCATGTTCCTGCTGGGCATCGACATGGCCCTGGGCCGGCGGGAAGTCGATCGCGAGGAGCATGTGGCCGATCCCAGCGAGATCTCGGTCACGCCGCTGGCGCTGCCGCTCACGCTCAACCCGGTGGGAGTGGTCGCACTGATCACCTACTCCGCCTACTTCAGCTGGTCGCAGGAGTTCCAGACCGAGCTGATGATCGCGGTGGTGGCGGTGATCAACGTGTTCACGTTCCTGCTGGTCGCCCGGTTCAAGGAGACCCCCGACGGCGCAATCACCGTGCTCGAGATCATCTTCGGGATTCTGCTGTGCGCCGTGGCCGTGCAGCTGGTGCTGGTCGGGCTGGAAGGGCTCAAGCTGGTGACGCTTCCGTGAGCGGCGGGATCTGGTCCCCCAGCGCTGCCGGCGTCGAGATCGTGACCGCGCTGGGGGAGGCCGACCGGCTGGTGGACGCAGACGGCGGCGCGACGGTCGTGATCCTGGATCAGCACTCCGACGCGGTCGCTCCGCGAGGCGCCCGGGTGATCACGATCGCCCCCACGCGGGTGGCCGAGATCGAGGCGACAATCGTGGAGCTGGCGGCCGCGATCGGAGCCTCCGCGCGTGCTCCCGAGGTGATCGATTCGATCCAAAAGCCGATCGAGTCGGTGTTGGCGGCGGTGGTGGATCAGAGCCGCCCGGCGGCGTTCGTTGCGACCGGCACCGACCCGCCCATCGCCGCCGGTGATTGGATCCCCGAGATGGTGTCGATCGCGGGCGGGCGTCCTGTACTGGCACAGGCCGGCGCTCCGTCCCACCCGACCACGTGGGACGACGTCCGGGGCGAGCGGCCCGACCTGGTGGTGATCGCCGGCGGCTCCGGCGAGCTGTCGCTGCCGCCGCTGGGATGCCGGGTGGTCGCGGTCGATCAGGGGTTCTACACCGTGCCCGGGCCACGGGTTGCCTATGGCATCGTTCAGCTCGGATTCCTGCTTCACCCCGACCGACTGGTCGAGCCTCGTATCCCGCTGCTGGAGGTGGCTTCATGAGTCTTCGGATCGTCGGCGCCGGTCTGGGTCGCACCGGTACCGCCTCGCTCAAGCTGGCGCTCGAGCGCCTCACCGGAGGTTCCTGCTACCACATGCGAGAGACGTTCGAGCGGCCCGGGCACACCGCCGTGTGGCAGGCGGCGGTGGACGGCAAACCGGTCGACTGGGCGTCGTTTCTGGGCGACTGGTCGGCGACCGTGGACTGGCCGGCATGCACGTTCTGGCGGGAGATCGCGGCCGCCAACCCCGACGCGCCGGTGCTGCTCTCGGTGAGGGATTCGCCGGAGCAGTGGTGGGGCAGCTTCTCGCAGACGATCGTGAAGCAGCTGCACACGCCGGTGCCGGCGGGGGAGCCGGAGTGGAGCGAGCGACGGGCGATGGTGCTGGGCCTGGTGGAACGCACGCTGGGACCCGGGTGGCCCGAGCACGACGTTGCCGTGGCCGGGTACGAGCGCCACAACGCGGCGGTGCGGGCCGAGGTCGAGCCCGGTCGTTTGTGTGAGTGGACTCCCGGCGACGGATGGGCGCCGCTGTGCGCGGTGCTGGGCGTCGATCAGCCCGACGAGCCGTTCCCGCACACCAACACCACGGCCGACTTCCGGTCATCGGCGGGGCTCGACCCCAGCGACGAGGCGTAACGTTTGCGCAACTCGGAATGACTGAACGGTATGAGCCACAGCTCCCAGATTCACCTGCGGACGACGCCCGCTTGGTCGCGAGTCTGCGCGACGGGGATGAGCAGGCGTTTCGCGAGTTGATCGATCGCTACCAGGCGTCGTTCGTGCGGGTTGCCAAGTCGTACGTGCGCGACCAGGCCGTTGCCGAAGACGTGGCGCAGGAGACGTGGCTGGCGGTGCTGCAGGGCCTCGACCGGTTCGAGGGCCGCTCGTCGCTCAAGACCTGGATGTTTCGGATCCTCACCAACCGCGCGATCACGCGCGCCAAGCGGGAACGCCGGTCGACGCCGTTCTCGGCGCTGGCGGCCGATGACGGGCCGGCGGTCGATCCCAGTCGCTTCCGGCCGGCCGACGACCCCGAAGCGCCCGGTGGCTGGCGGCAGGGTCTGCGCTCCTGGAGCGACCTGCCGGACGAGCTGCTGCTGGCCGGCGAGACGCGGGCCAAGCTGCTGGAGGCGATCGATCGCCTGCCGGATTCACAGCGCAGGGTGATCACCCTGCGTGACATCGAAGGGCTGTCCGCTCAGGAGGTGGACGATCTGCTGGATCTGACCGACGTCAACCAGCGGGTGCTGCTGCACCGCGCGCGATCCAAGGTGCGGGCACTGCTGGAGCCCTATCTGACACCGGAGACGGCATGACCCCCCTCGCCTGCCGGGAACTGGTCGAACTGGTGACCGACTACCTCGAAGGTGCGTTGTCGGCCGCCGACACGGAGAGGTTTGAGGAGCACCTGACCGAGTGCGACGGCTGCGGCGCGTACCTCGACCAGATCCGCACCACGATCGCACTGACCGGCCGGCTCACCTCGGAAACGATCCCGCCCGCCGCCTGCGACGAGCTTCTCCACGTCTTCAGCACGTGGAACGCAACTCGTGAATAATTGGTGCCTGGCACCAATTATTCACCCTCAGCGTTTGCTGGAGAGCATGGCGACGGCGAGGAGGATGTTGGCGGCGGCCAGGGGGATTGCGCAGTACTCCTCCTTGACCACGCCGGCCACGCCCAGCGGCAGGGCGATCACCACGGCAGCCAGATAACACAGCGACGCCACAATGGCCATCGCGCCGGCGGCGCTGGATCCGCGGGACGGCATCAATGTCACGGTCTGCTCCTCACCGGTCGGCAGGATACCGCAGCGGATCGACGTTGGCGTCTCCCAGCCGAACCCCTGTCGCCGGCGTCGCCCACACGCCGCTCACCCACGGGCGCACCAGCAGGGTCGAACGCGGATAGCCGAGCGGGATCAGCGCCCCTGCCTCCTGCACCAGATGCCGGTCCAGCTCCTGATAGATCGCCAGCCGCCGATCGTGGTCGCGCTGGGCGCGGCCCTCGGCCAGCAGCCGCTCGCTGGTCTCGTCGCTGAACGCGCCCTGCGACGGATGCACCAGGCCGCGGAAGAAGCCCTCGGGATCGGGGTAGTCGGCACCCCAGCTCATCAGGTACATGTCACCGTCGTCCACCGAAGGCTCGAGACAGCCGAACTGCCGCTCGGGCGTGACCAGTCGAACCCTCACCCCGATCTCGGCCAGCTGGTCGCGCACCTGCTCAGCGGCCGGGTGCAGCCAAGCGTGCGCGCCCAAGGTCAGCTCCGGCAGCCCCTGCCCCCTGGGATGCCCAGCTTCGGCCAGCAGTTCAGCGGCCCGCTCGAGGTCGCGGACAACCCCATTCTTGTGTGAGTGACCCGGCAGCGCGGGCGGCAGCAGCCCGGAGCCGTGAGCGACGCCGAATGGGTTTTCCAGCGGTGCCACCACCCGCTCGGTGTCGAGCGCCGCCGCAATCGCACGTCGCACCAGCGGGTTCGAGACCGGGGGGCGGGACGCCACAGTCCACAACATCAACGTGGCGGTGCCAGACGTGATGGTGGCATTGGTGAGATCGTCGGCGGTCGGCTGGCGTCCGCCGCCCGCAAGCACGTCGAACTCCCCCTCCACCCACTTGCCCACGCCCTCCCGCGCCGGTTGGTCGAGCGGCACGAACGAGAACTCCAGCTCGCCCACGTTGCCGCTCGGGCCCAGCCAGTTGGGATCGGCCACCGCCAGCAGGTGGTGGCTATCCATCTCGGCAACCTTGAAGGGACCGTTGGTGACCATCTCCTGGTTTCGCCAGTTCGGACCCAGGCGCTCCACCACGTGCCGTGGCCAGGGCCGCAGGCCGGAGTGAGCCAGCACGTACAGGAACGCGTTGCGAGGCTCGGATAGCACCACCTCCAGCGTGCGATCGTCGTGCGCGATCACCTCGCTGACATCGTCCAGCAGAAACGCGGTGGGCAGCTCCAGCTCGCGGATCCGCTCCCACGTGTACGCGAAATCATGGGTGGTGAGCGGTTCGTCGTCACTCCAGCGCAGGCCGTCGTGCAGCTGGAACAGGTAGCTGGTGCCGTCACTGGAGACCCGCAGGTTCTCGGCCAGCGACGGGATCACGCTCATATCCCGATCGAGCGTCAGCAACCCCCGGAACAGCAGGTCGGTGATCACCGCCGACTCCATCACGTAGGCGTAGCCGGGCACCACCTCAGGCGGCAGCGTCAACATCGTGCGCAATCGCTGGTCGCGAACGACGCAGTCGGGCGCCGGGGCCTTGCAGGCGAAGGCCTCGTCGTAGGCCCGCTCGGCGCCGCGGAAGTCGAAATCGACGTGATGCACCAAGGCGATCTTGAACAGCGTCTCGCGCGAGCGCTGCTCGTCGCCCAGCCGCGCCAGGAACGTGCGCGCACGCCGGTAGTTATCGACCGCCTCGGCGGTCGCCCACACGTCCCGGGCCCGGTCGCCGGCCACGATCAGCGCGTCAGCGGCCTGGCCGGGCATGTCCGCCTCGGCGAGGTGGCGGGCCAGCACCGGTGCCGGCGGAATCGTGTTGGCCTCACGGGCGAGCTCCTGCAGCGCCTTGGCGATGCGGCCATGAGCCTCGTGGCGGTCGTGCTCGAGCAGGCTGGCATAGGCCACCTCCTGCACCAGCCCGTGACGGAACCGGTACTCCGGAGAGGGACGCCGGCGCTCCTCGGTGATCAGGTCGAGCCGCTGCAGCTCCAGCACCGCCGAGTGCGCGACCTCGTCGCCGACCAGCTTCTCCAGCAGCTCGATGCCGAACGCCCGGCCCACGGCGGCGCTCAGCGTCGCCACCTCGCGAGCCGACGGGCTGAGCCTCCCCAGGCGCGCCTGCAGGGCGGTTTGCACCGCCACCGGCACGGATACCTCGGCCAGATCGACGCGCAGCTCCAGTCCGTGCGGCCCGGTGGCGATCACGTCTCGCTCCACCAGGTCCCGGATCGCTTCCTCGATGAAGAACGGGTTGCCGCCGGAGCGCTCGGTGACCAGCTCGGCCACCTCGGGCGGGAGCGCCGCGCCCGCCACCGACTCGGCCAGCCGCGAGCTGGCATCCGGTGCGAGCGCCCGCAACTCAACCTCGCGGTAGCGATGCGGGAGGCGTTCACGCGCTCGCTGGCCCAATTTCCACGCACTCGACATCCGCTCGCTGCGGTACACCAGCGCGAATCCGACAGAGGCCTGCTCGGTCAGGTCGAGCAGGTCGTCACAGACCGCGATGGTGGCCTCGTCTGCCCAATGCAGATCGTCCATGACCACCAGCACGGGACGCTGCTCGGACAGGCAGCAGAGCACCTCGGCCACCGCCTCGCCGGCCCGTTCGCGCACATTCTCGCGGGACAGCTCGTTCATCACCTGAGCCGATTCCGGCCCCTCGGGGGTCAGGCCCAGAGCCGCCGACAGGAACACGTAGCGTTCGCCCAGCTCACCGAACAGCTGGTTCAGCCGGGCCTTTAGCTCCAGCCGCATGCGCGACTCGCTGGCGGCAACCGGCAGATCCATCCAGCCCCGCAGGAGGTCGCGCACGGGCCATAGTGGGAACCCTGTCGCATACGACGAGCTGCGGCCCTCCAGCAGCAGCGGCGGGTTGGGGGACGCAGCCACCACCTCGCGGATCAACCGGGTCTTGCCGATCCCGGCCTCGCCGGTGACGACCATGACCACGCCCAGCCCATCGCACAGCTCGGCGACCGCCCGCTCCAGCAGCGTGCGCTCGAAATCGCGGCCCACCAGCGGCGGTTCGGGACGCGAGTCGCAGGCCAGGCCGACGCTGTCCACCCGCAGCAGCCGTACCGGTTGGCTGATGCCGCGCAGCTCGACCTCGCCCAGGTCGTCCAGCTCGAACCGGCCGACCACGGCCCGGGCCAGCTCCGGCCCGACCAGCACGCTGCCCGGCTCGGCGTGCTGCTGCAGCCGAGCCGCCAGGTTGACGGGGTCGCCCAGGGCGTTGAAGCGCTCGCCGTCGCTGCTCGATTCCCAGTCGACCACCACCCGGCCGGCCTCGATCGCGACCCGCCCGGCCAGCGTCAGGTCGTAGTCGGATCGCACCTGCTCACCGAACCGGTCGAGCTCGCGCTGCAACTCGATCCCGGCCATCACCGCCCGCTCGGCGTCATCGTCGTGGGCCTCGGGCGCGCCGAACACGGCCAGCACCCCGTCGCCGGAGAGCTGGGCGACGGTGCCGCCGAAGCGCCGCACCTGGATTCCGATCAGATCGATGACCTCGTCGAACAGCAGCTTTGACCGCTCAGGGCCGAGCCGCTCGGCGATCGCAGTCGAGCCTTGGATGTCGGCCATCAGCACCGACACGAGCCGCATCTCACCGCGGGTGACGGACATACCCGAAGTGTGTCACAACGTGCGGCGAATTCCCTCCGTGGGGGCGGTCGCGTCCGATCTCTTCCTATGGAG
>CAVSFZ010000008.1:0-139783 GCA_963727235.1 uncultured Actinomycetes bacterium
TGGTATGCCAACGATGCTGCTCGGACGTCGGTGGAGCAGCTGCTGGCACCGCTGGATGCACTCGGCGGCCGCCGAGCAGCCGAGGCCGTCCGCACCCTGCGCGCCTACCTCGACCACGGCGGGTCGCTGGTGGCGGCCGGTCGCGAGCTGCACCTGCACCGAAACGCTGTGGCCTACAGGATCAAGCGGATCGTGGCCACGCTCGGCCTCGATCTGGACGACCCCGATCAGCGGCTTGCCCTCCACCTGGCGGTGCGTGCTCGGGCGGTGTGAGCAGGTGAGGGCTGCCGTGGGGGCCGGTGTTACACTGGCAAACGGTGTCTCAGACCACCTCACCAATGTATTGCGCCAACCATCCCAAGGTGGAGACGGCCGTGTCGTGCTCGAACTGCGGCAAGCCCATCTGCCCCGACTGCATGGTGATGGCGCCGGTCGGGATCAAGTGCCGGGACTGCGCTCGCCAGCCGCGATCGGCCCGCTGTCACCCTGCGCCCGGACAAGGCCGCCAAGGCCGTTGCCGCAGCACTTCTGACCGGCTCGGGGCTGGGCATCCTGCTGGCGTATGCGGGATATCAGGGGCTTGGGTTCTTCACGCTGATCGTGGCCTACATCGTCGGCCTTGTGGTCGGTCGTGTGACGCTTCGTTTCAGCGGCTACTACCGGTCCAACTCCACCGGCTGGATCGCCGCCTCGGGAGCGGCCTGGTCGTACGTCTGCGCCGCGATCGTGATCGCCGCCCACGTCGGCGGGAATCCGCGGCTGTACGTGCAGGTGCTCGGCCTTCTGCTGGCGGGATTCATCGCCTATCGCGAGTCGACATGAGCCCGCCGACGCAGAAGAAGCGCGGGGCGGGCGGCGCGGACGTTCGCGTTCGGCACGCTGGTCGGCGGCGTGATCGCGGTGGCCGCGCCTCGGCTGCGACGCGGGCTGCAGCCTGGAGCACACGAAGGCGACGGTCTCAGAGCGTTCGAGAACGCGCCCGTGCTGGGAGTACGACCGTGAACACGATGGAGGTGGTAGGTGAGTCAAGCGCTGGTTACCGGCGGGGCCGGGTTCATTGGGTCAACGCTGGTCAGGCTGCTGGCCGAGCGGGGCTACCAGGTGCGGGTGTTCGACGACCTGTCGAGCGCCGGCGCCGGTCTGCTGGACGGCACCGGGGCCGAGATCGTGCAGGGCGACGTGCGCGACCTCGACGCGCTGGTTGCGGCCGCCCAGGGGTGCGACGCCATGTTTCACCTGGCGGCGGGCGCCGGTGTGATCGAGTCGGTCGAAGACCCGCTGGCGAACTTCGACGTGAACGCCCGCGGCACCGTGACCGCGCTGTGGGCGGCCCACCGCGCGGGAGTGCCGCGGTTTGTGTTCTCGTCCTCCAACGCGCCGCTGGGCGCGGGCGCCTACCCCGCCAGCGAGGACAAGCCGACCGCGCCGCTGTCCCCCTACGGCGCCTCCAAGGCGGTGGGCGAGGCCTACTGCTCCGCCTTCCACGGCGCCTATGGGCTGGAGGCCGTGGCGGTGCGGTTCTCGAACGCCTTCGGGCCGCGCTCGGCTCACAAGGGCAACGTGATCCCGCTCTTCATCCGCCGGATCCTGGCCGGCGAGGAGCTGGTGGTGTACGGCGACGGCACCCAGACGCGTGACTTCGTGTTCGTCACCGATCTCGCCGACGGCCTGGTGCGGGCCGCCGAGACGCCCGGCATCGGCGGCGAGGTGTTTCAGCTGGCAAGCGGCGTGGCGACCAGCCTGAACGAGCTGGTGGCAAAGCTCGGCGAGGTGTCGGGTCGCGACCCAACGTGCGGCGCGAGCCGCCGCGGGCGGGGAGGTCCAGCGCAACTACTCGCTGGTCGACAAGGCCTTCGAGCGGCTCGGCTACCGGCCGCAGGTGCAGCTTGCCGATGGGCTGCGGGCCACCTGGGAGTACTTCACCGAGTAGCGCTCTCGAGAGCGCCACTCATTCCTCGCCGTCCCAGAACCCGAGCGGCTCGATCCTGCCGGTGATGCCGATGCCGCGCAGTGAGATCTTGCCGGAGCGCGGGAAGTAGGCGATGTCGTTGGTCTCGCGGGTGCCGTACTGCAGCAGCTCGAGTCCCTGCTCGCCGCCGCGGAAGGCATGGGCGACGCCCGTGCCGGCCGGTCGCGACACCACGCTGCCGGCACGCACCGCGATCTCGTCGTCGCCCAGAAGCAGTGTTCCCTCCCCGCCCAGCACGACCATCAGCTCCTCCTCCGCCGAGTGGCAGTGGGGCGGTCCGTTGAGCTTGCCGGGAGTCACCTCGACGTGCCGCAGCCCGGTTTTGACCGACCCTGCCTCCGCTCCCAGCCGCCTGACCCTTCGGCCCACCGTCTCACGCTGATCGTCCGTCACGTGCGCGTCGGCGACGTTCACGATGTTGCTCGGCCGAGCGCTGGGTGCGGGGAAGTCGGGCGGGCCGAGCTCGGCGTCCGCGTGCCAGGGATCCGGTCCCGCTGTCGGCACCCACCGGGGGCCCAGCCAGCCGGTCTCCGCCCGCGGCAGGTTGCACAGTTCGACCGCCACCCGCTGACCGAACACCAGCACATCCAGACCGTCCTCTCCGGCTCGCAGCGTGTGCGCCTTGGTGTTGGCCACGTGCACGATGCAGTCGCCGGCCCGCACCTCGAACGTTTCACCGTCCTGCCATGAGAGCCCGGATCCCGAGAGCACGTAGAAGATCTCTTCCTCGGCTCCGTGCAGGTGGGGCGGGTTGGGCATCCGGCCGGGCGGGATCTGCAGCCGGTTGGCGCCGACGGTGACGCTGCCGGCCTTGTAGCCGAGGTGCGACCAGTCGGCCTTGATGTAGCCGACCTCGCGCGTGCGCGGGGTGACGTCGTCCCAGTGGACGACCGGACCGCGAGCTACCGGAGCCACGCTCGCACCAGCGCATTGGCAAAGCCCATCCCGTAGCGGAAGTGCGCCGGCTTCTTGGACGTGCCCGACAGCCGCCGGGCGACCGTGACCGGCACCTCGATCATGCGCAGCTTCTGCTTGGACGCCTCGATGATGAACTCGGAGTTGTGGAACTGATCCTGGCGGAACTCCAGGCCGCGCAGGGCCTCGGTGCGCACCGCCCGATAGCCGCAGGCCGGGTCGGTGATCTTGCTCCAGGTCAGCAGCGACAGCAGCTGGGCGAACAGCTTGATGCCCATCTCCCTGGCGGCGTGGGACGGATCGGCGTCGCCCAGCACCCGCGAGCCGTTGACCACGTCGGCCTCGTCGGCCACGATCGGTGCGACCAGTCGCGACAGCTCTGACGGTTGATGCTGGCCGTCGGCGTCCATCGTCACCACCACGTCTGCCCCGGTGATCAGCGCCAGCCGATATCCGGTGCGAAGCGCTGCGCCCTGCCCGCGGTTGAGCGGTAGCCGTACCGCCGCCGCGCCCGCTGCCCGCGCCCGGTCGGTGGTGTCGTCGGACGAGCCGTCATCGATCACGATCACATGCAGCGCCTTGCCGCACACCTCCTCGGGCAGGGCCGACAGCACGTGGCCGATGTTGTCGGCCTCGTTGTAGGCCGGCACCACCACCGCCACTCCTTCGGCGAACTGCTCGGGGTGGCCGGTACCGCGGAACTGCTCCAGCGCAAGGTTCTCGATCAGGCGCGTGAGATCGCGTCGGACGCGCTCGTTGCGGCCGGCCAGGGTGAACGCGAACAGGTACAGGATGCCGACCGCGAGCACGGTGGCGCCGATGATCTGGCGGCCGCCGCCCCTGCGGAACGACAGCTCGTCGAACACCCAGCTGAGCGCCCCGGGCACCAGCGACAGCACCAGCAGCGGGAGCACGAACACGACCATCCGCACCAGCAGGTCGCCGTTCCCGATCTTGCCCTGGCGGTAGGAGCGGATCGACAGGACGGCGAACACGATCGCGACGATCAGCCCCAACCATCGAAGTGGCGTCAACCCCACGGGGCTACCGGGCCGGCTGACCTGCCAGCGGCGACTGCCACCGGGTGGACGGGTCGATCACGCCGGCGATCACGCGGGACTTGTGGCGGTCGATGACGCCCAGCGTGGATTCGATCAGCGTCTCCGAAAGCAAGGTCGGCTGAAGTCCCAGCGAGGGCAGCCGGGTGTGGGTCGGGTTGTAGTAGTGCTCCTCGGCCTCGAACCGCGGGTTGGTGAGGTTCTGGACCTGCACTTCGATACCGATCTCCCCGCCGGCATGCCGCACCTTCTCGGCCAGGTCGGCCACGGTGAATACCTCGGTGAACTGGTTGAAGACCCGGTACTCGCCGGCACCTGCCGGGTTGTCCGCGGTCAGCTCGACGCACTGCAGCGTGTCGACGATGTTGAGGAACCCGCGGGTCTGGTGGCCCTTGCCGTACACCGTCAGCGGGTGTCCGATCACGGCCTGCACGCAGAACCGGTTGAGTGCGGTGCCAAACGACTCGTCATAGTCGAATCGGGTCGCCAGCCGGTCGTCCAGCTTGGTCTCGGGCGTCTCGATGCCGTACACCACGCCCTGGTTGAGATCGGTCGCCCGCAGGCCCCACACGCGGCAGCCGAAGTGCAGGTTGTGCGAGTCGTGCACCTTGGACAGGTGGTAGAGCGATCCCGGTACCTTGGGGAAGGGCAGCACGTCGCGGCGGCCGTTGTGCTCGATCTCGATGAAGCCTTCTTCGATATCGATGTTGGGCGTGCCGTACTCGCCCATCGTCCCGAGCTTGATCAGGTGCGCGTCAGGGGCGTGCTCGCGCATCGCCCAGAGCAGCTTGAGCGAGCCGATCACGTTGCCCTGCTGCGTCTCCACGGCGTTGTCGATCGACTGCATCGACCACGGCGCCGACGGCTGCTCGCCGTAGTGGATGATCGTGTCGGGGGCGTAGTCGCGCACAATGTCGGACACGAACGTGCCCTCGGCGATGTCGCCCACGTGCACGTCGATGGTCTTCCCTGAGACCTCGCGCCATGCGGCCACCCGCTCGGTCAGCGTCGCGATCGGTGTCAGCGAATCGCCTCCCTGGCCCTCGACCCAGCGGCGCCTGTTGAAATTGTCGACGACGGCGACATCGTGGCCCTTGCCGGAGAATCGCATTGCGGTGGGCCAGCCGAGATACCCGTCGCCACCGAGGATGAGTACGCGCATGTTCAGGTGCTCCAAAGGTCGATTGGTTGTGGCAGATACTACGGGGAGCTGCGGCTGACGGCGCGCAGTCGCCGACGGATCACCGTTCGTTCGTTTGCCGGGAGGGCGGGCACGATCAAGAGTGCGTAGGCGATCATGCCAGAACCGGCGGTCGCCAGAAGCGTCACCCACCACACCAGATCGCCGGTCAGCCGGTGCACCGCCAGCGCCACCGCCAGGCACACCAGGGCCGGCACCGCCAGCGGCAGCTGGGAGCGGGCAAAGGGCTGGATCTTGACGTGCCGGTTCACCTGGGCGACCCGCAGCAGGTTGACTCCAGCGATCGCCACCGCTGACGCGATGGCAGCGCCGGTCGGCCCATATCGGGACACCAGCAGCAGCGCGATCCCCACCAGCAGGATGTTTGCGACCAGGTTGTCGACCAGATCGAGGCCGGTGCGGCCGACGATGATCAGTACGGCTGCGACGCTTCCGGTGGCGACGTTCACGGCCTGGCCGACCAGCATGATCCGAAGCGGCGTGGAGCCGACCTGGAGGCCCGACCCGAATACCCGCAGGACGTCGTCGGCGGCCACGAACAGGACGATCAGGATCGGCAGGGTGGCAGCCACCGCCCACCGGGTTGCATCCTTGAACAGATGGTCGAGCCGTTCGGTGTCGCCGCGAGCGTGCAGCTCGGCCGCAAACGGCGAGAAGATCAGGCTGGTCGAGACCACGAACAGCAGCAACACCTGGGAGACGCGGCCGGCGGCGGCATAGGCGTCCAGCTTCTGGCCGCGGATGTAGTGCCCCAACACGAACAGGTCGGCCCAGAACAGGGCCTGCGCGAACAGTGCCGACGGCGCTCGCGGCAGGCCGTAGCGGAGCGCCTCACGCACCTGCTCGCGGGTCGCCCGCTGATCGCCCATGCCGGCAGACAGCCGCATCCACCAGATCCGCGCCGCGATCGCAGCCACCACCCACGAGACCGTGTACGAGGCGGCGGCGGCGTTGATCCCGCCACCGAGGGCGATCGCCACACCCGCGGTGGCGATCCACAGCACCGGCTGGCCGATCCAAAACACCCACAGCGTGGGTTTCATCAGGCGCAGCCCTCGGCTGGCTCCGAGGTACACATTGGCGGCGGCGATCGCGGGGATGGCCGTGGCCGCCACTGCGACCGTGTGGTACTGGTCGCTGGCAAGCGCGGCCGCGGCCACCACCACGGCCAGCAGGGTGGACGCCACGATCGCGATCAGGGTGGCGCGGTCGATCAGGCTGCGCAGGTGGGCGGTCTGATCGTCGGAAGAGTCGATTGCGACCCGTCGGATGGCGGTCATGTCCATGCCGAACCGGCCGCCGGCCGAAGCCACGAACGCGACCTGAACCGCCAGTGTGACGACACCCAGCCCACCCGAGGGGAGCCCTCGCCCGAGCAGCGCCTGCACGCCGAAGGCCGCCGCCACTCCAACCAACAGGCCGACGACGTTGGCGATCGTGCCGGTCAGGATCGTGCGATGGTCGCCCCCGGAGCGGGGCGCGGTCACTCGAGGTATCCGAGCTCGCGCAGGCGCTGCTCCACTTCGGCCTGCTCTTCATCGCTGTAGACGGGCTCCTGGCTGATTCCGGATTCGGTCGAATGCCCGGATCCCACGCCGGCTTCGGCCAGGATCAACGCGGCGAAGTCCTGGAGCGAGATCTCCTCGCCGCGGGCGGTGGTCAGGCTGGACTGGGTGGCGACGTACACCCCTTCGGGACGGTGGTCGCCCGACAGCCAGTCGGCCGGCTCCACCAGCGCGCGGGCGTGGGTGAGCGAATACAGCGGGGCGGCCTCCAGCAGCAGGTCTGGGGCGCGGTCGAGGTAGGCGCCGTGGAGTACCTCCTCGCGGCGTCGCACGGACTTGATCGGGTGTGCGCCGGTCTCGGGGTCGGTGAATGCCAGCAGCGCTTCGGCCAGCTCGTCCCGTACCTGCTCGTACTGCTCGGGCGGCACGATTCCCTCGGGCTCGCGTCCCTGGAGCGCGATCGAGACGCCCTCGCCGGTCGAGACGACGCTGGTGTAGGCGCGGGTGTGTGCCCAGTCGGGGGCGGGCGTGGGCACTGCCACCTTGCCGTGCAGCCCCAGCTTGTCGTAGACGACTCGCGCGATCGAGCGGAGCCGGCCCCAGGCCAGCAATCCGACCAGGCCCGACCCGCGCGCCAGCTTGAGGTAGCCGAGCTCCTGCAGCACCCGATTCATGTTCAGCGCCCGGGTGACCGGCTGGTGGCCGTGATCGGACATCAGCATGATCAGGTCGTCCGGGCCGGTGCGTTCGACCAGCGTGCCCAGCTCACGGTCGAGCAGCCGGTAGACGCCGCGGACACGGTCGGCGGTGGGCGTCTGTGACGCTTTGGGAAAGTCGGGATGGCCTGGATGGATGTACTCCATCAGGCAGTGCTGGATGCGATCGGGCGAGACGAACACCATGCAGGCCACGTCCCACTCGTTGGTGTCCATCAGGGTGCGCATCGCCTCGGCCCGCGCCTGGGTGACGCGCTCGACGTCGTCGACCAGCTCCACCGGGCGACCACGAAACGTCGTCCAGGAACCGCCGTTGATCGGCCAGTCGACCGCCGGGCCGGCCTCGGGCGGGTGGCTGAAGGCGGTGTTGCCGGGAATCACCCCGCCGGCGATCGCGACACCCTTGATCTCGGGTGCCGGATAGGTCAGCGGCACGTTCACGAGCAGCGTCGTCTTGTCGGCCTCGGTCATCCGTTGTGGCCAGGTGGGCGCCAGAATCGAATGGGACGACACCGGCAGCCGCCGGCTTGCGCCCGGCTTGTGCTCGAGGATGTCGAACACCCCGTGACCGGCGGGATCGACACCGGTCAGGAACGTCGGCCAGGCCGCCCAGGAATGGGATGGGATGCACGATCGCGACACGCCGCGATGGCCCCGCGCGATCAGCGCGGCCAGGTTCGGTAGCGCTCCGGCCTCGAGCATCGGGTCGAGGATCTCCCAATCGGCGCCGTCCCAACCGACGATGAGTACTCGCTTGGACACGGCCGGGAGAATACCCGGCGACCACCGTGGAGCGCCCCTGCCCCGGCGGCGGATAGCATCGCGGGTGATGGAGATCCTGCCCCAAACAGCCGAGGTGGTGGACGGCCGCCTGCGCGTCGGCGGGGTGGACATGGCCGATCTGGCGCGGGAGTACGGGACGCCGCTGCAGGTGTATGACCGCCATGCCGTGCGGGCTCGCACTCAGGCGTATGTCGATGCCCTGGATGCCTACCCGGGTGCTGCGCGAGCGGTGTTTGCCTGCAAGGCCAACTCGACCGTGGGGGTGCTGCGCGAGGTGTTGGCCCAGGGCGTCGGTGCAGACGCCGCCTCGGAGGGGGAGCTGGCCGCTGCGCTTGCCGCCGGTGCCGATCCGGCGGCGGTGATCGTGCACGGAAACAACAAGTCCGATGCCGATCTGGATGCGGCGGTACGGGCCGGTTGCGGCTTGGTGGTGCTGGATCACCCGGGGGAGCTCGATCAGCTCGACCGGATCGCCGCTGCCCACGGGGTGGTGCAGCGGGTGCTGGTGCGGGTCACGCCGGGCATCACGGCCGACACCCACAAGAAGATCGTGACCGGCCACAGCGACTCCAAGTTCGGCTTCGCGCCGGCAGATGCCCTGGATGCGCTCGACCGGGCCGCCGCGCTCGACCATCTGGCGCCGGCCGGCCTGCACGTGCATCTGGGCTCTCAGATCCGCGACCTGCGGACGTATGTGGCGGCGGTCGGATGGCTGGCCAACCTGATCGACCAGAACGGGCTGGGTGAGCTGGGCGTGCTCGATCTCGGCGGTGGGCTGGCGGTTGCCCACACCGCCGGTGAGCAGGTGCCGGACATCGCCACCGGTGTCACCGAGATCGTGCTGTCGGTGGCCGAGGCGATGGCGGCCAGGGGTCTGCCGCTGCCCGAGCTGGTGCTGGAGCCGGGCCGGTCGATCGTGGGCCCGGCCGGGATCACGCTGTACTCCGTGGGCGCGATCAAGCTGGTGGAGAGCGGCACCACCTACGCAGCTGTGGACGGCGGCATGTCCGACAACCCCCGGCCGACGCTGTACGCCGCCAACTACCAGGCGCTGGTGGCCGACCGGGCCGACGCGCCGGGGCAGGTCACCTACACGATCGCGGGCAAGCACTGCGAGACCGGCGACGTGCTGATCGACCGCGCGGAGCTGCCGCGGCTGACGGCCGGTGACGTGCTGGCGGTGGCGGCCACCGGGGCCTATACGGCCAGCATGGCGTCCAACTACAACGCCATCCCCCGCCCGGCCGCGGTCATGGTCGAGGACGGCACCGCCCGCCAGATCGTCCGCCGCGAAACCATCGCCGACCTCCTCAGCCGCGATGAATAATTGGTGCCAGGCACCAATTATTCACGCCAGGGCGTCACCTGGTCACTTAGGTGTGAACTGGATGAGGCCGACGTGGGTGGCTGCGGCGATCGCCTTGGCGTCCTTGAACTGATACACGAGCACCGAGCCTGACAGGATCCGGTGGGGGACGCCGAACACGAGCTGGCCGGCCACCGCCGCGCCGGGCTTGACCGTGCGTCCCACCAGCGGATCGGGCACGTCGGGCCTGAGTGCGCTCAGGAACTCGCGGCGGTTGCTGTCCAGGAGCCAGAACTGGGTGGACGTGATCGTCCCCGGCGTGTCGCCGGTGTTCGCCACCCGCAGGCGCACGATCGCGTACACCCGGGTACCGGGGAGCTCGACCTGGACGTCCACGTGGCGGCGCCACTCGATCTTCATGATCCGCACCGAGATATCCCCGAGGTGCAGCTCGGTGCCGGGTTTGGCGATGGTGTAGGTGGGCTGAGGCGGTCCGGAGGAGGCGGGGGGTGCGCTGGATCCGCTGCCGGACCCTCCCGAGCAGGCAGCCGCCGTCGCGGCGATCACGAGAGCAGCTGCGGCGATGCGGCGGATGTCGCCTCTCCCTCCTCTTCCATTTCCGTCCGCAGTGCGCCCACGGACAACCCTTCCAGCGACAGAAACACGAACCCGACACCGACGCCGAGCAGCGCTTCGATCAGCTGAAGACCGATCGAGAACGTCACGGCAGCCCGTGCAGGTACCGAATACAGCCGCGCCAGCAAGGTTGCAGTCGCGGCCTGAAACACTCCCAGATTACCCGGAGTGATGGGGAAGAGTTGCACCAGGTTGGACGCCAGGAAGACGACTCCGGCGGCACCCACGCCCACCGGGATCGAGTACGCCTTGAGCGTCCAGTAGATGCCCAAAAGCTGGGCCAGCCACGACAGCGTGGACGTGAACAGCCCCCACGCAAGCAGGTGCGGCCGGCGGAAGATGGCCTGCCCCTGGCGCATCGAGACGAACACCGCCGTAAAGCTGATCCCCATCAGATGCCACCAGCGCTCCACGTAGTCGGCCGGGTCGTGGGGTACGCGGTTGCGCCGGAAGCGCGCCCACAGCTCGATGATCCCGGCCGCCAGCGCGATCGAGAGCACCACCGCCGAGAGCACCGCCAGCAGGTTGATCGCCTGCCGGGGAACCGGCACGTAGGCGACCACCCCGATCAGCACCACCACCAGCGTGATGCCCGACAGGATCTGCTCGGTCACCAGCGTGCCGACGGCGGTCGACACCGGCAGGTGCACGCCCCGCGCGTGCAGCTTGCGGCGCAGCACCGACACGCGCGCGACCTCACCCAGGCGTGCAAACAGGATCGTGTTCATGAGAAAGCCGATGAAGATCGCCGGCACGACCTCCGACAGACGGGCATTCACATGCTCCTCGCCCTCGACCTTGTCCACGGCATCCAGCGCCGCCTGCCAGGTGAGTGCCTTGGCGCCGACCGACGCCAGGTTGGCGAGCAGCGCCAGCGCTACGAAGAAGAACTTGGCCTCGGTGAAGACGTCGGCCACCACGCCGAAGCTGAACCGCTGCGACACGGCCACCACAACCGCCACCAGCACCGCCGCCACCGCGATCGACTTCAACACCATGCGCGGGTGCGGGCGCAGCTGCTTTGCAAGCTCCGACACGGTCACGAACTCGAGCTCACGCTCCCGCGCGGCGGCGAAGATCCCAGGCAGCGCCGCCACCGTCTGGGAGCGGTCGTCGCCGGCGCCGCTTCCGTCGCCGTCGTGCAGCAGCAGGATCGCGCCCGGGTGCAGGTGCTTGGCGCAGCGCGCCACGATCACGTCTGTGCCGGGTTTGGCCGTGTCGAAGACGCTGCCGGTCCAGCCCACCACCCGGTAGCCCAGCTCGCGGGCGACTCGCACCACGAAGATGCTGCGAAATCCGTGGGGAGTGCGGAACAGGTGAACGCCGTGGGGGCCGACCGCAGTCTCGATCTCGGCCTCGGTGGAGCGCAGCTGACGGGCGATCTCCTTGGGCCGGGCGAGCGCCATGATGCCGTGGTCGTAGCCGTGGCTGGCGAGCTCGTGGCCCTCGTCGACGATTCGCCGGGCCAGCTCGGGATGGGCGTGCACGTTGCGGCCCAGGCAGAAGAAGGTGGCCTTGATGCCGGCCTGGTGCAGCGCGTCCAGCACACCGGGTGTGAACTCCTCGGTGGGGCCGTCGTCGAAGGTGATCGCGACCACCGGGTTGGGGGTGAATCCCCGGCCGATGACCTTGCCGAACACTCGAGAGTTGGGGGTGAACGTGCCCCATGTCCAGGCCATCAGGCTGAGCACGATCACCGCCACCAGCGTCTTTCCGTGAGACTTCTCGAGCTGCTCGCCGACGATCGCCGCGATCACGATCACGACCGTCGCACAAGCTCCGTAGATGGTCAGTGTCTGGCGTTTGCCCATGACGGCTGCCGGCCGGCGATCAGGTCGGTGTAGTAGGTCTCGAGCTGGGCGGCGACCCGTGGCCAGGAGTAGCGCTCGAGGGCTTCCCGGCGTCCCGCCGCTCCCATTCGCACGCGGTCGGCCTCGTTGTCCAGCAGGCTCCCAAGCGCCGCGGCAAACCGCTCGGCCGAGTCGGCCGGCTCGATCATGTATCCGTGTACGCCGTCGCGCATCACCAGCTGGAAGCCCGAGATCCGGCTGGCCACCACGGGGCGGCCGCAGCTCATCGCCTCCAGCAGCACCATGCCAAACGACGCCCGGTTACAGGGCGTGCAGAAGACGTCGCCGCTGACCAGGTGGTTGGGCCGGCTGCGGTTCAGCCGCCCGGCGAAGTGGGCACTGCCACGCACCTCGCCCAACTGGTGCTCGTACTTCTTGCGCAGCGGGCCGTCTCCGACCACCACCAGGCGCACAGATGACCCGCGCTCGGCGTGCAGCAGCTTGAACGCGTCGATCATCGTATCGAGGCCGTTACGGGGGTCGAAGCGGCCCACGAAGACGATGTTCTGGTGATCGCCCATCAGCTCGGCCACCGGCTCGGCTTGGGGCGAGAACAGCTCCGTGTCGATGCCGTTGGGGATCACGTGGTAGGCGAAGGGGAAGTACGGCGTGAGCGAGCCGATGCACGCCTCCGATACGCAGATGCGGCCGTCCAGGCGCTCGATCAGCGGACGCGTCCAGGCGGCCAGGATGTCCATCCCGGTGGTGGGCGGAAACACGCTGTGGAAGGTCGCGACAGAGAGCGCATCGTAGGGGGTGTGCTCGATCGCCCAGGCGGGCATCGGCGGGTTGTAGGGCGCGTGCACGTGCACCACGTCGAATCCCCGCTCGCGAAACAGGCGGCCCAGGCGGCGGCCCAGCCATGGCCCGATCACGTGCTGTGTCTGAGCGTTGTTGCCCCAGCCCGGCATGTAGATCGGGATGATGGTGCCGATCCGCAGCAGCTCGAAGGTCGGCTCGGGTGGTGGCAGATCGTCGTCTTTGGCAGACGGCTGCACGACGTGGTTGCCGGTGATCACGGTCACCTCGTGACCCATCGCGGTGAGCGCCCGGGCCTGGCCGTCGACGTGCTCCGAGATCCCGCCCAGCGCCGGATAGTAGAAGTCAGTCACGATTGCGATGCGCATATGGCGGTGATCGTATCGGACGGGGTTTCCGGCCTTCCCGAAGCGCCACACACCACCGGTATACTCTAGGTGCTATGCCCATTTACGAATATCGCTGCACCAACGATCACCGATTCGAGGTGCTGCAACGGTTTTCGGATGATCCGATCGAGGTGTGCGAAGTGTGCGGCGCTCCTGCCGTGCGTGTGTTGCACCCGGTGGCGATTCACTTCAAGGGCTCAGGGTTCTACAACACTGACTACGGCAAGGGCAAGAAGAAGCCGTCCGACTCCAAGAGCGACAGCGGCGGCGAGTCCAAGTCGAGTTCGGACTCCGCCTCCAGCAGCAGCTCGGGCGGCGACTCCAAGAAGTCCGACTCCAGCTCCAGCGGGGACAAGAAGAAGGCCGCCGAAGGCTGAATAATTGGTGCCTGGCACCAATTATTCACCACCAGCCTCAGTGGACGGAGCAGCCGGGGCCGTAGAGCGATCCGCGGGCGGTGTGCTGGGGGGCCTGCTTGCCCAGGAACATGCCCAGCACGGCGGCGTTCTGCGGACTCGAGACGAGCACGTCCTGGCCGCCGATCACCTGTGGGCTGCCGCCCAGGTGGCACTGCAGGGTGCGGCTCGCGCGGAACTTGACCCAGCCCAGCTCGAGAAAGTCGCGAGCGGTCAGGTCGGTCGCCAGCGGCTTGGCGATCGCCCGGCCGATGTCGGGCAGGTTGAAGATGTTCCACGGGCTGACCAGCTGGTGGCCGAGCGCGGCCATCACCCGCTGCTGCCGCTGGGTGCGGGTGATATCGGAGTCGCGCGGGTTGGTGGTGTGGCGGATCCGCGAGTAGGCCAGCGCATGCCGGCCGTCCAGCGTGATCGTGCCCTTCTCGAACCGCCACCCGTGCCCGTCGAACGGCTGTGACGACACCACCTTGTAGGGGTTGTCGATGGTCACTCCGCCGAGCGAGTCGATCAACTCGCGGAATCCCTGGAAGTCGACCAGCACCACGTGGTTGATCTTGAGCCCGGTGAGGTGGTTGACGGTTCGGATCAGAAGCTTTGGCCCGCCGAAGGCGAAGGCGGCGTTGATCTTGTCCACGCCATGGCCGGGGATCGGCACGCTCAGGTCGCGGGGGATCGAGAGCATCGAGATCAGATGCTTGCCGGGGTCGGTGCGATAGATCAGGATCGAGTCTGCCCGAGCGCCGGACACGGCGTTCGACCCGCGGCTGTCCGAGCCCATCACCAGGGTGTTCTGGCTGTTGAAAAGCACGCTTCCGCTGGGTGCCAGCGCCGACTTGGTGCGCTTGTCCAGGCGGGCATTGGCCTTCGCGACCTCGTTGGAGAAGGCGCGGTACCCCAGGAACACCCACACTCCCATGACCAGCATGACCGCGGCCGCGGCCAGCAGAATGCCGCGCTTCCAGCCGATCCGGCGAGGTCGCTGGGGCGGTTTGGGACGCCCCGGCGCAGCCACGATCGGCCGGTCGGGCGGGGCGCCCGGCGGGGCCATGTCGGGGGCCGGCATGCCCTCTGGAGTCGGTCGCGGTGGCGCCGCGGTCGCGCCTGCAGCCGCGCCGAACTCAAATCGTGCGGCTTCCGGGTCGTTGCCTGAGCGACCCCCTCGATAGGTGCGGAACCCCTTGCCCTGTTTCGATGCCGGCACGCCCGGTATGTTAGCCACCGGTGTGTTGAAATCCTCCAAGATTCCCGCGGTCGGCATCGATCTGGGCGGCACGTCGATCAAGGCCGCGCTGGTCTCACCGACACTCGAAGTGGTGGCTCACGACTCCATCCCCACCGATCTGTCGAGCCAGAATGCGCTGCTCGAATCGATCGTCGGGCTGGTGGAGGCGGTACGCAGCGGCACCGAGGTCCAGGGAGTCGGGTTCGGGCTTCCGTCGCAGGTGAACCAGATGACCGGGAGAGTGATCGACTCCACCAACGTGCCGATCGCAGACATCGCCTTCAAGGAGGAGATGACGCAGCGGCTGGGGCTCCCGGTGGAGATCGACAACGACGCCAATGTCGCCTGCCTGGCCGAGGCGCTGGTGGGCGTGGCCCGCGGGCTCAGCCACGTGATCATGCTCACGCTCGGCACCGGGGTGGGGGGCGGGATCGTGATCGATGGTCAGATCTACCGGGGCGCGACCGGCTACGGCGGGGAGCTCGGCCACATGGTGGTGGCCGAGGACGGGCCGCCGTGTCAGGGCCACTGCCCCAACCATGGATGTCTCGAGGTGATGTCCTCGGCGGTGGGTGTGATGCACGCGGCTCAGGCGATCGCCGATCGGCAGCCCGACGGCACCCTCGCCGCGGCCCGCACCGCGGGGACGCTGGACGTGCACCATGTGATCGAGCGTGGTCTTGCCGGCGAGGCGGAGTGCGTCGAGGCGCTGGCGGTGGTGGGCAGGCACCTCGGGGTGGGGATCTCCAACTACATCAACATCTTCAATCCCCAGGCGGTGGTGGTCGGTGGCGGTATCTCTGCAGCCGGAGAGCTGATCCTCGGCCCCGCGCGCGACGAAGCCGGGCGGCGGGCGCTGCCGGCGCCGCTGCGCGAGGCCACGATCGCGCCGGCCAAGCTCGGCAACACCGCCGGTGTGCTGGGTGCCGCCGCGCTGATCCTGTCGTGAGCGGTCGCCTGACGGTGTGCCCGACGCCGATCGGGAACCTGGGCGATATCACCGTGCGCGTGATCGAGGCGCTCCGCTCGGCAGACGTGATCGCCTGCGAGGACACCCGCCGCACCGCCACGCTGTGCGCGGCCCACGGGATCTCCACTCGGCTGATGTCGCTGCACGAGCACAACGAGCAGGCCCGAGCGCCGGAGCTGGTCGAGCGGATCTCGGCTGGGGAACAGGTGGCGCTGGTGTCCGACGCGGGCATGCCGCTCGTCTCCGATCCCGGGGCGCGGCTGGTGGCGGCGGTGCTGGATGCCGGACTGGAGCTGGATGTGCTTCCGGGAGCGTCGGCTGTGACCACGGCGATCGCCACCTCGGGGCTGGCCGGAGGCGGATTCGTGTTCGCGGGGTTCCTGCCGCGGTCGGCGGCTGCGCGCGAGACCGCCCTGCAGCGTCTCGACGCGGCGGGGCTGCCGGTGGTCGTCTTCGAGTCGCCGCGGAGGCTGCCGGCCACGCTGCGCGCGCTCAGCGAGCGTGACCCGCAGCGTCGCGCCGCCGTCTGTCGTGAGCTCACCAAGCTGCACCAGGAAGTCGCCCGCGGGACGCTGGCGGAGCTGGCCGAGCAGTTTCGCGAGACCCCGCGGGGCGAGATCACGCTGGTGCTGCAGGCCGTCGATGCACCGGCGGCACAGGTTCCTCTGGACGCGCTTTCCGAGCTGGCCGGGACGATCGGGGTGCGGCGGGCGGCGGAGCTGGGCGCACGCCTTACCGGCGCGCCGCGCAACCAGCTTTATCGCGCGCTCACCGGGAGATGACGCCGCCGGCCAGCTCGATCCTGCAGCCCGCGCACACATGCCGACCGTGATACTCGGTCAGCCCGGAACGCGTCCCGCAAAACACGCACACATCGTGTGGGGTGGAGAGCGTAATCGTGTCTCCCCGCACACCGATCTCGAGGGGGTCGTGGACCTCGATCCCCAGCCGCCGTCGGATCTCCACGGGGATCACGATCCGCCCCAGTTCATCGATCCGTCGCACGACGCCTCCGGCGCCGATCGCTGATCGCGCCTTCGGCGGCCCGCCCTGCCTGCCGCTGGCCATCGCCCACCCCTTCGCCCGTTAGGATGACTGCTCTGGGCGACCATACAGGTTGCAGCGAAGAATTGCCACGGAAGTTGTCAAACATATGCCTTACTCTGTCACCACCCCGATCTACTACGTGAACTCCGATCCCCATCTGGGGCACGCATACACCACCGTCGCGGTCGACGTACTGGCCCGGTACAAGCGCGCCTGCGGCGAATCGGTGTTCTTCCTGACCGGCACCGACGAGCACGGGGGCAACGTCGCCCGGGCGGCGGAGGCGGCGGGGATGGAGCCAAAGGCGTTCTGCGACCAGGTGTCGGCGCGTTTTCGGGCGCTGACCGAGGCGATGGATTCCACTCCCGACTTCTTCATCCGCACCACCGACCCCGAGCACGAGCAGCGGGTGCAGGCATTCGTGCAGCGGCTGCGCGATCTGGGCGAGCTCTACGAGGGCGTGTATGCCGGGTTCTACTGCTCCAGCTGTGAGATGTTCTACGTGGAGTCAGACCTCGGCCAGCCCGGCAATCTCTGCCCGATTCACAACCGGCCGATTGAGTGGCTGGAGGAGACCAACTGGTTCTTCCCGCTCACCAAGTGGGCGCCCAAGCTGCTCGAGCTGTACGACCAGAATCCAGATTTCGTCAGGCCCCACACCCGCTACAACGAGGCCCGTTCGCTGATCGCCGGAGGGCTCGAGGATGTGTCCTTCAGCCGCGCCACGGTCAGCTGGGGGGTGCCGCTGCCGTGGGATCCGTCGCAGACCATCTACGTGTGGGTGGACGCCCTGCTCAACTACCGCACCGCGCTCGAGTACGGGCTGGGAAGCGACGTGACCGCCGAGTTCTGGCCGACCTCGCTGCACGTGATGGCCAAGGACATCCTGCGCCTGCACGGCATCATCTGGCCGGCGATGCTGATGGCCGCGGGCTACGAGGTGCCGCGGGGTCTGTTCGTGCACGGCTACTTCACCTCCGGCGGCCAGAAGATGTCCAAGACGCTGGGCAACGTGATCGACCCTTTCGAGGTCGTCGACCGCCTGGGCTCCGACGCGCTGCGCTTCTACCTGATGCGAGAGGTGCAGTGGGGGCAGGACGGCGATGTCACCTGGGAGGGCCTGCATCGACGCTACGAGGGCGAGCTGGCCAACGACCTGGGCAACCTGATCTCGCGGGCCACGAACATGATCAGCCGTTACCGCGAGGGGCGCGTCCCCGCCGGTGAGAACGTGCTCGACTCCGTCGCCGGCGACGTGTCGGCTCGGCTCGACGCGGTCGATCTGACCGGAGCGCTGGAGCAGATCTGGGTGCTGGTGCGGTCGGCCAACCGATTCGTCGAGGAACGCGCGCCCTGGGCGCTGGCCAAGTCCGACGACCCGGCCGACGCGGCACGCCTGGACGAGACGCTGTACACGCTGGCCGACACCGTCCGCAATCTGGGCGTGCTGCTCACCCCGTACACCCCTCGGGCCGCTGCGGCCATGCTCGAAGCGATCGGCGATCCCGGGGCGACCGGGTGGGATCGGGCCGGGCTGAACCTGCTCGCGCCCGGGGCTGTGGTCACCCAGCCGCCGCCGCTGTTTCCCCGCGTCGCGGCAGAATGATCGACACCCACGCGCACCTGGACGCGTGCCGGGAGCCCGCCGAGCAGCTCGTGACCGAAGCGGCGGCGGCTGGAGTGGGGCGAATCCTCACAGTCGGCCGCGAGCAGGCGGTCGAGCTGGCCGAGCGGTTCGAGGGGGTCTCGGCCATCGTCGGCTGGCATCCCCACGAAGCCGAGGTGGTGGGCGACGTGTCGGCGATCGAGCCGCTGCTCGGCCATCCCAAGGTCGTGGCGGTCGGCGAGTGTGGGCTGGACTACTTCCGCGACTACGCGCCTCGAGACGACCAGATGCGCGTCTTCCGCGCACAGGTCGAGATCGCCAACCGGGTGGGCAAGCCGCTGGTGATCCACACCCGCGAGGCCGACCAGGACACCTTTGCGGTGCTCGAGTCGGCCCGCGTCCCGGTGGTGCTGCACTGTTTTTCGTCGGTCGACCTGACCGACGAGGCGATCGATCGCGGCTACCTGTTCTCGTTTGCCGGCAACGTCACCTACCCGTCCGCGGAGCCGCTGCGGCAGGCGGCCGCCCGGATCCCGGCGGAACGCATCCTGGCCGAGACCGACTGCCCCTATCTGTCGCCGATTCCGCACCGCGGCACTCCCAACCGTCCCGCCCACGTGACCGTCACGCTGGAGCGGCTGGCGGAGGTGCGCGGCGTCTCTGTGAGCGAGCTGGGCGATCGGATCGAGCGAAACGCCGAGCGTCTGTTCGGACTGTGACCGCCCAGGTTTCGCTGGCACGGCTGCGGGAGTTCGGGATCACCCCGGACCGGGAGCTGGGGCAGCACTTCCTGATCGATTCCAATGTCCTGGAGGTGGCGGGCAGGCTGATCGAACTCGACCGAAGCGACGTTGTGCTGGAGGTCGGTGCCGGCGTGGGGGTGCTGACCGAGTGGCTGGCCGAGCGCGTCTCGGTGGTGCACGCGATCGAGATCGACCGCCGGCTGGAGCCGGCGCTGCGCGCCACCATCGGCGAGCGGACCAACGTGCGGCTGCAGATCGCCGACGCGCTCGACGTCGACATCGCCGGCCTCGAGCCGGCGCCGACGGCGATGGTGGCGAACCTTCCCTACGCGGTGGCCACGCCGGTGGTGATGACCGCGCTGCCGCTGGTGCCGCGGTTCTGCGTGATGGTTCAGCGCGAGCTGGCAGATCGGTTCTTCGCCTCACCCGGCACCAAGGCCTACGGTGCATCGTCGGTGCTGATCCAGATCGCCTGCGAGCGGCGCGGCCTGCGCAAGGTGTCGCGCACGGTGTTCGTGCCCGAGCCCAACGTCGACTCCGCGCTGGTGGCCTTCGCGCGCCGCGAGGGGTTCAGCTTCGGCCCGGAGTGGGAGTGGCTGTCGCGGGTCGTACACGCCGCCTTCGGCTATCGCCGAAAGACGCTGGCAAACGCCTTACAGCTGGCCGAGCTGCCGGCCCCCCCGGCGGATGTGGCCGGCATGCGCGCAGAGCAGCTCCCGCCGCAGCGGTTCCTCTCGCTCGCGGAGCAGTTGCGGTGATCGTGCGCGCTCCGGCCAAGGTCAACCTGGTGCTGCGGGTGGGGCCGCGCCGGGAGGACGGCTACCACCGCCTGGCGACGTTGTTTCAGGCCATCGACCTGTTCGACGAGCTCGAGTTGGAGGAGGCCGAGGAAACCACCGTGGACGGCTTCGACGACACGCTGGTGACGGCCGCGCTGGCGGCCTTGGGTGAGACCCGCCGGGTGACGCTGACCAAACGCATACCGGTCGCCGCCGGACTCGGCGGCGGGTCGTCCGACGCCGCCGCGGTGCTGCGCGCGCTGGGCGGCGACCGCGACGTCAACGACCTGTACGCGATCGCCCGGGATCTGGGCGCCGACGTGCCGTTCTTCCTGAGCGGGTGTGAGACGGCCGTCGGCTCCGGCCGCGGTGACCGGATCCAGCCGGCGGTCGATTTCCCCCGCAGCCACGCCTTCGTGCTGCTGCCCGCCGAGCCCGGCCTCTCCACCGCCGAGGTCTTCGGCCGGGCCACCCCCAACGAGCTGTTCCCGGCCGTCCGGGGTGATCTGATCCGGGCGGTGCACATCACCCGCACCCCGTCCCAGGTGGGCGCACTGCTGGTCAACGACCTGGAGCCGGCGGCGCTCGAGCTGCGACCCGAGCTTGCCCAAAACCTGGAGCGGCTGCGGGCGGCCGGAGCGCTGGGGGTCGCGGTCTCGGGCAGCGGCCCGACGGTGTTCGGGGTGTTCCACGACCGACCCACCGCGGAGCGGATCGCGGCGGAAATCGCAGGGGCGATCGCCGCCTCCCCTCTATGATTCAGGTATGGCCAAGTGGAACATCTCTTCAGACGCGATAACGGTCGAACAGAGCCCCGGACGCTCCCCCTCTCGGTGGCTGCGTCAGAACGGCTTGAAGATCGCGGTGGTGGCGGGGCTGGTCGAGGCCGTGGTGGCCTACGTCACCGGCCACGCGTTGCTGATGACCGTGATCGGGATCCTGTCGGTGATCATCTACCTGAACCTGCGCCACCGGATCCCGATGAGCGTCCGGCGGCCGTTGTGGATCGTGGTCATGGCGCAGGCGATCGCGGGGCTGCTGCTGCCTGCGATCACCGTCGGATTCTTCATCGCCTCGATCCTGGCGGTGGGGCTGCTGATCGTGTTGGTGCTCGTGATGCTGGGCGACCGGCGGCGCTGAGCGTTTCGCATCCACCCCCGGCGCGAGGCCTGGGCGCACGCCGTATACTCGTGCGGCGCCTCGTTTGCGATGGGGCGTGGCCAAGTGGTAAGGCAACGGGTTTTGGTCCCGTGATCCCTGGTTCGAATCCAGGCGCCCCAGCTTCGATCACATCGTCCACATACCGATGACCATCGCACCGCTCGCATGCGTGATACTCGCCGGAGGCAAAGGCACCCGGATGAAATCGTCGCTGCCCAAGCTGCTCCACCAGGCGTGTGGCCGGACGTTGCTGGACTGGACGCTGGGGGCGGTGGCCGAGTTCGGTGCGCAGCGGGTGGTCGTGGTCGTCCCGCCCGACGATCCCGAGCTGGTGGCCAGCCTTCCGGAGTGGGCCGCTCCCGCGGTTCAGCCGGTGGCCCGCGGCACCGGCGACGCGGTCTCGTGTTCCGGCCCGGCCCTGGAGGGGTTCGAGGGCGTCGTGGTTGTCCTCAACGCCGATCATCCGCTCACCGATCCGCAGTCGCTGCGCGATCTGGTGGCGGCTCACACCGAGGCGGACGCCAGCGCCAGCGTGATCGCGCTGCATCGCACCGACGAGATCGGTGAGGCCTTCGGCCGGATCGTGCGCGGGTCGGACGGTGAGTTCGAGCGGATCGTGGAGGTGCGCGACGCCACGCCCGAACAGCGCGCCATCACCGAGGTCAGCACCGGCATCTTCGCCTTTGACTCGGCCTCGTTGTGGCCGGCGCTGGAACGGCTCGACTCCGACAACGCCCAGGGTGAGCTGTACCTCACCGACGTGATCGAGATCCTGCGCGGCGACGGCGGCCGGGTGATCGCCCACACCCACGCCGACCCCACCATCGCCATCGGGGTCAACCACCGGGCCGACCTGGCGGAGGCCGCCCGGCTGCTGCGGGCGCGCATCAACCACCGGCACATGCTGGCCGGTGTCACCTTGATCGACCCGGCGTCCACCATGATCGATGCCGGCGTCCAGATCGAAGCCGACGTCACCATCCACCCGTTCACCGTGCTGCGCGGCGACACCCGCATCGCCACCGGCGCCGAGGTCGGACCGCATGTGGTGGCGGTCGACGCGATCATCGGCGAATCGGCGTTGGTGGGGCCGTTCTGCTACCTGCGGCCGGGCGCCGAGCTGGCCGCCCGGGCGAAGGCGGGAACCTACGTTGAGATCAAGAACTCCCACATCGGTGAGGACGCGAAGGTGCCGCACCTGTCCTACATCGGCGACGCCGAGATCGGCGCCGGCACGAACATCGGGGCCGGCGGGATCACCGCCAACTACGACGGCGAGACCAAGCAGCGGACGGTGATCGGCGAGGGCGTCCACACCAGCTGCGACAATGTCTTTGTTGCGCCGGTGACCATTGGAGACCGCGCGTGGACTGCGGCCGGATCGGTAATTACAGACGACGTCCCACCCGACGCCCTGGGGGTTGCGCGTGCCCGTCAAAAGAACATCGAGGGATATGGAAAGCGAAAGCGTCGTTAGTGTCGAGACGACGATTCCGATGTTTGCCTCGAGCGGTATGGCGGCCCGCGCGGTGAACCAGGGATCTCCCTCCACCTGGGTCGAGCGGACCCCCAACAAGCGGCTGATGCTGTTCTCCGGCAGGTCGAACCCCGAGCTGGGCGAGCGCATCGCCGAGCAGCTGGGCGTGAGCCTGGCCGAGGTCACGCTCAAGACCTTCACCAACGGCGAGGTGTACGCCCGCTATGAGGAGTCGATCCGCGGCGCGGACGTGTTCCTGGTGCAGTCGTGCTCGACTCCCAGCCCCAACGATTCGCTGATCGAGCTTCTGATCATGGTGCAGGCGGCTCGACTGGCCTCGGCCAAGCGGGTGACCGCCGTGATGCCGTGGTATCCGTACGTGCGTCAGGACAAGAAGGGCATGCCGCGCGAGCCGATCACGGCCAAGCTGGTGGCCGACATGCTCGAGGCAGCGGGCGTCGACCGGGTGCTGACGATGGACCTGCATGCCGGCCAGGTGCAGGGATTCTTCACCACCCCCGTGGATCACATGACGGCCGTGCCGATGCTCGCCGACCACTTCAAGGACCTGATCGCAGCCGATCCCGACGACATCGTGGTGGTGGCCGGCGACGCGGGTCGGACGAAGCTGGCCAAGAAGTTCTCCGAGATGCTGGGCGCCGGCCTGGCGATCATCTCCAAGGACCGCCCCGAGCAGCAGGTGGCGGTGGTGACCGACGTGATCGGCCGGGTCAAGGGCAAGATCTGCATCGTCATCGACGACATGATCGATACCGCCGGAACGCTCTGCGCCGGCGGCGACTCGCTGATGGAGCGGGGCGCCACCGAGGTGTACGCCTGTGCCACCCACGCGGTCTTCTCCGGGCCGGCCAACGAGCGGCTCGAGTCGAGCGTGTTCAAGCAGGTTGTGGTCACCGACACCATCCCGGTCGACCCCATCCGCCGACCCGACAACGTGAGGGTGCTGTCGGTCGCACCGATCCTGGCTGATACGATCTCCAACGTTTTCAACGATGATTCCGTGTCCGAGCTGTTCCACGGTGGTAACCAGCTCTTCTAGACGCGGATCTCTTCCCAGGAGCCGAAACGATGGATCGCGTAAAACTCGAGGTGCGCTCACGCACGGAACGTGGCAAGGATGTGCGGGCGCTGCGTGCGACCGGGGAGATTCCCGCTGTGATCTATGCGCGGGGTGCTGAGTCGACCGCGGTCACCGTGGACGCCCGCGCGCTGCGCACTGCCGTGACCGGCCCCGGCGGCCTCTATGCCCTGCTCGACGTCACCGTCGACGGCACCAAGCCCCGCCCGGCGATCATCAAGGACATGCAGCTCGACCCGGTGCGCGACCGTGTCGTTCACGTCGACTTCCACGAGATCCCGCTCGACCGCAAGATCCAGACGGTGGTGGCGGTGCACCTGGAGGGCGTCCCCCACGGCGTCGAGATGGGTGGTGTGCTGTCGCAGCCGTCTCACGAAGTCCAGATCTCAGTGCTCCCCACAGAGATCCCCGAGTCGATCTCGGTGGATGTGGCGGAGCTCGAGATCGGCACCTCGCTGCGCTTGGCCGACGTGCCGGCTCCCGAGGGCGTCGAGTTTCTCGACGACCCTGACGGGACGGTGCTCGCGATCGTGACCGCGCCGATCTCCGAAGCCGAGCTCGAGGGCGAGCCGGTCGAGGGCGAAGAGGGCGAGGAAGGCGAAGAGGGCGTCGAGGGCGAGGGCGTCGAGGGCGAGGGCGAAGGCGAAGGCGAGGCTGCCGACTCCTCCGAGGAAGCTCCGGCCGAGTCCGACTAGTGTCCCTCGACCATCTGGTCGCCGGCCTCGGCAACCCTGGTCGCAGATACGAGCTGACCCGCCACAACATCGGGTTTCGAGTGGCCGATCGGCTGGCCTCCGAGCTCGGCGGCTCGTGGCGCGGCAAGTTCAACGGCCGGCTGTGCGAGGTGCGCGACGGTGATGCCCGACTGGCGCTGCTGGAGCCCGAGACGATGATGAACGACTCCGGCCGCTCGGTGGCCGCCGCGATGCGCTTCTACAAGCTCGATCCCTCCGCGCTGGTGGTCGTGCACGACGAGATCGACCTCACACTCGGGGATATCCGGGTCAAGACCGGCGGCGGGCTGGCCGGGCACAACGGCCTGCGCTCGATCGTCGACCACCTGGGCACGCCCGACTTCACGCGCGTTCGCATCGGTGTGGGCCGGCCGGAGCGGGGCGATCCCCGGCCGGTGGTGGATTGGGTGCTGACGCCGTTTGAGCCCGACGTCGATGTGGACGACCTGATCGAGCGCGCGACCGGCCGTACCCTCGAGGTCGTCAGGAGCGCGGGCTAAGCGATCAGCCTGATGCGCGGGCCGCTCTCGGACTGAACCGGGGCGGCCACCACATCGGGGGCGCGATGGTCGAGACGGCGCTCGAACGCCTTGCGCACATCCTCGCCTTTGACCGTCGGGCCTGAGGTCAGTTTCCAGCAGGCCATCATCGAGTCAATCCTGCGGACAGCCTCCGGCGGGTCGTACAGTCGAGTACGAACCTGGTGCTCACTCATCCCTCGGGGCCGCCGCTTCACGAAGAGCGAAGCCTAAACCCATCTGCGGCCGGACTCAACCACCAAGTGCGAGATACAGCTCACGGGCCGACCCCAGCGCCCACTCGAGACGGCGCAGCTCCATGCCCTCGTTGGGCGAATGGATGTTGTCCTCGGCCGTGCCGAAGCCACTCAGGATGGTGGGGATCCCGCGGGCCACGAGGGCTGCGCCGATGGGGATCGAGCCACCGCTGCGGATCGCCAACGGCCGTACGCCTGTGGCGTTTTCGATGGCGGCGAAGGCGGCTTGCAGCACCGGGCCGTTGGGGTCGACGTAGGCGGGACGTGCCATCGGCCAGGGGTCGAGCTGGAGTGTGGCATGGGCCGGGCAGGCCGCCTGCAGCCGCTGCTGCAGCCGTTCGAACATCGGCTCGGGCTCCTGCCCGGGCGCCAGCCGCAGCGTCAGCGAGGCCCGCGCCTCCACCGAGATCGACGTCTTGATGATGGTCGGATCGCCGGCGCCGACCGAGTGCACCGTGAACGACGGCCGCGCCCAGATGCGGTCGTAGACATCCGCGGTAGCCCGGGGGTCGCGCGGACGTGCGCCGGCCTCCGCCAGCAGCTCCGCGCCGGAGGGAAGCTCGGCCCAGCCGGCGCGCTCCTCGGGGCTGACCGCGGCTGTGCCGTCGGCGAACTCGGACTCCTTGCCGATCACGGCGTTCAGGATCGTGGTGAGGTCATGCACAGCGTTTGCCGCCGCCCCTCCGTAGAGACCTGAGTGCAGCTCCCGCTCGCCGCTTCGCACGTGCAGCTGGAAGCCCACCAGTCCTCGCAGTCCGGTGGTGATGGCCGGGCGGTGGGAGTCGACCATGTGGCCGTCGAAGACGATGGCGGCGGCGAACTCACCCTCGATGGTGGCCAGGTGGTCGACCACCGAGCCGCCCCCGATCTCCTCCTCGCCGTCGGACAGCACCCGCACGTTGACGGGGAGCCGGCCGGCCTCGGCCAGGTCGAGCGCCGCCCGGATCAGGGCGTAGAAGTTGCCCTTGTCGTCGGAGACGCCGCGGGCGTACAGCCACCCGTCGCGAACGGTCGGCTCAAATGCCGGGCTGGTCCACAGCTCAGGATCGCCCGGCGACTGCACGTCGTAGTGGCCGTACACGATCACCGTGGGGGCGTCGGCGACGCTGGCGGGGATGGTGCCGTCCACGATCGGATTGCGGTACTCGGGCAGCACCCGTGCGTCTCCGATCAGCTGCGCCACCCAGTCAGCGGCCGCGCGCAGCTCGCCGGGATGGGCGCCGTCGCTCGAAATCGATTCGATCCGCAGCAGCTCACTCAGCTGCTGGAGCTGCCCCTCAGTGATCGGCGTGGCTCTGGGTGTGCTTGCCACGGGCGATGTCGATCAGCGTGAGCACAGTCAGCACCAGCGGGATGCCGAGGGCGACGATGAAGATCGAGGTCAGGGTGCCGTCATGCCCGGTTGGGGCCTCGCTGGTCTCCGCGGCGGTGCTGGTCGCAGCAAACGCAGCCACCGGCAGGGCCAGCGAAAGGACGACGACATACACAAGGACGAGAACACGGCGCACGGGCAAGACCTCCGTCGATGATGCGGCAGGGAGCCTACCATCCTGCGGAGGATGGACATCACCGCACGTACCCCCGCGCCGGTGGGAGCCGACCTGGCGATCGAGCTCTTGCTGGCGAGTCCGGAGGTCGAGGCCTTCGGCCGACGCACTGCAACCGAGATCACCCGAGCGCGGGTGTCGGCCCCGTTGATGCCGGCGCTGGCGGCGGCGCTGTGGAGGCTGCGCGACGCCGAAGGCGCCCGGGCGCTGGCGGTGCTGGTCTCTGACGACGACGCCGCCCGGTCTCTGGCGGAGGATGCCGGGCAGTACCTCCCGGGCGTCCCGGTGGGCTATCTCCCGTCTCGGGGAGCGATCTACGGCAGCGGCCTCGAGCCGGCAGCTCACCTGGTGGGAGAGCGTCACCGGGCGCTGCAGGTGCTCGCCCGCGGTGGACTGGTGGCGGTGTCGGCCGACGCGCTGATCGAGCGGGTGGCGTCTGCACCCGACCGGCCGGCGCCGATCGTCGTCAGCGCCGGCGAGGAGGTCGACTTCGACGGCCTCGTCCAGGCACTCTCCGGCGCGGGCTATGAGCGCACGCACAACGTCCAGGAGCGGGGTGAGTTCTCGGTGCGTGGTGGGCTGATCGACGTGTTCGCGTCCACGGGACGCGAGCCGATCCGGATCGAGCTGTTCGGCGATCAGGTGGAGCGGGTGTCGGCGTTCTCGCTGTTCACTCAGCGGTCACTGCGCGATCTCGGCCGGATCGAGCTGTATCCCGCCGCGGAGCAGGCCGACCGGCCCGCCGGCTGGGGTCAGGGGGACGAGCCCGACATCCCGGCCGGCATGGTGGCGCTGACCGAGGAGCTGGTGGCACTCGCCGGCGTGGTGGCGTGGAATCCCGACGCGCTGGTGGCGGAGGTCAAGGAGGCGCAGCAGGAGGTGTCCGATCGCCTGCGCGACGATCAGGTGCGCGCCCGCGGGTACGTGCCGGCCGATCGGGTGGCCACCCTGATCGAATCCTGCGCCGCGTTGGAGGAGATGCCGCTGGGGCAGCCGGTGAGCTTTGACGCCCAGCCGCCGGCACTGGCCTCGGTGGGGATTGCCGAGGCCGAGAACGAGCTGCGCGCCCTGGTGCGCGCCGGCTATCGCGTGCTGGTGTGCTTCCCGCATCCCGGTGAAGCAGAACGCACTCGGCTGGCGCTGCGCCGGGTGGAGGCCGAGGCGCCGGGCGAGGGCGGCGCGTTCACCGAGCCGGGAGTGCGATTCGCGCTCTCGAATCTCCGCCACGGGTTCGTCGCCCCGGCGCTGGGAGTTGCGGTGCTGCCGTCGGTCCAGCTGTTCCGGCGGCGAGCTGCCCGTGGCCCGGGCCGCATCGGACGGGCGCTGGCCACCGTGTCGGATCTCCGCGCCGGCGACTACGTGGTGCATGAGGATCACGGCGTCGGCCGGTTCGTCCGCTTCGACACCAAGGAGGTGGCAGGAGTCGTCCGCGACTACCTCTACCTCGAGTTCAAGGGCGAGGACAGGCTGTACGTGCCGCACGACCAGCTGGCCAAGGTCAGCCGCTACGTCGGCTCGGACGGCCGCGCTCCGGCGCTGAGCAAGCTGGGTGGCAAGGCGTGGCAGACACTCAAAACCCGGGCGCGGGTGGCGGTGCGCGAACTGGCCGGCGAGCTGCTGGCGTTGTACGCCCGGCGTCAGCATGTGACCAAGGCGGCGATCGAATCCGAGAACGAGTGGATGGCACGGCTGGAGGAGGGCTTCCCGTTCGAGGAGACCGACGATCAGCGCACCGCCATCGACATCGTGTTCGAGGAGCTCGAATCCGACCGGCCGATGGACCGGCTGGTGTGCGGCGACGTCGGTTTCGGTAAGACCGAGGTCGCCCTGCGGGCGGCATTCAAGGTGGCCACCGCCGGCCGGCAGGTGCTGATGCTGGTGCCGACAACGATCCTCGCCCAGCAGCACGCGGCCACCTTCCGTGATCGGTTTCGCGACTTTCCAGTGCGGGTCGAGATGGTGTCGCGGTTCCGGTCGGCGGGCGAGGTCAAGAAGGTGCTGGCGGAGTACGCCGATGGCAGGGTGGACGTTCTGATCGGCACCCACCGGGTGCTCTCGCGCGACGTCGTGCCGCAGAATCTGGGGCTGGTGATCGTGGACGAGGAGCAGCGCTTCGGCGTCGCCCAAAAGGAGCTTCTGCGGCAGCTGAGGCTGGAGGTGGACGTGCTGGCGATGTCGGCCACGCCGATCCCGCGAACGCTGCACATGAGCCTCTCCGGCCTTCGCGACATCACCGTGATCACCACCCCGCCGCGCGGCCGCCACCCCATCAAGACGCACGTGGGCGAGTTCGACCCCGAGCTGATCGCCGCCGCCCTGCGACGCGAGGCCGCGCGGGAGGGCCAGTCGTTCTACCTGCACAACCGCGTCGAGACCATCGACGAGGCGGCCGAGCGGGTGCGCAGCTGGGTGCCTGAGCTGCGGGTGGGTGTCGCTCACGGCCAGATGACCGAGCGGTCGCTGGAGGGCGTGATGATGAAGTTCCTGCGCGGGGACTTCGACGTGCTGGTATCGACCACCATCATCGAGTCGGGGCTCGACATCCCGCAGGCCAACACGCTGGTGGTGGAGCGGGCCGACATGCTCGGCCTGGCTCAGCTGTACCAGATCCGGGGTCGGGTCGGCCGCTCGGACGCGGTCGCGCACGCCTACCTGTTCTATCCCGACCAGCGCGAGCTCAGCGAGGAGGCTCGGCACCGGCTGTCGACGCTGGCCGACTACACCGAGCTCGGCTCGGGGTATCGCATCGCCATGCGCGACCTGGAGCTGCGGGGAGCCGGCAACCTGCTGGGCGACGAGCAGTCGGGGCATGTGGCGGCGATCGGGTTTGAGCTGTACTGCGAGCTGCTGGCCGAGGCGGTCGCCGAACTCCAGGGCGAAACCCTGGCGCCGACCCGAGCCGTGCGTGTGGACGCCCACGTCGACGCGTACGTGCCCGCCGAGTACGTGCCGCTGGAGGCGGTCAAGGTCGATCTGCACCGGCGGGTCGCACTGGCGACCGATCGCTCGTCGCTGCGCGAGCTCCTGGCCGAACTCACCGATCGGTTCGGGCCGGTGCCTGAGCCGGTGGCGAACCTGATCGCGATCCAGGAGGCCCGTCTGGTTGCGGCTGAGCTGGGAGCGAGCTCGGTGTCTCTGCGCGGCGGAAAGTTCACGGTGGGACCGGTGCGGCTCTCGTCGTCGGAGGTGCGTGCGCTGCGTGATGCGCATGCGGATGCGCTGTATACGGTCGCAAAGCATGAGGTGTCCGTCAGAGTCGCTCCAATTAACTCCACATCTCCGGTGCCGATGATGGTTGGACTGGAAATTCTCGATGCTATAGTGGAAATCCGCCGCGCACTCGCGGCGTAGTTCGTTCTAATGACCCGACTTCTCAAAACCCTTCCCCTGGCCCTGCTGGTCGTGGCCGCAGTTGCATGTGGCTCGTCTTCGAGCTCATCCTCGCTCTCGAGCGACGATGTGGCTGTCGTGAACGGTCAGCACATCACCAAGGCGCAGCTCGACGAGCAGATCGCAATGGTGGTTGCGAGCGCCAAGGCCCAGGGCCAGACGCTGCCCAAGGCGGGCTCGACCGAGTACAAGCAGAAGGTGATTCAGCCGTCCCTGCAGCAGCTGGTGCAGGACGCCGAGTTCGGCATGGTTGCCAAGGACATGAACCTCTCCGTCAGTGATGCAGAGGTGACCAAAGCGATCAATTCCCTGGTAAAGCAGAACTACGGTGGCGATCAGGCGAAGTTCCAAGCCGACCTCAAAAAGTATGGCTTCACCCCCGCGCAGTTCACTGCTGTCGCACATAACAGGTTGCTTCAGAACAAGGTCGTAACATCAGTCCGAAAAGACCTCGCACTTACACCTGCACAGCTGAAAGCAAAGTACGAGAAGAACCCACAGACGTTCGGTGATGCGCGTGATGTGCACTACATGCTGTGGTCTTCCAAGGCCAAGGCGGACGCCGCCCTGGCGAAGCTGAACTCCGGGGTCGCGGAGGCCAAGGCGGCGACCGGCTCGATCGATGCCGACACCACCCACGGCACGGCCGGGTTCACCGCCGCATCGGGTGTCGGGCTGATGGACGCGAACTTTCAGAAGGCCGCGTTCCAGCTGCCGAACGGTGCCTGGGGCCAGCCGGTCGAGGCCAACCCGGACTATGCCAAGACCAACCTGGCCGGACAGTGCAAGCCCAAGTGCTACTTCCTGATCAACCCCATCAGCGACCCCCTGAACGCCGGCACCGACGCGGCCTACGCCAAGCTCAAGGACATGGTCGCCGGAAAGTACAACCCGCCGGCTCAGACGGTCGACCAGGAGGTCAACACGAAGATCGTGGGGCTGCTGGACGCGTTCAAGAAGAAGACCGACTACGCCACCGGGTACGCCCCTCCGGCTGCGCTCACCAGCCCGACGACGACGTCGTCCACCGGCGCAACCACGTAACATCGGCTGATGGCCACGCTGGTTGCTCTCGGGCCCGGCCATCCTGATCTGATCCCGCTGGCTTCCTGGCGTGTGATCGAGGCCGCCGGGCCGGTCGCCGTCCCCGCCGACGAGCCCCTGCGCGGCTGGCTGGGGAGCAAGGGGATCGCGCTGGCAGACGACTCACCGGTGGTCGCGGCGTCGGGGCCGCGGCTGCGTCAGCTGTGGGCCGATCATCCGTGGGATGAGACTGTTCCGGCGGGTGACGCCTTCGCAACGGCGCTCCTGTGCGACGCGCTGGTGGGGTTGCAGCAGCTGACCGTGCGCCTGCGCAGCGACTGTCCCTGGGACCGCGAGCAGACCGTGGCGACGATCGTGCCGCACACGATCGAGGAGGCCTACGAGACGGCCGAGGCGGCCGCCCACGGCCCCGGCCCGAAGCTGATCGACGAGCTGGGCGATCTGCTCTTTCAGAGCTTCTTTCTGGCGCTGCTCTGTGCCGAGGCCGGTGCCGGCGACCTGGCGGACGTGGCCGATGGGATCACCGTCAAGCTGATTCGCAGGCACCCGCATGTGTTTGGAGAGCGCGAGGCCGCCACCGCCGGCGAGGTGCGCCGTAACTGGGAGCAGATCAAGCGCGACGACGAGGGCCGCGACGGCATCTTTCACGACGTGCCGGGAGTGCTGCCGGGACTGCTCTATGCCCGCAAGCTGCAGCGGCGGGCATCGGCGGTGGGCTTTGACTGGGATGCCTGGGACGGCGCCTGGGGCGACCTCGCCGATGAGCTGCGGGAGCTGCGAGAAGCGCTCGATCAGGCGCCTCCGCCGCGGGCCGAGCACGAGCCCGACGGCGCCGTGGTGCACGAGCTGGGCGACCTGCTGTTTGCGGCGGTGAACGTCGCCCGCCACGCAAACGTCGACCCTGAGTTGGCGCTGCGCGCGGCCGCAGATCGCTTCCGTACCCGGGTCGAGCTGGCCGCGGCCTTGGCCGAAAACGCCGGTGACGTCTGGGCCGACCTGGATCTCGATGCCCAAGACGCCTGGTACCGCCAAGCCAAAGCTCGTGAATAAATGGTGCCAGGCACCAATTATTCACTGGCGGACGGTCGGGGTGAATAACGGTGCCAGGCACCGTTATTCACCACCCGCTCTGGCGGTTAGTATCCGGCCCCGATGAGCGCGATCACGTCAGTTACCGGCCGTGAGATCCTGGATTCGAGGGGCAACCCGACGGTCGAGGTTGAGGTGGTGCTCGAGTCGGGCGCACACGCCCGAGCCGCCGTGCCCAGCGGTGCCTCCACCGGAGCCTTCGAGGCGGTCGAGCTGCGCGACGGCGATCCCCACCGCTACGGCGGCAAGGGCGTCCTGCAGGCGGTCTCGCATGTGAACTCGTCGATCGCCACGGTGGTCACCGGCATGGACGCCGCCGACCAGCGGGGGATCGACGCGGCCATGATTGACCTGGACGGCACCGCCAACAAGGCCCACCTCGGTGCGAACGCCGTGCTCGGCACCTCGCTGGCGGTCGCCAAGGCCGCCGCGGCCGAATCGGGCCTGTCGCTGTTCCGCTCCCTCGGCGGGCCCACCGCTTCCACCCTGCCGGTGCCGATGATGAACGTCATCAACGGCGGCGCCCACGCCGACAACACCATCGACCTGCAGGAGTTCATGGTCGTACCGGTGGGCGCGGACAGCTTCTCGGAGGGGCTGCGGATCGGAGTCGAGACGTTCCACGCGCTGAAGGCGCTGCTGCATGGTCGAGGTCTCTCCACCGCGGTCGGCGACGAGGGTGGATTTGCTCCCGATCTGGCCTCCTCGGAGGAGGCGATCGAGGCGATCCTGGAGGCGGCAGAGGCCGCCGGGCACCGCGACCGGATCGCGATCGCACTCGATCCGGCATCGACGGAGCTCTTCAGCGACGGCAGCTACACGTTCGAGGGCCGCACCGTCACCAGTCAGGGGATGGTGGAGTTCTACGCTGGGCTGGTGCAGCGGTTTCCGATCGTGTCGATCGAGGACGGCTTGGCCGAGGACGACTGGGATGGCTGGCGGTTGCTGACCGAGCGGCTTGGCAACGACGTCCAGTTGGTCGGCGATGATCTGTTTGTGACCAATGTCGAGCGGCTGCAGCGTGGGATCGATGAGGGATGCGCCAACTCGATCCTGGTCAAGGTGAACCAGATCGGGTCGCTTTCCGAGACGCTGGATGCGATCCGGCTTGCCCACGACGCCGGCTACAGCGCGGTGATGTCGCATCGCTCGGGCGAGACCGAGGATGTGACCATCGCCGATCTCGCGGTCGCCACCGGCTGCGGTCAGATCAAGACCGGGGCCCCGTCCCGAACCGATCGGGTGGCCAAGTACAACCAGCTGCTGCGGATCGAAGCCGAGCTGGGCGAGGCTGCGCACTATCCCGGCCGGGAGGCGTTCGTCGCGGCCGTGGGGCGGTGAACAGGCCCACCGCCAGGCACACCAAGATCGTCTGCACGATCGGCCCGGCGACGGATTCCCCGGAGATGATCGAACAGCTGGCGTGGACAGGCATGGATGCCGCCCGGCTGAACTTCTCGCACGGCGACCACGACGCTCACCGCCGGGTGATCCAGTCAGTGCGGCGCACCCAGGACCTGATCGGACGGCCACTGGCGGTGATCGCCGACCTGCAGGGCCCCAAGATCAGAATCGGCGCGCTGGAGGCGCCGATCACCGTGCAGCCGGGCGACACCATGATGCTGGCGCCGGCGGGGGAGGGTCATCCCGGAGACTTCGAAATTACGTTCCCCCAGCTCCCCGACGTCGTCTCACCGGGCTCGGAGATCCTCATCAACGACGGATTGGTGCGGCTGCGGGTGGTGGACACCGCCGGCCCGCGAGTGGAATCGAGAGTCGAGGTGGGAGGGCTGATCTCGAGCGGCAAGGGGGTCAATCTGCCGGGCACGCACCTGCCGATTCCGTCGCTCACGGCCAAGGACCTCGACGACCTCGCCTTCGCGCTGGAGAACGGGGTCGACTACGTCGCCCTCTCGTTCGTCCGCCGCGCCGATGACGTCGCCGACCTGTGTGAGCGGGTCGCGGCAGCGGGCTCTCCTGCCCGCGTGATCGCCAAGATCGAGAAGGCGGAGGCCATCGACGACCTGGAGGCGATCGTGCAGGTCTCCGACGCGGTCATGGTCGCGCGCGGCGATCTCGGCGTGGAGATCGGCGCACCGGACGTGCCGTTGCTGCAGAAGTTGATCATCCGGTCGGCCCGAGACAGCGGGTGCACGGTGATCACCGCCACGCAGATGCTGGAGACGATGGTGCACCAGCCCGAGCCCACCCGCGCCGAAGCGTCCGACGTGGCAAATGCCGTGCTGGACGGAACGTCTGCGGTGATGCTCTCGGGCGAGACGGCGGCCGGCCGCTACCCGCTGGAGGCGGTGGCGATGATGAACCGGATCGTGCGGGCGGTGGAACCGTCGCTGTCGTATCACCAGGTGGGTCGCGAGGCCTCGGGTTCGATGGGATCGATCCTGTCGCACGCCGCCTGCGACATCGCCGAGGATCTCGAGGCCTCGGCGATCGCGGTGCCGACCCAGTCGGGCTCGACGGCTCGGCAGGTCTCGCGGTACCGGCCGCGGCGCCCGATTCTGGCCGCCTCGCCGGATCCCGGCGTGCTGCAGCAGCTGGCGCTGGACTGGGCGGTGGTGCCGCTGGTGATCGAGCCGTCCGAGACGCTGGAAGACCTGTGGAAGCGCACGGTGGACGCCGCGGTTGCCAGCGGACTGGTGGGCCCGGGCGAGTCGGTGGTGCTGACCGGAGGCACGCATCTCAACACGCCGGGAGCGACCAACCACATCCTGGTGCACGTCGTTCGCGAGTGAGCGCCATCCGGGCAGGGATCCGCACGGCGGCCGAGAAGGTGCGGGTGTGCCACGCTCACGAACTCGTGCAACCGGCGGCCTTCGGCTTGGCCGGATCGCCGCCTTGGTGGTCGCGATCGTGATGATCGGGCTGTACGTCGGCCCAGTGCAGAAGTATCTACAGGTGTCGCGTGAGCTGAAGAGCCAGCGGGTGGAGCTGACCCGGCTGGAGCATCGCCACGCCGCGCTGGCGGCCGAGAAGGCGCTGCTCGAGACCAAGCAGGGTGTGGTCATGTTGGCCCGCCGGTGCGGATGGATCTTCCCGGGGGAACGGCCCCTGGTGGTCAAGAACATCTCCACCATCTGCTCGTAGATCCATCTACCCTGCGGGAATCGGCGATCACGAGATTCTGACCAAGCAGCTGGGGCGCCCTCCGCGTGGTCTTGCGGGGGTGGCTGTGCGCTGCCCGTTCGGCCGCCCGGCAGTGGTGGAGCAGGCGTCATATCTGCCCACCGGCGAGCCGTTTCCGACCACCTACTACCTCACCTGTCCGTTCGCTGTCGAGCGAGTGGGTGCCGTCGAGGCAGGTGGAGGAGTGGGCCGCTACGAGCAGCTGGTGGCGGCCGACCCCGCGATGGGCGGCTCGTGGCAGGCGGGAGCTGACGAACAGCGGCGGCTGCGGCGGTCGGCGGCGGTGATGGCCGACGGCGGCGACTCGCTGCAGCTGGGGATCGGCGGGACCGCCCGGGCCGGAGCGATCAAGTGCCTGCATGCGCACGCCGCGTTCGCGTTGGCCCGGCCGGGGTATCTGTTGGGCGAGCGGATCGTGGACGAGTGCGCCCCGATCTACCCGATCGAGGAGTGCTGTTGCGCCTGACAGCCGAGACTCAGGTTGCGCTGATCGAGTGGGCGGAGGGCGCGCGACGGGTTCGCGAGCTCCAGGTGACTGCCGCCCGGCGGGCTGTGATCGACACCGTCATCGCCGAGATCGTGGCCGAGATCCGGCGGCGCATCGGCGCCTCGTTCACGCTGGAGGAGCTGGTGCGGCTCCATCAGGACTCGGGCCCGTGGTGCCTCGAGGTGGCGATGCGCACCACCGACGTACCGTGGGCGTACGACCTCTCACTCGTCCAGGCCGCCGCCTTCGACCGCTACTCGCGCGGCGCCGTCGACTACTACGACTGAGGCTGGCCCGTGGCGCCTGTCGCACATCGGCGTCCGTGAATAATTGGTGCCAGGCACCAATTCTTCACGGTCGTCTGGGCGGATGACGATCTGGTCGGCTTCGATGCGCACGATCAGGGCGCGCCGGTTTGCCCAGTGCTCGGCGAACACGGGGTCGTCCTTGACCGCGCCGTCGAGCCAGAAGCCGTAGCCCTCATCGCCCGTGTCGAGCGTGGCCTCGAAGCCCTGCTGAGGCTTTTTGTTGCGACCGCGACCGCCTCGTCGGCGGCGCTTGGCCGGCGCAGGGGTGGTGCCGTCCTCGGTGCTCGCCACCGCAACGGCCGGGATCGGCGGGGGAGTGGTCTGTGGCCCGGCCGCGGCTTCGGCGGCCGCCGAGAGCGGCGTCGGCTCGGGAGTCTTCTTCGCGCGTGATCGCCGTCGGGGCTTCACCTGCGGCTCCTCGGGGGGAGCGTCAGCGGGCGCGATCGGCGGCGGCACGCCTGCTCCCAGCCGCTCGGCGGCCAGTTCGCGGCGGAGTATGCCGTTAGCCGATCGGAAGGCCGAGATCGATGCCGGCGTCGAGTTGAGCGCATGGGCGATCCAGATATCCGTGCGCCCGTCGGCGACCCACTGGCGGATCTCTTCGAGGTATGGCTTGAGGGTCGCTTTTTGTACGGTCATGTGCCCAGCCTAGAGTACCGGGCGAGTGGACAGGATCGATAGAGCAGGCGTCGAGACCCTCTCCGGTCTCGATTGGCCGGTGGTCACGCCCATCGCCAAGCTGGTCTCGATCACCCACAACCTCGTGTTCCTGGCGATCGCGATCGTGCTCACGATCACCCTCCGGCGGCTCTGGCCGGTGGTCATGACGGTGCTCGCGATGCTGATCGCAGGCAGGCTCGACGCGATCCTCAAGGACATCATCGACCGGCCCCGACCGCCGCTGGGAGACCACAACGTGCACGCCCTGATCGCGCTGCCGCACGATCCGTCCATGCCCAGCGGACATGCGTTCACATCCTTCACCTGCGCAATCGTGCTCGCCGGCTTCGCTCCCCGCTGGAGGGTGCCGTTACTGGTGTACGCGGGTCTGGTGGCCCTGACCCGACCCTATCTCGGCGTCCACTATCCGTCCGACGTGATCGTCGGCGCCTGCTTGGGCGTGGCGCTCGGCCTGCTGCTGAATGCAGCTTTCCGCACGGGCTGCCGGATGCGGGCTGCTCGTCGCCGCGGGAGTGTTGATCCGATCGCAAGCGAGACATCGGAAGCGAGTTGAAATTCTTGTGAACTCGCGCACGCTGAATCGCCGGCGCGGCTAATCTACCTGTCCGGGCCATTCCGGCCCGGACGGGGAAACGAGGGTGCGAATGGGGTCTGCTGCGAATCACGTGGACGAGTCGGCAGGTACCGGCTGGGGTGCGGGAATGCGGGCCAAGGGCGAGTTTCGCTGCCTGCAGTGCGGGTACGGCGTGACGGTGTATCGGTCACTGCCGTCCTGCCCGATGTGCCACCACACTGAGTGGGAGCGCGTTCCGTGGCGCCCCTACAGTCGTTCGTTCACGAATACCGGCTCGGGGGCGTAGCGCTCTCGGGCGGTGACGCGGGTCCGCCCCAGTATGTGGGGTGGATTGGGCTGAGGGTCGTACCGCGCGAATGAGGCGCCGAAACCATCTACGATCCGTCTGTGCCACGGGGCGTGAGACTGATCCTCCAGGTGGTGGCCGCGCTCGTTTTGCTCGGCATGATCGGGCTCTTCGCCCGCGGCCTGCTCGCCAATCAAACAACCGTCTATGCGCAGATGCTGGACGGCAACTCGCCGACTGCTCCGGACTTCACCGCGCCGCTGCTGGACGGCAACGGCCAGGCGTCGCTGGCAGACATGCGCGGCAAGGTCGTGGTGGTGAACTTCTGGGCGTCGTGGTGCAGCGGGTGTCAGGACGAGGCGCCGGTGCTGAACCAGGCGGTGCACGAGTACGGCCACCGGGGCGTGCGTGTGATCGGGGTCGACACGAATGACTTCACCGGGGCTGCGAGGGAGTTCGCCAAGACCTACAGCCAGCGCTACACGCTGGTTCACGACACCGGCTCGATCGCGCAGCGGTGGGGCTACGGCACGGGACTGCCGGTGACCTATGTGGTCGACCGCAAGGGCGTCGTGCGGCACCTGTTCAACGGCGTCGTCACCGGCCCCGACCTGGACAAGGTGCTGAATCCGCTGCTGGCGGAGCAGGGATGAGACTGCGCGCACTCGCGGTCGGGCTGGTGGCCTGTGCGTCACTCGCGTTCCCGGCCGCGGCGATGGCGTGCAACGGCTGGACACAGACCGACATGCAGACCCAGCTGATGTGCATCGTCTGCCACGAGCGGCTCGATCAATCCAGCTCGCCGTTCGCAAACCAGGTGCGCGCCCACCTCGACAGCTGGTGTGCGGCCGGCTGGAGCGGTGATCGGGTGCGATCGACGCTGGTGTCGCAGTTCGGGCCGGAGATCCTGGCGGCCCCGCCCAAGCGCGGCTTCGATCTGTTGGCCTGGCTGGTGCCGGCCGCGGTGCTGGTGGCCGGCGCGGCGGTGGTCGGAGGCCTGGCGCTGATGTGGTCGCGGTCGCGACGGGGCCCACCCGGCGAGGGCGGCGGCGGCGGTGACATCGACCCGGCGCTGGAGCGACGTATCGACGCCGATCTGGCCGCGCTCGAATGAGCCTTGCGCCGGCCGCGTTCGTCGCGGGCCTGGTGTCGTTCGTGACGCCCTGCGTGCTGCCTCTGGTGCCGGCCTACCTCTCGGCCATCGGCGCCCGCGGCGCGTCGCCCCGGGCGGCGGTGCGAGCCGGCCTGCCGTTCGTGCTCGGATTCTCGGCGGTCTTCGTTGCGCTGGGTGTCGGCGCCGCCATCCTGGGCGGCCGGTTTGCCGACTACCGCACCAGCCTGATCCATCTGGGCGGCATCCTGATCGTGGCCATGGGCTTCGTACTGATGGGACTCCTGCGGGTGCCGATCCTGGAGCGCTCGCTGCAGCCCGCCGTGCAGCCCGCCCGCCTGTCCGGCTCGTCCCTGCTGCTCGGCGGCGCCTTCGGGCTGTGCTGGACGCCGTGCGTGGGGCCGGTGCTGGCCTCGCTGCTGCTGCTGGCCGGATCGAGCCGCACGGCAGCGTCGGGAGCGGCGCTCTTGGCCGCCTACTCGGCAGGGCTGGCGATCCCGTTCCTGCTGGCAGGGGTCGCCTTCGGCAAAGTGATGTCGGTGGCGCGCACCGTGCGCGATCACTATCAGGCCATCAGGGTGGTCTCCGGGGCGCTGCTGGTGCTGGTCGGGCTGGCGATGTTCTTCGATCGCATGTGGGTCGCAAACGCGATGGTCGACCGGGTGGTGCATGCGGTGTGACAAGCGCCGCCGCTACAATCGCGGTCGCGTTCCCAGTTCGTTCCACGGAGGATCTTCAGTGACCTACATCATCGCCGAGCCCTGCATCGACGAGAAGGACAAATCCTGCATCGACGTGTGCCCGGTGGACTGCATCCATGAGTACGACCGCATGCTGGTGATCGATCCCGAGGAGTGCATCGACTGCGGCGCCTGTGAGCCGGAGTGCCCGGTGGAAGCGATCTATCCCGAGGATGCGCTCCCGGACAAGTGGGAGCCGTTCGTCAAGATCAACTACGCCTTTCCCGACGCCGACATCATCAACCGGCTCGTGAACGAGGCGAAGCCCCCCGCGTGAACCGGCGCGGCCCTCGGGCCGCCGTGATCGGACTGGACGGGACCCCCGCTGGATATCTGCGGTCCCGGATCGCGGACGGCCACCTGCCGCACCTGGCGGAACTGGCGTCGGCCGGGACGCTGATGGATGCCCGCGCTCCGCTGCCGCCGATCTCATCCGTGTCCTGGGCGAGCGCGTCGACGGGTACCAATCCGGGGCGCCACGGCGTGTTCGGGTTCGTCGAGCGCAAGCGCGGCACCTGGGAGCTCGAGTTCACCAATGTCCACACGATCGCTGAGCCGGCGGTGTGGCAGCGGGCGGCCGACGCCGGCATGCGCTCGGTGGTGGTCAACGTCCCAGGCACCTATCCGGCGCAGCCGCTGGACGGAGTTCTGATCTCGGGGTTCGTGTCGCCCTCGCTGGAGCGCTCGGTGCAGCCGCCGGAGCTGCTGCCGTGGCTGGCGGAACGTGGCTATCTGATCGACGTCGACCTGGGGCTGGGGCGGACCGACCTGGAGGCGTTCTGGGAGCAGCTCGTCACTCACCATCAGGCCCGGGAACGGGTGCTGCTCGACCTGCTCGACCGTGAGCAGTGCGACCTGTTCTTCGCCGCATTCACCGGCACCGATCGGCTGCACCACTTCCTGTGGGAGCAGATGGAGCGCGGCGAGGAGCCATGGGCCAGCAGGTTCCACACCTACTACGACCTGGTCGACAGCTCCGTCGGGGCGCTCGTCGACCGGCTGCCGGACGACTGCACCCTGGCACTGCTCTCCGACCACGGCTTCTGCCGGCTCGACCAGGAGGTGTACGTCAACCGCTGGCTGGAGCGCGACGGCTGGCTCCAGCTGCAGGAGCCGGCCCGCTCGATCGCCTCGATCGTGCCGGCGGGCACTCGCGCCTACTGCATGGATCCCGGCCGGCTCTACCTCAACCTGGAGGGCAGAGAGCCGGGCGGCACCGTGCCCGCGTCCGAGTATCACGCGGTGCGCGACCGGCTGCGGGCGTGGGCGGAAGCGCTGCCGTTCGTGCAGGAGGTTGCCGTGCGCGAAGAGGCCTTCGCCGGGCCATACATCGACCGCGCCCCCGACCTCGTGCTGGTGTCGCAGGACGGCTCCGACCTGAAAGGGGCGATGGCCAACCCCGAGCTCACCGGCAAGGGGCCGCTGACCGGCATGCACACGCGGGACAACGCGTTTGTGATGGTGCGCGGCAGGCACCCCGAGGGTGTTGCCGACGTTCAGGACGTGGCGGCGACGGTGCTGGACGCGCTCGGGCTCGACGCCGGGGGCGTCGACGGCCGGGTGCTGGCAACTAGGATTAGCTGATGCCGCTCGCGCTCGTTCTCGGGCCGGCGAACTGCGGAAAGATTGGGTATCTCCAGGAGCGCTTCCTGGCTTTCGTGGACGCTGGGTCCGATCCGTTTCTGATCGTGCCCAACCGACCTGACGTGGAAGCCTTCGAGCACGACGTGCTGCGCCGCCGCGGTGCGCTTCTGGGCGGTCGGGTGGGCACGTTCGACACGCTCTTCGACGACGTGCTGGAGCGCTGCGGCGACCACACAAACACCCTCGCCGACGTGCAGCGGCGGCTGATCTTCCGGCGGCTGGCGGCCTCTGCCGAGCTCGACCAGGTGGCTGTGTCGGCCCGTTTCGCGGGCTTTGCCGATGCTCTGGCCGGAATGGCGGACGAGCTCGCAGCGGGCATGGTCGATCCTCCGCCAGGGGCCGGCAGTGAAGCTGAGCTGTACGGCCTGGTGCGTGCCTACCGGGCCGAGTGCGACCGGCTCGGCCTGGGCCGCGACCGGCTCGGAACGCGCGCCCGCGCATCACAGCTGCTGGAGCAGCGGCTGGAGGCCTGGGACGAGCGGCCGGTACTGGCCTACGGCTTTGAGGACATGACCACCGCGCAGGTGCGGGCGCTGCTGGCGCTGGCGGCGCGGGTCGACGTGACCGTGTCGCTCCCCTACGAGGTCGGCCGCCCGGCGTACGCGGCCGTCTCACCACTGGTGGAGGCTCTCAGCAGCGCCTCGCCGGAGGTGATCGAGCTGCCGCCGGCCGCGCATTTCGATTCACCGGTGCTGGCACATCTCGAGCGGACGCTGTTCACCGACGCCCCCGCGCCGCCGCCCCCGCCCGAGGATGGATCGGTTGTGTACCTGGAGGGGGCCGGCCGCAGGCGGGTGGCCGAGCTGGTCGCCGCCGAGGTGCTGGCGCTGATCCGGACAGGCATCGCGCCCGACGAGATCGGGGTGATCGTGCCGTCGGTCAGCGCACATCGGCTGGCCCTCGAGAACGCGTTCTCGCCGCTGGGAATCCCGTTCTCGGTCGATGCGCGGGTGCCGCTGGGCCAGACCGGCTTCGGAGTCGCGTTTCTGGGGGCGCTTCGGTTCGGCTGGATGGGCGGCGAGCGGCCCGAGCTGTTTGCCTACCTGCGCAGCCCGTTTTCGGGTATCGCCCGGCGGCGGATCGACTTCGTGGAAGGGCGCCTCCGGGGGCGGGGCGTATTCGGTCACGATGAGACCCGGGCGGGAGTGGCCGAGCTTGTGGGCGAGGGCTTCTTCCCGGCCATCGACCGGCTGATGTCGGAGCCCGACCCGCTGGCCGGGGCCGCCGGCCTGGCGAGCCAGATGGTGCGTGCGGCCAACACGCTCCAGGCCCGCTTCGTGCCCACCCACGGGCGGGTGGCGGTGCGCGCCTGCAGGGCGGTGTTGCGAGCGGTCGAGGAGATTCGCGCGCTCGGCCTGGACGACCTCGATCGCGGCGGGCTGATCGATCTGCTGGCGCGTGTTCCCGTGCGAATCGGCGACGACGCGGAGCCCGGTCGGGTCGCCATCCTGGGACTTCGCCGCGCCCGAACCCGGCGTTTCCAAGCGGTGTTCGTGCTGGGTCTGGAGGAGGGCAGCCTGCCCGGAGCGGCCACCGACCGGCGGCTGTTGAGCGCCGAGGCGGCGAGTGCGATCGGCCTGCGCCGCACCGATCAGGCAGAGCTCGACCGCCACCTGTTCGCAACCGCCTGCACCCGGCCGTGGAAGCGGCTTCACCTGGTGCGGCAGGCATCCACCGAGGACGGCAAGCCGTTACAGCCGTCGCCGTTCCTGGACGAGGTGCGGCGGCTGCTCGACCCGGCCACTCCGGTGAGGCGCCGAAACCTGTCGGACAGCACCTGGCCGCTGGAGCAGGCCCCCGACGATCGCGGCCGCCAGCGGGCGCTGGCCCGCGACCTGCGAGATGACCCCGAATGGGCGATCGCGATGGCCGGGGGGATGGGCTGGGAGCGCAAGCTGCGCCGCGCTCAGTCGGCCTACCGGCGCCCCACGGCGCTGCGCTCGCCACAGGTTCTCGCCGGGCTGGCGGCTACCGAACGGTTCTCGGTGACCGATCTCGAGAGGTTCGGTGACTGCTCGTCGATCTGGTTTGTGGAGCGGATGCTGCGCCCCGGCGAGATCGACTTCGAGCTGGACGCCAAGCTGCGCGGCTCGGTGGCCCACGCCACGTTGGCGCGGTTCTTCGCACAGCTTCCTGCCGAGGTCGGGGTGGATCGGCTCACGCCTGACACGGTGGAGGCGGCCTGGCCGGTGATGCTGCGCTGCCTGCACGACGCACTGGGCGGCCAGCGGGTGGGGGACACGGTCGGCGGGCGCGAGCTGGCACGCGGGCTGGAGCGCGACCTGGAGGCGTTTTTGCGGGTCGAGGCAAACCTCAATCTCGAGTTCGTGCCGCGCCGGTTCGAGGTGCGGTTCGGGGGTGCCTCCTCGCCTCCGGGGCTGAAGGAGGGACTCAAGCTGGGTGATTTCGCGGTCACCGGCACGATCGACCGCATCGACATGGACCCGGGCATGTCCCCGCGCGGAGTGCTGTGGGACTACAAGTCCGGCGCCACGGTGCACTCGGCCGCACAGCTCGCGCGTCAGGGCAAGCTGCAGCTGCCGCTGTACATCATGGCGCTGCGTGATCTGCTCGGAATCGAGCCGATCGGGGGCCTCTACCGGGCGCTGGCGGGGAAGCGTGAGGCCCGGGGAATGGTGCTGGCATCCGAGATCGGCGACGCCCACTTGAACAAGCACGACCGGCTGGATGCCGAGGCGTTCTGGCAGCACGTGGAGGATGCCTCGGCGATGGCGATCGACGTGGTCAGGCGGATTCGGGCCGGCGATGTACGCCACGATCCTCGCGGCGGGCGCTGCCCCCCGTGGTGCACCTACTTCACCGTCTGCCGGGTGCCGAAGCCGTGAGCCGCGACTGGAATCCCGAGCAGGCCGAGGCGATCAGCCGCGACGGCCACGTGTTCGTGTCGGCGGGGGCGGGGACGGGCAAGACGGCGGTGCTGGTCGAGCGAGTGCTGCGTCGCATCGATGCCGGCACGTCGCTGGACGCCATTCTCGTGATCACGTTCACCGACCGGGCGGCGTCCGAGCTGAAGGCGCGGGTACGGGCGGCGCTCGAGCTGCGAGGAGACTTCGATCGAGCGCGGGCGGTGGATTCGGCGTGGATCTCGACCATTCACCGCTTCTGCACCCGGGTTTTGCGAAACCACGCGATCGCCGCGGGCCTGGATCCGCAGTTCACGGTCACCGACGAGGTGGGCGCTCGGATTCTCCAGTCGGAAGCGTTCGACAACGCCTTGGAGCGGTTCCTGTCGGAGGATGGAGCGGTCGGATCGCGGAGGCTCGACCTGCTTGCGGCGTATTCACGGCGGCGGCTGCGGGAGCTGCTGCTCGAAGCGTACGAGCGGCTGCGAAGTGCAGGCCGGCCGCTGGATCTCCGTCCGCACAGCGCGCCCGACGTGGACGCTGCCGCCGCCGCCGTGCGGGCGGCCGCTGCCGCGTGTGGCAAGCAGCAGGCCGCCGACCTGGTGGCGTTCTTGGACACCCGCCCGGACGCAGTGGAGCTGGTCGACCTGAAGGCGTTCAAGGTGTTGCGGTCGGGCGCCTGCGCCGACTACGAGCAGGCTCGCCGGGATCTCGTACAGGCGGCCTGCGACGCGGCGGCTGTTTCCGACCTGGCCCAGCTGGACGTGCTGCTGAAGGAGTTCGCGCGCGGCTATCAGGAGCTCAAGGATCGCCGGTCGCTGGTCGACTTCAACGATCTCGAGCTGCGCGCAGTCGAGTTGCTGGAACGCTCGCCGGAGCTCGCGACCGAGTACCGGGAGCGGTTCGCCGAGGTGATGGTGGATGAGTTTCAAGACACCAACCGGCTCCAGGTCGCCTTGATCGACCGGGTGGCGGGCGACCGGTTGTTCCTGGTCGGCGACGAGTTCCAGAGCATCTACCGGTTTCGCCATGCTGACGTTGCGGTGTATCGCGAGCGCCGCCGCGACGCCGGCGCCGAGGTGGTCACTTTGACTCGGAACTACCGATCCAGCGAGCACGTGCTGGCGACCGTGAACGAGCTGTTCGGGCGGGTGTTCGGCGACAGCTATGCCCCCCTGGAAGCGGCCTCTCCCTCCGATTCACAGCCCCCCGCCGGCGGCCGGGTGGAGCTGCTTTTGGCCGACAAGCGCAGCTTCGATTCCGACCAGGAGCATTGGCGCGCCGGCGAGGTGCGGCTGGTGGCCGATCGCATCGCCGAGTTGATCGCCGACGGGGAGTGCCTCCCCGGACAGGTTGTGCTGCTGTTCGAGGCCGGTACCGATGCGGTGCTGTACGAAGGCGCGCTGCGGCGGCGCGGCCTGCGCACGGTGCGGACCACGGGAGGCGGGTACTACGCCCAGCAGCAGGTGGCCGACATCCTTGGCTACCTGCGTCTGCTGCGAAACCGCTACGACGACTTTGCCCTGCTGGGCGTGCTGGCCTCGCCGCTGGTGGGAGTCTCCAACGACGGTTTGCTGGCGCTGAGGCGGGGAGCGGTGCGCCGGCCGATCTTCACCGCCCTCGAGCGCGACGAGCTACCCGAGGGGCTGAGTCCCGACGAGCAGCGGTTGGTGGCCGCCTTCAAGCAGCGGCTGGCGCGGCTCTCCACCCGCCTGGGAGAGGTCGGCCTGGAACGGCTGATCGACCTGGTGGTGGCCGAGCACGACTACGACCTGGCCTGCCTGGCGCAGCCCGACGGCGACCGCCGGCTGGCCAACGTGGTCAAGCTTGCGCGCATGGCGGGAAGCTACGAGGCGCTGCGCGGCCCCGACCTGGAGGGGTTCATCGGGTTCTGTGACGAGCAGGCCTCGCTGGCGACGCGGGAGGGCGAGGCCGCCACGGCCGAGGAGGACGAGCAGGCGGTTGTGCTGATGACCACGCATGCCGCCAAGGGACTCGAGTTCGACGTGGTGGTGCTGGTGGACACCGGTCGCGAGCGGTTGGCGCGCCAGGCCGGTGACATCCTGGTGGATGCGCAGGGGCGGGTGGCGTTGCGAGCGCCCAGCCCGGTGGACGGATCGATGCAGCATGCACTGGGCTGGGGCGAGGTGGCCGCTGCCGAGGAGGCTGCTCGGGTGGAGGAGGGCCGCCGGCTGCAGTATGTGGCGCTCACGCGGGCGCGCAGGCATCTGATCATCTCGGGGGCGTTCGATCCCAGCGAGGACACCACCGTCGCCCAGATCTGCAACACGCTGTCGGTCGGCCTGGATGCCGACGGCGATGTCGACGTGGGCGGCGCCCGGCTGCGAGTCCGGGTTGGGCGGCCGGCACCCGAGCCGCTGGAGCCGGCCGACGATGTCGCCGAGGCCGAGATCGGATCGCAGCTGGAGCTGTTCTCCGAGGGCGGCCGCAGCGTGGTCTCCTTGCCGGCGCTGGATCCGGCTCCGGCTGCTGCCGCGGTGGCTCTGCCCCGCCTTTCCTACAGCGCGCTCGCGCTGTATCGCCGGTGCGGCTATCGCTACTTCGCCCAGCGGGTGCTGGGACTGCCCGAGCCGGAGCGGGAGCGTGTAGAGGGCGGTGGTCTGGACGCACTCGAGTTGGGCGACGCCGTGCACCTCGAGCTGGAGCGTCCCGACGGCCGCTGGCGGGTGCGCCACCCGTCCGCCACCGACGAGAACATCGAGCTGATCGGTCGGCTGGTGGAGAACTGGAACGGGTCGGAGCTGGCGGCGAGGCTGGCCGGCATCGACGACCTCACGCGGGAGCTGGCCTTCGTGTTCGACGTGGACGGCGTGCTGTTCCACGGTCGCATCGACATCTATGCCCGGCCTCGGCCCGATTCGGCGCTGGTGGTCGACTTCAAGACGAACAAGCTGGGGGAGCGCTCGGTCGAGCAGATGGTGGATGACTCCTACGGTGTCCAGGTTGCGACCTATGCGCTGGCCGCCCTGAAGGCCGGGGCGAACGAGGTTGAGATCGCCTACGCGTTTCTCGAGAACCTCGAGATCACCCCGATCCGATCGTTCACCGCCGCGGATGCCCCACGACTCGAGGCAGAGCTGCAGGCGGATATCGACGCGATCCGGGCGGGCGCCTTCCCGGCCCGGCCGGGCGTGCAGTGCCGCGACTGTCCCGCGCTCAACCTGCTGTGCGCCGGCGAGCAGCTGGAGTGGGGCGGATGAGCGCCCGCAGCGAGCGCGCGATCGAGATCCTGGACCGGCTGGCGGCGGATCATCCGGATGCCGGCATCGCGCTGCAGTACTCGTCTCCGCTCGATCTGCTGGTGGCCACCATCCTCTCGGCCCAGTGCACCGACGTGCGCGTGAACCTGGTCACGGTCGAGTTGTTTCGTCGCTGCCGCACCCCACAGGACTACCTGGCGCTGACCGAGCAGGAGCTGGAGGAATTGATCCGGCCGACCGGCTTCTTTCGCCAGAAGACCCGCTCGATTCGCGGGTGCTGTGCGGCGATTTTGGAGCGGTTCGGTGGTGAGGTGCCGCACTCCACGGCCGAGCTTGTGACGCTCCCGGGGGTGGGTCGCAAGACCGCGGCGGTGGTGTCGGGGAACGCCTTCGGGGTGCGCGAGGGGATCGCCGTCGATACCCACGTCGGTCGCCTGGCGCGGCGGCTGCGGCTGACCCGCCTGCACGACCCGGTCAAGGTCGAGCGAGTGTTGATGCGGCTCTATCCGCGCGGAGCGGTGGCTGCAGGTCTCCGACGTCCTCATCTTCCACGGCCGGCGCGTGTGCCGGGCACGAAAGCCCAACTGTGCCGGCTGCGTCGTCTCCGACCTGTGCCCGTCAGCGTTCGCAGACGTGACAGTGCCGCGACGCCGCGCGAGTTGATCCGCGACGGCCGGTGGCGGCAAGATGCCCGCCATGCACCGCATCGAACTCGAACTCTATGCCGACCGCATCTGCCGTCACGCCGAGCGTCTGCGTGACGAGATCGACGGCGCCCGCACCCGCATCACCTGGGCCCAGTTCGAGCACGGCGCCCGAGACGAGATGGGCGGGCGGGACGCGGCTGTGCTGGAGGCGCTGGGAGTGTTCGCGGGCGTCGACGCGCTCGCGGAGCGGCGGCTGCTCGACCGGCGGGTCAGGCAGCTGGCCGTGGTGGAGCGGTATCAGGCGCTGGTGGAGAGGGCGTTGTCCGAGGCCAGTGACGCCAGCAGGCCACCGTCCTCGTCGTAGGCCGGGAAGAGGTCGACCCGCACTCGCTTGGCGATCCCGGAGCGGTGTCGCAGCGTCATGTGCTGGTCGAGCTTTCGCACTCCCCACTCCAAAACCACCGGGATCGGGTCGGTGTCGTCGGCAAAGCCGCTGAGGCCGAAGGCGTCGCGCAGCGGCTTGCCCATCACGTCGCCCTCGGAGTAGCCGGTGAGCTCGAACACGCCGTTGCCGCACGACAGCACCCGGGCATCGCGGTCGCACGTGACCATGCCCGCTCCGGCGGGTGGGAAGTAGTCCTCGAGGATCTCGAACAGGTAGCCGAATCCGCACTTGGCACAGCCCACCGGCTGGTGGGTCAGGCCGGCCCGACCATCATCGTCGAGTGCCCTCGTGGAACAGTTGGGGCAGATGAAGTACCGCACGATTCCCACTGTAGCGAAGTGAATAAATGGTGCCAGGCACCTTTTATTCACACGCCAATGTTGTTAGGCGGCTGCGGCGTCTGCTTTGGCGGCGTGGGACATGTGGGTGAGCCATCGCTCGGCGTCGAGAGCGGCCATGCAGCCCATCCCTGCGGCGGTGACCGCCTGGCGGTAGATGTGGTCGACCACGTCGCCTCCGGCGAAGACGCCTTCGATGTTGGTGGCGGTCGAGCCTTCCTTCACCAGCAGGTAGCCCTCGTCGTCCATATCCAGGATTCCCCGGAAGAGCTCGGTGGCGGGGTCGTGCCCAATGGCCACGAACACTCCATCGGTTTCGAGCTCGCGCTGCTCGCCGGTGACGGTGTCGGTCAGTACGACCCCGGTGACCTTGCCGGTCTCGGTGCCGAGCACCTCGGTGACCGTGGCGTTGGTCACGAACTCGACGTTGTCCTTGGCCTTGGCGTGGTCGATCATGATCTTGGAGGCGCGGAACTCGTCGCGGCGATGCACCAGGGTGACCTTGCTGGCGAACTTGGACAGGAAGGTGGCCTCCTCGAAGGCCGAATCGCCCCCACCCACCACAACGATGTTGCGCTGCCGGAAGAACGGGCCGTCGCAGGTCGCGCAGTAGCTCACACCCTTGCCCTGGAGGTCGACCTCCGAGCCCAACCCCAGCTGGCGAGCGGTCGCCCCGGTGGTGATCACGACCGACTCGGCGCGGTATTCCTGTTCGCCCACGTACACCTTGAAGGGGCGCTCCGAGAAGTCCACGCGGGTCACGTCGTCGGATACCAGTTCGGCTCCGAATCGCTCAGCCTGAGCGCGCATCGTGCCCATCAGCACCGGGCCCATGATGCCCTCTTCGAATCCGGGGTAGTTCTCGACGTCGGAGGTGATCATCAGCTGGCCGCCGAACTTGAATCCTTCGAACACCAGCGGTCGCAGGTTTCCGCGAGCCGCATACAGTGCGGCTGTGTACCCGGCCGGCCCGCCGCCGATGATGATCAACTCTCGAACTTCGCCAGTCTCAGTCATCCAAACTCCAGTCTCCTCGAGGCTCGATCTGCTTCAGTCAAACGGCCTCATCATCTTTAACGTGCACCACCCGGAAACATTCCTGGCAGCGGTCACAGACTCGCGCTCCGGTCACGATCCGGGTACCGAAGAACGACCCCAGCGCGCCGCCGCAGTAGGGGCAGAAGGCGACCGCAGGCTCGGTGGAAGGCTCGGTGTTCACGGACGAGAAACCTCCTCCAGTGTAATCCGTCCGCTCATCATTGCAGCCGGATTGGCCGATGACTCGACCACCCGAGACCCTCGCTACGATAGCCCGCGATGAGTAAGTCCAAGAAGGCGATCACCAACCAGAAGCGCGCGCGCCTGGGAACCGGCGCCGGAATCGCGCCCACCAAGCCCCCAAAATCCGGGGGGATCCCGCTGTGGGCATGGATCGTGTCCGGGCTGGTTCTGCTGATCGCCGTGGGCGGTGCCACCGCATTTGTGCTCCACAACCGCGCCGGCACCGGGCAAGATGCAGCCTGCGTGCAGGCGCGACTTTCCAAGGACACACTCGATCCGCTCTCGCGGCCCACCTGGCCGGCCAACTACGACGATCTCCAGTGTGCATTGAAGGCGCTCGATCTGAAGCCCAGCACGGAGAGCTCCGGCCTGACCCACTATCACGCCCATCTGACCCTGTACGTGGACGGAAAGCAGATTCAGGTCACCGACTACATCGGCCTGCCGGCGGCCGGTGGGATGACCGACTCAGCCACCTCCGAGATCCACACCCACGGTCGTGAGACCGATCCCGAGCCGGGCGTGATCCACATCGAGTCGGGGACCAAGAACTTCCGGGCCAATCTCCAGCAGTTCTTCGACGTGTGGGGCGTGTACGCCGCCTCAGATCAGCTGGGCGGCTACAACGAGCCGATCAAGGCCTGGATCAACGGCAAGCCCGTGACCGACTGGCTCAACGTCGACCTGCAAGAGCACGACGCGGTCACGCTGGTGGTGGGCAAGGAGCCTGCGAACTTCAAGCCCGACAAGTCCTTCGCGTTCCAAAACGGGGAGTAGGCCGATGGCCAAGAAACCCAAGCACTCGCCCGTGATCGTCCACCCGCCGCGAACCGAGCACGTCCAGCCGGGCGATCGGGTGCGCGTGATCCCCACCGGTGCCAGGGCGACGGTCGTGCGCACCCAGGGGCGAAGCGTGGTGCTCGAGATGGACGAGGCGTTCGCCATTCCCGGCGCCAGCACGCGCACGTATTACAGCTACCCGGGCGAGCTCGAAGTGATGCCGCGGGTCGGCACCATGGGTTCCGAGGTGTTGTACGCCGAGCGCGAGGGCGAGCGGCCGGAGAGCCAGGAGGCCTAGACGCGGCTTCGGCCGGAGAGGTTTCACGCCGAACGGGCTGCCGTCGCAGCCACCGCTGCGTCGATGCGCGCGACTCCCGGCGTCGCTCCGACCCGCACGTAGATCTCCCGGGCTTCGCTGAACTGGGCGCTGCCGTCACGGCCACGGCGTTCGAGGCTATGCCCGTACGCCTCGATCATGGATGCCGTTGCCCAGACATAGCCGATACCCCGGAGGATCGCGATCGCTCCGCCGAACTCGGCATCTTCGTCGCCAACGCCGAGCCGCGCGCGCAGCATCGCTCGAGTGGCCTCGAGCCTCCGTGGGCGCAGGCCGACCGGAATCCCGTCCAGCTCCTTCAACAACAGCCGGGCTTCGGTCGTCTCCCCAGTCGCGAGCAGGTTTTCCGCGAGCAGCGTGGAGCCCCAAACCACGGCGCTGTGGACGGATCCGAGGGCGGGCCCGAGCTGGTGCGCGATGCGGGAGAGCCGCACACCCTCTGCAAGATCCCCCTCGGCGGTGGCCAGCGCCGCCGCGGCGGACGTCCACATCGCCCGGCTCTGCACATCGGGGCTGGTCTCGGAACCCCCCGAGTCGGCGAGAGCCTGCCTGGCCGCCGCAAACTCTCCGCGATACCCAAGGATGCACGCGAGTGGATATGCACTTGCGCCTTCCACGAATGCGTCGTGGCCGGTGGTCGAGTCGAGCAGCTCGTGCACGACCTCGATTGAGCGATCCCAGTCGCCTGACCTGAACAACTCGCCCGCATGATGCATCAGGAACGAGCGCTCCCACTGGCGTTCCCCCAGACGGCGCGCCAACGCGAGCCCTGCGCGGTCGAACTCAGCGGAGGGACGCCCCCAGCAGTCGGAGACGAACGAGAGGTTGAAGTAGGCGCGCATCGCAGCCTCGGGCTCGTCGTTCTCCAGGGCGATTCGGAGGGCGCCCTCGAGCAGGCTGCGCGCCTCCTCCGGACGCGTGTTCGAGAGGAGGATGCCCTTGGTGTTGAGGGCGTTTGAGAGGGGCCGCGGCAGCTGCAGCGCCTCCGCGACCTCGATGGCACGTTCGGTCGGCTCGAGGGCGGGATCAGCTCCGGTGATGAACATCCGCATCCGCCCCAGCTGAGCGGCCAGGGTGGCAAACACGGCGTCTGGCGGCTGGGCGGACATCACCGCATAGGCGTCCTCCATCTCGGCCGCCGCCTCGTCCGGACGCTGGAGCAGGAAGCGAGCCTCGGCGCGGACGACATGGGCGGAGGCTGCAGCGGTTGGGTCGCCGCCGGCTTCGAGCAGCGCGATCGCCTCGCCGGCCAGGGCCTCGCACTCCTCGACCAGCCCAGCGGCCTGCGCGAGCTGGGCAGCGCGCTGCAGGAGTTCCGCGCGGTCGCGGTCGGAGTCAGTCAGCTCGACCGCCTGCAGCACCAGGCGCATCGCTTCGGCCTTGGCGGCCAGCGACGCGGCCCGCTGGGCGGCGCGAAGCAGTGACTCGCGGGCAATCTCGCGCACGTCGTCGCCGTCGTCGGGCATCGCCCGGTAGGCGTCCAGCTGGTGTGCGGCGATCACCTCGATCAGCTCATCTCCGGCCGGCAGGGACTCCAGGTGCCGGGCGGTGGCAAGGTGGCGGGCCTTGCGGTCGCGCCGGCCGAGCGTCTCGTAGGCGACGGTGCGCAGCAGCTCCTGGACGAAGCCGTACTGCCCCTGTTCCGGCGATCGCGGATCCTCGGTCACAGAGAAGATCTCCTTGCGCCTCAACGCCTCCAGGAGCGGCTCGAGCTGGGCCTCGCCGAGGCCGCTGACGGCGGCCAGGCCCTCGATCTGGAACGTCTTGCCGAGCACCGCTGCGTCCTGCACGAGCTTTCGCTCGGATTCGCCCAGGGCGTCCAGCCGAGCCGCGGTCAGCGCGTGCAATGTCTCGGGGATCTCGAGCGACTCGACCTCGCCGATTGCCACCATCTGGCCGTCACGGCGTTCCAAGAGCCCACGGTCGAGCAGCATCCGCACCGTCTCGACGGCGTACAGCGGCACGCCTTCGGCCCGGTCGACGATCTGCTGGACGAGCGAATCGGGCAGCCCGGGTGCCATGCCGTCGACCAGGTCGCGCATCGTCTCGGGGGCGAGCGGCTCCAGTGTCAGCGACGTGAACGCGCGCGACCCGACTCCCCAGCCGGCTCGGCGATCGAACAGCTCGGGTCGTGCCAGCGTGACAACCAGCAGGGGATGATCCCGAGACCACTCCATCAGGTATTCGATGAAGTCGAGCAGCGCCTGATCGGCCCACTGAATGTCTTCGAAGACGAGCACCGTGGGGCCGTTGTCGGCCATTCGCTCGAAGAACAGCCGCCATCCCGAGAACAGCCGCCCCCGATCCCCCTCGACCGACTCATCGATCCCGAGCAGGTTTCCGAGTGCCGGGATGATCCAGTCGCGCTCTTCGGCGTCGGGCACGAACTGAGCCACCGTCTCCTCGAGCTTGGCGGCCATGCTCTGCTCCGGCTCGTCCTCGGTGATCCGTGCCCGCACGCGAATCATCTCGGACAGCGCCCAGAACGCAACACCGTCGCCGTAGCTGAGGCAGCGCCCCTGGTGCCACCAGATCTCGCGCACGAGGCCGTCGCTGTGCTTCTCGAACTCCCAGGCCAGCCGGCTCTTGCCGATCCCGGCGATGCCGACGATCGAGACCAGCTGCGCGCGCCCCTCCTCGGCGGTTGCCACGGCGGCCTCCTTGATCAGCCGAAACTCGCGGTCGCGGCCGACGAAGGGTGGTTCGAGCCCAGCAGAGCGGCCCTCGCCGCGTCGGCCTGCGACCACCCGCAGCGCGGTCCACAGCTCGACCGGCGCGGCCTTTCCTTTGAGAGTGAAGCTGCCCGCGGGCGAGATTTCGATGGCGGCCTCGGTCGCCCGGCGGGTTGCCTCGTCGATCAGCACCGAGCCGGGTTCGGCCGCCGACTGCATCCGGGCGGTGGTGTTGACCACGTCACCGGCGACCATCCCCTGGCCGAGCGCGCCGATGGTGACGGCCGTCTCGCCGGTGGACACCGCGGCGCGCAGATGCAGCGTGCCGTTGGCCTCGTCCCCGAGTTGGGCAACCGCCGAGACCAGATCGAGTGCGGCCCGCACCGCCCGCTCGGCGTCGTCTTCGAGCGCGATCGGCGTGCCCCAGACGGCGACCACCGCGTCGCCGATGAACTTCTCGAGCGTGCCGCCGTAGCGGGCGACGATTCCGCCGGCGGTGTCGAAGTAGCGCGCCAGCAGCTCGCGCACGTCCTCGGGATCGCGCTGCTCCGAGAGCGTTGTGAACCCCACCAGGTCGGCAAAGAGAATCGACGTCACTCGCCGCTCGCTGATTGCCGCCGTGGGTGGGCCGGAAGCCGTCGGGGCGGTCAGGGCGGTGCCGCACTCGCCGCAGAACCGCTCTCCGGGCTCGTTTGCCGAGCCGCAGGAGGGACACGAGATCACCAGCGCGGAGCCGCACTCGGCGCAGAAGCGGCGGCCTTCGCGGTTGTCAGTGTCGCAATTGGAGCAACGCACCCGCCAAGCCTAACCGGAGACACCCTTTTGGGGGATGTCCGTCTACCTCAAACGGCCGGATGCTTGTAGCGGTTTGGAGTCGATGCTGACATACGAGGAAGAGGACGCCGCCCCGTCGCTGATGCGGCTGGCCGCGCTCCAGCTGGTCGCCGAGTCGGCACTGGACATGCGCAGCTCCGACGGCGGAACGGTCGAGGTGTGGACGATCCGCGCCGAGGGTGACGCCGTGCGCGGAACCGCCCCGCGGTTGGCCGTACGGGAAGGTATCGAGCTGTCCGCCGACCTGCTCGTCAACGGTCTGCCCTACAGGGTCACGGCGCTGGTGGAAGAGGCGGGATACCGGTCGCCCACCCGGGCGGCGTTGCTCCTGCAGGTCACGTCTGTGTCGGCAACCGACACCCGCAGGTTCGAGGAGCGCGTCCCGGTCGCCACGCATGTGTCGCTGACCGCCAAGGACTGCGAGCGGTTGCTGGACGGCACCCAGATGGAGACGGCGGCGGTTGACCTGTCGCAGTCGGGGATCGGCATCGCCTGCCTGGACGCTCGCGTCCGGCCGGGAGACGTGTATGCGTTGCACTGCCGCTTCCTGCACGGGGTCGTTGAGCAGGACATTGAAGTCGCGCGGACGACCTCGTTCGATTCGGGTCAGCGGATCGTGGGCTGTACGTTCGTTCAGCCGACCGCCGCCACCAATGCGGTGATCGCACGGGTGATGAGCCGCGACGACGCCACCGCCGGCTGAGTCCACTAACTCAACTTGCCTATATATCGGTAACCGAGTAGTATGAGGGTGTGACCACACCTCTCCCACCGCTGCGCGAGCCGACCTACTTCGTGCTGGCATCGCTGCTCGCCGGTCGTCTCCACGGCTACGGGATCATCAAGCAGGCCGCGGCACTCTCGGGCGGCCGGGTGAAGCTGGCCGCGGGCACGTTGTACGGCGCACTCGATCGCCTGATCGACCAGGGCCTGGTGGCTCTCGACGGCGAGGAGACGGTGTCCGGCAGGTTGCGCCGGTACTACCGGCTGACGGCCGAGGGCGAGGTGGTGCTGGCGGCCGAGGCGGCACGCCTGCACGATGCGGCCGCCGTCGTCACCAGCAGAATCCCCGTGACCTCGCTGAAGGAGCACCCGGCGTGACCGCTCACGAGCTCGCCTACAGGATCGGCGTTCGCGCCTACCCGCCCGACTACCGCGCAGCCCGCGGCGAGGAGATCGTCTCGACACTGATGGAGAGCCACGCTGACAGGCATCTCTCGGTTGCCCGCGAGGTTCTTGCGCTGGTGGTCGACGGGTTCCGGCGCAGGTCGGGCCTGCGGCCGGTGGCGGGGATCGCCGCCTGGCGCTCGGGTGCGCTCCTGGCGGCGGGAATTCTCGCGTTTCTCACCACCGCGGTGGCGCTCCTGGGCGTGATTCAAGAACACCGCAACTCGACCATCTTCGGATCTTTCACGCCCTGGTTTGGGGTGTTCGCGGTCACCGCGATCGGCACCCTCGTCGCGGTGGTGTTTGGACTGCGCCGGGTCGCCATCGGTGCCGCCGCGGCCGGGTTTGCGACTCAGGTGTTCGAGTTCGTGCGGGCTCCGGAGGCGGGGTATGGGAGTGGCTCGCACTACCTGGTGTACTCCTGGTCGAACGCCTCCTCGCTTCCCCGCGAGCCGCTGCACTGGCTCGTCCCCAGCCTGATGCTGCTGGTGCTGATCGTGCTCGGGCGTCCGGCGCGGCGCAGCGCGATCGTCGCGGCGCCGCTGGCTGCGGGGCTGCTGGTGGCTACATGCGGCGTGGCATTCGAGACCAGCCACGCGTGGGGCGGGTTCGTCGCGCTGCTTCCGGCGCTGGGCGTGTTTGCGCTGCTCTCTCTGGTGATCGTGTCGGTCGACCCACGGCCGGCGATCGCGTCCGTGCCGTTGATGCTGGCGGTGCTGCCGATGACGTGGACCTACGTGGTCGGCGACAGCACGACTCCGGCCGCCCACGGGTTGCTGCTGCTGGTCGCCCTGCCGCTGGTGGCAGCGCTCATGACGGTGGTTGCGGCGCGGGTGACAGGCCGCTCCCAGCCGCCCGGGCCTCGCCGGCGCGCCTGACTCAGGTGTACGGATACGCGCTCCGGGGAACACTCGGAGCATGCCGATGACGTGGACACACAACCGGGAGCTGGGGTACCGACGCGGATTGGCGCTCCGGCGCGGCCGCTCCAGGATTCGGCTACAGCGAGCGGACCGCTCGGGTGGCCCAACCCGAGACAAACAGCACCACGGCGCCTAGCACTCCGAACAGGATCGAGCCGGCCGAGAGGGCGAACAGCAGGATCACGACGCCCACGGCCAGGCCGGCGTAGCCGGTTCGGACCATCTGACGTTTCTTTTGTTCCCGGCGAGTCAGGGTCACGGCTCGAACTGTAGACGGCCCGCACCACTATGATGGCGGCCGGATCGCCGTGATGGATCTCTACTACAAGCCCGGTGCCGCGTCGCTGGTCGCACACATCATGCTGCTCGAGGTGGGTGCTGAGCACCGGCTGGTGCGGGTGGAGGGCCAAGGCGACGACATCACGCCGGCTGGGTACGAGGTGTTGAATCCCCACCGCCGGGTGCCCACGCTGGTGGACGGCAGCCTGGTGGTGTACGAGGCGGCTGCGGTGGTGATGCACCTCGCCGACACCCATCCCGAGGCGGGACTGGCACCGCCGCTGGGGACGGCGCAGCGCGCCGCGTGGTATCGGTGGATGGCATACCTGACCAACACGGTTCAGGCGACCCTGCATGTGTGGATCTATCCCGACCGCTACACGAGCGACCCCGCAGGCGTTGCCGGCGTGGAGCTTCAGGCCGAGCGCGACCTCGACCGGATGCGGGAGTTCATCGAGCGGGAGCTGGACAGGTGCGAATATCTGCTGGAGGACATCAGCACCGCCGACCTGTTCCTGTTCATGGTCACCCGGTGGGGCCGGAATCTGCCGACGCGGTGGTGGGATCAACCCAACCTGGGCCGTCACTACCGGCAACTGAAGGCGCGTCCTGCCGTCGCCGAGGCGCTTCGTTCAGAGGGCCTCGAGGACGTCGGCCTCGACCAGCCCGCCGTGGGCTGATCAACCGTCTTCGATCATGCTGCCCCAGCGCTCTTCGATTCGCGCCTTCTTCCAGACCAGTACCGAGATCGTCCAGGTGATGATGAACGCGGCCACGATCGCGTAGCCCATGCGGCCGAAGTCGAGGTTGTTGAGCCAGTCCCAGAAACCGCCGGTGAGCGCGAACTTGGTGGAGATCACCTGGAGCAGCTCGATGGAGCCGATCAGCAGCGCGACGGTGACCGAGAGCGTGGTGACGGTGATGTTGTAGTAGATCTTTCGGATCGGGTTCGAGAACGCCCAGCCGTAGGCTTGGCTCATGAATGCGCCGTCGGCGGTGTCCATCAGCGACATGCCTGCCGCGAACAAGATGGGGAGCGACAGCACGGCCAGGAACGGGACGTTGTGGGTGGCGACACCGGCGGCTATGGCCAGCAGCCCGACCTCCGTGGCGGTGTCGAATCCGAGTCCGAACAGGATGCCGAGCGGATACATCTTCCAGCTCGCGTTGATCCGCTGCGACAGCTTGGCGAGGTAGAAGCGGTTCATCAGGCCGCGGTCGAGCAGCCGCTTTTCCAGCTTCTCCGCGTCGTAGGCGCCTGTGCGCATCGCGAAGAAGATGCGCAGGATGTCGATCAGGACGATCAGGTTGAGGATGCCGATGATCCAAAGGAACGTGCCCGAGACACTCGCGCCGATGTAGCCGCCATAGTTTTGGAACTCGGGGATGCGCGAGTTCACGGTCTTGGCGGCGATGGCCAGCCCGGCGGCCAGCGAGAACACGATCGTCGAGTGGCCGAGCGAGAAGAAGAATCCCACGCCGAGTGGCCGCTGGCCATCCTGGAGGAGCTTGCGGGTGGTGTTGTCGATGGCCGCGATGTGGTCGGCATCAAACGCGTGCCGCAGGCCGAAGGTGTACGCCAGGGTTCCCAGGCCCGCCAGCGCCGGATTGCTGTGGGAGTAGTAGAAGAACAGCCCCCACCCAACCACGTGCAGCGCCACAATCGCGGCTCCGAACGCCGACAGCCTCAGCCATTCGGCTCTGGTAAGGGTTCGCGTCCAACCCAGCCATCCGGGGAGCTGCCGTGAGCTGGAGATACGGCTGCCGGTCATGTCACCTCGTGGGAGGTGCAATCGCTGCACACTCCCGAGATCGGGAAGTGCGTAAACCGCGCCTCGTACCCGAACCGCTCGCGGATCTCCCGTCGGATCGGCTCGAGCTGCTCAGCCGGGGCCTCCAATACCGCCCCGCAGCGCACGCATGCCACGTACTCGCGCTCACCACCGGCGGCGATCGCATACCGCCCGGGGCCGTGGCCGAGATGCACGTGCCGCACCAGCCCCAGCCCTTCGAGTGTCTCGAGGTTTCGGTAGACGACCGAGACGTCCATCACCGTGACCTCCCCTCCGAGGCCATCGGCGAGCTCCTCCGCTGTCACCAGCCGGTTGGCCGACAGCAGCTCTTGGAGCAGGATGCGGCGCGGCGCCGACACCCGCAATCCGCCGGCGCGCAAAACATCGAACGCCTCGTCCAGGGTGTCGAAGACGGGGGTGGGAGTGGCCGAGGCCTGGGTCACGCTCCGACAGTTCCATACATGCGACCGAGTCGCAATAACGGGGTGCTCAGGATTACCGTGACGGTGGGGCGACGGTCGTGCGGCTGAATGCTTCGAAGAGTTCCTCGACCTCGGCGGTTCGCGCCGCGGTGATCATGATCCGCAGTTCGTGCTTGTGCCAGGTGCAGAGGCCGGCGAGGCGGGGTATGAGGTCGGAGGGGGCGACGTAGCCAACTTGGACTGTGCCCGGTCGTTCGCACCTGGGCCAACTGCACGTCACGGTGTCACCTCGCTCCTACTCGGTCAGGGAGACGGAGTTGCCGTAGTTGGTGACATAGCCGCCGGGAGGCGCGCTGGAGGGATTATTGGAGTCGTATCCGGTGAACGTGCCGTCGATCACCTTGCCGCCGTTCCCCGAGCACGAGCCCGGCCCGATGCCGCCGGAGCAGCCGGAGATAGAGAAATAGACAAACGCCACAACCGTGGCCTGGGCGTTGGTGCCGTTGCCGAAAGGATCCTGCACGACCGGAACCACGACTGTGACCGGCCACGACATGGTGTCCCAAGGCGCCTGGCTGAGGTTCACACCCGGCTGTGGGCCGTTGCCGGTCTTGGATTTTGTGATGCACGAGCCGATCTGGAGGGTGCCGGTCTGGATCGTGCCGTGCATGATGCCGTCGAGCTGAGCTTCGCCTGAGCCGGCGGTGGCGTAGGTGCAGGCGGTGCCGGCCGTCACGCCGGAGGCGGGAAGCTGGATTGCTCCGGCGTTCGAGGACGATGTCCCACAGCTGCCGCCGTAGATCGAGGCTGTGGTACCGACCTGGACGCATTCGGCTGCGACCGCGAACGGCACCACGCCGTCGGTGATCGAGTGGATGCTCTGAATGGTCGCCACAGCCGTGGCGCTGACGTGGACGGTGTTGATGCCGAAGATCTTGGCGAAGTACGTGGGCGCGTCGTAGTCCACCGTGACCTTCACCGAATCTCCAGGCACCGTGTTGGTGACCAGCGAGTAGGCTCCTGTCTCGCCGGGCTTTGAGTTCTTACCAAAATACGAGGCCGCGGCATTTGACCATTGACCTGTGGGAATCTGGCTGGCGCCTGCGAGTGCCGAAGCGTCTGCAACAGACTGGGCCTGGGCTTTGTCTTGATACCACGCGCCTGCATCTATCGCAAGAGCGCACATTCCGAGCACAACGAACATGAACAAACAGATTAGAGGAAGTGTTTGACCCGACTCCCGGTGATGTTTCGTGGAGTTCACCACTCGAGTATCCGAGCGGTATCACGATGACGCAAGCCCGAAATATGTAAAGTTCAATGTGTGTGGCGCACTGCAGGACATAAATGAACTACAGCACGACAACGCTCGCCTTCCGGAAAGCGTTGCTGTGCCACAGATATTAGGTTAGGTCGGGTGGTGGTGTTACATCAAATTATGTGACGTAAGTCATCACCTCGCTGAGTACTCGTGAAAACGAGAAGGGTGACTGCCGCTACTTCGGGCCACCGCCGTTGCCACCCTTGTTGGAGTTCGCAGGTGGGTCAGGTTGGGTTGGGTTGCCGTGTTGGTCTCCGGCGTTGCCGTGTTGGTCTCCGGCCTTTCCCTGCTGGCCGGCCTTGCTCTTTCCACCGCTCGCGGCCGTGGAGATGATCGCGCCCTTGTCGACTCCCGTTGCGGTGGTGGTGGTTGCCAGCGTCGAGATCTGGCTGCCGTGGGTGTCGGAGTTCGCGGGCGCCGGTTTGGCGGCGTTGGTGGTGGCGTGATCTTTGCCGTTGGCGGACGCTAAGGCAGAGATCGCTTTGCCCTTGTCACGCCCTTTCTCGGTCGTGGTTCTGGCCAGGTTGGACACTGTTCCACCGTGGTTGGCGGGGTGGCTGGGCTTTGAGGCGGAGTGGTCGCTGCTTTCCTGGAGTGATTCCGAGGCGTTGCAGTACTGCGGACGCATTGTCGGACGCTGCCGCCGGCAGTCCCGAGGCGTACGCCAATCCACTGGTAGCGGCAAGCGCAGTCGCCGCAATCACGGCGACGGGTAGCCGCCTGGTGGGTGAAAGGTATGCGAGCATCGTCAATGACCCCTTCCGTGGGTTACAGAACTCCGATTACACTTGTGAGTTGGCCGCTGATCGCAGTTGAGAGCAATCCGAGTGTGACCACAACAGCGATGGTGATGACCGCAAGCACGACGGCGTATTCGGCCATCGTTTGACCGCTCTCGCAGGTGTGGTCAACGACGCTGGTGTTGTTCGTCATGGTCGCCTCCTTATAGCTAGTGGTTGGTTCGCGTCAGTGGATACTCGTTTGGCGGCGTTAGACGCCGGCGATTGTGCTTGCCAGCGGATCGATAATCTCGGGGCGAAGGGTGACGAGAGTGATGAACAGGATGATCAGCACGACGGCGATGACCGCGGCCCATACGAGTAACATGTCTCGCCGCACCTGGTCTCGCTGCGGCGGATCTTGGGATCGGTGACTGTCCGAATCGGGTTTGCGAGGAGTCATTGTGTAAGAGCTGTTGTGTAGGCCGTGTTGTTGTTGGGGTCGTACGCGCCGCTGGTGCCGGTGGAGTCAGCGCTGTCGAGCGCAACGAACACACCGTTGACCTGCTTGCCGTCGTTGTTCTTGCAGTAGCTGGGATGGTCCGGGTCGCCGCAGCTGGTGATTACGAAATACGCAAATCCAACGACGGTCATGGGGCTGCTGGTGCCGTTTGGCCAGACGCTCTGACCTGTGGGATTGGTGAGCACGGGGATCAGCACCAGCTGTGGACTGTTGGAGTCCTTCACCGTCGCGGGCGTGGTCGTGAAGTCGACTATCTGGTCGGCGGTCTGCCAGTTGGTGATGCGCGTGTTCAGACCCTGGGCGGTCGGCCCGCTGTTGTCCCCGGGCTTGGTTTGAAGGGATTCCCCGAGCGTGATCGGGCACACGGGCTGATCGCCGGTGATCTCGTCTTGATACACGTTTGAGCCGCTGGGGAACGGGGCAGTTGGCGCCGGCGACGTAGGGGAGGCTGAGAGCACCGTTGTTGGCGTTGGAGGTGGTCTTGGTGTAGATCGAGTACGGCTGACCGGGGACATACGTGCCTTGCAGCACGCCCCAGGGCATGGCGTTCACGCCGTTGATGGTGGTGAACGACTCGACCGTGGCCTGGGCGGTGGCAGTTTCGGTGACAGAGTCGAGACCGAAGATGGTGGTGAAGAACGTGTCGACGTTTCGGGTCGCCGTTGCCGGTCACCGAGTCGTTCGTGACTTGATCGGTCGTGTTGGTGACCGTGAGAGAGTCCGACGGCAGCCCGTTCTCGGCGTACTGCTCGTTTGCCGCGTCTCGGGCCTGGGAGGTGCCGGAGGGGATCTTGGATGCTCCTGCAAGTGCGGCCGCGTCGGCGGCGTTTTGGAGTTCGCGGCGATTCACCAGCCAGTTACCGCCGTCCACAACCAGGCCGCTGACACCGAGCAGCAACGTCAACAGCACGACCAGCAGCACCAGCGTCTGTCCGCTTTCGCTGGTGGCATGCTCGTTCCGTTTGACCCGCCACGATCGGATCGCGGCGGCAACCCCCTCCAACACCTCCATGGAGGACAAGAACCGCCACGCCGCCAAATCCTTCGGTTCACTCCGAGAATCCCCCTTCCGGGGGACTCAGCCGAGTTTGGCACCCATAAGCTTGCCTTAGGCCCGTGTCCTGTCGATAGATCCTTATCGCAGGAAACTCCCGAGATCTGTGTCTTGGGATCTGTGGACTTCCAGTGGCAGTCGATTCTCCCAGCACCACCAGCGCAGCCTCACGTCTCACCGCGCTCTATCAGGAGCATGCCGGCAGCGTGTTTGGCTTCGCCATGTACCTCACCGGACGCCGGGAGGACGCCGAGGACGTCGTCCAGCATACGTTCATCCAGGCCTTCCGAATGCTCGAGGCTGGGGACGAGCTGATGCATCCCCGCTCGTGGCTCATGCGTGCGACCAAGAATCAGGCTCTCAACCTGATCCGCGATCGGCACGAGTTCCCGTCTGAGAACATCGTGCTGGAAGCACGCTCCACGACCGATGCCGACCGTCGCGAGGCCGAGGAACTCGCTTTTGTGCGCGCGACTCTGTGGACGCTGCCCGAAAACCAGCACCACGCGTTCGTGCTGAGACACTGGAGCGGGCTCTCCCAAAACGAGATAGCGGAGGTGCTCGCCACCTCGCCGGCAGCCGTCGAATCACTGCTGACCCGAGCCCGCAGCGCACTGGTCGAGGAACGCACCGTGACCGACGGTGAGTGCCGAAACGTGCGCACCCGCTTGGTGGAGGCCGCAGAACTCACCGCGGTGCAGGTTGCGCATGTCCGCTCCTGCCGAAGATGCCGGAAGGCCCAGAACCGGCTGGCACGTGCCGCCGGGTTCGCCGCGACGTTCGTGCTCCTGCCCCGGCCACACGTCGCTCACGCACTCGCATCCGTCATCCCGGGATTCACACCACCCGCCGCCGGCATCGCCGGACTCGGCGCGACCGGGGCTGGGAGCACCGCTGCACCCGCAGGAATCGCCTCCGCCTCAAGCTCCGCGGCAGCCGCCGCGAAAGCCACCATCACTGCCAAGGTGATCGTCGCAGCCATCACCGCGACCGCGGCGATCGCGGTCGTTCACCCCGTGAGAGCGCCGATCACCACCGCGATCCGAGACGTGGTGCCGGGGCTCTCCACCTCCCACCACCGGACGGTGTCCGACTCCGCGTCAGCACCGGGCAGCTCTGCCACAGCCGGTCACGGTAACGGCCCACCCGCCGGGCACGGAACACCGAACGCCCACGCCAACGCCAATGGGAGCACGACCATACATGGCAAAAGCGTCGGGAAGACCGCTGCTCACGGAAAGAGCGCGACACCCGGCAACTCAGGCGGCAACAGCGCGGCCCACAGCCAGGGCGCCACCCACACGCAGACGCACCCCGGCGGTGCCGGCAGCGCCGGCACCGCAAAGGGCAACTCCCACCCAGGCAGTACCGGTAACGGTAACGCGAAGGGCAAATCCGCCGGCGGGACGACGACCACCACCGGCGGCAAAGGAAACGGCAACGCTCCCGCCAACCCGCCGGGTCAGGCTAGGGGCAGGCCCTAGACCACCGCTCGCTGCTTCGGGTGCTCCAACCGGTTGCGTGTGGGCGTGGGGGGCGAGAGACTTGCTTGGTGGAGATCCCGGAATCTCGGTATGTGAAGACCGACGATGGGGTGCATGTCGGTTTTCAGGTGTTCGGCGACGGGCCGGACTTGGCGTTCTGCGGTCCGTGGCTATCGAATGTCGATGCGAACTGGCAACTGCCGGACAGTGAATACCCGGCCTATCTGCGGGCGCTGGGGCGCCGGTGGCGGGTGATCATGTTTGACCGGCGTGGGTTCGGCATCTCGGATCGGCCGGCGACAGCCGAGTCGATGTCGTTGGAGAAGGGGCTCGAGGACCTGCGCGCGGTGATGGACGCGGCCGGATCGGAGCGTGCGGTGGTGATGGGCATCGAGGCGGGGGCGGCGGTGAGCCTGTTGTTTGCGGCGTCGTATCCGAAGCGGGTGCGCGGCCTGGTGCTGGTCGCACCGCTGGTGCGGTGGTGGCAAGACTCGGACTTCCCCTGGGGCGTGACCGATGCCGATGCGCGCACGTGGGACGAAGCGATCGAGGGCCGGTGGGGGGCAGCTGAGTTTTGGCGTTACCTCTTCCAAGATACTGGGACTGACCTTGGCCGGTTGACGCTTTCGGCATGGGCGAGATGGTCGCGGTTGACGGCCAGTCCCGCGGCGGTGGCTGCGATTGAGCAGGTGGAGCGAGAGGTGGACGTTCGATCGTTGCTGCCGCATATTCAGGTTCCGACCACGGTGATCATGCGAAGTGGCGATCGTGACCGTGCGGTCTGGGGCGCGGCTCCGTGGGTGGCAGAGCAGATCCCCGGTGCGCAGCTTGTGGAGATCCCCGGAGAAGATCATTTCTTCTGGGGCCATGACGCTGAGTTCTTCGATGAGGTTGAACGCTTCACCGACGGGATCGGGCGAGAGGAGGCACAGTTCGATCGTATCCTCGCGACCATTCTTTTCACGGACATCTGCAACTCCTCCGCCATGGCCACAGCGCTGGGTGACCGGGAATGGCGAGGAGTGGTCGAGCGGCATCACGCTACGGTGCGAGCAATGCTCGGTCGCTACCGCGGAGTTGAAGTCGACACCGCCGGTGACGGGTTCTTCGCCACATTCGACGGCCCAGCTCGTGCCATCCACTGTGCGCGCGCGATCACTGACGCCGTTCGCCCGCTGGGCGTGGAGGTGCGTGCGGGGGTTCACACAGGCGAATGCGAGCTGATCGACGGGAAAGTCGGCGGCATCGCCGTGGTCATCGGCGCACGCATCGGCGCCCTCGCCGGCCCATCTGAGGTACTCGTCTCCCAGACGGTGCGCGACCTCGTCGCCGGCTCGGGACTGCGGTTCGAAGACCGCGGCAGCCGTTCCCTCAAGGGCGTACCCGATGAGTGGCACCTCTACTCCGCGGCGCACGACAAGTCCTGACCTCCGCCGCTGCTGGTGAGCCTTGGTCGGTGTATGTTCCGCGAGGCGTGGTGGCACTTTTAGGAGTCTGATCTTGATGCGGGACATCAGCTTGGATCGACGGTATCTCATTCCCATCATGCTGGGCGTGATCGCACTCGGTGGTGCCGGCTACGCGGTGGGAAGCACCGTCGGGAGTAGCTCGGCCACCACCGTTGCCGTGGTCAAGACGATCACGATTACCCATGAGATCCACCTCACCCCCAACAGCCCAACTCGGGTAAAGACCATCCGGGAAGCCGCCAAGGTGAAGACAATTCACTCACCGGTGACGACCGTGCGTTCCCGGCAGGTGCTCGCCGCACCCGCGCAGGTGAACGCCTTGACTTCGGTCAGGACGATCACCGTGCCGCGTACGCTCGCGGCGACAACCACGGAAGTCTCGACAGTGGTCAGTGTCACCACCGTGACCGAAACGACGAAGAAACCCCATCCGACACACCCTTAGCCCGCCCAACTCATGACTGCTGGGGTCAGGCCGGGGTGGCGGTTGCGGTATCGGCCGTGACTCGTTGTTCGTGGTGGATGCGTTGGGCGCGTGAGCGGAGGAGGTCGTTGGTCACGACCTGGATCGTGCCCGCGATGGGAATTGCGATCAGTGCGCCGAGGATGCCGAGCAGCGCCGCTCCGATCAGCACCGCGACCAGCACGATGAGTGCGGGTATCTGTACGGTGCGGCGGTAGACGACAGGTTGTATGAGGTGGTTTTCGACCTGTTGATAGACCATCGTCACGGCGAACACGATGATCCCGTCGGTGGTACCGCCTGCGAAATAGGCGACCGCGACGATGAGTATGGCGGCGATCGTGGCGCTGACCAGCGGGATCAGGTCTCCGATTGCAACGACGACCCCCAGGGTGAGCGCATAGGGCAGGTGCAGGATCCAGAGCGTGGTGATCGCAACGGCGCCGGCGATGATGGAGATGAGGAGATTGCCGACCACGTATCCGCCCACGTTTCGATTGATGTGTGCGCCGATTTCCCGGGCACGGTCGGCTCCGGTCGGGCCCAGTTGGGAGAGGATCAGCCGGCTGATCCGCGGCAGCTCGAACAGGATGAACGCGGACAGAAACAGCACGGTGACTGTCGCGGCCAGGCCGTTGATGACGGCCCCGGCGGCGCCGAAGATGACGTTAGGCAGAGCGCCGCGTGCGCCTCGGCTTTGGCGACGATGTCGTAATGCTGATCGAGCCGATGGATCAGCGGGTTTCGGGTTAGTCGTTCGGCCGCTTGGGGCGCGCTCTTTGGGAGCTCATTGATCTGACTGACAAACGGCGCTGCCAAGAGCGCCAACACGAGCAACAACCCCACCACAAACGTGAAGAACACGGTCACGACTGCCCAGGTTCGGCGCATCAAACGCTCGACCCGGACAACCGCGGGGTTGAGCGCGATCGCGATAAAGACCGCCATGCCGAGCCAGATCAAGACCGTGCGAACACTGTCCAGAAGCGACACGGCGATCGAGAACGCCAGCACCGACGCCAAGATCTTGGCGATCACCCGAAAGGGCACGTCCAAGACGACGCGGTTCGGCGCTTTGCCCATCTCGATCTGGCCGCCGCGATCGTTGCCGTTATCCATGCCGATGCTGAGACCCACCTAGTCTCGGGTGCGCGCGGTGCGCTCAGACGTCTCAGCGTCGGGCGCGTCGCCGTGCGACCGGTCGAGATCCGGATCGATGTCATCGGCAAGCGTCTGATGTTCCTCGGCCCTCGCCTGCTGCTCGTTGGCCTGCGCAACCTTCGCCTCGGCCTCGAGCCGCTCTCGTTCGGCCCGCGCAGCCTGTTCCTCGGCCTCCAACCTCGCCGACTCAGCCGACCGCTCCCGCGCCTCGGCCTCATCGCGGTGAGCGGCGGCGGCGTCTCGACGAACCTCGATCTGACGAGCCCGACGTCGCGAAGACACGACTCCGCCAACCACGATCACTATCGCAACGATCACCACAACGAGCAAAACCCAGCCGGTGGTAGACATGGTTCCTCCCTTGCTAAACCACAGTTACGGAACTCGAACGCATGCTCGATCCCGCCGAAAAGCGCTCCGGGTTACACGCGGCGCCGGCCGATTGCTCAAGCCGAGGATCACGAGAACGAGAAGTCGATACCCTCGGTTCCCTGATTCGCACCGGCGTAAACCGGTCCGACCGCTGGTGGGCGCCGGAGCCTCTGGGTGCGGCGGTGCCGGTGGCAAGGGCTCTTCCGGCGCGGGGCGTGGCTGGGGGTCACCCAAGGGCTTGGACGGCACGAACACTCCACCATGCCCATCACAGCGCTGCCATCAAACTCACCAACCCCCGGTCGGAAGGCGGCACCGCCACCATTGGGTAGCCAGGCGGCCGCCCCCGCTCGGCGTCCATCGCGAGCGGGGGCGGACACGTGCTGCCATCGGCCAGACGGTACGTGGGTCAGTAGCCGTACCCTCCGCCTCCGCCGCTGGACGAGCTTGAGGACGCCCCCTGGGTGGCGGCCTTCCAGACGCCGACGTCCTTGAAGCCGTTGCCGGTCGCCTGCCCGGGCGCCTTGTCGTTGACGAACGTGTACAGCGGGCGGCCGTGCCAGGTGACCTGGGTGGCCCCGTTGTCAGGCCGGGTGATGGTGCCCAGCTGGGCTGCACCCGTCGGCGTGCTGCCGTTGGCTACCGTCAGCGGGATCCACAGCGACAGGCAGGAGGCGTTCCCACCTGGGATCTTCGAGCTGGTGGTGCAGATGAAGCGTCCGGCCCGTTCGGCCGACAGCGTGTACAGGGTCATGCCCTTGCCGTTGACCAACACGTTGGTCCCCAGCTGTGAGCTGTTTGCGCTTCGCACCGTGGTGTTGGCCGAGCCACCGCCGCCGTTGGTGCCGGTGGCCGACGAGCCGCAGCCGGCGGCCAGCGCTACTGCGGCCACCAGTGTTGCGAGTGTGATCATTCGTATCTTCATGACGTCATCTCCGTGTCGGTGGTTGTGATGTTCATGTCCCGAGTACGGAGTTGCGTGGGTGTCAGATTGTGGCCGCATGCAAACCGGGTGACGCGACACACACCCACGCGATCAACATGTGCATATACACACAACACGCGGCGTCGACAGTCCCCGATCCCGGATCCGCTTCAGAGCGCGGCTTCGATGGACAACGGCACGGCGACGAGCAGCACCCCTAAGACAGCGCCGGCGGCGACATCCGTCGGCCAGTGCACGCCGACATACACCCGACTTGCCGCCATGAGCACCGCCAGTCCGATCCAAGCCGCCGCAAGCGACGGCGCGACCACGATCAGCGTGCAAGCCGCAGCCGCACCGGATGCGGCGTGACCGGACGGAAACGACGTGGTTCGCTGGCGACGCACCAGGCGCGGGATCACGTCGGGCCGATTCCGCCGCCAGCGGTGTTTCAACACGCCGGCGGCGATGCCTGCGGCACCAAGAGTCAATGCCACAGCCACCGCGTGCCCCACCACCGCGCCAGCGACGATCCACGGCAAACCGATCGTTCCCGCCATTGTGTATGGCACGATCAGCCGCGTCAGCCAGGGTCTGCGAGCGCTCATGGTGTGTCGCATGCCGGCTTCGTCGAGCTTCGCCAGTCGAGCGGCGATGTCCGATGTGGCGGTGCCCGGCCTCCAGGTGACCATCACGACGGCTCTGGTAGGGCGGCGCGCGGGTCTGGAGCGGGCCGACGGCGAGGTGGGGTGAGTATCCGAACCAGCGACAGCCACAGCACCGGCCCGCCGGCAGTGACCGCGAGTATCGGCCCGCCGATGCCGGCGAGGTCTGTCCCTGCTGCGAGGGCGTGTGTGAGCGAGAGCAGGAAGGCGGCGAAACTCGCGTAGTGCAACCGCCTCCAGCCGCGCTGGCCGATGCGCTTGCGCATCCTGAAGGAGACGGCGAGCATGACTGTCAGCCATCCCGCCACGACCCCCGCGGCCACCGCCGCCGGACGCCAGGGTGCGGCGAACGGAATGAGCACAGCTGACGGGCCGAAATGCATGACCGGGTCAAACAACAAGGCACCCACGTGGAGGCCGATCATGCTCAGCCCGGTCCACGCCAAGGTGCGGTGCCACGCAAGTAGCCTGCCCTGAAATTTGGGGCCCAGGACCCGCGTGCTCATCCCCAACCCAAGCCATGTTGACAGGGTCAGGATGCCGAAGGCGACCAGGCCGGCCGAACGGGCAACCAGCCACGCGGTGGGAAGTCCGGCGGCAAGGGTCACGCTGCCACCCCCACGACTTCCGGCACGCACTCAACCAGCGGCACCGAGCCGTGCGCAAAGGGAGCGCCTCGCGGTGGCACGACCAAGGCCGCGAGGGTGGGGCGCTCGTCCAGGTAACCCCGCGCCTGTTCGACGGGGATGATGGCAAGCGCCGTTGCATGTACCTCCGCTTCGGCGGTGGTCGGGGCGATCACCGTGACGCTGATCGGCCCTGGAACCGCTGCGCGTCCGGTGGTGGGATCGATCAGGTGGTGCTGGGATCGATTCGCGCCGAACCGGCGGCGGTCGCGGCCGGACGTGGCCACTCCGCCGCCGGTCATTGCGAGCACGCCCAGCCGCCTCCCGGGCGTGCGGGGATCGGCGACCGCGATCCGCCACGGCCCGCGGTCCGGCGCCAGCCCACACACGGCCATATCTCCGCCGAGGTCGACGAGGGCACCGGGGAGCGCGGGCCATGCGGCGCGCATCGTGTCCAGAGCTGCCGTCGCCGACAGCCCCTTTCCGATCCCCCCGAGATCGATCGCAGCGCCGTCGGCAAGGCGAATCCTCCGGCCGCGGCTGTCGAGATCGATCGCAGCGCCCGCGCTCCAGCCGGCCAGGTCGCCGGCATCGCGTGGACGCAGTTCATGAAACGTGCGGTCATAGCCGGCGGCGATGAGTGCCGGCAGGATGGTTGGGTCGAACCGGCCGCCTGTGGCTTCGCGCGCAGCGACCGCAGCCGAGACCGCGTGGAAGAGACGTTCGTCGGCCTCCACCCAGGTCCCGGCTGCGGCGTTGAGGAGCGACAGGTCACTGTCCGCGTCGAAGCGTGAGAGCGCTCGCTCACTCGCTGCGATGTCGGTTAGCGCTGCGCCGATCGCGCGGCGGGAGAGAGTCGCGTCTGACGGCGCAGCGCTGATCACGAGTGCACACTCGGTGCCCATCGCGGTGAACGACTGTCGCACCAGGGTGCGCATCACGAGCTCCTCGTCACGGCCGCCGGAGCAGCCGCCGGGGCCGACGAGACCGGGACGAACGTGCCGTTTGCGTTCTTGACGTACAGCACTGCACCAGAGCCCGTGACGTTGGTGCCGCCGCCGGCGGCGGCCGGCGCCGCAACGCCCGAGCTCGAAGTGGTGGCGTGCACGGCGGTTGACGTGGTCGTTGGCACCAGCGCCCCCGCAGCGGTGCGGGTCATCACGACGGTGGCTCCGCCCGTACCGGAGACGGTGGGGCGCTGGGTCAGCGCCAGCACGCCGAAGACGGCGATCACGGCCCATGACGCGGCGATAGCTGCCCAGATCCGGCGCATCATCAGATATCACCGACTTCGATCTCGTGCCCCGCCGGCGCGGCGGCCGGGGCGGGCACGGCCACGGCCTGCGCCGGGGCGGTCTGAACGTGCGCCTGGCGCGAGGCCAGCTCAGCGGCTGTGACCCCGCCGGCCATCGTCACGGTGGCAAGTACCGCTGCAAGAGTCAGGATATGAGATTTCTGCATGGACATCTCGTTGGTCTCCTTGGATTTGCCAGCTACGAAATCACTGTAGGAGGCGTGATCAAGACGGCCGCGAGCGGTGGTCGAGCGTTGATCCTGGGTTTGGTAAGGATTCGGAAAGGGGCGGAGCCGGGGGCTATTGTCAGCTCATGACGGAGGCTGCCCAGACAGTGCTGGTGGTTGAAGATGACGCCGCGATCGCCCGCATGGTCGAAGTCGAGTTGATCGAGGCCGGCTACCGCGTCGAGCTGGCGGCAACCGGCGGGGACGGCCTCGCGGCCCTCGAGCGCAATCAGCCCGACCTGATGATCCTCGACGTGAGGCTGCCGGACATCGACGGCCTCGCCGTCTGCCGCTCGGCGAGGCGCTCCGGGCACCGCATGCCGATCTTGATGCTCACAGCGCTCGATCGCATCGGCGATCGCGTGATCGGACTCGACGCCGGTGCCGACGATTACCTCGCCAAACCGTTTGCGATAGAAGAGCTGCTCGCCCGGCTGCGAGCTCTCACCCGCCGCATCGCCGACCCTGGGCATACGCTCGAGGTCGGGCCACTGCTCTTAGATCTCCACACTCGCGAGGTCACGGTGGTCGGGGTGCCGGTCGATCTCACCGCCCGTGAGTTCGAACTGTTGGCGTTCCTCATGCACGCGCCTGGGCGGGTATTCACCCGCGAGCAGATCTACGAGGGGGTGTGGGGGTACTCGTATCTCGGCGACTCGAAGGTGATCGACTTCTTCGTGTCGTCCCTTCGCAGGAAGCTCGCCGTGGGCACCGATGACCCACTCATCCGAACAGTCCGCGGCGTCGGCTACACCGTCAAACCATGAGCTTCCGGGCTCGGCTGTCGATCCTATTTGTGACGACGATGACCGCGCTGGTCGTGGCGACCTCAATCGCCACCTACCTGATCGTGCGGTCGAATCTCAACCAGAACGCGCGAGCCGGCGCACTGGCGCTCGCGAAGAGCGCAGCCTCGATCGAGGACGTCAACGAGGTGTCGCTCGACCGCATAGCCGGGCCCGGCGTAAAGATCTGGCTCACCAACAGCTCCGGCGCGGTGATCGGACGGAGCTACACCGCCGATGGGGGTGACTCCTCACTCAACGACGTCGAAAAGACGGTTTCCGGCGCTCCCAGCGAGTCGACCTCGGCACGGTGGCCGCGGCGGGGCGGGGGATACGCGGTCGTGTTGCTGGCAAACAGCGCGATCGACTCGAGCCTCTCCACGTTGTTCTCCACCCTCATCGTGGTGGGCCTTGCCGTGATTGCGGCGTCCGCGGTGCTCGGGGTGCTGCTCGCGCGCCGGGCGCTGCAACCCGTTGAGCGCATGCGGCGGCAGGCCGACGCGATTCCGGGAGACGAACTCGATCGCAGGCTGACCGAAGGCCGCCCCGACGAGCTGGGCCGACTCGCCGCAGCGTTCAACCGCTTGCTCGCGCGTGTCGAGCGCAGCACCGACGAGCAGCGCCGCTTTGTCGCCGACGCTTCGCACGAACTGCGCACACCGGTGACCGCGCTCCATGGCCACGCGCGGATCGTCGCGCGCGCCGCGCAACGCGGGGATCTCGACCAGGTGCACGAGTCGGCCGCCATCGTCGCGACGGAAAGCGAGCGCCTGACCCGGACGCTCGCCGAGCTGCTCTCGCTGGCCGATGCCGAGCATGCCGCTCCCGTTTCGGAGCCTGTGCGGCTTGACCAGGTCGTGGCTGAAGCCTGCGACGAGATGCGCGCGGTGCACGACGGCCGGCGAATCGAGACTCGGCTTGCGAACGTGACAGTCACGGGCGACGCCGGGCGGCTCGGGGAGTTGGCCCGGATCTTGATCGATAACGCCCTCAAGTACAGCCCGACCGACCAACCGGTGACAGTTACCGTCGAGTCTGGTGCCGGCCGCCCGACACTGTCGGTGCGTGACCGGGGCCAGGGCCTCTCGCAGGAGGATCGCGACCGAGCGCTGGATCGCTTCTACCGGGGCGCGGCGTCGCGCGGAATCGAGGGGAGCGGCCTCGGCCTCGCGATTGCACACGCGATCGCGGTCCGCCATGGTGCAACCTTGCGCCTCGACGCTCACGCCGACGGTGGCACCGTCGCGCTCGTCGAGTTCTAATGGGACGTGATCGGAAGCGGCCGGCTGAATCGGTCGAGAACGTTGCCGGTCTGATCGATATAGGCGTACGCAGCCCGTGCTTCGGAGATCGTGACGCGAAGGAACCCGTAGTTTTCGATGCTGATGGCCGCATCCGGGCTGGGCCTGGTGAACTGGGCACCGCCGGGGCCTTGGCCGCTGGTGCCAACGGTGAACTCGTCGACCCCGCCGACAACCCGCCGCTCGTAGCGGTGGAGGTGTCCACTGAGGATCGCAACCACGCCTGCGTGGCGTATCACAGGAAGGATCGGGTTCCCCGGCTGGATCGGTTTGTGCACGAGGACGAATCGCGCCTGGTAGCCGGGCAGTGCCAGGGCGCGCCGCGCAAACGACACCGCGGTTCGGTCGGCCTCGACGCCGAGAGCGACGATCTGGATCGGCCCGTAGGCGGTGACGTACCGACCTGCCGTTCCGGGTAGGTGCAGCGCGCGTGTGGTGTACGCGCCGTTTTGGAAGAACACGTCGTGTTCGCCTTCGGTGGCCCACAGCCGCGATTCGGCCAGCACGTCGTGGAGCGGCCGGAAGATGTTTCGGTCGAGCAGGATCGGAAGCGCTGCCAGGTAGCTGTTGTCTCCAGCCGACAGCACGATCGCCGGATCTTGGGCCGCCACCGTCCGCATCACGGCCCACTCGTGTGCGTTGCCCGAGCCGTAGTCGCCGATGACAGCCATGGTTACGGGGTGCGCGAGGCTGGCGGGGGCGGTCTGAAACGATCCCGAAGCTTGCCCGATCCCACCCACCGACGCCGTCCACGCATATCGAGTACCCGGTCGCAGCCCGGTGAAGACTCCGGCTTGGGCGACAGAGACCGTTCCGGTGGGTGATACCGCACGCACGACTACCCTGTGGCCACCGGGCAATGACCACGAGAGCCCGGCCGTTCGCTCGCCGAGTCGCGTGACGAATGGGCCGCGGTCAAACGGGTTCCCCGCCGGTTCCAGGAGATAGAGGTACCAGTACCCGAATACCACCACCACCGCTGCCACCAGCACCAAGCAGAGCACCGTCAGTCCGATCACCCAGCGCCGCAGCCGCCGCTCCCGTCGAGTCCGCGTCGGCTTCACCGGTGGCTCCGATGGCCGCTCGTCGGTCAGCACGAGCTGCCGGGCCCCAGCAGCGCATCCCCGAGTGAGTCCGGGGACGGGTCGATGTGGAGCGTGACCTGTCCGGCGACGGAGGTGCGAATGGCGGTCATCCCATCGGCGGTGGCGCTCACGCAGGCGCCGGCGCGCGCTCGCCAGTACGGGCTGTAGTGCACCCGCAGCGTGTACACGCCGGCGTGTGAGAGCCACATCCTCACCGCAGCGGGAGTGATCCCCAACACGCGCGCGTGATCGCCCACCGACGGTGTCAGTATCGCTACTGGATGGGGAAGCTGGTAGACCGTCCAGTTGCGTGTGTGCCAGAGCTTGGTGAGTCCCGAGCGCCCCGATCTGAGCAGCCTGGCTTCGGCCGCGGCGCTGTAATCCAGCCGCGTGCGGGGCAGGAAGACGTACCGGACACCCAGCCTGCGCAGCCAAGCGCGGTACGCACGGCCTGTGAGTTCGTCCCCACGATAGAGAACCTGGTTTTGGGGATAGTCGTTCTGCCGGTACCACCCCCGTGCCAGCGGGATGCCGCGGGCGGCAAGGTAGTACGCCTCCCAGTGGCCCCAGGTTGCCACAACCTCGACCCGATACGCCTGCGAGGGATGTTGATCGAGGAACCCGATCACAGGGCGCCAGTAGCCGGCCGCGGCGGCCGGGTCGTGTGCCTCAGCGTACGCGTCAATGGCCACGGGGGCCATCTGGGCGCTGAGTGCGGCCACGAGGATCGCAGCGACGACCACTCGATGGCGTGGGTGGTCTCCCACTCGCGAAGCCATCCAGAGAATCGGCATCCCCGCTATCGAGAACACGCGGGCTGCGTTGGATCCGATCGGCGTGGAGACGGCGAATGCGAGCACGTTTGCCACGAGATACACCACGAAGAACGCAGGCAGTGGGCTTTGCTTCCCGCGGAGGCCGCACAGGTACAGACCGGCCCCGGAGAACACCGCGATCACGACCAGGTCGGTGCCGCCGTAGGCGTAATAGCCCTGTGAGGCGAACAGCCGCGACCAGGCGGCCGCGAGCCCGACCAGGAGCCCCAGAAACACTGCTTGCGCCCAGTTTGCCGCAAGCACGTCGAGGGGACGATGGTGCTCGACCACCACGGCCAGCAGGCACAGCACGAGCACGAAGAAGGCGAGCGGTGAGAAGCACGCGGTGGCAACCGCGGCGAGGGCGAAGCCGAGGCGAGATCGCCTCTGCGCCGCGACCAGCGTGAGCGCGGCGAACGCCGACCCGGCCAGGAACGGATACATCCCGGACACCATCATCGCCGTCGGCCCCGTGACGGCAAACGCTATCGCCGGCGCGCGCCCGGCGCGCCCGAAGCGACGCTCGGCCATGCTTGCGAAGGCGCCCCCCAACACCGCGCACGCCAAGACGGACACCCAGAAGATCCCCACCATCGATGCTGCGGCGTAGTACAGCAGGCTGTAGGTGACGAACTGGTAGTCGCCCGCGTACCAGTAGTTGTTCCAGATCGTGAACCCGAAATGTGTGAACGCCCAGGTTTGAAACAGATGCGCAGGTGCATCGACACCGGGCGGCGCCAAGAGCAAGATTGCGACCCCCACCAGCAGACCGATCGCGGCGCAGGTCACCACGCCGCCCGCCGCGCCCGAGGCGTGAATGCCAGCACGAATACGCCGGTTCACCGCGTTAGCTGCCGAACCGGTGCTCGGGCACATCCACCACCGTCGAACTCGAGGGTCAATGACAGCACTCTCGCGGCTCCATGTGAGCACTCGTTAACGTTGCCCGAATCAATCGCGGACAAATCGACGGTGGTTAAGGTGGGGTGATGAAGCATGCCGGCGTCAGCTCTCGAATCACCGGAGCCAAGCGAAGGATGCGAATCGCCGAAGCCGGGGTGGTCATCATCGGCGTGTCGGTGTTCGCAGCCGGAATCGGCCTGGTGAGGGCGCATGCGGCAGGACACTCACGGCACCCCCGGGCGCTTGCGGCTCCCCCGCAGTTCGTGCGAGTGGTGCGCCAAGATGCGCTGCAGGGCGGCCTGATCGCCCCAGCCCAGGCACCGCCGAGCGCGGCCACCAGCCCGTCATGACATTGGAGCAGTTCTCGTCCATGGGCTGCACCGTGGTGGTCGCAGGGGCCACGCAGCCGGAACTCGATGCGGTACGCCGCCTCTTCGAAGACCGTGACCAAACGTTCTCGCGGTTTCGCCGCGAAAGCGAGCTGAGCCGCGTGAACGCGCGCAGCGGTCGAGTCGTGTCGATCTCGCCGATCTTCGCCCGCATGCTGGAGCGCGCCTTCCGCGCGGCGGCGCAGACCGACGGCCTGGTCGATCCCACGCTCGGGCGCGCATTGGAAGCCGCAGGCTATGACCGCGACTTCGCGCAGCTTGCACCAGTGGCGTCGCCGGCGGCCGCGGGGCCGCGGGGAACACTCGGGTCGGTGCGCTTGGGCGATGGGTTTCTGTGGGTGCCCGACGGCGTTCAGCTCGATTTGAACGGAGTGGTCAAAGCGAGCACGGTGGACGACGCGCTGTCGTTGATACGGGGAGAGGGTTTCGTCTGCGCAGGGGGTGACCTGGCGGCCCGCGGCGAGGTTGATGTGGCAGTTCCCGGCGGCGCTGCCGTGCGGCTCACGGCGGGGGCGCTGGCCACCAGCGGCTCTGTGCGGCGTCGCTGGCTGCGGGCGGGAGTCGTTCAGCACCACCTGATCGATCCCCGGACCGGGCGACCGGCCGACTCTCTGTGGGAGCAGGTGACCGTCGCGGGTGCAACGTGTCTTGATGCCGATATCGCCGCCAAAGCCAGCTTCTTGCTCTCTGACGAGGGGCCGGAGTGGCTCGATCGGCTCTCGATCCCAGGTCGGTTTGTCGCAGCCGACCAGACCGTGACGATCAACGAGGCATGGCGGTTGAGCCTCGACGAGGCGATATGCATCTGACCTCCAACCCGATCGACTGGTATGCCGCGCGGTCGGCCGGCATCGCGGCGTATGTCGTGCTGACGATTGTGGTGTGCCTCGGACTGACGCTCGCGGCCAAGGCTCCTGGAAGACGGTGGCCGCGATGGCCCGCGTTTGCGGTCGAAGACGTGCACCGCGTCGGTGGGTTGCTGGTTGGCACGTTCATCGCCATCCACATCGTCGCAATCGCAGTCGACTCGTTCCTGCCGTTCTCGCCGCTGCAGCTGATCGTGCCGCTCACCGCCGCCTATCGACCGATCTGGACGGGGCTGGGAATCGCCGCCGCCGAGCTGCTGCTCGCACTCGCGGTGACGAATCACTACCGCCGCCGCCTGAGCCACGCCGTCTGGCGGCGCGCGCACTACGCCAACTTCGCGGTGTGGACAGCGGCAACGTTACACGGCATGGGCAGCGGCACCGACCGAAACGCACCCGCGATGATCGCGCTCTACACCGTCGCATCCGCCACGGTGCTCGCGCTGACAACGTGGCGGATCGCTCAACGCCGCCCGGGTGTTGCCGGCTCCGGCCTCAAGATCGCCGCGGCCGGAGCGGTTGGTGCGATCTTGGTGTTCGCTCTGATGGGTGGCCCGCTGGCCCCACATAACCGCCCGTTCAACGCGGGGACGTTCAACGACGTACTCACCGGCACCATCCTGCAACGGTCGGGCGCCACCCGAGCGATCGTTTCGATGACCGGCAACGGCACCGGCCGCCAGAACGTGTTGGTCCGCGCCGACCTGCTCGTGGGCACCGACAGCCTCGAGGCGACCAGCTTCCAGCTTGAGTTTCTCCCTAACGGAACAGTCTGCCGGGGGTCGGTCACCAATGTGCAGTCGTTCGGGTTCGATGGAGTGTGCCGCCTGCCTGACCACACGCGGCGCACTGTCCACGCCCGCTGGCAGCTGTCCTCCGATGCGCGGCTTCGGGGCACGCTGACGGCCAACGACGCCTGAACCGATTGCGTGCAACTACTACGTTTTGCGTATTACGTGAAACAGAGTAATATAGACGGGTGGGCAAGAGCCGAAACGATCCGTCGACACTGATCCTCACCAGCCTCGCCTCAGGGCCAAAGCACGGCTATGCGTTGCAACAGGACATCGCCGGGTTCACTGGAACGGTGCTCGGGCCCGGCACGCTGTACGGCGCGATTGGCCGGCTGGAGCAGCGGGGTCTGATCGAACCGGTTGGGGCGAGCGGCCGCAAACAGCCCTATCAGCTGACGGCGGCTGGAGCCGAGGTGCTCCGGGCAACCCTGGGCGAGTTGCGAGCGATTGTCGAGGCGGGTAGCGCGCGGCTCGCTGGGCCACCCAGTATCGCGGAGAACCCGGCATGAGCGGCCGCCGCACCCGGCTGGCGGTCAGCCTTTACCCTGCTGAGTGGCGAGCCCGGTACGGCGAGGAGCTGGAATCGCTGATCGAGGAGTCGGGCGGTGGCGAGGTCTCTTGGCGCCTGTGGCTCGACGTGGCCTGGGCGGGAGTCTGCGAACGGTTGCACGCCACGTTCACGGATGTCGGGGGTGGGTCAGCGGGCGGGCGGTCGCGAGGCGGTGCATTGATGGTGCTGAGCGCGTGGATGTTGATCACCGTGGCAGGTCTGGTGGTCCAGAAGACCTCGGAGCAGTGGCAGGCCGCGACCGGTGGAAGCACGGCGTTCGACCTGGTGAAAGTCGCTGCTGCGATCGGATCGGCCCTGGTGCTGGCCGGCATCGCAGCGGCCGTCCCGGCTTTGGTGCGCTACGTGGGAGCCGGCGGCTGGCAGGCAATCCGCGGGCCGATCCGTCGGGCCGGCGCCGTGACCGCTGCGACCGCAGGTGTGACCGCCGGACTCGTGATCTGGGCCGGCCGGCTCAGTGCGGCGGAGCGAAACGGCGGCGACGCTGCCTACTCGCTTGCATTCCTCGCTTGGGCCGTGCTGGTCGTGACCTGCCTGGTGCTGTGGACAGAGGCGGCGATCGCCACCGGGCGACGGCTGGAACTCTCTCCGAGGGTGGTCAGCCTGCACGCGTGGCTGGCGGCGGGGGTGGCTGCCAGCATGCTGGTGATAACCGCCGCAACGCTTGTGTGGTGGGCACAGACCGAGGTTGCCACGGCGTGGGTGATGACCGCGTGCGCAGCGGCGATGACGCTCGCCACGGCACTGGCGAGCGTAGGAGCGCTGCGCGCAGTGAGATAGCTTCAGTTCGCGTCTCGCCCCCGGGCACTCAGCGAGACCGGACGCGCTCGAGCTGGCCGTGTGGCCGCCAGGCGTGATACCCGCTCACAGACACGCCCGGCAAGCGACACAGCATCACGATCGGATCGGAGGCCTTCTCCACGTCGATGAAGCGAAACACGGTCACAGGTCAGGTGCAAGCGGTAACGGCCCTGACCCGGTGCTGAGGCTGCTGCGTCGTAGAATGTCTCGGCCATTGCCGCCATCGCGGCTGGTGCGCGCTATCCGACTATGGGAGGAGGGGCGAAAGTGACGGCCGACCGGACGGACGTTTTCGTGGGTGCGTATCAGGACGTGGACGCTGCGGGTGTGGAGTTCGACGCGCTCGCACAGCTTGTCGCCGAGAAGAAGGTCGAGTTGGAGGCCGCGATTCTGATCAGCCCGCCCGATCCGCCGCCGGTGTGTACTCGCCGTGACTGGCGCGCGGCGCCTCACTCCGGGCGGCTCGACCCCGCTCAACCCGCTCCGCCACGCTCAGATGCTGCACCGCCAGGCCCTCCGGCGCGCGGGTACGACCGCCCTTCGCCGAGACCTTCACAACTTCACCAGTGCCTGAATCAAACTCGGTGGTACTCATGTCGCCCTCCTCGCTTCGAATGGCACGCTGGTTGTGGACATGGCAACACTCCGAGGCTTGCGAATGCGGTCGTGCGCGGCGGTGTCCGTGGGCGCTTCGCGGTTCGGGAGGAAGATCAGCTCCTGGCCTGGCTTGACCGCCGGGTGGTCGCCGGCGGTGAGGATGCGAAGCGACACCCCGGGGGTGTGAATGAACATCGCCAGCCCGTCGGCCCCGGGCGGGGCGGCCGTCGCCGTTTCTTTCGCCGGTATCGCGGCCTCGGTGGTGATCTGGGCGCCCCCGGCGATGCGCTCTGCGAGCTGGTCGTGGGTGGCGGACTCGTCGAAGAGCAGTCGCGTCCGGGTGTAGAAGTCGGCGGCTGGTCCGGGCTTGAGTGGGAGTTGGAAGACGCGATCGCGGCCCAGATACTCCGAGAGATCAGTGGCGAGCATGGCGTTGAGCGCCTCGTCGTCGCCGACCGCGAGCGCGTACTGGATGTCGTCCAGGTCTGACGGGGCGTCCGCGGCCGCGTCCTCGCAGGGATCGCCGTGATAGACGGTGAGTCCGGCCGCCCTCGCGGCCTCGGCCTGCTTGTCATCGCCGGTCCAGACCGACACGGTCAATCCACGGTCCTGAAGTGCAAGGGCGATCGCCCGCCCGACCGGCGTTGCGCCGATCACCAGGATCGCGCCGGGGCCGCTCTGCGCGACTCCCAGGGCGCGCGCCACCGGGGCTCCGCTCAGACCGTAGATGACCGCGGTGGCGACGATCACGATGAAGGTGATCGGGATCAGCTTCTGAGATCCGCCGCCGACGCCTGCCTGGGTCAGGCCAAGCGCGAACGTCGTGGAGGTCGCGGCGGCAACGATCCCGCGTGGCGCCATCCACGCGATGAACGCACGCTCGCGCGGGCGCAGCGGCGACCGCAGGGTCGAGAGCGCCACGGCGAGCGGGCGGCCGACGACCACGAGCACGGCAACGAATCCCAGACTCACCCAGCCGATTCCACGGACCTGGCTGGGTGTGACTCGGGCGGACAGGATGATGAAGAGCATCCCGATCACGAACGTCGTGAGGGTGGCGATCCGCGTTCGCCAGTCACGCCTGATCTTCGCCGACTGGATCGCAAGACCGCGGGGCTCAATCCCGCGCGGTGGCCGGTTGACGAGCACCATCCCGATCACCAGGCCGGTGATCAGACCGGTGTCGTCGCGAAGCAGGTCGGAGCCGACGACCATCGCAACGACGAACATCAACGTCCCAGTCACCGCCTGCGACCCGCTGGGTTTGAACCACCTCGCCCACATGAGGATCAGCACCGCCCCGGCCAGACCAAAGCCGAGACCGACGCCGACGTTCAGCAGAAACTGCACGACCTCCGTGCCTGCACTCGCTTGCCCGGCGATCACCGCGTTGAACACCACCACGCCGAGCGTGGCGCCAATCGGATCGGCGAGCGTCCCCTCCCATTTGAGAACCGACCCGACCGACTTCGACGGACGGATGAACGCCAGCAGCGGGCCCACCACCGTCGGCCCCGAGACGACCAGCACCGCTCCGAGCACCAGCGCGACCTGCCAGGAGAGATCAAAGAGCACAAAGCCGGCCACCGTCCCGATGCCCCAGGTAACCAGGATCCCGATGCTCACAAGCCGGCGAGACACCCCGCCGACGCCACTGGGGAGGTCGCGGATATTCAGATCCAGCCCGCTGTCGAACAGGATGATCCCGACCGCGATCGAGACCGTTGCCGAGATCAACTGCTCACCCATCAGCGCATTCGGGTCGAGGGCGCCGAACGCTCCGGCGCCAAAACCGAGTGCAAGCAGCAGGAGAATCGAGGGGAGGCGAAGGATCTGGGCAAGCAGCGGTGCCACCGCCGCCAACACGACCACCAGCCCCAACTCGAACAGGGTCCGCGACTGGCTCAGCGCCAACAGCATCACTTCACCGGTGACCCGCGACGCCAGCTGCGATAGGCACTCACCCCGACAATGACACTCGCCACCGCCAACAGCGCGCAGATCACGATCTGAGTACCACTAGCCAAGATGGTCACGGTCTGGACCCCCCTTGCCACCACCCGCAGAGCGGTCGACTCTGCGTTCGCTTTGGGTCATGCCATGGTCGCGACATACGAGCCCGAGGTCATGGGGGCGTTCACGGAACGTCCGTCCGTAGTTATCGCGGGCGAGCGTGCTGGTCGATGGGTGGCCTCATCGCGATCGGCTCAGACGTGAACACCGTCGGCGGCCGGACTCGGTTTCTCATTCCCTGAAAACGACGCCCGCTCGCACAGCGGATTTACTGCTACGGTCGTGCCGCTGTCGATACTGGAACGTGCTGTGAACACTGGAATCAAGTCGGACGGGAGGGTCACGCTGGTGACCGGGGCGGGGCGTGGGATTGGCCGCGCCGCAGCGTGTGCGTTTGCCGCCCGGGGTGACAGAGTGATGGCGGTCTCCCGTACCGAGCCGGAACTGGCTGCGCTGGCCGCCGAGACCGGCGTCGAGTACCTGGTCGAGTCGGTCGCCACCGCCGAGGGCTGCGCCCGGATCATCGGCGAGACCAGGGCCCGGCTGGGCCCGATCGAGATCCTTATCAACAACGCGGGTGTGCTCTCCCCGGACGAGAAGCCGATCGAGCAGGAGGAGTCCGCCGTGTGGCACGAGGTGTTCGCCACCAACCTGCACGGCCCGTTTGAGCTGATCCGCCGCGCAGCGCGCGACATGATTTCCGCCCGCCGGGGCCGGATCGTTATCGTCAGCTCGAGCGCCGGCCAGTTCGGGGTGGCCGGCATGCCTGCCTATTGCGCGTCCAGGAACGGTCTACTCGGTCTGATGCGGGCCGTCGCCCAGGACGTGGGTGGCTACGGCGTGACGTGTAACGCGGTGCTCCCGGGCTGGACGAAGACCGAGATGGCTGATGATCTGGTGCGCCAGACCGCCGATGCCACTGGGGTCAGCTTCGAGCAGGCATGGGACGAGGCGGTGGCGGCATACCCCGCCCGGCGGCCGGTCGATCCGCGCGAGATTGCCGACACGATCGCCTATCTCGCCTCCGACTCGGCGAGCGCGATCAACGGCGAGGCGGTCACCATCGCGCTGGGCGGTGTCTGGTGAACTCGATCGACTACTGGATTCGTCGCTCGCCGTTCTTTGACGCCACCCGCAGGGCGGGTTGCGACCGGTTCTCGTTTGCCAACCACATGTATCAGCCTGCGGGCTTTGGCGGCGACCCGCTGGAGGCGTACTGGAAGCTGATCAACGACGTAACGTTGTGGGACGTCGGCACCGAGCGCCAGGTCGAGATCACCGGGCCGGACGCGTTCGGGTTCACCGACATGCTGACGCCACGTGATCTACGCAAGTGCCCGGTGGGCCGCTGCCGATACACGCTGATCACCTCGCAGTCGGGCGGAATCATCAACGATCCCGTGCTCCTGCGGCTGGCCGAGAATCACTTCTGGCTCTCGACGTCGGACAGCGATCTGCTCCTGTGGGCTCAGGGCGTGGCAGTCAACTCGGGCATGGACGTGGAGATTGGCGAGCCGGACGTCTCACCGGTGCAGATCCAGGGGCCCAAGGCGACCGGCGTGATGGAAACGCTCTTCGGAGATCGCGTGGCGCTGGCGCCCTACGAGCTCGTGCAGACCGACCTGGACGGGATTCCGGTGCTCGTATCGCGGACCGGCTGGAGCGACCGAGTGGGCTATGAGATCTTCCTCCGCGACTCGCGGTTCGGAGACGTGCTCTGGGAACGAATCCTGGCCGCGGGCGAGCCGTTCGGGATGGCGGTCACCGGCCCGTCCGACGCAAACCGCGTCGAGGCCGGGATCCTCGGGTATCGCTGCGACATGGATCTCCACACCAACCCGTTCGAGGTGGGACTCGAGCGGCTGGTTGACCTCGACGGGCCTACCGATTTCATAGGCAAGCAGGCGCTCCAGCGAGCGCGCGACCAGGGCATCTCGCGCCTATTGGTCGGCGTGACGTTCCCCGGCGATCCGCTCACGATGCCGTTCGAGGCTCGCTGGCCGGTGAGGGTGGACGGCGCGGACGTCGGCCACGTGACTGTGGCCGTCTACTCACCGCGCCTGGAAATGAACATCGGTTACGCGATGGTCGGTATCGACCACGCCGGGCTCGGCACGACGCTCGACGTGGCTGCGCCGTGGGGCGCGGCAACGGCGGTTGTTGCCGAGAAGCCGTTCATCAAACCCGAGAAGTAACGAACTCCTGGAAGGCCGGCTGGTCGCGCACCGCCACGTCGGAGTCGCCATTATCTGAGGTTCTGGGGATGACAGGCCGTCCATCAGCGTCGCGGGTGAGGATGGCTCTGCTACTGGGTCGGGTTGTTCTGCTCGTGCGCGTGCAGTTCGGACTGGAGCGTGGTGACGATGTCGTTCGCTCGCTCCAACGAGGGTGCGTGGCCGGTGAGTGCGGTGACGAGCGACTCTTTGTCGAGTGCTTGCAGGCGAACGGGGCCGATCGCGGTCACGGTGGCGGTGCGGGGTACGTCACGCAGGAGGGCGATCTCACCGAATCCCTGGGCTCGCCCGAGCGTGGCGATCGGTGAGCCGTGGTGGGATACCTCGACCGTTCCGTCGGCGATCGCGTAGTAGCGGTCGCCGATGTCGCCCTCGCTGATGATCACCTCGCCGTCCGCCGCCTCACGTGGCTCGAGGGCGTGCGCGATGCCCTCGAGCGCGGGCGGCGGGAGAGCCTGGAACAGCGGAATCGAGCGGAGCAGTGAGATCTCCACTATCGGTACGCGAGCGCCGCGGTCGACGGCCACCAGGCTCCGCAGCACCAGGAGCGTCGAAGCCACCAGGACCAGGCCGACGCCGACCATGGCCCCGCTCGGGCTGGTGAGAGCGACGAGTGCGGCGACGAGCAGCTGGCCGATCGCCATGCCGGCCATCGAGGTTGCCTCGAGCACGCCGAACACGCGCGCCAGCACCTCCGCCGGCGAGATCCTCTGCAGCAGGGTCTTGGCCGCGACGTCGAAGAACGCCCGGGCCGCGCCGCCCACGACCAGGATCACGACGACCACGCCGAGCCTCGCCGACGCGGCGATCACCATGAACGTCGCGCCCCATACCAGCAGGCCGACCACGATCGCCGGCGCCATGTACCGCCTGCCGACCAGCGTGACCGCAGCCGCGGCTCCGGCGACGCCACCCGCCGCGAAGATGGCGTTGAAGTACCCGACCCACCCCGAGCCCACCGATAGGAGGTCGAGCGCCAGCACCACGAACAGCAGGTCGAGCGCTCCGTAGATCACCATCTCCAGTCCGAGCAGACCCACGAGGATCCGTGGGCCGCCGTGCTCAGCCAGAGCCCGGAACCCCGCCACCGCCTCATCAAAGGGGCCGGCATCGGCCCCCTCGAGGGCGGCTGCGGGCCCCTGGACACCGACCACCAGTAGCGCCGAGATCACACCCAGCGCGGCACAGATGAGAAACACCATGCCCGGGCCGGAGGCGCTCAGCACGACGCCGGTCAGGCCCGTCGCCACGAAGATGCTGCCGTTCTCCACCCAGCCGGACACCACGTTGGTGGCGGTGAGTTCCTCCGCAGAACGTGCCAGCGCTGGGGTAACAACCGCCTGGGTAGGGCGGGTAACGGTCACCGCTGTTGCCGCAACCGCCGCACACGCATAGGCCAGCGGAGCTGCGGCGCCGGCCAGGATAACCCCTGCGGTCGCACCCATCGCCACAGCCTGCACCACATACCCGGCGGTGAGCACGCGCACCGGCGGGTACCTATCCGCAAGCCCTCCCAAGAACGGAGCGCAAAGCGCCGCCGGCGCCAGTTGAATGACGGCAACCAGACCCGCCGTGGTCGTTCCACCCTGGTCATAGGCGTACACGAGCATTGCCAGCCACACCGAGTACTCAGCCGCGTTGAACCCAACGTATGCCAGAAGCACACGCCGCAACGCGCCGTTTCCGAACACCGCACGGATCACGCCCGCCGGGGACGCAGAGGTCTCCACGGCCTCATCCAGTTTGGGTCCGCGCTTTGCTCCGCAATCTGCAGGTCCTCCACAACAAGGTCAGCTGAAGACGCCAACGCTTACCAATCGGGCCGTAGCACAGCAAGAACGGCTACGGCGCCCGACAAGCGGCTCCCGCGCGACGCCGTGCCTTCGACAAGTCCGGCAACGTGGCGAGCATGTCACACCAGTGGTAACGCGGCAAGCAGACGGGGCCGCGGCTGCCGACGACGGTGGTCGGGGCTGCGTGGGGCCGGGCACCGTGTGTTTACGCCGAAACCTGGTGGCGCCGGCTGGCTCCCTGGCTCACCGGCCGGCGCGAGCAATCCATCCAAATGCATGCGTCGGAAATGAGATCATCGCCGAGACGATGACCGAGTCCTTCGAACCCCACCGGTTGGCGTCGGCCTATGGTGATCAGGTGAATCGATCGCCGTGGATCGCGCAACTCGCGCCGGACGGCCCGCCGCGGCCGCTGCGGGAGGACGTGACCGCGGAAGTTGTCGTGGTCGGAGCCGGAATCGCCGGTATCGCGACGGCGTTCTTCCTCCTGCGAGAGGCCTCGTGCCGCGTCGTGCTCCTGGAGCGTGACCGTGTTGGGCGCGGCGCGAGCGGACGCAACGCGGGCCAGTTGACGACCTACTTCGAACGCCCGCTGTGTGCGATCGCCGAAGAGTTCGGAGCGGCGCCGGCCGCCGAGGCCCAGCGCGGTTTCGAGGATGCCCACGATCTGCTCGACCTGATGGTGAATGAGAGCGCGGCGACGGTGCGGGTGGAGCGGTTCACCGGCCACATGGGGATGTTCAACGCACATCAGCTCGAGGTGCATCTGCGTTGCATGTCGATCCGCGAGCAGCACGGCCTGGCGCAGCAAACCTGTGTGGTCTCGGAGGAAGCCGAGTTCCTCCCCGCGATCCCAGAGGAGTTGGCCCGGCTGTACTCCGTGGTCTCGCGAGCGCAGGTACGCGACCTGTTGGAGATCGGAGACGATCGCTACAAGGCGGTGCTTTCGGCTCGGGCCGGCTGCGCCAACAGCGGCCAGCTCTGCCAACAGACACTGGCCTACCTCGAGCATCGCTACTCCGAGCGGTTCAGGTACGCCGATTGCACCAACGCGGAGCGCGTGACGGTAACCGCAGACGGCGTCGTCCTCGAGACAAGCAGCGGCGGGCGAGTGTCCGGGCGCCACGTCGTGATGTGCACCAACGGGTTTGTCGACCACACGGTTCAAGACGGCCGCGGACGAGAGCTCCGACTCGCTGACGACCAGGTGATCGAGGGTCAGGTTGCGCACATGACAGCCTTCTCGGAAGAGCAGCCGCGCTCCCCGGCAGCCTTCAGCTACATCCGAAACACCACAATCGGCGACGATGCTGCGCCGTACGCCTACGTCACCCGTCGCACCTACGACCGCGCCGACACCACCGTCACCCTGACCTGCATGGGTGGACCCGAGTATCCACTGCACGAAGCCGAATACGAACGTGACGCGCCATTCCCGGGCAGCCTCTTACAAACCATGGACACCGACGTTCGACCACTCGCGCAGCCGCGCCGGCCCGCCGGACAGCCCTACGATTTCCACTGGCACGGACTGATGGGCTACAACGAGGGCGGCATACGTGTGATCGGCGCACACCCCCGGGCCGAGCGGCTGCTGTACAACCTCGGCTGCAATGGCGTCGGGTTCCTCCCGTCCATCTACGGCGGAAAGCGAATCTCCCAGCTACTCGCAGGCCACCCCCTCACCCCCAGCATCTTCGACCCACGCTAGGGCAGCATGCCTGGGCTCGGGTTGGCTGGACCCTCGCCGATCGAGGCGATTCAGCAAGGCTTCGACTCATCGCTCTACCCCCAAAGTGGTTGCACGCCGGCGAAATCAGTGCCTGGAGCCCACCACGCTACGCTGAGCACGGGTTGGCGAGCGAGCCGTGTGATCCTTCCAGCCAAGGATCGCCAACAGCACGACGGCGGCTATTACCAGCGCGGCGATCAGGCGACGCTGCCAAAGCGCGACAAGAAGGTGTCGGGCCGCGGCGGACGGTTCGGCAATAGCCATACGGCGAGGACAGCCGGGTTTGTTGCCGCCACTACCCGGCGGTCTGCTCATGGTTGCCAGGGGTGAGGGGTGTAAGTCCGTCGTCTACGAGCCGAACAAGACGCTGAAGTCGGATTGGATGTGCCCGGGCGCGCCACAGAGCCTGCACCTGTCAAAGCTGATCTGGCGTTCGCGCCCCCGGTAGCGGCCGATGATCTCAAACGGCGGCTGAGCGAGAGCCGGGCAGAAGCACACTGTATGCGGCCAGGGCTTCAGGAAGTCGGTCAGCGCGCGGCAAGCGGCCTGTGGGTCTGAGTAGCCGCCGCCGCTGGGTGAGCACGTGAGGTGCCGCTTTGCCACCAGTACCCACGTGTTCGGCGTCGTGCCGACGATCTGCGCGATCATGCAGTGTGCGGCGCTCGGGCAGGTCATCGACGCCACGTCGGAGCGATTCCGAGCAGGCAGCCCCACGGGCATCCATAGCGTCACAGCGGTGTCGGCTCGGCGGATGACAGACGCACTCTCGCTCGGACTGGATGACACGCCCCCGTCCCGGCTGCCGCCAGCGAAGCACCCAGCGGCGAGCAGCACGACCACAACCAACATCGTCAGCGACGCCATCCGCAGCCGATAGTGCCTAACCATACTCATTTGTACCTATGACGATTGGGTGTCGAGGGGAGTTCCAAGCTTGCCATGCAGAAGGTCGAGGTGCGGCGGAAAACCCCTGCAAGTGAGTGCCAGTCGGGCATCGGCTTGGTTGCGGGCAATCCTACCCGTGAGAGCGCGATCCGGGACAGTCCAACGTTTAGTCGTAGTGCCCGGGGCGAGACTCGAACTCGCCGGCGACGGAATATCGGCCTCAACACGCAGCCACGCGAGGCGGCTCTAAAACGCATGGTTGAGCTAGTATCGGCGCTTTGCTCATGTCCGTTTGTGGATGCTACCGTCGTTGACGATGGACTATGTTTGGACCACAAGTTGCCCCCACACCCGGCGCTGCGTCGGGATCATTTGCAACCGATCCATGTTCGACCGTCGTCGATCGGAAGCATCGGCCGTGCGTCGACCGGGAGGCGGGACTGGGAATCGCCGAACCGAGGTTTCAAGAGCTCTGGGCCTGCACGCTGGATTCCTAGTTCGGGTCAGAGTAGAGAGCCACACTCCTATCCCATCCGGCTCGGCAATAGTCAACGCACCGACGCGGTCTGGCCGCGCCGAGGGTAGCTGACCCAGCGGCGGGTGCGGGTCAACCTGGAGAGTGGCGGCTTTCCTGGTAACGGCGCAATCCGTCGTCGGGGATCGGCTCCCAAGGCGCGGCATAGGCGACGAACTGGCGGACGCTCGGCCGGATCCCCGGATCACGATCGAACGTTCCCATCCGGATGCCGATAGGATCGGCGTGGTTGGGATTGCGGCCGAACAGCGACGAGCCACAGTCGCCGCAGAACCATTTCTCGCCACCGCTATCCGGCTTCCAGACTCGAAGCCTGTCCTCGCCGGCGACGATCTGAAACGTGCCGGGTGCGGGGTGGGCGCTGGCCGACGCCGCAGTTCCGCTGCGACGCTGGCAGCGCTTGCAGTGGCAATAGCTGGCGACGACCAGTGGCTCGCTCACCTCGAACCTGACGGCACCGCAGTTGCAGCCACCCGTGATGGGGAGTTCGTTCATCAAGAGGCCCAAGGGTACCGCGTCGACAAGCGCCGCCGATCGGTTGTGACAGCCTCGCTGGGATCGACACGACGGGCGTATAGAGGGAGTCGGACAAGCTTGACCTCTTCCGCGGGTTGCGTCTGTCCCGCGTTCCGCCGAAAGCCTGGCGCCTCAAACCTGCGTGGGGGAAGGCTGTTGGGAAGCCTCAACGAGAGATCGCGCATTCGCGGAAGTCTGAGAATCGTCGGTCGAGCCGAGATCGGCGCGTGGGCCGCCAGCTGAAGACGTCCCGGTCCACCTCCTTAGCCGTGGAACGGTGTGTGAGAATGCGTCGATGATCCCCGAGACGCGGTACGCGCTCAGCGGTGACGTTCACATCGCCTATCAGCTGTTCGGCGACGGCCCGTTCGACCTCGTGTTCGTTCCAGGATTTGTGACCCACATGGAGCTCCAGTGGAAGCTTCCGGGCTTTGCTGAGTTTCTTGCCGACTTGGGGTCGTTCTCGCGTTTGATCCGGTTCGACAAGCGTGGAACGGGCATGTCCGATCCGGTGGCGGGCGCGCCCAGTCTGGAAACGCGGATGGATGATGTTCGCGCGGTGATGGATGCCGTGGGTTCCCAGCGTGCAGCGTTCTATGGGCTTTCCGAGGGTGCCGCGTTGAGCATCCTGTTTGCGGCGACCTACCCCGAGCGCACCGCGGCGTTGGTCGTTCGCAGTTGCTCGCCTCGGACGATGTGGGCGTCGGATTACCCATGGGGGCGAAGCGAGGAAGAGTATCAACGTGAGGTCGACCAGGGTCTTCAGGTGTACGGCTCGAGGTCGGAGGCTCGCGCCGCGATGCACGAGCTTGGGATGCAGGGCGATGAGGAGATCGACGCGTTCGTCGACTACATCCGCCTGGCAACCAGCCCGGGCATGCTTGAGGGTCTTTACCGCATGAACAAGGAGATCGATGTCCGCGACATTCTCCCTGCCGTCCGCGTGCCGGCGCTGGTCATGCACGGAAGCGACGACGCGGTTGTTCCCGTCGGTGCAGGAGCATATACAGCCCAGCATCTCAGCTCGGCCCGCTTCGTGGAGATTCCGGGAATGGGGCACTTGGCACTGAGGGGTGGGGGCAATCGGATCCAGTCCGAGATCGCGGAGTTCCTCACGAGCGTGTGGCAGACCGGCGGATGGGAGGCGTCGGAGTCTGACCGGATGCTTGCGACGGTGCTGTTCACCGACATCGTCGACGCCACATCGAAGGCCGTCGAACTCGGCGATCGACGCTGGCGTGAGCTGCTCGAGCGCCACCACGCGGTTGTGCGAAGGGAGCTCATTCGGTTTCGCGGGAATGAGGTGGACACCGCCGGCGATGGGTTCTTCGCCACCTTCGACGGGCCCGCGCGGGCGATTCGCTGCGCCCGCTCGATCGTCGATGAGGTGCACGATCTTGGTCTCGCCGTTCGCGCGGGTCTGCATACCGGAGAATGCGAGGTGGTGGACGGGAAGGTCTCTGGAATCGCTGTCCACATCGGCGCTCGAGTAGCGGCACGGGCGCTCCCCGACGAGGTGCTCGTTTCGAGCACGGTCAAGGATCTCGTCGCCGGGTCGGGCCTTCAATTCGACGATCGCAGCCTGCACGAGTTGAAGGGCATACCGGGCGAATGGCACCTATTCAGCGTCGCCGCCGAAGGCTAGAGGCACCTCCCCAGAGGATCAGCCGGCCACTCCGTCATGAGAATCAGCGCACCCCCCTCGTTGTCCGGGTTGGTGCAATCCCTATAACCCGTCAACCTTGGGGAGGGTTATAGGGAACGCGGGAAGTCGGACACACTCGAAGCCTGCGCGCTGTTGGGGGGCGTCGACGAGGTGTAGGTCGTAACGCTGTTGGCTGTTTCGTCGGTGGGGTTGTGGTGTTAGCTGCGGATGCGGCCGGGGCGGAGTGGGCGGGCGTGGTTGCTGATTTTTTCGAGGGCGTGGGTGAGGGCTTTGGTGTCGGTGTCGGTGAGGTGTTTTGAGAAGTGGCGGTTGATGCCGTCGCGGTGGTGGCGGCGGGCCTGCTCCATTTTCTTGGTGCCTGTGGCGGTGATGGTGACGAGGATCGAGCGGCGGTCGTTGGGGGGGCGAACGCGGCTGACGAGGCCGGCTTCCTCCATGCGGTCGATGACGCGGGTGAAGCCGCTCTTGCTGTAGAGGATGTGGTCGGCGAGTTCGGTCATGGGGATGCCGTTGGGTGACTCTTCGAGGTGGATGAGGACGTCGTACCATCGTTGGGGGATGCCGGCGGTGTCTTGGAGTTCGGTGTCGAGCACGTCGATGAGGGCGAGTGAGCTTTCGATGTAGAGCCGCCAGCAGTGGAGTTGCTCGGGTGAGGGGCTTGACAGGGGTTGTTCCATGTGCGATAGTCCTCCACGCAACAGTTGATATCAGTACTGTTGTGGATCATACCAACGAGCCGGAGGGAGTGAGACATGACTACCATCACCGCGGAGCGAGCACAGGCCGGCTACGCGCTCGCCAACGATGAGGGCGAGGCGTTCTGGCTGTTGGGGATGCTGCAGACGATCAAGATCGGCCGCGACGACACGGCCGGCCGTTATGGCATGGCCGAGATCGTGGTGCCCGAGGGCATCGGCTCACCCTGGCATGTGCATCCCGAGGAGGACGAGTGGTTCTATGTCTTGGAGGGCTCGATGACCTTCTGGGTCGCCGACACGCGCCTGTCCCTCACAGCCGGGTCGTTCGCGTTCGGTCCTAAGGGCGTACCGCACACCTTCTATGCCGACGCGGGCGGGGTGAGGGCCCTGGTCGGGTTCGCACCGATGCAGTTCGAAGGATTCCAGCGAGAAGCCGGCGAGCCCGCCCCCGAGCGCGTCTTGCCACCGCCGCTCGAAGGCCCCCCAGACGTCGCCCGGCTTTCTGCGATCGCAAAGCGAAACGGCTTTGAGATCCTCGGCCCGCCCGGCCCCCCGCCCGGCCACTAACCCACCACCAAGGGGTGCGCCCGCCCGTGAGAGCGGGCGCATCCCCGATCACCAGGAGACTTGGCATGACCCCAGAAGCATCCATCGCCCTTGTTGAATCGTTCTGGGAGGAAGTTTGGGCGGCCGGTAATCCTGCAGCGATCGACCGCTTCGTGACCAAGGACTTCATCATCACCACGGCGGGTGTGGACGTCGCCGGGCGTGAACACTTCAAAACCTGGGTCGCTGGCTTCCAATCAAAGATCACCGACCTCGAGATTGAAACCATCGAGACCTTCGCAAACCTCGACGGCTCCCGCGTGTCGTCACGCTGGCGGGTCACCGGCCGCAACAACGGCATGTTCGGGCTGCCCGCCGATGGCACGCCACTGGCGTTCACCGGCAACGCCATCCTGGCCATCACACCCACCGGCAAAATCGCCCACAACTGGGTCGAACGCAGCGCCTGGGAGCTCTACAACCAGCTCAACGCGTAGCACCACCACCGCCATCCACGCAGCCCCGACGAGAAGCGCGACAACCGCGCAGGCGCTTCCTACATCGATCTGAACACGTCTCCTGCCGGTCGGTAAGCGCCTCGCCGCACACAGGGCAGACGCCTCACCGCGTCGACGGATCTCCGACCCGGATGGCTCGCTGGGATCGGGGTCGTCATTGGCCGCCGGCAAGCTCTCCTTCCCGACCCGCAGAAGGGTCGGGGCGGCCTCGTTCGTAGGGGGTTTGAGAAGGCCGCGCGTCCACGCATGGCAGGGCTGGCCGTCGGGGCCGAGGGCCTTGTGTTCGGGGTGAGCTCGGTACTCGGTGAAGTAGTCGCGGTACGTGAGGACGGGGATGGTGCCGGGGATGTGGTCGGCGGTGTCTGATCGCGGTGCTGGTAACGTCAAAAAAAGTGGAACGCCGCAGACTGGCCGCCGAGGCTTTCTAGAAGCTCACCCGCGATTGAGATCGGGCCCGTTTGCAACGGCGGTTGACGCTCACCCAGGCGAAGTAAGCCGCAGCCCGCCGGACGGTGATCGCTCTGCGGCGGCGTGTTTCAGGTGTACGGTCGGGGATGGATCTGCGGGCGATGGTCTGTTCCTGACTCTCTGCTCGCGTTTACCGTGGATCTGCCATGATGTGAGTGTGTTTATCGAGCAAGTGACCGCTCCCCGGGAAGAGTTCGAGCTCTGGGACGCGCGGCTTGGAATGGTGACGCAACCGCCACCGGCTCTGGCTCTATCGGTCGCGTGGGAGTCAGACGGCGTCGTGACCTGTATCAACGTCTGGGACTCACCCCAGGCAATCGCCGACTTCTTCCTAGCAGCGGGTGCAACCTTACGTCGAGGCCGAAGGCCCACCAGCGAACAAGCCTCAACGCCTCGGCCACGCAGTCCGAGCATACATTCGGCCCGCCGGCTGAACCTTCCAAAAGCGAGACTCCACAGCGCGACGCTCGCGTTGGCTCAGACTGGCCCGGGAGACTGATTTCAGGAGTGGGCGTGGCCCCCGACAGCGACTCGCCGATTGATCGCGACGATGGCGATTCCCACCGCGATGATCGCGAGCCCCGAGCTGGTTCGCGCGAAGATCATCACAACACCGACGAGCATGAGAGCGACAGCAATAACGCGCGACATCAGATTTGCAGTGTGCCGCAACATTGAGAACCCCCTTTCCCCTCGATGCTAGGGGCAGCGCCCGTTATTTCGCATCCGAGTGACCCCGGATCTGCGATGCGGGAAACTTCGGCTCAATGTCTCGCATCGCTACATTCAGCCATACCAGCGCCCGCCGGAGACGCGAAAAAGGTCGCACAAGCCCTCGTGGAGAAAGGCGTATCCGCACGATCAGCTTGCAGTAGCAGCGGCTGAGCCCGGCCTGGCGACTCACCGCCGAGTAGTTCACCCCGGCGATGCGGGGCAGGATCTTGGTCGTGATGTGCCGCGGCCGGTGTAGGGAACGTCTTGGACGAGCTTGATGGACCTGCCGCTTCTTCAGGCTCGGCGACCTGCGTCGGTCACCCCGCGGCCAGTGCTTTGGACTTGAGAGTGTCGTATTCGGCCTGGGTGATCGCCCCGCTGTCGAGCAACTGCTTGGCCTTCTCGATGTCCGCCGCCGCGCCGGAAGACGCAACTGTGCGGATGTGCTCATTCAACTGCTGCTGGGACGCCTGCTGTTGCTTCAAGGCGCGTTCGGTCATGCTGTTGTGATTGGCGATCAGATACACGAACACGCCGAGATACGGAAGGATGATCACAAAGATCATCCAAAGCACCTTCGTACCCCCACCGACATCATGCCGACGGAACAAGTCGGAAAACACCGTGATCAAAAGCCAAAACCAGATGATCCACGCAAAGAACACTGCCATCGTCCAAAGCACTGAGAAAAACGATGGGTAATCCGAGAGCACCAGCATTGGATCAACTCCTTTTCCGCGAATGGCCGGCGATGCGTCCGGCCCCGTAGACTCGCATGGCGAGACTGCCGGCGCAACGAGTCTCACCCGGACTGCCGGTCAGGTGGTCACAATGAGACTGTTTCACCCAGGTCGGATTGCGCATTTGAGAGCGCGGCGCGAGCGGCGGCCAACGCGGTCTCACCGGAGGCGCCATATGGTGTCCGGGCAAACTGGTGATCCTTCACGCGCCACTGAACATGCCAGCGCTTGACCCCCTCGGATTCTCGGCGAACGCTCGTGACCTCACATCCCAGGCTGTCCATCTCTCGGCACAACCTCGCGATCGCAACCCTCTCCAACTCGGGCACCCGGTCGCGATCATCTCCATACACTGGCATGGCATCGAGTATCCCGCGAAACCGCTGCAAAATCCACCCAACCGAGAGCATCGAACCCATGGCGTCGTTGATCCAGCCGCTCCGGCACCGACCGGAGACATGCGGCTACTTCGAGTCCGAGTTGGGGTGCGCGGTCATCTCGGTTGTCGTTGACCTCGTCGCGCGGTGGGCGTGTCAGGGAGGATCTCGCCGCTTTCAGGGTAGTCGGCGGCGCTTCGTCGCAGCATCGGCTGACCCGGGGTTACCCGTTGGGAACGTGTGAGGCCTTGGGGCGTGCACCTCGATCGGACGGCTGCGCGACTGTCTAGCAGTGTCCCATGCACCGTCCGATAGCAGAGCAGACGCGGAGCGCTTAGCGGCCTGAGTCGGCGATCCAACCAGAGGCGCCTCCTTCCACGGGAGATGTAACTGCCGAGGTTCCCCCCACCTCCCGTCCCCCCACGATCCCGTCCCTTTGGTGTTCAGATTGGGAGCGAGAGTAGCGTGCGGTTCTGGCGCCAGAATACGCTGCGGCCGTTGGTGGTGACCCCACGTGGTGTACCCGACGCCGTGTAGGTCATCGCCACCTGACCGGTGTAGGCGTAGCGTGCGACGATCTTGCGACCCACGGAGTAGGCGAGCACGTTTCGGTACATCGTCGGGTTGCTCGTCACTGGGCCAGACAGTGGTATCGATCCCATGAGCGTGCCGGTCTGAAGGTTGTATCTGATGATGTGATCGCGGCCCGCAGAGTTACGGGTGAGCACCGAGAGGACGGGGTCGCCCAACGCGAAGGAGATGATCGTGCCGGAGGGTGTGACGGTCGAAACCAGGGTGCCTGTGGAGACCTGCCAGATCTGGATGGACGATCCAACGGCGGGGTCGCTGCCGTTCGCAGGACCCGGCAGTACGAATGGCCGAATCGCGATATCACGCACCCCTCCGGCGATCGCGGAGGCTCCGGGTGCGCCGGTGAGTTGGTGCGGCGCGCCACCATTGGTGGGAACGATCTGGATCTCGCCGGCGTCTGCCTGCTCGCCTTGGTCGAGGAACGGGCAGTTCGGCTGGTCGGTGCCCAGGAATGTCCAGTCCAGCAAGGCGTAGGCAAACCACCCCGATCCCCCCGCGAGGCCGTCGAAGTCGGTGCCGCCGCAGCTGACTCGATGCCCGCCGTGTGCCACCGGCTGTGGCGAGTTCTTCAACGTGGTCGTAAGTGCCCACCCGGTCCAGCTCTGCAACCCGTTGCCAGTCTCGCCGAAGGTGAGCGCGGTGGTCGCGATCGAACTGCTCGACGACGCGACCGCCACGCCGACCTGCCCACCGGAGGTCGACGCATGTTTCGGACACCTGACAACGGGCGTGTTCTTGCCATCGCGAAGCCGGATGCGCCGCACCGCAGCGCATCCTCCCGAGTCAGGATCGAACGGGTGCACGATCACCGCGTACGCCAACGATCCGCCGCCAACCGAAAACTTGGGAACCGCCCCCGAAGCTCTCAGAATGACCCGAGGCGTCGCCGCCGACGTGTGCGCCGCAGAAACCAGCGAAACGCTCGTCTGCCTCCACGCGATCCGCGACCCGCCGGCAACGACGTTTCCCAACCGCGGCACGGTGACCAGCACCCGCGGTGTCGCCGCCACCGCCGACGACACCGCAAACGCCGCTGTCGCGATGGCGGTGACCGCCAAGACGCGGGTGAGTGCTCTCATCGGTGATGCCCAGATCATGTTAGGGCGCGACTACCTTGAAGGCTTGGCCCGATCTGGCACGGCACCCGTACTTGGTGAAGTAGTAGTCGGTGCCGCTGGTGGGGTCAGCTGTGGTGAAGCTGGAGAGGATGTCGAAGCCGGGTTTGAAGTGCACCAGCACGGCCTCGGGTTGGCCTATGGGTTGTTTGACGAGGGTGACCTGATTGCCGCAGCCGGGGCGGCTTTGAGCGAAGTAGGCGGTGCCATTCGCCCCAACCGACGGGGCGTACCGTTGCGATAGCGCCGGTGTTGGATTCACCAGCTTGCTGGTCTTGGCGGCGGCGATATCGCGGCGATACACCACGCATTTGGTCGGGCTGCACACGTCCCACACTGCCCAGTTTCCGTTCACCTGCCCGGGCACGGCGAAGGTGATGTTCGCGTTCTTGGTGACGATGTTTGCGAGCATCACCTGCTTTCCGGTGACGCGGTTTCGCAGGATCACCTGTTGACGGCTGTAGCTCGGGACGCTCTCTCGGCCAAACAGGATCCAGTTACCAGAGATGGTTGGCCCATACTCCCACCACGACGTGTTGAACCCCGCCGGTGGACTGCTATGCACCTTTGTGGTGGCGTTGTACAGGCGCAGGTCAGATTGACCGTTTTTGACTTGTCGATAGATGATCGTGGTGCCATCGATCCCACCCGCGTAGCCCCGCGTCCTTGACGCGTTCAACCGCGTCTTGTACGGCCCTTTACGCAGGTACACGAGGCTCCTCAACGACGACGCCGTTGGGCTCTGATCCCACAAAAGGTACGGACCCGAAGCCGCGATGTCGTCGTTGAACCGGTTGGAGGTCGAAACTGGCGTCTGCGGTAAGTCACCCGCCGCAGCCACCGCCACCCCCACCACGCCCACCAACCCCACAACCGTTCCAACAAATCCGAGCACTCCACGTCGCTTGGTCATCACATCAACCCCGATCCGCTCAGTGAGCACCCCCGGCGACGCCACAACCGCTCAGCGAAACACAGACGCACTCACGATCACCGACACCAACCAGTTAGTGCCGCTTGCAACAATACCAGTAGTCACCCCCACCTATGCCAGATCAGTCCGGTTCCCAACGGGTGCCTGCCAGTCATGGCGCGCGGGGACCATCGTTCATCTCCTCCTCCTACAACCAAGAGTTCCAACTATGCGTTCAAATCATGCCCCCAGGCCGTCTCCGCCGCATCGGGGAGACCCCTCGTTCGGTGGCTGATGCCCAGGTGATCGGCTGCGTAGAGCCAACTTGCCACCAACGGGGCGCTCAGAGCTGCCTTCTCCCCGTCGCCTCCCCCGCAAGGGGAGCCATCCCGAACCGACCTGGATCGGTGCGGGTCGGCGGACGAGGGGTTCCCCCGATGCGAGGGTGATCGTTGGGTCATAGCGTGGGCGTGACAGTCGCTGTGGTGACGTCGCGACGAACCAACCTAGGGGCTGTGCCCCATCACCAGGAGGTGAGACGTGGAAACCACGCACCCAGACCGGCACGCCAGCCGAGGGTTGGAACTCGCGGATCCCGGACCGCCAGCAGCGACCGAGATCGCGAGTGCGCCACAGACTGGTCGCTTCGATCCGCACACCGGAAAGCTGCTTGAATCGGCAGCCAGGTTCGACCCGGAAACTGGGAAGCGCCTGCCGATCGGTGACACCCGCTTCATCCCACGCGAGCGTCCGATTGGATTTCTCCTCGCACAAGCTATCTGGGCGATCATCATCGCCACGCTCACCATCAGCGTCCACGCCCAAGGCATGCCCACCGGCCCAGCGATAGTAGGAGGGCTGATCTGGCTCTTCACCGGGGCCAGCGTCATCACCATTATCAGCTTCGTCTACCGCAAGCTTCGCAGGCTCCCGTAGTGCGTCAAGATCCTCTACCGGGTGATGGGTCGCCGCCGGGTTCTGCCCGGGCTCGGTCGAAGGACGGCGGCGCACACCGCCAGAGCCAGCAAATGTTCCATTTACGATCTCGCGGGGTCGGCCCGGGAGTCGGAGATGCCAGTCCCTGGTCATTTTTGAGCAGGCCCGAACGGAGGCCGGGGTTGTTCGGTGGTGCCTCTCGTGTTTTGGTTGGTGCGGCGCTTGTTGTCGCAGTCGCGGGCTGCAGTGGGAGCAGCATCGTGCGTGACCCGCTTCCGTCCACCTGGTCGTTCAATGGGCACTGCGATGCGAGGACTGGGACTGACCGGGGGGCGACGGCGAGTTGCGCCGCAGGTTCGTTCAACATCCACATGGACGCCCCGCAGACGTCGCATCGCCCGATCCAGGTCTATCCGTTTCGCCTCGAGCACCCAGCGCCAGACATAGCGGTGCGCATGACCGTTCGGCTCGTCGCCGCGGGCTCGCCGAACAACGTCCTGTATGGGCCAAGCTGCATCGCCTCTGGCCCGAACATGCCAGACCGAGAGTTCATCTTCGCGCTGGCCGATCACAATGGCACAACGACCGCCGTGATCCTCCGCGCCGACGAAACCGACGCATTGCTCAAGCATTACTACTACCTCGAGCAAGGGCCGGGTGCACGGGTCAACGTCAATCGCACGACCAACGTTGTGATCTCCGGCAGTTGTCGGCCGCAACCGAACGGAGGGGTGCTGCTCTCGATGGCGATCGACAACAAGTCGCTCGAAACCACACGCTCATCAGTCCACTGGACGTCGTTCGATGGCGTCGGCATCTACCTCCTGAGCTTCACCGGGCCCGCCGCGATCGCCGTCGACGACCTTCACGCTAGCCGAGCGACGCCGTCCTAAGTATCCCCCGGGGCGGCGGGTGAACGCATCGCGCAGCATCGATGTAACGTTACTGGTGCGGTGATAGACGAGCATTACCGCACCTCGTGAGACTCCGCTGACCAGAGAGTGATCCGGCATCCGGCGATCCCAGTGTTCAACGTGGGGCCTTGTCTCCATAGAGCGGTGCCGGTATCGCGCCACCATCCGCTGATGAAGGTGGGCCGGTTCATCCAGAACGTCGGAGTTGGCTCAGGCATATCTGGTACCGCCTCCACGTGGAAACTGTGTCCCTCTGTTTCGTCGTCAAACCACCCGGGCCACCTCGCTCGCACCTGCTGCCAAAGCTCCTCGCTGCCACCGCTGACGAGGATGCCGCTGAACGCGGCCAGCATCCGCGATTGCTCTTCGTCCGACGAGCTCAGGAGCAGGTGGACTCGCATCCCGAGGAACCCTTCGACGGCGGCGAGAGTCTCGTCGTAGTCCACAGGGTGATCATCTCATACGGCTTTGGACGCATGAGGCCGGAATCCCAAGCGCTGAACCAGCGTGTTTGGCAACATCGCAGCCGGAACACTCACTGTTACTACCCTCACGAGCAACGCCTCTGGAAGACCACAACCACAGCCGCGGACGGCCTGGATCGCTTCATCACAAAGACCGAGACACCCAAGGTGCCCGGCGAGTACTGCCGCCCGCGGCTCTCAGCCATGATCCATCGCCCCAGCTGTCGTGACCTCTGTGAACTCACCCGCTCCCACGGGGTGCGCGGGTGACAGGAGGCCGCGGCTTCGCGCCTCGGTGAGCAACCTGCGGCGCAACGATTTCTCACGGAGATGGTCGGTCAGGCGGTAAGAGCGGCGTGTCGCGGGGGAGTATCGCGAGGAACTGCTCCGCGAGTGCTCGCAATCGTTCCACGAACAGGTCGTCGTCTTCGTCGACCGTGAGGTCGCTCGGTGACCGATCCGACGGCTTTGAGGGGTATGCCATCTCGCACGCTCACACTAGGGGGATTGTTCTCTCAGCATGTGGGATATGACCGGCTCGGTCAAGATGCGCGGTGAGGCCAAATCGGGGCTGGGGATGGCGATGCTGGGTTAGGGAGGCACTCACTCCGAGCCCCGTTGGGATAGTCCTGGCCGCATCTGGTGCGAGGCGCTTCAAACAGTACGAGTGTTCGAGACAGCGTGCAGGGCGGCTGGCAGCCCTTCGGGGGCCACTCCGCGGCCACGGGAGACCACACGACGCCACACGAAGATCTGAACCCGTATTCGACCCTCGGCGCGACGGAAAACACCGAGCATTCCCCCTGGCTGCGGCGACGGAAGTCGCCCCAAGAGCTGGTAGGCGAGCATCCCCTGCTCGCATGGGGAGCGACGCTGTTTAGCGTGGATTGAGCGGCGTGTTACGGCTGGTTGACGACGGTGACCACCGGAGCCGGGTTGACACCGCCTGACGAGGCTGCGAACAACAGGGCGAACAGCAGCACCGCGCCAACCACCACCAACACCAGCCCCACGACGCCGAGGATCACCCCAGCCGTGGCCATCCCCTCGCCATCCAGCGTCGCGTCATCGCGGATCCTGCGCCTCGCCGTCACCCCAAGCCAGATCGCCAACACCGAAGGCACCACAGGGAACAAGACGACGCCGACAATCCCCAAGACCAACGAGGCAATCGCTCGACCCTCGGTACGCCGAACCACCGGAAATGACGCGGTACTCATACCCCCATCATACGATCTGCGTCGCCGACATCAACGGCGCCCTCCCAGTACCGCCAATCGCCCCGGGAACCCCGCTCATGGTCGTCCGGCAGGTCTCGGACCAGCCGCTTTGCCTTGTCTGGAGGTAGTAGTAGCGCCGAGAAGCCGCCCGCCCGCACTCGCGGCAGCGCCGCTTGCCCTTCAAAGGTAGATGCTGTCGGGCGTCCACGGGTGGCCATTCCCGAAGTGGATACGACGCTCCACTGCGCGCCTGATGCTCTCGTGCGCGCTCGGGCGGGTAAGAGAATAAGGCTTACCGAAACCGGCCCTCGGTCGGTTCGCATGCGAGTCGGGGGTTCGCACCCGTTCAGGCTTGGGGGGCATCCGCTCGGTCGCGCTACAAACGTGTCCGCTTCCGTGGTGGGCGCGGGCTCATGATCGTGCGTGGGATACTCGCGAGATGGAAACCCCGGCGGTGGAGTTCGCATGGACTGGCGACACGGCGTTGGCCTATCAGGTCATTGGCGAGGGATCGATCGATCTCTTCTACCTCCCCGGCTACGTGTCGAACGTCGATGTGCAGTGGCAGAGCCCGCACGTGGCCAAGTTCCTGCTCGGTCTCGCCGAGGGTACTCGCCTGATCGTGGCCGACCGGCGAGGGTGGGGCTGCTCGGAACGGTTCGCACCGCCGCATGTTCCCGCCCTGGAAACGCTGAGCGACGACATCGGTGTAGTCCTCGACCACGCGGGCAGCCGGCGAGCCGTGGTGATGGCAACTCATGACTCTGGCATGATCGCCCAGCTGTTCGCCGCCGCCCATCCGGAGCGGGTTCTGGCGCTGGTCTTGTACCAATCGTTGGTCTCTTTTTCGGCCACCGCCGAGATGCCGTGGCTTCCCGACAGCCAGTGGTGGGCGGGGGAGATGGCCGACACGATGCGCGAATGGGGGCGCCGCTACTGGGGTGCGAGCTCGCTCCGTGCCGGAGGTCCGAGCGAGGAGGAGTGGTTCTTTCGCTTCCAGCGTGCGTGCTGCACGCCGGGCGCGTTGGCTGCGGAGACGCGGCGATTTCTTGCTAGCGACACGTCCGACGTCCTCGCGGCGATCCGCGTCCCGACGCTGGTGTTGTCCGATCTCGGAGACTACGAGCCGTTCCTCCCTGAGACTGCTCAGTACATCGCGAACCAGATCCCCACGTCACGCCTGGTCGAGCTCAACGGCCAGGGCGACGAGATGTGGTATAGGCCGGCTGAGACGATCGTCGGGGAGGTGGAGATGTTCCTCTCTCAGATCACCGATGATCGGATGGTGTTCGATCGCATTCTGGCCACGGTGGTATTTACCGACATCGTCGACTCGACCGCCCAGGCGGTCGCACTCGGTGACCGTAAGTGGAGGGGGGTTCGCGAGTGTCATGACGAAATCGTTCGCGAACAGCTCGACAGATTCCGGGGTCGGGAGGTGAAGACAATGGGCGACGGCTTTCTCGCCACCTTCGATGGGCCGGCTCGCGCCGTCCGCTGCGCCCAAGCCATCGTCACCGGCGTCGGCGAACTGGGAATCGAGGTGCGAGCCGGGCTACACACCGGCGAGATCGAACTCGACGGCGACGATGTGGCCGGCATTGCCGTCGCCATCGGCGCTCGGATCGGCGCGATCGCCGAACCGTCCGAGGTGCTTGTCTCCCAGACGGTCAAGGATCTCACCGCGGGCTCTGGAGTCGTCTACTCCGACCGCGGTGAGCACGAGCTCAAGGGTGTCCCAGACCGTTGGCGCCTCTACCAAGCCGCCGGGTAATCCACAGGCAGTCACTCCTCATCGTGCATGGCCTGAGGAATGGGGTACCTTCGCGTAGTGGCTGGCATGCCAATCAAGGTGTACGACGATCGAACCGCTCGGCTTGAGCAACCGCTTCATCTCTAGGAGCCGCGCGGTCAGCCAAACGAGGTACCCCTCGAGTCCACTCTCCCAGGTATCTGAAAACGACTGCCTGCCGTTCTGGTCTGCAGAGTTGGCGTTGTTGTAGTCCCTGCCGGAGAAGAACGGTGGATCGATATAGATCAGGTCGATCGCTTCGCTCGGCAACTGCCGCATGACGTGCAGACAGTCACCGAGGTAGAGGCGATTCGGGTTGGCGGCCATTCCCGAAAGAGACCCGATCAACCAGCTGGAACCCATCCCGGTCATCAACGGGTTCGCGAGATGCGGAGTCGGCTATCTGAGTGCGATCCTCAGAGAGCTGATCCTAGCGGTCGGACCGGCGGCTTTTGGGCTCGGCCTCCTCAGTTGCTCACGACCTGGCGTGCTACTTGACGTGTTGGTCGAGCGATGCGATGTTGAAGTCTCGCGCTTTGGTGGCGAAGTCGTGGTGGAAGTAGTGCAGTGAGAGGCGGCGCAGGGTGCCACTTGCCTGGAGTTGATCGACGATCTGATTGACCCGGTCGACGAACGCGGCTGAGTGGAACCCGGAGGAGCGATCCACCGCCCCCGACAGATACGCGACGTACTGATCCCCACCGACCGCCCTCAGCGGAACGCCTTCTGCGATGGCCTTGGCGCCCACGGCCACACCACAGAGAAATGCAGCCAGCTTGCCGCGGGCGACGTCCCGCAGGCCGTGGCGTTCGAGGTCATACCCGACGAAGGTGCCGTGCTTGGCCTCGAACTTCACGGTCTGCCCAGGAGCGTCCAGCGTTCCCTCGATATATGACTGGGCGAAACAGCCGACGCATCCGCCCAGGCGCTTGCCGGAAAGCTGCTGCACCTTCGTATACGACGAGTTCTTGGCCACGAAGAACCTCTCGGCCTCTGCCGAATACGGCTGGGTGAAGTACAGGCCCTTCATGCGCTCGCGCGAGATGCCCATCGACGCGATCGCAATATCCCAGCGATCCCCCCAGTCACCGCTGATCATCTCGCTCCACGTGGGCGCGACAAAGCACGGCTCCACATGCAGCGCCCGAGCCACCAGCTTGCTGGTGTCAGCGTCATAGCCGGCCATCTGATTCCCCGTCATCTGATTGGGGGTGCACTTCGTGTGGGCCAACCGCTTTGCGCTCGGCACCCGATATGACTGCGGCGGGTAGGCGGGGTCGGTCGCCAGCACCAACGTGCCACGCGCAAGGATCTGAGCCAACTTGTCGACAGTGGGATCACCAACCGACGACGAGCCCTGCGGCGATGCCGAAGTCGCGCTGCCGCAGGCCGACGCCAACAGCACAAGCACCACGACGGCCAGCACGGCGCACACACCAAACGATCGTGCAGCCAACATCCCTCATCTCCACCCAACACGATCGGGTCGCTGAAGCGTTGAACGACATGCGAACCGTACTTCCCAGGTCACGAACCCACAAGGCCACACGGAAACCCACCACACCGACCGCTGTGTTGGATGCTGGCGTAGGGAGCGACTGCACCCACTGGTGTGCACACTATCCTCTTACGGTCGGCGAGAACCGGGATGCGGCGGCATCGCCGCTCGGTTCAGCTGTCCGGCCGCCAAGCGCTCAACGAAGCCTGTGTTCGGCGCATGGATGTTGAGAACCCGTATCCGGTCTGGACCCGGATTGCGGAAGGCATGCTCGACGCCACGTGGCGCGGAAAAGAACGTGCCCGGGCCGCCGCGACGCCACTGGCCATCAACGAGAAACTCGACCTGACCCTCGAGGACGTAGAACGAGTCGGTGTGATCCGAGTGGCTGTGAGGATCGACACCCTCCCAGCCGAACTCGAACGTGGCGTCGACAACCTCCAGATCCGGCAGTTGCGGGAGCAGCCGGAAGCTGCGATTTTCCCGGTCGAGCCGTTGACCCTCGCCTTCGGTCACAAAGATTGCGTCCACCGTCGGTCGCAGTATGACGGATACGGCCCGCAGACAGGGCGATCGGGCGTCAAGCGAGAGCCCGCCGCACCGCGACTCCGGCGAAGCGTGGAGTCAGTCCGCTGTGAGCGGTGGCCCGAGCAGTGACATGTCGTACTTCTCGAACAGGGCCGCGACTGTCGCGCGATCGGGCTGCCCGTTGCGCGTGAGGGGTCCCAGCTCCTCGTAAAACCGGGGTTGCCCGATTAGCGAGACGTCTCTGATTGGCTCTAGAAGAGCGATTGCGGCAGAATCCGCGCCTGTGGGTAGGGTAGATGGAGGCGTAAGTCGGGTTGTTCAACGGTGGTGCCGCCGCCGTAACGATTCCGGGACGCTGTGCTGAGAAGATGAACGTGCGAGCTTAGATACGAATGCGCTCCAAAACTGGTCGCCATTGAGGGAACCTCGCCGGCGCGACGTGCAACAGCCGGGCATCTCGACCCGTGTCGCGTCGCCGGCACACAACGGACGGAATGGGGGACGAGGTGAAGCGTCTAACGCTCATCATCATCTTGACGGCGCTTGGGCTGGTGGTGGCAGCGACCGCCCGGGGGCACTCGACAACCGGAACGGCAACCGCAGCTCCGGACGCCGGCCGTTTGGTGTGGAAAGGCTTTCTCGACCGCAACCTCTCGACCGGTGCGATCTTCGACAAGCACCTTACGGACGGCCGGGTGCGGCAACTGACGCACCCGCCCGCGGGGACGTTGGACGATTTGCCGGATCTCTCGCCCGACGGCCGCACGGTCATCTTCATGCGGGTCACCGTGGACACCTCCACGCCTGGAGTCCGCGACCAGATCATGCGTGTCTCGGCCACCGGGTTGGGTCAGCGTGTGATTGGTACCTGCACCGGCACCTGCTTCGGGAATGACGATCCAGCCTACTCACCCGGCGGCGGCAGAATCGCCTTCAGCAAGCCAATCGGCGCCGCTCCTCCAAACGGCAGCAACGCCCCGGATCAGGTGGGCATCTGGATCATGCGGGCTGATGGCACCGGTCAGCGTCAGGTGACACAGCGAGGCACCTCGCTGGCCAGTGAGGATCATCAGCCTGCCTGGGCTCCGGGTGGGCGGAGGTTGGTCTTCACCCGCATCAACGACACGATCCGACCGGTGGGAGGCCAAGCGCTGTTCGTCGTCGGCACACACGGCGGCCACCTGCACCGGATCACCCCGTGGTCGATCGCTGCGGGCGGCGGGTCGTGGTCGCCAGACGGGCGATGGATCGTCTTCCAGTCCTACCGCGACTGCTGCCAGCAGCACGTTTCGCAGGTGTGGCTGATTCACCCTGACGGAACCGGCCTGCGGAAGCTGACCACTTCTGGCCGAAACATCGAACCCGACTGGTCGCCCGACGGCACCCGGATCGTGTTCGCGCACCAGCCGGGCTTCGGAGTCGACGGCTTTCCCGACATCATGACGATGTCGGCCGATGGTTCGGATGTCCGCCGCATCACTCGCACGCCGCGGTGGGACAGCGAGCCGGCGTGGTCGGCCGTTCGCTATCGCTGACAGATGCGGATCGATGGTCGTGCCGCGAGTCCTCAGCTCTTGGCGACGAACGCGAACAGCCGGCGCTGCTCGTTTAATCCCTTCAGCTGCTGCACACCTCGGTCTTCGAACTTGAGGCCGGCGCCGGTTGACAGCGCGCGGGTCGCCTCCGACGTCAAGACTTCACCGGAGCCGGCCAGCGCGGCGATCCGGGCAACCTCATGAACGGCGACGCCACGCGCACCGTTCGAAGTCAGTTCCACTTCGCCGACGTGGACGCCGATTCGCACGGGCATGCCATCCGTCTGCGAGACCTCCTGGATTGCCGCAGCGCACTCCAGAGCACGCGCTGCGCCGTCGAAGAGCGCGAACATGCCATCGCCCGCCGTGTCGATCTCACGCCCCCTGAAGCGACCGAGCAATGTCCGCAGAGATTCGAGATGGTGGGACAGGCGGTCTCGCCAGACCGCGTCACCGAGCCTGGACGCCTCCTCGGTCGAACCCACGACATCGGTCATCAGCAAGCCTGCCAACACCCGGTCGTGCAAGCGCACTTTAAACCGGTCCACGCCTCGAGACCCGACCAGTCGATCTCGACCAGCGGCTCGTCTCCCACCACGTACGCGTCGTGGCCGGGCGGAATGTCAAACACGTCATTGGGACCGAGTTCGAACCGCGTCCCGTCCTTCAACTCCACCCCCATCCGCCCCGACACGACCACACCGACGTGCCGGGCGACACACCACTCGCCACCGACAATCGGCTGCACGTTCGTCGACCACCCAAACCCCGGCGGCTGGACCACCCGGCCCACGGTGTAGTCGCCAATCCGGACCACATGCTCGACCATCCCATCAAGCTCAAACGTCTCATCGGGGTCGTCGAAGCTCTTCCGGTAGGAGCCGGGCATCCCGTGACTCTACACCCCCTTGCAACGGCCGAGCCCAACTGCAGTGCGCTTGTGTTGCAGGGCAGTCGAGCCGCGCCAAAAAGCGTCTGTGGCGCCTGCTGCAGGTTCACGACCGGGAACAAGGACTCGGTCGGCAGAGCTGGGCGTGGGCGGTCGGACGCAGATCGGACGAGCTCGAGGCCAGGGCATCGGAGGTTGGATCGGACTGCCGTCGGCGCCCAGGCCCGCACGACCTTCTGCACTGCACTCGGCGCGTCCCCCGTCATGCCTCACAGTATCTCCCACGGGTCCGTCGACAGGGTCGAACGTGCGGACGAACCAGGGAACACCACTGTGAACTGAACTAGTTGTACTGACCACGGAGGTGTGAGACGCGGCTGATCGGCCGGGAACCGCTACCCCCCACGTTTACCTATCACCACGAGCCATACTGGCGGCGGATTCTCATACACCGGGATTGATGCTTTGCGGGTTCTCGCCACCCGCCCTATCTTCGTTGGAGCGATCGGCGTCCGGCCTTTCCATAACTGAGGGGCGATGACGAAGCAGAGCAACGAGATCACCGCCACGCGACAGCGTGGCGGGCGCATCGCGGGTCCTCTCCTGGTGTTGGCGATCCTGGCCGCGGGCTGCTCGTCGTCTGACGCGTCGACCACAGACACAACCAGTGGGTCGTCTGCCGCTCCCGTACCGCTGACCTCCGCGGCGCTGGGCACTGCCGCCAAGCCGGTTGCCGCCAAGGGCCGGATGATCCAACTCGACGGCAAGAGCCTGACCATCGCCGACATCATCGATATCGGGAACGGGGCGGCTCGAGTGGAGTTCGCGCCGGCGGGGATGAGCCGCATCAGGGCCGCCCGCAAGGTCGTCGACCACTACATCGACGCCAAGCTCCCCGCATACGGCATCACCACGATGTACGGAGCGGACTTCAAAACGACCCTGCCGCCGCTGCAGATGAGGCGGTTCGGACGGATCAACATCGTTCAGGAGGCCACCAAGGTCGGCGACGGCACTATGCCCATCGTCGACACCGGTGCCATGCGCGCGGCATGGGCGATGCTCGCCAATAGCTACGCCCGCGGCTTCTCCGGCGCGAGCCCGGACCTCGCGAACGCCCTGATCAACCGCGTCAACAGCGGCAACGTCCCCGATGATGTCGAGTGGGACAACTCCATGGGCGACGCTGACCTCACTGCCAATGCCCAGGCAGCGATGAGCCTGCTGGCCGACCCGAGCTTCCAACTCAAGGCGGGTGAGGCCACCAACCTTCTGACCCACAACTTCATCACCGTTGCCATGGCCGCACAGGTCGTCGACCGGGCACAGCGGGAGGTGAACGCCCAAGAGGCTGCACTTGCGCTGAGCATGGAGGGCTTTCGGGCCAACCCCGCCCCGCTGACCCAGCTCGAGTCGCGCCAAGACGTGCTCGGCAGCCGCACCTCGGTCAAGAATGGCATGACGCGGCTCCTGAAGGGCAGCCTATTGTGGAAGGCCAAAGGTCCCCGCCAGCTCCAAGACTTCCTGAGCCTTCGAGACGGAGCCGAGAGCATCGCGGCGCTGCGACTGCAGCTCACCCAGTACGTCCCGGTACTCGAGGCATTCGCCAACTCCAACCAGGGCTCACCGATCGTCGATGTCGCCAAACAGAAGCTCCTCTCAGTCCCCGACTACGACACCAGCCAGGTCACCCTCGGCATGGACGGGCTCCGCCAGGCCCTCGCGATGGTGGCGATCGGGAGCAACAGCCGCGGGCTCAAGATGCTCTCCCATCCATTCACCGACCTCCCATCCGGACTGGTCGAGGGTAACCCCGACTCGTTCAACGGCATCTATACCCGCAACATCACCTACATCATGACCAGCCTCGAACGATCCGCGCTCACCGACACCACCCCGGTCACAAACCTCACCGAGAGTTACATGGCCGAAGGCGACGAGGACTACTCCCCCGCCTTCCCCAACTCCGTGATGAGTGCGCGAACGCTCGTCGATCGCACCGAGCAGATCACGACGCTTGAAGCGCTGATCGGAGCGGTTGCGGTGCAGCGCCGGATTGCCTCCGGCGAACTCACCAAGAACGACATCCCCGCGGCGCTTCGCCCGCTCCAAGCCGGCATCGTCCAGCGCTCGCCGCTGGCCATCCCGATCGGCAAGCAGTACAACCTCGCTTCGCTCCTCACCTACTACCGATCAGAATTCTCGGCCACCTGACGGCCTCCCATTCTGACTGAAACCAGGTCGTCAAGCTTTCGGCGGGTGCTTGATCGCAGGTGGTTGCGACATCGTGTGCGTCCCGCGAGCGCCGTGACAGACCGCCTTCACCAAGTTTGTGATGGTCGGCGTGATGGGTGACGTCGGGCGTTCCAATGGTGGCACTGGCCGCCCGAGCGAGGCACTTCGCGTTGAGGGATTCAGCGGCGGAGTAGTGCTGATCGATGCCGCCCCCGGCGGCTCTCGTCTGGCGATGATCCCGACCGTCCCTTCGGGCCTGCCCCTCGGCCACATACTGGATGGCTTGGGGTGCGTCGGCCAACGGGTTACGTCCGATCGACGACCGGGGTGACCTTCCCTGCTTCGATGAGTTCCTTGAGGACGATCATGTCGTGGTGGTCTTCGCGGGAGATGAACGTCTTCCGTGCTCACGGCACCCGTGTGTGCAGGTGGAAGATTCCCTGCCTGCGCGCACAGGCGTGGGGGCCTGGTTGTACGCGAGGATTTGCGACACCCCGCCGCGGCGGTGCGCGCCCCGCGCCTAGTGACGGCTAGGCCAATGTCGGTGAACCGAGCGGGAATGGTGCGGCGGGTTCGAATTGTGTGGTGCAGTCACCGATGCGGTCGCAGTTTGTGACGAGGTCGAGTCGGCGGACGCCGGTGTCTTTGGCGAAGTCGAGATGCGACAGTTCGAGCCATACCAGGTTGGGGCTGAGTGTCGATTCGAAGAAGTAGACCTTGTTGGTCGTGTCTGCGATGGTGCGCCAGCGGGTGGAGGAAACGTTCGGCAGATTCGGATCGGTCTGCTCAAAGAATGGCGCCGAGACGTTCCGTGCGACGCTGAGGATCCCGGCGATGCACTCGCGGTAGTCGCGCGGCTCTGGGAGACGATCGAGATAGAAGGCCGCGCGGACGAAGCGGGAGGCAGCATCGCTCGCTCCCGGAAGCGGTTGTTTACCTCCGAAGCCCTCGTAGTGCCGCAGATGCTCCAGTTGCTCTTGGTACGGCGGCGAGTTCGTCATCACCGTGAACGCCTTGCTGTGGTGGACCACCGGCCCACCATCGAGATACTCGATCACCGCAGTATCGCCCGTCGCGTCGGTGAGAGCGAGATGAACCGTGAACGCCTTGTCCTCAAACCCGCCGCTCACAACGTGCAGATCGCTCTTCTCGGTAAATGCGACCGCATCGGCAACCGAAGCGAAGTTGTCCAAGTAGTGCTGCAGCCATAGGCCCAGGCTGATACTGGGGCGGTTGGGGTCGTAGGCTCCATAGTCCGACTCGCTCAGCCACAGCATCGACCCGGCAAGACCTTGCTCGTTCATGCCATCGGCCGCGCCTGCAACCCCCGAGTCCCTGACCCCAAACACCACGGTCACCACCGTGCCGTACGCGGCCGTCCACTTGAGTGTTCTCGGGCCGCTCATACCGTCACGCTCAACGCCGCGCGGCAACAGATAGAGGTATGTCGGCTGCTCCTCGATCCAATCCATCGACCGGCCGACCACCACGGCGACGCCGTTGCTATTCCACACACATCTCGTGCACATCGGCCTGGCCTCCGGGGGTTGCGAGCGGTCGGACGATAGCAGCGCCCCCCGCCACGAGCCTCGCAACGCCACCTGGCCGCCCCCCAAGTACCGCGCCGACGTCGATCGGCATAGACGGCTCGCCGCGGCCAGCCGAGAAGCGGTCGAAGTGACTGCCTCACCCTGACTAGAGTTTCCAAGCACCTTTTCCCGAAGCGACCGTCCTGGCGAGGAGATCGGAGAGGTCGAAGCGCTGCGATCCGGGGAGACGCTGACTTGTGACTAAGCCAACGGTCGGTGCAGTAGGGGCGATGGCCAGGCAATCGCATACCCAGCTTCACCGAGCGTTTGAACTCAGGGGTCGGCCGCCGGCGCCGAGGTGCCTATCTCGACCCGACGTCGCTGCCCGAGGCAAGCCTCGGGGCATCAGTGTGAGCGTTTGGCATCAGTGGTCTTCTTGGCGATGCGGGCTTGGGTGGCGGTGTAGTGGCCTTTGGCGAAGTAGGTCTTGGCGAGTGTGATGCGATCGGCGTCGATGAGTAGGCCGAGTGGGACGCCGAATAGCGCTGAGGCTCGTTAGATCGATTTCATTCCCGGTTCCTGTTTGCCGGTGGTCCAGTCGGAGTATGACTGGTAGGAGACGCCGAGCAGGCGGGCGGTGTGCGCGCCGCTGAGGTTGTGCACTCCTTGCAGTAGCCGCAGGTTTTGGGAGAGCCGCGACGGCTGCTGGTTGGTGCCTTGCTCAGCGGGCTTCGCGGCCGGCGGGAGCAGTCGGCTGGGCGATGTCGATGTCTTTTCTTGGTCGCGGTTGAGGTGGTGCTTGACGGTGCTTACCGAGATCGATAAGTCGGCGGCGATGCGGGTGACGCTCAGGCCGCTTTTTCGTAGAATGATGATGGCTTCGGGGGCGATCTTGCCGTGGGTGGGGGTGCCGCCTTTTCGGATCGCGGTGCCTTGGCGGCGAGACCGCATCGGCACGCCGTGTCGCTTCAACAAGTCGTAGATTCCGGCTTGTGAGTGTCCGGTGAGAGCGGCTAGTTCGTTGGTTGATTGGCCTTCCTCGGTGTAGCGGCGGGCGAGTTCTTCCACGCTGTAGCCGCGGGCGGCGTCTGCTCGGGCGGTGGTTGCACACGACCGACACAGGGTCGCTGGGGTATCGGTCTTTGAGGGCGTGCGACGAGTAAGTGGCGCCCCGCAGGATCGACAGGTCGCCGCTGCCTTCGGTGTTCCAGTCGCGGGGTTGGTGGCGTGGGCGTGGTCGTGCCAGCGGCGGGCGGTGTGATAGGCGATGTCGTATTCGACCGAAGCCCGATAGGCACCGACGATAGCGACGCGGGCTATGACCTCGGTGACGAACGCGTCTGAGTATCTCTGCACGGCCATACCTCCAGTTCGGTTACAGGTTCGAGATGTTGTGGCGGGTGTTGTCTGGGCAGCGCGCGACTGGTCGCAAGCGCGACACCGTCAGCCCGTACGTGTGATCCGTGTCGGCTACATCCGCAGGGGGCCGCGCGTGGAAGTTCTTGCCCAGGGGCGTACTAGTAAATGTTCCGGCTCGGTTAGCTCAAGTAGTGGAGTCCAATGGTGGGCTCCAACAGCTAAGGAGCTGCCATGTATCACCGCTACGACTACTATCTGATCACCCCGATCCCGATGGATGACGACGGGCCAACCGGCACCCCCGTGGTCGAATGCATCGACACCGAAGATCTCCACGACCGGGAACAAGGCGAGACGCTGGCTGCGATCCTGCGAAGCCTCGCGCGCATGAGTCACACCGACCGGCGCTCCGTGTGAACGCCACCAAGAGGCTCTGGTGATCGCCTCGCACATCGGCGTCACCGTCCGCGAAGCCGGGTGGCTCCTGGCAAAGAGCGAGGGCCAGGTGCGCCGCCTTCTGCACGCCGGCGATCTCGAGTACGCCGTCAGGCCAACGAGGATCACCTCCGCCAGCGTGCAGGCGCACTTTGCCCAAGACTCGCTGCTTCCGCTGCGAGTGGCCGCGCTCCTGGCGGTGTTGGAGGGCCGTGCCCGAGTGCCGGCACCCGCCACCAGGTACGCCCGACCCCTGCCGATCAGCGAGTTGCCGAGGCTGCTCGCCCAAGCCAACCACGCTCCCGATCGAACCGAGCGTTCGATTGCCGTGCCTGCCGTGTTCGTGTCCGAAACGAATCTCCACATAACCCCAGTATAGCAAGTTCGCTATACTGGTTTAAGGGGCTTCAGCGTTCGATCACTCGTTTCGCGGAGCTCAGAAAGAAACCAAGTCCATGCTTATCAACCCCCAGAATTCTGATTCCATGCCGGCGCCGTCGACGATCTCCCCGTGCCGCGCCAGCGAGCTGCTCGCCGGCCAGGCAGACGTCGACCAACTCGGCATCGACCTGCCCCTCGATCAGGCCCGCGTCGTCTTGTGCGCGCTCTCACATCTGCTCGGAAAGGGCAAGTCAAAATCCCGCGGGCAACTGCACTCCACCATCGACGGCGTCGTTCAGATGGTGCGCATCGAGGTCACCCGCTTCGGCGAGACCACGCCCGCGCCCCACCCTGACCTGACCGTGGAAGGGTGGCCCTCCGGCCGCTCGGCGTTCCACAAGCTCGGCATCACCCACGTCGACCTGGAGGAAGCCTGGGCGCTCGGACGAGACCGCGCCGACGACGCCTGTCTCCCCGCTGAGTGGATCCTCGCGTTCTTCCCAGCGCGGCTATGGCCAGCAATCGCCACCCTGATCGGCTGGGGCCCCGATGTCCTTCAGATCCGCATGGAAAAGGCCGTCGCAGCCATGGCCCGCGAGAAGACGACGCGCATGAAGCGGCGCCGACCAGCCGGATCGTTGCTCGCCAAGGGCACCATTGAAGTCCGTATCACCGGCGTGTGGCAGCTCCTGGACGCGCTGATCGCGGTTCGCACCCATGTCGCAACGGCCCCAACCCCAGCCTCGACATCGCCATCATCGATGCCTGGACACGCAAGCCCAAGCGCATCAACTCCGCCGCCCTCGGCGCCCGAGAATCAGGCCAAAATAACTCCGGGCCAAGCATCGAAGACTGCGCCAAACGGCTGCGCGAACTCGCCCTGGAAGCACGCACCGGCCACCCCCAATACCTCCGACAACGCCGCCGGCTGCTCCTCAGCCTGCTGTGCCTCTACGGCGTCCGCGCCGACGCGTTACGCACCCTCCGCGTCGAGGACTACATCCCCACCCACCGCTTCAGCAACGGCACCACCGGGCCGGCGCTTCGGATCTTTCCGGGAAAAAGCTGGCACCGAGATCAACCCCACCACCTGCCCCTGGCACCCCACCCCGCCACGTGGATCGAACAGTGGATCACCTTCACCGGCCGCGAGGTCGGAGACATCGACCAACCACTGTTTCCCAACCGAAACCCCACCACCGCCACCACGCCAGTCACCTACCTCGGCCAGGCCAACTTCTACGCCGCCATAGCCGGAAACACCAAAGACAAATGGGGCTGTCGTGCGCTGCTCCCTACCGGCGAGGATCCCCACATCGGCTGGCACCCCCACGCCTACCGACACACCGCCTACCAGCTCGCGATCCGCGCTGCCATCGCCTACCAGAAAGACCACCCCGACCGATACCCCCACGTACACCCCGAGGAGTTCGCCAAGGCCCTGCTCGGCCACAAACTCGGCGGCACAGTCTCAGCCACCTACCGCGACCTCAACCGCGAAGCCCTAAGCGTCGCCATCGTGCCCTACATGTGGGACGTTCTCTACGGCGATGGGGCGCTACGACGAGGCCCAGACCCCACACGGATACACGCCGCCCGTGAACACCACGACACACTCCAAACCACCATCGCCGCCCTCCAAGCCGACCTCGCAAACAACGAGGCCGCAGCCCAAAACCTCGGCAAGCGGGCACAAGCATCCAGAGACCCGCAACGCCAACTTGCACTCTACGCACAAGCAACCCACATAAGCGACACCGCCAGAGGCCAGAGAGACGCCCTCGACCACTACCAGCGCGACCTCGGCGCTGCACGAGCCGAACTCGCGCTCGCCCAAGAAACCCTCGTCCCACTCCCCGACGGCCTCACCGACGGCGACTATCAGGCGCTCCTCGCCGACGCACTCGGAACCCCCACCCAGACCAGCCCCGAAGCTGAACCGTCCATCCTGGCGGAAGAGATCACCATCCCCGACGCCGCCGAAGTTTGGGACACCACACCCCAAGCCATTCGAAGGTGGATCCGCGACGGCTCCCCAAGAGGTCGGCCACCCACGTGGGCAGACGACGCTTGGCACTTCTACACCAAGAAGGACAAGCGCCTCCGAGTCGCTCGCATCCACACCCAACACCTCACACGACAGCAACTGCAGCGACTCCACCACGTCCAGGAACGCCGCGGCCGCCTCGACAAGCGCCCCTAACGCGAGGCCAGAGCGTCTCCAGCCGGGCGGGGCTGGATTCTCCTTTACTCAGCCGCCCGAGAATGGATGTACCCAAACATCGCCGCTGAGTAGTGGCGCCCCGAAGCCGTCCACCGGCGATCGGACACTCGAGCCAAAGGACTGTCTTATGAAAACCAATCTCAACCAATCGATCGTCGAGGCTCTCGGCCCGGTTCAAATCGACGCCTGGAAAACCAGTGGATCATCACCGCCGCCTGCAGAGACTGGACAGTGGGCCGGAAGGCTCGTTGCCTTGGCGGCGGGGCAGGCCCTGGTCTCCGCTGATCGCCTGGCCCAGGTGCTGGGCGTACACCCCGAGACCGTGTATCGGCATGCCCGGGCCGGGGATCTGCCCTGCTATCGGATGGGGCCATGTCTTCGGTTTGACCTCGACGACGTCTTGGCGCATCTCCAGGCAGAGGCAGTGAGACGGGCCTCGAACGGAAGCTCGCCATCGGCGCGTGCCGACTGAATGGACGCACAGCTTTGGCAGTTGCCCGATGGCCGTTGGCGGATTCGATGGCGCGCTTCAGATGGTCGGCGGCCTAGCCGCACGTTTCGCCTGAAGGCCGAAGCGGAGCGGGCCATGCGAAGGGCCGTAGACGAGGCCGAGCGCTGCGAACCCGCGGTCGATTCAACACTGACCGTCGCCATGCTCGCCGACGATTGGCTGATCAGCATTGAACCGTCCGTCAAGCCGCGCACGTTCGACGCCTACTCACAGCACGTCCGAGATCACATCAAGCCCAGAATAGGCAGTGTGCGCGTCCGCGCGGTCGACCGACAGTCACTCCAGCGGTTCGTCCAGCAGCTCAACGACCATCTCTCCGCGAAAACGACCCGGTGCGTGTACTCAACGCTCTCACAGATCCTCGCTAGCGGCGATCGAGCGCCAGTGCGTGGCGTTCGTCTGCCGCGTGTCGAGAGGCTGGAAGTCGAGCCTCCAACACTGGCGGAGGTCGAGCAGCTTGTAGCAGCGATCGACCCACGCAAGTGGGCGCTGGTTCGCCTGTGCGGCTACTGCGGCCTCAGACAGGGAGAAGCCTTAGCGCTTCGCCCCGTGGATGTCGATTGGGAGCAGCGGCGGATTCGCGTCTCCGGATCACTCAACCAGCGCAGCGGCATCCGAGAGTCAACCAAGAACGGCCGTGGCCGGTGGGTAACGATGCCCTCGATCGTGACAGAGTCGCTTCAAGCCCACGTAGTGGAGTATCCCCCGTCCGACTATCTGTTCCATCGCGCTGATGGGCGACCCTGGAAGGCCAGCCGAGTGTGGGAAGCATGGGATCTCGCTCGAAAGCGATGCGACCTCGCCCACGTCGACTTCCACCACCTCAGACACGCCGCCGCCAGCCTCATGATCCGCGCCGGCCTCTCCCCAAAGCGCGTCCAAGTCGAACTCGGCCACTCAGATCCAGCCTTCACCCTTCGCGTCTACGGCCACCTTTGGCCAGACGAGATCGACATCGGCCGCACCCAGGTCGACGCGCTGCTCGCCAGTATTGGCAGCCAAACCTGACCATCACGCTCTGAGAGGATGGACCATATTTGGACCACGAACCACCGAGTGAAGCTGATTTTGGCTCTGGCAGCCGGCCTCGACGAGTGCCCGGGGCGAGACTCGAACTCGCACACCCGCCACCAACCATGACCAATGCTCGACCACCTATATCGGCCCTAACCCGCACCCAGACAGGGGTTTCGGGTGGTGCTAGGTGGCGATCTGACCGTGACGGTGGGCTAAGCGTTGTCCCATATTTGTCCCACGGGGGGACGGGCTGGGTCATACTGACGAGCCACCCTTCCGGTGGGCGGGATCTCGGATCCCGGTGATGGTGCGCTTGACATCTCGTTCGAATCGGGATGGTCGAGGTGTGCGGAGAGGAGGCTGGGCTGTTGGTCGTGCGACGGTGGTGGGTGGCATTTTTCGTGTTCGGGGTCGCGTGGTGGTCGGTGTTCGTGGGTGTCTCGCAGGTGCGTGCTGCGACGCCGCGGACGTTGTTTACCGTGCCTGAGATCGAGACGATGATGGCTGGCGGTGGGCGGATCGCGTGGATCCATGACACCCGCCCGGGACTCTGCTACACGGCGTGGGTGCGTGGCGACACAAGCGGCGTGGCACGACGGCTCAACAGTTGCGTGTACTCCGATAGCACCAACTCGATGGTCGGGGTGGGATCCACTCGCGTGTTTTGGGAAGAGGCGTTTGAGGCGCACAACGAGACTGATTGGCGTGTGCTGACCGCAGCGTCTCCGGGCAGTACCCGCACGATCGAGAGTTTGGTGCTCGCATGCGGTTCGAATGGGTGCAGCTGCGGAAATGCCGGATTCCAGCTGGGTCGTGGAGCAGCTGCGAATGGAGAATATGTGTACTCCACGTTGAGCATCGACGGCGACCCGACAGATTGCCAGTCCGGGGGCGGGATGATCGTGACCGGCGGCAACATGAGACGGTCGACTGCCTCCGGACACGTACGGCTCGCTAACGCCTCCGGCGCGTCACTAGTGGCGGCGGCAAACGGGAGGTTCGCCGAGTTGCCCCAAGTGCCACAGGGCCCTGCTCAGCCTGATATCGAGGTGCGAAACATCACCACCGGTGCTCTTGTTTGCACCATCACGTCCGGCGGCACCGTCACGGAGCTGGCGATGTCACGAGAAGGAGTAGTCGCGCAGATCGAGTCCAACGGAGCGACGGCCCTGCGACTCTACAACTCGACCACCGGGGCGCTCATCAGGTCGCGGTTCGTGCGCTCGACTGCAAGGCTGATCAACGCCTCCGGTGCGCGCGCGTTGTATCTCATCGGAGAACACGACATTCGCATCTTCAATCTGACCACCGGCCGCACCCACGCCATCTTCACGACCCGCCACACACTCCGCGACATCAGACTCGACGGGCGACTGATCGCATGGGTGTACCACAAAGGCACCGTGCGGGGAATCACCCTCCCTCGGATACCCGCCCCCAAACCCTGACCACCCGCGACCCCCCAATCGCCACTGCCGAACGAGCTTGTTGGTGTTCGCTTCAGAGTTGTCGGATCTCTCTCAGCAGGTCGATCAGCTCGTGGTCGATGCGCCCGTTTGCGCCGCCGCGAGCCGTGCGCTTCTACCGACGTCGGGGGATCCCACCGATCTTGGGGAGAAACCCTCGGTCGATCGGGTTGAAACATGACCCCGGCGGCCATCGCCAGGCCCATATCTCTTAGATCGGGGTTCTTAGCCGATTAGGCCGCTCTATGACCCGATCTACGGTTCCCACCCCTGAGTCGCGACGCGTAGCCCTCGCGGTGCGTGGCAGGCGGTCTCGAGGCCGGCCACCACGGCCTGGCCGCTCCACACGAACGAGCGGCTCGGGGTCCAGCGGCACCTACCTGACCGCGACGAGTGCCTCATGCAACTCGGAGGCCCGGCACCTCCGTTCGAGTAGTTGGGAATCCTCGTAATGGGCGTCGGAGCCACCCGCCCACATAGACGGGTTTTGGGGGCCGCCCCGAACGGGGGATTCTTGGTTGAGCACCGCAGGATTGTTGCTACTCGTGGTTCTTGTCTGCGAGGGAACCATCTAACCCCTGGAGAGGGGGAACGTGGTGAGTGAATGCGGGCCTGAAGACGCGGACTACGTGAGGGCGGTCAGCCTGTTTAACACGGAAGAGTTCGCAGTGTGGGTCAACGGGCCAAACCAACATGGCGAATATATGGCGTTGACTCTAGACGCCCGCAGTCACGAGAAAAAGCCTGGCCCGACCGGTCGCGGGCCCACACCCTCAAACGCGGTCTGGGAGGCGTGGCACCAATTCGAAGCCGACCGCACAGCGTATGACTGCTAACCGGACTGCGAAAGGATCTCGGTATCCCGAACACACCGAGTAACAACGCTGCGCTCGAAGCCTTCGGATCGATCAACGCGGCGGTCAACAACATCTTCGACTCAGTCCTTGCGGCGCGCCACTCAGGCGCCCTCACCGAACATGAAGATGCGGGACTCCAGGCGGCACTAGACGAAGCCTCTCCACCACTCGCCGAAATCGAGCGTCAGATGGCGGCGATCAAAAATCGTCTAAAGACCTAAACGGGATAGCGCCCCGACCGACTACTCGACCGGATCGTCCGTACCGACCGCGGCCTCAGGGCAATCGGCGACCTGCATGACTACCTCCAGGCCGGCCTCGAGCGCGACGCCGAGGACAGCCTCGACCGCGGCCTACTCCGCTCGATGGGCGTCGACCCACCCCGCCGAGGCTAAGTCTTGCTCGCAATGAGCGTGACGTCGAAGCTGAACAGCAGCGCGAGCGCGCCGAACACGGTGCCGCGCTGAACCGAGCTCATCAGCGACTCAGACCGTTACTCAGTCTGCGGTAGCCCAAATGTGTATCAGCGGTTACGCACCCGACATCTCTTGGGGAGCGGTTCGGGTGGGGGCATGTCCGTAGGCTGCGTTCATGTTTTCAACCCAGCGGAAGGGACAGAGCATGAACACCATCAACATCCTCAAGCGGTCTCTCCTGATCTCGGGTGCCGCGCTGGTGATCGCAGTGCCAGCAGCGCAGGCGCACACGAGCGGGCTGCCGGTGCAGCTCGCCACCGGGCCTCAGCAGCCCAGCCAGACGGCTGCTGTTCGGGTGGGCGTCAACCACGTGCCCGTGCATCTCGCAAACATCAGGGCGGGGCGCAGCGCGTTCGTCGCGTCTCCAACACCGCCCGCCACCGCCGGCACCGAGTCAGTTCGATTCTCCAACGGCGCGCTGCGCAGCTCACATCTTGTCGTGACCGGGACTGACCAGGGAACTCAGTGGGCCAACCTCGCGTTCGGTGGCTTGGCAGTCGCAATCGTGTTCTCGGTGATGTACCTCGCCATCGCGGGGACTCAGCTTCCCCAGATACCGCGTCGCTCCGGGACTCAGCTTCCCGGGACACCCAGCCACCAGGCGTAACCACGAAGAGGCCTCACAGCTGCATCGGCCGCTGGTAACACAAACGCCTTCCGGGGTCGTGAAGACCCTCCGGGAGGCGTTTGTGGTAGACGCAAACAGCACGGCGATAGCCATCGCCAGGCCGATGGCATCTAGATGGCGGTACTCACCGCCCTGCTTATCACATGCGCTGGAAGTGTCAATAACCCGTCACGTAGGGGAACACCACCCCCAACGCGCCGCGAGCCGCGAGAACACCGCACACGGGCCTCAGAACCTGGGGCGGTCACTGTCACCAGATAGGCGGGGGTTCATGGGTCGATCATCTTGTAGATGTCCGCGGTCTGGCGTTTGCAGTAGTACTTGGTGAAGTAGATGTCGGTTCCGCTGGTGGGGTCTGGCACGACATCGGCGTCCACGTAATCGATGCCACTGCTAAAGGTGTTGATCACGGTCTCGGGCTGGCCGGGAGCCTGCTTTACGAGCTTGACGTGGTCGCCGCAGGCGCTGCCGGAGTGAGCGTAGTAGGCGGTGCCGTCGGCCGCGACCGACGGGTTGTACTCGAAGCGGGCCGGCGGGAGCGTGTTCACCAGCTTGGTGGATTTTTTGGCTGCGATATCCCGCCGAAGAACGCTTGAGATCTTTGGCCCATCTACTCCCCAAACCGCCCAGTTTCCACTGATATCCCCAGGGTACACGTGGATCGTGGGCGAGTTGACGTCGGCGAGCACAAACGACGTCTTGTTGGTCAGGTTTCGGAGGATGACCTGGGTGTGCCTTCGGGTTGGGCCACTCGCGCGGCCGAACAGCAGCCAGTTTCCCGAAATCTCTGGCGACCACTCGTATGCCGGAGTATTGACTCCCGCCGGAGGTGCGCTATGCAAGTGGGTCACCACGTCGTACATGCGGATATCAGCCTGACCCTTCAACGACACCTGCTGATAGGCGATCGTTGTGCCGTCCATGCTGGGGCCCCAGCCGTATGTCCGCGCCGGATTGACCTGGGTGATCGTGGTGCCGTGTCGCACGAACACGTTGAAGTGATTCGGTCGCCCCGCTGAGTTTTGATCCCAAGCGAGGTAGCTCCCCGCCACCGCCGGATCCTCCTCAAACCGAGTGGTCGCCCGCACCGGAGTCTGAGCGAGATTCGCCCACACCTCGCCCCCCGTGACCAGCACCGCCATCACAGCGGCAACTACGCCCACTATCCGGAACACTGTTCGCTTGGACACGACGATGACCACCTTTCAGTTCCAGTCGGACTTGCCCCGACTGATGGCCCTGCCACCGGCCGTTTGTATCACAGATCACGAGCGCGGTGTTGGGCGCGTGGATGGCCGACACCGCCGAGGATGAACGCTATGAGCAGGAGCCTGAGGATCGTCGACGCGCGGCGAGCGCCGCGAGCGGCGTGAACGGCGCACGCCCCCTCCGGCAGCCAACTGGTGGTCAGAAGCTGTAGGTTTGCCACGTGGACGTGACAGCGGAGATGACCGCGACCGGCGCCGAGCAATGGCCGGGGGCGCGACTTCGCGGCTCGGTGATCGCAGCGACAAACCGCGGCGATCGTGAGCATGCCTCCTTCGCGAGGATGATCAGGCCCCGGATTCATGGCGGGAGCGAGTGTGATGGCTCCCACCGGGCAGGCGGTACAGATTCGCTGCGCTTGATCGGACGGGACGGTTGCCACGAGTTATGAGTTTCCTACACGGCTTATCGCTCTACGCGTGTGGTCACTGCGTTGATCTAGAGGTTGTGGCGTCGGGCCCAGAGCGCGGCTTGTGTGCGGTCGTCGACGCCGATTGTGCGGTAAACGTGGGTGAGGTGTGCTTTCACTGTCTTTTCGCTGATGTTGAGTCTGTGTGCGATTTGCTTGTTGGGGAGTCCTTTGGCGACGAGTAAGAGTACTTCTCGTTCGCGCTCGGTCAGCGCTTCAAGTGGGTCGAGGGTGCGCTGGGCGCTGAGCATGGTGCGCGCCGCACGTGGGTCGAGTGGCGACTCACCGCGGGCGGCGGCACGGATGCCGCTGAGCAGCGCGCCGGGCTCGGCGTCCTTCAAGAGGTAGCCGACGGCTCCGGCGTTGAGTGCGTCTAAGACCCGCTCGCGATCCACGAACGAGGTCAGCACCACCACTTGTGTGCCCGGCACTTGCTCGGTGATCCGGCGGGTGGCCTCGACGCCATCCATGCCGGGCATGGACAGATCCATGAGGACAACGTCGGGGCGCTCCTCAAGGCAGAGCGCGACCGCGGACTCTCCATCCCCGGCGGCACCCACGGCCTCGAGGGCGGGATCGGAGCTGATCAGCTGCACGAGCCCGTTTCGGACGATGGCGTGGTCGTCGATGATTGCAACCCGGATCATGCGGTGGGTACGTTCAACTCGACGGTTGTGCCCCGCTCGGGTGCTGATGTGACACGCAGCGTGCCGCCCGCCGACTCCGCGAGGTCGCGGAGCATCGCCAGACCCATGTGGCCCTCGTCCCGGCGCTGTGCCAGATCGCCGTCATCGAACCCGCACCCATCGTCGATGACGCGGAGGGTGACATTCCCGGCGGCCTGTGCGACGGTGATCCTGACGTTCTGCGCCGCGGCATGAGAGGCAACGTTGCGAACTGCCTCCTGCGTACTACGGAACACAAGCCGCTCGATCTCGGAGGGCAGCGCAAGACCCGGCTGGACGTCGACGTCCACGTCGATGCCGCGGGCGCTCAGCGGCGCCGCAAGATCGGGCAACGCTGCGGCCAGCCCCTGGTCGTCCAACGCGGGCGGGTAGATCTCAAGCAGCAACGATCGCAGCTGTCGGATCGCGCTGCGTGTCCCGGCGGCAGCCTCGGACAGCACCCGCCGCAGCTCAGCTTTGGGCGGATCCTGTTCGAGCGCCGCGGCCATCTGGAACGAGTGCCCGGCAAGCTCCTGAACGACGCCATCGTGAAGACCCCCGGCGATCAGCCGACGCTCCTGGTCGGAAGCATCGATCGCGAGCTCCAAAAAGCGTTGCCGGTCGTACTGGGCGTCGCGAACCCGGCGCGCCAAACGCCACGCGAGGGGTATCTGCAGCGCCGCGAGCACCAACAGCGCGATCACAACAACAGGAACGAACAGCCGCGCCACGCTCCTGCTGTCTCCCGCAATCGCGCTGGAACGCAGATACTCCTCGAACAACACCGGAGTCCCGTCCTGGGCACGCAGGCCGAGGTAGACCGAGGTGAGACCACCCAGATTGTTCTCGTAAGCATTCTCCGGCTTGGACACGTCCGTCGCCTCGGTGGCCGCTGTCTCCGCGCGCAGCGCGCGCAGCTCATCCGCTCCCAGCGGGAACCGGCGGCCGATCAAACGCTCCTCGTCGGAGTAGAGGATCTTGCCCTCGGCGTTCCACACCTTCACCCGCGCGACATCAGGCGTAAGCACGCGGCTCCGCACAATCCGGTCGAGCCGATTGATCGCCACTGGGTCTCCGCGCACCACCGCGGTTGTCAGCTGCGGCTGGACGATTCCCCGTCCGGTCAGAGTCGTGAACCGGCGGGCGTCTCTCACAGCTTCAGAGGTGCTGAGGCTACGCAGAGCGAGCGCACCGGCCACTGCCACCAGCACCAGCACAGCGAGCCCCGACAGCGCGAAGGTCGCCACCGGACGCAGAATTTCTCCGCGCCCTGAGCTCATCGACTGGGGAAACGTGGCCAGCGCACCCTTCCAGCATGCCTGGAACGCCGCGCGGGCGCCACGGTCCTAGGACCAATGTCCCATTGTGGCCTGGACTCCAACCGACGCAGAGTGCGGTTACACCGAACCAACGAGGAGGAACATCAATGCGTCGCACGACTCTCATCTCACTCCTGATTGCCTGTGTCGCGATGGCTGTCATCGCACCCACCGCCATGGCCAAAGGCGGCGGCACCACGCGCACCATCGCGCTCAAGGGAAGCATCTCGTTCCCGAACGCCACCGGCAAGGCCACCTCCAAGGTCAACGGCAGTGAACGCGAACTCCAGATCGAGGCCGAGCACATCAAGGCGCTCGCTGGGAAGCACGTCAACGTGTTCGTCAACGGCAACAAGCTGGCGAGCCCACTGGTCACCCGGCTCGGCCAAGCCCACGTCGAACGCAACACCCAAAACGGACAGGCCGTACCCACGATCAAGGCCGGATCCACCGTGCGCGTGCGCACTCTCGGCGGCACTCTGATCGCAGGCGGCACCTTCTAATTCACCACCAGCTCAGTGCGAGGTGAGGGACACCCTCACCTCGCACTGAGCTGGTGTTGTGCGTCCGGCGGGCCGTTAGCCTTGGATCTAGATCGCGCCCTCGGCGGCACGCCGACCGCGCGAGCGTCCTCACCCGCGAGGATCGTATGTCCTCGGCGCCGGCCGGATCTCGGCCACGTCGGCCCAGAACTCTTCGAGGTCGGTGCACTCGCCGGCGTCGTTGAACCTGAGCACGAGCGCCGCCGTCAGGGTCGGGGGGCCGTCGTCCGCGGTGAGCGTGCCCCACCAGCGCACGGCTGCCCGCCAGCCGTCGACGATCGGGCTCGAACCGCAGGTCGACGTCGCGCTGGGGGCCGGTGGCCGCGCGCCAGTGCTCTTGGATTCGGGCGCGACCGGCGATTGGCGGCTGGAAGGGATCGAACGAGTAGGCCGCGTCGGCGGCAAACAACGTACCCGCGAGCGCCAGGTCATTGGTCAGCCACGCGCGGCTGTAGTAGTCGAGCCACGCGTCGACGTCGATGCTCACCCTGTCACCCGCCCTGACTCTTCGTCCCTGGTGGCGGCCGCGGGGTCGAGTTCGGCCGGGTCGCCGAATCCGCCGCCTCCGCCGGCGTACAGCCGGATCACATCGTCGGGCTTGGCGACGTACTGGCCCTTGGTCGGCAGTCGTTCTACTTCGCCTCCGCGCTCGCGCTCGAGCCGCGCGACTGCGCCCGGCAAGCCACCGTCGGCGCCGGGCGGCGCGAATTACTCGCCCGCCGACAATCGGCGCGACCCGCCGATAACCCGCACCCACAGCCAAAACCGTGACGTTGCGTGCCTACGTGGATGGGGTTACGCTGGCTGGTCACCCACGATCACGGAGGCCCCGGCATGCGCACGCCCACCATCACAGTCCTGCAGATCGAGAGATCGCCCTGCTCACGCACTACCGCCGGCGCCGAGACCAACTGCTCGACCGTGTAGTCGCCCACCAGATCGGACGCGACATCGTCGGGGAGTTCGCTGAAGCCGTCCAGCGAGCGCTCGAGCGCGAGACGATGGCGTGGCATGACCGGGTCCAACTCCAACGGCTCGGAGTCGAACCACCAGCCGGTGGATTCCGCGGCACCGATGCCGAGTGCGAATAACGGTGCCAGGCACTGCTTCGGCGACACCGCGAGGCTATGACGACTGGGTCAGATTGGCTTCGATCCGTTCCAGGCGTGCCACGATGTCCTGTAGCTGTGCTGATTGTGCGTCGTCACCCGTGGCCTGCTCCTGCTTGCGCGTCCGTGCCACAAAGGCGCCGGTGATCGACGCGGTGATCACCGTGACAAATCCGATCCCGAGGAGCATCACGACTGCGGCCACGATCTGGCCCGCGGTCGTCTCGGGGACGTGATCGCCGTACCCGACGGTCGTCACCGTCTGGACCGCCCACCACAGTCCTGAGCCGATCGACGGAAAACCCTTGTGGTCGATAACCGTCATCAGCACGCCCGCAGCCACGGTGATCGTGGTGGTCACTGAGGCGATCACGACCGCCGCCGTGCGCGGAGTCTCAGCACGGGCAATCAGCTGGTCAAGCCGACGCTCAAGACGCGTGTCTGCTCCCATCACGACCGAGTTCGCAACGGTCGCAGCCAGTCCTGCTTCGCCGCATACCAGAGCCGACACGCCGACGGACTAAAATTTGAACATGGGCAAACGCAACGACGAGAAGCACCTCAGCCGCGCGATCGACAAGATCGGCCGGCCTCTCGAGCAACACTTCGCGCGGATGGATCTATTCGTCGAACTCGAAGCGCGCCGCGATCGGATCTTGAGCTTCTACCGAACTGACCCCGATGACTGATGACCAGCTCAACACACTCGCCGACCGTGCCGGCGATCCATGGCAAGCCGCAGTCGAGCACCTCGAGGTGCTTCGCCGGCGCAACCGCCAACCATGCATCTATCCCGACGGGACCCGCAGCATGCCCACCAGGCTTCCGAAGCAAGCGGCCCGATGTGTCCGGGTTTGTGCAATGTCCATGGCCCGGCGTTCGCTTAACTTCGTCTTCCTCAGTCCGGGTTGATCGTTGAAGCGTAGAGTCGCCAGCGGTCGCGCACACCCGCGCCGGTGCGATCCACGTGAATAGCCTCCACGGGGAGTTCCGGCGTAGGGTCGGCGACCTGGCGAGCGGACGGCCGGCGCGGTTGGGTCACAACGCCCCCGCCGGGAACCGCTTCACGTGCTCCGCGACGACGAACGTCCGCGCTCCTGCAACCAGCACAAACGGAGAACACCTCAAGCGCCCCACGACCGCGGCCGGACTCTCCCAGCCAGGCTTCGTTCTAGTCGGCGAGCCGCGTCAGGAGCGTCCACGTATATGTCTCGTGTGAGAGCCCCTGGATCAAGATTGTTGCCGTGGCGTAGGCGGTTGCAGTCCCTTCTTCCAAACGTAAGGTGGGGTCCGTTACGGTGGCGACCGCAGACCAACCGGTGCTTACTGGGTTGGTGTACGTCTCGGTGGACGACCCGGTTGCCGTAACCACGTTGCCGTCCTCGTCCACCTGCGATATGACCACCGAGAACGTCGCGCTTATCTCGTCCGAGTCCCAGCTGATGATGGGGCCCTCGACGTCAACGCCGCGCCCGCTCTTCTTGAGGTGGAGCCTCTTGTTTACCCTAGACGTCATCGTCAACTCCTTTCAAGTCGGATGGCTTGCGGTTTCGATGGTGCTGAGGTTGGCAGTAGCCTCTTCTAACCTGAAGGCCGAGATGGTGTTTCCCTTTGCTCGGTACAATGCCAGCGCGTGCTCGCAAGTCCGCCGTGCGTCGCGTGGGCGCTCAGTAAGCGTGTAGATGTGGCCGAGATCCTCCAACGCCGCGGCGTGCTCGTTTAGGCAATCTGTGCGCGCCGAAAGCGCCACCGCCTCGTCGGCCAACCGCTCGGCGTCACGCAGCCGGCCACGCTCCGCCAAGACCAGCGCGCGGATCCGCCGCCAGAGCGACTGGGGCGTCAGGTCGTCAGCCGTCGTCAGCCGGGCGGATCGACGAGCGAGGCGATCAGCTTCGTCGGCGCGCCCCTGAGCAAGCACCGCCATCCCGAGCAGCGCCTCGGTGGAGGCCAGCACGGCTCGCTCTCCCATCGATGCCAGCACACGCCGACCCGCTCGCAGGTGCCGCTCAGCGCGGGCTGGATCGCCCGCCAGCATGGAGACGAGCACCTCTGGGTGCGAGACCGCTCCGTCGACTGTCGGTGAGAAGCCCGCCAGCACCGCGTTGGCGTGGTCGAGCAGCGCGAATGCCTGATCGAACTCGCCCCGCATGCCGTGCAAGCCAGCCACCTGATGGTGGGCGAGCGCCTCGGCCCACGGGTTTCCGCTGAGCTGCGGGAGGATCTGAGCGCAGCGAGCGAGCCCCTCCGCCACCGGCGTCGGGCCGTACGTAAGTGCCGAGGCTTCCCATCCTAGGGCATCGGCGAGGATGCGGTCGTCTCCCGCCTGCTGGGCCTCGGCAGCGGCGCGGCGCCAGCACCTTCCGGCCTCGCCGGCCTGCGCACGGATCCAGGAGAGCAGCGCCCGCAGGTGCCACAGCCGAGCCAGCCCGGCGTGATCGCCGGCCTCCTCCAGCGTCTGCTCGATGGCCTCGCCAAACCGAGCCGTGTGCCGCGCTACCTCATCGGGATCCACCTGCAGCCGGGTCAGCAGCCGCTCCAGCTGTGCTCGGCTCTCGAGTGCCGTGTCGTTGCGACCGGCTGCCAGTCTCAGCCCTTCGCCGAGCGCATCCTCAGCCGCCGCGAACTGCCCTTCCTCCCGGAGTACGCCACCCAGGTCGATCAGAAGCACAGTGCGAGCCGGGTCGTCGGCCGAACGTAGCGCGGCAGCGCGTTGCAACAGAGTCGCTGCGCCCAAACGGTCGCCGGTGGAGAGCGCGCGACGCCCGGCGGCACTCAGGTAACCAGATGCGTCAGCCGCCAGGACACGATGCGGCGCGGAGTCGACCCGGCCAAGCTGTTGCCGGTAGCGGTAGGCCTGCTCCAGGTGGTAGCCAATGATCTCGTCGAACTCACACCCGCTCGAAGTCGCCGCACGTAGCCACTCGGCGTATTCCACGTGCAGCTGCGCACGTCGCCTCTTGGGAATCAGCTCGTAGGCGGCATCTCGCACGAGGATATGGGTGAAGCGGTACCCGAGGTCGCCGGGGAATCCCGAGGGCGCGCGGCGCACGAGCTCGCGCCGCTCGAGTTCGGCCAGGGCCGCGTCGACGTCGACGTCGCCTAGGTCGGCGAGCAGCTCTGAGAGCACGCCGCGGTGGAACTGGCGGCCCTCAACAGCCGCCGCCTCGCACACCCGCCGGGGCGCGGCCGGCAAGGCGTCAACGCGGGCGGCGAGCAGGGCATGAATGCTTGGCGGCGTTGCCCCCGCCAGATCGTCCCCTCGCATTGCTACCAGATGCTTCAGGAACAGCGGGTTGCCCTCGGCTGCGGCCAGGATCTCGTCCCGCCGCAGCCGCGACCGGTCACCGGCGAGGCCGCGCAGCAGGCGGGCCGAGTCTGTCCGCGACAACGGCCGAACACGCACCGTGGCGCCGCGTCCGAATGCCGAGGCCCAGCCGGTTCGTCGTTCCAGGAGGTCATGACGAGCGAGGCAGATGATCATCACCGGTGCCTCGGTGACGTAGCCGGCGAGGTACTCGATCAGGTCGAGCAAGGGTGGCTCCGCCCACTGGATGTCGTCGAAGACGATGATCACCGGCTGTGATCGGGAAAGCGCCTCGAGCAGCCGCCGAGTCGCCCACTGCACGTCCTGTGCCGAGGCGGCTGCACGCGACCGGCCGATGGCGCCGGACACGATTGCAGCGCCGAGAACGCGATGCTCGTCGCCTCCCATCATGTCGGGCAGGGCCGCGGCGCCGCCGAGCTGGTCGACGATGTCTTTCAGCGGCCAGTAGGTGATGCCGTCGCCGTATGGCAGGCAGCGGCCGACGACAACTCGCGCGCGGTTCTTGACCTCGTCCGCGAAATGCCGCACAACGTGCGACTTGCCGATTCCGGCTGGGCCGACCAGGGTCGTGACCACGCAGCCTGGGGTGTCGATGCACTGGTCGAAGCGGTCATGAAGGATGCGCAGCTCGCGCCGACGCCCGACCAAGTCGCCGCGGGATGCGGCTGCAAGCGGTGCACGGGTGGGGGCGAGCCCCACTACCCGCCACGTGCGCACCCTAGCGGTCTTGCCACGCAGTTCAAGGTCACCGTGGAAGTGCGTCTTCACCAGCCCGTCCACGAGCCGCTGCGTTTCGGGGCCAATCAGCACCGATCCGGTCGGCGCCGCCGCCTGCAGTCGCGCGGCGGCGTTCACTGCGTCGCCAACAACGAGTGCCTGATCACTTGCCTGCTCGCCAGTAATCACCTCGCCGGTGTGCACGCCGATCCGGATTCCAAGTTCGACGCCGAACTCGTGATCGAGGTCGCGGTTGAGCTCACCCAGGGACTCAAGCATCTCCAACGCGGCCCGCACGGCGCGGATCGCGTCATCCTCGTGTAGGACAGGCACTCCGAACACCGCCATCACGGCGTCGCCGATAAACTTCTCGACGCGGCCGCCGTGCAGCTCGAGCACCCGGCGCATCTCGGCCCCGTAGCGGCTTACCACCAGCTGCAGCGTCTCGGGATCGAGCCGCTCGCCCAGCTCGGTCGAGCCGACCACGTCGGCGAAGACTATCGTGACCGTCTTTCGCACGCGTGCGGACGCCAGCTCGTGGCCATCGTCACGAGTTCTCATTGTCCGATTCTACGGGATCCACCACCCGTCCGGTCAAACGTGGCCGAACACGCCGCGAACCAACTCCTAGAGCCGATAATCATCGATTCTGCCGGCCACAGTTGCGGCCGGCATGGGTTGACGACTGAGGCGACGCTCGAGCCGTATCTTCCGGCAGGAGGTATTTCCTGCGCTGGTCGCGAGGTTCTGCACCGACCTGTCCCCATACATCACCAGCGTGGGTGGTCTCGACTTTGCAGCGTTGTGGAGCCAACATGGCCGTCCCGTGATGGTGCCGTCCTGCATCGCGGGGTTATCAGTGACATACCCGGCATCGTCCAAGGCTTGGCCGTTCAGTGACGCTGACTCGACCAAGCTGTTCACTCGAACCTGCGAGGAGGCGTGGAACAGCGGACTGTTCTTCGGTGGCACCAAGAGCAGTCCCGCCAAGTTCCAAGCTCTCGCCGTCAACACCATGCACGAGATGATCCAATCGGGCGAGATCACGATCCGAACGTAAGCGCGACTCGCAAACGGCCGACCCGCGGAAGCGTTCACAGATCGCGCAAAAGCACACTTCTCCAGATGATCGTGCCCGCCGCCGGCGCTCTGGCGGCGGCAGCATCGTGCGGGTATGTCACCGGCGCTCAGCGTGTGACGACCAACCTCGGGACAGCCGCCGGGGGCGGGCAGCGTCGTTCGCAACGGCAGCGCGATCGATTTCAACGGCGCTCAGTGCCAGACCGCGACGGTGGACAACACCCTCACGATCGCGGTGACAAGCTCCGCGAGCGCACTCTTTTACTCCCGATCTCGGAGGAGGGCTCCTGGTCAATCCCAACATTCCTGACGAGATCCCGATCCATATCGATCTGGGAAAAATCTGGACAACCAGCGCCACACGGGTCGACCCGATTGCCCTGCCTGGTCAGACACGTGTCGAGGACTTCCGCCGGTGGGTCGGTGGTCAGCCATTGTCGAGGGTTAACGACCGCGTGATTGAGTTGCAGACCGGTCGGTAGTGCCCAGCCAGGCGCCTAACTCGTCGCCCAGCGCAGCGCGTGTCCAGTTCACGACCTCCGGCTCATCCGGGCGGCCGGGTAATCTCGAGGTCAATCGGCCCTGGCGTGCCCGAGTTGATTTTCACCACGTCCTGCGGGCACGCTGACACCACCACAAAGCAGTCGAGCTCGGCCCGAAGCGTGACCGAGTCACCCGGTCGTGTTGGCGCCGGCAACCAACCCAGCTCGCCGTTCTCACCGACCGGTATGTTCATGAACAGGTTGATCGGCTGGGGTACCTCAAATCGGTCAATGCCGAGTATGCGCAGCGCGCCGAGCAGGTTCTCCTGGCAGGATGCGTGCCAGCCTTCCACCCCCAGGCCCTGATAGCGAGTAGGATCGCAGGCGGCGCAGAGCATGTCATGAACGCCGGGCGAATCGTCAGCCTCGAACGTCAGGATCGGCCGTCGTCGGTTGGTCACGAACTGCTCCCCCACGCGCGGAAACAGGCGGTCAACCCGGACTCGGGTGTGCTCGGCACTGTGATACTCGGACGGGTCGTCCGCGGAGAACGCGAACACGTCTGCGACCTGGCCGCCCTCGGGATCAATCACCCGCACCCGGTCGCCCGCGCGAACCCGCACGCCACATCCCTCACAGGCGGGAATGCGGATGGTTTCTGTCGCTGTCACGTGGCGATCCTAGCGAGTGCGGGAGAGCGGGCTTGGGAGCACGGGGGATCGTGCCGCTCGTGGCCACGATATGCGGGCGCCAGTCTGGGCGACTGTCCCAGGGCACCCTCTGCCTCAGGCGATGCTACCTGGCGTAGGTGATGATGTTCCGGAATCTGAGGTGAAGCCAAGTCCATAGCCACCGCTCCATGTCGCCATCCGCGACCCCGAACACGAGGGGACGTCACGCCAAGGGCGGCGATGACATCGCCAGTCGATAGGTGGTCTGGAAACAAACAAGATCGCCATACCACGTCCCCAGAACGCACAAGCAGACGCTGACCACCAGCACGCCGCCGAGTTCTGGCGATAGCTGCGATCCACCACTTACCGATGCACTCAGACCAAGGGTCGCCAGATCCGACCACCGGCAGGTGGCCGGTCTGTTAATCGTCCGCAGCCTCACGACGCTCGAGAGCCACCCAGATCGCCGAGCGGCGCTCCAGTTCCATCAGTGCGTAGCTGGCAATGTCACGCAACTCGGTCACTGCCCGCCACAGGACCTCGGGCTCAATCTCCTCGACAACCGGTCCCACGGGCTCAGGACGATAGCCACGTGAATCCAGGAACTGGATGAGTCCGGCTTCGGCTTCTTCCGCCGACAGTCCCGCCCCCTCCTCCACCTCGGTAAAGATTCTCCCGGACTCATCTGGCATGGCCCCTCCTGGGTAGATGAAGTCCACTCTGGTGATCTGCTCGTACATGTCAGATAGTAGTCTGAGGAGATCGTTGATTCCGAACCGCCGGCCGCGACATGGAGGCCAGCACCAGGCGGTGCGATTAGGTGCGGCCTCTCGAGACTAAGGTCGCTGGTCCGACCCCTTCGTTCGCTTGCCGCCAGGGTGCAACATCCTCTGCTTAGATTGAGCGCCCGGCCGAGCCACCCACATGGTGCGCTCCTAGTGCCCGGCTGGGCTCGCTGTCGTGTTCACGCTAGCTGAGGAATGTTCGGCGTTCGGCTGGGGTGAGCTGGCGGGTGATACGTTCCTGAGCCAACGCGAGGAGTGCCTGGGGGTTTTGGCAGTCGGTGCAGGCGTCCCAGGTGTTGATGACCCCGGAGTAGTCGAGGGTGGCGAGGGTCTTGCCATTGGGGTTGAAGGCGATGGTGCCTTCCCGGGGCTTAGTTGACGCCGCCACGCCTGGACGCCACACTACACACGAACGCACGTTCCGTGCTAGGACTCCCCCGAAGGCGGCCACGGGCTCTGACACTAACGTCTTCGAAAGTCCCCACAGCGACAACCAACACACCCGCGATCCGCCCGGCGCCGGTGGGTGTCGGGGGGTGGCGCCGGCGACCTAGGGTCTTGCATCTGCAAAAAGGCGGATGGGCATCAGTGCGGACGTGGCTCCTGCTAGCCGTCGCTGCTGCCTTGCTGGCAGCCTTCGTCGCGATCGAACGGCGTGGCACAAAGCCGTTGGTTCCCCCGGCGACATGGCGCGTGAGGTCACTTGTCTCGAGCGCGGTCGTCATGCTGGGGACGACGGGCATCTTGGTCGGATCCTTCTACCTCAATACCCTGTACCTCCAAAACGTGCTCGGCTACTCGGCGCTGAAGACTGGGCTGTCGTTCTTGCCGCTCGCGCTGGTCATCCTCGCCGCCGCCCATCTCGCCTCACACCTGCTATCGCACGCAGGGTCTCGAGTCGTCGCGGTGGTCGGTCTGGTGCTGACAAGTGCGGCTGCACTGCTTCTCGCCCTAGTACCGGACCGGGCAAGCTATCTGACCAACCTGCTCCCCGGCTTCCTTTTGTTGGGTGCGGGCGTGGGACTTGTCTTCGTGGCGGTAACAGTCACGGCGATGGCCGATGTGGCGCACGAACAGGCCGGGCTAGCGTCCGGGATCATGACGACAGCCCACGAGCTCGGAGCCGCCCTTGGTGTTGCCGTCCTGGCTGCCGTGGCCATATCGAATGGGAACCCGGTGAGCGGCTATGGGGACGCTTTCTTCGTCGCGGCGGCCATCGCCGGAGTGCTCGCCGTCGTCGCTGCGATCGTGCTACCGGGCCTGCGGCCAGCGCCGGGGACGCACGTTTCGATGCACTAGCGCCGAGTCGGGGTTCAGCGGTCGGCCTTATCCGCTAGCCGCTCCGGCGAGATGATGCTGACGACAGGGGATGTTTGCAGTGATCCTCGTCCCCTGATCGAGGCTCTCGGCGGCACCAGGCGCGAGCGGCGGATCTAGTCACCGGTCATGGTCGGTTGGTGATGTCGAGCGGCCGGCTCTGCCTCGACGCGGAAGTCGGGCAGCCACTGCAGGAACCGGGGCATGTACCAGCTACGGTCGCCGAGCAGCTCCATCCAGGCCGGCATCAGTACGGTGCGAACGACGGTCGCGTCGATCAGGATGGCGACGGCAAGGCCGAATCCCATCTGCTGGAACATCACTAGCTGGCCAGCAGCGAATCCTGCGAACACGGCGACCATGATCAACGCTGCGCCTGTAATCAGCCGAGCCGTCGACGTGATCCCAAACGCCACCGCCTCGCGTGAGTCGCCGCGCTGGTCATAGCGCTCGCGGATGCGTGACAACAGGAACACCTGGTAGTCCATCGAGAGGCCGAAGAGCACCGAGAAGAGGAAGAGTGGGATCCATGCCTCGACGGTGGGAACGACCTGGAAACCGAACAGGCCAGCGCCGTGGCCCTCCTGGGTGACCAGCACAAGGAGGCCGTAGGCGGCGCCGACGGAGAGCAGATTCATGACGATGCTCGACGCCGGTACCACGATGGAGCGGAACGCGAGCGTGAGCAGGATGAAGCTGAGACCGAGCACGAGCGCGAACACGATCGGCAGGTAGGTGTCGGTGATGTTGAAGTAGTCGAGGTTCTGGGCGCTAGCGCCGGTCACATATGCATGGAGATCGGTGTTGGCAAGTGCCGTCGGGATGTACCGACCACGGAGGTCACGAACCGCGTTCAACGCGGCGTCTGAGTTTGGGTCTCCCGCCACAGGCACGTTGATCACGCCAAGATGCTTCGCCGGTACCGCCGAGGGCTGCGGCAGCCCAAACCGAGGATCGGAACTAAGCGCGGACTGCAAGTCACGGAAGGCCCGTACGGCGGAGGGCGCCGCCACGTCGCCGTCGACGACGATCGTCGCGGGCGTAACCTCCCCGACGCTGAAGTCGCGGTTGAGCGCCACATATCCCTGTTTGGAAAGCGTGCTGTCCGGCAGCGTGGCAAGGCCGGCGGCGCCCGTGTTGATGCTGAAGTACGGAATCGCCAGTATCAGCAGCAGTGCGATCGAGCTGACCATCGCGACCACCGGGTGTCGCATGACGAGATCAACGGTTCGGCCCCAGAATCCCTCGTGCGGCGCCGTTGTCTGCTGCGCTCGACGCCCGAAGAACGGCACTCGCAGCGACTCGACGCGATCGCCGAGCAGGCTCAACACTGCGGGCAGCAGGGTAAGCGCCGAGATGACGGCGGCCAAGACGACCAAGATCGCGCCCGCTCCGAGGCTGACGAAGATCTTGGTCGGCACGATCAGCATGCCGACCAACGCCAGCACCACCGTCATCCCGCTGAACAGCACGGCACGGCTTGCCGTAGAGCCTGCGAGTTCGATCGCGTCGAGTTTCTCGTGGCCGCTGCGGCGCTCCTCTCGGTAGCGGGAGACGATGAACAGCGAGTAGTCGATACCGACCGCCAGTCCCATGAAGGTGATCATGTTGACGACGAAGAAGCTGAGCGGTGAAATCTGGCCGATCAGCGCAGCCACCGCGATGGCGACCAAGATTGCAAACATCGCCAGAATCACCGGCACCAGCGCGGCCAGCACCGTGCCAAACACCGCCAGCAGAATCAGCAGCGCGATGGGGATGCCGATCCCTTCCCCCTTCCCAAGGTCGCTCTGCGAGAGCGTGGTGAAGTCGCGGCTGAGAGTGGCCTGCCCAGTCGCCAATACCTGGTAGCCAGCCTGGCCGTTGGACGCCTTCACGACATCAAGAAGCGACTTGATGTTGTCGCCGGCGTTGTCGATCTCACTGCCAGGCTGGGTCACGGCGATCAGCGTGCTGTGCTGATCCTTCGAGACCTGGGACGGCGCGTGGGTCTGGTAGTAGGTCGGGCCCACCCGCACCGGGCCCTCAGCAGCCGAGACCAGTTGGGCGTGGATCGCCTCTACCCGCTGCCGAAACGCTGGGTCGGAGACGGTCTTGGTGGAAGAGCGGACGATCACGACATCCCGCACCGGTTCTTTGGTGCCCAACCGCTGATGCATGAGGTCGATCGCACGCTGCGACTCCGGAGTACCGACAAAATCTCCCTCCGTCGTCAGCGCATCCGAAAGCAACGCCCCCGTGAGAACCACGCTCACCACCGCGGCCGCAACCCAGACTCCCACAGTTCGCCACGGATGCCTTGCACACGTCCGAGCCATTCGCGCCGTTACACCCATTTCCGGCCTCCCCAGGTTCAACTGCCAGTCCTGAACGACGAGTCGTGAGGTTCCCACATGGCGAAAGGCACTGCAACCCCCAAGCCGAACTTGTACGTACCAGGGCTAGAGCCAGGCGACAGTCATAGAGAACGCACGGATCCGCGCAGCGAGCACTTAGGTGGGCCCCGCCTCCCGGGCGATGGCTGTCCTGAAGTAGGTCTCATGACTAGCCTCCGGGATCATGACGACAGCCCACGAGCTCGGAGCCGCCCCTGGTGTCGCGATCTTGGCTGCCGTGGCCACATCGAACGGGAACCCGGTGAGCGGCTATGGGGACGCTTTCTTCGTCGCGGCGGCCATCGCCGGAGTGCTCGCCGTCGTCGCTGAGATCGTGCTACCGGGCCTGCGGCCAGCGCCGGGGACGCACGTTTCGATGCACTAGCGCCGAGTTGGGGTTCAGCGGTCGGGCTCGTTGACGACGACGGCAAGCTTGCCCCGTGTGCTCCCGGATGTCAGGTGCCGGACCGCCTCAGCCGTTTGCTCGAGTGGATACGTGGTGTCGAGGGGCGGCTTGACGACCCCGTCTTCGACGAGGCCACGCAGCCGTTCGAGGTCGGCTTGGCGTTCGCGGTTGATGATGAACGTGAGTCGCTGGTGGACGAACGGCGACAGGATCCGCGCGTGCAGCTGTCGGCCCATCCCGGTCACAGGGTCGCCCGCCTCGCCGCCCACGATCACGAGCGTCCCGCGCGGCGCCAGCATGGAGCGAAGCTCTGAGATGGCGGTGTCTCCGCCGGTGTCGATGATGGCGTCGTAGGAGTCGTCGTGTTGATCGTTGCTGGCTTGGTCGTAGGCGATCACCCGCTCGGCACCGAGTGAACGAACGAAGTCGGCCTTAGCTGCCCGGCTGATGCCGGTCACGTGTGCTCCTAAGCCATGCGCGATCTGGACGGCATAGCTGCCCACCCCGCCGGACGCGCCGATGACGAGTACGGAGGACTCGCGGCGCACTTGCGCGGCGTCGATAGCCTGCAGAGCGGTCATGCCTGAGATGCCCAGAACGGCCGCCTCAACAGCGGAGAGCCCGTCTGGCGTCAGTGCAAGCTTCCGCTCCTTGGCCTTTGCGTACTCGGCGAACGAGCCGGTTGCGACTCCGAACACCGAGTCGCCGACGTTGAACCGATGGGCGGCCGATCCCCTCGCGACGACTTCACCGGCAACGTCGCGTCCAAGAACCGTCACGCGTGGCCGGCGCAGGCCGATCGCCAGACGAGCGAGATAGGGCTGCCCCGTCAGCAGATGCCACGTGCCGCGATCGACCCCGGCCGCCGAGACTCGCAGCAACACCTCATCATCCGCGATCGACGGCACCGGAACCTGGCCGACTCGGATCACCTCTGGCCCGCCATAGCGATCATGCACCGCCGCCCGCATGGTTGAGGGTGCCGTCGGGATCATCGTGGCCGCCTGGGGCTAACCAACTGGCAGGTGGTCGACGGCACGGCGACGATCCGGGTACTCGTCGATCTCGATCTCGCCGCGGGCGAACCGTTCGTCCAGGATGTCGCGCGCCGATCTGGCCGGTCGGATGTGCGCGCCCACTGACTGATCGCCCACATGGCGACCGGGAGGACGATGACCAGGAACACCATCATGAAGCCCACCCCTATCCAGTCGGTGCCGCTCATGATCGTAGTTGTACATGGTCGCAGTGTCCACGGCGAGGTGCGGCATCGGGAGATCTATGGACTTTCTGGGGCGTGCCCCTCGCCGTCCAGGAAACTCATCGCCATCCGGGGCCCGGTACGACTTGATCACTAGGGATCTGAGGTGATGGAGCCGCCAGAAACAGGGCAAAACGGCGACACCCTGACCCAGACGCCGGCCGATGCTTTGGAACGCGCTTGCGCCGAGACCGATCGCGTCGAGTTGGAGCTGCTGGCGGTGGTTGAGCGGTTGCACCAGGCCCGCGGTAACGCGGTTCATCGAGATGATCCCAGTCGGCATGCAGGGGTTTTTCACGGCTTGCACCCAATGTGCACCCAAGCCACCAGACGCTGTTAGCTGCTTCTTGGAAGTAGGTGAAGACGTTGCATGGTTGCCCAGCGTTGACGTCCGCTTGGTCGGTCCGGCGGTTGGTTCGCGCGGCCCCGTCATTGCTCGGCCTTGGGGGAGGTAGGTGCGGGCTGCCAGGACGGCCTCGGGAGGTAGGTCGCCCCTTCGAGCCAGGGCTGGGTTTGGGCGTGTCCCGAGCGGAGATCGATGACGTAACCTTCGGGGACCATCGCCACCAGTTTTGTGCCGTCCGGTGACCAGGCGACGGTCGTGTCGAGGGTGACGCAGCACATCTGCTTTGGACTGAAGACCATCCTGGCGTCGGTGCCGTCGGGTCGGGCTGTCCAGACCTGCACTCGCAGCCGGGGGTCGAGAAGATTGCGGCCGCAATCGACGCAAGA
>CAVSFZ010000009.1:0-252843 GCA_963727235.1 uncultured Actinomycetes bacterium
TGGTCGAACATGTGTTCGATCCGAAGCATGCCACGGGCGCCGGACGGAGTTCGGAACCGCTGGCATAAAGGAGGTAGATGGAGGGGAGGTAGTGCGCACGAGGGTAGCAACGTCTTGCGGAGGCCATGGAGACCTGCGGTCAAGGGGTAGTAGGTCGAGTGAGTCGGGCCCGGCAGATCTATCGCCCCGCTGCTGCGGTGGGTAGCTTTCAAGCTGACCCCGAAGAGCTACTGCGGCGTTTTGGAGTTCGGGACGGGACAGCCGAAAGTCGATCCAGAGCGGGTGTTCCCCGACGACGCGGGATGCTGCTCCAGGTGGTCGAGACTCAAGCTCAAACGAGACCCTGACCGTGGCTTCGGAGTCGTCGCAGGCCGTGGCTTCGAACCGTAGGTTCGGCTCGGTGAACCCGGGCGGTTCGTGGACGTCCCCGTGTGAGAGGTCGTCGAGCCAGTCAGCGAGGGCGAGGGCTTCGAACGTCAGCAACGACGGGTCGGTGGATGTCCAAGCCTGGCGCCCGTCGTCAGCATCTATCCGGACATTGAGCCAGTTGGAGTCCCCCACTCACCGGCGAATAGCAACACGCTGTATCCAGACTGCGCGTATGACGTCGCCACCTGCCCTGGCATGGCCGCTCATTGCGCCGGTTTGGTAGCCGAACACTTTGCCGGGCTCAGAAGACATGTCTTGGCAGATCCTGCTCGTGGTCATGGGGGCCGAATTCGCTGCCCTGTTCGTCGTTGCCTTCGTGGTTGGCATCGGACTGCGCGTTTTGAGAGACATCTTCCGGCGGCCCCAGCATGCCTCCGCCGGCTCGGACAACTGAGCGGGATAGCGCCGCCCGGGGAACGTGGACGGCAGGGCAAAACGCCGCAAGAGCGCAAGCCGGCACGTCGTGACTCATTCCTCCAACTTGAGAGTGCGAGACGCTCGGAAGTGGTGGCCATCCCGGCCACCCCCTCGAGGTCAGCGCGCCTTCCGCCTCAGCCGTCGAGCTGCGGTCACTTCGCCAAGCCGCATACCCGGTCCCGTCTGCTACGGGTGGAGCTTCTGCCCGGCCTCCAGCATGCCCACGAACGTGTCCAGCCGGCGAGCCCGTGTCTCGGGCCGTTTGGCCTCCGCGAGTCGGTACAGGATGGCGTACCGGTTAGCCGAGTCGAGCGACTCGAAGAATGCCCGAGCCTGCGGCCGGCGCGACAGTTCCCGTTCGAGGTCGGGCGGTACCGCCGCGGTGCGCTGGCCCGCGTAGGCGGCCTCCCAGCGGCCGTCGGCCTTGGCCAGCTCGACCTCCCGAAGTCCCGCCGGCCGCATCCCTCCCTGGACAATCAGCTGCTCGGCCAGCTCGGTGTTGCGCTTCGACCACCTGCTCCGCGGCGAGCGCGGAGTGAACCGCTGTAACCAGTGAGCGGCGTCGAACGGGCGCTTCTGCCCATCAATCCAGCCGTAGCAAAGGGCGGCCTCAAGCGCGCCCTGGTAGGACACCGTCGGCTCCGCTGCACCCTTCTTGGCGATCCGCAGCCAAACCCCAGGAGCGGCGGCGTGATGCTCGTCCAGCCAAATCCTCCACTCGGCCTGCGAAGGGAAGGTGACAACGGGCAGATCGGACGGCGGGCCGACGCTCATCGCGTGATCGTAGCCATCGGTAGGGTGCGCCCGACCGTCACAGGAGACAGCATGAGCGCGCAGTCGGTGAGAAGAGAGTCCGGTTCTGCTGCTACGACTCCGGGGCTCCCAGCTCCAGCTGGCGGTCGTACTCGGCCTGGTCGTAATGCCCCTTTGATGCGCTGACGAGGCCGTCCTCGCCGAACGTCCACTGTTCGAATCCGGAGATCCGCACCGGCTTTCCAGTACCGCCTGGACCAGTGTTGGTGCCGGTGAACGTCCAATGGAACTCGACTCCCTCGTCCTTGAAGATCAGGTCGTCCATAAACACCTGAATGTCGGGAAAGGCTGAGATGAACCCGTTGGCAGCATCGGCTATAGGCGTCCGCGGCCCGCCGTTGATAGCGATGGTGCCGGCCGGCACGTAATAGGAAGCGACCTCCGCGGGATCGTGGCTGCCCCACGCCTCGGCATACCGGCGCGCAAAGTCACGCACACGAGCCTGATCATCTGCCATCTCGGGACCCCTTGTTCTCGGGAGGGAGAGGATCCTATGCATCCTAGGGCACCTGCGCAAGATTCGGCCCGCCCGGGTTCCGCAATCGCCCTAACCCGTCAGAATCTGGGGACGGAAGGCTTTGGACAGCGATTTCGTGGCCCCACCTCCACCCGCTACGAGAAGCAGAGACAACGATCGCCTAGAGTCGCAGGATGCTGGTCGGACGTGATCCGGAACTCGCGCGGCTCGAGACTGCGCTTGCCTCCGCCCGCCGGGGGAAAGCATCGGTAGTCGTGGTGTCGGGTGAGGCGGGAATCGGTAAGACGTCGCTGCTGGACGTCGTCTGTGAGCGGGCGGGCGGTATGCGAGTGTTGCGCTCGCGTGGAGTTGCCAACGAAGCGGAGGTGCCACTGGCTGTCCTCTTCGACGTCGTGCGGCCGTTGCTCTCAGAGGTCGACCAGATACCCGAGCGCCAAGCTGCGGTCTTGCGGGGCGCGTTTGCGCTGGGCCCGACGGTGGACGGCGATCGGTTCATTCTGGGTGCGTCGACTCTCAGCCTGCTGGCACACGCCGCCGAGGCCGCGCCGTTGCTCGTGGTGGTCGACGACGCACATTGGATGGATGCAGGGTCGGCCGATGCGCTTCGATTCGCCGCACGGAGACTCGACGACGACGCGGTCGCCATGGTCTTCGCCGTGCGCCCGGACCACCCCACTGAGCTTCGCAACGCTGCGCTGCCGATGCTCGAGCTTGCCGGCCTGGAACCCGCGGTCGCACTCGAACTCGCCCGTGGCAACCCTGCGTTCGCGGGCGTCGACGCCGAGCAGTTGATGCAGCTGACCGGCGGCAACCCACTCGCGATCCTCGAGTTGACCTGGCCCGCCCGCGGCCTCGGCGAAGCGGCGCCGCGCGCGCCAACCGCGGTCGAGGACGCGTTCGTCGAGCGGTTGGAGAATCTCACACCCCGGTCGAGGCGAGCCCTGCTGGTTTCGGCAACCGACGACGTCGGGCGCCTGGAAGTGATCGCCGCGGGCATCGAGTCTCTGGGTGGCTCCATCGCCGACCTCGAACCGGCTGAATCCGCGGGGCTGGTGTCCATGTTGGGGGATGTGATCAGGTTCCGGCATCCACTCGTGCGATCAGCTGTGTATCGAAGCGCCACGTCGCCCGAGCGGCGCTCGGTCCACGCCGCGCTCGCCGACGCGACGTCCGCCACCGACCCCACCCGCTCGGCGTGGCATCGGGCGGCCAGCATCACGCGCCCTGACGAGCAGGCGGCGGAGGCGATGGTTGCCGTTGCCAACGATGCCGCGACGCGCAACAGCTACTCCGCGTCGGCAGCGGCGCTTCGGACGGCCGCGCGCCTGACCCAGGATCCGAGGCGACGGGCCGAACGACTGCTCGCGTCCGCCCACGCCGCGTGGGACGGTGGAAACACCTCCGACGCCAGGTGCGCCGTAGCCGAGGCACTCGACCTCGATGTCGGGCCGCTCGTGCGCGCCGATGCGGTGCTCTACCGCGAGCACATCAGGGCCGCCACCGACGGCACACTCGAGGGCAAGCACGCGTTTCTCACCGCCGAAGCCGAACGCGTGCTTCACCACGACCGCACCCGCGCCGCGCGGCTGCTCGCGTTGGCAGCCGATGCCGCCCAATATGCCCGGCCGGGGCACAACCTCGAGATCGCCTACGCGACAGCCAAGCGCGCGTGGGAGCTGGTTGAGATAGACGCCGATCCGACCCTCACCTCCCAGGTGCTCTATCCACTCTCCCAAGCCGCCTTCTACTACGGCCACCTGGAAGAGGCCCGTGGCTACACCAGACGGCTGCTCGAGCTCGCGTTGACTCGCGCCGAAACGTCCCAGCAGGCCGGTGTCCACCTGGAAGCGGCGCAACTGTTTGACGACACCGAGGACGAGGCGAGCGCCACTGTCCACGCCGAGCGAGCGGTCGAGCTGGCTCGGGCGGGTGACCGGGTTGGTCTGCTGCCTCACGCTCTCTGGCGATGCGGGGAGTTCAGCTGGTGGTGCGGAAACTGGATGACAGCGGACTCGTGCTACGCCGAGGGCCTCACTCTGGCCCGCGATCTCGGCCAGGGACTCACCGCGGCGTGGCTCACGCGCAGCATGGCCATGCTGGCCGCATCTCGGGGCCAGGAGCAGCAGGCCCTCGAGCTTCTCCGCGAGACCCTCCGGGCCGCACATCTGGATCCACGGATGACCAACGGCAAGCCGTACGTACTGTCTGAGCTCGGACTCTCGGGCGGCCGCCCCGACGAGGTGATAGCGATCGTGGAGCCGTTCGAGCCGACCAGACAGCGATACCCGGGACCGTGGCCACTCGACCTCGCCGAGGCGTACATACGCGCGGGACGAATCTCCGATGCCGAACGAGCCGTGGCCGAGGCATCGCAAACTGCCCAGCACCGCTCGACCATCGCGGCACTCGACAGATGTCGAGGCCTGCTCGCCGACGAAGACTTCGACCACCTCTTCGAACGATCTGCGACAGCGTTTCACGAGATTCCGCTGCCGCTCCACGAGGGGCGCACGCTGCTCTGCCACGGCGAGCGGCTGCGCCGGAGCCGGCGCGTGAACGAGGCCCGGGATCAGCTGAGCAGGGCACTCGAGATCTTCGATCGCCTGGGAGCCGCCGCCTGGGCCGAGCGCGCCCGGGCTGAGCTGCGCGCAAGCGGCGCCACCATCCGCGCGCCCAAACCCGCCAGGGGCGAGGATCTGACCCCGCAGGAGTACCAGGTGGCGATGCTCGCAGCCCAGGGCAAGACCAACAACGAGGTGGGCGCGGCACTGTTCCTGTCGCCCAAGACGATCGAGGCCCACCTCGGACGTGTGTATCGCAAGCTCGGCCTCCGCTCACGCACCGAACTGGCACGGGCTCTCGACAACCGCACCGACGCGTAACCCTCTCAGAGCCGATGCGAGGGATTTCCCTCTAGCGACGCGAGCCGCCCCGTTTGTAGCCTCGAGTTCGTCGTGATGAAACGGCGTGCACCAATGGGAGGCACAGCGCGATGGACACCAAGGCGATCATCAACTCGAGTCGTTCAATCATCCGGTCTGAGCTGGAGGGCGACCACCCGCTGGGCCCCGCGCGGGCGCTCCTGGCCGCCACGGCCTCGCAGGTGCTCGTCCTGACCGCGACCGCTGTCGCCGCGCTGGCGATCGGGTGGACGGTCGGGGCATTGTCAGCACTGGCTGTCGCAGTCACATTCGCCGCGATCGGAGGAACCGTCGCGTTGATCCGCTACCGCAACGGACTCGACGCGGCCATACTCGCCGGCCGCACTCGCGAAGGAACGCCGGGTCTCGACCGGCGGATCGGCTATCTCACGTCGCGGAGGCTGCGACGGTCGATCGCCCACAGTCTTCGCGCCCGCCCGTGGGTCCGCGACCCGCACATCCTGGATCACTACGACGCGGTGGCGCGGCGACTGGAAGCACCCGAGCCAATCAGCGCGGCGGGGATGGTGCGCCTGCTCGATCTGCTCAAGACTGCCCCTGCTGCGGTTGCGGTGGGATCGCCGGAAGCGGTGGTGCGCGAGCTGTCGGCGATCAGGTTCCTGCTCGAAGAAGCCCGCTGAGCGAGCCGACTTCCTGCGTAACCATCGCGTCGGCGGTGAGCCGGATTGTGCGGTTCAGCCAGCCGGCCGGAACGGGCGAACCGAACATCTCGCAATCGAGTTGATCTGGGTGGCCGGGCGCGGCCCGGGGCATCACCTCGTAGCTGAGCCCGAATCACCCGCGTGAAATCGCGACGTTGGCTCGGAACGAAGCGTGTATCTTAATTCGCCTCACACCGTCCGGCGGCGCGCCGACTCATCGGCGCACGCTGGACACGACGAAAGGAACCAGAATGGTGAGGTACGTGCTCTTGCTGAACTGGACCGACCAAGGAATTGCGGACGTGAAGGGCACCGTCGACCGGTACCGCGCTGCCAAGCAGCTGCTGGAAAGCAAAGGCGGCTCGTTCGAGGCAATCGCGTGGACGGTCGGCCCATACGACCTCGTATCGATCGTCACCGTCCCAGATGAGGAGACGGGAGCCGCGTTCAACCTTCAACTGGCGTCCAGCGGCAACCTTCGCTCAGTGACGATGCGTGCCTTCACCGAGGACGAGATGAGCGGCATCGTCGGGAAGATGGACTAAGCGGGCGGGGCTGGGCACCTGAGGCGGAGTGCCTATGCCCAGGAGGCCGGCTCACTCCCGTGGTAGAGCTTCCAACGCCAAGTGCCGTCTCGTTTCACCAGCACGCCGGTTACGCGGTAGACGTTCCCATCGAACTTCTCCAACGCGCCTGATGCGCGTACGTGACCAACTCCAGAAATCAGGCCGACGTTACCGAGTCGTTCGCCTGCCAGAGAGTCCCACTCAATGGTGAACTTCGAGCCCTCTGCGACCGGCGAGAGCTGCGCCAGCATCGCCTCGAGGCCGTCGTGCCCGACAGCCTGCTCTCCCTCACCCGAGCCGAAGAACACCACATCAGGCTCAAAGCAGTCCAAAATTGCCGCCGCATCCCCGCCCAGCCAAACATCATCAAGCGCGGCCATCACGTCTCGTGCGAACTGATCGTCACGTGCCACCGCACCCGATGATCCCACGGCGCGCCGACCCCTGCCAGGATCTACGCTCTCCCCATGGATGCAAGACCCTCTCTGGATCGTGAATACGAGGGTGAGCCGTCGGTGGCTGCCACCGCGTATCGCGTCACCCTCTGGGAGCAACCCGCCAGACCACCGGACATTGAACGGCCGCGGACGGGGTGGAGTCCCTATCCGGGCGCGCCAATGGGGTGGGAATATGTGACGTTCGATCTGGTTGATGCTGAGGATGTCCGGCAAGTGATCCGGTGGGCGGAGGCAAGGCTCGCCTCCAGCAAAGGGCCCTCCAGCAGCCGTGGCTATCCAGTGGACGACCAGGAGTACGTGATCTACGCCAAGGTGCCGAACGGGGATCTTTGGCTGCAAGTCGCAGGCCGGCACCCAGTGCTTGGGCCGGAACCCGTTGAATAGGCGCGGGACAGGCACCGCATCGTGAATACCAGCAGAATCGGGCAGCTGCCTCCCGATTCCGATCGGGCCGGTGGGAGGTGTACGCTCGCAGATACGCGACGCGTTGCCCAACCCTTGACCGCCCTGAGCACCGAGGAAGATGCCAGCCAGAGGAATCCAGCACATCGACCTGGCCGTAGGCGACGTCGAACGGTCGCTGGCCTTCTACCACGCGATGTTGGGCGGCCTGGGCCTCGCCGAGAGGTACCGCATGCCGACGTACCGGGGCACGGAAGAAGTCATCTACCTTGATTTCGGGGTGCAGGGGTTTGGCCTGCGACCAGCGGACGGCGGCGAGTATCGACACTACGACGTTGGGATCGAACACCTGGCGTTCGAGGTTGATCGCCCGGAGGAAGTCGACGAGGCATACCAGGGTTGTGTGTCGGCCGGCGGCAGGGTTCAGTCGCCCCCCGAGTACCACTACGTCGACGACGACGAGGACTACTACGCCTTCTTTGCATTCGATCCTGACGGGATACGAGTCGAGGTGTTCTCATGGCTCGGGTCGCCGTTCAGAAGCGCCTGAGCCACAGGCACCTCCGCCGGTGCGGGAAACCCCCATCCGCACGTCGGCGAATCTCCCGATGCCTCGCGTGACTGCCGGTGCGACGCTCATGTGCGAGGGAGGTATTTCATGGCAGCCCCAGGTTCAAGTCATCACGTGCCTCCACAACGGCACCCCGCGGTCAGGGCAACCACGCAATCCGGCAGGCGGTCACTTCAGCTACTCGCGGCGAGCGTCCTGCTGTTGGCTGCCGTGGTCATCGCCGGGATCGCGGTGGGACAGGGTGTTCTGTTGACGCTGATCGCGGTTGCTGCCGTCCTCGCCGCGCTCGTCAGTTCCGTTCTCGCGGTGGTCGCGATCGTCAGGCACGAGGAGCGAGCACTCAATGTCTACGGCGGGCTCACACTCTCGGTGCTCGTTCTCCTCCTGTTGCTCCATCCGCTCTTCATCAGCGACTGAGTCCCGGTGCATGAAACCGCCTGGTGATCATCGCCAGCTTCAGCCTTGACTAGCCACCCTGACGGTCACCAGGCCCGCTTGGTGATACCGGCACAGCCAGGCACCCACCCGCCGACGCGTCTCCGTCAGACCGGTCGTTGGCGATAGTGTCGATTGCGGCTTTGTACGTGGACTGGGTTCAGTGCATTCCCCGGATGGCGGGGTCGCCTGGGGCTCGTACCGTCCCTACCCAGTTTGTATCCAATGGAGGGGAGGCAGTGTGAAACGCTCATGGATATTGGGAGCTGTGGCGCTCGCGGTGCTGGTGTTTGCGGCGTCGGCGGAGGGGGCGATCGTCGGCAAGAATCAGCGGATGCGGTTCGAGACGAGTAACGGGAGCACGCTTCGGTGGGTTACGACGACCAACGATTCCCCCACCGACGCTAACCATCGCGCGTTGAGGCTGGTGCTCCCGCCGAACTCCTCCGGGTGTTCGGATGCGAATCTCGCGGCATGTTCGTTCGGGAGAGCCTTCTCCACTGCGAGCAGTCACCGCCGCACTGAGGTCGCAGACCAGAAGAATCTGTCCTGGGAGTTCGCGGCGGCAAATCCGGTGACCGCGTCGGAGCGGATGAATGTGTTCTTCTCGAATGGCGACGTGGCCTTCCTGAACTCGCTCAACTGCACCCACCCGATCGCGTCGAGCGGGGGCACGTGGCTGCGATCCGACTTCACCGGGTTCAAGTCCAACTGCTCCTTCGACGTCGTCGGCGACACCGCGGGGACGTACGCCGCGGACGGCACGCACTCGGCGTGGCAGGTGTATGCCACCCAGTGGCCGGATCAGGTCGTGACGATCCGCCACCTGCTCGTCGACTCCGGCGCCGCGCCGCTCACCGGGGTGAGCACCTACTACTTCGATCGGATCTCCCTCGGCGCCGGCAAGATGTACACCCGCAGCGCGCGGAGAGCGCTCAGCTGTCCGACCGAGAACGTCTGCTAGACCAAGCAGCAACAACCCACAGAGCATGTCCAGAGGGGCCCCGAGTACCGGGGCCCCTCGCCCGTCCCCGGCCGTCCATGTTGGGATGACGCGTCCCGCTAGTGGACGTCACACGCGCCCGGCGAACCCAGCAACATGAATACGTCACTCAGTCGATGTCAACCACAATCAAGTCGCTCGAGTAGAACAGACTGTCAGGTAGTGGCTTAGAACTGCTGCTCTATCCCCAGAGCTACGCCCCCGCGGTGAGGCCGACGGGTCTCGCGCAGGTCGATCGCCTCGCGACGCTCACGCCCCCGACGCTCAACGGCTCCACCATCCCACGCTCCCCACGCATCGGTCGTCCTGGTGATCTCGCCGACTCAGGCCGGCTTGCGGCCCACAGCTGCGAACATCTTTGCGACTGCCACCCAGACATCCGGGTCCGCCGTGTGCCGTTCCGCGCCGGAGATCAGTTCATCGCTGCGCTCGGCGGCCAGCCAGCCGGAGGCGACGACGCGCTGAAACGCCACGGCCCACGTCCGCTCCCACAGATGCTTCTCCGGGCCGTCGCGAAAGATCGGCTGGTCGGCCACAATGGATTCGGTGGCCAGCCCGGCACTCGACATCAACTCGGGCAACCGCACGCCGACGGCGTAGTCGACGCCGATGTGGGCACCGTACGGAAACACGGCATCGGCGAGGATCGACTCGTAGAACGGACTGGACGGCATCGCAAAGGTGTCACGCATGTCCATGTCGACGAGCACGAGCCGGCCTCCCTCAACCAGGAGGTCGGCCATCGCGGCGACGGCCCTGGCCGGCTCTTGCAGGTGACACAGCACGAGCCTGCAGAACACGACGTCGTAGCTGCGCTCAGGCAACCCCGGTTCGTAGGCACTCCCGACGTGGTACTGGATCGGAGCCGCGCCGGGCGTGGCCGGCAATGAGCGTGCAACCTCGATTTGCTCCTCGGCGATGTCGATGGCGTCGACGCTGCCGCTTGGCGCTATCCGTTCTGCCATCCAGCGAGCGATGGTGCCGGTCCCACAACCGATGTCCGCGACCCGTGTGGCCTCGCCGATCCGCGCCGCTTCCAGCCCCTGACGACTCACCGGCCCGTAGACCGCGTGGATCAGATCCAGCCGCGACTCGTCGTCCTGGCCGGTCGGCAGCACGTAATCGTCGCCAACCCGCCTCGCGGATGGAACGGTTTCATCGGTCACGGTGGATCCCCTTTCACGGTTGCGATCGGCAGAAGATACGCTCCCGCCCGTCGAGGCGCTCGGATCGATCGACGTCGGCACTCGCTCACGCCTCCGCTCCCGTCAGGCTGGGATCTGCGCCAGGGCGGCGATCGCAGCGACATGACCCTTGGCGCGCAGCATCGTCTCGGCCTCGGCACGTCGCTTGGAAGCGTCAGCCGCGAGGCCCCGGGCGTCGAGTGTGGCTGCGAGAGTCAGCAGCGCATCAGCGTGGTCGGTAACCAAGTCGGTCGGTACCGCCAGTTCGATGCCGGCGCGGGCGGCGGCCTCTGCGTCCGCCGGCGCGCCGCGCAGCAGAAACGCCTGGGCCCGCACCAGGCTTCGGCGGATCAGGATCTCGCGGTCGGTCACCGGGGGCGAGAGGTCGAACTCATCAGCGAGCCGAAGAAATCGCTGCGTGTCTCCCTGGGCGCCGATGGCTTTGCAGAGCGTGCTATCCAGCGTCGAGACCCACCACACGTCGCCCAGCGAAACCAGCACGTTACGAGCCTCCCGGAGCCTGCGCTCCGCTGCCCGAGGGTGCCCCGAGGCAGTCTCGACGTCTGCCACCAGCAGCGCCTGGGCGGCCCCCAGCCAGCCCAGCCCGTGGAGGTCGACCGTCTCACGCCATCGCCGTTCGTGCGCGGCGAACTCAGGCTGATCGCCCGCTGCCAGTGCCGCGACCGCCAGCAGGCAATGTCCGGCGCAGGCCGCGATCGGGTCGTCCAGGGGAAAGACCCGCTCGTTCGCGATCTGGGCGAACCGATCAAACGGCACCGGCCCGAGCGTGACCATGAATACGAGATCGGCGGCGGCCTGCGCCGACTCTCGAAACCGTCCTGCGGAGAGGCCATGCTCCAACGCCCGGTGGCACCACTCGTGGGCTTGGTAGGCCTGTCCGCGCATGAACTCGAGATAGTCGAGCGCGACCGCCGCCTCGGCGCAGCCGACGTGGTCGTCGGCAGATCGGAAGGCGTTGAATGCGGCCTCGCTCTCAGTCACGGCCGCGCTCACCTCGGCAGTCGCTCGGCGAGCGGTACACGCAGTTTGAGAGGAGTTGCACCTTGGCGCGGAGCGCCTCGCGCTCCAGCCCCGCTTCGAGGCTCCGTGCAAGCGCGTCGGCGAGCAGCGTTTCGGTTTCTTGCGGGCGCCCTGTCTCGGTGAGCGCGACACCGAGGTTGGGGAGTATCTCCAGGCGCTGCGGATCGGACGCCGGCAGGAGCAGCGCCGCTCGGTTGAGCAGGTCACGGGTGGTGATGAAGTCGAGCGCGGCAAACGCGCGCAGCCCAGCCGTTGCAAACAGCTCGCCGGCTCGTCGCGAAAGCGCCGCCGAAGCCTCATCGCGCATGCCAAGCTCCTCGCGGAGGCGCAGCGCTCGCTCCAGGTGCCGCGCGACCGATTCGTCTGCGTCCGGGCGGTCGGCATCTTCGCGGCTGAGCCAATCGGCGAGCTGCTGGTGAAGGTCTGCGCGGCGGCGCTTGGAGAGTCCTCGGTAGGCCGCCTCCAGAATCAGGGCGTGGGAGAACTGCCACAGGCCGCCGGCCTCGTCCTCCGGGTGTACCAGGCCGCTTCGATCCAGGGAGATCATCGCCTGTTCGACCTGATTCTCGTCGAGTTCGGGGGCGAGCACTCCCAGCGCTGCGGAGCGAAATCGCCGTCCCTCGATCGAGGCGAGTTCGAGCACCAGGCGTGGCGTGGAATCGAGCCGGTCGAGCCGGGCGGCCAGGAGCGCCTGGAGCGATCCGGGAATCTCCACCTCGACGTCGTCGGAGCCGCACCACTCGCCGTCAACCACGAGGCCCTGATCGGCCAGCATGGCGGTCAGCTGCTCGAGGTAGAGCGGGTTTCCCTCGGCTGTCTCGCACACCCGCTCCACCACCGATGTGGGTGCGGTCTTGCCGAGCAGGGCTTCGCCGATCCGTCGCGCGTCCCGGGACGTGAGCGGGGGCAGCGTGGCCGTGATTGACCGCGGCTTGGCCGCCGCCCAGGAGGGGCGCAGCTCCAGTAGCTCGGGGCGGGCCAGGCACAGAAACAGCACCGCGCCGTGCACGCGTTCCACCACGGAGTCGACCAGGTCGAGCATCGGTGGTTCCGCCCAGTGCACATCCTCCACGATCACCACCAGTGGCCGCTCCGCCGCGAGCACCTCGAGCAACCGCCGCACCGCCCACGAAGTGTCGGCACCCAGCGCCTCGCCCACACCCAGAAACCGCGCCAGCCGGGCTCCAACCGAGGCGCCGTCGGACTGCGACGCCATCCGTTCCTGGAGCGATGCGGCCACCGTCTCGGCGTCTCCCGAGGGCACGCCGGCCGCGTGCGACAAGATCTCCACCAGGGGCGCGAATGTGACGCCCTCGCCGTAGGACGGGGTCTGCCCCACCAGCACCGACGCCCGCTCCCCCAGGCTCTGGGCAAACGCCTCTGCCAACCGCGACTTGCCCACGCCGGGTGGTGCCAGGATGGTCGCGAGCACGCCCGCCTGCGCATCGGTTGCATCCTGCAGCGCCTCGGTCAGCATGCTCACATATCGATCCCTCCCAATGAACGGCGTTGCCCCGCGTTTCTCCGCGGCACGTATCGACACCAACCTCCGCGCGACCACCGGTTCGGCTTTGCCCTTGGCGACAACTGGGTCGACCGGATCGGCCGCCACGGCGTCACGCACCAGCCGCCAGGTTGCGTCGGCCAAGTACACCTCGCCCGGCCCGGCCGCGGTCTGTAAACGGGCGGCTGTGTTCATCACGTCGCCCAAGAGCGCTCCGTCGCCACGACCGACGACCACCTCGCCGGTGCAAACGCCGATCCGCGACTGGAGCTCCACACCCCACTCGGATCGCAGGGCGACATTCAGATCCTGCAGCCGGGAGCGCATCTCGGCGGCGGCCCGGACGGCGCGAAGCGCGTCGTCTTCGTGCAGCTGGGGCACCCCGAATACCGCCACCACGGCATCGCCGATGAACTTCTCCACTCGCCCACCGTGACGTTCCACCGCTTTACGCATCTCGTCGAAGTAGCGGCTCATCACCAGCCGCAGAACCTCGGGGTCGAGCCGTTCGCCAAGCGGCGTCGAGCCGACCAGGTCGCAGAACACGGCGGTGATCGTCTTTCGCACGTCGCGAGCAGCATCGGCCCCACTCGCGAGCGGCGCCGCGCATTCCCCGCAGAACTTGTTCGTCTCGGGGTTCGGGTGACCGCACTGTGCGCAGATCATCACAGTCGCGAGTATGACCGATGGACGCGGGCGCGTCAGAGCTCTGCCCGGTCTTGCCCATACACCCTGGCTGCAGGGAACCGCCTCGAGCATCAACGCCAAGAGCCGGCCAGGAGCGCTCCCGGGGACATCATCAGCGGGACGGCTGATTCGGCGTTAAGGCCTAACCTGCGCGGGTGCTGACTCCGATTTCGAGTCCATGGTGATAGCCGTTCTCGAGGTTGATGGAGATCAGCGTACGATCGCGGGTGTAGTTGTCGACGGGGCCGGCGGAGTGGTTCGCCGTGCCGGCCAGGTGTTCGCCGAGCTTCCACCCCCGTGCCGTCAGCCGCTCACGGTAGAACCGTTCGACCTCGCGGATCGTGGCCGCCTCCGGGAGCCTGAAGGTGCCCAGGGCATCCCCGATGTCGGCGGGGCCGCCCTCGTTGCTGTGCCCGACGCTTGTGCTCGTGTCGAGCGCCGTTGCTCCTGGATAGACAGGGATTGTGGAGTAAACGCTCTGCGATCGTTTTACGAGTCCGGAGCCTTCGGTGCGGTCGAGCAGCGTGCATCCGGTTGCTGCCACGAGCATGCCTGCGGTGAGGAGTGCCAAGAGCATTCTCATAGCACCCATGATATATCTAGGCTGAGCCGGCCGTCAACAATATTCGGGCGTGCCCGGTTGCGCGCTACCCGCCGTTCTTCTCGCGGTGAGGGCAGCCCTCCCAGCAGCACGGTCGGCGCTGGCCCTGCGAGAGCTGTGAGCGGGTCCGCTCGAGCCGCCGCTCGCGAGTTTGCGGCTGCTTTGCGGACGTGACCAGGCAGATCCACTCGTTACGCGCCAGCGGCGTGATGTCCGTCCAGGTCGCGCGCGCGTCGGCGTCGTGGGCCAGGGTGTCGAGCAGATCTGCGGGGATCGTGTCGTGCACTGTCCCCGCAGGAAGTGACAAGGCGGCAGTGTTCATCTCGCGCATTCTACGGACCCGTGCGGGCGGGCCATCAGCGTTGCGGGATCTCCGGCCCTTCCGCGTGGGTGAGCCACGTCGGCGCTTCCAGCGCGAGCACGCGACGCTGTCCCTCGGTCGCGCCGCTGCCAAGCTCGCCAAACGAGGTACCCACGTCGCCTCCGAGCACGACCGCGCCCCCGCCGGTGCCGACCACGACCACCTGGTGCCCGTCGCTGTGCCCGGGGGCCGGCAGCAGGCGGATCCCCGGTAGCGGCTCCGCCTCACCATCGTGCTCGACATACGTCGCGCCGTCGAAGTCGACCCACTCGGGGATCGTGTAGTCGTCGAGCGAACGCGCGTCGGCGAGCTCGCGCGCCTGGACGTGGATCGGCACGCCCGGGAACAGGCGGTTGCCGCCGCAGTGGTCGAAATGCAGATGCGTGTTGATCACGCAGACGACGTCGCGCGGGATGTTCTCCGGGTGCGGCGTCGGGCTCATATCCTCAACCTCGGGCCTCGAGTCGATCATCCCGGTGTCGACGAGCACGAGCCCGGCCGGATGGTCGATCGTCCAGACGAACACTGGCCAGCGCTCGCCCTCGATGAGGAGCTCTGCAGCGAGGTGGGCGCGGATCACCGGCGGACACTAGCACCGGAGGCGGAGTGTCGACCTGGGCGTACGCGCGCTATATGGCAACCCTTCCGTTTCGCCCCCGTTCGGGGGATTCCAGGTTCAAACCCGCTGGAATCTGTCGTCAGTTGGGTCATATTCTTCATGAAGAGCCCGCAGGAAACCGTCGACGAACGCTCTCAGGGAGTGTGTGCACCTCCGGCCGAGTCAAGCCCGCGAAGGGAGCTCCAAAACGAGGCACTGATATTCGCGAGTGGAATTTCGGTGCTCACACTCGTGCCCTTCATGATCAGCATCGTTGCAGTTCGCTCCAACCTCGTCACCACGATCGCTGAGGCACTCGGCAGTCTCTAGACCGCTCAGTTCGCATGGTCTGTCACTGAAGAGATTCGCCACGACCCTGGGACGCCTTTGAACTCGTGCGCACCGCGGTCGTCGAAGGCCAAACCAGATCCGGCGACGTTCCAGTCGGTGATCCCGTCAGTTGGTGCGTCATACCCGTCGAGCTACTGACTGCCCGTGAATAAATGGTGCCTGGCACCATTTATTCACTCTCGGCGTGGGATACTTTGGCGACTTTGGCACCGGCGACGGGAGGTTCACAATGGATCACGCGGCGACAATTCGGCGGATGTACGAGTTGATCACTGCCGGCGATATCGATGGGTTCGGCGAACTGCTGGTGGACGACTTCGTCGAGCATGAGGAAGCACTACCGGGCATGGAACCCAACAAAGACGGGGTCAAACAGCTCTTCCACGTGCTCCGCGGCGCGTTTCCCGATCTGCGCATGGAGCCGCAGGATGTGCTCGTCAGCGGTGACAAGGCTGTTGCGCGCGTCTCCGCCACGGGCACCCACCAAGGCGAGTTCATGGGCATGCCCGCCAGCGGCCGCAGCATCGACGTTCAGCTGATCGACATCATCCGATTCGGCGACGACGGCCTCGCCCGCGAGCACTGGGGCATCTTCGACCAGATGAAGATGATGCAGCAGCTCGGAGCGGTCCCTGCCCCTGCGGAGGCATAACCGATGTGGGCCCGTGTGGCGAGATTCGAGGGGGATCCGGCCGATGTCGATGCCAGGGTCGCCAGGCTCCGATCCGCGATCGACTCGAGTGCGCTCCCACCCGAGCTCGCGGACGCCAGGTTCCTCCTGCTGGTTGACCACGCCTCAGGCGGCATGCTCGGCGTGACGCTGTTCGAGAGTGAGGAGGCGATGCGCAAGGGCGACGAGGCGATGAATGCCGGGCCGGGAAACGCCGGCAGCCGATCGTCGGTCGAGTTCTACGAGGTGCCGCTGCACACGCTCTAGCTCTTCCAGTCACAGCGATGATGACTCATTCGCACCGGTATCCTGGGCCTATGGCGTTCCTGTTGGCGATCGTTGCCGGCTTGGTGTTCGGCGGTGTGGATCAGTATCTGGGCAGCGGACGGCTGCTTGTCGAGTTTGGCGTTTGGCCGTCCACCGCGAGTCAGATGTCTGCTCCCTGGCTGATCCTGCCGTTCGTGGCCGGATGCACCCAGGTGCGCCCCGGCCGAGCGATGCTGCTGGGCTTGGTGGTGACGCTGTCAGCGCTGGTCGGCTACTTCGCGTTAACGCTCAGCCCTCTGGAAGGTGTACCGCTCAGCCGCTTTCCCTCGGCCTTGCAGGCTCTGCTTCTCAACGGTGGGCTGGGGTTGCACGGGGGCAACGTGACCTGGGTGGTTGCAGGCCTGGTGACTGGACCGTTGTACGGGTTGCTGGGTCAGCGCTGGCGTGTCCGCCGATCCTGGATCAGCGCCGTTCTGGTCACAGGGGCGCTCCTGCTCGAGCCGGTGGCGCGCGACGCGGTCGGCCAGCTCGCGTCGCCGGGTATGGTCTGGACCGTCGAGGTTGCGGTGGGAGTGGCCGCGGCCGTGGCGTTTGCGATCGCCCTCACCCACCGCCGCCCAGGCAAATCCGAGTTCCCGAGTGCCCCTGCAGCCTGAGCCCTGTGAGTTGACGCATGTCGAGCGGTGACGAGATCCGAGACGGCCAGCGAGCGGCCTGGGCCGGCCTTTCCGCCGGCTGGGAAAAGTGGGACTCGATCATCATGGATCAGCTGGGCCCGGTCGGCATTGCGATGATCGAGCGTCTCGAGATCGCCGATGATCAGCAGCACCTCGACATCGCCTCGGGCACCGGCGAGCCGGGGCTGACCGTCGCCAAGCTGGCGCCGCGGGGGCACGTGGTTCTGACCGACCTTTCGGCCGAGATGCTGGAAATCGCGGCGCGGCGAGCAACCGCGCTGGGGATCACCAACTTCGAGACCAGAGTCTGCAGCGCCGACGACCTGCCGTTCGGGGACGCGACATTCGACAGTATCTCCGTCCGGTTCGGGTACATGTTCTTTCCTGACCTCGCCAAGGCGACCGCCGAGTTCGCACGCGTGCTCAAGCCGGGCGGACGTGTCTGCTCGTCGGTGTGGGTCAATCCCGAGGGCAACCCGTGGACGTCGATCGCGATGCAGGCAATCGCGACCGAGACGGAGCTGTCCCCACCCGACCCGGACAGGCCGAACATGTTTCGATGCGCCGCCCCGGGATGTGTCAGCGCCCTGTACGAGGTCGCAGGGCTGCACGATGTTGCCGAGTGGACCGTCGAAGTCGAGCTCGTGACGCGATCGCCCGCCGAGTACTGGGAGATGATCAGCGAGCACGTCTCGCTTGCGGTCGCCGCGCTGCAGCAGGTCGACGCACCGGCGCGGGAACGGATCGCAAACGCCGTCATCGCGAAGGTCAGCGCCTACGAGGTCGACGGCGAGGTGCGGCTCCCCGGCGTGGCGCGGTGCATCGTCGGCACCAAGCAACGGTGAATAACGGTGCCTGGCACCGTTATTCACGCGCGGCCATCGTTAGCTGATCCGCTCCGCCAGCTCGACGATGATCCCCTCCGGGCCGCGGACATAACAGAGCCGGTAGATGTCCTTGTAGCGCTCCAGCTCGCCCACGAGCTCCGTCCCCCGTGCTCTCAGACCGGCGACGGCGGTGTCGATGTCGTCGACAACGAATGAGATATGGCGGATCCCGGGCGCGTTCGCGGGTGCGGGCCGGTCGTCGCCGGGGGGTACCGGCGAGTGAAACTTGGCCAGCTCGACTCGCGCGTGGCCGTCCGGAGTCCCCAGCATCGCGATCTCCGCCTGCACGCCCTCGAGCCCCACGACCCGATCCACCCAGCCACCTTCGACGGGTCCCCCGCCCTGAAGCACGAGCCCCAGTTCGACGAAGAACTCGGTCGCGGCCGCGATGTCGTCAACCACAATGCCGACGTGATCCATCTGTTCGATCGCCATGCAATCGACGGTACCACAGCGATCTTGTCAGGCCGTGGCCGAGGGGAGTAGTGTCATTGCCTGATGGAGGAGCGACCTGTCGGGGCAACCGACCTGCGGCTTTCGGTCGTGGGTCTCGGGGGCGCGTGGCTGGGGCACGACCCCGCCGACCCGTCCGAAATCTCCCGCGCCGCCGGCGTGCTGAGAGTCGCTCAGGAAACCGGCGTCAACTGGGTCGATACGTCGGAGAACTACTTCGACACCGGCAACGAGGCGGTCATCGGTCACGCCCTGCGGGAGATGTCCGACGACATGCTCGTGTGCTCCAAGGCCGCGCCGGAAGCGGCGCTGAGTGGCGGTGCCACCGGTTTCCGGCCGGACGAGATTCGGCGGGCGTGTGAGATGAGCCTGCGGCGACTCGGCCGGGATCATCTCGACGTCTACCTGCTGCACTGGCCCGACGACACCGGCGTGCCGCTCGCCGACACCTGGGGGGCGATGGCCGCGCTGGTCGCAGACGGACTCGTGCGCAGCATCGGCCTCTCCAACTACGAGCGCGAGGACATCGCCCGATGCCACGAACAGCGGCCCGTGGACGTGATCCAGACCGGACTCAGCATGGTCGACTACCTCGGCGATCGCGATCTGATCGCGTGGTGCGGTGACCGGCGGATCGCCGTGACGATCTACGAACCGCTCGGGAGCGGCGTCCTCACCGACCGGCCGTACGACGAGGTCGTCCAAACCTGGACAGGCACGGCCTGGGAGGACTCGGAGTTCTTCGAGCGACTCGTGTCACCGGAGTTTGCCGACCGCTCGAAGCGCGTGGTCGATGGGGTTCGCGCCGTCGGCCGGGAGATCGGCGCTTCGGTCGCCCAGGTCGCCATCGCCTGGGTGCTGCGCCAGCCCGGTGTCACGTCGGCGATCGCCGGCTCCGGGAACGCCGATCGGTTCCGGGAAAATGCCGGGGCTGCCGAAGTGGAGCTATCCAGCGACGCGATGCGCGCCCTGGACGAGCTGGTGCCGCCGGGCCCGGCGCTCGCCTGACCAAAATCCCGCGAGCGCTATTGCCGAGCCATCGCGATCCGGAACCGCTCGTCGGGCGAGATCAGGTGGTCGGCATCCCGCGCATCCTCACCGAGATCGATCTGCACCCAGTTGATCGTGCCGGAGAACTCGCTGGTCGCCGGCGCGTAGTCGTCGCTGACCGGTGAGCCGGCGTCGCTCCCGAGATCGACGGTCTCGTCCGCCGAGAAGATCAGCGGCACGGTCGCGTCGAGCCGGCCGGTGCCGACCTCAACGCCGTCGAGGTACAGGCGCAGGTCGCCGCCCTTACCGAGGCCGCCGCCGTCGTAGTCGAACTCGACCCGCACCTGGTGCGTGCCGGCGGGTATCTGGGCGGCGCCCTCGACCTTGGAGCGGCGCAGGCCCATCAGGTTGTAGCAATACGCCGGCCGTCCCTCTCGGGCATAGATCGCCCAGCCCCCGAACGCCCCGCCCTGGGCGATCACGACACCGTCGGCCCCACTCTCGGGCAGATCGACCTCGGCGGTGATCGCCCACGAGGAGTTCTTGATGTTCAGCACCGATCCCTCGCTCAACCGGCGCATGCCGCCGAACAGAAGCTGCGTGTGCCCGGAGATCAGCTGGGGGCGACCGGCCATTCCCGCGTCGAAGCGCTCGATGCGGCGATCATCCAGGGGCAGGACGTTGTACTCACGCACAACGTCCAGCCACAACTGCTGCAGCTCGGCCAGCCGCTCGGGCATTTGCTGAGCCAGGTCGCGAGCTTGGCTCCAGTCGGTGTTGGTGTCGTACAGCTCCCACAGGTCGTGGTCAAACGACGGCATCGGCGCGGTCACCCATGGCGTCGAATGCCTGGTGACGGCGGTCCACCCCTCGTGATAGATCCCGCGGTTGCAGAACATCTCGAAGTACTGGGTCGCGCGCCGGTCGGCCGCGGCGGGCTCGTCAAGCGCGTAGAGCATGCTGACGCCGTCCATCGGCCGCTGCTCCGTGCCGTTGACGCTGGTCGGCTGCGGCAGCCCGGCCGCATCGAGGATTGTGGGCGCCACGTCGATCACATGGTGAAACTGGCTTCGCACCTGATCCCTGGCGGTGAAGCCGTTCGGCCAGTGCACGATCATCCCGGTGCGCGTCCCTCCCCAATGCGAGGCCACCTGCTTCGTCCACTGGAACGGCGTGTCCATCGCGTGCGCCCAGCCCACGGCGTAGTGGTTGAACGCCTCGGGACCCCCGAACTTGTCGATCCGCTCGGCCATGAACTCGGGCGTCTCGAGCTGAAACGCGCCGTTGAACACCAAAAGCTCGTTGAAGGTGCCGTTCGGCGTGCCCTCCGCACTCGCGCCGTTGTCACCAACGATGTAGAAGACCAACGTGTCGTCGAGCACACCGATCTCGTCGATGCTGTCGATCAGCCGGCCGACGTGGTGGTCGGTGTGCTCCAGGAACCCGGCGTAGATCTCCATCTGCCGCGCCAGCACCGGCCGCAGATCCTCCGGCATGTCGTCCCACGCAGGGATCTCGGCGTGGCGCTCGGTCAGCTCGCAGCCGGACGGAACGACACCGAGCTCCTTCTGCCGCGCCAGCGATCGTTCGCGCAGCGCATCCCAGCCGTCGTCGAACTGGCCGCGATAGTGCTCCGCCCACTCCATGGGCACGTGGTGAGGTGCGTGCGTCGCCCCCGGCGCGAAGTACAGGAAGAAGGGCTTGTCGGGCATCAGCGCCTTCTGTTCCTTGACCCAGTTGATCGCCCGGTCGGCCAGGTCCTCGGTGAGGTGGTAGCCCTCCTCCGGCGTAGCTCCGGGCTCGATCGGTGTGGTGCCCTCCCACAACGCCGGAAACCACTGGTTGGTCTCGCCGCCGATGAACCCGAAGAAGTGCTCGAATCCGCTCCCGGTGGGCCAGCCCTCGAACGGCCCCATCGGGCTCGCCTGCCACATCGGCACCTCGTGGCACTTCCCGAACTGCGCGGTCGAGTAGCCGTTCAGCTTGAGCGTCTCGGCCACCGGTGCGACGGATTTGGGGCGCACCGACGTGTACCCGGGAGCCGAGGTGGCGAGGTCGGGTATCGACCCCATCCCGGCGGCGTGATGATTTCGGCCGCTCAGGAGCGCCGCGCGGGTCGGGGCACATAGGGCGGTTGTGTGGAACCGGTTGAACTTGAGGCCGTTGGCGGCGAGTCGCTCGGCCGTGGGCGTGCGGCAGGGCCCGCCGAAGGCCGACGACGCCCCGAATCCGACGTCGTCCAAGAGCACGATCACCACGTTGGGGGCGCCGGCGGGCGGTCGCAGCGGCTCGATCTTGGGAAATACCGCCGCCGGATCCTTCGCATCGAACACGTCGAGCGCAGGTTGAGGTGCGTCGGGTATCGGCAGCACTCGCCGGTCGATGTCGCCGCGTTCCACCATGAGCTTGTCTCCGTGTCCGGTCGCCAGAAACCGCCGGCCCACCCTCCGGTCGCGGTGATCCTTTCAGAACCCGCACGATGGTGCGCAGCCAGATCGACGCGGCTGCAGGACGCGTTTGCCGCTAGCGACCGGGCGGGGGCCCCGGCGGACCGAGGATCTCGAACCCGTTTCGCTTCGCGATCGGGATCAGCCGAGCCACGTCCGGAGGGCCTTCGAGCGGCGGCGGCAGGACGCGTTCGGGTGCCGGCTGACCGACCTCCCGCTGGAATCCCTCGAACTGCATGGGCGCAAAACCAACCAGCGCTCTCGCTCCGCCCGCCTCAGCGTAGAACGTGTGCGGAACGCCCTTGGGTCCGAACGCAAACGCCCCCGCGTCCAGGGACAGTCGTGCGTCCCCAACCCAGAAGGTGAGTTCGCCCTCGAGCACGTAGAACCACTCGTCCTCCTCAGGGTGAACGTGCCAGGGGGAGCCGACCCCTGCAGGAACCTCGATCTCGAGCAGGCCGTACCGCCCGTCCGTATCCTCGCGACCGATCTTGATCGTCTGCAGCATTCCCAGCAGCCAGAACGCCTCGCCCTCATCGTTGGCGAGCGCGTAACCAGCCTGGGCGCGTTCCGCAGGAATGGTGGTCACTTCTCGCTCCCTTCCGCCGGTTGATATGATCTACAACAGTCTCATTATCAACTGTTGCGAAGCGAACTGTCGCATATGGAACAACCTCTGTCAAGCCCGTCGCCCGAGCGGCTCCGCTGCTGGCGCCTCTTCGTCGAAAGCGCGCTGGCGCTGATCGACGTGCTGGATACCGAGCTGCAGGACGCCGCGGGCATCCCGCAGCGCTGGTACGACGTCCTCGTCCACCTGGAGGAATCGCCGAACGGCATCCCCATGAACGAACTCGCCGAACAGATCCTGTACAGCAAGAGCGGCCTCACCCGTGTCGTCGATCGCATGGAGGACGCAGGGCTCGTCCGCCGTGTTCGGCCCTCACACGACCGCCGCTCGATCCTGGTGATCACCACCGAGCTGGGCACTGAGACGATGCTGAAGGCCCGCCTCCACCACCGTGACGGCATCGACCGGCACTTCTCCCGGCACCTCACCGATGCGGACATCAAAGCCCTCACCCGAGCCCTCGAGAAAGTCAGCACCCACGCCCGCCCGCTCCGCCCCGGCCGCATTCGCGGCTCGGACACCGCACGCTGACATCCACTCACCGTGATCCGTCACATGGGTGCGAGTAGCTGCGCTCGCACCTCATCGGTGCAGTGCGACTCGGGGCCGTATGTCCACGTCTCGAGTTCAGGCACCTCCTCGAAAATCTCCAGTGCTCGATTACGACGCGTCGTCCCCTCCGGGCCGGCCGACATCAACGCTGCGGCGCTCAGGTGTTCGGCGTCGCGGAGCCGTCCCCAGAACTCGTCGTGCTGCTCGGCGTAGGCGGTGGCCGCCGTATCCCAATCCGGGTCGGCCACGAGCGCATCGCGCAGCAGCCGCACGTCGCGCAGCGTCCGTCCGAGGCCGCTACCCCACGCCGGATCGCTTGCCCCAGCCGCATCGCCAACCAGCACGATGCCGTTGCGGTACGGGCGGTCGATCCAGCGATGGGAGCCGTCGAACGTCGCCAACGGTCCGCGTAACTGTGCCCCGGACAGCCACTCATCCGGAATGCCGGCGTCGCGGAGGTACACGAGCGTGGTTTCGAAGTCACGCGGGCCCGAAAGCCGGCCGGGAGCTGCATCGGTGTGGCGGAAGAGATACAGCCGGTACAGGTGGGGCGAGACCTCGCAAACGGCGGCGGAGTGCCCGGCGGTGCGACCGAGCAGGTAGTGCATCGCGCCGGCGGTGTCCATCTCGCCCTCCACCAGCAGTCCGGTCGAGAGCAGCTCCTCCGGGTCCGCCTGCCGATCGAAGCCCGCCAGCCGAGACACCTGCGAATCACGACCGTCAGCGCCGACGACAAGTCGGGGCCGCAGCGTGCGCAGAGCGTCGTCGAGTACGACCTCGACCGCCGGCGGATCACCAGGAGTCAGCGAGGTCACTTTTGCGCCGCGCAGGACATCAGCCCCGGCGGCCGCGGCGTGCTCGATCAACACCTCCTGCATCACCGGATGCAGGAATGCGACGGACGGCTCGCAATGGGGCGCAGCCTTGCACAGGTCGATCGGCGGGAATTGCTCGCCGTCGACGTGGTTGGTGAGATCGGGCACCTCCAGCGCGCACCCGCCCACCAACCGGTCGTACAACCCCAGCCGCCGGGCCTCCACCGTGCCCCAGGCGGCCACCACCTCGCCGCGCACGCGATCGCGGTAGACGCGCTCACGCTCCACCACCGTCACGCTCGCACCCTCGCGAGCCATCACGATCGCCAACGAAGCACCCGCAAGCCCTCCGCCGACGACAACAAGGTCGGGATCTGCGTCCACGCCGGCAACCTTACAGAGTTGCACACGCTACGAGGTGAAGGCCGACGCCTGGTCGAGCAGCCCGTCGGCCTGGGCGCAAGCCGGCGTGGCGCCGAGGTGAGTGAAGCGTTCGCGGGCTTGGCGAAGCACCGTGGCGGCCTGTTGGGGTTGACCAAGGTGGATGAGGCAGCGGCCGTGGCCCTGGAGGGCGTAGGCATGTTCGGGGACAACACCGAACCTATCCCAGCGCAGTGCGGCATCGGCGTAGCCGTCTGCAGCCGTTTGGTACTGGCCGCGAGCCTCGGCGAGCGCTGCGCCGGTGGTGGCGAGCGCGTGCTGAGCGTACACCGAGCGAGGCTCGTAGCCGGCGGTGAGCGCCTCGGCGAGGTCAGGGCGCCCCAGCGCGAGTGCGCTGCGGACGAAGGCGGGCAGGTACGCGGAGTAGTAGGAGGTGTCGCGGGTGTGCGGTGTCTCGGTGATCTCGGCGAGGAGTGCCGCGGCGTGGTCGAGATCTCCGATTGCGGTGCGGGCCAGAGCGGCTGCCCCCAGCCCCAGCACGATCGTGTCGGCGCTGCCCTCATCGCGAGTGGTGGCCTCGATCCAGTCGAGATAGCCGGATGTCTCGGTTGCCTGACCTCGCAGGGTCAGGATCCGCGCCTGCACGCATCGCACCTCGGCGAGCGTGATCTGGTCATCATCCAGCTGTTCGGTGAGCGCTGCGGCGACTGCCAGCGCCTCGTCAAGCTCGCCGGCGTCGACCAGCGGGTCAAGCGTCGTCGCACTCGACGCCGCGACCATCTCGGCCAGCCCTCGGGCTGTGGCGTGGGCGATCCCTGTGCAGAGCTGGTCGAGTGCTGCCTGCGGGCCGCTGTGCATCCGCAGCTGAATGCCCAGATTGTTGTGCAGGATGGCGACGTCGCGGCCTTGTCCGGCCTGGGTGGCGAGGCGGATCGCCTCGCGCATGTCGTCGATACCGCCCGCGTCGCCCAGGTGTCCGCGCGCGGCACCGCGATACCCGAGCGCTCTCGCCGGACGGTCAACCTCGAGCTGGTCTGCAAGCGTGAGCGCACGCTCGGCCGAGGCGATGGCGGCCTCATTGCGGCCGAGGAGCATCTCGGTGGCGGCGACCTCCGTGAGGGCGTCGACGAGCGCCGGACTCGGCGGAAGCGGTTCCAGAAGCGCCAGCGCCTGAGCGGGAAGCTCTGCCCAGCGCGGATCGGCCACTCTCGTGAGCACGATCCCCAGCCGGCTCATGGCATCGGCTTGGGCCGGGAGATCACCACGAGCGTGGAGAGCGGTGATTGCCTCCTCCAGCGCCTGCTTGGCGTCGTGCTGTCGCGAAGCGTGCAGCGCCGCCTCGGCGTAGCCGACCAGCGCCTCGGGTCGGTCGGGGTGGCCTGCAGGGGTGAGGGCGAGCGCCCGCTCCAGATTGGTCAGGGCGGCATCGGTGTCGAGCCCAAGCGCACGCTCTCCTGCGAGGGTGAGAAACCGGCGCGCCGGGTCTTCGAGCGCGGCCGCTTGGTCGGTGTTTGCGGTCGCATGGGCGAGGTCGAGCGCGGTTGAGTAGTGGTAAGCAAGCACGTCTGCGACGTCCTCCATCCGCTGGAGGGCCTGCGATTCGATCCATTCGGCCGCCGCAACATGGCGGGATGCCCGTTCCGGCCGGGGGAGCTGCGAGTACGCAACGTCGCGGGTGAGGATGTGCCAGAACGCGTACTCGGCCTGCCCCAGCATCGAGGTCTGCCGCGACGGGCGGACGAGCTCTTTGCGCGAGAGGTCGTGCAACACCTCGGAGACCCACTCGGGGTCACGGTTCCCCATGTCTGTGACCGCGCCAGCCCAGAACACCTTGCCGATCACCGACGCGTCCGCCAACAGTGATTTCGCCTCGGGCGTGAGCGTGTCCAGGCGCGCTGCGATCAATGCCCTGACCGAGTCCGGGAACGGCACCTCGGCGCCCTCGCGCAACTCCCACCTCGCCCCGTCGCGCACCAGCAGATCCCGGTCCTTCAAAAGCTGGACGAACTCCTCGGCATACAGCGGGTTGCCGCCGGCCCGATCCAGGATCGGCTGTCGCAGCTCGGTGGGAACGACACTGGCATCCAGCAACGCCGACACGAGCCGCGCCGTCTCGTTCTCCGAAAGCGGCGAGAGGTTGACCGTGTTCACGTTTCTCAGTCCCGCCGCATACTCCGCACGCCGTTCATACACCTCCGGCCGCGCGGTGCCCACAATCACCAGCGGCACCGCTTCCACCCGATCAGCCAGGTATTCCAGGAACGACAGCATCGCGTCATCGGCCCAGTGCAAGTCCTCGAACACCAGCACGGTCGGATCGGAGTCGGCGATGTGCTCGAGAAACCTGCGCCAGGCCGTGAACAGCTCCTCACGCTCGGCCGACGAGGACGCCTCGATTCCGAGCAGGGGCACAAGCCGCTGGCGAAACCACGCCCGCTCGTCACCCGCGGGAAGCACCGCGTCGAGCTTTTCGACCGCGACCGCGGGCGGGTCGGATTCGAGGATCCCGGCGTGAGCTTTGACGATCTCACCGAGCGCCCAAAACGTGATCCCCTCGCCGTACGGCAGGCACCGGCCCTGCCGCCAGGTCACCAGTTGCGGCATCGCGTCGAGGTAGTTGCGAAACTCGGCAACCAACCGGCTCTTCCCCAGCCCCGGCTCACCCACCACCGTGACCAGCTGCGCCGACTCCGACGCCACTGCCTTCTCGAAAATCCCCTTCAGCAGAGCCAGGTCTATCTCGCGACCGACGAACGGCGTGGTGTGCCTGCGCGTCAGATCGGTACCGAGGCGCGCTCTGGGAGCGAGCGCCTGAAACACCCGCACCGGCTCGGCCTTGCCTTTCACCATCTCCGGCCCAAGCTCGACGTACTCGAACACCGTCGTGGTTGCCTCATGGGTCGCAACGCCCACCGCGACACCCATCTCCGGCGCGACCCCCTGGAGCCGCGACGCGGTGTTGATCGCATCCCCGGTCAAGAATCCCTCACCCGACCCGGGGCTTATCCCCAGGCGCACCAAGGCTTCGCCGGTATCGATCCCCACCCGCACACGAAGCGGGGCGCCTCCGACACCGAGCATGTCTTCCGCGGCGTCCACGATCCGAAGCCCCGCCCGCACCGCCCGCTCGGGATCGTCCTCGTGCGCGGACGGCACGCCGAACACCCCCACAACCGCATCACCGATGAACTTCTGCACCACCCCGCCGTGACCCTCGATCTGATCCCGGGCCATGGCGGCGTAGCGGTCGAGCATCGCGGTCACATCCTCCGGATCCGCCGTCGCCGAGAGGGAGGTGAAGCCGACCAGATCGCAGAACAGGGCCGTGACGACCTTGCGCTCCTCCCGCCGGCCGGCCTGCCCCGCAGCCAGCGGCGCGGCACAGGCCCCGCAGAAGCGAAAACCGTCCGGGTTTTCCTGACCGCACTGCGTGCAGACGATCACAACCCGAGTATGACCGATCCGCCCTCAGCTCACCGCATGTTTGACGAACTCGGTGATCCTCGCCTCGTCGGCGGTGGTCAACTGCGTGAGCGCGAACGAGGTTGGCCACATGGTGCCGTCGTCGAGATTCGCCTTGTCGCTGAACCCGAGCGTCGCGTACCTCGATTTGAACTTCGCGGCACTCTGGAAGAAGCACACGACCTTGCCGTCCTTGGCGTACGCCGGCATCCCGTACCAGGTTCGGGGCGAGAGCTCGGGCGCGGCGGTTTTGATGATCGCGTGGAGCCGCTCCGCCATGGCGCGATCTGGCTCCGGCATCTCGGCGATCTTGGCCAGCACGTCGCCTTCTCCGTCGGCCTTGCCGCTGCGCGCGGCCTTCAGCTCGCGGGCGCGCTCTTTCATCGCGGCTTGTTCGTCAGCGGTGAATCCCGTGGACGCCTTGCCGGTTCGCTTGGCGGGATTCGTGCCCGTCTTTGCAGGTTTCGCGTCAGCCACTACGGGCACCTCCGGTTCGCCGAAATCTTCCTGCCGCTGTACCCCCGTGATGGTAGCGAGCCGCTAACCGCGCGCGTAATCCTCCGCCGACTTCGACTCGAACTCGTACGCGACGACCGGCTCGTCGCCGACCACCCAGGCGTCGTGGCCAGGCTCGATCACGTATGACTTGCCCGACACGACCACCATCTCGGAGCCGTCGTTGTGGGTGACGTGCATGGTTCCCGACTCGAGGAAGCCGACGTGTCGCACTTGGCAGCTGTCGGTTCCCACCACCGGCTTGATGCACTCCGACCAGCGCCAGCCGGGCTGCAACGTCAGCCGTGCAGCGGTGGCAGCATCGCCCATCCGCACCACATCCACCTTGGTCTTGTCGGGAGAGCGAACTTCGTCAGGCGACTCGAAATCGCCGACATACACACCAGCCATCTCAACCACCCCTCTGTAGCCGCGGCTCTGCGCGTGGAGCCGAACCGTCCAACAATACCCTGCCCACACGGGCCGCTGCAATCGGGTGAATCAGGCCGGCTCCGGCCCTCACACGCCCCCTCTGGCCTGCAGCATGCGCATCCGGCCACACAACGTGGACAAGACCGCCATCGCGATTTTGGGCTCCTTCTCGAGCAGCTTGAGGAACTTCTGCCGCGGCACCATCATCACCAGCACCTCTGATCGGGCGGTGATGGTGGCCGATCGCGGCTGTCCGTCCAGCAGCGACATCTCACCGAAGGACTCGTTGGGGCCGAGCGTGGCCCGGCGGCTGCCTGCACCCAGGCTCGCCCGGCCGTCGAGAATCACGAAGAATGCCTCCCCGGGAGCACCGGTCTTGACGATGGCAGCGCCGCTGGGGTAGCGCTTGGTGGAAGCCAGCCGTGCAACCTTGGTCAGGTGGCGGCGGGAAAGCCCTGCGAACAGCGGCACGTCCGCCAGGGCATCCACCCACTCCCGCGACATCTTCTGCGGGACGTGGGACGCAGCGTCTGGTTGAGCTCCAAATCCTGCTGCGGTAAGTCCGAGTGGCTTGCCCATAACCCTCCCTATCCGGCGGGAACCCAGCCCCCCTCCACATGCACCACCTGGCCGTTGATGTAGCCGGCGCCGTCCGACGCGAGGAAGAGCACGGTCTCGGCGATCTCGCGGGGATCGCCGAAACGCTTCATCGGGTTCATCGCCTTGGCTTCTTCGATGTGTTCGGGGGCGACGCCCCACTCCCACTCCCAGTTTCCCGAGATCGGACCGGGAGCGAGGGCGTTGACGCGGATCTCCGGTGCGAGATCTCGTGCCAATGATGCGGTGAGGCCGCGGATCGCCCCCTTCGCGGCGCAGTAGGTGACCGGCACCCAGTTGATCGGGTTCTCGGGGTTGACGCCGTTGCCGTAGGTGCTCGAGAAGTTGATGATCGCGCCGCGGCCGTGGCGGTGCATATGCGGAATCACGGCGTGGCACATGCGCATCGCGCCGATCACGTCCACCGCCAGCAGGGCCGTGGCCGCGTCGGCGCTCATCTGCTCGAAACGTACGGTGTCGGCCTCGTCCAGGCGCCCGGCCGTGTTCACCAGCACGTCGATCCTCCCATAGCTGGCCTGTGCCTGTTTTACGAAGCGATCGACCGAAGCTTGATCGGTGACGTCCAGCTGATGGGCGGATGCGGCACCGCCGGCATCGACGATCTCGGCGACCGCCACCTCGGCTTCTGCCTGTGATCTGCGGTAGCCGACCAGCACCGAGGCCCCCTCACGTCCGAAACCGCGCGCAACCGCTCCGCCCAGCGTGCCGCCGGCACCGGTTACCAGTGCAACCCGACCCGAGAAACGGTGGCCATCGTTCCAGGTCGTCTCCATCCCGCTCTCCCCTCTATCCCTGTGGTGGCGACCAGCAGAACACCTCGACCCGGAAGCCGTCGGGATCGAACACGAAGAACGCGTGGTAGCCGGGTTCGTCCCGATCTTCCTCGGGTGGGTAGTGGATCTTGGCGCCGCACGACACCGCCCGGTCATACGCCTCTTCGACCTCGGCCTTGGTGTCCACCTCGAACGCGATGTGCTCGATGCCGACTCCGTAGTACTGGTGGGCGCCACCGTCGGCCGGCCGCAGTCCGAAGCCCCCGTCGTCGTAGGGTGCGTTCGGTTCCGCCGTGCCGAGGTACACCACCTCTTCCGTGGCCCTGTAGGTCGGATACCGCCTCGTTATGTGCCACCCAAGTGGGCCCAACAGGTCGAGATAGAACGCGAGCGACCGCTCGACGTCGCTGACTGCAAGATCGATGTGGTGGAGCCCCTTCGCCGGCATCACTGCCCCCGGGTTCGCAGTACGCGCGAGCGTACAGCGGGCGATCGATCACTTCAACTCGCGCCGCCTGGGTGAATAATTGGTGCCTGGCACCAATTATTCACCCGATAGCATCATGGGGGCAATGACCCAGCCCGGCTCGAGAAACTTCAGGGTGGCACGCGTCGACGAGATCGACGAGGTCAGCGACGGCCGCTGCCCGTTGCGGCCGAGACGTGGGCGACCGGATCATCAACGAGCACGATGAGTCAGACGACGACTCGGACGAGGAGCTCTACGTCGTCCACTGTGGCCGGGCGCGGTTCGAGCTCGACGGCGAACTGGTGGAGCCCCCCGCCGGGACGTTCGTGTTCGCGCCTCCCGGCGTCAAATGCACTGCCTTTGCGGAGGAGGCCGGCACCACGGCTGGCCGGGCGGCCCAGGGGGATTCCGACTTCGAACCGATCCGCGCCGATCCCGCATTCAAGGAGCTCGTGGGGTGAATAAAAGGTGCCTGGCACCTTTTATTCACTTGCGAGACTTGGCGCGGACGTGGATGTGGTCGTCGTGCCGGCCCAGGAGGCTGAGGATCTCGACCGGCTCGTCGCCTGCCGGCCCGAACCAGTGCGGTAGGCGGGTGTCGAACTCCGCCACCTCGCCCGGGCCCATGGTGATGTCGTGGTCGGCCAGGATCAGGCGCATCTTCCCGGACAGCACATACAGCCACTCGTAGCCGTCGTGGGTGCGCAGCTCGGGTTCGCCCTCCTCCGGCGGGATCAGCACCTTCCAGGCATGCATCCCGCTCGGCTGACGGGTCAGCGGGACGACCACGCGGCCCTTGCGGACGGTCGGCTTGAGGCGGATTCGGGGGTCGCCCACCTCCGGCGCGCCGACCAGGTCGTCCAGCGGTATCTGGTGTGCCTGGGCGATCGGGAGCAGCAACTCGAGGCTGGGCCGGCGCTGCCCCGACTCCAGCCGCGACAGCGTGCTCTTGGAGATCCCCGTGGCAGCCGCCAGCTCGGCCAAGGTGACACCACGTTTGGCCCGCGCCCGCTTGAGCCGAGGGCCGACTTCGGCTAGGACAGCGCCGATCGCGGGCGAGGTCGCCATGCCGTCCACTCTAGACGTTCGCGTCCCAGGATTGGCAACTTTGTTTGCCGTATGCGGGAGTCGGTGCGTACGGTGCAACTGGACGTAGTCACAAGCTGAAGGGAGTCACCGTGGAGACTGGGATGTATGACGTGGTGGTGGTGGGCGGCGGAGCCGCCGGCCTGAGCGCCGCCCTCGTGCTCGGACGCGCCCGCCGGCGAGTGGCTGTGATCGATGCCGGCGCACCCCGCAACGCGCCCGCAGCTCACATGCAGGGCTTCGTATCCCGCGATGGGATGCCTCCGGCCGAGTTCCTCGCCGCCGGACGGGCCGAGGTGACCGGCTACGGGGTGGAGCTGATCGAGGGTCAGGTCGCCAAGATCGAGGCCGGGTTCGTCGTCCATCTCGCGGACGGCGGGGCTGTGAACGCGCGCCGGATCCTGATCGCGACCGGTGTTCACGACGAACTGCCCGACATCCCCGGCGTCCGCGAGCGGTGGGGCCGGGATCTCCTGCACTGCCCCTACTGTCACGGGTGGGAGGTGCGCGACCAGCCGATCGGGGTGCTCGGCACCGAGCCCGGCTCGGTGCTGCACGCCCAGCTCGTGCGGCAGTGGTCGAACGACGTGGTGTACTTCGTCCACACCTCGGACCTCCAGCCAACCGAAGAGACGCAGCTGGCGGCGCGCGGGGTGGAGATCGTGCGCGGCGAGATCGCCCGGCTGGTGGTCGAACACGACCGGCTGGCGGGTGTTGAGCTGACCGACGGCCGCAGGGTCGCACGAACGGCGGTGTTCATCCGGCCGGCAAACGTGCCCCACGCCGACGGCCTGGCGGCGGGCCTGAGCTGCGAGGTCGACGCGGCCGGCTTCGTCACCGTGGACGGCAGCGGCCAGACCAGCACGCCCGGCGTCTGGGCCGCGGGCAACGTCGTCGATCCCCGCGCGCAAGTGATCACCTCGGCCGGCGCCGGATCGGCAGCGGCGATTGCCATCAACGCCGACCTGGTTCAGGACGACATCCTTCGGGCGCAAGGAGCGCTCAGCCATGCTTGACGAACACGGCCCCATCGAGTCCACGCGTCGAGCGCGTGGTAGGCTGGGTGACCGCTTGGTTGCGCGCTTCTCGAGAAGCCCGTTCGTTCGCAGCGAGGCCCAAGCCCCGGAAGGGGGCGCTGCAATGAACGACGCAGAACCCGGACTGCTCGGCCGCCTTGCCCACTTCACCACCCGCTTCCGCTGGCCGGTGATCGCCGTGTGGATCGTGCTGACGATCGTGGGCGGCGTGTCCGCGGGCAAGCTTTCGTCACGCTGGTATCAGAGCCTTGCCGTCCCGGGTCACTCCGCCTACGAGGCCAGCCAGCGGACGCTCCATACGCTGGGAGTCGGTGTGCGCACACCGAACATCGTGGTCTTCCACACCAGCGGCGACGCGACCAAGAGCATGGCGATCAAGCGGGCGATGCAGCGGGCTGCCGCCACCATGCCGGGAGCACGCACCAGCTCATACTTCTCGACCGGCAACCTGATGTACGTCTCACACGACCGGCACACCATCTTCGAGCAGGTGTACCCGCCCGGCCCATCGCGGCTCGATGCCCAGAGCGGCGCGGGTGAGATGCGCGCCGCGGCTGCCAACGGCCTTCCCGCCGACATCACCGTCAACGTCACCGGCCACGACCCTCTCGAGGAAGCCTCCAAACACGGCTCCGGTGGCGGGTCGAGCGTGCTGCTCGAGGCCGTGATCGGCGGTCTCGGCGCGCTGGTGATCCTGCTGTTTGTGTTTGGGACGCTGCCGGCCGTGCTGATGCCGCTGGTTGTCGCCTTGGCGGCGATCCTCAACACGTTCACGCTGATCCTGGCGCTGACCTACATCACTGATGTCTCGATCATCGTCCAGTTCCTGGTCGCACTGGTCGGTCTCGGCATCGCCATCGACTACGCCCTGCTGATGATCTTCCGGTTCCGCGACGAGCTCCGCGAGGGCAGCGAGGTAGAGCCGGCGCTGGTCGAGACGATGACCCACGCCGGACGCGCAGTGATCGTGTCCGGCTCGACCGTGGCGATCGGCCTTTTGGCAATGGTGCTGCTGCCCCTGCCGCTGCTTCGCTCGATGGGCATCGGCGGCATGCTGATCCCGTTCGTCTCGGTGCTCGCGTCTCTGACGCTGCTACCGGCGATGCTGGCCGTGCTGGGGACGCGAATCAACAAGGTTCGCGTGATGCCGCGCAGACTGCTCGATGAGGGCCACCCCGAGGACGGCCCGTGGGGCCGGTGGGCGCGCTTCGTGTTGCGCCGGCCGGTGGCGGTCGCCGCCCTCGGCCTGGTGATCGTGGGTGTGCTGGTCGGCTTCGGGATGCAGCTCAACGCCAACGAGGCCCAGCTGAAGAACTTCCCAGGCACGGGCACCGCCATCGCCGGCCGCGACCAGCTGGCCGCTGCAGGCATCACACCCGGGGTGATGAAGCCGCTGGACGTGCTGGTGGAGCAGGGCGGCAACCCCGAGCAGATCGCAGCCAGGCTGCGCGCCGTACCGGGAGTGGTCGGAGCCGCTGCACCGCCCGGCTGGCGCCACGGACAGGACTCCCTGGTCGAGGCCTTCCCCGCCACCGACGGCGCCGCCTCCGGCATCCAGACGATCGTCGACCGCGCCAACGTTGCGCTCGAAGGCACCGACGGCACGCTCACCGGCGTGACCGCGGTCGACCGCGACTTCCAGCATGCCCTGTACGGCAGCTTTCCCTACGTGCTGGCCGTGATCCTCATGCTCACACTGATCCTGCTCACGAGGGCGTTTCGCTCCGTCGTGCTCGCGATCAAGGCGATCGTGCTCAACCTGCTGTCACTCGCCGCCGCCTTCGGGATCGTCGTGCTGGTGTTCCAGCAGGGCCACGGCTCCTCGCTTTGGAACGTGCCGGCGACCGAGTCGGTGATCGCCTGGATCCCGGTGATGATCTTCGCCTTCCTATTCGGCCTCTCGATGGACTACGAGGTGTTCATGCTCACGCGTATGCGCGAGGCCTACGACGAGACCGGCTCGACCGACAAGGCGATCGAGCTGGGACTCGCCCGAACCGGAAAGCTCGTCACCAGCGGCGCTCTGATCCTGATGTTCGCCTTCCTGGTGCTCTCGACCAGCCCCGGGTATGAGATCAAGCCGCTCGCAATCGGGATCGCCGGCGGCATCATCTTCGATGCCACCGTGATCCGCGCACTGCTGGTGCCGGCGCTGATGAAGCTGTTCGGCGACGCCAACTGGTGGATGCCGGAGTGGACGCGAATCGCGCTTCGCATCCCGCGGTCAAAGCCGGTGCCGACACCGGCCGCCGAACGCGCCTGAATCGTCGACGCTGACGTGCAACACATCTGGCCAACGCCCTACCGTGGGTCTGATGATGATGCACGCGGACGAGATTCCCACCGACGAGCTTCTCGTCCGACGCCTGCTCCAAAGCCAGTTCCCCGAATGGGCCTCGCTGCCGATCACCCGCGTCGAGCTAATGGGGACGGATAACGCGCTCTTCCGGCTCGGCGACGAGATGGTGGTGCGGCTGCCACGGCGAACGCACACCGCGGCGCCCCTCGAGAAGGAGTGTCGCTGGCTGCCGCGAGTGGGACCGCTCCTGCCGGTCGCCGTCCCCGTGCCGGTGGCCCAGGGGGCGCCGGCACACGGGTATCCACTCCCTTGGGCTGTGTACACCTGGCTTCCGGGGGAGCGTGCGACCGCCGAGCGGATCACCGACGGGCGGCTGTTCACGGCAGATTTGGCCGGCGTGCTGGCGGCGATGCGGCGGATCGACCCGGTTGGCGGACCTCCGCCGGGCGAGCACAACTTCTCCCGCGGTGAGCCGCTGGCAAACCGCGACTCCGCCACCCGCTCGGCAATCGCATCGCTCGCCGCCGACATCGATGCACGCCGCCTGATTGCGGCATGGGACAAGGCCCTCGAGGCGCCGCGGTGGGAGCACGCGCCGGTGTGGATCCACGGCGATCTCGACCGCCAGAACATGCTGGTGATCGATGGGCGCCTGACCGGGCTGATCGACTTTGGCGGGCTCGCGGTGGGCGATCCCGCCTGTGACGTGATGGTTGTGTGGAAGGTGCTCTCGCCGGAGCAGCGCGACGCCTTCCGGGCCACGCTCACAATCGACGATGCCACCTGGTCGCGCAGCCGCGGCTGGGCGATCACCCAAGCCGTGGTCGCGCTGGAGTACTACACGGATGCGACCCACCCGGTGCTGGTCCGCGAGGCCAGGCGGTGGCTGGCCGAAGTGCTCAGGTGATGCGTGCTGCGCAGGAACCCGGGATCAAGCAAACTGTGCAGGTGAGCATGTCGCAAAACGGTCGTCAGAGCCGCGGCTCGAGAGCCTGGGCGGACGAGGCCGTGCGGCGCATCGACGCCGACGCGAACCGCTCCACCGACACCCATCTGCACGTGTTCCCCCTGCCCGAGCAGTGGGGCATCGACCTGTACCTGAAGGACGAATCGGTGCATCCCACCGGATCGCTCAAGCATCGCCTCGCGCGATCGCTGTTTCTGTACGGCCTGTGCAACGGCTGGATCACCGAGCACACCACCATCGTCGAGGCCTCCAGCGGGTCGACGGCCGTGTCCGAGGCGTACTTCGCCCGGTTCCTCGGCCTGCCGTTCATCGCGGTCATGCCGGCCACCACCAGTCCCGAGAAGATCGCGCTGATCGAGGCCCAATCGGCCCAGTGCCACCTGGTCGAGGACCCGACCACCGTCTACGCCGAGGCGCAGCGGATCGCGGCCGAACGCAACGGGTACTACCTCGACCAGTTCACCTTCGCCGAGCGGGCGACCGACTGGCGCGGCAACAACAACATCGCCGAGGCGATCTTCACCCAGATGGCGCTGGAGCGGCATCCGATCCCCACCTGGATCGTGGTGGGAGCCGGAACCGGCGGGACGAGCGCGACCATCGGACGCTATGCGCGGTTCGGCCGCTACCCCACGCAGATGTGCGTGGTCGACCCGGAGGACTCGATCTTCTACGCGACCTGGTGCGGCGACAGCTCGAAGTTCACCGGCCGGCCGTCACGGATCGAAGGCATCGGACGCCAGCGGGCCGAGCCGTCGTTTCTCCCCGACATCATCGATCGCATGATCCAGGTGCCGGACGCCGCATCAATCGCCACCATGCGGCTGGTGCACGAGCGCACCGGTCGCAGCGTCGGCGGCTCCACCGGGACCAACGTCTGGGGAGCGTTCACGCTGATCGCCGAGATGCTTGCCGGCGGCCGCCGCGGCAGCGTGGTCACCTTGATCTGCGACGGCGGCGACCGGTACGCGGGCACGTACTACAACGACGCCTGGGTGAGCGATCAAGGCTTCGAGCCGGCGCCGTACACGGGAGCGATCGAGAGATTCCTCACGTCCGGCGAGCTGTCGGTCTCGGAGACCGGAACTAGACCTCGGTGATCACGCTCTGAATCGCGTCCAGCACCTCCGGCGGCACCTCGTCCATCCCGTGCACCTCGCGTGCGTGTGAGCTGATCTCCTCGAACAGCTCGGTCTCGTCGTCATTGCGGGTGACCCACTGGCAGCCCGGCACCACATCGCCGCACTTGAATTGCTTCACCAAACCCTCCTGATCGGAACCTGGGCCGAATACTAGGCACCCCCGACTACGATGGGCGCATGTGCCGCATCCTGGCCTATCTCGGTGAATCCCTGCCCCTGCGAAGCGTGTTGTTCGACACCGACAACAGCCTCGTGCGGCAGTCGTACAGCCCCAAGATGATGAATACCTTCCTGAACCTCGCGGGCTTCGGCATGAAGGCGTGGGATCCGACCTCGCTGCGGCCGGAGGACCCGTTCAGCTATCAGGCCACCACCCTGCCGTCGTTTGACCGCAACCTGCGCTTCCTCTCGCGCAAGCTCGCGCCGACATGCCTGGTCGCCCATGTGCGCGGGGTCACCTACTCCGACGAGGCGGTGGTGGCCGACACCAACCTGCATCCGTTCCAGTTCGCCGGCGCCCGCGTTGTGCTCGCCCACAACGGGCATCTCCGCCAGTTCGCCCGGATCCGCTACGCGCTGGTCGAGCACGTCCGGCCCGAGCTCGCTCAGCGGATCGAGGGGACGACCGATTCCGAGTGGATCTACGCGTTGGTGCTGTCGCAGCTGGACGATCCCTACGGCGCACCGGACACCCGCCGGCTGGCCGATGCAACTGCCGGTGCCCTGCGGATTCTGCGCACAGTCCGCGCCGCCCACGGCATCGACACGTCCTCTCCCGTCAACCTCCTGCTCAGCACCGGCCGCGCCGTGGTCGCCACCCGCTTCTCGTACGACTACGGCTGGTACCCGCCCGAGGACGAGATGCTCGAGACCGACCTGCCGTTTGTGAGCCTCTGGTACGCGATCGGGGGCACCTACGCCCAGCACGATCAGGACGGCTGGCAGATGTCGGCAGGAGATCCGCCCCGGTCGGTGGTGATCGCCTCCGAGCCGCTCACCGCCGACCACTCGAGCTGGCTGGAGGTGCCCGAGTACTCGATGCTGACCGCCGAGCTCACCCCGGCCGGGCTCGAGTTCGAGACTCGCGACCTCGATGTCTGAAAGCGCGGTGCTCGAGTTCCTCGCCACCGTGCCGCTGCTCGAGGGCCGAGAGCAGTCCGACCTGGCGGAGATCGCGCAGTTCGTCCGCCGAAAGGAGATGCGGGCGGGTGAGCTCCTGTGGCGCCAGGGGGAAACCGGCCGCGAGATGGTATTCATCGTCGAAGGCGGCGTCTCGGCGTCGCTGCACGTTCCCGGCGATCGGGAGGTGGAGATCGCCCGGTCCGGCCCGGGCGAGATGGTCGGCGAGATCGCGCTGCTCGACGGCGGAGCGCACACCATGAGCGTGCGCGCGACCGAGCCCACCACGGTGCTCGTACTCAATCGAGCGGACTTCGCCGCCCTGCTCGCCCGCCACTCGCCGTCCGCGTCACGGCTGAAGCGCCGGCTCGCCGCACTGCTGATCGAACGTCACCGCAGCCAGCTCCTGCGCCTGGCCGCCTCGCTCGGCAGCGAGCCGGTCAGCCCGCCGGACGAAGAGGCGGAGCGGGCGTTTGCAGAGCTCGAATACTGCGGCCCGCCCGACCCCAAGTACGTGCGCCGGATGGCCACATTCCACGACTTCGACTCGCTGGCTCTGTGGGGCTTTCTCACGTCAGGCAGCTACGCCCATTGTCCACCGGGGCGCACCCTGCTGACCGAGGGGGCGCCGTCGGCGGCCTGCTTCCTCACGATCAACGGCGCGGTCGAGAAGCTGCTGATTCGCGGCGAGCGCCGCATCCGGGTGGGGCTGGCGGGTCCGGGGAAAGCGTTCGGCTACGAGGGTCTGATCGACGGGCAGCCCTCCCCGGTCACCGCGATCACGCGCGAGCGGGCGCTGCTGCTGGTCGTGCCCCGCGACCCGTTCGAGCAGCTCTACAACGGAGAGGACGCCGTCTCGCGCGTCTTCCTCGACGTGATCCAGCGTGACCTGGTGGCCACGCTCCGGCAGACTCTCCGCCCCCACGCGCGCCTCGCCGCGAGTGTCTAGCACCGAGCAGCTAAGGTGACGGTCCCGGACGATAGGACGGTGATCAGCATCAAACGCGACTGGTCGGTTGTGTTCGCCGACGCCACATGAGCTCGACCGAGACCCTCCCCTCCCCGCTGCGGGTCCACGTCGTGGGCGCCGGTCCGGTGGGACTGATGCTGACAGCCCTGCTCCAGACCGTGGACGGGGTCTCCGTCACCCTGTATGAGAAGCGACGCGAGTACACGCGCACGCGCATGGTGCAGCTGGCGCCGTACCTCGTGGCGGACTCGGTCGAGAGCTACCGCGACGACTACATCGACGGCGAGAACGTCGAAGCCGTCTTCGATCCGCAGGAGCTCGAGGAGGGCCTCGCCTTCAGACAGTCGATCCCTTCCGATCTGATGACGCTTCTGCGGGAGTGGTCGCAGGGGTTCTGCCCGCTCAACGCGATCGAGAGCACGGTCAGTGACCTGATCGATACGCGCGCGACCGGCACGGTCACCCGCATCCCGGCGGTCGTGTCGGCAGAGGACGCGATGGCGATGCTTCGGCCGGGAGACGTGGTCGTCGATTGCACCGGCTGCACGGCGCTCCTCCGCGACCGGCTGGCGCCGGCTCCGGGGCAGGCCGCCGTCGAGAACACGCTCAACATCCGGCTCGAGTATGCCCTCGTCATTACCTTCCTGTACGGCCAGTCGTACGAATGCAACGAGTACTGCAAGTACTACAAGAACGTGGACAACACTCACTACAAGTTCATACCCGCGGTGCACCGCACCTACTACGACGGCGCCATCAGCCACGTCACCGGCATCGTCAATATCACCGCCGAGGACTACGAGGCCATGCCGCCGCGATTCGACGGGCTGTGGCTTCGCAGCAACTTCCCCGGGGTGGCGGAGTCGATGGATCGATTCATCGACAAGATCAAACTGGAGACCAGCGGAGAGCTGCTCGGCGAGCTCGAGATCGTCCGAATCCCGCTGAATCTCTACCGTGCCCGAAACGCAACCAGCCGCCGCTGGCGCACCGCCGAGGCCGGTGACCACCCGTTCGCCCGATCGCCGGTGTTCCTGCTCGGCGACTCGGCCATCGGCTCACCATATTTCCAGTCGATCTCGCTCGGCTTTGAGTGCGCGATGTACCTGGCCGGTCTGATCGCGCAACGGGACATGCCGGTGCGAGACATGCTCGACCGCTACGAGCTGCATATGTACAAGCAGTGGCTGCGCGTCTACATGCGAAGCAAGATGATCAAACATAACAAGGACCTCTTCGAGAACGTCGACGATAAGTATGCGCTGCTCGAGCGGCTCCACATCTACTAGCACCAGTGAGGTGACGCACATGCAGTTGACCAGGAACAGCACCGAGACGATGCCCGGCCCCAGCGACTGGTTCACCGGCGACGTGTACGTGGACACCGTCGCCGCCCCCTCCGGCAGCGCCCGCCTCAGCGCCAGCAGCGTGCACTTCACACCGGGGGCCCGCACCGCGTGGCACACTCACCCCAACGGCCAGACGATCTTCGTCACCGAGGGCATCGGCCTGGCACAGCGGCAAGGTGGTGAGGTCGAGGTTATCCGACCCGGCGACCGCGTGTTCTTCGAGCCGGGCGAGGTGCACTGGCACGGCGCCACAGCTAACCGTTTCATGACCCACCTCGCCCTGCTGGAGGTCGACGAGGACGGCAACAACGCCACCTGGGGCGAGCACGTCACCGCCGAGGAGTACAACGCCGCTAACGTGTCGTAGACGATGACCACGCTCGAAAACCGGCCCAACACCGCACTGCTCGTCGTCGACGTGCAAACCGGCGTGATGGACGGCTCCCACGAGCGTGACGCGGTGGTGGCCAACATCGCAACCCTGGTCGAGAAGGCACGCGATCAACGCGTCCCCGTGGTCTGGGTGCAGCACTCCAACGAGCACCTGATCAGCGGCAGCGAGACCTGGCAGATCGTGGCCGAGCTGGCTCCCGACGACGCCGAGCCGCACATCCACAAACGCTACGGCGACTCCTTCGAGGAGACGGATCTCGAAGCGGTGCTGTCCGGCCTCGCGGTCGGGCGGCTGGTGGTTGCCGGGGCGCAGACCGATGAGTGCATCCGCTCGACGCTCCACGGCGCGCTCGTCCGCGGCTACGACGCGACTCTGGTGAGCGATGCCCACACCACCGAGGACATGACCGAGTGGGGCGCTCCGGCTCCCGGCCTGGTGATCGCGCACACCAACCTGTACTGGACGTATCAAGAGGCGCCCGGGAGAACTGCGGGCACGATCGAGACTCAGAGCGTCGACTTCGGCAACACCGCCTAGGGATGTCCAGCCCGGAGGTCATGCCGATTCTGCATCTCTCGTTGATCACGGGGGGCGCGCTGCGTGATGACCACGGCGGTCAACTCGGCCGGGTGGATGATGTGGTGGTGCGATTGGGCGCCGACTATCCCGAGGTGAGCGGCGTGTTGGCGACGGTCGCCGGACGGCGCGTGTTCGTCCCCGCCGAGGCGATCACCGAGGTGGCACACCAACGCGTCGAGCTCGGCCGGATGCGGCTCGACCTACGGCCCTTCGAGCGCCGCCCCGAGGAGGTGCTGCTGAAGAAGGACGTGCTCGACCGGCAGCTGATCAACGTGGACGGAGCGCGGCTGGTTCGCACCAACGAGATCGAGCTGGCCCGCGTGGACGGCTGGTATCGCGTGGTCGGTGTCGACACCGGCCTGCGCGGGCTGACGCGGCGGGTGCTGCCCCGGCGGCTGGCGTCCAGAGTCCATGCCGGCCAATTCCTGGACTGGGCCAGTGTAGAGCCGTTCACCGGACACGTGCCCACCGTGCGGCTGCGGGTACCCCACCCCAAGCTGGCCCGGCTTCACCCGGCCCAGCTTGCCGACCTGGTCGAGGCCGCCTCCCACCAGGAAGGTGTCGAGATCATGTCGGCGCTGGAAGACGAGCAGCTGGAAGCCGACGTGTTCGAGGAGCTCGACTCCCACCACCAGCAGGAGTTCATCGCCGAGCGATCTGACGCGGAGATCGCGGCGGTGCTGGCGCGGATGGAATCCGACGACGCGGTCGACCTGCTGGGGGAACTGGACGAGCCGCGCCGCACCAAGATCGTCGCGCTGCTACCCGCATTGCAGGCGCGCAGGGTGCGTGCGCTGGCCGGCTATGACCCGGCCACCGCCGGCGGGCTGATGAGCCCTGACTTCATCTGCCTCTACTCGACCGCCACCAAGCGCGAGGCGCTGGGCCGGATCAAGCGCGGCCAGATCAAGCCCAGCTCGATCACCTCGATCTACAGCATGAGCCACGACAGGCGGCTTCAAGGCGAGCTCACCCTGGCCGAGTTGATTCGCGCCGACGACGACGCGGTGCTGGCCACCATCGCCACCTCGATGCCGCGGACGGTGACCACCGGAGCCGACATCGAGGAGATCGCGCGGATGATGACCGACTACGACCTCAACATCGTGGCGGTGGTCGACGACCACCAGGCCATGCAGGGCGTGGTCACGGTCGATGACGTGCTGGAGCTGGTGCTGCCCCGAGGATGGCGGCGCAGGTTCGACCTGTTCGGCGGAGAATAGGTACTCTCGATCCATGACGACTGCGCAGCTCACGGTGCCCGTGGATGGCGGGCCGAGTATCTGCCGCCAAGGCGGTCTCCAGTCGGCTGCTCGCCGGCGGCGCCCGGCTGCGCCCACGCCGCGGGCCTAGCCACCGGCGCACCCGCCTCCTGGCCGCCCTGGCGTTCCTCGGCCCTGGGCTGATCGCCGCCAACGCCGGCAACGACGCCGGCGGAATCGCCACCTACTCGGCGGTCGGCGCCACTTATGGCTACGACCTGCTGTGGATGATGGTGGTGATCACCATCTCGCTGATCGTCGTTCAGGAGATGGCGGCACGCATGGGCGCGGTCACCGGCAAAGGACTGGCGGAGCTGATCCGCGAGGAGTACGGAGTGCGCTGGTCGCTGTTTGCCACCAGCTCGGTGCTGATCGCGAACTTCGGCATCTGCATCTCGGAGTTCGTCGGCATCGGCGCCGCGCTGGGCCTCGCCGGAGTGCCGGTGCAGGTGTCGGTTCCGATCGCCGCCGTCGGGGTGTGGCTGCTTTTGATGCGCGGCTCCTACAAGGTGGCGGAGCGCGTGTTTGTGCTGATGACGATTCCGTTCTTCGCCTATCCCGTCGCCGCCGTCCTGGCCCGACCGAAGTGGGGTCACGTCGGGAGGGCGATCATCGCTCCCAGCCTGCACGCGTCACACGCCTACCTGTTCCTGTTCATCGCCACCGCGGGCACCACGATCACCCCGTTCATGCAGCTGTACGTGCAGTCGGCGGTGGTCGAGCGGGGTGTCTCCACAGACGAGCTCAAGGCCGAGCGCTCCGAGGTCGTCACCGGTTCGATCTTCGCCAACCTGATCGCGATGTCGATCATCATCGCGACCGGCGCCACCCTCTACGTCCACGGCGAGCACGACATCTCGACCGCCGCCCAGGCCGCGCGGGCGCTGGAGCCGTTCGCCGGCCAATACGCCGAGCTGCTGTTCGGGATCGGCCTGCTCGGGGCGAGCCTCTTGGCCGCGGCCATCCTGCCGACCACCGCCGCGTACGTGATCTCCGAGACGTTCGGCTTCGAGAAGGGCATCAGCCGAAACCCCAAGGAGGCGCCGGTGTTCGTGGCCACCATCACCGCGCTGATTGCGATCGGCGCGCTGGTCGCCATCATCCCCGGACTGCCCGTGATCTCACTGTTGATCGGCGTGCAGGTGATCAACGGCGCGCTGCTGCCGATCCTGCTGATCTTCATCTGGCGGCTGGCAGCCAGCAAAGAGCTGATGGGCGACTACCGAAACGGGCACATCTTCAACATCATCGCCGGCTTCACCGTGATCGCCACCTCCACCCTCTCCATCCTGCTGCTCGGGATCATCTTTGCGGGGATCGCGTAGGGCGTTGGGCCGGCCTTGCCCGTCAGATGGACACCACAAACCCGGTTTCCGTGTATACCCGGAGGCCGGGTCGGGGTATTCGCCGATGCCTCAAAACCGCGTCGGGAGCATGCTGACGCGATGACCAGCGAACAGGTATGGCGCACCATCGGCAAGGCGTCGTTTGCCGTTCTCGGCTATGTGACCCCATCGGGCGAGCCCCGATCGAGCGGGGTCGTCTACAAACTGATCGACCGGCGGCTGTACGTGGTCGTCGCACCCGACAGCTGGAAGGCGCGCCACATCGCCGCACACCGAACGGTCGCGGTCACCGTCACGGTCCGCCGCGGCGGCGTCCTATCGCTCGTCTTCCCAATTCCGCCGGCCACCGTCAGCTTCCACGGGCAGGCGACCGTGTATCCGGCGGGGTCGCCGGAGGCCCGCTCGCGGAGCGCACAGCTGGGCGCGCTGCTCCCCGACGAGCGGCGCGAATCGGCCTGCCTGATCGAGATCGTCCCCGAGGGTGACTTCCTCACCTACGGCGTGGGCATGCCGCTGCGGAAGATGCGCGACCCGGCGATCGCCCGTGCCCGCGTGCCGGCGAACCCAGCGACTGAGATCCCGGTCAGTCGCCGACCGGCATCGGCTCACCCGGCCTGATCAGTCCCGACTCATAGCCGAGCACCACCGCCTGAACGCGGTCGCGCAGACCGAGCTTCGCCAGGATCCGGTTGACGTGCGTCTTGACCGTCGCCTCGCTGACCACCAGCCGGTCAGCGATCTCACCGTTCGAGAGCCCACGGGCGATCAGCTCGAGCACCTCCAGCTCACGCGCGGTCAGATCGTCCAGCCCCGCGGGGCGGGTTGCGCCGGGCGGCGGGCGGCGGACGTAGTCCTCGATCAACCGGCGCGTGATCGCGGGAGCCAGCAGCGCCTCGCCGGAGGTCACCAGCCGCACGGCTTCGACCAGACGCGCCGGCGGCGCGCTCTTCAGCAGAAAGCCGCCCGCACCGGCCTTCAACGCGTCGTACACGATCTCGTCACTGTCGAAGGTCGTGAGCACCAGCACCTGCGTGTCGCCGGTCTCGGCGACGATCCGCCTGGTCGCCTCGAGCCCGTCCAACCTCGGCATGCGCACATCCATCAGCACCAGGTCGGGAGCCGTCTCGCGAGCCATCGCGACCGCCTCCACGCCATCCTCGGCCTCGGCCACGACCTCAATCCCATCCTGGGCATCGAGAATCATCCGGAAGCCGCCGCGCACCAGTGCCTGATCGTCGGCGATCAATACGCGGATCACGTCGCGCCTCCAAGCGGCAGCTGGGCATGCACCCCAAACCCTCCGCCGGAGCGCGGCCCTGCCTCGAGCGAGCCGCCGAATACCAGCACGCGTTCGCGCATACCCACGAGTCCCAGCCCACCGTCTCCGTTCGCGGTGGCGTGGCCGTCGTCGACCACATCCACGTCGAGTGCGTCCTCTCCATACCGCAGCGTGACTGTGGTGCGGACGTCTCCCGCGTGCTTGCGGGCATTGGTCAGCGCCTCCTGCACGATCCGGTATGCCGCCAGCTCGATACCGAGCGGCAGCATCCGGCGGTCGCCCTCGATGGTCAGGTCCACCGGCATGCCCACAGCCCGAGTCTCCTCAATCAGCGTCTCCAGCTCGCCCAGTCCCGGCTGCGGCGAGAGGCCTCCCTCCGGCCCGTGTTCGCGGAGCACGCCGAGCAGCCTGCTCATCTCGGCCAGCGCCTCGCGGCCGGTCTGCTGGATCGAGAGCACCGGTTGGTACGCCCGCGCTGGGTCGAGCCGCAGCATCTCCTCGGCGGCGCCGGCCTGGACGACCATCACGCTGAGTGAGTGCGCGATCACGTCGTGGAGCTCGCGGGCGATCCGCTTTCGCTCCTCTTGGGCGGCGGCCTCCACCCGCTCGAGCTGCTCGCGCTCGAGCCGTTCCGCCCGCTGCGCGTGCACCCGGGCCTCGTCGTTGCGCGTGCGCACGATTCGCCCGATGAACATCGCAAGCCCCACCCAGAACATGCCGAACACAAAGTTGCCGACGCCCTTGTTCTGGCTGGTCACGGCGATCGCGATCCCGATCCCGATGACTGCCACGCCCGCGAGTACACGCGTCACCGGGGCATGCACGACCAGCGAGTAGGCGGCAACCGTCAGGCACGCCAGCGGAATGATCGGCTCCTGGATCGGGACGCCCAAGATGCTGTCGAGCGCCACAGCAGCCGACGTCACCACCGTCACTCCCAGCGGGAACCCCCGTCTCCACATCAGAGAGGCGGCGGCGACCAGCGCGATCGGTAGTGCCGCCCATCGGGGCGTGACCGAGGAGTTGACCCAAACCTCGACCACGGCCAGCGCCATGAAGCCAACCGCGACCAGGACGTCGTTTCGAGGTGGTATCAGCCGGCGCTCCACGCTCCCACCCTACTTCCGGGCGGAAGCGGTCGCATCAACCCGGCGGTCGATCCGGTTCCACCCACGGCTGTACACGAAGCCGCGCTGGGATCCACTCAGCAGTCGAGCGCAGATCACTCCGTGGCCCGACGCCGCGGCGCCGCTCCGCGCCGAGGATTCCGATGCCCCGCAATTCCCGGGTGTCACGACCAGGAGGAACGACCGTGTCAGATCGTGCAATTCGCCTCACGGGCGCCTACACCGCGCTCTCCGCTCTGGCGGTGCTGATCATCTCGCCGCTGCTCGCACTCGCCTACTTCGCCACCGCCGACGGCGCGGATGAGCTGGGGACATCCACCGTCACGATGTGGGCAACCCCCGGCGCCAAGCTGGCCGGCGGCCTGCTCACGTTCAGCTCTGCGGAGCACGTGTACGGCACCTACCTCCAAGCGTTCACCCTGATCTTTCCCTCGATCCTTCTGTGCGCGTGGGTTGCACGCTCACGGCGGCCGGACGCCAAGCCTCGGTCGGAGCGCTGGAGTTGGCGGGCTGCGATCGCGGGCTACGCCATCCTGACCGCAGGGCTGGTGATCGCGTTCTGCCTCGAGGCGGCCTCATGGGTCGTCGGTGCCGATCCGCACGACGGCCCGCTGAACGCTGTGTTCCTCGGCCTGCTGATTCCCGGCATCCTGCTCTCGACTCTGGGTTCGAGCGCTCTCGGAGTGAGCCTGAGCAGGTCGCAGTATGCACCCCGCGCGACCGCGTGGATCCTCATCCTGAGCTTCCCGGGATGGATCCTCGGCAGCTTCGTCTTCGGCCACAACAGCCTCGGCCTGATCCCGCTCTTCATCGCCTGGGGTGTGACTGGACTCGAGCTCTGGAACCCTCGCGAATCGCGCGAGTTCGAGCCGGCGGTGGCGACCACCGACTGACTCGCATCACTTGGCCGCGGTGTAGAGCCGCCATCGGTCGGGAACGCCCTTGAGCTGATGCTCTCCGTGATCGGTGAACATCAGGCCGGAGCCGGCGACGAGATCCTTCACCGTCTGGGAGACGAGCACCTGGGAAGCACCGGCCAGGGCTCCCACCCGGGCCCCGATGCTGACGGCGATACCCGCGGCCTTGCCGTCGATCACCTCACACTCCCCGGTATGCACACCGCACCGGATCTCGATGCCGAGGCCGCGCACGCGATCGCTGATCTCCAGGGCGCAGTGGATCGCGCGCGCGGGGCCGTCGAAGGTGGCGTAGAACCCGTCGCCGGCGGTGTCGTTCTCGACTCCTCGCCAATCGGACAGAGCCTCACGCACGATCGCGTGATGTCTCTCCACCACATCCTTCCACGCGTGGTCGCCGAGCTTCGCCTGTTGCTCGGTCGAACCCACGATGTCGGTGAACAACACCGTCGACAGGATCGTGTCCACAGCCGGGCGCCGCGGCTCGACACCGACAAAGCGCTGGATCGATTCCAACCGCGGCCGCATGTGGCGCTCCAGCTCCACCCTGCCGCTCGGCCAGCCGGCTCCGGCGAAGACCTCGCGCGTGGCGTTCGGCATCAGCGATGTGACGTACTCAGAGACCTCGGGATTGATTCCCTCCCCCTCACCGACCATCACCAGCGTCGGTGTCTGAACCGCCGGGAGCACGTGGGTGACGTCGGTCTCCCACCAGACCTCGGTCAACTCGACCGCGACGTCGGGGGTGCAGGTGTTCCGAGTTTGCCGAACGATTTGACGCAGCTCCTCGTAGGGAGGTCGCACACCGTTGACGCGCGCTTCCACACCCGCCCAGGCCTCGGCGTACTCCATGGTGCCCCATGCGGCGAGCGCCTCTCGCTCCCGGGCGAGCTCTTCGGCATCAAGGCCCCAGGGGAAGCTTGGCGCTCGGGTGATACGCGGGGTGGGATCCTCCCAAACCAGCGCACGCACGCGGTGAGGCTCGGTGGCTGCCAGAAGCAGGCACGGAGCCAGGCTCTCGTGCCACCCGCCCAGCACCACGCTACCGCTGCCCACGGCATCCAGCACCGCACGCAGGTCAGCCACCCGGGTTTCGAGGTTGGGCACCGGGACGTTGCGACTCGACAGGCCGGTGGCCCGCCGATCATGCAGGATCAGGCGCGCAAAGGACGCCAGACCTTCAAACCAGATCGTGTCGTACGACCCGCCCCAGACCGTGTCCAGATGCCCGAAGAAGTCGATCTGCCAGGCGATGTCCACCGGCCCGTCGCCAACCACCTGGTAGGCGATGTAGGCGCCGTCCGGCGTGACCACATACTCCGGATCGGGAATCTCCATGCGCCAACCCTACGCCGCAGCGCTCGTCGGCTGCGCGCGCACCGTGACCCGGGCCGGGTCAGCAGGTGATGCTCCCGATCGAACCTGATCTCACAAGCCCAATCACACCGTCAAGCTGCGCGGGCACCGGCTGATCACCCGTCACCGCCGGGAGGCACGTCCGCACCTGACGAAATGCCTGGATCGTGCCCGCCCCGAGCTGGGCTCCGGGTCGCAGGTCGATCGCCTGGGCGGCGACCACCAGCTCCATCGCCGCAAGCATCTCGCCAAGTCCGACCATCTCGCTCAGGCGCCGGCCCGCCAAGGGCGCCATCGTGGTGCGATCCTCGATGCCCTCGGCCTGGGTGGTGCTGACCATCTCGAACGAGACCGGCGCGGCCAGCAGACGGGCCTCGGCCACCACACCTTGTCCTGCGACGCCGAACTCCGTGAAGCCGTCGTGGCCCCGCACGGCGTCGCTCGAGAGCCCTGGGGGAAGGCCGGAGAAACCGGCGTGCAGCAGCTTCATCATCCGTTCGTTGGCGCTGGTGAGCACGGGCGCCAGCGCGATCCGAAGGTAGTCGAGCGCCGCTGCCAGCGGCAGCACGTCGAAGCATCCGACCGAGACGACCCGCTCGCCCTCCACGTCGACCAGCGGGTTGCTCTGGGCAGCGTTCAGTTCGAGCGCCAGCTGGCGGCGGGCAAAGTCGAGCGTGTCGCGAAGCGCCCCGTGGATCTGGGGGAGGCAGCGATAGGTGAGCGGATCCTGCAGGTTGCGCGGTACTTCGGGCTGCCACAGCCAGCTGCCGGCGAGCAACGCACGCAACCGCGCGGCCGTCGACTGGAGTCCCGGAAACGGGCGCTCGGCGAGCACCGGGTCGAGCATCGAGGGGTTGGCCAGGAAGGCCTCCATCTCGAGTGCGGCCACCACGTCCAGCGCATCTGCGAGCCGCTCGAGGTCGGCGACGGCCAGCGCCGCGATCGCCGTGGAGTAGCTGTTGTTGTCGATCAACGCCATCCCCTCCCCCGCCGCGAGCTCAATCTCCGCGGTGTCGATCAGCTCGGTCGCGAGGTCGCCCATGGGGGCCAGGTCGGCCTGACCCACCGAGCCGAGCGAGCGCATCGTCAGCGGCCAGTCCTGGTTGAGGGCGCGCACCACCATCTGCGCGATCTCGGGGCGCACGCCCGTCACTCCCTGAGCGAACAGGTTCGCCAGCCGAACGAGCGTCCCGCGGACGATCTCATGGCTCGCCGGCGGGCCCTGCCCAACCCGGCAGCCCTGGAGCATCCTGCGGTTGAACCCGTGAGCGTCGGCGCCGTCGAGCGAGACCCGCTGAAGAGCGCCGGCAGCTGTCGAGACGCCATAGATCCGCTCCCCGCGAGCGGCGGCATGTTCCAGCGCGAGCCGCGAACGGCGCATCGCCTCGACCGCGTCCGGCGAGAGTTCCACCGGCGCGCCGTCTCGGGCCACAGCCACAACATCCGCCACCGTGAGACTGCGGCCGTCGAGCGTGACCGTGATCACGGCTGTGCCGTCCCCGGGTGCCGGCGGCTGATCACGTCGGCGACGCGCGCCCGGGCGGCGGCCTCGAGCGGATGCCGGCCGTCACGGATGACGGCCTCTCCCCCGACGATCACTGTGCGGACCACCGTGTCGGAGGCCGTTGAGAATACCCAGGCGTCAAGGATGGTGGTCGGGGTCTGTCCGGCAAAGGCTGGGTGGTCGGGGTCGAGTTCGACCAGGTCACACCGCAGGCCCGGCCTGATGGCGCCGACCGGCTGAGCCAGTGCCTGCGCGCCGCCGGTCGCGGCGAGCCTGAACAGTACCTCGCCGACGCTGCTCTCCCGCTCGGCCAGCAGCGCATCGCGGCGGTGCTGGGTGACGCGCTGGCCGTACTCGAGCATGCGCAGCTCGCCGGGCAGATCGATCAGGTGATTGGCATCGGTGCCGACTCCCAGCCGACCGCCGGCGAGGCGGTAAGGGGCCAGGGGAAACAGCCCGTCCGCGAGGTTCGCCTCGGTCAGCGGGCAGACACCGGCAACCGCACCGCTTCTGGCGAGGCCGGTGCGCTCGGCGTCGGTCATGTGCGTCGCGTGGATCACGCACCAGCGATCGTCGATCGCGGTGTGTGCCAGCAGCCACTCGATCGGGCGGGCACCGAGGCCGGCGATAACCTCGTCCACCTCCTCGGTGCGCTCGGCCGCGTGGATGTGGATCGGCCCGGTGGTGCGGTGGGCTTGCAGCGCGGTCAACTCGGCGGGGTCGACCGCTCGCAGGCTGTGGGGAGCGGCGCCGACCCGCAGCAACGGGTCGCCGGCGGCGAGCCGGTCGAGTGCGTCCAACAGCGACATGTACTCGTCGCCTGCGATCGTGAAGCGGCGCTGCTCCGGCTGGGGCGGTTCGCCGACACCTCCCGAGGTGTAGAGCACCGGCAGCAGCGTGAGCGCGATGCCGGCGTTTCGCCCCGCGGCGATGATGCGCTCACTCATCTCGGCGGGATTGGCATACCGACGGCCGTGGGGATCATGATGGAGGTAGTGGAACTCGCCCACAGCGGTGTAGCCGCGGCGCAGCATCTCGATGTAGGCCAGGGTCGCATATGCCTCGAGGTCATCCGGCTCGAGGCCGAGCAGGTGGCGGTACATCGTCTCCCGCCACGTCCACAACGTGGCGGCGCAGCCCCCGGCGAGCCGGTCGGCGTAGCCGACCAGACCGCGATGGTGGGCATGGGAATGCAGGTTGGCGACGCCCGGCACCACGTAACCGGAGAGCAGCAGATCGGAGCCCGCCACAGCGCCGGGAGCGACGTCCCGAATCACCCCGTCGGCATCCACAGTCACATGGCCGGGGGACGCCCAGCCGTCGTCGAGCAGCAGGTGGGCGGCCTGGATCGTGCGGCTCACGCGACCACCACGCCGCGGCGGATCACGGTGCGGACGGCGTTGTGGCCGATGCGGTAGGCGAGGTTTTCGTGGCGGTCGGTATCCAGGATCAGCAGGTCAGCGTGCTTTCCCGGCTCGAGCGACCCCACCGAGTCCGCACGGCCGACGGCGGCCGCGCCGTCGAGCGTCGACGCGCGAACCGCCTGGGCAACCGAGAGGCCGCCGGTGCGACAGGCGTGCTGGATCACCACCTGCATGCTGGCTGTGTAGCAGCCGGGACAGATGTCGGTGGCCAGCGCGATTCGAACACCGCGATCCACAAGCGTGCGGGCGTGCGTCGGAGTCGGGTTTTGGGCCGCGAAGTCCAGCAGCGGCATGACCACGCCGATCACTCCGGCAGCGGCCAGCCGTTCGAGCTCGGATGGGCTGGTGTGGTTGAGATGATCCGCCGTGGTCGCCCCCAGCTCGGCCGCCAGCAGCGCGGCGCCGGTGTGGGAGTAGGCATCCAGGTGCACCTTCGGCCGCAGTCCGTGCGCCAGGCCCGCCTCGAGAATCCGCCGGCTCTCGTCCACCGTGAAGTAGCCATCGTCGCAGTACACGTCGCAGAAGGACGCGAGGCCTCGCTCGGCAACCTCGGGGATGGTGTCGACCACGTCCGCGACGTACACGTCACGGTCCACGGCGGGCGGCAGCGCGTGCGCACCCAGATAGGTCGAGACGATGTCGATGCCGACCTCGCCGGCCAAGAGCGCATTTGCCGCGAGCATGGCCAGCTCGGCATCGCGCTCCAGGCCGTACCCGGTCTTCGACTCGACCGTGGTCGTGCCGTGCGCCAGCATCTCGGCCAGCCGCTGCGCCGAGGCGTCGGCCAGCCCGCGGGCATCCAGCGGGCGGGTGGCGGTCATCGTGCCGACGATCCCCGTGGGGGCCCCGGCCGGCGGCTCCAGCCCGGCACAGCGGGCAACATACTCGTCCACGCGACTGCCGCCGAACACAACGTGGGTGTGGCAGTCGACGAAGCCCGGCATCACGGTGCACCCGCCGGCGTCGATGACCGATTCGGCCGCCACCTCGCCCAACGCCCCCGCGGCCAAGATCCGCCCGTGCTCGATCAGCACCGAGCCGCCCGCCACACGACCGATGAGGTCGGGAGCCGAGTGGGCGCAGGTGAGGATCTCGGAGGCACCGCGGATTAGCAGGCGCCCGCTCATCGAGGGCTCAATCGTCCGGGCCGAAGGTCGCCTCCCGCGTCCACCAAAGCGGTACCGAAAGCCCCTCGCCGGGACCCACCTGCTCGGCCACCTCGCGGGCCCGCTCATAGCCGGACTGGGCGTGACGCACGACCCCGATACCGGAGTCGACCGTGAGCGAGGCTTCCAGTCGCAGGTCGGCCTCCTCGCTGCCGTCGGCGATCATGGTGACGCCGGTGTGGACAGACTCGCCCATCGCGTAGTTGGCTTGGATCGCGATCAGGTCGCACATGGCCGAGGCATTCAGCAGTCCGTTCAGGTACGGCCAGTCCGAGATCACATCCGAGCCGTCGGGCATGTTCTCGGTCTCGAAGGTCGGGTTGATGATCGAGCCCGAGTCGAGGTTGTCCCGGCTGAACGCGACCGGCCCCTTCACCTCTCCGCGGCGGATCAGCTCGTTCACCGCCAGGCCGAAGCGCTTGCGCTGCCCGAATCCCAGGTAGCAGACGCGTGCGGGCAAGCCTTCGACGGGCACATGCTCTCTCGCCAGCCGGATCCAGCGGGCCGGGATGTCGTCGTCGCCGAACAGCTCCAGCACCAGGTCGTCGAGGCGGGCCAGGTCGGACACCTCGCCACTGGTGCACGTCCACCGAAACGGCCCCCGCCCCTCCAGGAACAGCGGCCGCAGGTAGGCGGCGACGAAGCCGGGGATCTTCATCGCCTCGGCCATGCCGTGCTCCTCGCACTGGCGACGGATCTGGTTGCCGTACTCGAACACGGCGGCACCGCGATCGGCAAACGTGTTCATCGCAGTCAGCTGGCGCACCATCGATTCGCGGGCGCGCTCGAAGTAGCCGTCACGATCGGCCCGGCGTTCCACCTCGGCCTGCTCAGCCGTAAGCCCGGTGGGGATGTAGGCCAGCGGGTCGTGGGCCGGGGTCATCTCGGTCACCACGTCGGGCAGGAACTCTCTGCGCAGGCACTCCTCGAACACGTCGACCGCGTTTCCAACCATGGTGATGCCCAGCGGCTCGCGCCGATCGGCCGCGGCCGCCGCCAGCGCGATCGCCTCATCCAGCGACTCCGCCACCACGTCGGCGTAGCCCACCTCCATGCGCTTGTCGATGATCCGCCGGTCGACGTCACAGCAGATCGCAACCCCACCCAGCATCGTCATCGCTCGCGGCTGGTTCCCGCCCATGCCGCCCATGCCGGCGCACAGCAGGATCTTGCCCTCGAGCGAGCCACCCAAATGGATGTTGCCCACCGATCGCAGCGTCTCGAACGTCCCCTGGATCACGCCCTGGGTGCCGATGTACTCCCACGGCGCCGCCGTGTACTGGGCGAAGATGGTGAGGTTCGCGTCCTGCAGCTCGTAGAAGCGCTGCCAGCTCGGGCGCACGAAGTTGGTGGTCGCCATCACCACGCGAGGAGCCAGCCGGTGGGTGCGAAACACCGCCACCGGCATGCCCGACTGCATAACCAGCGTCTCGTTGTCCTCGAGCGCCTTGAGGGAGGCCACGATCGCGTGGTAGCTCTCCCAATTGCGGGCGCACTTGCCGATGCCGCCGTAGATCACGAGCCGTTCGGGGTGCTCTGCGACCTCCATATTGTTCTCGAGCATGCGCAGGATCGTCTCCTGCTTCCAGCCCTTGCACCGCAGGGTGGGGCCGCGCTGCGCCCGCACATCGGAGAGCACCTCGGTGTTGAGGGTGGCACTCACCCGGCTACGCCGTTCGCCCGTAGAAGAGCTCTTGGTCAGGTTGTTGAGCTGGTGGTTGGGCCGGTCGGAGTACGACAGCACCGCATTGGTGCGCAGCACGTCCCCCACGATCGGCGTGACCCGATGGATCGAGTGGCGCCCGCGAAAGAAGGCAAGAGTCCCGGCGGTACTGGGGAGATGGATGACATCGGTCATGTCTCCTTGCAGCAGGCGGGCCACCGCTGGGTAGTTCTCGTCGGCGTCGCTTCGAAGGTTGGGGACGTATTCGAAGTCCCCGCCGGTGGCGGCGGGCTGAAGCATCAGTGTGACCACGAACTCGGCGCGGTCGAAGTGCCAGCCGAGCTCGTCACCTTCCTTGTAGTAGACCAGGTTCAACGCACCCAGCGGGTCGGCGTTGCGATAGAACGGCCGCTTGTCCAGCGCGGAGCCGACGAACTCGAGCAGCGGATCCCACTCGTACAGCGCTCGGATCCCCGCCGCAGGGGGAATCGTGTCGTAGGCAATGGTGGCCTGGGAAGCCCGCTCCATCATCCGCCGGGGGTCGTCGGCCGGGACCGACGGGTCAACATCTTCGAAGTACACGTTGTGGACGGCCTCGTTGGTGTGGGCCGAGTCGGTCAGCGCGAGCGCCTCGGTCGCCAGTGCGGCCACCGCTTCCTCGCGGAGGAATCCCTCGAGCTGGCACGCACCGGTGGCCGCCAGGTCGGCCCTGCAGCGCGCGATCAACTCGCGGCCGGAGGGCGTGCTTAAATCGTCGATCGGATACCGATCGATGTCGATCAGGTCACGTGGCACGATCGCTCCAGCGGTTGGTGAAACAGTCATGTTCCCTCCTCGAAATCCGACTCGATCCACCATACATCGGCGATACCTGTTACGATGATTTGGTTCTCGCTTGATGAGAATCAGACCATATGCCTGATCAGGCCGAAAGCCCTCCCGAAGCGCCTGTCGCAGCCACTGCGTCGCTCGACCGCGGACTCTCACTGCTGCGCACGATCCTGGAGGGCGGCCCCGCCCGCGCGGATGAGCTGGCCGCCGCGGTCGGACTCCCGCTCAGCACCACCTATCGGTACCTGCGAACGCTGCGAACCTCTGGGTTCATCACCGATGGAGGCGGCGTGTTCGCGCCCGGCCCGGCACTCGATCCCAGCGCTCCGCCGAGCATCGGCCGCGCCGACCTGGTGGCCTCGGCGGCACCGGTGCTCCAGCACCTGGCCGAGTTGACCGGCGAGACCGCCGTGCTCGTGGTCAGGGTCGGGCTCCACGCCGTGTGCATCAACCAGGTCGAGTCATCGCACGCCATCCGGATGGCGTTTCGGATCGGACAGGCACTGCCACTCTATGCCGGGGCGGGACAGCGCACGCTGCTGGCCCACGCGCCGGCGAACGTGATCGACTCGGTGCTGGCCGGGGAGCTGGAGCAGTTCACGCCCAACACCCCGACCCGGGAGAACCTGCCCAAGCGCCTGCACAGCACCCGTCTCTCCGGCATCGCGACGTCCCGCGGCGAATTCTCTGCGGGAAGCGTCGCAATCGCAGCTGCGGTGTTCTGCAACGGCGCCATCGTCTGCTCACTGACGGTCGCGGGTCCCGACACCCGCTGCGGGCCGCGATGGCAGTCCCATGCCAAGCCGATCCTGCGACTCCAGGCCGAGACGCTCGGCATCGATCTGGAGACGATCGCGGACCGGCAGCCCACTGTGAGAATTCTCGCTGGGCGATAATCTACGCTCAGCCCCGTGGCGCGAGCCTACTTCCGCCGAAGCCACAGCGACGCGTGGCTGGGCTGAAGCGCCTCAGAGACCACGGCCAGCACCTCGGTGTTCAGCGCGTCGATGTCGACCTGCTCGCGCAAGCGGCTGCTGAACCCCCGCAGGGTTTCGGCGGCGTCGTACTTCCGCCGGTAGAACCGCTGATCCACGGCACGCTGGATGCGATGCCGAAGCGGCTGGAAGGCGGCTGCCACAACCAGCGTCGAGAGCGTCACAGCAAGCGCACCCGACTGCCCGGTGACCGACCGAAACACCCAACCCAACAGTGAGATCCCGCCCAGGTACACCAGTGCCAGCGTGGCTGCCAACGCCGCGTACACCAGCGTCTTTCGGATGATCACATCGATCCCGTACAACCGATACCGCAGGATCGCGATGCCGGTTGCGAGTGGGAGTGCCGCCACACCGGCCGAAAACAGCACCACCACGATGGCGGCGGCCAGCTGGTCGGAGCTCTGCCACAGCACCGCCTGACAACCGAGGCATGCCATGAAGAACCCGGCGGCGCCCACGAACCACTTCAGCTGCTGCCGCAGAGCACCGGTGGCTCCTCGGTACCGGCGAATCAGCGATACCACCGCCGCCACCGTGATCGTGAGCACAATCACCGCACACACCCCGTTGGCGACCTGCACGATGCTCCCGTGGGTGCCCGTCACCGCGATCGGAGAGTCCACCGACTGGGCGGGGTCGAGCGAGTTCAACGTCCCGGGGCCGATCATCTGCAAGACGGTGAAGGCGCCGCCCGCGACCACCGCCACTCGTGCCACCGGCCTCCACCGCGGGGACGGCAGGTGTCCGTCGGGAAACACCAGAAACAGGGTCAACACGACCGCGAACAATCCCGGTCCGTAGATCGCACTCGAGACCACGAGAGCGGCCATTCCTCCGGGCAGCGGGTCACCGGACTCGAGCGCCCGCAGCGAGTACGCCTCGCCCGCGATCGCGATCACCGCCAGAGCGCCGAACCCCAGAAACAGCCATCCGATCGGGTTTCCGCGCAGCCGGGACGCGAGCACCGCCCCCATGCTCGAGAACGCCATCTGGACCGCCCCGAACACGAGGATCCATCCGGACGAGTACCCGTTCGCCACAGTGAGCACAAGCGCGGCCAGCAGCAGCGCGGTCGAGAGCGCCCAGATAGACCACGCCAACTTCGCGGAGGGAGCGCCAGACTGGATCCGTGCTGATGGGTTCATGGGGCGGCTACCCACAGAGTCTCTCATCCTCACGTTCCGGGATCGTTACGGCGCGGTAGTGTGCGGTGGTGCTGACGAATCGCTCCGCCCCACCCGCAACCGTGACGCCGGTGCTCGTCTATCCCGACGTTCGCGCCGCGGTGGCGTGGCTGGAGGCGGCGTTCGGCTTCCGGGAGCGGGTGCGGATCGGCGACGCTCATCGCGCCCAGCTCCGCGTCGGAGCCGACGGAGCGGTGGTCGTCGCCGAGGCCCATGGCGAACACGTTGCCCCCAGCGCCGGTGCTGTCACCCATGTGATCAAGGTGCGTGTGGCCGATGTCGACGCCGCCTTTGTCCGCGCCCGCGACCACGGCGCGCGAGTCCTGGAAGAGCTGACCACGCATGTCTACGGCGAGCGCTCGGGGGTGCTCGAGGATCTTGCCGGGCATCGGTGGGAGCTGACACAGACCGTGCGCGACGTCGACCCCGGAGAATGGGGTGGCATCGCGATCGGATCGTGGAACCCCGAACCGTGAAAGTCGTGTCGGTGAACGTCGGTCTGCCCCGAGACGTCGTCTGGAGGGGTGAGACGGTGTCAACCGGAATCTTCAAGCAGCCGGTCGACGGCCGCGTGCGCGTGGCCGGGGTCAATCTCGACGGAGACGGCCAAGCCGATCTGACCGTCCACGGAGGCCCCGACAAGGCGGTGTATGTCTACCCAGCCGAGTACTACCCGTATTGGCAACGGCAGATCGCCCACGACCTGCCCTGGGGCATGTTCGGGGAGAACCTCACCGTGGAAGGCGCACCGCTTGAGGACGACGTGTGCATTGGCGACCGGCTGCGAGTCGGCTCCACCGAGTTCGTGGTCACCCAGCCGCGCCTGCCGTGTTACAAGCTGGGAATCCGCTTCGATGATGCCGGGATGGTGCGGCGGTTCCTGGCCGCGGGCCGCAGTGGCTACTACCTGCGCATCGCCGCCGAGGGCGATGTGCAGGCCGGCGACAAGATCGAACTGCTCGCCCAGGATCCCGCACATATTCCGGTGTCCGAGATCACCCGCCTGATCGCTCATGACCGCGGCGATACCCGCGCACTGCGACGAGTGCTGGCGGTGGAAGCACTGCCCGAGGATCTGCGGCCGTTCTTCGAGCAGCTCGCCGAGCGCGACTGACGGACGCGCTGAACCGCGGCAACCCGCCGGCGGCATATGCGAACATCCCGTCTCATCCAGTCACCTCAGGGGGCCTCCACCATGGCACGACGGCGATTCCAGGGCATTGTCAACATCGATATCAAGGACTCGACGCCGGATTGGGCGCCGTTCACCCAGCCGATCGCGGACGTCGATGCCCCCAACGTGCTGTACGTCGTGCTCGACGATGTCGGCTTCTCGGCGATGGAGCCGTTCGGCGGTCTGATCGAGACTCCCAACATCAAGCGGGTGGCCGACGCGGGGCAGACGTTCACCAACTTCCACACCACCGCCCTGTGCTCACCCACCCGATCGTGCCTGCTCACCGGGCGCAACCACACAACCAACGGCATGGGCTGCATCACCGAGGCCACCTCCGGCTTTCCCAACGCCAATGGTCATATCCCGTTCGAGTGCGCCAATCTCGCCGAGGTGCTGGTCGAGCACGGCTGGAACACCTACCACGTGGGCAAGTGGCACCTGTGCGCCGAGGACGAGATGAACCTGGCGTCGTCCAAGCGCCAGTGGCCGCTCGGCCGCGGCTTCGAGCGCTACTACGGCTTCCTGGGCGGCGAGACGAACCAGTGGTATCCCGATCTGGTGTACGACAACCACCCGGTATCGCCTCCCGCCACCCCAGAGCAGGGGTATCACCTGACCGTCGACCTCACCGACAAGGCGATCGAGTTCGTGCAGGACTCCAAGGCGATCGCCCCCGACAAACCGTTCTTCCTCTACTACTGCCCGGGCGCTGCCCACGCTCCCCACCACGCCCCCAAGGAGTGGATCGACAAGTACAAGGGGACGTTCGACATGGGCTACGAGGCCTACCGCGAGGTGGTGTTCGAGCGCCAGAAGCAGCTCGGCATCATCAGCGATCAAGCGGAGCTCTCGCCGATCGACCCCTACGCCGACACCACCAGCCACGACGGCAAGCCGTGGTCGCAGGGAGATCGAGTGCTGCCGTGGGACTCACTCTCCGAGGACGAGAAGGTGCTCTTCCGCCGCATGGCCGAGGTGTACGCCGGATTCCTGTCACACGCCGACCACGAGTTTGGGCGGCTGCTCGACTATCTCGAGGAGTCGGGTCAGCTCGAGAACACCGTCATCGTGCTGGTCTCTGACAACGGCGCGTCGGGTGAGGGCGGGCCGAACGGGTCCGTCAACGAGAACAAGTTCTTCAACGGCGTCCCCGATACGCTCGAGGACAACATCGCCCAGCTCGACGATCTGGGCAGCCCGCGCACCTACAACCACTACCCCACCGGGTGGGCGTGGGCCTTCAACACGCCGTTCAAGATGTGGAAGCGCTACGCCAACTACGAAGGCGGCACCGCCGACCCACTGCTGGTCTCCTGGCCCAAGGGCCTCGCCGCCGGTGGCTTTCGCCGCCAGTACACCCATGCCGTCGACATCGTCCCCACGGTGCTCGAACTGCTCGACATCGAGATGCCCGACGCGGTCAACGGATACACCCAGCATCCGGTCGAAGGTACGAGCTTTGCCCCCGCACTGGCCGACGCCGACGCTGTCACCGCCAAGCAGACCCAGTTCTATTCGATGCTCGGCACCCGGGCGATCTGGCACCAGGGCTGGAAGGCCGCCACCGCAGTGCCTGCCGCGCCAGACTCCTGGGGTGACTTTGCACAGCAGCGATGGGAGCTGTTCGACACCGAGAAGGATCCCAGCGAGTGCCACGACCTCGCCGCCGAGCATCCGGTCAAGCTGCAGGAGTTGATTGCACTGTGGTGGGCCGAGGCGGGACGCTACCAAGCGCTGCCGCTCGAATCGCGGAGCGCGCTCGAGATCCTGGGCGCGCAGCGGCCCGAGCTCTCCCGGCCGCGCACCCGCTACGTCTACCGTCCCGGCGGCGCGGAGGTACCGGAGTCGAGTGCGCCCAACATCCGCAATCGGGGCTACACGATCGCGGCCGAGGTGGAGATCACCTCCGCAGAGGCGGGCGGGGTGCTGTTCTCGCAGGGATCACGTTTCGGCGGCCACGCCCTGTACGTCAAGGACGGCAAGCTCAGGTACGCCTACAACTTCCTGGGCGAGCGGATGCAGGTGGTCGAATCCGAAGAGCCGATCCCGACGGGACACGTCGTGCTCTCCGCGACATTCGAGCGGCAGAACGACACGATGCCCACCGTCGGTGCGTTGACGCTGCACATCCGCGACGCCGAGGTCGGTCAGGGCACGATCATGACCCAGCCGGGCAAGTTCGGGCTGGGCGGCGGCGGGCTGGTGGTCGGACGTTCCGGCGCCGAGCCGGTCACCGACGACTATCCCGGTGAGCGACCGTGGCCGTTCATCGGCGGAAGCATCACCAAAGTCGTGATCGATGTCAGCGGAGAGGCGTTCGTCGACCTGGCTCAGGAGGCTGCGGCGATGTTCCTGCGGCAGTAGCCCCGGCCCGGTCAGCCGTCGGCCGGCGGGATGTTGTGGTTGAAGCGAAACAGGTTGCCGGGATCGTACCGGCGCTTGAGCCCCTGCAGTCGCTCGAAGTTGTGCTGCCCGTAGGCGGCCCGCACACGTTCGATCGGCTCATCGGCTTGCGCGTAGTTGAGGTAGCCGCCGCCGTTTGAGGAGTACGTCTGCAGCATGGACGCGGTGCGCCGCGCCCACGCGATGTGCTCGGCGTCGGTGGCGGCGTCCTCCCAGACCGCGAGGGCACTGACATTGAAACACGGCTGACGACGGCTGAATGCGGTCGCCTCCGGCGCCACTCGCAGCGCCGCGCCGTGCATCGGCTCGATCAGCAGCTCGTCATGGCCGCCCTCGGGACGTGCGTCGTGGTGCTCGACGATCTGGTCGATCAGCTCGTCGCCGAGGGCATCCACGAAGTGCCCCTTCCAGTAGTGGCGCAGCCCGAACGGCGTATCCCCCTGCATCACCTGGATCTGCAGGTAGCTGGTCAGGCCGAGCCCATCGTGCAGCACCGGCAGCTGCTCGCGCAGCGGACGCGCCACCTCCGCTCCGACCTCGGGGTCACCGGCGTAGCAGACGGTGATGTAGGCCGCGGTCTCACCCGCCTCGTCGGGGCTGAAGAAGAGCATCAGCATCAGCTCGTCCGGAGCCGACGCCATCACGTCGCGAAACAGCCGCACCGCGTCACCGATGTGAGGCCGCGCGTAGGAGATCAGCCCCCCGTAGACCGCCGGCAGCGGGTGCAGCAGAAACTCGAACTCCGTCACCACGCCGAAGTTGCCGCCGCCTCCGCGAAGCGCCCAGTAGAGGTCGCTGTCGGCCGCATCCGACGCGGTCACGACGCTGCCGTCGGCGAGCACCACCTGTGCGGATGCGAGGTTGTCCAGCGTCAGGCCGTGCAGGCCCATCAGATGCCCAATGCCTCCGACCAGGGTCAGCCCTCCCACGCCGGTCGTGTCAAAGGTACCGCCGGGCATGGCGAGTCGATGTGCCGCGCAGGGCGCATCCACGTCGCGCCACCTCGCACCCCCTCCCACCCACGCCCGCCGCGCCGCCGGATCGACGCGCACCTGGCCCATCAAGCGCAGGTCGATCACCATGCCGCCGTCACACACCGCGTGGCCGGCCACGCTGTGACCCCCACCGCGGATCGCCACCGGCAGTTCCTGCTCACGCGCGAACGCCAGCGCGGCTGACACATCGTCGGTACCGGCAGGGCAGGCGATCACCCCGGGACGGCGATCGGTCGTGGCGTTGAACGTGACGCGCGCGACCTCGTAGCCGGGGTCGTCCGCCGAGAGCACCGGGCCGCGCATCGCGCCCTGTAAGCGCCTGATCGGTATCGACTCGATCGCCACGCGGCGATCATGTCACGGCTTCGTCCTTGAGGTACTGGTGGACGAAGGCGATCGCCATGCTGCCCTCACCCACCGCGGCGGCGACACGCTTGACCGGGCTGAACCGGACATCACCGCAGGCAAAGATCCCGGGGACGCTCGTCTCCAGCAGGAAGGGGTCGCGATCGAGCTGCTCGGAGATCTCGGCGGGCACGTCCGAGCCGGTCAGCACAAAGCCGTTTCGGTCAAGCACGATCTCGGGCGGCAGCCAGCCCGTCTCGGCGTCCGCGCCGATGAAGATGAACAGGCCCCCGGACTCGAGCCGAGTGGTCTCACCCGTGGCGATGTCCTTGACGTCGATCGCCTCGAGCGACGAGTCCCCGTGAACTGCATCCACCTCCGCCCCGAACGTGACGGCGACATTCGACCGTGTCCCAAGCTGGTCGACCAGGTAGCGGGACATGCTCTTCCCGAGATTGCTGCCGCGGCAGAGGATCGTGACGCTGCGGGCGTAGGTCGAGAAGAACAGCGCCGCCTGCCCGGCAGAGTTGCCGGCACCGACGATCTGGACATCCAGCCCGTGCACGGTCGAGGCCTCGCTGCGGGCGGCGCCATATGAGATTCCCTTGCCCACGAGCCGTTCGAATCCGTCGATCGAAAGGTGCCGCCACGACACCCCGCAGGCCAGGATGATCGTGCGGGCGTTGAGCACGTCACCGCCGTCGAGGTGCACCTGGCGGGTTGCGACATCGACCCGCGTGATCGACCGGGTCACCAGGATCTCGGCGCCCAGCCGCCGCGCCTGCTGGAGCGCACGGCTGGCCAGCTCATCCCCGGACACGCCGGATGGAAATCCGAGGTAGTTCTCGATCCGAGACGATGTGCCGGCCTGGCCACCGGGCGCTTCCCGCTCGACCACGATCGTGCGCAGCCCCTCCGACGCGCCGTACACGGCGGCGGCCAGCCCCGCCGGGCCAGCGCCGACGATCACGGCGTCGTAGTCGGCATGGGCGGCTTCGGTGGGGAGACCGAGCAGCTCCGCGACGCGGCTCAGCTGGGGGCGCACCACGGTCTTGCCGTTGATCACGCGGATCACCGGACAATCCTCGTCTGCCGGAAGAGCGCCGCCCCACAGATCGGTCGCATCTGTTGTGTCGGGTGTGATCCACCTGAATGTGACCTGGTTTCGGTCGAGGAAGCGGCGCAGCTGCGAGCACGACGCATCCCACCGGTGACCGACCACGATCGCGCGAGGCGGCGGCCGATCGGCCGTGATGCCCTGCAGCCCGCCGATCCGCTCTCGCGCCAGCCGGCCGAGCTTCTCTCCGACCTCGGGGCTTGCCGCTGCGACCGAGTGATAGTCCCGAGCCTCAATCCGCATCACGCGCGACTGCTCCGCCGCCCGAAAGGCCAACGGGAAGGTCGTTCCCAGCGCGATCGGCACCTCCCCGATCAGCTCACCGACGCCGCGGCCGCCGACGATCCGTTCCACTCCGTCCTCGAACGCGACCGTTTCGATACGCCCTTCGAGGACAACAAACAGCGCCCGCTCATCGCCGACATGGATCACGTACTCGCCCTGTGCCAGCCGGATGTCCGCCGCCAGCCGGGCGAGCCGCTCACGCTCGACGATGGGGAGACAGTCGAAAATCGAGACGTCGGCGATCTCCTCCGCAGTTACCACAGTCTGTGCTCGCCCCTCCCCTTCACCTTGGCTGCCGGTTGGAAGCCTACCGTGCCGGACCAGGTGGCCACCTGATGCGAACGCTGCGAATCGAACCTAAGGTCGTGTGACGATGCAGCCCGACCGGACGGAGGAGTGATGGACACCAACACCATGACCACCACCGATGCTCAGCAGATCAGCGCGTCGGTGCTCGACTACGTCGACGGCTGGTTCGACGGCGATGCCGACCGGATGCGGCGGGCACTCCACCCAGAGCTGGTGAAGCGCTGCCGCGGGATCGAGGGAACAGATCCCGACGCACTCGAGACGCTGAGCGCTCAGGACATGATCGACGCCACCGCTGACGGTGTGGGAAAACGCGAGGATACGGGCGACCGCAAGATCGAGATCGAAATCCAGCACGTCAGCGGCGGCATCGCCAGCGTCGCATGCTGGTGCTCGGTGTACCTTGATCTGCTCCACCTGATCCAGATGCCCGACGGGTGGAAGATCGTCAACGCGGCCTGGCGCCTGCGGTGAGTAACGGTGCCAGGCACCGTTATTCACCAGCCGCGTAGACTCGCAATGTGACGGTCTGTACCCAGTGTGGCCAGGAGAACCCTGACGGCTTCCGGTTCTGCGGACGCTGCGGCGCTGCGCTGGGTTCGGCTCCGGCAAGCGAAGAGCGCAAGGTCGTGACCGTGCTGTTTGCCGATCTGGTCGGGTTCACCAGCCGCAGCGAGCGGATGGACGTCGAGGACGTGCGCGGCACCCTGGCTCCCTACCACGCACTGCTGCGAAGCGAGCTCGAACACCACGGCGGGACCGTCGAGAAATTCATCGGCGATGCGGTGATGGCGCTGTTCGGAGCGCCGGTGGCGCACGAGGATGATCCTGAGCGCGCGGTGCGCGCAGCGCTCTCGATCAGGGCTGCGATCGAGCGGCTCAACGACGAGCAGCCCGGCCTGGATCTGCACGTGCGCATCGGCATCGATACCGGCGAAGCGTTCGTGGTGCTGGGTGCCGACGTCGCCCGGGGTGAGGGCATGGCCTCCGGTGACGTCGTCAATACCGCCGCCCGGCTTCAGACCGCGGCTCCGATCGACGGCATCCTGGTGGGCGAAACCACCTTCCACGCGACCGATCGCCCGATCACCTACCGGTCAGTGGATCCGGTCAGCGCAAAGGGGAAAGCCGATCCGGTGCCGGTGTGGGAGGCGGTCGAGGCCAGGTCGCGGTTCGGCGTGGACGTGGTGCAGCGACCGACGACCCCGCTGGTCGGACGCGGTGAGGAGCTCGATCTGCTGCGTGACGCGCTGCGACGCTGCCGGTCGCAACGAGCCGCCCAGCTCGTCACCGTGGTGGGTGTTCCGGGTATCGGCAAGAGCAGGCTGGTGTGGGAACTGTTCGAAGCCGTCGAGGCCGACCCCGAGTACATCATCTGGCGCCAGGGACGGTCACTCCCATACGGCGACGGCGTGACCTTCTGGGCGCTCGGCGAGATGGTCAAGGCGCAGGCCGGGATCCTCGACTCCGACACCGCGGGCGAGGCGGAGGACAAGCTGCGAGCATCGGTCGCTGAACTGATCGCTGATCCCGCCGAGGCTGAGTGGGTCGAAGGCCACGTCCGCGCGCTGGTGGGGATCGCGAGCGAAGACGCCGGTGCGGGGAGCGATCGCGGTTCCGAAGCGACCACCGCTTGGCGCCGGCTTCTGGAGGCGCTGGCCGACCGCAACCCGTTGGTGCTGGTGTTCGAGGACATGCACTGGGCTGACGATGCCCTGCTGGACTTCGTCGACCACCTGGTCGACTGGGTGGCCGGCGTGCCCATGCTGGTCATCTGCACCACCCGGCCGGAGTTACTTGATCGGCGGCGGGGTTGGGGCGGCGGCAAGCGAAATGCCCTCACGATCGCGTTGTCGCCTCTCTCCGACGTCGACGTCGCACACCTGATCGGCGGTCTGCTCGAGCAGGCGCTGTTGCCGGCCGAGACACAGCAGACGCTGCTGACCACCGCCGCGGGTAATCCGCTGTATGCCGAGGAGTACGTGCGCATGCTGATTGACCGCGGCTACCTGCATCGTGACGGCTCAGGCTGGCAGATCACCGTCGACGGCGACCTGCCGGTGCCCGAATCCGTCCAAGGCCTGATCGCCGCCCGGCTGGATGACCTGCCGGTCGACGAGAAACGGCTGCTGCAGGATGCCGCCGTGCTCGGCAAGGTCGTGTGGCAAGGTGCACTCGCGGCCATGGGCGAGGTCACCGGGTACTCGCTCGAAGCTCCTCTGCATGCGCTGGAGCGGCGCGAGATGCTGCGCCGGGAGCGGCGCTCGTCCGTGGGCGCAGATACCGAGTACGCGTTCCGTCACGTGCTCATGCGAGATGTCGCCTACGGGCAGATCCCGCGGGCGCAACGCGCCGACAAACACCGGCGGGCGGCGGAGTGGATCGAGTCAGCCTCTGCCGATCGCGAGAACGCACCCGAACTGCTCGCCCACCACTACTCGAGCGCGCTGGGCTACGCCCGCGACGCCGGGCAGCCGACCGAGGAGCTCGAGCGACGCACCCGGCTGGCGCTGCGAGCCGCAGCTGAGCGTGCGTCCGCATTGTCCTCGTTGTCACAGGCCGAGCGGTTGTTCCAGGAAGCACTGGCGCTTTGGCCTGAAGCAGATTCCGAATGGCCCTACCTGGTGGTGGCGGCCGCCGGCTCCGGGGACAGCTCGCAACGAACCGACGAGATGGTCGAAGCCCTGGGTCGGGCACGCGACCGGCTGATCGGAACCGGTGATCTCGCGTCGGCGGCCAAGAGCGAGATGTTGGTTGGCTTCCGCTATTGGAATGAAGGTCGCGGTGACGAGGCCGCCGCCAGCATCGCCCGCAGCCGCGGGCTGCTCGAGCATGCCGAGCCGTCGCCCGCCATGGCCTACGTGCTCTCTCGACTTGCGATGTCTTACATGCTGCGTGACGAGTTCGAGGTGACAATCGAGCTGAGCCGTCGGGCCGGTGAGATGGCAGAGCAGTTCGGTCTTGATGAGATCCGCGCCCACGCGCTCAACACGAGTGGCACCGCTCGGGTCGGGCAGGGTGACCTTTCCGGCGTGGCCGAGATCGAGCGCAGCGTCGAGATCGCGGAGCGTCTGAACTCCCTCGAGCTGAGGCTGCGCGGATACAAGAACCTTGGGTCCGTGCTGTACGAGCTGGGGGAGCCGGCACGGGCATTCGAGCTGGGGAGACGAGGGCTCGAGCTGGCAACGCGATTTGGCGCCGAGTACCAGATGCGCTGGTACGAGACCGAGCTCGCGGTGGCGGACTTTTCTGAAGGCGAGTGGGATCGTGCTGAGCAGGTGTTTGCGCAGCTGGACGCTTGGATCGCCGCCTCAGGTCCGCACTACATCGAGTCGGTCGCTCACATGTGCCGTGCGCTGCTGCGAGCCTCCCGAGGTGATCGCGCCGGCGCGGTGGCCGATGCCGACGGCGCCCTCGCCTTTGCGCGGGGGTCGCTGGATCGACAGGTGGTGCTGCCAACCCTGGCCGATAGCGTGCTGGTCGCGGTTATCCTTGACCGCGACGACCCGGGACACACGGTGGACGATCTGATGGCTGAGCTCTCTCCACAGATCGGCGATCGCGCCGAGGTCGGGTACTGGCCGTGTCCATTGGCCCTGGGGCTCGCCCTGGCCAACCGCATCGATCTCTTTCCAAGGGGCCGGGTGACCGGGCCGTCTCGCTGGCTGAAGGCGGTGGAGCTGATGTGCGACTCGCAGTTCTCCGCGGCCGCAGACGAGTTCACGGCCATGGGTGCGCTGTCCGACGCCGCCATTGCCCGGCTGCTCTCGGCCCGCGCCCTCCGCGCCCAGGGGCGCTCCACCGAGGCCGACGCAGAACTCGCACCGGCCCTCCAGTTCTGGCACCGCGTACGGGCAACACGAATGCTCGCCCTGGCCGCCGCACCGCACCCAAAGAGCGCCCTGGGTGAATAAATGGTGCCAGGCACCTTTTATTCACCCTCCGATGCCGGCCTGGGCCGTGAACGATAGTGTGCCGAGCGTGACGCAGAGGATTGCCGCGATCATCGTCCCCTACGAGCTTGGTCGGTTGCGCGACGGGGTCGGCCGCGGTCCCGAGCATCTGCTGGAGTGTGGAGCGATCACGGCCCTGGTTTCGCACGGTGCCGATGTCCACACCGAGCTGATCGAGCTCGAGGCGCGGTACTCCGCCACCGGCCTGGGCGAGGGCGACGCCGCCGTCGAGCTGATCCGGCTGGTCTCCGAGCGTGTGCGCGCAGCACGCGCCCAGGGCGCCTTCCCGGTGATGTTGAGCGGCAGCTGTTTTGCGGGAGTCGGGGTGGTTGCCGGGCTGGACGAGACGGCACCGGGAGTCGTCTGGGCCGATGCGCATTCGGACTTCAGCGAACCGGTCACGACCACCTCGGGATACTTCGACAGCATGGGCCTGGCGGTGCTGACGGGAAGCGCGTGGCAAGGGATGATGGCGACGGTGCCGGGGGCCCAGCCGGTTCCGGAATCCGCGGTGGTGCTGGCGGGCGCGCGCGCGTTCGACCCGTCGGAGCAGACGCGGGTGGACGCATCTGAGATCGTGCACTTGCCCGCGGCGGACATGCACTCGCCCGATGCGGTGGTGAGCGCCGTCAGCGCGATCGATCCCGAGATCACAGGGCTGTATGTGCATCTCGACCTGGACGTGCTGGACGCCGCCGTTGCGACCGTCAACATCTACAGCGAATCGGGCGGGGTCGACGGCGACCAGCTCGACGCACTGCTGGCCACGCTGCTGGAGACCCAGCCGGTTCGGGCGGTGTCACTGACCGCGTATGACCCGGGCCGCGACACCGAGAACCGCGTCCCCCCGATCGCGAACCGTCTGTTGCAGACGATCGCCCGCAGCCTGTGACCCAGCCCGAGGCCGGCGTCGTGGTCGACCCCGAGCCGATGCGCGCGGCCGTCGCGGCGGTGTTCTCGGCCGACGGGGCGAGGGACGCCGACGCCCGCATCGTCGCCGAGCACCTGGTGGATTCCGACCTGTGCGATCACCCCTCACACGGCGTCTTCCGGGTGACCGAGTATCACCAGGCCTGCAGCGTGGGCCAGATCGATCCCCGGGGGACGCCGCAGATCGTGCGTGACGACGAGACCACGATCGTGGTCGACGGCGGCCGCGGTTTCGGCCACATCGCCGCCCGATTCACCGCCGATGCCGCGATCGAGCGGGCGGCCGCTCACGGTGTGTGCGTGGCCACGCTCGCCAACGGCTCGCATGTCGGGCGGCTGGGCGACCACGTCGAGCACGTCGCCGACCAAGGTCACATCGGGATCATGATGGCCAACGACTCCGGCGCCAATCAGGTGGTCGCCCCCCACGGCGGAACTGACGGCCGGCTGGCGACCAACCCGATCGCGTTTGGCATTCCCCGCAGTCACCCTCCCCACCTCGTGCTGGACATGGCCACCAGCGCGATCTCACACGGCAAGGCCACTGTCCAGGCGCGCCGCAACGGTGGCGAGGGGCACATCTCCGGCCCGCTGGAGCCGTTCGGCGGACACAAGGGCTTCGGCCTGGGCGTCGTGGTCGAGGTGTTCGCCGGGATTCTCACCGGCGCCGGGTACAGCGGCCCCGCCCCGGGCCCCGACCACCAAGGCGTGTGCCTGATCGTGATCAACCCGGCCCGCTTCGGAGACCCAGGCTCGCTGGCCGGGTCGGTCGATCAACTGGTGGACTGGGTCAAGCAGTCGCCTCCGACCGGACCTCAGCCGGTGCGAGTTCCCGGCGAGCGGGGACACGCGTCGCGCGAACGCACCACCGAAATCCGGATCGACCCCGTGACCTGGGCAGAGTTACTCGAGGTCTTCGCCGAGACGGGCGTCGCGGCTCCGCCTCACCGCCCGCTGTGAATAATTGGTGCCAGGCACCAATTATTCACCCACAGCTTGGAACAGCGTCCACACCCCTTGAGGGCGTGGCGGCCGTGTTCCACGAACTCGATTCCCGAACCGGCGACCATGACCCGGACGGTGCTGGACACCAGTGAATAGCGGTGCCTGGCACCGTTATTCACGTATACCCTCTGCTGATGGGATCGCTCGAGGACGCAGTCGACGCGCTGGCAGCCGAAACCGGGTTCTCCGGCGTGGTTCGGGTCGACCGGGCCGGGGCTGTGGAGTTCCAAAAGGCATACGGGTTGGCCGATCGCCGCCATCAGATCCCCAACACACTCGACACCCAGTTCGGGATCGCCAGCGGCGGGAAGGGGTTCACCGCGCTGACGGTGGTGCGGCTGATCCAAGACGGCGCCCTGGAGCTGAACACCACCGCCCGCTCGGTGCTGGGAGACGACCTGCCGCTGATAGGTGATGACGTCACCATCGAACAGCTGCTCTCGCACCGGTCAGGTATCGGTGACTACCTCGACGAAGACGCCCACCAAGTGACCGACTACGTGATGCCCGTGGGTGTCCAGGAGCTCGCCACCACCGAGCAGTTCCTGGCGGTGCTCGACGGCCACCCCACGGTGTCGGCTCCAGACGAGAAGTTCGCCTACTGCAACGGCGGCTTTGTCGTGCTCGCGCTGATCGCGGAGCGCACCGGCGGTGCCGCCTATCACGAGCTCGTGCGCCGCTACGTGTGCGGGCCCGCCGGCATGGCCGACACCGACTTCTTCCGCTCCGATGAGTTGCCCGCACGGGCGGCGGTCGGCTACCTCGACGTCGAGAGTCCCAGGACGAATGTGCTGCACCTGCCGGTGCTGGCGACGGGCGACGGCGGGATCTTCTCCACCGTCGCCGACATGGCGGCGTTTTGGACCGCACTGTTCGCCGGGCGGATCGTCTCCACCGGCTGGGTGGCCGAGATGGTGCGGGCGCGCACCGCGCCCCCCGGCGAGGAGGGCTACGGCCTGGGGTTCTGGCTGCACCCCGCCGGCAACGTCGTCAACCTCGAAGGGTACGACGCCGGCGCGTCGTTTCGAAGCGTGCACGATCCCGAGGCCGAGCTCACGTCCACGGTGATCTCGAACACCACCGAAGGGACGTGGCCGGTCACGACCCTGGTGGAAGGCAGCCTAGGGCTGTGACCTCGGCGACCCCGGCCACATGGCCCTTGGCCTGATAGAGGTCGCGGACGGCACTCGCCTCGGCCGCCGCCCGCTCATGCTCCCCGGCGGCTATCAGGGCACGTGCCAGCAAGAGCCGTGCATCGGCATGCAGCACCAGCCAATCACCGGTGGTGACAATGCTGACCGCCTCGCGAGCGAGCTCAACCGCGGCTGCGTGATCACCCTGTGCCAGGGCCAGCTCGGACAACGCGATCCGCGACATCACCCTCGTCTCGTAGTCGCCATGGCGATCGCCGTAGTTCCGAGCCGAGGCGCCGGCACGGTGGCTGGCTTCGAAATGGCCCTGCCGTGCATCGGCGATCCCCAACCAGCACTTCAGCTCCTCCACGGCCTGTGTGCTGGACAGCCGTTCGAGCTCGGCGAGCAGCGCCTCGACTTCACTGCGGCCCTCGTCCAGGCGACCGGCCCGAATCAACATCCGGGCGCGGGCGCGGGACAGCCGCAAGGTGCCGCGGCCGAGGTCGCGATCGATCTCCTCAGCGACGTCCAAGATCCGCCACGCCCCTAGCTCGTCTCCTTTGAACATCGCCAGTGCAGCTTGTCCCACCATCAGCTCAGACCGCGCCGCGGGGCGCATGCCGAGCTCGAGCATCAGACGGTCGAACAGCGCGTCGGCTTCCGCCACCGGCATCGGCGATTCCAGTACCGCGACATCCAGGATCGCCAACGCCCAGACGGCGTCTTGGTCGGCGGCGCGCAGCAGCTCGATCGCCCTCTGGACGGACGCAACCGCATCCGCAGCCCGGCCCAGAAGATACTCGCTCTCGGCCCGGGTACAGAGAGCCGACGCCATCGCCCGCGGATCGTCAAGAGACTCGAGCTCGCGCAACATGACGTCCGTGAACTCCACAATCTCGAGGTCGGACACAGCCGGGCCGTCCACCGACTCTGATCCCAGCCGCAGAATCTGGGCTCGGAGCTCCAGCGCACGCAGGCCGTGTGCGGCCGCCAGATCACGCCCGTCGTCCAGCAACCGGTGCACCTGCTCACGCGAGAGTATGTTCCAACCGGCCGCCGCGAGTTCGATCATGGCGGCAGCCTGGACCGGGCTGTCCTCAGGCAGCAGGTTGAGCGCCCGCTCCAGCAGCAGCCGGGCCCGGGCCGGATCGCCGAGTGCGTCGGCCCGCCGACCCGCCGCCGCGAGTCGCATCCCCGCCTCCTCGCCAAGGCGGTGGGCCGCGGTCTCACTCAGACCGAGCTCAGTCTGCAAGACGTACGCGCGTTCCAGGTGGTCGCCCACGATCGCGTCGTCGAGCTTCTGCTCGTCCAGCCACCTTGCGAGCTGGATATGGAGGTCGCTGCGGCGCTGCTTGGAGATCAGACCATAGGCCGCCTCGTGCAGAAGCGCGTGACTGAACTGGAAGCGACCGTCGCCGGTTGGTTCGAGCAGTTCACGCTGCGCGAGATGGTTCAGCTCATCGTCGATCGGCCGTCCGGTCAATGCCGCGACGGCCGCCACCGGAAAGTCGCGGCCGGCCACCGCCGCGACCTCGAGCACCTCCCCCTCGGCCGCCGGCAATGCCTCCAGCCGAGCGGTCAGGAGTACCTGAATCGAACGCGGGAGGCCAACGGAGGCGTCGTGATCGCCGACCAGGGCCGCCAGATGCTCGGCGAACAGCGGGTTCCCCTCGGCGGCAGCGACCACCCGGTCGGCGCGATCGGAGGTGAGGTCGGGGCTGGCGTTGATCAAGAGCTCGCGGGTTTGGACGTCGTCGAGGCGCTCGATCGCGATCGTGTTGGTGTTGGCGCCCGCTCCCCACGCCGGGTGTCGCTCGGCGAACTCGGGGCGCGCCGTGCACAGGATCAGCAGCGCTCGGTGCTCGCTGCGGCCCAGCAGCTGGTCGACCACGTCCAGCAGCACGTCGTCGGCCCAGTGCACATCCTCGAGCACCACGACCACCGTCTCGACCGAGGCGAGACCTCCGATCAGGCGCGAGACTGCCCACCCGACATCGGCCGAGCCGGCCGCTCCTGACGGATCAAGGCAGGCGGCGACGGCGCGAGCCTGAGGATCTTCGGGCAGGAGTTCCTGTATCCCCGCAGGGCCGGCGCGGCCCGCCGGCACCGCCGCCCACGCGACCTCCAGCCAGGGCGCCATCGGCGTCGCGCCGGCGGTCGATCGACAATGACCGGTCAGCACGGTGACGTCGTCTCCGAGGCGCTTGACCTCCGCGATCAGGCGCGACTTACCGATGCCCGCCTGACCCAGCACCGTCACCAGGTGCGGCCGCTGAATACGCGACGTGCGGTTCATCGCCCACCGCACCAGCTCGAGTTCATCTTCGCGCCCGATCATCGGAAGATCCAGCCGCCGCCGCAGTCCGCCCGCTGCCGGATCCACGTCCAGCAGCCGCCACGCGATCAACGGCTCACGTTTGCCCTTGGCGGAGATCGGTGCCACCTGTTCACCGCGGGCAGCGTGGCCCACGAGCGCCCAGGTGTCCTCCCCCACCAGCACTTCCCCGGGGCCGGCGGCTTGCTCCAGCCGCGCGGCGACGTTGACTGCGTCGCCCACCACCAACGACTCGGCAATCGTCGCGTCCCGAGTCAGCACATCGCCAGTGTTGACGCCGATGCGGGCCTCGAGCTCGCCGGCCGCCAGCACAGCGTCGCGCATCTCCAAGGCCGCACGCACCGCCCGCAGCGCGTCGTCCTCACGCACCACCGGCACGCCGAACACCGCCATCAGCGCGTCGCCGATCACCTTCTCAACGGTGCCCCCGTGTCGTTCCACCGGCTCGCGGATCGCGGCGTAGAAGCGGGACATCATCCCGCGCAGCACCTCGGGATCGAACCGCTCGCCGAGCTCGGTGGAACCGACCACGTCGCAGAACAGCACGGTGACGGTCTTTCGCGTCTCGCGCGTCGGATCTCGATCGCTGGTCAGCGAAGTTCCACAGGCGTTGCAGAACCGCGCGCCACTGGAGTTCATCTGACCACACTGCGTGCAGCTGATCATTGGGCGAGTCTACTCAGGTGCGTGCACTACCTGAAGGGCGCCGGGTTGCGACGCATGAACCACACGCGCGGCCCGCCGCCCGGCACATCGCCCTCTGCGACCACCCCGAAGCCAAAGCGCTGGTAATAGCCGACCAAGTGCGAGGAGGATGTCTCCAGGAACGCCGGTAGCCCGGAATGGTCTGCCAACTGGAGGCCGTGGTTGATCAGCGCCGACCCCAGCCCCCCGCCCTGACGGTCGGGATCAACGGCGATCGACTCGAGGAACCAGATCGGCTCCTGTGGATAGTGGGAGGCGATCCACTCCCACTGCTTGACGTGACGAACGCCGCCGTCGGCGGCGTGGGCGATCACGCCCCGGGTGCCTTGCACCAACTCGTTCCAGTACGTCTCGGCGGCCTGCGGGCTGATCCACCCGGCCCCTCCCTGCGCGTCACCGACCTCCCAGAGGCAGCCGTGGGCGGCGGCAATCAGGTGGGTGCCGGCGAACTCCGCCTCGATCACCACCCGCGGATCGGGCACGTCCCCCAGCGGCCAGCGCAGCAGTGGTTCTTCCAAGAACGCGCGCGAATACATCTCCGAGATCGCCCCGACGCGTTCAACGGTGGCCTGCGTGACGACAGCGTGCACCATTTCAATCTAGTGAATAATTGGTGCCTGGCACCAATTATTCACGCGAGGCGCAACCAGGTGAATAACGGTGCCTGGCACCGTTATTCACCGCTAGCTGGTGATCTTGATGTAGTCGATGTCGCCGGTGAAGTAGTCGCAGGTGGTCGTGACCTGATCGCAGTTGAGCTTTCCTGCGATCGTGATCGGCCGCGAGTTGGAGATCGTCCCGGTCTTGCCCGACGCGGTGTCCACCACAGAACCGTCGATTTTCAGCGTCAGCTTCGAGCCGATCCGGCTACATACCACCACATGCCACGAGTTGTCACTGAGCACCGCGGGCGACTCGACCGCCTTGCGCTTGAGCGTGCCGTTGACGTTGCCCCGGAAGACGCAGTTGATATGTCCGCCGGGGTTCTCGATCTTGAAGTATCCCCCGGTTGACCCGGCCTGCCCCTTCTGCACCATGTTGCCGAAGTGCTGCGTGGTTCGATACCTCACCGTGACCGTGTAGTTTCCCGATCCCGGGTTCAGGGAGGAGCTGTTTGCCTGAACCAGCCGCTCCGGCTTGGGCGGCGGCAGTGTGGGACTCGCGAATGCCCAGTGGTAGGCGATCGCGCCCTGGACGCTGAGACCGGTCTGTACGGCCGATCCGATCGAGCCGTTGACGTGCCCGCTGGAGTCCACCATCGTGTGAGCGCCGGGCGCCTCGTTCATCTGCCAGTTCGCCAGGGTGGCGGCGGATGCAGGCGCGGCGAACGCGACCCCCACCAGCGCCACCGTAAGGACAGACGTACCGCGGATCGTTCTCATGTGAAGCCCCCGAACGAGAATGTGAAGCCTAGGGATGGAGCTGGAGCGAGCCCGGCACGGACGGTATCCCGCGCTCGGGTCGGCGTCAACGAACCATCGGGGCAACTGTGGCGGGGATGACATAACACCCGGCACGGGTGCTCGGTGTTACGTCACACGTTGGCGGATTCGTATGTGGCGATCTCGATCTGATGCCCGTCGGGATCTCGGAAATAGATCGCCCAGGCGACGTCGTGATCCCACTCCTCGAACGGAATGCCGAGCCCGCTCAACTCCAGCTTGGCCTGCTCGTACCCGCCGCGCGACACCCGAAACGCAAAATGGGTATTCGGATCGGCCTCCGCCGGCAGCCCTTCGGCGCCGGCCGGAAACAGCGCCACCCCGGCCTCGCTCGAGCCGGCGACCAGAGCCACCGGCCACTCACCCCACGCGTCCTGGTGGATGCGGTGCAGGCCGAGCACCTCCTCGTAGAACCGCACCGCCCGCGGCAGGTCGGTGACGATCACCGCCACGTGATCGAGTGCCTCCAACTGCATGTCGGAAACCCTAGACGATTATCGAAGCACCAGACCGCTCGTGACGTTGGTCATCGACCCGGTCATGCCGCCGGCCCTGTCCGATGCCAGAAACGCCGCCGCCTCGGCCACATCGTCCAGCCGGGGTGCACGCCGCAGCGCCGCGATCCCCGCAATCATCTGCTCCACCGTCTCCGGATCGGGCACGTTCTCGCCGCCCACCGCCGCCAGCTTCTCGCGGGTCAGCGTCCCGGTCACAGCGGCCGTCCAGATTCCACACACGCGCACGCCGCTGGGACCGAGCTCAGCAGCCAGGTACCGCATGAACGCTTCGGTCGCCGCGTCGGCCGGCCCGGTGCTGCCCATCCCCGCCATCGCCCCCGCCCCCGAGGCGCTGTTGAGGTGCAGGATCACCCCGGAACCCTGCTGGATCATCTGGCGACCCGCCGCTCGTGCGGTGATGAAGCTGCTTCGCAGCCCGGTGTCCACCGCCCGCAGCAGGTCGTCGGTCGACATCTCCACCAGGGGCACGCCCTGGACATCGCCGCGGTTGATGAGATTGAACGACACGTCGACCCGCCCGGTGCGCTCGACCACATCGCGCACGTGCGCATCAACCGCCGACTCGTCGAGCACGTCCAGCACCGCGACCTCGGCAGCGCCACCGGCCGCGGTGATCTCGGCTGCCACCTGGTCGAGCGGCTCCTTGGTGCGCCCCACCAGGAACACGTGCGCCCCCTCGCGGGCGAAGGTGCGGGCCACGCCGCCGCCGATCCCGCCACCTCCTCCGTAGATGATCGCCGACTTGCCGTCGAGCAGCTTGGTCATGTCCGTCTCCTCACACAGTGGTCATCCGTCCCTTGCAGGCTAGGCGGCAGGGCGTATCGGTCGTGTAGCTTTCGGCGGGTGACCGCTGCGCGTATTCCCGCCGCCGTCCCGACCAGCCTGGTCGGCTCCTACGCCCAGCCCGACTGGCTGATCGACCGGGAACGGCTGCGCCACCGGTTCCCGCCGCGGGTGCGGGCAACCGAGCTGTGGCGGGTCGACCCGCAGTACCTCGAGCAGGCCCAGGACGATGCCACCCTGATCGCGATCCGCGACCAGGAGCGCGCCGGGCTCGACATCATCACTGACGGCGAGGCCCGCCGGGAGAGCTACTCCAACCGGTTTGCAACTGCGCTGGCGGGAGTCGACGTCGACAATCCCGGCACCGCCCTCGACCGCAGCGGCGAGCCCAATCCAGTGCCGCGGGTGGTCGGGCCGATCGAGCGTGAGCATCCGGTGCAGGTGCGCGACATCGAGTTTCTGCGCGCCAACACCAGCCGACCGATCAAGATCACCGTGCCCGGTCCGTTCACGATGTCGCAGCAGGCCCAGGACGACTTCTACGCCGACCCGGCGGAGCTGGCCCAGGCCTACGCCGGGGCCGTGCACGACGAGATCGTCGACCTGTTCGCCGCGGGTGCCGACATCGTCCAGATCGACGAGCCGTACATGCAGGCCCGGCCGGAGAAGGCGCGGGAGTTCGGTGTCGAGGCGCTGCAGCGCGCGCTCGACGGAGTCACGGGTACGACCGCGGTTCACATCTGCTTCGGGTACGCGGCGATCATCCACGGGCGCCCATCCGCCTACTCGTTCCTGCCCGAGCTGGCGGCCTGCCCGTGCGATCAGATCTCGATCGAGACCGCCCAGTCGGGGATCGACACCGCGATCCTGAAGACGCTGCCGGGCAAGCAGATCATCCTGGGCGTGATCGACCTCGACGACCTCACGGTCGAATCGCCCCAGACGGTGGCCGATCGGATCCGCCGGGCGCTGCCCTACAAGCAGCCGCAGGAGCTGATTGCGGCGCCGGATTGCGGCATGAAGTACCTCCCCCGCGATGTCGCCTACGGCAAGCTGGAGTCACTCGCCGCAGGTGCCGCCGCGGTCCGCGCTGAGGTGTGAATAACGGTGCCAGGCACCGTTATTCAGGCTCCGGGGCCGTCCGGACTCGACGTGTAGCGGGCGTGGCAGGAGCAGATGGCATGGCGCACATAGGCGTGCTTGCCGTGGCGAGGAGGTTCGGTCCACCACGAGAGCCAGCGCTGACACTGCACGCACTTCTCGATCTCCTCGTTGACGATTTCCCACTCCATCTGCATACCCGCTCATCGGCATCGGCCGTCGGAAGCTTGACCGACTATTGCGAGCGCACGTACTCGATGTACCCGCGCACGTCAGCCACCGGCTCGGTGTACGCATCGCCCAGGGCCCTCTCCACCGACGCCATGTACTCGGTCGCCCAGGCCGGGAAGTCGTAGTCGATCGAGTGCAGGAACTCGAGCGTCGCGCACAGGCGGATGTCGGCGATCGACGGCGAATCGCCGCCGATAAACGGCCTGCCGCCCAGAAAGAACGTGCGGTAGACGTCCAGCGGTTCGGCCAGCGCATCGATCGCAGCCTGCTGCGCCTCGGCCTTGTGGCTGTCGGCCAGATCGGAGGCACCAACCTCTCCGGGGTACTGCGGGAACGAAAGCACCGGATAGGTGGCCCTGGCGACCAGCGGGTAGAGCGTGCCGATCAGGTAGAACATCGCGCTGTCCACCATCGCCCGCTCCGCGGGATCGGTCGGGTAGAAGCGCTCGAGACCGTGCTTGTTGCACAGGTACTGCATGATCGCGCAGCTCTCCCACAGCGTCGCCCGGGGCAGCCCCTGCTCCTCGATCATGGGGGTCAGGTGGGCCGGATTCAGCTCCAGAAACTCCGGCGTGGTGGTCTTGCCCCAGGCGTCCACCTCTTCGAAGTCGAGCTCGGCCGCCCGCACGAATACGCGAGCGGTCAGGTTGTTGACGCTCGGCTTCAGGACATGAAGCGTGATCTCAGCCATGAGTCCTCCTCAGTAGGGATTCTTGGGCGCCCGATCGTCCGACAGCGACGGCCGTGAACGCAGTATCAGAAGCTCGATCGCGTCGGACACGTGCAGCTCGGTGATGTTGCGGTCGCCCCGCTGGACGCGCAGCTTGTGCGCCTCGAGCAGCACGTCGGAGTGCGTGCACCCGAACGGCGGCTCGAACCGGTACGACGCCAGCTCGATCAAGAGCCCGAGCGGATCGGTGAAATAGATCGAGTCCATGAACCCGCGATCCTTGACGCCGCTGTGCTCGATCTTTCGCTCGTCCAGCCGCTCCACCGCCTGCATGAAGGTCGCCTGCGACAGCGAGAAGGCGACGTGATGGACACAGCCCGGATCGGTCGGCGTGCGACCGGGATCGGCGGTCCGCTCCTCGTTGGTGAAGATCGTGATCAGGCGACCGTCGCCGGGGTCGAAGTACAGGTGGCTCTCAGCCGCGTTGTCGAGGTTCGGCTGCTCGAACACAAACGGCATACCCAACACGCCTTCCCAGAAGTCGATCGACGTCTGCCGGTCGGCGCCGGTGATGGTGATGTGGTGCACACCCTGGCTCTGCAATTTCCGCATTCACGCACTCCCCGACGATGTCTGCTGACCGGCCGCTACAGGCTACCCGACACCCGCCGGTAGAGTGGTGATGTGTTTCGGTCGGCCCGGCGACAGGTGGTGTACCCGCAGGCGGAGCACGCCCGCCTGGCGGCGGCGCTCGCGTTGCATTGGGGCAACCACGCGTTCGCACGGCCGTCGCTGCCGTTCCCGTCGTTCGTGCGCGGGGTCGCGCTGCACGATCGCGGCTACGGCCAGCTGGACGCCGACGGGATCGGTGAGGTCGACCCGGATCGCTGGATCGCCATCCAGGAGGCCGGGTTTACGCCGGTCGGCGACGATCCCGGTGGTCGACCTGGTGGTCGCGATGCACGTGCAGCGGCTGGTGTCGTGGGGTCGCGGCGACGCCGACCAGGCGGTCGCTGCCCGCATGGCCGCCGAGCTGCCCCTCTATCAGGCGGCTGCGGGCGTCGACGCGGCCGCCGCCGCGGCCGCCGACGCCGTCACCAACCTGTGCGACATGGTCGCGTTCGACTTCTGCGTGGAACGCGAGACCTCGGGCAGCGTCGCGGTGGCGCCGACCGCCGGGACCGAGCCGGTGGCGGTCAGCTACCACCTGGACGGCGCCGGGGGCATTGCGCTCTCCCCGTGGCCGCTGGGCGTGACCGAGCTGAGCGGCCTCGCGATCGCATTTCGGTCGCAGGACTACCCCCGCGTGCTCGACCCGGTGGTGGTCGAGTTCCACGTCAGGCCGGCATCGTGATCCAAGGCTTTGCGCCGGGTGTCCGTTTTCGCGGCTCCCGTTCGTGGTGTTCATGTCCACGCTCTCGAGAAGGAGGAGAACATGAAGTACATGCTCTTGATCAACACCGGCAACGGGTCGTCTGAGTGGGATCAGCTCTCTGAGGACCAGCAGAACGCGGTGATGGCTGAGTACTACGCGATCTCGGAGTCGCCCGGAGTCGTGGGCGGCGCGCAGCTGCAGCCGACCGACACAGCAACCACAGTGCGCGTCCAAAACGGACAGACGCTGACGACCGACGGCCCGTTTCCCGAGATGAAGGAGACGCTGGGCGGCTACTACCTGTTCGAGGGCGAGGACCTCGACGCCGCCATCGAGCTGGCCGCCCGGATCCCCGCCGCCCGCTTCGGCGGCTCGGTCGAGGTGCGCCCGCTGGCGGAGATGTAGCGGTTGCTCGAGCAGGTCTTCCGCGACGAGTGGGGGCGGGTGCTCGCGTCCCTGGTGGGCTTCCTCGGCGACTTCGACCTGGCCGAGGAAGCCACCCAGGACGCCTTTGCCGTTGCCGCCGAGCGGTGGCCCCGTGAGGGCGTCCCGCCGAACCCCGGCGGGTGGCTGGTGATCACCGCCCGCAACCGAGCCATCGACCGGCTCCGCCGCGAGCGCACCCTGAATGCAAAGACACGCCTGCTGGAGGTGGCCCAGGTGCCGCCGCAGCGCCCTGAGGAGAACACGACGTTTCCCGACGAACGACTCGAGCTGATCTTCACCTGCTGCCACCCGGCGTTGGCGGTCGATGCCCAGGTGGCGCTCACGCTGCGGACCCTGGGCGGGCTGACCACCGAGGAGATCGCCCACGCGTTCCTGGTTCCTCCGGCGACCATGACCAAGCGCCTCACCCGGGCGAAGCGAAAGATCAGAGACGCCGGCATCCCGTTTCGGGTGCCGCCCGCACACCTGCTGCCCGAGCGCCAGGCGGCGGTGTTGGCGGTCGTCTACCTGATCTACAACGAGGGCTACGGCGGCCGCACCGAGCTGGCCGCCGAGGCGATCCGGCTGGGGCGCGCACTGGCCGAGCTGATGCCCGACGAGCCCGAAGTCCAGGGTCTGCTGGCGCTGATGCTGCTGCACGACTCCCGCCGCGACGCGCGCTTCCGCGACGGCGAGCTGGTGCTGCTCGACGATCAGGATCGCAGCCGGTGGGACTCGGCCGAGATCGAGGAGGGGCGGCGGGTGCTGGAACGCGGGATCGCGCTGCGCGGCAACGGGCCGTACGTGATCCAGGCGGCGATCGCGTCGCTGCACGCCGATCCGGTGGTCGACTGGGCCGAGGTCGCGGCACTGTACGGCCGGCTGGCCGAGTTGACCGGATCGCCGGTGGTGGAGCTCAACCGGGCGATCGCGGTGGCCCAGTCCGACGGCGCGGCGGCCGGGCTTTCGCTGGTCGACGAGCTCGACCTGGACGACTTCCAGTACCTGCACTCGACCCGCGCCGACCTGCTCCGGCGGCTCGGCCGAACCGACGATGCCCGCGCGGCCTACGAGCGTGCTTTGGAGCTCGCCCAGACTGCTCCCGAGCGGCGACTTCCTGGCAAAGCGGGTGGCTGAGCTGGGCTCCCCGCGGGAGTGACTGTGGCTGGGTACGCTCCAGCCTCATGCGTGCCGCACGTCCCACCCACCCGGCATCTGCTGCGGGCCAAGGATACGATCGACGCGCGCTATCGCGATCCCCTGGACGTGCCGGCGCTGGCGCGGGTCGCGCACGTCTCGCCGGCGCATTTCAGCCGCGAGTTTCGCCGCGCGTTCGGAGTCAACCCCGCACCAGTATCTGCTGACTCGGAGACTGGAGCGGGCGGCCGAGCTCCTGCGCAACACCGACCGCAGCGTCGCTGAGATCTGCATGACGGTCGGGCTGCGCAGCGTCGGCTCGTTCACGACCAGCTTCGGCCGCGCCTACGGCCTCTCCCCCACCGCGTATCGCGCCGCCCATCCACCGGCATCGGCCCACGCCCGCGTGCCCACCTGCGTGCTGCTTGCCTGGTCGCGACCCGAGCACCGCAGTTTTGAAGAAGACAGGTCAGTGAGCCCCGACTAGCGTTAGCTCCGACCGAGAAACCGACCATCGGAGAGCACAATGTTGAAGCGTCTCACCCACGTGAACGTCTGGGTCAGCGATCAGGACGAGGCCCTGGAGTTTTACACCGACAAGCTCGGTATGGAGGTGCGCGAGGACGTCACCATCGCCGAGATGGGCAACTTCCGCTGGCTGACGGTGGGCCTGCCTGGGCAGACGGACGTCGCCCTGGCGCTGCTGCCGGTGCCCGGCCCTCCGGTGTTCGACGACGAGACTCGCGACCAGCTGAACGCGATCGTGTCCAAGGGCGCGGCCGGCGGACTGTTCTTCGCCGTCGACGACTGCCGGGAGACGTTCAAGCAGCTTCAGAGCCGCGGAGTCGAGTTCCTGCAGGAGCCGACCGAGCAGCCCTACGGCATCGACGCCGGCTTCCGCGACCCCTCCGGCAACCAGATCCGGATGGCCCAGTTGGGATAGCCGAGACCGGATAGGCTCTGGCGGTGATCGACCCCGAGAAGCGCTGGGCGCATATCGCCAGACGGCAAGCCGGACTACGCCGGACTGCTGACCTACGCAGGCCTGCCGTACACCGAGGAACCCGGGGAGCTGGCCGGATTCGACGTCGCCATCATCGGTGCGCCGATGGACGAGCTGGTGTCGGACCGGCCCGGCACCCGGTTCGGGCCGCGGGCGATCCGCTCGGCGAGCGCCCCCGGCGGGCCGCACCTGGAGGCCGGCATCGACGCGTTCACCACCCTCAAGATCGTCGACTTCGGCGACGCCGCCATCGTGCCCGCCGATCCGGTTGCCTCTCACGCCGCCATCCGCGACATCATGCGCCACCGTGGCGGCCGCCGGGGTGCTGCCGCTTCTGCTGGGCGGCGATCACTCGATCACGCTGCCGGAGGTGACCGCACTGGCCGCCCGGCACGGGCCGGTCGGGCTGATCCACTTCGACACCCACACCGATACCGCCGCCGAGCTGTGGGGCCAGACGCTGTCCCACGGCACGCCCATGTACCGGCTGGTGGAAGAGGGCCACGTCGACCCCAGCCGCTATGTCCAGATCGGGCTGCGCGGCTACTGGCCGGGCGAGGCGGAGTTCGCATGGCAGCGGGAGCGCGGGATCACCAGTTTTTTCGCCCACGACGTGCGCGACCAGGGCATCCGGGCGGTGGTCGCCCAGACGCTTGCGATCGTGGGCGAGGGGCCGGTGATGTTGACGGTCGACGTGGACGTGCTGGATCCGGCGTTCGCGCCGGGCACCGGTACGCCCGAGCCGGGCGGACTCACCTCCAGCGAGCTGCTGCTGGCGACCCGCCTGATCGCAGCCCACGTCGACCTGGTCGGGGCCGATGTGGTCGAGGTGGCGCCCACGGCGGTCGGGTCGGCCGACGTCACCGCGCTGGTGGCCGAACGAATCATCCGCGAGATCCTCACCGGCATCGCCCTCAAACGCCAGGGGTGAATATTGGTGCCAGGCACCAATTATTCACTGCTACCGTGTGGGGATGGCGGGTTTTGTGCTCAAGCGGGATGAGCAGGGGCGGATGTCCCTTCGGGTACAGGGCTGCTGCGGGAACTTCGAGCGCTGGCAGTCCGAGTACGACCGGGCGTTCGCCGAGCAGGTGCTGCGCGACGGCGGGCGGGTCGAGAGCCGGACCGAGCACGAACTGGTGCTGATCGATCGCAAGGGCCGGCGCCACAGCGTCAGTGCCTGAACCGCGGTGCGCCCGACCTTCGACCAGCAGGTGAACGCCCCCATGGTCGCGTTGGTCGCGGAGCTCGAGCCGCGGCTGGGGGTCGGCCCCAGCAGCACCGAGCCCGTCCGGGGCCGCGTCGGCTGAGAACCGACGTCGAGCCCCGAGTTGTATTAGGGTCAATCGTTACGTTCCATATTCCACCGATCGGGGGCACCATGACTGTCGCTGTGGAAGAGGGCATGCTGGCTGCGCTGGAGGGGTTCTCGGGCACAATCGTTCGCCCAGGTGACCCGGACTACGACGATGTCCGCCGCGTCTACAACGGCATGATCGATCGCAGACCGGCCCTGATAGCCCGCTGCCGTGGAGCGGCGGACGTGGTGGCCGCACTCGCCGCCGCGCGCGCGAACGGCTTCGAGATCTCGGTGCGCGGCGGAGGACACGGGGTGGCGGGGCACTGCGTCCGCGACGACGCGCTCATGATCGATCTCTCCCAGATGCGAGGCATCCACGTCGATCCGGTGGCGCGAACCGCCCGTGTGGAGCCCGGGGTGACATGGGCCGAGCTGAATCGCGAGACCCACCTGCACGGGCTGGCGGTCACGGGCGGAACGGTCTCGACCACGGGCATCTCCGGCCTCACGCTGGGAGGCGGGCTGGGATGGCTGATGCCAAAGTACGGATTGGCCTGCGACAACCTGATCTCGGCCGACGTGGTCACCGCCGACGGCCGGCTGGTCACCGCCGACGCCGGCGAGCACCACGACCTGCACTGGGCACTTCGCGGCGGAGGTGGCAGCTTCGGCATCGTCACCTCGTTCGAGTACCAGCTGCACCCGATCGGGCCGACGATCACCGGCGGGCTGCTCGCCTATCCACTGACCGCCGCCGCCGATCTGCTGCGGTTCTACCGAGAGTTCACCGTGGACGCCCCGGACGAACTCGGGCTGGTGTGCGGCGTCGTGCATGCGCCGGACGGCTCCGGAATGAAGCTGGCCGCCATGGTCGTCTGCCACTGCGGCGGCGACGAGCAGGCACAGCGGGATCTCCAGCCGGCGCTCGGGTTCGGCGAGCCGGTGATGGCCCAGGTCGGCCCGATGCCGTATCCCGCCATCAACCAGCTGCTGGACGCGGCATATCCCAAGGGCTCGATGAACTACTGGAAGTCGACGTTCGTGAAAGACCTCTCCGATGGGTTCATCGACGCGGCGATCGGAAGGTTCGAGGCCTGCCCATCGCCGTCCACCGCGCTGGTATTCGAGCACTTCCACGGAGCAGCCACCCGGGTGCCCGTCGAGGCCACGGCCTTCCCGCATCGACTGCCCGGCCACAACCTGCTGATCACCTCGGTATGGGCTGACCCCGAGCACAACGCCGCGAATGTGGCGTGGACGCGCGAAACGATGGAGGCGCTGGCGCCCGGGCTGGGATCACGCCGATACCTCAACTACCTGTCCGAGGACGACGACGCAACCACCGCCGCGTCCGCGTTTGGCCCAAATCAGGAGCGACTGCTGCGAGTCAAGCGCGAGTACGACCCCGGGAACGTGTTTCACGTGCTGTAGGACACGATAAGCTCTCCGGGATGACCACGACCCGCTTCCTCCGTGGCAGGCCGGCGCGCTCGCAGCGCGTCGCCACCGCGCGCCCATAGCCGGCACTTTCTCCGCCCGCCGTACGCTGCCGAGTTCGTGCGCGACGCCGGCCTGCGCTCGGGCGACGTCGCGGTCGATGTCGGCGCGGGCAACGGTCGGCTGACGGCACACCTGGCCCGGGTCGCAGGCCGGGTGGTGGCGATCGAACTCGATCCTCGACTCGCCGCAGGACTGCGCGGCCGCTGGCCCAATGTGGACGTGGTCGAAGCCGACGCCACCGACGTGCGCATGCCGCCCGAGCCGTTCCGGGTGGTCGCCAATCTGCCGTTCAGCCGCACCAACGACCTGCTCCACCACCTGCTCGACGACCCAGCGGTACCGCTGACACGGGCCGATGTGATCGTCCAGTGGGGTGTTGCCCGAAAACGCGGCATTCCCTGGCCGAGCACGGTGAACAGCGTCGTTTGGGGAGCGTCTTTTGCACCCAGCGTCTCCCGCCACCTGCCGCCCGGCGCGTTCGACCCGCCCCCCGCCGTGGACGCCGGCGTGCTGGTGTTTCGACGCCGCGCACATCCCCTGATCGAGCCGGGCGCGCTGCCGGCCTATGGCCGATTCGTTGCCCGTGGTTTCCGTCACGGGATGCGCGCTGTCGCCCCGGGCCGCGCGGTCGCACGCATCGCCCAGCCGGGCGCGGGCGCCCGAGACCTCGATCCGTACCAATGGGCCCTGCTCTGGAATCACCTCACTTGACGTGTGACCATATGGTCACCTATAGTATCGATGTGACCGACGACGATCTTGTATTCAAGGCCCTCGCGGATCCGACCCGCCGCTTTCTGCTCGACCTGCTCTTCGCGCGTGACGGCCGTACGCTCACGGAGCTGGAGTCAGAGCTGGAGATGACGCGCTTCGGCGTGATGAAGCACCTGCGCGTGCTCGAGGCTGCCGACCTGATCGTGTCCCGCCGGTCCGGCCGGGAGAAGCTGCACTACCTCAACCCGGTACCGATCCGGCTCGTCCACGACCGCTGGATCGACAAGTACACGGAGCGCCGCGTATCGGCGCTCCTCGACCTCAAACAGGAGTTGGAGGAGAGCGGATGAGCACCACAACCGACACAACCACCCAAGTCTTCCAGGTGTGGATCAAAGCCAGCCCCGAGAAGATCTGGGAGGCGATCACCAGCCGCGAGTGGTCGGACAAGTACGGATACAAGGCACCGTTCGAGTACGACCTCCGCCCGGGTGGCGCCTACCGCGTCTACTCGAGCGAGGAGATGAAGACGCTCGGCTCTCCCGACGTGATCATCGACGGCGAGGTGATCGAGTCCGATCCGCCCAGGAAGCTGGTGCAGACGTGGCACGCGCTCTTCGGCCCCGAAACGGCCGGCGAGCCGGTCACGCGGCTGACCTGGGAAATCACCCCGGTGGCCGACGGCATCACGAAGCTGACCGTCGTTCATGACGTCACCGGTGCACCGCTGACGGCGAGCATGACCTCAGGCCGGGAAGAGCAGGCAGGCGGGGGCTGGGCCTGGATCCTCAGCGACCTCAAGACGCTGCTGGAGACCGGCTCATCGCTGCAGGGCTGAGCGATCACGGGAGGCCCCGGAACACCCGGGGCCTCCCGTGACGTGCGGGCGACCATCTAGACTCACTGCCCGGAGCGGTCCCGATGTGAAAGTGAGATGAGATGGAGAACGCGCGCGCAGCCCAGCTGCTCGAACAGGTCAGAGCCCGAATCGAGGGCGAGCTCCGGGAGCTCTCGGATCCCGACGCCGACGAGCCCGACCTGCACCAGACCGAGATCGATCACGGCCGCATCGACGACCTGCGGCGCGAACTCGAGGCGGTGGAACGGGCCGAGGGCCGCCTGGCTGACGGCACCTACGGCATCTCCATCGAGAGCGGCGAGCCGATCCCCGATGGGCGGTTGGAGGCGATGCCGACAGCGGAGCGCACCGTGGAGGAAGAGCAGCGTTACCAGCGCGGCGGCTGACGCCACCAGCGCACCGCCAGCCGTTCTCCAGCGGCGCAGGTGAGGATCCTCCCAACGACATGGCAGTGGGTCATGTTTCGATCGGGAGGAAGTGAGATGCGCAATGTCATCGGTATCGTGATCGGAGTGACCGCCGTGGCAATCGGCATGCTGGCCGTGGCGTCATCCGCGGGCGCAGCCGCGCCGGCAACGTTGCACGTGCGCGGCACCCAGACGGTCGTGGATGAGGCCGCCGGGACGTACCGCATGCACGGCAGCTTGGTGGGAGCGTGGGCGACGACCGCGTTCACACCTACCTTCGAGTCGGACACGCTCTTTGTCGGCAAGGGCACCGAGCGGTTCAACGGGTGCGTCGACGCCAATCGAAACGGCGCGTGCGGAGCCGCCGAGCGCCACGGTGTGCTCAGGTTCTCGTTTGTGTACTGGGCCAACTACGACGCCAAGACCGGGGCATTCCTGCACGGACAGTGCGTCCATCCGGTGACCGGGTCGAGCGGCGGGTTTGCCGGCGCGTCGGGTCTGCTGCTGTTCGATGACACCGTCCACGGTGACAAGGTGATCACCACCTACAAGGGCCAGCTTCAGTTCGGTGCGACCGCCGCCGCCAAGGCCAAGGCCGCCACCCGGATGACCGCCGCCGCGGCATCCCGCAAGCCCACCTGCTGAGACGAGCGGCTCCAGCCGTGCATAAATGGTGCCTGGCACCATTTATGCACGGCGTTTGTGATGTTGCGCACGGACTCGCAAACGCGGATGATCTGTGCGATGCGCGAGTACCGACTGCTGGGGCGGCTCGAGGTCGCCGACGATGGGCATCCACTGCCGCTGGGCGGGCTGCGGTGCCGGGCCGTGCTGGCCGTGCTGTCGGTGGCCGCCAACCGGTTCGTGTCCGTCGGTCGGGTGATCGACGAGGTGTGGGGAGAACGCCCACCCGCCACCGCGGCCAATGTGATCCAGGGCCACATCTCCGACCTGCGGCGGACCCTGGGGCGCGACGCGATCGAGACCAGAGACGACGCCTACCGACTGGTGGCCCCATCCGGGTCGCGTGATCTCGACCAGTTCGAGCGGCTCACGGCCGACGGGAACGAGGCGCTGCGAAACGGAGGTGCGGACGAGGCGGCCGCCTCCTACCGCGCGGCGCTGGCCCTGTGGCGCGGCGGAGCTCTGGACGACATCGCCGGCGAGGGCATGCTGGTGGCCGAGTCGGTGCGGCTGGAGGAGATGCGAACGACCGCCCTCGAACGGCGGATCGAGGCCGACCTGGAGTGTGGCCGGCACGCCGAGCTGATCGGCGAGCTGCAGTCGCTGGTGGCCGAGCACCCGCATCGTGAGCCGTTCAGAGGCGACCTCGCACTCGCGCTCTATCGCTCCGGCAGGTCTGTCGAGGCACTGGACGTGCTGCGCGAGGCCCGGCGCGCACTGGACGAGCAGCTCGGGCTCGAGCCTGGCCCGGCGCTGCAGCAGCTCGAGCGATCAATTTTGCAGCACGACCCCGCCCTCCAAGCGCCGTCCGTCCCGCCCTCGCCGGTTTCGGCAGCGACGCCGATGCGATCGATCATGGTGGCAGCACTCGCCCGGCGGGACGCCGCACCGGTGGCCGAGCTGGGAGGCCAGATCGCCTCGGTCAGCAACCGCGAGCTGATCATGGCGATGCTGGTCGAGGACGCCGCCCGGCTGACCGAGGGGGCCGCAAACCTCACTCGGTTGCGGGCTGTCATGGTCGCCCGCGGCGTCACCGCCCGCTCTGCCGTCTTCACCTCAGCGGATGTGGGAACGGACATCTCGCGTCTGGCCGCCACTCAGGACGTCGATCTGGCAGTGATCGACGCGACCGCATGCGGTATCGCCGATCACCGGGTGATCTCGATCCTCGCCGACGCTCCCTGCGACGTGGGCCTGTTGATCGGCGTTCCCGGCGACGGACCGGTGATGGTGCCGTTCTCGGGCGCCCCCGACGACTGGTCGGCGGTGGAGCTGGCAGCATGGCTGGCGTCGGTCACCGGGCGACCGTTGATGCTGGCCGGCGCCTCGGAGAGCAACGACGGCCGCGACGCCAGCCGACTGCTCGCCAGCGCTTCGCTGGCAGTTCAGCGGTCGGTGGGCGTCGACGCCCAGCCGCTTTTGGTCGACCCCGACCCGGCGGCGCTGGTGGCGGCTGCCGAGCCGATGGGCCTGGTCGTGATCGGTCTGCCCGAGCGCCGCACCCAGCGCGCCGATCTCGGCCCCACGCGGACAGCCCTGGTTGAGCGCGAGCACCGCGCCACGCTGGTGATGCGACGCGGCCTGCGCCCGGGCGGACTGGCGCCGCCCGGGGCGGAGACGCGGTTCACCTGGACGATCAAGAGCTAGCAGGGCACCGACGCCACGCTGGGCGAGTCCTGCGGGTGGAGCACGCCGCCCAGGCTCTGGTCGACTCCGGTGACTGTCATCACGGGATGGACGATCGGCCCCGCGTCGGAGCCGCCCACGATCCTGACCAGCGTATTGCCGATCACGGCCTGGTGGTTTTGGTCGAGCGTCACGGCTCCGTACGGGGTGGTCAGGCGGAGACCGGCCAGCGCGGCCATCAGCCGGTTGTGCCTGCTGCCGAGGTCGCCGTGCACGGCGTCGATTGCCTGGAGCACCGCAGCCATCGCATTTCGAAACGGCAGCACGTCAGACTCCGTCGAGAATTCCACAGGGATTCCGGGGAACGCCCGGTGATAGGCGGCGTGGTATGCACGCCACGCCGGCGAGGCCGGATTCGCGATCCCGGAGATCGCCCCCACCACCCCACGCAGCTTCGGCCACAGCGGGCCCAGCGCCTTCGCGTCAGTCGGCGGGTAGTACCACAGCGACATCAGCAGGCTGCGGGGGGCGTCGGGATGGCGGTTGACGTATGCCCTGAGAAATCCTGCCGGAACCACCAGGCCGTAATCCTCGAACATGGCGACGCCGTCTACCGACTCGGGCACCTGGCTGAGCGGCTGGCCGGTGTCCGAGTAGGCCGGTGTCCATATGTGATCGACCTTGCCGCCGAGGGCGCAGAACTGGGCCGTGAAGGCCGCCACCGACCCCCACCCCATCGGCTCGTCTTCAGCCACAGTCGCCGCCCGCCGCCAGCCGAGCCGGCTGTAGGCGAAATCGGCAAGCCCGGCCTGGGACTGCTCCACGTCGGGCTCGAACCGGTACAGATTCGGCGGGGAACCCTGCACGGTGGCCTCCCGCGGCCACGACCCGGCGATGATGAACGGCACCGTGGGGTAGCGCCGGGCGACGTCGCGCATCGCCACCGCGTCGGTCCAGCCGGCGGTTCCCAGCACCGCGTCGACGTGCTCGGTTTCCACCAGCCGAGTCGCCTCCTGAATCAGCCGTCCGTACACCCCGGTCTCGGTACAGCCCTCGACCAGCTCGATCGGGCGCCCGCCGGCGGTGGCTCCCTCCACCCCACTCGATGCCCCGGCCCCCTCGAGCTTGCCGCCATGCTGGAGCAGGGGCAGCTCGGCCGCCGCCAGCGCCCAGTCGTGAGTCGACACCAGCACCCCGGTGCAGTCGACCAACACCCCGATCCGAATCGGCTCAGCCGAGGATCCGCAAGCGCCGGCGGTGATCGTGATCGCCAGCAGCAGTGCGATCAGGCTACGCCGGATCAACGGTCACCCACACTCGGTTTCCCCCGACGGCAACTCCGTGAGGCGCATCCGGCACGGCGATTCGGCCGACAACCCGGCCGCTGCCGGGATCGATTCGCCACACCTGACGGTCAACCGCGCAGGCCACCCATACGGCGCCGGCACCGACCGCCACGCCATCCGTGCCGCGACCGGTGGCGACGGTGCGCACCACCCGGCCGGAATGGGGATCCAGCTCGTACAGCCGGTCGGCAAGGGCGCTTGTGATCCACACGTGCCCGGCACCCACGGCGATCGCCTCAGGCGCGGCGGGCAGGTGGTAGACCTGCAAAAGCTTGCCGGTGCTCGGGGCCACGCGGAACAGCCGCGGATCGAGGGCATCGCCGAGCACCCATACCGAGCCCTCACCCACCGCCAGCCCGATCAGAGCGGAGCGGAAGTGGGCTGCGGTCGTCGGGTCGGGGTAGGGCATCAGCTCATCGGTGGCGACCCGTAGCCTGGCCGGCCCGGTGGTCAGCCGATTGATGTCGGGACACCCGGCGGTGTACACCACCCCATCCCCCGCTCCGATGCTGCAGGGCACAACGTCGACGCCGTCGATGCGCGCGCCGGTGAGAGCGTCGTAGCGGGTCACGTTTCCGCCGAACAGCGATGGCCCGTCGCTGGCGACGTAGACGGTGCCGTCGAGCATCGCCAGGTCCCGGGGATAGCCGATCGCAGGAATGCGCTCGGTCTCACCGGTGCTGGGGGCGATCCGGTAGAGCGATCCCGAGAGGTAGTCGGCCGCCCACACGCGAGCACCGGCCTCGATCGCCGTGGGGTGCTGCGACACCGGGTAGCGCCCGGTCACCTTCCCCGTCGCGGGGTCGATCTGCACCACCGAGCCGGTGCGAGCGGCCGCGGGAGACGAGCTCGGCCTGGTGATCAGCACCGCAGCGACGACCGCAGCCGCCACCAGCACCGCCAGCGCGGCGATCAGCCAGGGACGCCGACGCGACCGCGGCCGCTCGAGACCGAGCGCATCCCGGGCGCGATCGACCAGCTCCCGGCAGGTTTCCGGCCGTTCCCCGGGGTCCTTGGCGAGCGCCGAGGCGATCACCGCGTCGAGCGCCGCGGGCAGCTCGGAGCGGCGTTCGCCCAACCGCGGCGGCGGCTGCTCCAGATGGGCGAACACCAACTCCATGTCGGAGTCGCACACGAACGGCACCTCACCGGTGAGGCACTCGAACAGCATGCAACCCAGCGAGTAGACGTCGGCGCGCCCGTCCAGCGGGTCGCCGCGTATCTGCTCGGGGGCGATGTAGGCGAGCGTGCCCATGAGCCGCTGTGACACCTCGCTGTGCGCGCTGTCGCGCACGCTGGTGGTGATCCCGAAGTCGGCCAGGTAGCAGTGCTCCCGCCCGCGCTGGTCGTCGATCAGGACGTTGCTGGGCTTCACATCGCGGTGCACCAAACCGGCGGCGTGAGCGGCGTCCAGTGCCTCGGCCACCTGGGCCATCAGCGCGATCGTGCGGGATGGATCGAGGCAGCCCTCGCGCTTGAGGATCGCCCGCAGGTCGCTGCCCTCCACCAGGCGCATGGCGATGTACACGTGCCCGTCGGCCTCGCCCGCCGAGTAGATCGGGATCACGTTGGGGTGGTCGAGGCCGGCGGCAATCCGCGACTCGCTCAGAGTCCGCTCTTTGAACCCCGGATCGTCGGCGTACTCGGGTGCCAGCACCTTCACCGCCACCGCGCGCGCCAGCCGCAGATCCACCCCGCGATACACCTCTCCCATCCCGCCGCGTCCGATCAGCGACTCCAGGGTGTACCCCGCGATCTGTTGCCCTGGACTAAGAGGTTGAGTATCCACGAGCGATCGTCACCGACTTTTTCACGAGTTTGTGATTAAGGCAACCAGAAGCCCTGAAGGATCCCGCACCCCGCTTGCGTTCCGCTGGTGATCTGCTGGCGGCCGCCCGTGTGAGTAGGCTCCGCCGGTGCTCGTACCCCGCCACGCCGCTGCCATCGCCGAGCAGTTCGGGCTGGGCCGCCCCGAGTCATTCGATGGCCCGGTGGCACGCGGAGAACAGGGCCAGATCTGGCGCTTGGTGACCTCCTCCGGCAGGTGGGCGGTGCGCGAGCCGTTCGAACCGCAGAGCGAGGATGAGGTGCGCGAGGACGCGGACTTTCAGGCTGCGGCCCGGGCCGCCGGTGTGCCCACCCCCGCGGCGGTGAGGACGTCCGCGGGCGATGTGATCGCAGTGGTCGACGACACCCAAGTGCGGGTGTACGAGTGGGTCGATCTGCGCGACCCCGACACCGGCCTCGATCCGGCGGCGGTGGGCGCGATGCTGGCGCGACTGCACACCGTCGAGTTCGCCGGTACGCGTGGTGAGGATCCCTGGTACACCGACGCGATCGGCGCTCACCGCTGGGACGAGCTGGTCGACGGGCTGGCGGCAGCCGAGGCCCCGTTCGCCGGTGAGCTGGCCGCGATCCGTGACGAGCTGGTGGCACTCGAAGGTCTGCTCCAGCCTGCCCAGGAGCTGCGCACCTGCCATCGCGACCTATGGGCGGACAACCTTCGCAGCACCGCGACCGGAGAGCTGTGTGTGATCGACTGGGACAACTGTGGCGCCGCCGACCCGTCTCACGAGCTGGCAAACGCGCTGTTCGAGTTCGCCGGGCTCGACCGAGCTCGGGCGCGCGACCTCCACCGCGCCTACGTCAAGGCCGGCGGACCGGGTCGGATCACCGGCCGCGGCAGCTTCTCCATGACAATCGCGCAGCTGGGGCACATCACCGAGATCTCGTGCGTGGACTGGCTCGACCCGAACGCCTCCCAGGCCGACCGCGACCACAGCGCTGAGCGCGTTGCCGAATGCGTCGAGCGGCCGCTGACCATTGCGATGATCGACCTGCTGGTCGAGGCCGTGGCGGAGGAAGCGCTACCCGGTGACGACGAGGTGTGAGCGCACCGAGCCGGCGATCACCGTGTAGCGCCCGGGCGCCAGGTGCCCGAGGCCGACGCGAGTGCGTTTGAGCTGGGCCATCTCGATGCAGGCCGTCCCAGCAGACGCACCGCTGCCTTCGCGGACAGAGATCCGGATGGTGGTCCCGTGCCGGACGACGCGGACGGGTCGCAGCACGTAGCAGGGCGCGACGCCGCCCCACCAGGTCACCACCGCAACGCCTCCACCGCCGCTGAGGTGGGTGTGGATGGCGATCGGGTGGACGGGATTTTCGGGGCCGCCGCCCGGCACGGGCGTTACCCAGCTTGCGCCTCCGCCGGTGGCGGGAGGCTTTCCGGGGTCAACCGTGTGAGAGGTGGGCGCGTCGGGTGTACGGGTGCCGGCGGCGGCAGCCTGGCCACAGCCGGCCGCCACGGCCGCCACCAAAATCAGGATCACGAGCGGTTTCATGCCTCATAGACCGCCCCCCACCCAAAAAGGTTCCCGGTGAATAAAAGGTGCCAGGCACCTTTTATTCACCCTGCTCGTTGTGGTGCACGTCCCAGCTGTGGGCGACCACGGCGCAGGCGATCACCACGCCGGCGTAGGCGAACAGCCACGTGACCAGCCCGAACGCGATCCCGATCAGGCCGTAGCGCTCGGCATTGTGGGTGAAGATCGTGGGCAGATACAGCGCCGAACCGATCGTGTAGATGGCGATGCCGGCGGAGGTGATCAGCCCGGTTGGCAGCAGCCGCTGCCACGGGATCCTGCGGCCCAGCAGGATATAGGGCGTCCAGATCCAAAACGCCGTGCCCAGGAGAAGCACGCCGGTGGCGTACATGTACGGGATGTGGTGATCGCGGTCGTAGTCCTGGATCGGTGTCAGCACTGACGTGTACACCACAAATCCCAGGATCCAGGTTGCCCGCCGGAGCATCGCCTCGAACTTCTGCGGGGTCAACCCCCAGATGTCGGTGTATACCCGCTGCAGCCCGCGGGTGAAGCTGAAGATCGAGTAGAAGACGATCACCAGGCCGATGACGCTGACCGCCCCCCGAACCGCCCCGCGGGTGGCAAACAGTGCCCGGGTGGCGGACGCTCCGGCCCCCGTCAGGCTGAACCGCGAAATCAGGTTCTCGCCGAACCCATCCGAGCCCGGCACGGTGGCGCTGAGGATGATGCTGAGCGGGATCACCGCCACAAACAGCTTGGATGCGAGCGCCAGCGCGCGGTCGACAACCTCGATCCGCACCAGCTCGTCCACGATCTCACGCGCGAGAGAGCGTTCATACCAGGAGCGGACGCCGGCGAGATCCATGATGCGATCCTAACCACCTCCCCCTCCCTATGATGGCTGGATGCGAGTCCCGCGGGCCCATCCCCTGGCAATCCTGGTGGCGATCATCGCGCTGTTGGCGACCGCAGGCTGCGGCTCACACAACTTCAGCAACTCGGGTCCATCCACCGAGCTCCTCAGCGGGGCAACGGCGGCACCAGGCTCCCGCATCGCACCCGCCGGCGGGCCGTACAGCTACCGGGTGCCGGCCCACTGGCACAGCATCCCGCGGTTCACGGTGGGCAGCGTCTCGGCCAAGACCCGGTACCGCTCAGCGATCGCGCGGGGCTCGGGGCTGATCTACGTGGCCTCGAGCGATCGCGGGACGGCCGACCCCCACGCCTTGGGGATGCAGTACGCACAGCAGCTGAAGCAGCTCGGGATGTCGGTGGAGTCTGTCAGCGCCGCCCTGGTCGGTAACAGCCCGGCATTCGTGTTCGACCTCAACGACGTGCCGGTGCCGGGCGGCGGCACCGGGAGCGCCCGGAAGATCCTGATCTTCACGCCCCAGGCGATCGTCAACGTCACCTGCCAGTGGACAGACCAGGCCGACCAGAAAACGACACTTGCCGGCTGCGACTCGGTGCGCTCGAGCATGCGAGTGTCGTGAGCGTGCCCGCTGCGGGTCTCAGCCGACCAGCGGCTGTTTGTCAGCAGCGTGGCCGACTCCCTGCGCGAAGTCTCCGAGCATCCGGGCGCGCGCCATCTTCCGGGGCGTCTATGCCGGAGCCACGCCGGTCGGCTTCGTGATGATCGCCGACGAGGTCGACGGCCCTCCGTACCTCTCGCAGTACCTGTGGAAGCTCTTGATCGACGAGCGCTACCAGCGCAGCGGCTACGGCACCGCAACCCTCGACCTGATCGCGGAGTATTTCCGCGGGCGGCCCGGCGTCGACGTGATCTGGACGAGCGCGCGACCAGGCGACGGCAGCCCGATCGGGTTCTACGAACGATATGGGTTCGAACAGACCGGCGAGCCCTGGGGCGACGAGGTCAAGCTCCGCCTCACCATCGCGGTGACGCCTGCGCCCAGGTGTGCGAGCACCTCGCCGGAGGTAGAGTCCACCCATGTCAGGCGCGCCCTCCGAGAGCACGTTTGCAGCCAGGCTGTGGGAGCATCCCGACCTGTGTGTCGGCATCTTCGGCCTTCAGGTTCTGTCCGAGGAGGGTGGCCGGCTGTACGAGGAATCGGGGATTCAGGAGCAGCTGATGGAGTCACTCGCCACCTCGGCTGAGGACGGCCTGCTGCACGCGCGCATGCTGCAGAGCGAAGAGGGCCCACTGGTTATGGTGTACTGGCGCTCCTACGCCGACCTCGATCGCTGGGCACGGCGCCAGCCGCACTCACTGTGGTGGAAGTGGCTGGTCGATCATGAGGGCCAGGGACTGGGCTTCTATCACGAGATCTATCAGGCCAAGGCCGCCGAGGCGGTGTACACCGCGGGAGCCGCCCCGGTCGGTCCCGGGCGATTCTCGAGCCTCGAGGCCATCCCCTCGGGCAAGGGCTACAGCCGGGCCCGCCAGCAGCGCTTCAGCGACGGGCCGTCCGCCTCGGATTCGTAGCTACCCTGTGCGAAAATCGAAGGGGGCGTGATGGCGGATTCCAAAGCACATGCACAGTGGCAGGGCAGCCTCACCGAGGGCGGCGGGACGGTCGGAGTCACCAGCGGCGTGTTCGGCGACCTGCCGGTCACGTGGGCGTCTCGCACCGAGCGGTCGGCCGGCACCACCAGCCCCGAGGAGCTGATCGCCGCCGCTCACGCTGCCTGTTACGCGATGGCCTTCTCCAACGTCCTGGCGGGAGCCGGCTCGCCGCCGGAGTCGCTGGCCGTGGAGACCGCATGCACATTCGTGCCCGGTGAGGGGATCACGTCGATGGCGGTTTCCGTCGAGGGGGTCGTTCCCGGCCTCGATCAGGCCGAGTTCGCTCGTCTGGCCGCGGAGGGGGAGCAGGGCTGCCCGGTCTCGAATGCGATCCGCGGCAACGTCGAGATCTCGCTCACGGCAACGCTCAGATAGCGCCAGGCCCCCGCAGGCTATCTGCATACTGCCGGCATGTCGGAATCAGCCACCTCGCGCACGCTTGCGGGCACGACCGCTTGGGCGCGCAGCGTGCCGACCCCGCTGCGCGACTTCCTCTCGACCGAAACCGGCAGCGCGGCAATCCTGCTGGGGGCGACGGTGGCTGCCCTGGCATGGGTCAATATCGACGCGTCCTCGTACAACCGGCTGTGGAGCTCCGAGCTGGCGATCGCGGTCGGCGACCACGGGATCACGCTTGACCTGAGGGAGTGGGTCAACGCCGGCCTGATGGCGTTCTTCTTCTTCGTGGTGGGGCTCGAGGCCCGGCGGGAGTTTGACATGGGCGAGCTGCGCGAACGACGGCGGGTGGCGCTGCCGGCGCTGGCCGGGCTGGGCGGCATCCTGGTGCCGATCGCGATCTATCTCGCATTCAACGCCGGGCAGGGCTCAGCCCACGGCTGGGGCACCGCGATGTCCACCGACACCGCGTTTGCGCTGGGCATGCTGGCGCTGGTCGGCCCGCACTTCCCCGACCGGCTGCAGGCCTTCATGCTGACCGTGGTGATCGTGGACGACATGGTTGCGCTGGCGGTGATCGCGGTCGTCTACGCCGAGCACATCCAGACCGCCGAGCTGCTGATGGCGGTGGCGGTGCTGGCGCTGGCGCTGCTCGCACGGCTGGCAGGCATCCGCTACGGCGTGCTGTACGTGCTGCTGGGCGGGGCGGCCTGGATCGCGATGGAGAAATCCGGCGTCGACCCGGTGGTGGTCGGCCTGGTGATGGGGTTGATCGTGACCGCCTATCCGGCCGCCCGCGTCGACCTGGAGCACGCCAGCGATCTGTTCCGGGAGTTCCGCGAGCAGCCGACTGCGGAGCTGGCGGCCTCCGCCACCGCCGGGGTGAAGTCTGCGATCTCGCCCAACGTCCGCCTGCAGCAGATGTTCCACCCGTGGACGAGCTACGCCATCGTGCCGCTGTTTGCACTGGCAAACGCCGGCATCGTGCTCAGCTGGAGCTTTCTCTCTGATGCGTTCACCTCGCCGATCACGCTCGGAATCGTGATCGGCTACGTCGTCGGCAAGCCTCTCGGGATCGCGGGCACAGCGTGGCTGGTGACATTCCTCAGCAAGGGCCGGCTGCGGCCGCCGGTGGGCTGGGCGGCCGTCGCGGGGGGCGGCACGATCGCGGGGATCGGCTTCACAGTCTCGATCCTGATCGCGACGCTGGTGTTCACCGGTACCGACCTGGAGCAGGCCAAGCTGGGCGTGCTGACCGCCGCTCTAACCGCGTCGGTGGTCACCTGGGTCGTGTTCCGCGCGACCGCGATGCTGCCCAAGCGGCTTCGCATCCGAGCACTGCTGGGATCCGCGGATGTGATCATCGACCTCGCCGCCGATGTCGATCCCGAGCGCGATCACATCCGCGGCCCCACCAATGCGCCGGTGACCGTGGTCGAATACGGCGACTTCGAGTGCCCCTACTGCGGCCAGGCCGAGGCGGTCGTGCGCGACCTGCTGGCCGACTTCGGCGATGCCCGATACGTGTGGCGGCATCTGCCGCTGACCGACGTTCATCCCAATGCCCAGCTTGCGGCGGAGGCCGCCGAGGCCGCATCAGCCCAGGGCAAGTTCTGGGAGATGCACGACATGCTGCTCGATCACCAGAGCGGGCTGGGTGCCCGCGACCTGATGCGCTATGCGGGTGTGCTGGATCTCGACATCGACCGGTTCCGCGAGGACCTGCGCACTCACGCCGGTGCCGGCCGGATCTCCGAAGACGTCGACTCGGCCGACCTGAGCGGCGTGTCGGGCACGCCCACGTTCTTCATCAACGGCCTCCGTCACGACGGCGCCTACGATCTGCCCACGCTCTCCTCGGCGGTCAAGATCGCCCGGGCGCGGGCCTCGATCGTCCCAGTCCCGCAGCCCTGAGTGTGCGCGTGCCAATTGGCGGTGCGAGCGATTGCCAATTGGCGGTGCGAGCGATTGCCAATTGGCGGTGCGAGCGAATGCCAATTGGCGGTGCCGGCTGTCCGCGGCCACGGCTATGGTCGAGGCCCGATGGCGACCCAATCCGAGATCTCCCAGGCCCTGCTGGCAACCGACGTCGACCTCGAGATCTCGTGGGCGGAAGCGGAGCTGCCCGAGCGCGAGCGCACCAAGCACGTACATCGCCTGCACCCCTACCTGGGGAAGTACGTGCCCCAGCTGGTGGAGGTGTTCCTGCAGCGGCATTTCACCCCCGGCGAGCTGGTGCTCGATCCGTTCGCGGGCAGCGGCACCACTCTGGTCGAGGCCAGCGTGTACGGGTGCGGCAGCGTCGGCGTCGACATCTCGGCCTTCAACGTGCTGCTCAGCCGGGTCAAGAGCGGCGTCCACAACCCGTTCGTGGTCGAGCACGACCTGCGCGACGCGCTGGCCGCCCTGGAACGGCTGGCCGAGAGCGACTCGATCCCCCCGCCCCCCGACCTGGGGCCGTACCTGTCGACCTGGTACGCACCGCGGGCGACCGGCGAGCTGCTGCTGTATCGAGATCTGCTGGACAGCTACCCCGAGTCCCGTGATCTGATGGCCGTGGTGCTGTCTCGGGCGGCCCGCTCGGCGCGCATGACGGCACATCACGATCTCGAGTTCCCGCGAGCGCCGGTGACCGCCGACTACCACTGCCATAAGCACAAGCGCATCTGCCACCCGACGTCCGAGGCGCTCAAGTTCCTGCGGCGCTACAGCCTCGACACCGTGCGCCGGGTGAAGGAGTATGCCCAACTCCGGTCAGATGCGCCCGCGACCGTGCTTCACGCCGACGCCCGCTCGGCCGACTACCGCGACCTGCGGTTTGACGGGGTGATCACCTCGCCGCCCTACCCCGGCCGGATCGACTATCACGAGCAGCACCGCTACGCGTTCGAGCTGCTCGGGTTGGACGACCATCGCAGCGACGAGATCGGTGCAGCCGCCAAGGGACTCTCCCGGCGGGTGGTGGACGACTACGTGGCCGACATGACAGCGGTGTTCGCGCACGCCCGCGCTCACACCCGCCCCGGCGGCGTGTTCGTGATCGTGATCGACGACGCCCGTGACCTGTACGGCGAGATCCTCGATGCCGCCGGGCTAACCCTGATGGAGAGCCGCCGGCGGCATGTCAACCGACGCACGGGCCGGCGCGGGGGGCAGTTCTACGAGCAGGTACTGATCGCCTCCGCGTGAGCCGGCGCTCCGGTTCTCCTACGATTGTCGAAACGCGACGATCGAAGGCGGAGGGCGAACACCATGAGCACGATCGACAAGGCCGAGGAGCAGGCACTGGGTGGGCACCACAAGTTCGGCACCACCCTCCGGCACGCGTCGGTGGAGGAACGCCTCGAAGCCGGTAAGGCGGCCCGTGCAACGGTGCCGCGATCCAGCCACGCCGCGCTCCCGGCGTCCGGCGACCGGCCCGACCCGGTCACGCTGCTCGAAGAGCAGGCCGAGAGCCGGGTGCAGAGCCTGGTGCCGATCCGCTACGGCCGCATGCTCAGCTCGCCCTTTGCGTTCTACCGCGGCGCCGCGCGGATCATGGCGAGCGACCTCGCCGGCACTCCCAACTCCGGCCTGCACGTGCAGCTGTGCGGCGACGCCCACATCTCCAACTTCGGCATGTTCGCCTCACCGGAGCGGCAACTGGTGTTCGGTCTGAACGACTTCGACGAGACGCTGCCGGGGCCGTGGGAGTGGGACGTCAAGCGACTGGCGGCGAGCCTGGAGGTGGCAGGCCGCGAGAACGGCTACACCGACAAGCAGCGCACCGCGATCCTGCGCAGCTCGATTGCCAGCTACCGCCGCGCGATGCGCGAGTTCGCCACCATGACCAACCTGGCCGTGTGGTATGCCCGTCAGGAGGTCGGTGAGGTCGTCAACACCCTGCGCAGTCAGGTCGATCCACAACGGCTCAAGATGCTGGAGAAGAATCTGGCCAAGGCCCGCACCCGCGACAGCATGCACGCCTTCTCCAAGCTGACCGAGGTGGTCGACGGCGTGCCGCGGATCATCAGCGCTCCACCCCTGATCCAGCCGGCGCGAGACATCCTCCACGGCGCGCCGGGCGAGGCGGTGATGGAGCAGCTGCGCGTGATCGTGCGCAACTACCGCGACTCGCTGCAGTCCGACCGACGGGTGCTATTGGAGCAGTTTCGGTTCGTTGACATTGCGTTCAAGGTCGTGGGGGTCGGCAGCGTCGGCACCCGCGCCTGGATCGTCCTGCTGATGGGCAAGGACGGCGAAGATCCGCTGTTTCTGCAGTTCAAGGAGGCGCAGGCCTCCGTGCTTGAAGAGTTCCTCCAGCCGAGCGACTACTCCACCCACAGCGAACGGGTGGTGGCCGGACAGCACCTGATGCAGACATCGAGCGACATCTTCCTGGGCTGGCTGCACGCACAGAGCAACCTGGACGGCCAGCACCGAGATTTCTACGGCCGGCAGCTGAAGGACTGGAAGGGGTCGGTCGAGGTCGAATCGCTGACGGCCGACGGTATGACCATCTACGGCGAGCTGTGCGGATGGGTGCTGGCACGTGCCCACGCCCGCTCGGGCGACCGGATCGCGATCGCGTCCTACCTCGGCGGGGGCGAGGTGTTCGACCAGGCGATCGCAGAGTTCTCGTCGGCCTACGCCGATCAGAACGAGCGTGACTACCAGGCACTCCAGGAAGCCGCCAAGAGCGGCCGGATCACCGCACTCACCGGGCTGTAGCGGCATGGCCGCGCTCGAGATCATGCCGTTCGGCGAGGATCATCTCGACGATGCGTCCCGGCTTTTGGCCGAGCGTCACCGCCGCCACCGGCTGGCCGAGCCGCTGCTGCCGGCCGAGTACGAGAGCCCTGCCGCGGCCCGCACGCAGATCGAGGTCCTGCTGGGTGACGAGAACGCCTCCGGGGTGGCCGCATATCGCGCCGGATCGATGGCCGGTTACATGGTCGGGCGGTCGCGCGGCGAATCGCTGTGGGGACGAAACGCGTGGGTCGACGCGGCCGCCCACGCCGTCTCCGACCCCGAGGTCGTGCGCGACCTGTACGCCGCTGCCGCCGTGCGCTGGTGGGAGCTGGGCCTCACCCGCCAGTACGCGCTGGTGCCGGCCTTCGACCCACAGGTCTTGGATGCCTGGTGGCGGCTCGGCTTCGGCCAGCAGCAGGCGATGGCGATCCTCGAGGTGCAGTCGCACTCCTGGCCCGCGCATGTCCGGCAGGCCACCACCGAGGATCTCGACGCGTTGGTGGCACTCGAACCGCTGGTCGACCAGACCCATCGCGAATCGCCCGTGTTCTCGGAGGTGTACCGCGACGACGATCCCGAGACGCTGCGGCGCGAGTACATCGAGGATCTCGCCGACGACGCCATCGCCACGCTGGTGTACGAGCGGGAAGGGCGGATACCGGGCGCGCTCGCGGTCGTGCCGATCGAGCACTCCCCCATGCATGCCGGTCTGGTGCGCCCTGAGGGCCAGTGCCTGCTGTCGTTCGCGGCCACGCTCCCGGAGAATCGAGGATCGGGCGTCGGCCGGGCGCTGACCGAGGGCGCCCTGGCCTGGGCCGGCGAGTCGGGCTACTCGGCGATGGCGACCGACTGGCGCGTCACCAACCTGCTGTCCTCGCGGTTCTGGCCCCGCCGCGGCTTCCGACCGACGTTCCTGAGGCTGTACCGGTCGCTGCCCTGACCTGGCTACGAGTGCAGTGCGTCGATCACCGACCCGGCGTGAAAGCCGGGCATCCGCGGGCCCTCGAGCTCGATCGCCGCACCGGAGTCGGGCGCGATCATCTCCAAGATCCGCACGTTGACGCGTTGATGCACGTTCACCTCGAGGCCTTCGCGCTCGACCGCGAAGACCAGGTCGGTGGGTTCCCGCCCCCCGCGCTCGCGCTCTGAGTCGAAGCCGTACACCTTGGTCGCCGACACGCCCACGAAGCAGCGGTCGGGCATGGGAGAGGAGGCGTCCACCGCATGCATCCCCGCCTCCGCACCCCCGACGGTGGCGATCGAGTCTGCCGCGCCGCCGGACCCAAGCGAGTCGCCGATCATGCCGCCGGCAAACGCTCCTCCAAAGTGCCCTCGCGGCAAGAAAATGCCCGCCGCGATCAACTCGTCCTCAATCCCGGAGAACTCCAGCGCCGCCTGCGTGCGCTGGAGCACCTCGTGCTCGTTCACCACTCCTCCCGCGGATTAGGAGATCGTGTTCTCAGTGCCCGCAATGATACAGAGGAGTACCATTGCGCGCGTACTGAATTCGCCGGCCACACACCGATCGAGGAGGTCGAAAGTGGATCTGAACAAGCTGGTGACAGAGGCCAAGGGCGCGGTCGAGAACGTGGTAGAGAAGCGCGGAGGGACCGACGCTCTCAAAGGCGACGCCGAGGAACTCAAGGACATCGCCACCGGCGGTGGCAGCGTCACCGACAAGGCGAAGGCAGCCGCTGAGGCGTTGAAGGAGCCGGGCGCCCAGAAGAGCGGGTGAGGTTCCGCAAGTCGGCCAGGCTCGACCCCTCCCAGATCGACGACCGCAGGGGTGCGGGCGGTGGTCTGGGAGGCGGGCCGATGGCCATCGGCGGGGGCGGCATCGGCGTGATCGTGATCGTGGTCGCGCTGCTGCTCGGAGTCGATCCGTTCTCGGGCGGTGCGGGCGGCCTGGGCGGGCTGAACGGGCTCGACAACGTGTCGCTCGGCCCCGGCTCGTCCGGCACCGAGCTGCAGCAGTCGTGCCGCACCGGCGCCGACGCCAACGACAAACAGGAGTGCCGGGTCGTGGCCGACGTCAACAGCATCCAGTCCTACTGGGCGAAGCAGCTCGGCTCCCAGTACTCGCCCGCCACCACCGTGTTCTTCACCGGCGGGCTGCAAACCGGCTGCGGCCAGGCCACATCCGCCGTGGGCCCGTTCTACTGCCCGCGCGACCATCGTGTGTACATCGATCTCGGTTTCTTCTCCGACCTCCAGACCAAGTTCGGAGCCCAAGGGGGCCCGTTCGCCGAGGCCTACATCCTGGCCCACGAGTACGGCCATCACATCCAGGATCTGACCGGCACGCTCGACCGCGCGGGTGATCGGCAGGGTCCGCAGAGCGGCTCGGTGCGGGTCGAGCTGCAGGCCGACTGCTACGCCGGCGTGTGGGCGCGAAACGCGGTGGCGACCGGTTTCATCACCAACCTGACGCAGGCCGACGTGGATCAGGGGCTGGACGCTGCGGCGGCCGTCGGCGACGATCGCATCCAGCAGGAGTTCCAGGGCAAGGTCACCCCTGAGACGTGGACACACGGATCCTCCCGGCAGCGCCAGCACTGGTTCGTGACCGGATACAACAGCGGCAAGCCCTCCGCCTGCAACACGTTCACCGGCGCCATCTAAGGAGTGAATAAAAGGTGCCTGGCACCATTTATTCACCTGGTACGGTCGAGTGATGGGAGGGATGTCTTCGGCGACGCGGCAGCGGGTCACGCTGGCCGCCATGTGCCTGGCCCAGGTGATGGTGCTGCTGGACGCGACCATCGTCACCGTCGCCCTGCCGTCGATCCAGCGGGAGCTGGAGGTGCCACCGGGGAACCTCGAGTGGATCGCAAACGCCTACACGCTCACGCTGGCCTCCACCATCCTGCTGGGCGGCACGCTGGGTGATCGCTACGGCCGCAGGCGCGTATTCGTGCTCGGGCTGGTCGTGTTCACGCTGGCATCGGTCGGGTGTGCGCTGGCGCCCGACGATCCCGAGCTGATCGCATTGCGCGGCATCCAGGGACTGGGTGGAGCCGCCATGGCGCCGATGACGCTTTCCCTGTTGGTGGCAGCCTTCCCCGGGCCGCAGGCACCTCGCGCTGTGGGGATCTGGGCGGCGGTGGGAAGCCTCGGGTTTGGTCTGGGACCCGTGGTCGGCGGCGCCCTGGTGGACAGCTTTGACTGGTCATCGGTGTTCTGGGTCAACGTCCCGCTGGCGGTCGTATGCCTGGGGCTGACGGTGGCGGCCGTACAGGAGTCGCGCGACCCCAGCGCCCGGCGGCTGGACGGCATCGGCGGAGCACTGGCGACCGCGACCCTGTTCGTGTTCACGATCGCTCTGGTCGGCCTGACGAATCACCCCCTGACGTCGGTGCGGACGCTCTCGCTGCTGGCTCTGTCGGCGGTGCTGGCCGCGGGGTTTCTGCGCTGGGAGTCGACCTGCGACCACGCAATGGTGCCGCTCGACCTGTTCCGGCACGGTCGCCTCTCGGGGGTGGTGATCGCGACCGTGTGCGCCTACGTGGCGCTGGGCGGGCTGCTGTATCTGCTGCCGCTGCTGTTTCAGAACGTCAAGGGCTACGAGCCGTTCGACGCCGGCCTGAGCCTGCTGCCGATCAGCGCGGCGTTCATGGTCACCGCCCCCCTCTCGGGCCGGGTGGTTCGGCGGTTCGGGGCGTCAGACGTGATCGCCGCCGGCTGCGGCCTCTCCGCAGTCGCGGTGGCGGGCGTGGCGCTGACCGGCGTCGACACCGCCTACATCGTGTTCGTGCCGCTCTACCTCCTGGTGGGATTGGGGTTTGGGTTGATCATGCCCACGGTGGCGGTGGCTGCGATTGCCGCCGTCGATCGGACGCGCTCCGGGCTGGCGTCCGGGATCGTCAACGCCTCCCGCCAGGTCGGTGCGGCGCTGGGAGTGGCGGCCCTCGGCACACTCGGCGCGACGGTCGCCGCCCGCAGCTGGGAGCACGACACTCAGTCGATCAGTGCCGATCTGGCCTCACAGGCGGCCGCGCTCGACCAAGCCGTGGGCGGCGGCCGGCGCTCAGTGGTGCAACATGCGCTCGGCGGCGATTGGGGCGCGACCGCAGCGGCGGCCTTCGTGTCGGGGATGCGAGTCGCGCTGTTGTGCGCAGCTGCCGCACTGATTGCCGGCGCATTCGCGATACTGGTCACGCACAGAGCCGCGCGCGGCTCAGCTCCATCGAACACCAAAGGCGGTGCACATGAACGTTGAGCACGTTGATTTCATCGGCATCCCCACTCGGGACGTTGCTCGGGCCAAGCGGTTCTTCGGCGACACGCTGGAGCTCCCGATGGAAAAGGACGGCGGTGCCGGGGGAGCGGAATTCCGGGCCGGCCAGGTCACTCTCGGGGTCTGGAACCCGGAGGCCATGGGCCGCACGTTCGTCCCCAGCTCCTCGGTGGCGCTTCGCGTCTCCGACGTCGCCGCCGCGCGCGCCGAGCTGGAAGAGCGCGGCGTCGAGTTCGACGGCGACACGATCGACACCGGCGTGTGCCATATGGCGCCGTTCCGCGATCCGGACGGCAACACGTTCATGCTGCACCGCCGGTACGCACCGTGACGCTGCTGCCGCAGAGGATGCAACGCGAGTCGGCGGCGTCGCTGGCCGACGTGCCGATCTTCGCCGGCCTGCCCAAGCGCCACCTGGAGAAGATCGCCAAGCTGGCCGTCACCAAACGCTACGACGAGGACGCGAAGATGGTGATCGCCGGCGATCAGGGCGAGTCGTTCTTCGTCGTGCTCGAGGGTACGGCGCTGGTGACGGCCGGCCATTTCACCGACGTGGTGATCGGCCCGGGTGATTTCTTCGGCGAGATGGCGCTGCTGGACGGATTCCCCCGTTCGGCCACGGTCACGGCGGAAACTCCGGTTCAAGTCATGATCGTGACCCGCTCCAAGTTCATGAAGCTGCTCGAGAGCGAGCCCACCATCGGGATCGCCATGCTCAAGGCCCTCAGCCTGCGGGTGCGGGCGGCGAACCTGAGCATGTGACCCGTCCGCCCGTGGTCAGTCTCGATCGAGCCACGGGTCGCGTCCCGGATCGCCTCCGGCGCCGGCGGTCACCAGCCGCTGGAGGTAGTGATCCCAACCCGTGGTATGCGCGTCGGCCGAATCCGCGCTGGGCAGGTCGCGATGCACGAACCTCACATGCGTCGAGTCTCCGACGGGCGTCAGCTCGAACTCGACGGTGCTCGTCCCGGGCGGCACCGCTGCCGGGGTGTCCCCCTGCGGCTCCCAGCCAAAGGTGTAGACCAGCCGCCGCGGAGGCTCGACTTCCACGAACTCCCCAAGCGCGGTGCGACCGGAGACGACCCCCAGGCGCACGATCCCGCCGGGCCTGGGGTCGTACTCCACCGACTCACCCATCCACAGCGTCACCTTGGCCGGGTCGACCAGAAACTCCCACACCGTCTCCGGCGACGCGTCGATGGTGACCTCGCGGGTCACCAACTCGTCGAGGAACGTCCGCACGTCGGCAAAGCCCTCTGGCCGGGCGCGGTACAGCCGCCGGGTACCGTTGCGCCGCTCGTCCACCAGTCCGGCCTCCTTCAGAATCGCGAGGTGCTGCGACACCGCCGGCCGGCTACGTAAGTCGCAACTTACGGAGTGTCTCCGCCGCCGGCGGCGGCGTTGGCCGCGGCCAGGTCGGTGTCGAACATCGTCTGGATCTCTTCCAGCGTGCGGCCCTTGGTCTCGGGCACCCACCTGGCGATCCAGATGAACGAGAGGATGCAGATTCCGGCGAACAGGAAAAACGTCTCGGCCTCGCCGATCGCGTCCACGATCGACAGGAAGAACTGCGTCACCAGGAAGGCCGCGCCCCAGTTGGCGGCGGTTGCGACCGAGACGGCCCGCCCGCGCACGCGGCTGGGATAGATCTCGGAGATCACCGTCCAGACCACCGGACCGAGTGAGAACGCGAACGAGATGATGAACGCCACCAGGCCGATCAGGGTGAGCGTGCCGCCGGTGGTGATTCCCCCACCCGAGCTGTCGAAGCTGGCAAACGCGAGCCCGACCAGCGCCAGGCTGCCGCACATACCGATCAGGCCGTACTTGAGCAGCGGCTTTCGCCCGAACCGGTCGACGTAGGCGATGGCGATGAAGGTCGCCAGAACGTTCACCAGGCCGATCGCAAAAAGCGTTGCCCGCGATTGGGCCTGGGCACTCTCGAAGCCGGCCCGGGCAAAGATGTCGTTGGCGTAGTAGATGATCGCGTTGATGCCGGTGATCTGCTGGATCACGCTGAGGCCGATGCCGATGATCAAGGGCCGGCGCAGCGACGGCGTCAGCAGCTCGTCCCAGTTGGCCTGGCCCTCCTCCTGCTCCTGCGCCAGGCTGGCCTCGATGTCGCGCAGCACCTGGGGAGCGTCGTCATGCCCCTCGATCTGTTCGACCACTTCCCGCGCCTGGTCACGCCTGCCGGTCTTCACCAGGAATCGGATCGACTCGGGCACGATCATGAACCCCAGGATCAGCAGGATGCCCGGAACCACCGCGACGGCGAACATCAAGCGCCACTCGCCCGAATCCTGGAGCGCATCGTTGACCAGATATGCCAGGAAGATGCCGATCGTGATTGCAAGCTGATAGCCGGAGACGATTCGGCCGCGCACCGCGGCGGGCGCCATCTCGGCCGCGTACAGGGGCGCCACGGTGGAGGCGAAGCCGACCGCGACACCCGTCAGCACACGGCCGGTGGTGAGCACGAACACCCCCGGAGCGACGGCCTCCATCAACGCCCCCAACGCGAACAGGAAGCCGGCGATCATGGCGGTGTGGCGACGGCCGATCTTGTCGGCCAAGCCGCCTGCCACCAGCGCGCCGCCCAAGGCTCCGAGCGTTACCCAGCTGGTGATCACCTCGGTCGCGAAGGTGCCGAGACCGAGATCGGCCTTGATCAGATCGAGCGCGCCGGAGATGACCCCCTGGTCGTAGCCGAACAGCAGGCCCGCCAGCATGGTGACCACGGCGACCTTGACCACCAGGGATCGTCGCCGGGGTGCACTTGCCGTTGGTTGCGTGACTGTTGTCTCCATCGAGCCACTGCGAACGTACCACACCGATGCTGTCAGGCCTAGCTTGCGCTCAGATCATGCGCCTGAGCCGGCCGCGCGGGTGCGGTCGGCCTTGCGCCGCTCGGCCAGCGTCGAGGACGGCACCACGAACACCGGCCGGTCGGAGAGCTCGACAACGTCACCGGCAACATCCCCGAGCAGGACCGACCCCAGCCCCGAGCGGCTACGTGATCCCAGAACGATCGCATGGGCGTCGAGCTCGTCGGCGTGCACCAGAATCGCACCGTCGATCGGCATCGCCACCTTGACCGCGACCCCGTCGGCGGTGCCGCCGGCCGCCTCGACCAGCTGGGCGCCTTCCGCGGCGATCCGCTCAGCCAGCGCCTGCTCACGATCGTTGACGCTGGCCGAGTCCTGGACCACCTCCAACAGCTCGATCCCCAGCGGCTTGTCGGATTCGCCGAACGGCTGCCAGTAGCAGGCCACCACCATCGGCCGGTCGAACGTGGCGACGGCGGTGTCGAGCGCAGCTCGCGCTCCGTCAGACCCGTCGTAGCAGATCAGAATCGGGGCAACGAGCGCCACATGGTCACCGGTCGACCAGGGCTGCCAGGCCCAGCGCGACGAGCACCACCAGCACTGCCACAGCGCCGGCGATCATCGCGTTACCGGCTCTGGTCGAACCGCTGTCGCGGCGATCCAGGCCGACCACGCCCATCGACACCGCTGAGGGTGCGATCACGGCGACCGCAAACACCACCACAACGATCTGAGCCAGATCGGACAGCGGCAGCACGTCGCTGAAGGAGAAGATCGTCATGCGGTTGCCAGCACCGGCTTCAGCGGCTCGTCGACGGGAAGCTCTTCCTCGATCACGTTCTCCGAGTTGACGGCGTTACGCCGCGAGAGGATGAAGATGAATGCCAGCACCGCGGCGGCGATCACCGCGACAAAGACCACGCCGGCGGTGTCGCTGGGGAAGGCGGCCACTGTCTCCTCGGCGCCCGCGCCCATCAGCGCTGCGGCCGGCATCGTCAGAATCCAGGCGAACACCATCCGGCGCACGACCGACCAGTGCACGAACCCGTGCCTGCGGCCCAGCCCGGCCCCCATCACGCCACCCGACACCACCTGGGTGGTCGAGAGCGAGAAGCCGAAGAACGATGACGCCAGGATCGTCGTGGAGCTGGCGGTCTCGGCCGAGAAGCCCTGCGGAGCGGCGATGTCGGTGACCTTGGTACCGAGCGTGCGGATCACGCGCCAACCACCGGAGAAGGTGCCCAGTGCAACAGCGACCGCGCAGGTGACCTTGACCCACATCGGCACCCCGGCGTCGGCCGACAGCTGTCCGCCGGCGACCAGCGTCAGCACGATCACGCCCATCGTCTTCTGGGCGTCGTTGGTGCCGTGGGCAAGGGCCACCAGCGAGCTGGAGAGGATCTGGCTGCTGCGGTAGCCCTTGGTGGCATTCTCGCCACTCAGCGAGCGCGTCAGGCGGTAGGCCAGCCGCGTTGCCAGGAAAGCGGCGCCGCCGCACACGAACGGCGCGATCAGCGCGGGGATCAGGACTTTCTCACCGACTCCGCTCCAGATCACGCCGGCCGAGCCCTCGGCCGCCAGCACCGACCCGATCACTCCGCCCACCAGGGCGTGCGACGAGGACGATGGGATGCCCATGTACCAGGTGATCACGTTCCACACGATCGCACCCACCAGGCCGGCGAAGATGATCGGCACGGTGATCATGGTCTGATCCACGATGCCGCTGGCGATGGTGGCCGCGACCGCCACCGACAGAAACGCCCCGATCAGGTTCAGCACCGCCGCCAGCGCCACCGCAATCCGCGGCCGCAGCGCCCGAGTGGCGATGGTGGTTGCCATCGCGTTTGCGGTGTCGTGGAAACCGTTGGTGAAATCGAACACCAACGCGGTCGCCACTGTGAGGATCACCAGACCAAGCATCAAGCAATGTGTACCAGGCTTTAAGCAGGGGTATTAACCAAATAGACACATCTTCACCACTTGTTATCCAAGTGGCACCAAACGTTCACCACCCCGTGAGCGCCACCGGATGACAAAATCGGCCGATGCTGTTCGTCCGCGCCTTCCTCACGTCCGATCAGGCGGAGGATGTGGTACGCCATCTGAGCAAGCTGGACGGGGTCAGTCACATCGCCAGGTCGCGGCTGGTCGAGCCCGGCCGCGAGGTGGTCACCTGCGACATCCGGCCGGAGCGGGCCGACGATGCGGTGGCGGTGTTCGACCAGTTGGAGATCGCCGAGACCGACGTGCTGATGGCGCGGATGTCGCTGATCGCACCGGTCGGCTGGCGCCCGAACAGCCGGGCATCGCTGACCACCGACTCGCTGGTGTGGGCCGACCTGCTGGGCGAGGCCCGCGTGCAGGCGCGCACGGTGGTGCGCTACCTCGTGTTCATGATCATCGCCGGGATCATCGCCGGGTTCGGCGTGCTCGACGCCAACACCATCCTGATCGTCGGAGCGATGGCGCTCAGCCCCGACCTGCTGCCCGTGTCAGCGGCCTGCGTGGGGCTGGTCACCTTCCGCCGGCGGCTGGCCGCCCGGGCCACGCTGACGCTGGTGGTCGGGCTCGGGGTCGCAACCTTGGCGGCGTGCCTGCTGACGCTGCTCCTGGACGTCACAGATCACCTGCCGTCGGGCTTCACCGGCGCCGATTCGGGACTGGGAGCCGTCCCCACCGTGAACGTGGAGACAGTCGGGGTCGCATTCGTGGCCGGAATTGCCGGGATGCTCGCATTCGAGACGCGGGCGGGGCAAGCCGTGGGAGTGGCCATCTCGGTGACCACCATCCCGGCAGCGGCGTATGCCGGGGTCGCACTGGCGCTGGGAGACGGACACCACGCCACCGGCTCACTCAAAGTGCTGGGTGTGAACGTGTTCATGCTGCTGCTGGGAGGCACACTCACGCTGGCAGTTCAGAAGCTGGGCGCCGATCGCCCTGTAAGGCAGTGACGCCAACCGCAATCAGCGCCAGAGCGGTCGCGAGGAATGCGACCAGCGACTGATCCAGGATGGCTGATCGCGTGGTGGTCAGGTACGGCACCGGGGTGACGGTGAACACGAGGCAGATGCCCGCCGCTGCGGAGGCGATCCGAGGGCGCACGCCCACAGTCGTCGCCGCCAGCCCGCACAGCCCGAAGCTGATCAGCGCGTAGCCGAGCACGATCAGCTCCACCAGCGCGTCGGAGGCAAATCCGAGCTGGGCCGCGCGCAGGACGATCACCACCACGCACCCCAATCCCCCCAGGAGACAGGTGGTCGCCGGGGCGCCCCACACTTGCACTCCGGTTACCAGGAGCCAGCACAGCACGGGCATCGCCACCGCTGCTGTCAGCAGCCGCCCGGCAGTCTCGAACTCGCCCCCGCCGGCATCAAACACCGCGTGCACCGACACCAGCGAGACCCCTGCCGCCAGCGCCAGCCCGGCCACCACCCATGCACCGACCGGCGGGGTGGGCAGGCCGGCGAGCCTCCCGGCCAGCGCCTGAGCCACCTCAACCACCCAGGCTGAGGCCCTGCGCGACCCCATGGTGAGCGCGTCTCGCGACTCGGCTCGGGTGACGACCAGGCTCGACACCAGCACGATCAGCGGCGGCGCGGCGAGCAGCCCGGCGCCGGTCACCAACGTGGCGACCGTGTTCTGAGCGGCGTGCAGCCCGATCCCGGTACGCACCGAACCGGTGCGGCGGCGGATCCAGCACAGCACGATGCCCTCGGCCACGAACGGGATCAGGACACCGCCGACGCCGTGCAGAGCCGCCCATACAAGCGACGAAACGACCGCTCCCGGCCAGAACCCCAGCCGCATCTCCAAACCGGCCAGCAGGAAGCCCCGCATCGAGATCTCCTCCATCCAGGGCGCGATCAGGATGGCCGACCAGCTGACCAGCAGCACCACTCCCAGGCTGCGGTGCTCGAGTGGCACGTTGGTGGTGCCACGCAGGCCCACCGCTTTACTGATCATGTCCAGCAGCGGGAACACCAGCAGCAGGAACGCGACCTGAATCCCGATCGAGATGCCCACTCCGCTGGATCGCCCGGTGCCGGTGAGGGGGGCGCTGGCCACACCGGAGGGACGCGCGATCTCCGTCGACAGCCGGATCGCCACCACCGCCAGGAAGGCGATCACCAGCACCGCCGGGATGGCTGCGGTCAGCGTGATCCGGCCGCCGACATCGGAGGCCGCGTAACCGCCTATCTCGATTCCCAGGTACAGCGCTCCGCAGACACAGGCTGCGGCGACCAACACCAGCCACCGCCGGTCAGGCACCGGCACGCAGCTCCTTCTCCCAGCTGGCGACCTCGGGCGTGAACTCCATGCCCAGCCGCTGATAGAGCCGGACAGCAGCAGTGGGCTCGCTGTGGGTCACCGACAGTCCCACGCCGACCCGCCCGCGGTCGTGAAAGATCCCGAAGGCGTTGAGGGTCAGCAGCTCCCCGACGCCCCGCCCGCGGGCGCGGGGGCGCACCGCCAGCAGCGAGATCCAGCCGTGCAGTGGGTGATCTTGGATCTCGGCTCTGCCCACCAGCGCACCGACCACGACATCGCCGTCCCAGGCAACCAGCCACAGGCTGGGGTCAAACGGCCGGCTTTCGATATAGCGGTGACGGAACACCTCCCACGACGGCCAGCCGCTGCCGTCCCAGGCGCCGATGAAGCCTTCGGTCAAGCAGTCGTAGACCGCGCGTTCCTGCCCCGGCTGGATCGCTCGGATCACGATCCCGTCCACCACCGGAGGCGCTGGGGGCGCCCCGTCGAACGCGACCAGGGCGACGTACGTGCGGGAGACCTCGACGTATCCGAGCGTGCGCAGCAGCTCCGCCACCCGCGGCTCGTCGGGGATGGTCACCGCCTCGAGCATGACGCGACCGCCCGCCGGCGCAAGGTCGGCGTACCGCTGTGCCCGCCGCTCGGTCTCTGCCACCACCGCTGCACCCAGGCCTCGCCCGTGGTGGGCGATCGCCACCACGCCCACCGCCTGGATGCTCGTGTACGGAGGGGAGGACTCGACCGAGAGCGTGCCCACCATCACGCCGTCAGCGTCGACCACCACGGCCACGTCGCGTTCCAGGTCGGTGTTGGGCCCGAACCAGATCTCGGAGAGCCAATCGGCGGTGGCCGGCGACCGGCCGGAGAGCGCCTCCGGCTCTTCGTTCAGGAGCGCCAGGGCAGTGTCCAGCTCGGCGGGACGGGGTGGGCGCAGGGAATAGCCGGCCGGCAGTACCATCGCCCGATGATACGGCGGGGGATGGGCGGCCGCGGTAGGCTCGCACCAATGCGCCAAGCATCCGGCATCGACCACGTCGGCGTGACCTCATCGGATCTCGAGCGGTCGCTGGCCTTCTACTGTGACCTGCTGGGGATGATCGTGATCGATCAGGGGGTCGAGGAGTCGACCGAGATCGCGACGCTACTGGGCATCGACGGGGTTTCGTTCGAGTTCGCAGACCTCGACTCGGGGGACGGGCGGGTGTTCGAGCTGCTTCGATACCGCCGCCCCGAAGGCACGCCGGGCCCGGTCGCTCAGCCGTTCGACCCGGGCACACCCCATCTGGCGATCAGGGTGGCCGATCTGGACGCGGTCGCCGCCCGCCTGGCCGAGGCCGGCGTGACGATGATCTCACGCGCCCCGCTGGCGATCGACGAGCCCGGAACGCCGTGGGACGGCGGGCGCTACCTGCTCACGCGCGACCCCGACGGGGTGATCGTCGAGCTGGTCGAGCGTTCTGACTGATTTCCGAATCCCGTAAGCTGGCCGAATGTCCTACGAGGAGCTGGTTAACTACATTGTCAAGGCGGTCGAGGCGGTCGGCATCACGATCATGGTGGTCGGTGGACTGGTGGCGCTGATCGCGTTTGTGCCGGCGACGCTCGACCCTCAACGGCGGCAGAACTCCTACCAGCAGCTGCGCCGCACCTTCGGCCGCTGCGTCCTGCTCGGACTCGAAGTGCTGATCGTCGCCGACATCGTCCGCACCGTCGTCGTCGACCAGACCCTCGAGAGCGTCGTGGTGCTGGGAGTGATCGTGCTCATCCGCATCATCCTGAGCTTCTCGCTCGAGGTCGAAATCGACGGCACGTGGCCGTGGAACCGACGGGGCGGCAAATCTGTGAACCAACACTGAGAATCGAGAGCGCCTAGCCAGACGAAGGAGAGGCGGGAGCTTTGGTGGCGGCGTATACCGTGCCGGCGACTGCGCCCGTCCCGACGACTATGACCGCCGTGTTTCGCATGCGGTGACGCCGGGGTGCGTGGAGCGAGAGGCTGGCAGCCCGAGACGCGTGATGACTCGCGCGGCGAAGCCGACGTGCCACCCGTTTGTCGGTCAGCGCTTTGGCGACGCCGATTCTCTGTACACGGTGGGCGGCGCGCAACGCGTCTCTCCTCGCCCTGTGAGACTCTGCGTGAACGCGGTGATCGCTCGCAGCACGGCTTGCGGATTCGAGCACATGGTGTGCCCGATGCCTGGCCTCGACGGTGTTGATGCTGCGAATTGCGGAGGCCGCCAGCAGGCTCATGCCAAGAACACGGCGACGCCGGCGCCGCCGAACCACGGGACGCCTCGTTTTTTCGAGAGACATGGAGAACTCCTTGGTCGGTTCGTGTGGCAGTTCATGTGCACCCTCGCCGGAGACTGCACCTGCCGCATCGGGGCCAACACCATCACCGCTCAGTAGTGAGCCGCAGCGACGCACCGAACGTGCGATGCAGGTCAATCCTCGTCGTCGATCCACGCGAAAGGAGCACAGAAGCGGATCTGCTGGTGTGCCAGCGGCGAACCCACGAACCGCCAGGCCTTGGAACTGTGCCCTTCCAGCTCCGCGTTAACCACATTTACGTAGAGCGCCCGCACCATTCCGTCGTCCAACCTGTAGCGCGGAACCACGAAAACCTGAAGCACCCCGGGAATTGTGGAGGTTCCGAGTCCAGGCGTGCCGCGTTTGGAGGAGGGAGAATGCTGGGTTATGTCCAGACCACATGGAAGTACCCGCTAGAGCTGTTGGGTGGTGGTGAGGCGTCCCGGGTTTGACGGAGACTTCGAGGCCAGGTATTTGATCTGGCGGGAGGAGGTTCGTCATGCCGAGAGCGAGGAAGTATCCGGTGGAGTTGTTGGATCGGGCGGCGCGGGTGGTGTTCGAGTCGGGGCGTCCGGTCACGCATGTTGCTGCTGATCTGGGGTTGCCGTCTGAGACGTTGCGGAAGTATGTGCGGCAGGTGGAGGCTGATGAGGGGCGGCGGCCGGATCTGCCCACAGCTGAGGAGCGTGAGGAGATCAAGCGGCTGCGGCAAGAGAATTTCGAGTTGCGCAGGGCGAATGAGATCTTGAAGGCTGCTTCGGTGTTTTTCGCGGGCGAGCTCGATCCTCACCGTCCGAAGTGAGCGCGTTTATCGACGCGTATCGTGGTCGCTTCGGGGTCGAGCCGATCTGCACAGTCTTGGGCGTGTCGGCGTCTGCCTACTACTACCGTGCCAGCGGTCATCGCTCGACCAGATCGGTGGAGGACGAGCGGCTGGTGGCACGGATCCGTGAGTTGCACGCGCCCAACTACTACGCGTACGGCTCTCGGCGGATGTGGAAAGCGCTGCTGCGAGAGGGCGAACAGGTCGGCCAGGGGCGGGTCGAGCGGCTGATGCGACGAAACGGCATCCAGGGCGCGAAACGGCGCGGCAAGCCGTGGCGCACGACGATCCCAGGTGCCTTGCCCAAGCGCCACCCCGACTTGGTCAACCGCGATTTCACTACCACGGGCCGAAACCGGCTGTGGGTCGCTGATTTCACCTACCTGCGCTGCTGGGAGGGCGTCGTCTTCTTCGCGTTTGTGATCGACGCCTACGACCGCCAGGTACTCGGCTGGCAGTTTGCACCACACATGCGCACCACCCTGGTGCTCGACGCGTTACAGATGGCGCTTAGCATGACCGAGCGGGTCGAGCAGGTCGAGCTTGTCCACCACAGCGACGCCGGCAGCCAGTACACCTCGTTTGACTACAACCAGACCCTCGACGACCACCACGTGCTCGGCTCGATCGGATCGGTCGGCGACGCCTACGATAACGCGCTTGCCGAAAGCTTCGTGGACACCTTCAAGACCGAACTGATCCGCGACCGCATATGGCGCAGCCGCTCCCAACTCGAACTCGCCATCGTCGAATACGTCGCCTGGTACAACACCCACCGCTTACACAGCGCGCTCGGCGACGTGCCACCCAGCGAATACCACCAGCTCACACCACGACGCTAGGGTCACACACAAAGACCAGACCGGAAAACAGGAAACCAATCAACACGGTCCCCGTCAAACCCGGGACGCCTCAACCCGGCGTCACCAGAACGCCGCGCCCACCAACTCCAAGCCGGCGCAACCCCGATCCAACTCCTAAAAGACGTCGTGACTCGCTACCGACTCCGACCCGAGCACAAAAGCCTCGCTCCCGACAACACCCCCGCCACCCGGGACAGCACCGGACTGCTGCAACGGCGCCCAGTCCGATCCACCCAAGAACTCCTCGAACTCACAGGCAAAGAAGGGAACAAACTCCTGGAACGAGCCACCGGCGAATACCTCGAACCCGACGAGTACCTCAACACCTACGGAACCCTCGCGAATCCCTGGGATACCACCGTCGACGCGACTCGCCTGCTGGGAGCCACCCGAGTCGCCTCCAAAGCCAAGATCGACCGCGGCACCGTCCAACGCGCCATCCGCCCCACAGATCCGACGATCCCGCACCCGAAGACCCGCGCACGGCTCACACAGGCTCTGGCCGAACTGGCCGCGGCTGAACTCACACGCGGCGGATTCGACGCCACCAACGAACCGATATCAACTCTGCGCAGATACATCGAGCAAACGGCAACCGGTGCGCTCAACCGAACCTGCGCTTGCGGGTGCGGCTCGGCCCTCCCACCCGGCCGCCGCAAGTGGTACTCCGACGCCCACCGCCGCCGCCCAGTCACGGACATCTAAAGCGGGAGGGGCGAGAGTTCGAGGACGGCCAACCACGAACAACTGGTGCACACTTGGTGGATTGTGCCTAGACTCGTGTGATGCCGGTGTGCGCGCAGTGTGGGACGGAGAATCCCGAGGGCTTTCGATTCTGTGGGGCCTGTGGTGCGTCGCTTGACGCTCCCGCGGCGGAGGAGCGCCGCGCGCGGCGGATCGTCTCGACGTTGTTTGCCGATCTGGCCGGGTTTACGCGGCGTTCGGAGAGCCTTGATGTGGAGGATGTGGAGGGGTTTCTCGATCCCTATTTCGCGGTGCTGCGAGAGGAGGTCGAACGTAAGGGCGGGTTGGTGGCGAAGTTCACGGGCGATGGGGTGATGGCCCTGTTCGGAGCGATTACTGCGCATGAGGATGATCCTGAGCGAGCGGTGCGGTGTGGCCTGAGCATTTGCGAGCGGGTCGCGGAGTTGGAGACGGGGTTGCATGTGCGGGTGGGTATCACGACGGGTGAGGCGATGGTGACGCTGCCCACGGATGGTCATCCGGATGCGATTGGGGATGTGGTGAACACCGCGGCGCGACTGGAGGCCGCTGCGCCCACCGATCGGGTGTTGGTGGATGAGTGGACATACCGCGCGACGAGTCGCGCGATCCACTACGAACAGGCCGACGCGGTGGAGGCGAAGGGTAAGGCTGAGTTGGTGGAGGTGTGGGTGGCGGTTAGGCCGGTGTCGGTGGTGCCCGAGCAGCAGCGTGACCAGTTGCCGTTGGTGGGGCGTGAGGCGGAGGCCGACATGCTGCGCAACATGCTGGACAGGTCGCGGCGTGAGCGCTCGGCGCAGTTGGTGTCGGTGATTGGCGAGCCGGGGATCGGCAAGTCGCGATTGGTTGAGGATCTCTTCGCCTATGTGGAGGAGTTGCCGGAGCTGATCATTTGGCGGCGGGGTCGGTCGCTTTCCTATGGTGAGGGCGTCGCGTTTTGGGCGCTGGGGGAGATGGTCAAGGCCCAGGCGGGCATCCTCGAGTCGGATTCAGCCATGGTGGCAGACGCGAAACTTGCGAGGCGGTGGCCGCGGTGCTGGTGGACGAGCGCGACCGACAGTGGGTGGCGCAGCATTTGCGACCGCTGGTCGGGTTGGAGGCGGTGTCGAGCGGTGGTGACGGCGGCCGGGTGGAGGCGTTCGCGGCGTGGCGCAGGTTCGTCGAAGCCTTGGCTGAGGAGGGGCCGACCGTGCTGGTGTTCGAGGACATCCACTGGGCAGACGAGGGGCTGCTTGACTTCATCGATCTGGTGGCCGATCGCGCTGGCGCGGTGCCACTGCTACTCGTCTGTACGGCTCGGCCCGAGCTGTTCGAGCGGCGCGAGCACTGGGGAGGCGGCAAGAGCAACGCCAACACCATCTCCCTCACGCCACTCTCAGACGAGGACACGGCACGGCTGGTGGGCGGCCTGCTCGACCAAAGCCTGCTACCCGCAGAGGTGCAGCAGCCACTGCTCGCCCATGCCGGAGGAAACCCACTGTACGTGCAGGAGTACGTGCGGATGCTGCAAGACCGCGACGTGCTTGTCCACGACGCCGGTGGCTGGAAGCTGGTCGGCGACGTGGCGGGGCTGCCAGAGTCGCTGAAAGGCATCATCGCCGCGCGCCTCGACACGCTCAGCGCCGAGGAGAAGGTGCTGCTGCAGGACGCCGCGGTGGTCGGAAAGACCGCCTGGATCGGCGCAGTCTGCGCGCTCACAGAACGCAACACCTGGCAAGCCGAAGAACTCCTGCACACGCTGGAGCGAAAGCAGCTGGTGCACCGGGTCAGACGCAGCTCGATCGAGGGTGAGACCGAGTTCCAGTTCGGCCATGCACTTACCCGCGACGTCGCCTACAGCCAGATCCGCCGCGCCGACCGAGCCCAAAAACACGAAGCCGCCGCCCAGTGGATCGAACACCTCGCCGCTGGCCGCGACGACAAAGCCGAACTGCTCGCAGACCACTACACCCAGGCCCTTTCACTGCGCGGGGCGATGGGAGAGCCAACCAGCCCGATCGCCCCTCAGGCACTCGCCGCGTTCACCGAGGCTGCTACCCAGGCAGCAGCAACGCACGCCCACCTCGCGGCAGCACGGTACTTCGAAGCGGCGCTGGGCCTGGCCGCGCCCCAGGACGATCTGCAACGAGCAGCGCTACTGCTCGGGCAGGCCAACGCCCTCTTCGATGGTGAGACCGCGACGCCTGACCTCTTGGAAGCTGCGATCCCGGCCCAGCTCACCGTGGGGGATTGGGACGCCGCCGCACAGATCGAGCGGATGCTTGGCCGGTGGTATCAGGAGTCGGGGGCTGATGGAGAGAACGCCGAGGAGCACCTGACTCGGGCGGCGGCGTATGCCGCTCGGGTACCCCCCAGCGACACGATGTGCATGATCGCCTATGACCAGGCGTTTCGTTTGGTCACCAGTGGAGAGCAAGCCAATGCGCTCGCGCTGGTCAACCAGATGATCCCCTTGGCGGAGGAGGGCGGCTTGGCCATCGGCCGAGCCCTGCTCTTGATTTGGCGCGGCTGTGCCCGCGTTGACCTGGGTGACTACGACGGTGTCGCCGATATGTACGAAGCAGCAGAAACGCTCGCCGAACACGCGCATGCGCGGACTTCCGCCGCTTATGGAAACCTGGCAGACACATTGCAAGGCCTCGGCGATCTGAACGCCGTGGACGATGCCTATAGAAAAGCGGCAGAGTGGGCCACCCGCTTCGCACTCCCGTCGTATATGACATGGATCGCCAGCGAACGGGCGTACCAGGCCTATCATGCCGCCGACTGGGACACCGCCGATCGCCTCCTGACACAAGCCGCCGCCTCCGAACCCAGCCCCTTCGACTCTCACCACATACGGTTTGTACGCGCACACCTCGACCTCGGCCGGGGAGACACTACCGCCGCTTCGCAGGCGGCCGCAGCCGTCGTCCTCTATAGCGAAGGCGCCGAAAATGATGACTTCCTCTACATGGGACTCGCGCTCGAAGCCCGCTGCACTCACACCGCGGGCAACCGTCAAGCCAGTGCGGATGCGTGCGACCGCCTCCTCACACGCTTCCACGAGAACGCCGCGGCGGGCGGTGGTGCGCTAATTGTAGTGTGCGAAATCGCTCTGATCCTCGTCGAGGCAAACCGCCACGACGACATCCGCAACGCCGCGCTCAAACTCCCCGAGATCTGCCGCTGGCGCGAGGCGCTCCTCCTTACCGCCGACACGCGCTACGCCGAAGCCGCAGCGCTCTACACCCAGATCGGCAGCCACCCGCTCGCCGCCGACGCCCACCTCCTCGCCGCCCACCAAGCATCAACCGAGGGCCGCACCACCGACGCCACCCTCCACACGCAAGCCGTCCTGGCATTCGCCGAACAGACCGGAGCAGTGCTCTACCGCCGGCAAGCTGAACAACTCGCCGCGGCCAGCGCCTAGGCACACGAGACAACCCCGCTCCTGGCGCCGCCGTTACTGCTACCACCTCCGGCTGCGAAGGCGGTTCTGCGGCGTTTCGCCCTCTCTACCTGTTTTCTCGCAGAGACGCGAACCCTCGACTCCCATGCGAACCGAGCCATCACCAAAAGAGCCCAGCCCCCGGGGCGAGGCTCTCAGTACGATTTCTTGACGGTGACCGCTGTGCCGTAGGCCGCAACCTCGCTCATGATGTTGGCGATCTCGTTGCAGTCGAAGCGCATGCACAGCACGGCGTTTCCGCCGGCCTCCCGAGTTGCATCCTTGAGCCGGTCAACCGCGTGCTGGCGGCTCTCCAGAAGCAGCGACGTGTAGCCCTTGACCTCGCCGCCGAACACTGTCCGGAAGCTCGCGCCGACGTTCGAGAACGCGTTTCGGGCGCGCACGATCAACCCGCATACCTCGCCGTGCACGTGCACGATCTCGTAACCGGGGATCTCGTTCGTGGTAACGATGATGATGTCGTCGTCCATGCCGCGAGCCTAGCATCGGGCGCGGCGGACACCCGATCGCTCTGATCCGGCATACTGCCGTCATGCCCGACCGTCTCAGCCACCGGACGCGGCCCCCCGACGGCGACGCCGAGGGTGCGCTCGTGCTGTTCCACGGCCGCGGAGCCGACGAGCACGACCTGTTCCCGCTGGCCGACGTGCTCGATCCCCAGCGGCGACTGGTGGTCGTGTTCCCGCGAGGGCCGCTGGCGCTGCCGCCCGGCGGGGCACACTGGTATCAGGTGATGCGCATCGGCTTCCCCGACCCGGGAACGTTCCTGCCCACCGCGAAGCTCGCCGGCGACTGGCTGGACGCCAACATCGCCGCCCACGGCGTCACGCCTGAGCGCACGGTGCTGGGGGGCTTCTCCCAGGGCGCGGTGATGTCGTGGACGCTGGGCCTGGGCGCAGGCCGGCCGACACCCGCCGGGATCCTGGCGCTGTCGGGATTCATCCCCACGGTCGAGGGGTTCGAGCTGGACTTCGATCGCGGCCCGCTCGAGGTTGCGATCGGCCATGGCGAGCATGATCCGGTGATCGGAGTCGAGTGGGGCCGCGATGCCCGCGACCGCATGACCGCGGCCGGCGCCCGGGTGCTGTATCGCGAGACGCCGCTGATGGGCCACTCGATCGACCCCGCGTTCGTGCCCGAACTGACCGCCTGGGTCGCCGCCCGCTTGCCGTGAATAACGGTGCCTGGCACCGTTATTCACCACCCACGTTTGGAGTGAATAATTGGTGCCTGGCACCAATTATTCACGCTCAGTAGTAGTCGGTGGGCGGGCCTTTGTATTCCTGGATGGTGTTGCCGCCGTCCACCACCACCGAGGCGCCGGTGACGTAGGAGGCGCCCTCGGAGGCCAGGAACGCGATCAGCTCCCCCACCTCGGCCGGCGTACCCGGCCGGCCCACCGGCGTGTACGTGCCGGCGATCCGCTCATGCTCCGTTGATGACCCGGTGTCGATCCAGCCCGGCGCCACCGAGTTGACGGTGATTCCGTCGCGGCCCAGCTCGATGGCAAGCGCGCGGGTCAAGCCGTCGATGCCGGCCTTGGCCGCGCTGTAGCCGGTCGACTCGGGGTTGCTGACCACCGGCCCGGTCACCGACGAAACGTTCACGATCCGGCCGTACCCGGCCGCCACCATCGCCGGCACCGCCGCCCGGGTCACGTTCACCGTGGTGGTCAGGTTGAGCGCCATCATCTGCTCCCACTCCCCCGGCCCGGTATCGACGAACCGCCGGGAGACATCCTCGACGCCGGTCTGCACCATCCCGGCGTTGTTGACCAGGACGTCCAGCCGCCCGAACCGTTCCAGCACACCGGCCACCAGGCCGGCGGCGGCATCGGCGTCGGTCAGGTCGGCTGCGAAGCCCTCGGCCCCGATGCCGAGATCGGCCAGCTCGGCCGCTCGCGTCTGTATCCGGCCGGTGGTCGAGGCGATCGCAACGCCCGCTCCACGCTCCCCCAGAATCCGCGCGGCCGCGAACCCGATGCCCGATTCACTTCCCGCTCCTGTGACCAACGCGACCCGCGCCTCGAAGCTGTTCATGCCGCGATCGTACTACCGACGGCGGAAGCGTCGGTGGGGCCTCCCGTCCCCACCCCGCTCGATCACCGACTACTGCGCCCGAGCCGCAGCGGTGGTTGTGACGGTGCCGTCGGCGTTGGTTGCCGTGCCACGATGGATCGTGACATTGACGCACGGGCCGCTCCCATGGCCCGCGACCGGGAGCCCGGCCCCGGCCGTCACCGTCTGGGTGCCTTTGCCAAGCGGAACGGCTGTAAGGCAGCGTTCGGTCCCCACCGCGTTTCCTTCACGCGGGGCGCTCTGGCTTGCCGAGGTGCCGGCAAAGGAGTTGGCTGCGAGCACCAGCGCCGCCAGAGCGGCTACCCCGATCCCGGCCACCGCAGATCGGCGCCGGTTTTCCAGCGTTATTGGCATATGTTCCCCTTTCTCGAGGGAGAGGTTGATGACGTTCAAAGACTGCTGGTACGATCTGAGCGTCGGAAAAGACTTGCCTGTGAATCTCCTGTGAAGCTCCCAGCTTCGTCTCAGCATGCTCACAGGTTGAGCCGATAGGTTGTGGTCCGATGGCCGTACCCGCTTCGACACCCGATCAAGCTCACGCCCGCGTCCTGGTGGTGGACGACGAGGAGAGCATCACCCAGCTCGTCTCCACCGTCCTTCGCTACGAGGGCTTCGACGTGCGCACCGCCGAGAGCGGCCGCACCGCGGTCAAGGTCGCCCGCGACTTCGCCCCCGACCTGGTGGTGCTGGACGTGATGCTGCCCGATCTCGACGGGTTCGAGGTGTACCGCCGCCTGGCCGACCGCAGCGACCGGCTGCCGGTGCTGTTTCTGACCGCCCGCGACAGCACCGAAGACCGCGTGCACGGGCTCACGCTGGGTGCCGACGACTACATGGGCAAGCCCTTCAGCCTGGAGGAACTGGTGGCGCGCGTGCGCGCGGTGCTGCGCCGCACCCGCGCGACCCAGGACGACCAATCGGTGCTGCGCTTCGCGGATCTGCAGCTGGACGAAGATGCCCGGGAAGTACGTCGCGGGGATCGCCGGATCGAGCTGACCCCGACCGAGTTCAACCTGCTGCACTACCTGCTTGCCAACGCTGGGCGCGTCGTGTCCAAGGCCCAGATCCTCGATCACGTGTGGCGCTACGACTTCGGCGGCGATTCCAGCGTGGTCGAGACCTACATCAGCTACCTGCGCAAGAAGATCGACGTGGGCAAGGACACCCCACCGCTGATCCACACCGTGCGAGGGTTCGGGTACGCCATTCGCGATCCGCGAGGCTGACGTGTCGCTGCGGATCCGGTTGACCGCGATCTCGGTACTGCTGGTGGCATTGGGCCTGGCCGCGGCCGCAGTTGCGACCCACCGCTACATCGAGTCGTTCATGATCGACCGGCTCGACCAGCAGCTGGAGGTCGCCACCCCCTTCAACCCCGGCGGCCTCGAGTCGCTCCCGGGAGGCTCGTATCTCGCGGTCTTTGGGCCACGCGGCCGGGTGCTGGGGAAGTCACGGGGCATCACCGACAGCGAGCTCACACGGCTGGAGAAGGCTCCCGACGGGTATTCAACCAGCGGAAACTACCGGATCCGCTCGGGTGACTTCCCGGCCGGCCGGCCCGACCAGCCCGCCCCGCGCGGCACGCTGGTGGTGGCCGCGCCGCTGCGCGACGTGAATGCGACGGTCGGCGAGCTGACCCGCGACGAGGTCATCATCGGTGTGCTGGTGCTGGCGCTGGTGGGCGGCATCGCCTACTGGTCGGTGGGCGTGGGCATGCGCCCGCTGGCCCGCATCGAGGACACCGCCGGGCAGATCGCCGCCGGAGACCTCTCCCAGCGCGTGGCCGAGACCGATCCCGGCACCGAGGTCGGCCGGCTCGGGATCGCCCTGAACGCCATGCTCACCCAGATCGAGCAGGCCTTCACAGAGCGGCAGGCATCCGAGAACCGGCTGCGGCGGTTCGTGGCCGACGCATCCCACGAGCTGCGCACACCGCTGACCTCGGTACGCGGCTACGCGGAGCTGTTCCGGCGGGGAGCCGCCGACCGGCCCGCCGACCTCGAGAACGCGATGCGCCGGATCGAGGCGGAATCGGCGCGCATGGGAGTGCTGGTCGACGACCTGCTGCTGCTGGCCCAGCTCGACCAGGGCCGCCCGCTGGAACGGGAGCGGGTCGATCTGGTGCCGCTGGTGACCGAGCTGGTGGCCGACGCCCGCGCGATCGAACCCGATCGCCCCTTGGAGCTGGAGGCACAGGGCTCGATCGAGGTGCTCGGTGACGACGCCCGCCTGCGCCAGGCCGTCGGCAACCTGCTGGCCAACGCGCGCGCCCACTGCCCACCCGACGCCACCGTGACGGTCACCGTCACACACACCGATGACGAGGCCACCATCGAGGTCGCAGACACCGGCCCCGGCATCGAGCCGGAGCATCTCGAGCGCGTCTTCGAGCGCTTCTTCCGCGCCGACCCGTCGCGCGCCCGCGCCAGCGGCGGCACCGGCCTGGGACTCTCGATCGTGGCATCCATCGCCGAAGCCCACGACGGCCGGGTGGAAGTGTCGAGCACCCCGGGTGAGGGCAGCAGCTTCCGGGTGGTGATTCCCTCGGCTCCCACAACCGAGGAGAGTCACGTACGATCACCCGATGAAACTCTCACACAGTCTTGACCGCCTGGGTACCGAAACCGCGTTCGAGGTCTTGGCGCGCGCCAAGCAGCTGGAAGCCGAAGGCCGCCGGATCGTGCACCTCGGTATCGGCGCACCCGACTTCGACACGCCCGACCACATCAAACAGGCATGCGCCAAGGCGCTGGCCGACGGCCACACCGCCTACTGCCAGGCCCAGGGTCTGCCGGAGCTGCGAGAGGCCTGCGCCGACTACCTGTCGCGATCGCGCCGCATCACCGTAACCCCCGACCGGGTGGTGGTCACCCCCGGGGCCAAGCCGTTTCTGGGGTATGCGGTGATGGCCACCTGCAACCCCGGCGATGAGGTCATCTACCCCAATCCCGGATTCCCGATCTACGAGTCGGTGATCCGCTATTTCGGGGCGGTTCCGGTACCGCTGCCGCTGCGCGAGGAGCGCGGCTTCACCTTCACGGCGGACGACCTGGCCGAGCGGATCACGCCCAAGACGCGTCTGATCATGCTGAACTCGCCGGCCAACCCGACCGGAGGTGTGACCGGGTCGGCCGAGACCGCCGAGCTGGCGCGGGTGCTCGAGTCCACCGACGCCTGGATTCTCAGCGACGAGGTGTACTCGGAGATGGTGTACGAGGGCGAGCACGACTCGGTGGCACGCTACGGCGATCTGCTCGACCGCACGATCCTGGTGGACGGCTTCTCCAAGACATTTGCGATGACCGGCTGGCGACTCGGCTACGCGTCGGTGCCCGCGCCGCTGGTGGAGCCGCTCACACGGCTGATCGTGAACACCGTCTCGTGCACGCCGCCGGCGACTCAGCTGGCCGGCGTGGCCGCATTGACCGGCCCGTGGGACGAGCCGCGGGCGATGACCGAGCAGTTCCGGGCGCGCCGTGACGTGGTCGTCGAGGGCCTCAACGCGCTGCCCGGCGTGACCTGCGTCATGCCCAAAGGCGCCTTCTACGCCTTCCCCAACATCACCGGCACCGGCTACTCCTCCCGCGAACTGGCCTCCCGGTCACTCGAAGAGGCCGGCGTCGCAGTCGTCGCCGGCACCTCCTTCGGTGAGCTCGGTGAGGGCTACCTGCGAGTCTCCTACGCCAACTCGATCGAAAACATCGAGTACGGGCTGGCCTCGCTGCGAACGTTGCTGGAAGACTCCCTGGTCACCTAGTGGGCGCTGCCGTCGGACAGGTACTCGGCTACGGCGTGGGAGTCGCGCTCTCGCCGCTGCCGATCATCGCGATGGTGTTGATGCTCGCCACCCCCAAGGGCCGCTCCAACGGACCCGCGTTCCTGCTCGGATGGATCGCCGGGCTCGCGATCGTCGGCGGAGCGGTGCTGGTCATCGCCGGCGACTCGGCCACCACCAACAGCGGGGCGCCGTCGACGGCGGCAAGCTGGGCCAAGATCATCGGCGGCGTGCTGCTGCTGCAGCTGGCCGCCAAGCAGTGGCGGGGCCGGCCACAGGGCGATACCGAGCCGGAGATGCCGAAATGGATGCATGCACTGGACTCGGTCACACCGGTCAAGGCCGTCGGCCTGGGCGCGCTGCTCTCGGGCGTCAACCCCAAGAACCTGATCCTGACCGCGGGCGCCGCTGCCGCGATCGCACAGACCAACGCTTCCACCAGCTCGGAAGTCGTGGCCCTGATCGTCTTCATCGTGATCGGCTCGCTGGGGGTCGGCGCTCCGCTTGCCATCTACTTCGGCATGGGGGACCGGTCGGCGGCGGTGCTCGACCATCTGAAGACCTGGATGATGTTCCACAACGCTGCCATCATGGTCGTCCTGTGCCTGATCATCGGCGCCAAGCTGATCGGCGACGGCATCACCGGCCTCACCGCGTAGATGGCTTCTCAACCTGAACGCGACATCGACCTGCTGGTGGTGGGTGACTGCAACCCCGACCTGGTGCTGTCGGGGGGTGACGTGCGACCGGCCTTCGGTCAGGGCGAGCGGCTGGTCGAGCGGGCCGACCTCCTGATCGGTGGCACGAGCTCGATCACGGCCTGCGGCGCCGCCCGGCTGGGGCTTCGCACCAGCTTCGTCGGTGTGCTCGGTGACGACACGTTCGGCCACTTCATGCGCGACAAGATGACCGCCGCAGGCGTCGACATGAGCGTGTCGGTAACCGACCCCTCCACTCCCACCGGCCTGTCGGTGGTACTCGCAGAGGGTGAGGATCGGGCCACCCTGACCGCACCCGGCACGATCGGCTCGGTCACCGCCGACATGGTGTCCGACGACCTGCTTCGGCGGACCCGCCACCTGCATACCTCCGGCTACTACCTGCAGGGCGCCCCCGCCGTCGTGGCGGAACTGTTCCGGCGAGCACGCGCGGCCGGCGCCACCACCTCACTCGACCCGGGGGCCGACCCCGATGAGCGCTTCGAGGGCGGCCTGATCGACCTGCTGCCGCTGATCGACCACCTGCTTCCTAACGAGGTGGAGGCGCTCGGCCTCACCGGCGCCGACGATGTGGAGGAGGCAGCCCGGCGCCTGGCAGAGCACGGTTCCGACGTGCTGGTTAAGTGCGGCGCCGACGGTGTGCTCGCCGTGGTCGCAGACCAGCTGGTGCGCGCACCCGCGCTTCCCGGCGAGCTGGTGGACACGGTCGGCGCCGGCGACACCACCAACGCCGGCTGGCTGGCCGCAAGGCTGACCGGCCTGCCGGTCGATCGGGCGGCGCGGCTGGCGGCCGTATGCGGGTCGCTCTCGACCCGCGCCCGCGGCGGCACCGCCGCCCAGCCGACGATGGCCGAAGCCGAGGCCGAGCTGTGATCGTATGCGTGGCTGCAAACCCGTCGGTCGACAAGCTGTTTCAGGTCGACCGGGTCGTGCCCGGGGGGATCCACCGGCCCTCCGGATATGTCCAGGTGGCCGGAGGCAAGGGCCTGAATGCGGCCCGGGCCGCCGTCACGCTGGGAGCCGACGTGCAGGCGATCGCCCTGCTGGCGGGCCACGCCGGTCGCTGGATCGCAGAGCAGCTGGAACGCGACGGAATCGACGCACAGATCGTGTGGGCGGAGGGTGAGACGCGCGCCTCGCTCTCGGTTGCCGACCGCGAGACCGAGCGGTTGACGGAGTTCTACGAGGACGGGATCGAGGTCGACGCGGAGACGTGGAGCCGGTTTGCGGGCACAGTCGAGACGGCCTCCACCGCGGCCGACTGGATCACCGTCTCGGGGTCACTTCCCCGCGGCGTCTCGCCCAGTGGGTACGCGGCGCTGCGGGTCGGCTGCAAGATCGCCGCCGACACCGTCGCCGAGCGGCCACACCCGGCAGCCCTGGTCAAGATCAACGCCGCCGAGGCGGCGGCGCTCACCGACCTCGATACCTCAACACCGCAGGGCGCAGTGGCGGCCGCCGCTGCACTCGCCCAGGGCGGTGCCGCCGCCGTCACCCGCGGCCCCCTGGGAGCCGTACTGGTGGCCGCGGGAGAGACGTTCAGCGGCCGCCTGGACGCACAGGGCCCCTACCCGGTCGGCAGCGGTGATGCTCTTCTGGGAGGAATGGTGACCGCGCTCGACCGCGGCGCCGACTGGCGCGAAGCGCTGGCCCTGGGGCTGGGCGCTGCGGCCGCCAACGCCGCCGTTCCCGGGGCGGGACGGTTCGACCGGGGCGACGCCGAACGGCTCGCCCAGCGCGCCGTGATCACGCCGGTGTAACCGCCCCCAGGGTGAGGGCGTCGAAGATGTACACGTGGCCGGGGTCGAAGGCCAACCGCAGGACTGCACCCACGGCCGGGCGGGCACCGGCCTCCAACCGGGCGGTCACCGGTACTGGACCGTTCGCTGAATCGACCGATCCGTGCACCATTACCTCACTGCCCAGCGGCTCGACCACCTCGACGGTCACGTCCAGGGCGGGCCGGTCATCGCTCTCGGTCGCGGGCGCCAGCCGCTCCGGCCGCACCCCCAGCACCACATCGCCCTCGGGCACCGGCAGCGGCATCGAGAGCGGGCCGGCTGTGATCACCCCGCCCCGGCTGGTGGCATCGATCAGGTTCATCGGCGGGCTGCCGATGAAGCCGGCCACGAACAGGTTGGCGGGATGGTCGTACACCTCCTGGGGCGAGCCCAGCTGCTGGATCCGCCCGTCGGACATGACCGCCACGCGGTCGCCGAGGGTCATCGCCTCGACCTGATCGTGGGTGACGTAGACCGATGTGGTCGGCACCAGATGGTGGATCTTCTTGAGCTCGGCGCGCAGCTGAGTGCGCAGCTTCGCGTCGAGGTTGGAGAGCGGCTCGTCCAGCAGGAACACCTGAGGGTGGCGGGCCAGCGCCCGGCCCATGGCAACCCGCTGCCGCTGACCACCCGAAAGCTGAGCCGGCCTCCGCTTCAGCAGCTCGTCCAGCTCCAGCAACTCGCTGACCTCGCGCACCCGGGCGTCGATGTCGGCCCGCGGCATCTTGCGCTGGCGCAGGCCGAAGCCGATGTTTCGCTCCACCGTCATGTGCGGATAGAGCGCGTAGTTCTGGAACACCATCGCGATGTCCCGCGACCCCGGCGACTTGTCGTTGACCACCTCGGCGCCAATCACGATCTCGCCGCTGGTGGGTTTCTCCAACCCCGCCACCATCCGCAGCGCGGTCGTCTTGCCGCATCCCGACGGCCCCACCAGCACCATGAACTCCCGATCGCCGATGGTCAGCGAGAGGTCGTCGACGGCCAACACGCCGTTGGCGAACTGCTTGGTCACGCCGCGGAACTCGACTTCGGCCATCCCTATCCCTTCAGTCCCGATCCGGCGATCGATCGCACGAACGACCTCTGAGTGAGGATGAAGGCTGCCACCATCGGCAAGAGCGCGAGCATGTTGCCCGCCATCAGCACCGTCCACTTGGTCTGGTGGGCGCCCTGGAAGGTGGACAACCCGACCTGCAGGGTCATGTGGCTCTGGGTGTTGATCGCCACCAAGGGCCACAGAAAGTCGTTCCACGTCCACAGCAGCGTGATCAGTGCGAGCGTCGAGAGCGCCGGACCCGACAGCGGCAGCACGATCTTGACCAGCACCCCCAGGCGGCTGCAGCCGTCGATGCGGGCGGCCTCCTCCAGCTCAATCGGCAGCGTACGGAAGAACTGGCGCAGCATGAAGATGCCAAACGCGCTCGCCAGGTTGGGCACGATCAGCGCGCTGATGTTGTCGATCAGGCCCATGTGCCTGACGATCAGGAAGGTCGGGATCATCACCACCTGGAACGGCACCATCAGTGTCGCCAGGAGCAGGATGAACAGCACGTTCGAGCCGAAGAAGCGGAGTCGCGCGAAGGCGTACGCGGCCAGGCTGCACAGCACCAGGTTCGAGACCACCACCACGGTCGAGACGATCAGCGAGTTCACATACCAGCTGCCGAAGGGCGCCGACGATACCGCGCTGGTGTAGTTGTGCCAGTCGATCCCCGAGGGAATCAGGACCGGCGGGAAGTGGCGGGACTCGTCCGGCGTCTCGATCGAGGTGATCGCCATCCACAGCAGCGGCGACAACATCAGGAGCGACAGCGGGATCAGGAACAGGTGCCGGTAGCTGAAGCGAGGGGCGGTCACGAGCTGTAGTACACCGTCCTTCGGCTGATCAGGAACTGCACCAGCGTGACCAGCAGGATCGCCGCCAGCAGGATGTAGGCGATGGCGGCGGCATAGCCGCCGTTGAAGTACTGGAAGGCCTGCTGCCACAGGTAGTACACGACCACCGTGGTGGCCATCAGCGGGCCGCCGCGGGTGGTGTTGTAGATCTCGTCGAACAGCTGCAGAGCGTTGATCGTCGACCACACCACCAAGAACAGCGTTGCCGGCCCGAGCAGCGGCAGGGTCACGGAGCGGAAGCTCGAGAAGCGGCCGGCGCCGTCGATCTCGGCCGCCTCGAGCAGATCCTCGGGAATGCCCTGCAGCGCGGCGAGATAGATGATCACGTCAAACCCGATCCACCCCCACACCGTCATCCCCACCATGCAGTACATCGCCTGGTTGGGATCCTCGAAGAAGCCCTGAGACGGGATCCCCACCTGGTTCAGAAGCCAGTTGGCAATGCCGTAGTTGGGATCGAGCACCCAGTTGAAGATGATGGCGGTGGCCACCGTCGACACGGCCACCGGGATGAACACCGCGGTGCGGTAGAACGCGATCCCCCGCACCTTGGTGTTCAACGCCACCGCCACGCCGAGCGCCGCAGCGATCGAGATCGGCACGAACAGCACCGTGTACACGATCGTGTGCCTGATCGAGTCGCGAAACACCGGGTCGTGTCGGAGTGCGCGATAGTTGGCGGTTCCCACCCAGTGCGGCGGCGAGACCAGGTTGTTGTGCTGCAACGACATCACAAACGACCAGCCGATCGGCACCAGGCCGAACAGCGCGATCACCAGCAGCGCCGGCGCGACGAACAGCCAGCCGGACGCGTGCTCTGATCGCAGCAGGCGCAAAGACCTACGGCGCGGCCGGCTGGGCGAGGATCGCGTTGACCTGGTCGGCCGCCTCGTCGAGCGCTTCCTGCGGCTGCTTCTTACCAAGCAGCACCGCCTGGATCGCCTGACCCATGGCTGCCGAGATCTTCGGATACTCCGGCAGCACCGGGCGCACCTTGACGGCGTTCTTCAAGTTGGCGACGAACTCTGCATCACCCTTGTACTTGGCGGTGTAGTCCTTGTAGCCGGGGAGATCCTGCACCGACGCCTTGGTGGGCAGATCGCCGGTCTTGGTCGACCACTCCAGCAGCTGCTGAGGCGCCGTCCACCACTTCATGAAGTCAAAGGCCGCCTGGGCGCGCTGGTCGCCGTTGTTGAACAGCACCCAGTTGTCGGGGCCGGAGATCGTCTGGTGGTTGAGATCCCTGGGCAGGATCTGGACGCCGAAGTTGACGTCGGGGAATTGCGACAGGTCCCACGGGCCGGTGTAGAGCATCGCGATCTTGCCCGAGTTGAACAGCGGCGCGTAGTTGCCGCTGCCGTTGTCGTAGTAGACCGAGTGATCCTCGGGACCCATCGTCTGCAGATGAGTGAGCGCCTTGACCCCCGCCGGCGAGTTGAAGGCAGCGTGCTTGTTGTCAGGCGTGAGGATGTTTCCTCCGGCCTCCCACAGGAGCGCATCGAAGCGCCACACGGTGTCCTCGCCGCCGTCGTTGACATACGCCCAGCCGAACTGCTTGGTGGCCGGATTGGTCAGCTTCTTGGCGGCGGCGGTGATGTCGTCCCACGTCCAGTTGGCGGTGGGATAGGCAACGTGGGCCTCGTCGAACAGCTTCTTGTTGTAGACCAGCGCGAGGTTGTCGACCAGCGCGGGAATGCCGACGATCTTGCCGTTGACGGTCGCGACTTTGCGCTCGGAGTCGTAGAAGTCGTTCCAGCCGAACGACGGGTCGTTCTTGATGTAGTCGTTCAGCTCGAGCACCTTGGGGCTCTCGGCGATGTTCGCGGCCCACGAGCCGTACAGATAGGAGATGTCCGGCGGATCGCCGCTGGCGATCGCGGTCTGCACCTTCTGGAGCGCATAGTCGGCGTTGCCGGCGTACTGCACCCTGACCTGGATGTCGGGATGCGAGGCGTTGTACTGCGCCACCATCGACTTCATGGCCGCGCCCTCGGTGTCGACGAACCCGTGCCACATGGTGATGTGCACCACCCCACCGGAGCCGGAGTCAGACGACGAGCCTCCGCAGCCGACGGCCATCACGGCGACGACGACGAGCGCGGTCACGAATGCCTTCATGGGAGCACCACCGATCGAGTCAGGTTACGGGGACGGTCAGGATCAAGCCCGCGGGCAAGGGCGAGCGCGACCGCTGCCCGCTGGGCGATCACCAGCGCAGCCAGCGGCCGTTCCACGACTGGGGCGATGGTTGAGCCGGCGGCCGCCGCTGCTTCCAGGACGGTCGCATCGACGGTCCCGATCGGCCACACAAGCGTGTCGTCAGAGGCGGCGGTGATGGGGCCGTGGCGGTACTCCATGGCGGGGTACGACTCGGTCCACGCGCCCGCCGCCTCGCGCAGCTTGAGGGCGGCCTCGGACGCCAGTCCGATCGTCCAGCCGGCCCCCAGGAACACGATCCGGCGGTAGTCGGCGAGCCCCTCGGGCAGCGGCGCATCGAGCGCCAGCCGGGCGGCATCGGACTCCTCCCGCGGAGAGATGCCAAGGCCGGCCAGCAGCAGGCTCAGGGCCGTGGTGGCAAACCGCGTCTGCACCACCGACGTCTCGTCGGCGAAATCGAGGAGCACGGTCGAACCGGCCCCGGCCGTCACCGGCGAGCCCGCGACTGCAGTGATCGCGACGCTGGGAATCTGCTCGGGCAGGGCGGCCAGCAGGCGCACAACCTCCGTGGTGGTGCCCGACCGGGAGATGGCGACCACCCGATCGTAGGTCCGCCCGACCGGCATCTCGGTCGCCGTGAACGCGTCCGTCTCGCCCATGCCACCCGACTCGCGGGCGACGGCGTACGAGCAGGCCATGTGCCAAGACGTGCCGCAGCCGACCGCCGCGACCCGTTCGCCCGGCTGGGGAAGCAGGTGCCGCTGGGCCTCGGCGACCTCTCCCGCCCGCAGCCAATCGTCGGGCTGAGTGAGTAGTTCGGCCTCGGTGACGCTCATAAATGGCGATTCTATGCAGATATCGATCAAAATACAACACGGGCGGTGAGCGCTTAGGCGGTAGACTTGGCAAATGCGCCAAGCTGACCGCCTTTCCACGGTGCTCGAACGGATCTCCGGTTCGGGAAGCGTAGGCGTCGGCGAGCTGGCCGACGAGCTGGGTGTGTCGCCGGCCACAATCCGCCGTGACCTGCGACTGCTGGAGGAGCAGCACCTGCTCGCCCGCACCCACGGCGGCGCGGTGGGCCAGGGAGTGCTGTACGAGCTGCCGCTGCGGTATCGCAGCGCCCGCTACGGCGAGGAGAAGCGGCGGATCGCGCGAGAGGCGGCAGCCCGGATCACCGAGGGGATGGCGGTCGGGCTCACCGGCGGCACCACCACCACGGAGATCGCCCGCGCGCTGGTGAGCGTGCCGCGGCTGACGGTGGTCACCAACTCGCTCAGCATCGCCTCCGAGCTGGCCGTGCGACCAAACCTCAAGCTGGTGGTCACCGGCGGCGTCGCTCGGGCCGAGAGCTACGAGCTGGTCGGTCCGCTGGCGGAGGCGTCGCTGGCAGGGCTCAACCTGGACCACGTGATGATCGGCGTGGACGGGATCTCCGCGCGCGCCGGCCTCACCACGCACCACGAGGTCGAGGCGCATGCCAACCTCGCATTGATCGATCGCTCATCGGCCGTCACAGTTGTCTGTGACAGCTCCAAGCTGGGCGAGGTGGCGTTCGCGCGCATCTGCGACCTCACCCGCGTCTACGAGGTGATCACCGATACCTCAGCATCCCCCGCAGCTGTCCGCGAACTGACCGACGCCGGCGTCCACGTCACCACCGTGTGAACGACGGTGAATAAATGGTGCCTGGCACCATTTATTCATAGTCGAGCGCGTGGGCAGTGAGCAGCTCTTCGACCACCTCGTGGATCGCTGCCGGGGAGAGGGCCGAGGAGGCGGCGGGGTCGAGCAAAGCCGCGTGGTGAACGTGTTGGCGGCTGTGCTCGAGCGCTGCTGTGACCGTCAGCTCACACACATTCAGGAAGGTGCGGTTGAGAGCCGCCAGCTGCGGTGGGAGATCACCGATCGCGGTCGGCTGAACACCGTTCTTGTCCACCAGGCACGGCACCTCGACGCACGCTTCGGACGGCAGGTTCGAGATCAGGCCGGCGTTTCGGACGTTGCCGTAGATGACCCGCTCCCGGCCGGTCAGAATGGAGTGGATGATCAGCGATGCGTACTCCTGGCTGCGCTCGATCTCGATCGGCTCGCCGGTCTCGAGCTGACGTTTCATCTCCTCGTACAACTCGAGATTCTCGACGCTGCGCTCCAGGTAATCGCCAACCAGGATGCGGAAGTGCTCGATCGCCTCGTCGCTTCGCATCACCCAGGGGAGATATTCGGCCCCATGCTCACTCGACTCGGTGGGGAAGTAGCCAAACCGCCGGTACATCTCGACCCGCACGCGCCGCTGCAACTGGGGATCGCTCTCGATCACCCCGTCGAGCAGCGGATACAGATCCTCTCCCGCCCGCTCGAACCGCAGGATGAAGGCCTGGTGATTGACGCCGCCACCCAGGAACGACACGTCCTCGAAGGGCACCCCCACCAGCTCCGCCAGCTGGTACGTGGTGTTCTGAACCGAGTGGCACAACCCCACCACCCGCTGCTGAGGACTGCCGGCGTACGTCGCCCAGCACAGCATCGCCATCGGGTTGGTGTAGTTGAGAAACCACGCACCAGGCGCCAGCTCGTCCATCTCCCGGCCGATCTCGAGCATCACCGGGACGGTGCGCAGCGCGCGGAAGATGCCACCGATGCCGAGCGTGTCGCCGATCGTCTGGCGCAGGCCGTGGGCGGCAGGGATGGCGAAGTCCAGCTTGGTCGCCTCGAACCCGCCCACCTGGATCATGTTGATCACGTGGTCGCAGCCCTCGATCGCAGATCGGCGATCGAGATGGGTGGTGATCCGAGCGCTGCCGTCCAACTCGCGGTTGGTGTACTGGGCCATCGCCTCGGCCACTGCCAACCGCTCGGAATCGATGTCGTGGAGCGCAATGTGGGCGTCCTTGAGCTCCTCAAACGAGAGAATGTCGCCGAGCAGGTTCTTGGTGAACTCGACGCTGCCGGCACCGATGAATGCAATCTTGGTCATGAGCGATAGTGTTCCACATTGGCCAGAATCGATCAAGAGCGTACAAGTCGGCCGTCAGGCCGATTCTCCACGCGCCCGGCATCGCCGCGGTAAGCTGCTGCGGTGAGCCGGGAAGGACTCAGGAACCGCGGGATAACCGCGGGTGTGGTGGTGCTGGCGCTCGCCGCAGCGGCGTGCGGCGGATCCAGCAGCAGCGGGAGCGAGTCCTCGGCCGCGAGCTCCGCCGGCGAGGAGATCTCGGCAGCGGCCGGCAAGGTGGTCTTCACCAGCAACTGCGCCACCTGCCACACGCTCGGCGACGCGGACGCGACCGGATCGGTGGGCCCCAACCTGGACGATCTCAAGCCCGACGAAGCCCTGGTCGTACACCAGGTGACCAACGGCGGCGGCGGGATGCCGGCCTTCGGCGACCAGTTGTCGGACGCCGAGATCCAGTCGGTGGCGAAGTACGTGTCGAGCGTCGCCGGCAACGGCTGAGCCGACTGTAACGCTTCCGCCCCATGGTGATACCTTGGGGGCATGAGCAATGTCACTCGCGGGTTCTTTGGCCGGAGCCGACCAACCGAGCCGGCCGGGAGAGTGCCCCCCGGCCAGTACCTGACCTCGGACTTCCCGGTGCTGTCGGCCGGTCCCACGCCCCACATCGAGCCGGCCGACTGGAATCTGTCCGTGAGTGGCGAGGTGGACGGCCCCGTGTCGTGGACGTGGGACGAGATGCTGGCGCTCCCGCAGGAGGAGCTCACGGTCGACATCCACTGCGTCACCAAGTGGTCGAAGCTCGACACAACCTGGCGCGGCGTGTCGCTCGACACGCTGCTGGCTGACGTCGACACTGCCGCCGAGTACGTGATGGTGCACTCCTACGGCGGCTACACCACCAACCTGCCGCTGACCGACCTGCTGGACGGCAAGGCCTGGGTCGCCCACACCTACGGGGGCGAGCCGCTCGATCCCGAGCACGGCGGCCCCGCACGGCTGGTGGTACCGCACCTGTACTTCTGGAAGAGCGCCAAGTGGGTGCGGGAGTTTCAGTTGATGAACGAGGACGAGTTGGGATTCTGGGAGGGTTACGGCTACCACGCATACGGGGATCCATGGCAGGAACAGCGGTACGCGGGCGACTGAACTGGATCGGGTCCGAGGTGATCGAGGTCACCCAGGAGACCGACAACGTGCGCACGATCACGTTTGATTGCCCGGGATGGCCGGGCCACCGCCCGGGCCAACACGTCGATGTCCGGCTGACCGCACCCGACGGCTACCAGGCACAGCGCAGCTACTCGATCGCGTCGGCGCCGGCCGGTGAGCGGGTCACCTTGACCGTCGAGCAGCTGGAAGACGGGGAGGTGTCGACCTACCTGGCCGGCGAGCTGCGCGTGGGCGACGTGATCGAGCTGCGGGGTCCGATCGGCGGGTACTTTGTGTGGGAGCCGAGCGCCGGCGGCCCGGTGATGCTGATCGCCGGCGGCAGCGGTGTGGTGCCGCTGATGGCGATGCTGCGAGCGCGAAAGGCGGCCGCAAGCGACGTAGGAATGCGGCTGCTCTACTCGTCGCGCAGCTGGGATCGCGTGATCTACCGCGACGAGCTCGATGCACTCGGCGCCGACCCGGGTGTCGAGGTGCGGCACACGATCACCGGCGCGACGCCGCCGGGCTGGTCTGGCTACGCGCGCCGGATCGACCGCGACATGCTGGCCGAGTCGGCATGGCCGGTCGATCGCCGGCCGCTGGTGTACGTGTGCGGCCCCACCGGTCTGGTGGAAGCCGCGTCCCAGGCCATGGTCGAGCTCGGGCACGATCCGATGCGGATCCGTACAGAGCGCTTCGGGCCGACCGGGGGGACGCCGTGACTGCACCGCTGCACCTGGACGGAAACGCGCTCGGCGGCGTTTTGATCGACATCTTCGGACACGAGATGACCGACACCGAGGGCACCTGCCTGGACTGTGGAGCAGTGCACCAGTTCGGTGCCCTGATCGTCTACGTCGCGTCACCCGGATACGTCCTGCGGTGCCCGTCGTGCGGCGCCGTGCTGCTGGTGATCGTGGTCGAGCCCGACGGCTATCACATCACCGTCGAGTCGCTCCAGGCGCCCGGCCTCTAGACAATCACCGCGGTCACGTCGACCTCGACCAGCCACTCCGGCCGCGCCAGAGCGGGCACAACCACACCGGTGAACGCCGGGTAGACGCCCTTTAACCGCTCCCCCAGCACCCGATAGACCGGCTCGCGGTAGCGGATGTCGGTGAGATAGACGGTTGCCTTGCAGATGTGGGCGAGGGTGGCTCCGGCCTCGCCCAGCAGCAGCTCGATGTTGTCCATCGCTTTCTCGGCCTGGCCTGCCGGGTCGCCCACTGCGACGCTCTCGCGGGTGTCCAGATCTTGCGCCACCTGGCCGCGCAGGTACACGGTGTTGCCCGCCACCACGCCCTGGCACAGGTCGTTTGAGATGTTCTGCTCGGGATAGGTGTCGGCAGTGTTGAACGGCCGCAGGCGTAGATGCCCGCCGGCCACGATCTGATCGGTCATGCGGTGCTCCCAGTGGGGACGTCGGCGTTCATGTGGCTGCGAACGAGGTCGAGCGGGCCGTCGAAGTCGTAGTTGTTGTAGACGGCCAGCAGGTGTGAGAAGGCGGGCGACTGTGCGAACAGCTGGAACGTCAGCCGGTGGCCGCCGTAGTCGGAGTTGAGGATGTCCCGCGCCAGCGCGAAGAAGCGCCGCCGGGCCTCACCCTCGACGTCGTTGATGCGGTAGTACTTCTCCAGCAGCGCCCCTGGGACGGGATGGGCAAACGACGCGGCGCTGGGGGTGACGCAGATCTGGCCGCCGCACAGATCGCGAGTCAGATGGATCATCGCCGGAAGCTGCGAGCAGGCGTGCACCCTGCCGGTGTAGAGCAGCGCCTGGTTGGGCATGAGCAGCCCGCCGGGGCTCTCCTCGGCCATCTCCACGGCGGCGGTCAGGTGGGCGTTGATGCCCTCCCGGTAGCACACCAGCTCGGCCAGCTTCTCGCGCACGCCCTGATGCATCTTGACGCCGGCGTCGACGGCGTTGGCGTAGGCCAGCCCGATCAGGAAGTCGGCCAGCCGCAGGTGGCGCTGGACGAACGGGTACACGCTGTAGCGGTGGAGCGTGGCCCGGATGTAGGCGGCGGCGCGCACGTGCCGGTAGAAGAGCACGTTCTCCCACGGGATCTCGACGTTGTCGAACACGATCATGGTGTCGACCTCGTCGAACCGGTTGGAGAACGGATAGTCCTCGACCGGCGCGCGGCCGGCGAAGCTGGATCGGCAGATGTGCGTCATCCCCGGCGCGCCCATGTCGGCGATGAAGCCGACGGCGTACTCCGATTGGGTGGCCTCGCCCCAGTCGCCGATGGTGGGCTTGACGAATGCCTGGTTGGCGTAGGCCGCCGCCGTCTCGAACTTGGCTCCGCGAACGATGATGCCGTTGTCGTTCTCGCCGACGACCCGCAGCAGCACGTCCGGATCCTGATCCTGGGGCCGCTTGGAGCGATCGCCCTTGGGGTCGGTGTTGGCCGAGACGTGGAAGGGATCGAGCAGGGCGGCGTCGGCGACATGCCTGCGGATGTTCTCGGAGAACTGCGGGTCGATCTCGTTGAGCACGTCTTGGCCGTCGTACAGCGACCACATCTCACCCACCGTCTCGTCGCCCACCCGGGTGACGATTCCGCCGACGTCATCCAGCACGGTGTCGACCGCGTTTCGCTTGTCGCGCCAGTCGTCGCGTGAGAGCGGCAGCCGCGAACCGATGGCGCAGCGCTCGCCGGTCTGCTCGTCGACGTAGGACATGGTGTCGCGGGTGGCCTCCTCGTGGGCCATGTCGTAGATACGGGCACGGACGTCCACGATCGGCTTGAACGCGGGATGGGTGGCCACGTCGTCAACCCGTTCCCCGTCGATCCATACCTCGCGTCCGTCCCTGATCGACTCGCGGTATTCAGCCCCTGTGCGAATCATGCTTCCCACTCCTCAATTCTCATTTGGCGAGAATCAAATCTCGTTGTGTGGTAAGATTATCAACATGAATGCCGCGCGTCAACCGGTTGAGAGCCCGAAGGTGCTCGAACGTGCGCTGGCCGTGCTGGATCGCTTCACCGAGAGCGTGCCCGAGTGGTCGACGGCCGGTCTCGCGGCGGCGGTGGGACTGCCGGTGTCCACCACCTACCGGCTGGTGAACGCGCTCGAGGCCCAGGGACTGCTGCGTCCGGTCAGCGGTGGGCGCTACCGGCTGGGCGCTGCCGCCGTGTCGCTGGGGTACCGCGCGTCGGCGGGCTTCGATCTTCGCCGCGACCTGCACGCCCAGCTCGAGCAGGTGGCCGGCACCACTCGCGAGACCGCGCTTCTGTCGGTGCTCGAGCCGCGCCGGATGGGCGTGCTGTGCATCGACCGAGTGGAGGCGCCTCAGCAGCTGCGGCTGTCGCTGGATATCGGTACGGTGGTGCCGCTGCACGCCGGCGCGACTTCCAAGGCCCTGCTCGCATTCCTGGCGCCCGAGATCCGGGAGCAGGTGCTCTCCCAGCCGCTGGCGAAGGTCGCCGCCGGCACCATCACCGACCCCGGCGAGCTGCGCGCCGAGTTGGCCTCAGTGCGAGTCCAGGGCTGGGCGGCCAGCCGCGAGGAGACCAACGACGGCGCCTGGGGCGTGGCCGCGCCGGTGCTCTCCCGCGACGGCGGGGCACTCGCGGTGATCGGCATGGCCGCCCCCCTGACACGGCTCTCCGACGCGATCGAACACACAGCGCGAGACGCGGTTCTGGACGCCTCCCGCCGCGCCGCCGAAAGCCTCGGCGTGGTGTGAATAAAAGGTGCCTGGCACCTTTTATTCACACCAGCTGCGCGATCAGGCCGGCCACCGCACAGGCCACCACGACCGTGACCACCCCGACGCGGAACCGCCATACGGCCACGAACGCCACCACCGCCACCGCGACCAGAAACCAGTCGATGTCGCCACCCGGCCGCAACGCGTTTCGCGCCACGTACACCGCCAGCGCCGCGATCACCCCGACCACCGCGATCGTGACGACGTTCAGGGCACTTGCAAATGAGCCGCTCGAGCGCACCCGGTCGATCAGGGGCGCGCCGCTGATGATCATCACAAACGACGGCGCGAAGGTGCAGCCGGTCGCGATCGCCGCCCCGGCGAACCCCCAAGCCAGCCCGCCCTCGATGTTGTATCCGGCCATGAACCCGACGAAGGTGTTGACCATGATCAGCGGCCCCGGAGTCGACTCCCCCAGCGCGAGCCCGGCCACCATGTCCTGGGCGGTCAGCCAGCCGTAGTGGTTGACGGCTGCGCCCGCGACGAACGGCAGCACAGCGTAGGCGCCGCCGAACGTGACCAGCGCGGCCACTGTGAAGAACCCCGCCAGCTGGGCCACCAACCCCCCGGCGAGCAGCAGCAGCACCAGCGGCACCAGCCAGATCGCCAGCGTCAGCAGAAACCGGCGCCGGAACCGAGCGTCGATCGGCTCGAGCTCGACCGAATCCTCTGCCTCGTCCGGCAGCTGACCGAAGATCGGCCGGCGACTGCGTCCGACCAGGTAGCCGAGCACCGCCGCCACCGCCAGCACCACCAGGAACGGCAGCCCCGCCACGATCGCTGCGAACGCCGCGACGGCCAGCACAACAGCCGCTGGGGTGTGGATCACACGCCTCCCGATCCGGATCAGTGCCGCTGACACGAGCGCCACCACGGCCGCCCCCAGGCCGTGCACGATCCCGGCGACCACAGTCACCTCGCCGTACTCGGCATAGATCGCGCTGAGCACGCAGATCAGCACGAACGAGGGCAGCACGAACAGGCCGCCGGCGGTGAGCGCGCCACGCGCGCCGTACATCGAATAGCCGATGTAGGAGGCCAGCTGCTGGGCCTCGGGGCCGGGCAGGGCGACGCAGAAGTTGAGTGCATGCAGGAACCGCCGCTCGGAGATCCAGCGGCGCCGCTCGACCAGCTGATCGTGCATGATCGCGATCTGCCCGGCCGGCCCGCCGAAGCTGATCATGCCCAGCTTCAGCCAGAAAGCGAACGCCTGACGCTCAGTCGGTCGCGAGCCCTGATTCACGCATCGCCCGGCGGTAGGCCACCGCCACCGCGTCGAACTTGAGGTGGAGCTCGGCGGCGAGGTCGAACGGCACCTGCTCCGGGCGCTGGGACTCGACGATGCGCTTGTCCTGGTTGAAGATCGTGTCCTCGAATGCCTGCAGCACCTCGGCCGGCTGGTCGAAATCGTAGTTCCGCCCCATCACCAGGAAACCGATGCACTGGTTCGAGCTGACCGGCTGGGAGGCGAAGAAGTACAGCATTCCTTTGTCACCGCCCCAGCCGATCCGCAGCACGATCGTGTAGGGCAGGTGCAGCTCGTAGCGGCTGCGGCGTTCGGGAGCCTCGTCCTGATCGTTGGCGAAGACCGGGAACTCATCCGAGTTGGGCGCCTCCGGCCGCACGATCTTGTAGTGCAGCACGTGCCCATCGGTCTCGACCGTGTGGGCCGGCACCACCGGGCGCTCGGGATCACCCAGCAGGCCGGGATGCACCCACGGGAAGTGCCCGAAGTCGGTGAAGTTCTCGAGCTGGCGGGAGGAGTCGGCATCCCACCGATACGGGCCGGCGGGGATCACCATCCAGGACTCATCCTCCAGCTCGGGAATCGCGGGCAGGTCGAACCGGGGGGCGTCGAGCGCCACCCAGATCAGTCCGTAACGCTCCTGACAGGAGTAGGCGTCGAGGCGGGCCTTGGCCGGCACCTTGGTGGGGTCGGACAGCTGCGGGATGGACACGCAGGCGCCGTCGGCCCGGTAGCGCCAGCCGTGGTAGGGACACACGATCTGATCGCCCTCAGTCCATCCCAGCGATAGCGCGGTGCCACGGTGAATGCACAGATCCTTGACCGCGTGCAGCCGGCCCTCGCCGCCGCGCCAGACCACCACCGGCTCGTCCAGCAGCGTGGCCCCCACCGGCTTTTCGCCCACGTCATCCGCGAAGGCCACCGGGTGCCAGCAGCTGCGAAGCGCCTGCGTGTCGGGGATCGCTGCGGGTACGGTCACGGTCCCCGAACAGTAGTCTGAATCACGGTGCCAGGCACCGTTATTCACCGTTACTCGGGTGGAAGCGGCGGGCGGCCCATCTCGGTCAGGAGCTCGGCGAAGGCGTCCAGCACTGCTGCGTCCTCGATCGTGCCGGGCACTCTCCACGGCTCACCGCTGGCCATCTTGCTGATGGTGCCGCGCAGCGTCTTGCCTGAGCGGGTCTTGGGCAGGGCCGCCACCACCCGGGCCTCGTGGAAGCTCGCGACCGGCCCGATCTGGTCGCGCACCATGGCGACCAGCTCCGCCGCCACCTCGTCACCGTCGCGGCCGGTACCGGCCTTGAGCACCGCAAAGCCGATCGGCACCTGTCCCTTGAGACTGTCGCTGACCGCCACCGCCGCGCACTCGGCCACATCCGGATGCGATGCCAGCACCTCCTCCATGGAGCCGGTCGAGAGCCGGTGGCCGGCCACGTTGATGACGTCGTCGGTGCGGCCCATCACAAACACGTAGCCGTCCTCGTCGATGTGGCCCGCATCGGCGGTCAGGTAGTAGCCGGGATGGCGCGACAGATAGGTGTCGATCCAGCGCTGGTCGCTGCCCCACAGGGTGGGCGTGCACCCCGGGGGAAGCGGCAGCGCGATGCAGATGTCGCCGGTGACGCCGGCTCCCACCCGCTCGCCGGCCTCGTCGAGTATGCACACGTCGTAGCCGGGCACCGGCACGCCGGCAGACCCAGCCTTGATCTCCAGCAGCTCCAACCCGACACAGTTTGCGGCGATCGGCCAGCCGGTCTCGGTCTGCCACCAGTGGTCGATGGCCGGCCGCTGCAGCACCGTCATCGCCCACTCCAGCGTATCCGGGTCGCAGCGCTCACCGGCCAGGAACAACGTGCGCAGCTTGGAGAGGTCGTACTCGGCCACCAGCGCCCCGGTGGGATCCTCGCGCTTGATCCCGCGCATCGCGGTCGGCGCCATGAAGATCACGTTCACGCCGTGCTCCTCGCACACCCGCCAAAACGCGCCGGCGTCGGGTGTGCCCACCGGTTTTCCCTCGTACAGGATGGTGGTGCAGCCGGCCAGCAGCGGCGCGTACACGGTGTAGGTGTGACCGACCGCCCAGCCGATGTCAGACGCCGCCCAGTACACGTCGCCGGGTCCGGCGTCGTACACCGCACCCACCGACCAGGTGACAGCCACGGCATGCCCGCCGTTGTCGCGAACGATCCCCTTCGGCCGGCCGGTGGTGCCCGACGTGTACAGGATGTACAGCGGATCGGCGGCCTCGAGCGGCACGCACTCGGCGGGTTCGGCGCCGTCCACGGCGTCGGCCCAGTCGATGTCCCGCCCTTCGATCAGCGAGGCCGGCAGCTCGGGCCGCTGCAGGATCACGCACCTGGGAGAGTGGCCGGAGAGCTCGATCGCGCGGTCGAGCAGGGGCTTGTACTCCACCACTCGGCTGGGCTCGAGGCCGCACGAGGCCGCCAGCACCAGCGTGGGCTCGCAGTCGTCGATGCGGACTGCAAGCTCGTGCGCGGCGAACCCCCCGAACACCACCGAGTGCACCGCACCGATACGCGCACACGCCAGCATCGCGACCACGGCCTCCGGCACCATCGGCATGTAGATGATCACGCGGTCGCCCTTGTCCACCCCCAGCCGCCGCAGCGCGCCGGCCAGCACCGCCGTCTGGTCACGCAGCTCGCGATAGGTGTAGCTGCGCTTGGTGCCGGTCATGGGGCTGTCGTAGATCAGCGCCGCCTGCTCGCCGCGGCCGCCCTCGACATGCCGGTCGAGCGCGTTGTGGCAGGTGTTCAGGCGGCCGCCCGGGAACCAGCGGTAGATGGGGGCCTGACTCTCGTCCAACGCGGCGTGAGGTGGCTCGATCCACTCGATCGCGTCCGCCCGCTCCATCCAGAACCCGTGCGGATCTTCCTGCCAGCTGCGATAGGTGTCGGCGTAGGTCATGAGGAGAGTTAACTAGAAAACGGGGGTCTCCGTGTAGCTGCCAAAGACGGTCTGCAGCGCAGCCACCAGCTCTCCCTCGGAGGCGCCGGCGCGGGCGGCGGTGATCAGGCTCGGCATCAGGTTGTGCGCAGGGTCGGTCGCGGTCGTGCGCACCAGCTCGACGGCATCAGCGACAGCGGTCTCGTCGCGCGCCGCCCGATCGGCTTGCAGCTGCTCGATCTGCTTTTGCTCCAGCCGCGGATCGGTGCGGTGCAGCTCCGCCTGCTCCTCGTCGAACTGGACGAAGCGGTTCACGCCCACGACCGTTCGCTCACCCGCCTCGATCTCGGACTGGAGCACGTAGGCGGCTTCGGCGATCTCCCGCTGGGGATAGTTGTTCTTGACCGCCTCCACCATCCCGCCCTGACGATCGATCGCGTCGAAGTAGGCGCGTGCACCCTGCTCCATCTGGTCGGTCAGCGCCTCGATGAAGTAGGCCCCTCCCAGCGGGTCGGCGGTGTTGGCCACGCCCGTCTCGAAGGCGATGATCTGCTGTGTGCGCAGCGCCAACCGGGCAGCGTCCTCGGTCGGCAGCGCCAGCGCCTCGTCGTAGGAGTTGGTGTGCAGCGACTGGGTGCCGCCCAGCACGCCCGCCAGCGCCTCGATGGTCGTGCGAACGACGTTCAGGAGCGGCTGCTGGGCGGTCAGCGAGACGCCCGCCGTCTGGGTGTGGAAGCGCATCAGCATCGACCGCGGATCGCGCGCGCCGAACCTGTCGCGCAGCTCGTGCGCCCAGATCCGGCGGGCGGCGCGGTACTTCGCGATCTCCTCGAAGAAGTCGATATGGGCGTTGAAGAAGAACGACAGCCTGGGCGCGAAATCGTCCACGTCCAGCCCGCGGCCGACCGCCTCCTCCACATAGGTGAGGCCGTTCTTGAGCGTGAACGCGAGCTCCTGCACCGCCGTCGACCCGGCCTCGCGGATGTGGTAGCCGGAGATCGAGACGGGATGCCAGCGGGGCATGTTGCGGGCGCACCACTCGATCACGTCCCCCACCAGGCGCATGCCCGGATCGACCGGGAAGCACCACTCCTTCTGGGCGATGTACTCCTTCAGGATGTCGGTCTGAATCGTGCCGCCGAGCTGCTCGGGGGCGACCCCTTGGCGCTCGGCCGCGACCACGTAGAAGGCCAGCATGATCGCCGCCGGCGCGTTGATGGTCATCGACACGGTTACCTCACCCAGCGGGATGCCGGCGAACAGCCGTTCCATGTCGGCGACCGTGTCAACAGCCACGCCCTCCCGGCCGACCTCGCCGAGGCTGCGGGGGTGATCGGAGTCGTAGCCCATCAGGCTGGGCATGTCGAACGCCGTGGACAGCCCGGTCTGGCCGTGATCGAGCAGGTAGCGGAACCGCGCGTTGGTCTCCTCGGGGGTGCCGAACCCGGCGAACTGGCGCATCGTCCACAGCCTGCCCCGGTACATGTTGGGGTAGACGCCGCGGGTGTAGGGAAACTCGCCGGGCTCGCCGATCGACTCGGGCGAAGGCAGGTCATCCGCGGTATACAGCGGCTTCACCGGCTCACCCGAGAGCGTCGTGAACTTCGCGTCTGGACGTTCCACCGGGTGCAGCCTACCGCCGCGGGCAAAAGCGCTTGGCTACAGTCCAACGCCGATGGACCCCGCCGCCGACCACAAGCCTCGAGCGCACTACGGGGTGACCTTCGCCACGCTGGCGGCGGCGGCAATCTCCTACGCGCTGCTGCAATCGCTGGTCGCTCCGGCCCTGCCCACCATCCAGGTCGATCTGAACGCCTCGACGACCGCCGCCACCTGGATCCTGACCGCCTACCTGCTGAGCGCGTGCGTCTCCACGCCGATCGTGGGCCGGCTGGGCGACATGTTCGGCAAGAAGAAGATGCTGGTATTCACGTTGTGGGTGCTGGCGTTCGGGACGTTTGCCGCCGCACTTGCCTCCACCATCACGCTGATGATCGTGGCCCGCGTGATCCAGGGCATCGGCGGCGCGGTGTTCCCGCTCGCGTTCTCGATCATCCGCGACGAGTTCCCGCGGGGGCGGATCGCGGTGGGCATCGCCATGATCTCGGCGCTGGTGGGAATCGGCGGCGGGCTGGGCATCGTGCTGGCCGGTCCGATCACCGAGAACCTCAACTATCACTGGCTGTTCTGGCTGCCGCTGCTCGCGGTCGTGCCGGCCGCGCTGGTGACGATGTTCGTGATCCCCGAATCGCCGATCCGCAGCCCCGGCAAGATCGACTGGCCGGGCGGAGTGCTGCTGGCGGGCTGGCTGGTGGCGCTGCTGGTGGCCGTCAGCGAAGGCTCCAGCTGGGGCTGGACGTCGGCTGCCACGCTGGGCCTGCTGGCCGCCTCCGTGGTGATCGCCGTTACCTGGATCGTGGTCGAAACCCGCGTTGCCGAGCCGTTGGTCGACATGACCATGCTGCGCGACCGGCCGGTGTGGACGACCAACCTGTCGGCCACGCTGATCGGGTTTGGCATGTTTGCCTCGTTCGTGCTGATTCCGCAGTTCGTGGAGATGCCCACGTCGACCGGGTACGGTTTTGGGGCCTCGGTCACTCAGGCGGGCTTCTTCCTGCTGCCCCTGACCGTCGCAATGCTCTTGGTGGGCCCGGTCGCCGGCAGGCTGTCGGTGACGGTGGGCTCGCGCGTGCCGCTGGCGCTGGGCGCATTCCTGAGCAGCCTCGGGTGGGTGCTGCTGGCGCTCGCCCACAGCTCCTCGTGGGAGATCTACGTGGTCACGTTCATCATGGGCCTGGGCATCGGCCTCGCCTTCGCGTCGATGGTGAACGTGATCGTGGAGTCTGTGCGCCCCGACCAGACGGGCGTGGCCACCGGCATGAACGTGATCTTTCGAAATGTCGGCGGCTCGCTGGGCGCGCAGATTTCGGCCAGCATCCTGACCGCCAGCGTCGTGCTCGGCGGCCTGCCGACCGAGAGCTCGTTCGTCGACGCGTTCTGGCTGTCGGCGGCGGCGCTCGGTCTGGGATTCGTGGCTGCGCTGCTGGTGCCCAAGAGGGCTTCGGCGGCCGCCGCCGGACCGGCGTCCCCGGCGGTGGCATCGGCTGAGCAAGAGCCGGCCGCTACCCTGTAGACAGGATGCCCTGGGTCGAGCCCGACCAAGAGATCGAGAACGTCCGCGCCTGGTTTGGCCGGCGCGGCAAGGAGTTGTGGATCAAGCCCCACGGCGTCGGCTTCCACGCCGTGGTGATGGATACCGGCAGCGAGAGCGGGCAGGCGCTCGTGTACTACGCCGACTCCGAGGTTGACGCCGCCCTCGAGGCCCGCCGCTCGTATGCGTTCTCGCAGATGAAGGATGCGATGCGGGCGGTGGGACGTGTCGCCCAGACGCAGGCCGGACAGGTCATCATCGCCGAGGTGATGCTGGGCCGGATGAGGATCATGAAGAACCCGTTCGTGCGCCAGGCCACCGTGGGAGCGGTGGTGTGGATGTCCGACGAGCGCAACCGCCGGGTGCTGACCAGGGTGGGTGCAGCCACGGTCGACCTGGCGGCCATCTCCGCCCGCGAGCGGCGCGTGCAGGAGCTCGCAGAGTCGTCAAAGCGGGCGATCGCCCCCGCAATCCGACTGCTCACAACGCGTCAGTAACACCCCACTCGGACCGCTCAGGTGACTTTCAGCACGTAAGCGCCTGATTTGAGAGAATCGCCCGGGAGGGTGGTCCGATGATCGCTTGGCGCCCGCTGCTTCGGGCAAGCAGACGAGGCTTGATAGGTGTGGCCATGGCTGTGGCGGTGCTGCTTGCACCGGCGCCCAGCCCGGCGCAGGCGGATACGCACACGGTCGTGTCGCTCGAGTTCGACGACGGCTGGCAGGACGCAACGGTGGCCGGCGGGCTGCTCAGCGCCCACGGGGTGCACGGCACGTTCTTCGTGATCAGCGGACTGCTGGGCAACTCGAATCGACTGACCCTCGCCGACGTCCATCAGCTCGCCGCCGCCGGCAACGAGATCGGCGGGCACACCGTCGACCATCCCCATCTGACGACGCTGAGCGCCGACGACCAGGAGCGCGAGATCTGCAACGACCGGCTGGCGCTGCTCGGCGATGGGTTCGCGGTGACCGACCTCGCCTACCCGTATGGCCAGTTCGATTCGACCACCGAGCAGGTCGCGGCCATGTGCGGCTACAACAGCGCTCGCGAGGTGGGCGGAGCCGGCTGCCCCAGCTGCCCTGCCGCGGAGGCCATCCCTCCGCCCGATCCGTATCGCACCCGCACCGAACCGGGTGCGACCTCCACCACCCCGGTGGAGACGCTGGAGGGGTACGTCACCCAGGCCGAGCAGAACGGCGGCGGATGGGTGCAGATCGTGTTCCACCAGATCTGCGACGGTTGTGGCATCTACGGCGTGACCGCCGGCGAGCTCTCCCAGTTCCTCGACTGGCTGGCGCCCCGGGCGGCCGACGGCACCACCACCGCAACCGTCAGCCAGGTGATCGGCGGCGGCGTCAAACCGGCGGTGGCGGGGCCTCCGATCACTCCGCCGAGCGCGGGGATCGTGCCCAATCCGGGGTTTGAAGCCGACAGCGACCAAAACGGCGTGCCCGACTGCTGGTACCTGGCCGGATTCGGCACCAACACCTCCACCTGGACACGCACCACCAACGCCCACACCGGCGGATACGCCGAACGCCTCGACATCACATCCTGGACAAGCGGCGACCGCAAAGCCATCACCACCCTCGACCACGGCACCTGCGCACCAACCGTCACCCCCGGCACCACCTACCACGCCGCCGAATGGTTCACCTCAACCGCACCAGTCCGCTTCGTCGCCTACACCAGAGACACCAACGGCACCTGGACCTTCTGGGCCAAAAGCCCCTTCACCCCCGCCTCACCCACCTGGACCCAAGCCCAATGGACACCACCACCAATCCCCACCGGCGCAACCGCACTCAGCATCGGCCTCAGCCTCGCCAGCACCGGCACCGCCACCTTCGACGACCTCGACGTCGCCCCGCCGCAGAATCTGCTCCCCAATTCGGGGTTTGAAGCCGACAGCGACCAAAACGGCGTGCCCGACTGCTGGTACCTGGCCGGATTCGGCACCAACACCTCCACCTGGACACGCACCACCAACGCCCACACCGGCGGATACGCCGAACGCCTCGACATCACATCCTGGACAAGCGGCGACCGCAAAGCCATCACCACCCTCGACCACGGCACCTGCGCACCAACCGTCACCCCCGGCACCACCTACCACGCCGCCGAATGGTTCACCTCAACCGCACCAGTCCGCTTCGTCGCCTACACCAGAGACACCAACGGCACCTGGACCTTCTGGGCCAAAAGCCCCTTCACCCCCGCCTCACCCACCTGGACCCAAGCCCAATGGACACCACCACCAATCCCCACCGGCGCAACCGCACTCAGCATCGGCCTCAGCCTCGCCAGCACCGGCACCGCCACCTTCGACGACGCCCAGCTGAGTGAATAAAAGGTGCCAGGCACCTTTTATTCACTCGCCGCTTGGCAGGGTGTAGCCTCTTCGCATGGCGAATCCCCCGACCGAAGCGCGTCGGTTCCCGCCGCTGTCCGAACTGGCAGACGATGAGTACGCCCGGGTCGAGGCGGCGTCCGACGTTCACACCTTCGCCGCCGATGAGACGATCCTGCACGAAGACGGGGCGCCCGCCACGCACCTGTACGTGATCGTCACCGGATCGGTGGAACTGCTCCACGATAACGAGTTGATCGACGTGCTCGAGCCGGGAGAGGCCTTCGGCCACCCGTCCTTGCTTTCCGGGCTCGCGCCGGCGTTCGACGTGCGAGCCCGCGAACCCACCGCCTGCATGTTGATACCCGACGCCGAAGCCCAGCGATTGCTCGGCGGGCCCGCCGGCGTCCGATTCGTGGCCACGTCGCTGCGCGACCGGATGGTGCGAGCCGGGTACATCGCCCACGCGCGCGGGGAGGTGCGGGTGGCGAGCTTGGGGTCGCTGGTCCACCGGCCGCTGGTGATGATCGCCCCATCAGCCACCGCCCAAGAGGCGGCAGAGAAGATGGCGGCGAGCGACATCTCGTGCGTGCTGGTGCAACTGCCGGACGGCTTCGGGGTGCTCACCGACTCTGATCTGCGACGCAAGCTGGTCGCGCAGGGGCTCGGGTATGACACCCCGGTGGACCGGCTGATGACCGCGCCGGCGCTGACCTTCGGGGCCGAGCGGCTGGCGATCGATGTGATGATCGACATGCTGGACGCCGGCATCCACCACGTCCCGGTGGTCGACGCGCGCGGCAACCCTCTGGGCCTGGTGACGGCCACCGACCTCATGTATCTCGAGAGCCGTACGCCCTTCGCGCTGCGCCGTTCGATCGCGCACGCGCGAACCACAGACGATGTTGTGGCTGCAGCGTCACACCTCCCCCAGACCGTGGTTGCGCTGTTTCGAGCCGGTGTGGCAGCAACCGATATCGGTCGGGTGGTCGCGCTCGCAGGCGACTCCGCAACCATGCGCCTGATCGACCTGGCGTTCGAGCAACACGGCCCCGCACCCACCGCATGGGCATGGTTGGCGCTGGGCTCGACCGCTCGGCGTGAGGCCTCCCTCGCATCCGACCAGGACAACGCGGTCGCGTACGCCGACGGCGCCGACGACGGCTACTTCGAACGGATCGCCACCGATGTCAACGCGGGGCTCGCGGCCTGCGGGTTCGGTGCCGACAAGGCCGAGGTGCTCGGCCGAAACCCGGTCTGGCGGATGTCTCGAAGCGCGTGGGTGAACGTGTTCCAGAGGTGCTTGGAGCACCCCGACCGTTCTCACCTCGTGCGGGCCGCGGTTGCATTTGACTTCCGCCACGTGTGGGGAGGCCTCGAGATCGTCTCACCCCTGGTTGAGATCGAGCGCACCGCCCATCGATACCCTGACTTCATTCGCCGGTTGGCCCGCACCGCGACGGACTGGACGCCGCCGCTGGGATTTCGCGGCAAGCTCCAAACCGCCGATGACGGCACGCTCGACATCAAGCGCGGCGCAATCATCCCGATCTCGAACCTGGCCCGGTTTCATGCCATCGCGGCGGGAGTCACCATCTCGTCGACCGACGCCCGGCTGCAAGCCGTTGAGGCGGCGGGCGAGGTCGACTCCGACACGGCGGCATCGCTGCGGGAAGCGTTCGAACTGGCCACCAGGCTGCGACTCGAGCACCAGGTGGAGCTGGTGCGCCGCGGCGAGCAGCCGAACAATTTGATCGTGCCGTCCGAGCTGGCGCCGCTCACGCGCGCGCAGCTGAGCGCCGCGCTCAAGGCGATCGCGAGCGCCCAGCATCTGCTGTCGCGGTACGTCCCGCGGGGAATCTGACCCCGAGGGCTTAGAAGAGGGTCAGGTAGTTCCTGACCTCCCAGGGAGTGACCTGCTCGTGGTAAGCGGTCCACTCGTCCTGCTTGGTCTTGATGTAGTAGTCGACGTAGTCCTCGGTGCCGGTGTGGCCGAGCGCCTCGCGCAGCACCTTGTCCTTGGCCAGGTTGCGGGTGGCATCCAGCAGATTCGCCGGCAAAAGCTCGATCTTGCGCCGCTTCAGCTCGGCCGGGGTCAGTTCGTACAGGTTGTCGTCGTTATGCGGGCCGGGATCGGTCTTCTTCTCGATCCCGTCCAGTCCGGCCGCCAGGATCGCGGCCATCGAGAGGTACGGGTTGCACGAGCCGTCCACGGTGCGATCTTCCACGTGCCCACCCGGCAGGCGCAGCATCTGCGTGCGGTTGTTCGCGCCGTGGGTGATGAAGATCGGCGACCAAGTCGCACCCGAGGTGGGCGTGCCCGCCGTGGTCGTCAGCCGCTTGTAGCTATTCACCGTGGGAGCGGTGATCGCGATGTACGCATTCGCGTGCTTCTTCAACCCGCCGGTGAAGTGGTACCCGAGCTTCGACAGACCTAGCCCGTTGGGATCTTTGGGATCGTCAAACAGATCCTTCTTCCCCGACTCGTCCCACAAGCTCATGTGGAAGTGCCCGCCGTTTCCGGTCAGGTGCGAGAACGGCTTGGGCATGAAGGTGGCCAGCATCCCCCGCTCCTGCGCCATGGCATGCACCATGTAGCGGAAGAAGATCGCACGATCGGCCGTGGTCAGCGCATCCGCGAACTCGAAGTTCGACTCGAACTGGCCGTTTGCGTCCTCGTGGTCATTCGCATACGACCCCCAACCCAGCTGATTCACATACCGGCTCAACGTCGACAGGAACTCGTACTGACGGGTCAGCCCCTTCATGTCGTAACACGGCTGGGCGAGGTTGTCCAACGGATCGGCCAGCTCAATGCCCCCATCCGCCGACTCGCGCAGAAGGAAGAACTCAAGCTCCATGCCGACCTTGAACGTGTACCCCAAGCTCTTCGCCCGAGCCAGCTGACGCCGCAAAATCGTCCGCGGACAGTACGGCCAGTCCTCACCCAACACCGTGATATCACACGCAAACCGCGCCAAACCCGGCTTGAACGGCACCGGCGTATACGACGCCATATCCGGAATCGCCATCATGTCCGGCGACGCCGGCGTCTGCCCAATCGGACCCGCCGCAAACCCGGCAAACCCCGCGCCCTCCGTGACCAGGCCCTCCCAATTCTCCACCGGCACAAGCTTCGCGGAAGGCTTGCCATTCATGTCGACAAACTGGGCAAAGATGAACTCGATCCCATCAGCGTCCACCTTCTTGCGAACCTGATCGGGGGTTGGCGCAGCTGGCATGTCGACGTCCTCCTTCTTCGGGCCTGAGCTCCTGCGATCATTGCACGTTCGGCGAGGCCGTGTCGCGCGAATCCTCGGGTGTGATCGCGCTACCGGCGCTGGCTCCGCGCCGCACTCTGCTGGGCTTCCACCGGCACCAGGTACACCGGGACCTTTGCCCGGCGCGCCACTCGGTACGGCTCGTGGGCCCAGCTGAAGTCTCCGAGAATTCCGCGGTCTCGATCACACCCCATGACGATCACGTCGGCGCCGAACGCCGAGGCCTCCCCGAGGATCCGCTTTGCCGCCCTGCGGGTGCCGATCACGTGGCCCGATGCCTCGAACCCCGCCTTCTCGATCGCCGATATCGCGCCGCGGACAATCAGCCGCTGCTCGTCCCACTCGCGCTTGGTCGGGTTGAGGCCGGGATTGGGGAACCCCAAGCTCGTTCCCCACACCCGGGCAATCGTGACAACCCTCACCGCGGCGCGCTTGGGTCGCGCCAACTCGAGCACAGTCTGCATGACGTTCCAGGGGATCGGACGTCCCTCAGACGCCAGCACCACACGCTCGACCTCGATGTCAGACGGGTCGGGCGGAGGCGACACCTTCCGCAGTATCGCCCCCACCCTCCAGACCTCCTAGTCGCCCGCCGCCCCGACCGGCGGCGGTTCGGAGCCGGTCTCGGCACTTTCGTGTTTGGGATCCTCGACCTTGACCCTGTACCAGTACAGGAGCACGTACGAGAGCAGGATCGCCCAGCCTATGAAGTAATAGATGCGAGTGTTGGCACCGCCCAGAGCCGCGTTCGGCAGTCCGGTGTACACAATCCCACCGTAGAGCCAGATGATGAAATAGAAGACCGCGAGGAACAGCGCCACCCATTTCATGAACTCCGGCAAGCGGAACGGCCGGCGCATCGCGGGCTGATGCTTACGCAGCAGGTAGTAGCCGATCAACACGGGAATGAACGAGGCCGTGTAGCCAACGTTCGAGAGCGAGTAGATCTCGACAGCGCCGCCGGTGAACACCAGGGCGATCGAGCAGATCACGTTGAACGACATCGAAAAACCGGGCACGCCGTGCTTGTTGGTGCCACCGAAGATCCGTGGGAACTGCCCGTCGATCGACATCTGGAACAACGCCCGGGCGGATCCCATGATCGCGTTCAGCACTGACAGGCAGAGCGCAATCACCAACATGGTCGAGATCATCCAATCCAGCCAACTGGCACCGCTGCCAAAGATCGCCGAGGCAAAATCAGAAAAGATCGTTCTGGGATCGGCCAGCAGCGGATTTGACAGTTCGGTTGCGCCCAGGACGACGACGAATGCGACGGGGATCGCTGTGTAGATGAAGAGGCCGTACAGCCCTTCCAGGTTCATCGCGATCTTCGCGTCGCGCTCGGGATCTCGGCACTCGCCGATGTAGCACGCCGCCGCCTCCATGGCGATCACGTTCCAGGTGAGCAGGAATGCGAAGGCGATATAGATAACGAGCCAGCTGTGACCGAAGTCGTTGGTGAAGAACCCGGTGCCGTCGAGCTGCTTGAAACCGGAGAGGTTGCCCCAGTCCGTCACAGATGGGCGGAAGATGGGCAGGATCGCGATCAGGGTCAGCGGAATCATCGACAGCAGGCCCAGAACGGTCGCAAACAGGGCGCCCAGCCTGAGTCCCAACCACGCTGGGATAAACACCAGCAAGATGCCAACGATGGAGATGATCACCGTCCAGTAGGCAATTGGCGTATGAATCGGTGTGAATCCCGCCTGGGAAAGGTTGAACTTCTCGGTGATGTAGAACGACGCGAGGATCATGTTCAGAGGGGCTACCGGAAACCACCCCAGCCAGTACGCCCAAGCCGTGAACCCGTTGATGTGCTCGGCAAGCCTGGGCCACTTATCCTTATACGCCGGGTAGGCATACGATGGCGATCCACCCGTTCGCTCCGGCATCATCGCGGACAGCTCAGCCAGGAGCAGACACAGCAGATACCCGGTGATCGTGATCACGAACATGACGGGAATCGCCGCGGCGCCCAACGATGTCACCATCACCGGAGCGATACCGGTGACGAGGATGGTGCCGGCAAGGCCGATCACAAACGCACCCCACCAGTTCACCTCCTTGCTGAGCCCGCCGCCCTCATAGTCCGGGCTGCCGGTCTCAACGGGTTCCATTTCGCTCATCGTTCCTCCTCTCTTAGTCGGTCGCTCCGCGAGAAAACAACGAGAAGCCGGCCGCACCGCCCAACCTCCGGGCCGTGAGGCACAGCGTGTAACTCAGTGCACGATCAGGACATCGGTGTGAGCGTGACGGGCAACTGACTCACTCGTGCTCTGTCCCAGCAAATGCTCCATAAAGCCCGGCGCCCGCGTTCCCACAACAATTAGGTCCGCGTTGTTGTCGTCGGCCACCTTGACAATCGACTCCGCCGGATGGCCGACCGCTTCGACGTATCGTGCGGTTAGACCCTGGGCTTCGACCTCACTCCGGGCCTTCGCGAGCTCTGCGTGATGCCGTTCCGGCGAGTCGGCGGGATCCACCGCCCCGCCGCGTGCGCCTGACACCATTACCGGCGCGACACTCGTAACTATGAGCTTTGCATCGAATGCACGTACAAGCTCAATGGCACGGGCGAGCGCACGCTCCGAGGGCGGTGCGTCGTCGTAGCCAACCAGGATTGTCCGCATGCGGTTCCTCCTATATGGCGCGGGATAGGGCCGAGTATCTCACGCTCCGCGCGCGGGATGCAAGCGGTCGAAAACCGTGTGGGGATCTAGCGCTTCATCGCCTGTGCGATGGCCCGGGCAAGCGATTCCGGCTGGAACGAAAAGTCACAGCCGGCCAGTGGCAGACCGGTCATGGCCGACGCTTCCACGGTGAGCGCGACCAGGTCTTCGGGCTCGAGGTTGTGGACGTGTGACTTGCCGCAGGCGCGGGCCAGCGTCTGAGTCTCCAGCGTCAGCACTCGCAGGTAGTTGGCGAGCCGGCGGCCGCCCAGCACCGGGTCGAACCGGGCGGACAGGTCGTCGTCCTGTGTGGAGATCCCGGCCGGGTCGAGGCCGGCCTGGTAGTCGTCGTAGTAGCCGGCCTTGGAGCCGATCTTCTGGTACTCCTTGTCCAGCTCGGGTGCGTTGTCGCCCAATGCGATCATGGCGGCCACGCCGATCGAGACGGCGTCGGCTCCCAGCGCAAGCGCCTTGGCGACATCGGCGCCGGTGCGAATCCCGCCCGACACGATCAGCTGCACCTTGCGATGCATGTCCAGCTCCTGCAGCGCCTTGACCGCGAGACCGACCGCGGGCAGCGTGGGAATCCCCACGTGCTCGATGAACACGTCCTGGGTAGCGGCCGTGCCGCCCTGCATGCCGTCCACCACGATCACGTCGGCGCCGGCTTTGACCGCCAGCTGCACGTCATAGTAGGTGCGGGTGGCGCCGACCTTGATGAAGATCGGCTTCTCCCAGTCAGTGATCTCCCGCAGCTCACCGATCTTGATCTCGAGATCGTCCGGCCCGGTCCAGTCCGGGTGCCGGCAGGCGCTGCGCTGGTCGATCCCGGTCGGCAGGTTTCGCATGGCCGCGACCCGGTCGGAGATCTTGTGGCCCAGGAGCATCCCGCCGCCACCGGGCTTGGCGCCCTGGCCGACCACGACCTCGATCGCATCGGCCCGCCGAAGATCATCGGGGTTCATCCCATACCGGCTCGGCAAGAGCTGGTAGATGAGCGTCTCCGAGTGGCCGCGCTCCTCCTCGGTCATGCCTCCGTCACCGGTGGTGGTGGAGGTTCCGACCTCCGACGCTCCCCGGCCGAGAGCCTCCTTGGCCGGCGCGGACAGTGCGCCGAAGCTCATACCCGCGATCGTGATCGGAATCTTCAGCTCGAGCGGTGTCTTGGCAAACCTCGTGCCCAGCGTGACGTTGGTGTCGCACCGCTCGCGGTAGCCCTCCAACGGGTATCGCGACACGCTCGCGCCCAGGAACAGCAGGTCATCGAAGTGCGGCACCTTGCGCTTTGCGCCAAAGCCGCGGATGTCATAGATGCCTTCGCGGGCCGCCCGCTGGATCTCGTTGATGGTGACGCGATCGAAGAGCGCGCTCTCGCGAAGCCCGTCACCCTCGGGTTTGAGACCCATGGCTAGTAGCTCCCCGCGTTGTCGACATGGAATGTGTACAACCGACGGGCCGAGCCGTACCGCCGGAACCCGGCCGGATCGACGCCTTCAATCCCGGCGAGTTCCAAGAGCTCCGCCACCTCGGCCACGTGCTCGGGGCCGAGCTCCTTCTCCACACAGTCGGCGCCGAGGCTCTTGACCGACCCGCCCACGTACAGGCGCGCCTCATAGATCGAGTCGCCCAGCGCATCGCCGGCATCACCGAGACACACGATCCGGCCGGTCTGGGCCATGAACGCGCTCATATGCCCGATCGAGCCCTTGACCACGATGTCGCCGCCCTTGAGCGAGATCCCACACCGCGCAGACGCGTCGCCCTCGACCACCACCAGGCCGCCGCGAGCGGTCGCACCCGCCGCCTGGCTCGCATTCCCGCTGACGACCACGCGGCCGCTCATGATGTTCTCGGCCAGGCCGACACCCGCGTTTCCGTGCACGCGCACGGTCGCCAGCTTGTTCATGCCGGCGCAGTAGTACCCGACGTGGCCCTCGATCGTGACTTCCACGTCCGCGTCCAAGCCACATGCGATGGCGTGCGCGCCGGACGGATTGATGACCCTCCAGCTGCGCTCGGGCGAGGGCTCGCCGGCCAGGTCGTGCAACCGCTGATTCAGCTCCCGCAGCGGCGTCTCAGCCAAGTCGACGTCGGTCACACCCGCTCCCTCTCCCACGAGTACACGGTGGCCGGCTCCGGCTCCCAGATGGTCGCGCTGTCGGCACCCGGCAGCACTGCGATCGCGCGGTACTCGGACGCCATCGCCACCCAATCGTCCGTCTCGGCCATCACCGCCGGCTTGCAGGCGATCGGATCCCGCAGCACCGCGAACCCCTCAGCCGTACCCACGGCGAAGGTGTAGAACCCGTCCAGATCCTCCAGGCAGCCCTCCAGCGCCTGTGTCAGCGACGCGCCCTCACGCATCCGCCACATCAGGTAGCCCGCGGCCACCTCGCTGTCGTTCTCGGTGCGAAACACGATCCCCTCACGCCGCAGACGGTCACGGACGCGGTTGTGGTTGGAGAGCGAGCCGTTGTGGACAAGGCACAGGTCGAGCCCGGTCGAGAACGGGTGCGAGCCGTCCGTCGTCACCCGGCTCTCGGTCGCCATCCGGGTGTGCCCCAAGGCGTGGCTCCCATCCAGCTCCGACAGGCCAAACCGCTCCGCGAACACGCGCGGCAGCCCGACCTCCTTGAACAGCTCGATCACCTGCCCCGCACTCATCACCCTCACCTCGGGATGGGCCACCGCCACCCACAGCTCCGCCGCACCGGCCGGCGCCTCGACGTACACCACGGCGTGGTTGGCCCGCTGCTCGAAGTGCGCGTCACCGCCGAACTCACGGACGGCCGCGGCGGTCAACCCGGCCCAGTCGTACCCCTCGTCGGGATGGTGCAAGGTCAACTTGCTCGAGCCGGCGGCCGCGGGGTTTCGGTAGAAGGCAACCCCCGCCGAATCCGGACCGCGATCGTTCATCTGGATCAGCATCGCCTCCAGATGCCGGCCCAGCTGCTCCCGCACACCGTCCGACTTCGCAAACAGTCCAACAATCCCGCACATGAGGCGATCGTACTACCCGACGCGATGGAGATGCGGCCCGAAAGCCCGCCGCTCGTATGGTCAGACGTGAATAACGGTGAATAAAAGGTGCCAGGCACCTTTTATTCACCCAAGCAGATACGAGCTTGAGAAGGCGAGCCGCTCGACCGGCTCGGCTCGCATCGGCTCGCCGTCCAGGGTGACCTCGCGGCGGTGCGGGTCGACCGCCACCGTGCCGGTTCGGGTGTTTCGCACCATGTCACCGGCGGTGAGGTCGCGACACCCGTGCACCGCCGAGCGTTTGCGGGTCGTGGGGAGATCGGCATCCATCGAGGAACCGGCGAGGAACGCCAGCGATGTCCGGGCCGGAGCCGAGCCGAGCGCCGCGAACTGGCGCTGCACCAGCGCAGGCTCCCCCATCATGGTGGAGCCGTTGCCCTCGCCGGACGCGCCATAGGTGGGCATGCCGGCCTTGAGCACCAGGTCAGGGCGAATCGCAAAGAACTCGGGCAGCCAGAACACCATGTCGGCCAGCTTCCCGACCTCGAGCGATCCGACGTCGCCCGCCAAACCGTGCGCGATCGCCGGGTTGATCGTCACCTTGGCCAGGTAGCGGAGCACCCGCTCGTTGTCGCCGACGCCGGCCTCGCCACCCCGCTGCGCCTTCATCGCGTCGGCACACTGAAATGCGCGCCGCACCACCTCGCCGATCCGCCCCATTCCCTGCGAATCGGAGCTGAGCATGTGAATCACCCCGAGATCGTGCAGCACCGACTCCGCGGCCATCGTCCACGCGCGCACCCGGTGGCGCAGGATCTCGGAGTCGCCCGCCCGCACGCCGGGCTCGAGCAGGTGCACCGCGGTCACCATCGCCAGATGCTCCGCCTCGGCGCTCGCCCCGAATGGCACCGTGGGGCTGGTCGACGAGGTCAGCACCCGTTCGCGACCGGCGAGCTCGAGCATGTTGGGCGGATGCCCGCCCCCGACACCCTCGATGTGGTAGGCGTGAATCGTGCGGCCGCCGAACGCCTCATAGGTGTCCTCGAGGCTGAGCGCCTCGTTGAGGCCGTCGGTGTGGATCGCAAGCTGGACGTCGTGCCGATCGGCAATGTCCAGCGCGCAGCGGATCTGCTCGGGGCCGGCGCCGACATCCTCGTGGATCTTGAGTCCCGCGCCCCCGCGGGTGAGCGCGTACTCGACCGGCTCGGGCCGAGACGATGATCCGCGTACGAGCATCGCCAGGTTGATCGGGATCGCGTCGAACGCCGCCCACATCATCGCCATCGCCTCGGGCGGGTTCATCCCCAGATCCCACACCGGCCCCCAGTCCTGGCCGACCAGCGTGGTCAGCCCTCCGGCCAGCGCGGTGTCGCACACCTGGGGCGAGAGCAGATGCACATGTGTATCGATGCCTCCCGGCGTGACCACGAAGCCACGGGCCTCGAACACCGCCGTGCCGGTGTCGAGCACCACGTCGACGCCGTCCATGGTGTCGGGGTTGCCCGCTCTGCCCAGCGACACGATCCGCCCGTCGCTGATCCCGATCGACGTCATCCGCACGCCCAGCACCGGGTCGAGCACCAGGCCGCCGACGACGGCGATCTCCACTCCCCCACGCTCGGCCCGTACTCCCAGGCCGTCGCGCATCGTGTTGCCCCACCCCGGCACCAGCTCGTCCGGCCCCGACACATGATCGTGCTCGGGCGCGACCCACAGGTCGCTGTCGCCCAGACGCACCCCCGGCCGCTCAGACACCGCGGTAGCCTCGCGCACGCGCGAGCTCGAGCGCAGCGTCGAGTGCTTCGGGGGCGTCCAGCGGGCCGTCGACCAAGCCGCCGTGGCCGCGGATCACGCGCTTCCCGCCGAACGGCACCAGCCGCAGCTCACGGGTCTCGCCAGGCTCGATCATGACCTTGACCCCCGCGGTCACCGCCGGCCGCATGCCCCAGGCCGACCGGCGGTCGAATCGCAGCTGCCGGTTTGCTTCGAACACGTGGAAATGTGAGCTCAACGCGATCGGTACGTCGCCCTCGTTGGTGATCTCGATCGGGACGCCGGCCTCCAGCCACTCCACCGGCAGGGCGGGGCCGTCGATCGCCGGCGGCTGGGCCGCGGCAATCGGATCGTGCAGCACGATCAGGCGCGAGCCGTCGGCAAACAGGGCCTCGAGCTCGATCCGCGAGACCAGCCGAGGAACCTCATCGAGCACGTCGTCGGGTGTGAGCACGTCGTAGCCGCGACGCTCGACCTGCTCGTATGTCAGTCCGTCGCGGGCCGCCTCCAACACCTCGTCGGCGATCAGCGCCACCGCCTCGGCCTGGGACAGACGCAGGCCGCGGGCCCGCCGGCGGCGAGCAAGCTCCGCGGCCTGGAACACCTGCAGCCGGTTGAGTTCGAGCGGAAGAAGTCGCATCGGCAGGGGCGAAAGCGTATACCCCGCGCTCCGCTCAGATCGTTTCGACCAAGTCCGCCAATGCCCGGACGCCGTCGCAGATGTCATCGGGGTGGCTGTCTTCAACCGAGGTGTGTGAGATGCCGCCGATGCTGCGTATGAACAACATCACGCTGGGGACTCCCGCCCGTGCCATCGACACCGCGTCATGCAGCGGACCGCTCCAGATCGGCTGGGAGGCCCCCGCGACCCCCGTCACGGCGGCCTCGGCCAAAGCGATCAGCCGCGCGTCGAACACCGTCGGCTCCACGCTCAGAAGCGGTTCCGTCGAGATCCCAACTCCGGTCTCGGCTGCGACCCGCGCACAGGTCGAGGCGGCGGTGTCGATCATCCGTGCCAGCACCGACGCGTCGGGGTGGCGCAGGTCAAGGGTGAACGTGACCGACTGAGCGACCGCCGTCGGGATGCCGGGCGACACCGTGAACGACCCCACCGTGGCCAGGCCGTCGCAGCGCTGCACGTCGTCGGTGACGGCGGAGATCATACGGGCCGCAGCGGCGACCGGATCCCGGCGGTCGGCAATCGGAGTCGCTCCGGCGTGGCCGCCGGGGCCGTCGAGCCGGATCGTGACCCGATCGAGGCCGAGCGCGCCGAGGCCCACGCCCACCGACCGGCCGACCCGCTCCAGCACCGGACCCTGCTCGATGTGAAGCTCGACATATGCCGCCAGCTCGGGCCGCTGCGCTCGAGACTCGTTGAGCGCGTCGATGGCGACGCCGTGTTCGGCCAGAGCGTCGGCCAGAGCGACCCCGGCGGCGTCGCGCAGATCACGCAGCTGCTCGACATCGAGCGTGCCGGTCGCCGCGCCCGAGCCGAGCAGGCTGCGTCCGAACCGCGCACCCTCCTCGTCGGCCCAATCGACCAGCTGCAATCGACGAGCGTCGCCGCGCTCGACCGAAGCACGCAGCAGCTCGAGCCCGGCCACGACACCCAGCGCTCCGTCCAGCCAGCCGCCGTCGGGGACCGAGTCGAGGTGGCTTCCGACCGCGATCGCAGGAGTAGCCGGGGTCACCCGCGGCCGCCCACAGGTTCCCGGCCGAGTCGATGTGCACGTCGGCGTTGATCTCCGCCAGCTTGGACTGCAGCCAACTGCGGGCGCGCGCCCATGTGGGCGTCCAAGCCACTCGCTGGGCGCCGCGCTCGTCGCTCGTCAGCGCAGCCAGTTCTCGAAGATCGCTGAGCACTCGATCACATTGCATCAGTGACCTACGTTAGAGCAGTATCGAGACCGCGGGTGGAACCCAAATCGGATCCACCCGCGTCCTCGAGTTCAGGTGCTAGCGGACGGCTTCCTTCAGCCGCGAACCCGCTGAGAAACGCGGCGCGCGTCGAGCGGGAATCAGCATCGTCTGACCGGTGCGGGGATTCCGACCGGTGCGTGCGCCCTGATGCCGCACTTTCCATGTGCCAAAGCCGGTTACGGCGACGTCCTCGCCGGCGGAGAGGCTCTCCTCGATCGTCCCCAGCGTCGACTCGATGATGCGCTGAGTCTGGGCCTTGGTCTCGCCGGTCTCAGTGGCGACCTTCTCGATCAGCTCGGTCTTGTTCATCGGGCGACCTCCTTGGTCAGTGGACGCCGACTTCGCCGCCGGGCCGGCGATTCCTGCCCGGAGTGTTACTTGTTACGTTCAGCCCAATTTCCAATATCCCACCAGTCAGCCGGTGAATAATTGGTGCCTGGCACCAATTATTCACCGCCTCCGCGTCACTCAGTCGTGCTGATCGTGGTCGGGATCGGGGGCGCGGTGCTCACCGAGCCGAGCGGCGTTGATGACCGCTTCGAGTTCCTCACGCTCGTGTGGCGTGTAGCCCTCGACCGACGGTTCGCCGACCACAAGTTCTGCTGGATTGATCACGGTTCCCACACCTCCAGGTGATTGCCGTCCACGCTACTCCTGGACGGACGGGAAGGCAATGATCTTCACCAACATGCCACATTCGGGTTCAGTCAGATCCGGGCTGCTCGAGTCGTTCCTTCAGCCGTGCCTGATCCTTGGGCACCTGCTTGCTCGCCTGGCTCTTGACCAGAGGCACCATCAGCTTGCCGAAGCCGTGGCCTTCGAAGTCGAGCTCCAGCGTGACCAGTGACCTGGTGCCATTGTCCAGAGGCTCCAGCGTGGCAGTTCCAATCGCCCGGATGGGGCCGTCGATGCCGCGAAACGAGAACGTTCGGGGCGGCTCGAGCCGGGTGACCTCGTAGGTCGTCACCTGCTCGCGACCGCCGATCCGGCGTATCTCGCTGGATCGGGTTCCCACCGCAGTCGGCCCGTCGGGGGTGACCGTCACCGCTGTTACCTGTTCCTGCCACTCGCCGTGACGGGCAAGGTCACCGATGTATGCAAACACGTCTTCCGGACTCCTCGAGATCTCGACGCTGTGTGTGATCGCCATCGTGCCGCCCCTTCCGGGTAGTTCGCCGTTGGTCTGTAACCGCCGCTCTTATGGAGCATAAATGGTCACCCACTATCGTAGAAGTCGTCCAAACGAGAGCCCGGCGTCGATCACTTGGCGATGCCGCAGCGGCGCCTTCCACACGCCGCAGCGCTCCCAAAGGAGAGATCGACACCATGAGTTCGCGCATGTATGTGACCGCGGAGTTCGACGGCGAGGAGATCGCCGGCATCTACCTCGATCAGCGACTGCTGTCTCCGCCCGTGACGCCCGGGACAGCGATCGTCGCAGACCTCGTCCTGCCCATCTCATACGAGGTCGACGCATCCGAGATCGACGAGCTGACCTGGTATGAAGCCAACCGGCTGGTGGAGGACGCCCACGACCGGGCGGTGGAGCTGTCCCGCCGTCTCGGTCCGGGAATCGCCGTCGGCAAGCTGTTCTCGATGAAGCTCGAGCAGGGCACCGCCTGGTATGTCGTGACCGATCTGACCGCTTCCAAGGCCCATGTCGAATGGCGCGGGTTCGGCGAGAACCGGCGCCGCGACCACCGGCTCGGCTGGGGCGGCAAGTTCGACCGCATGATCATCCAGGGCCATGTCGCCCGTCACGACGCCGAGCAGGCGATCGCAGACGCCGCGCTCGAGGCCGTCTGCGCCTAACCCTCAGATCCGACCATCGCCGACCGATTACGCGGAGACGCCGGCCCTCGAACCACACGACCGCCGGCCGGAGGGACATGCGGAACGATCTTGATGGCTGCAGGTGGCAACTGCGAGCGGTCGCGGTGGTGATCGCGATGGCGGCGGGGCTCGTACTCTCGTCGGCCGTCGCGGTGGCGTCCCCATTCACCCTGGCCGTCAGGCAAAGCGTCACCCCCAGGCGACTGGCATCGCCGATTCCCTCGCCGCTTGATCCCGCACTTGCCGATCTGCCGTTCGACATTCCCACCGGCTGTGTCGTCCGGGGAGGACTCGGCAGGCACTGCACCTCCGGCAACGTCCATGTGCGCAGGCGATTCGTTGTGTTCGGTGACTCGCACGCGGCCGCGTGGATGCCGGGTTTGAACAGGTTCGGCACCCACCATGGCTGGTCGATCACGCCCATCATCCACACCGGCTGCACGCTGGGAGTCGCGACCGACGGCGGCTCGGTGTGCGGGACGTGGTGGCCGAAGGTGGCGCCCCGGATCAGACAGCTGCACCCGGCGTTCATGATCATCGCCCAGTACTACGACCCGCGCCACCCCACCGCCCAGATGTACGCCGGCTTGAGGAGGGAGCTGCGCACATTCCAAAAGCTCGTCCCCACCGTGATCTTGATGGAGGACGACCCTCGCCATCCGCAGATCAACCCGGTCGATTGCCTCGCCGACAGCGGCGCAACCCTGGGTTCCTGCACGCTCGAGTACCCGGCCGAGCTCAACACCGAGCACCGCACGATCCAGCGAATGGTCAACCGCTTCGGTGCGCACTACATGCGCACCAAGAAGTGGTTCTGCTTCGGGGGAAAATGCCCGTCTGTGGTGGGAACCACCATCGTCTACCGAGACACCGAGCACATGACCATCACCTACTCCCGGCGGATCGCACCCGACGTCTCGAGCGCCCTCGCGCGACTCCTGCCAAAACTCCGGTAATAGCGAAGTAACGCGTCAAACCCGGATCGATACGGCGTGCAAATGATGGTAGGCTGGCGGCTTCGTGGGTTGACCGGTTCTCAGCCGACGAAGCTCCGAGCAGCAACAACCAGCCGATCAGCGGCAGCGTGACCACCACCGTCACGCTCACCTGACACACCCCCCAAAAACCCTCCTCCGCTCAACCTCGCGGCCCGGGTTGAGCGGAGGTGGCGATCTCCGAGGTCAGCCGGACGGCTGCAACACGCGCCCGAACAGCTCCAGCAGACGCATCCAGTGGCGTTCCGCGGACGGCTCGTCGTAGACCCGAGCGTCGGTCTGCGTCCAGCCGTGCTGTGCTCCCACGTACAGCTCAGCGGTGTGCCGGACATGGGCCTCGGACAGCGCCGCGGTGAGCGTCCCCATCTGCTCTGGAGGCATCGAGCCGTCGTTGTCGGCATGGCCGATGTAGAGCTCGCCGGCGGCGCGCACCGCCGCCAGGTGCGGGCTGGAGCCCTCTCCGGTTGCGAGGTTCCCGCCGTGGAAGCTGGCGGCCGCGGCCACCGCTTCGGGGAACTCCCCCGCCATCCGCAGGCTGAGACGGCCGCCCAGGCAATATCCGACTGTCCCGATCGGCCCCTGGCGGGCGTCGGGATGGGCCCGCAGATACGCGAGCCAGCCCTTCGAATCTGCAGTCAGTGCAGCGGGCGTGAGCGCGTCCATCTTCGGTCGCAGCATCGCAAACAGCGCCCGGCGGTCTTCGCCCTGCATCAGCTCGGTGATGTTCTCCGCCACCGGTGAGCGCCCATCCCGGTAGAAGACGTTGGGCACCAGCACCAGGTAGCCATGCCCCGCCAGCCGCTCGGCGTGGGCCTCCAGCGCCGGGCGGATCCCGAACGCATCCATGTACAGCACCACCGCGGGATGCCGCCCACCCGCGCCGGGACGTGTAACGAAGGCGTCGGCAGTCCCAGCCCCCGCCGGTATGTCCACCATTTCCGACACCAGAGCGCTCATCGGCCGAGTGTCGCAGATCCGATGTGACCACCGCGTACCCACCGACACGTCCAGCGGTGAACGCCTCGGCGCGGCAGTATTCCTCCATGACCACCCACGCCCAGGCGGCCCGGTTGCTGGCGGCCGACGAGCCCGTGATTGCGCGCCTGATCGCCGACGCCGGCCCGCCCCGCCTGCGGCCACCCAAGCAGTCCCACTTCGAGGCGCTGGTGCAGGCCATCGTCTATCAGCAGCTGGCGACGTCCGCCGCGGCTGCGATTCACCGCCGGCTGATCGCCGCCGTCGACGGTGACGTCCAGCCGCAGTCGGTGATCGCGCTCTCGGACCAGTCCCTGCGAGCGGTCGGATTGTCGGCCGGCAAAGCCGCGTCGCTTCGAGATCTCTCCGCCAAGGTGCTCGAGGGCACGGTCGTGCTCTCCCCTCGAGGGCTCTCGCGGCTGAGCGACGAGCAGATCACCGCACGGCTGGTGACCGTGCGCGGCATCGGCCCGTGGACGGCGGACATGTTCCTGCTGTTCCAGCTGCGCCGACTGGACGTGTGGCCGGTCGGCGACCTCGGCGTTCGCCGCGGCTACGGCCTGGCCTGGAGGGTGCCGACTCCGGACGCCCGCGGGCTCCAGCCGCTGGGCGACCGGTACCGGCCCTACCGCTCGGTGGTCGCCTGGTATTGCTGGCAGGCAGCGGAGCTGTACGCCCCCGCTAGTGATGTGACCGGTCGGCGAACACCATGATCGAGCCCGAGTAACACGACACCCACAGCCGGTGGGTGGCATCGTCGTAGGTGATGCCGATCGGATACTGGGCCGTCGGCAGCGTCTGCACCACTCTCAGGTTGTCGGCGCGCAGCTTGGCGATCGTCGAAGACTCATAGTTGACGACGTACAAAGATTTCCCGTCGGCGGAGATCGTGAGGCTGCGGGTGTATGAGCCGGTGTGGGCAGTGATCTCGTGGCCGGTGCGCAGGTTGAGCTTTGCCACCTCGCCCGCGGCATTGAGCGTGATGTAGAGGTAGCGGCCGTCGGGTGAGAGCACCAGGTGCCGCGGATTCGGCCCGACCACGATGTCATGCACCGTGAAGGTGTCGAGGTTGAGTGCGGCCACCACATCCGAGCCCATCACCGCGATGTAGGCGATGCGCGAGTTCTTGGTGATCGCGATCCCCCGCGGGTACGTCCCGACCGGGATCCGGTGCACCTCGCGGCCGGTCGCAAGCGACACCACGCTGACCGCCGCCGAGCACCAGTCAGACACGATCAGGTACTTGCCGTCGGGGCTGACCGCGAGGTACTTCGGCACCGAACCGACCTTGTACAGGCCGACGATGCGCAGCGACGCCACCGAGATCTTGTAGACGAAGCTGGGGTCATAGCTCGTGCCGGGGCACTCGTCGAACCCCGGGTTGGTGAAGCTGCCTCCATACATCTGATAGTTCGAGACGTACATGAACCGCCGGTCCGGTGAGACGGCGGCTTCGACCGGCCCGCCCTGATACGTCCCCGGGTAGCCGCTGATCCCAAACCGCGAGGGCCGCACCCGATCGGAGATCGTCTTCACCAGACCGAGCGTGTGGCCGTCATAGACCGTCACCGTGTGGGTGTAGACCATGTTCTGCGCAAAGACCAGCCCGTCGCGGTCGGACACCACCGACTTGGGGGTGATGTGCCCGGTGATCGTCTTGATCAGGTGCAGCCGGCGGTGGGTCGACGGGATCGGCGGAGGCTTCGGCCGGACGGTGGCCGCGACCTGTTCGGGCGCCGGCTGATCAGCAGACTTCGATAGCTCGAACCAGCCGGCCACCAGTGCGAGCAGAACCACGGCAACGATCCTCGACCTGAACCCCACAGGCCAACTGTGCCAGCGCAGGCGGACGGCTCACCGAGACTCCCCGCGAAGTTCAGTCGCGCAGACGGTTGGTGGCAGCCCGCAGGCGGTCGCGGAGGTTGATCGTGGCGGTGTCCTCATCCACCGCGTCCTGCGACACGGGGAGTGGGACTTCGGGCAGAGCAAACGGCTCAGGCTGGGCCTCCGCCAGCGAGGTCTTGAGCGACTCGATCTGATCCAGCAGCATCACGATCGCCTTGCCCATCGCCCGGCGCTCGGAGTCCGAGGATTCAGCAAGCGCCTCGCCCCACTGGCGCAGTTCACGTTCCTGATCGTCATCCATCCTGCAATCTTTGCAGAAAACGGCTGCCGGGCGGGTTTTCCGGCATTCCCGGTGACCGGCTACGTGACCACAAAGAGCTTGGCGGTCGATCCCGCGCTGAGCCACTGGCCGGCGCTGGACCCCTTGTAGAAGAACCGCAGATACTCCTTGCCGGGCCCGGTGGCGACGATCCCGACCGAGTACCTGCCGGCGGTTCCGATGGTGGCCTGCACCGACATCGAGTGCCATGTGCTGCCTCCGAACGGCTTGTACTGGACCGTCAGTTTCTTGCCGGCCATGATCGGGGTGGCCACACCGCTGAGCTTGAATCCGTGTTGGTGCTGAAGGGTGTAGGCGTGTCCGTTCCAGTGGGCGGTGGACGCCGTGGTCAGAGTCGGTGTCACGTGCAGCGTCTGCCAGTTGGTGAAGGCCGGGTTGATGCCCTGCTCTCCCGTCGAGGCGACGTGCCATTGCAGCTTGGCTTTGACCAGGGCGGTTGTGAGCGGGACGGTCCAGCGCCCCAGGGCATCGGTTGTCACCCGGCGGGTGATCACATGGTCGTGCCCGCCGAGTGAGTACGAACCCCACAGGATCACCAGTCGTGACGCCAGCGGCTGCGCGGCGGTGGTGTCCAGCAGAGTGCCCTCGAGGGTGACCGGCGCGGTGGAGCTGACCGCGCTCGCAGACTCGGTGGCGGTCAAGGTTGTGGAGTCGAAGGTTGACGTCGATGCGGTGGCGGCGGCCAGTGCGGTGGCGAGTTGTCCGCCGTCGGGCGCGCCGAGACCCGTTGCCATGTCGTAGCCCACCCCCGCGGGATATGCCGGCCCGCCGACGATGTTGTTCGACCCGGCGGTCACATCGCGAAACAGCCCCGTGCCGGCCTGCGAGTAGAGGAGCGGTGATGCAAACCCCATCCGGCCGCCCCCGTGAGCGATCGAGTAGCCGTTCGCGTCCGCGGTCATCGCGGCCAGCAGCGGTGTGGCCGCGCTGGTGCCACCGAGCAGCGTCCATCCCGCGCCCTGGCAGTCCGGCGTCGTGCAGTACACGATGTATCCCGTGTCGGGATTGGCATCCAGCGCGACGTCCGGCAGCTCCCGGCAATACGTGGCGACCTGACCACAGGCCGACTTCGAGCTGGAGGTGGAATCGACCACACCGGCATTGGACTGCCAGTCCGGCATCGGAAACAGGGTCGATATGCCGCCGCCCGCTCCGCCGCCGCTGCCGGTGTCGGGCGAGCCCCATGAGGTCTCACGGTCGGAACCGGTCGAGCTGGTGTGGAGCGTCGTCCCGCCGACCGCGGTCACATAGGGGTCCGAAGCCGGGTACCAGACATTCAGAGCATCGCTGCCGGGGCATCCGGATGATCCACTGTCGCCGGTCGCGGCGAACACCGAAAGCCCCGCCGCCGCGGCCAGCTGGTACTCGTATGCCGACGCCGCCACCTCGGCTGGATCAGCCTGGGCTTCGCACTCACCCCAGCTGATCGAAACCTCGCTGGCGTGCGTGGTGGGCAGGTCACTCAGGATCTGGTCGGTGACGCTCGCAAACGATCCCGACGACGGGTCGGCGATGTAGGTGTAGATGTGGTCGAGCCCCGGCGCCGCGGTGGCCGCGACCTCCTGATCGAGATCAACCTCGACGGCGCCGCTGGTGTCCGTGGTGCCGCCGTTGACCATCACGTCGGTGATGGGCACCGAGGTGCCGTAGCACGACTGGTAGGTGCTCTCGTCGGCCTGCGAATAGTTCGAGAACTCGACCAGCGCGAGCGCGTCGCCGCCGCCGCTCGCGCCGCCGTCCAGCAGTCCCTGGAAGTCGTAGCCCGCGCTGGACGCAAAATCTGCCGGCTGGTAAGAGCCGAAGAACGACTCGATGATCCCGGGCTCCGGGCAACTGGCCGTGATCACCGCGGGCGACAACGCCGGCCGGGGGCGGGCCACGGCCGGGTGAATGGTGGGGTAGGTGTCGAGCCCCGAGACGGAGACGACTCCGGCCGCGATCCCCGCCGGCAGCTTGGGTGTGGTGGTCGGCGAGCGGAAGGTGGTTCCGGCGGCGGCATAGGTGCCCAGATGGGTGTCGAAGGCACTCTCGACAGCCGCCACCGATCCCCGGAACGAGCGTGTGAGAATGCCGCCCGCCACGGGCTTCAGACCGTGCCCGCGCAGATACCCTGTGGCGACCGCGGTATCAGCAGCGGTCGGGGCGAAAAGGCGGCGAAGCTCGGCCACGGACATACCCGGCCTGGCGCTGCTGCTCGCGGCGAGGCGGGCAAGCAGCCCGGGGTCGCGGGGGCGAAACGCGATCGTCACGGTGACGTTCGCGCCGGCCGGGGCGGGATGTACCAACCTCGCCCCCACTCGCAGTGCAGCTGCGCTTCTGCTGGGCACCGAGACGAACTTGGCAGTCGTCAATCGATGGCCGGGTTGGTACGGGCGGTGGGCAGCGCTCGCAGACGCCGTCCCGGCCACGGCCAGCACCCCGACAATCGCCCCGCTCACCAACCCCAGCCGCCTCAACTCGTCCCCCAAGCTCGCCGCCAACCATGCTTGCAATCGACTCATCAAGCTCTACCTTCATCGGCAGGATGGAAAAGTCACATGAGCCACTTTGTGGGGGTTCTCAGGCGGCGCCGGTGCCGGGGCCGCGGATGGCCACGGCGTACACTCGCTCTGTGACAACCTGCGCCAGATCATGACGGAGCCGCCACCAGCTCCGACCGAACCCGGCGACGCCGTGCCGCCTGCCTCCGACGCCAAGCCGTCCATGCGAGCGCGGGCCGAAGCCTTGACCGCCCGCGGCCAGGCTGCATATGCCCGACTGGAGCAGGAGCGCCCCCGCCACCTGTCCGTGGAGGTCGCGTTTCGGATGCTGGTGCGCGACCGCCAGATCGCCGGCGGGGTGCTCGGCGGCGGGCTTGCCTACCGATTGTTCTTCTGGGCGCTTGCTCTGGCCGTACTCGTGTGCGGCGGGCTCGGGATCGCGGCTGCCGCCGGCGACAACGTGGACACCGCGGCGAAAGACGCCGGCCTGACGACCGCGGTTGCCGCGTCGATCTCGTCGGCCGCCCAGCAATCGGAGTCGGGCCGCTGGTGGCTGCTCGCGGTGGGGCTGTTCTCGGTGGTGTGGTTCAGCTGGAGCATGCTGCGCGCCTTTCGCCTCGTCCACGCCGCAGCCTGGCAGATCCCGCCGCCGCCGCTTCGCAATGCCCCGCGGGCGCTGGCCTGCACGCTTGCGGTGCCGATCGTGCTGGCCCTGTTCGCGGTGCTCTCGGGGGCTGTCCGATCGCACAGCAGCCCCGCAACCGGGCTGGTCGCAACCCTCAGCGTCGGCATCGCGTTCGCGGCGGTGAGTCTGCTCGCATCCATGCGGCTGCCCGCTCCTGACGTGCCGTGGACGGCGTTCATCCCCGGCGCCGTCCTGCTCGGCGTCGGGCTGGAGGCGCTGCACCTCTTCACCGTCTACTTCCTGGCCAACAGGCTCGCCGACGCCTCGGCTCTCTACGGCGCCCTGGGGCTCGCGGCCACCATGCTGTTCTACCTGTTCCTGGTGGGCAGAGGCGTGATCTGGGCGGCCGAGCTGAGTGCCGTGGTGTGGACGGTGCGCCAGGAGCGTGACGCCCGCTAGATGACGTGCCTATGGACGCACCGGCGAGAACAGTGGCCGGAGCGCTGCGTACAGGTCCCGGTAGCGCGCGTACAGACCGTCGTACACCTCGCGGCAGTCCGGGTTGGGCTCGAGTGGAGCCACCCGCGGCGACGCCATCGAGCGGGCCGCAGCGGGGACGTCCGCATGCAGACCCACCCCCGCAGCCGCGAGCATGGCCGCGCCGCGGGCGGTCGTCTCGACGTCCTCCGGCCGGCTGGCCGGGAGCCCTGTGACGTCAGCGCGGATCTGCCGCAGCAGATCCCCGCGCGCCCCACCCGCCACGCACACGATCTCCGACGGAGTGTGACCGGCCGCCTGGATCGCGGCCAGCACATCTCTCAGCGCGAAGGCATTGCCCTCGAGCAGAGCCCGCGCCAGGTGGCCGCGTCGGTGTGCCGCGGTCAGACCGAACCAGCCGGCCCGCGCCGAGGCATTCCACTCCGGGGCGGTGGCGCCCGCCAGAGCTGGGATCCAGAGCACTCCGTCAGCGCCGGCCGGCACGTCAGCTGCAAGCGAGTTCAGGAGCTCGTACACGTCCGTGCCCGTGGCCGCGGCCCGCGTCACCTCGGCCGCCCCCAACTCGTCGCGGAACCAGCGATAGGCGCCCCCTGAAAGCCAGCCGGGATTCTCGAGCAGCCAGCGGCCGGGGGCTGCGTGCGGATGAAGCTCGGTGACGCAGTCCGGGTCGAGTGCCGGCGCCGGGACGACCGCACACACGGGCTCAGCTGTGCCCATCACGTCGCACACGACACCGGGGTCGACCACCCCCGCCCCCAGCGTGGCCGCCATCTCGTCCCCGCATCCCAGGATCACCTGAGTGGCGGCGTCCAACCCGGCGACCTCGCGCAACCACGGCGCCACCGGCCCCAAAACCGTATCGGCCCGCCGCACCGGTGCAAGCGATCCCGGATCGATGCCGAAAGCGGAGCAGACCTCGTCCGACCATCCACCACCGTGCACGTCGAGCAGCATGCTCGACGAGGCGTTGGAGGGATCGACCGCCAGCTCCCCGGAGGCATGCCAGGCGACGAACGAGCCCGGCAGCAGGAACCAGCGCGCCGAGGCGTGCTCGCGAGGCCGGTTGGTACGCAGCCACGCGATCTTGGCCGCCACGTGGCCCGGATCGAGATTGCAGCCGGTGATCTCGCGCAGTCGCAGCGGGTCGAACCGCTCCGCCGCCGCGTCGCACTCAGCACCCGCGCGGCGATCCATCCAGATCATGGCCGGTGCGGTCGGCTCCCCTGAGGCGTCGGTGGCCACCATGCCGTCGAGCTGTGATCCGAATGCCAGCGCCCGGATCGCGCCGCTGCCCACCGATCTCCGCACCTCGGCGACAGCCTGGGCGACCGCACCCAGCCACTGTCGGGGATCCTGCTCCGCCCAGCCCGGCTCGGGGTAATCGAGATCGTGCGGGATGTAGCTCGTGACCGCGACCACACCGTCGGCCGACACCGCCTGTGCGCACGTCCCCTGGGAGCCGACGTCCACCCCCACCACCAGCTCGGCCGAGCTCATGTGTCCACACCCACCGGGCCGCGGCGGTAGACGGTGATCTCGAACGCGTCGGTCAGGTGATGCTCGCGCGAGACGAGCACCACCACCCCGTCCGCGGTGCTGTCGACCTGAAAGAGCGTCAGCAGCAGCGCGCCCCGCGGTACCGCGAGCCTGCGGGCCACCGCGCCGTCGGCGATGTCGGGATAGATGGTGGCCACCCCGTCGTGCACCGCCAGACCCCGGTCGGCCAGCAGGGCATAGATCGACCCGCCCCCAACCTGGGACAGCTCGCGGGTCGAGAGCACGTCATCCCGGCACCAGTCGACCGTCTCGACCACCCGGCGGCCGCCGGCGGTGCGCACCCGCCGAAGCGTGCTGGCGCGAACACCGGCATCCAGCCCCAACGCCTCGGCCACCTCCACCGGAGGCACCTCTGAGACACAGTGCTCGTCGACGGCGCCCGGCTCGAGTCCCATCGCGGCAATCATCGATGTCACACCGAAGTTGCGGCTGAGGTCGTTTCGCATCGGCGGCTGGTGCGACACGAACGTGCCTGAGCCATGCACTCGACGCAGCAGCCCATCCTCTTCCAGCAGTGCAATCGCCGCCCGTAGCGAACTGCGTGACACCCCCAGCTCGCGGGCCAGCTCGGGTTCGCTGGGCAGCTGGTCGCCCAGAGCGTACTGCCCGCTCAATACGCGAGATCGGAGCCTGTCGGCGATCGAGTGGCGAAGCGGCCGGCGGGGAGCAACCGACATCTACGGCTGCACAACGACCTTCAACACCTCGCCGGCCCGGATCCGTGCGAAGGCGTCAGGTGCTTCGTCGAGGCTCACGACCGCAGACACCACCCGCCGCAGGCCACCGATGTCCTTGGCCAACATGTCCAGCGCGTGCACCTGGTCGCGGTGGCGAGATGCGTACGAGCCGTGTACCTGCACCTCCTGGTAGTGGAGGACATTGGACGGGAAGCGCATGTGAGTGGTGCCCTTGGGCAGGCCGCCGAAGAACAGCACCCGGGCTCGCGGGGCGGCCATCTCCATCGACTGCTCCTGGGCGATGTCGCTCGAGCAGGCCACGATCACAACGTCCGCACCGATCCCGTCGGTGGCGTCGCGCACGGCTTGGATCCCGTCGCGGTCGGACGTGTCGATGTAGCCCATGCGGTCATCCCCGAGGATGTCTCGGGCCAGCTCCAGCCTGCCGGCTGCTGTTTCGAGCATCAGCACCTGCCCTGCCCCTTCGAGCCGGCCAAGCGCGGCGTGGGCGGTGCCCACCGGGCCGGCGCCGATCACCACGACAGAGTCGTCCAACCCGATCGAGATGTCCTTGTGGCCGCAGATCGCGTCCGACAGGGGGTCGGCGAACGTCGAGTGCTCGTCCGAGAGGCCGGACGGCACCTTGAACAGGTTCTTGAGCGCGATCTGCGGGATCGCGACCAGCTCGGCGTACGCACCCTGGTAATCGAACCCCATCAACTCGCCGTTGCTGCAGAGGTGCTCATTGCCGGAGCGACACAGCCGGCACGTCCCGCACCACAGCGTCGAGATGCAGTGCACGTGGTCGCCCACCGAGAGCTCCGTCATCGCTGGGTCTGCGGCGGCCGCCGGGCCGATCTCGATCAGCTCACCGGTGATCTCGTGGCCGAGAACCCACGGCGGCGAGATCCGCCGGTCGCCGTTGAAGAAGCTGCGAACGTCGGTGCCGCAGATACCACAGGCCGTTACCCGGAGGAGCACGCCGTCTTGAGGGCAGACCGCGTCGGCAACCGTTCCCACCGACATGACACCCGGGCCCTCCCAAATCGCCGCTCGCATTGTCCTCCGATCGTATCCACGCAAATGCGCGCTGAGGTTCGGTAGTATATCGAGTTGTCCTACAACTTTGGAGCGATTGTGATCGAGTTCATTTTCATGCTGACGCGGGATGACAAGACGCTCCCGGATGCTCGGGCCGTGTACGCAACGATCGCCGATACCGGCCTGCACCACGTTGGATGCAAGGACCTGGGCCTGCCCCGGGACGAGCTGGAGAGTCTGATGGACGACATCCGGAGCAACGGCCACACGACCCACCTCGAGGTCGTCTCGGAAACCCCCGAGGCGACCCTTGCCTCAGCCCGAGCCGCCGCGGAGATCGGCCCCGACTACCTGATCGGCGGCACGCTGATCGAGCCGGTACAAGAGATCCTGGAGGGTACCGACATCAAGTTCTTTCCCTATGTGGGTCAGATCGTCGACCACCCGTGCCTCCTGCGTGGCTCGATCGCCTCGATCGCCGATGACGCCAGGCGGGCCGAGCAGCTCGGCGTGGACGGCATCAATCTGCTCGCCTACCGCTACGACGGTGACGTCAACGCCCTGGTCGAGGCGGTGGTGAACGCCACCTCGCTGCCGGTGATCGCGGCCGGCTCCGTTGATTCGACCGATCGCATCCACGCGCTTGCAGAGCGCGGCGTGTGGGCGTTTACCATCGGCACCGCCGCACTCGACGGCGTGATCGTGCCCGGAGAGCCGCTGCAGACCCAGATCCAGGCAGCTCTCGGCGCAGCCGTGGCGTAGCGGCCACCCGACTCCGCGCAGAAACTCGCTGGACACAGGGTTATGGGGACCGGTATCATCCCGAGTTGTCCTACAACTTCGGAGGAACGGTGCCCGAGTTCGCGTGGCGAATGTCTCCAGTTTCCTTGCAGCATTTGCAACCCAATGTCATGATCGGATGGAACTCCGACCCGTCGAGGTGACGACATGACTTCTGAAGAACTGCAGGTGCGCGAGGACCTCGCCGACCTGGCCAGGTCCGACCGCGGGCGTCAGCTGCTCCAGATCGCTCTGCGTGGCATCGGAAGCGACGACCGCGGACTGACCGCCGGCTGCTGGAGCGATCACGGGATCGCCGGGTGCCTGTTCCAGCACGCCTACTGGCAGGGCGTCCGCGAAGGCGTCTTTGCGGACGAAGGACGACCGGGCGACTGGATCGGCAGCTTCGTCGGCTCCGGTGACTACGGCCTGGTCGTGCGCGCGATCGGATCATTCGACCGCATGGCCAAAGCCGGCTACGCGGACATTCAGCCTCGACTCGTGCTTCCCGACCGCGTCTGCGTCCGCCAGCCGGAGTGGAAGGCCGCCGTTGAGCAGATTCTGGTCGAGACGCTCGCCGACGCCCGGCCTGCGGAGAGGGAAGCGCCCGAACTGGAGGTCGGCGCAACACGCACCTAGAACCACGATACCGAAGTCACTCAAAGGAGGAAACGTGACGGACCATGGGCACACGCCCGGTGACCTGACACGATGCTGGGAGGAAGGAGACCGACATGAGTACTGAAGGTGGAGGTGCCCAGGAGCACCATCAGGGCATGCTCCCAGTCGTCGAGAGCGTAGATGTCAGCCAACGATCGGACGTCGAGAAGCTGCATGGCGGAGCGGTGGGCCTGGCCGGCGTTCTGTTCCTGACCGTGACGGGCTCGGCCCCGATCACGGCGATGCTGCTGAATACCCCGATCTCGGTGGGGTACGGCAACGGTCTGTACACCCCGGCGGGGTTCATCTTCGCCACAATCATCTTGACGATCTTCAGCGTCGGCTACATCGCGATGGCGAGGAGGGTCACCGCGGTCGGCGGGTTCTACAGCTTCATTAGCCACGGCCTGAGCCGTGAGTTGGCGATGGGCACAGGGCTCGCGATCACCCTCGCCTACTCGGTTTTCGAGGCATCGCTTTGTGGCGGTTTCGCATTCTTCGCCTCCGAGAAACTGGCCCAATACGGCTGGCACTTCTCGTGGGTGTGGCCCGCGCTCTTCATGGTCGCGCTGATCTCGATCCTGTCGTACTTCGACATTCACCTGTCCGCCCGGATTCTGGGTGTGCTACTGGTCACTGAGGTACTGATCCTGCTGGTGTTCGACGGATCGGTGTTCTTCTCCAGCGATAGCAACGTCAACGTCGCCGCGATCAACCCGTTCAACGCGTTCCACAGCCTGCCGGCCAGCGGCTCTGGCAGCACCGCCGTTCTGGCTGGGACAGCCGGGATCGGCGTGTTCTTTGCGTTCTGGTCGTGGGTCGGCTTCGAGATGGCGCCGAACTACGGCGAGGAGTCGAAGAACCCCAAGCGGATCGTGCCGATGGCGATGTACATCTCGGTGATCGGCCTGGGTATCTTCTACACGGTCACCTCGTGGGCCTCGATCTCGGCGTATGCGAACCAGGCCAGCGCCGCACTCGCCGCTCAGACCAACTACTACGGCTACTACCTGGTACCTGCGGCAGCGTTTGGGAATCAGTTCATCTCGGATTTGATGAGCTACCTGATTCTCACCGGGTCGTTCGCCTGCGGGATGGCGTTCCATCAGACGGCCGCCCGGTACATGTACTCCCTGGGCCGTGAGAAGGTCCTGCCGCCGGCGCTCGGTCGCACGCATCCCAAGTACCACTCTCCACACGTCGCCTCGCTCACCCAGTCGGTCGATCGCGGCGCTGATCGTACTCGCGTTCGGCTTCGGCGAGGGTACGGGCGACCCGGGCACCAACGCCTACATCTATTTGTACGGGTTGATGGCAGTCATGGGCGTGGTCATCATCCTGTGCGTCCAGGCCCTGGTGTCGGTCGCGATCATCAACTACTTCCGCAAGAATCATGTGGGCGAGCACCACTGGTTCACCACAGTGGTCGCGCCGGTGATCTCGGTGATCGGGCAGGTGTTCGTCGTTTACCTGGCGATCAAGAACATCGACTTCCTCGCGACCGGCGTGCACTGGATCCGGTACCTGCTCATCATCGACCTTGCGGTGTTCCTGCTGGGGGTCGGGATGGCGTACTACTTCAAGTCGAACGACCGCGCCCGCTACGAAACGATCGGGCGCTTGGTCAACGACGAGCTCGACCAGGTCTGAAAGTCTGGGTGGTGCGGGGGCGCGTGAGCGTCTCCACGACCACCCGACCGGAGGGTCGCGACTCGCGTTCATTCCGTCCCGATCACCTCGACGGAACTGCCGATGGCTGCCGCCGCCGTCCCGCTGACACGGACGATGATGCGCACACGATCGGCCCGGAACAGGTCACGTGACGACTCGAACGCATCCCCTTCCACCGTCCAGGCGGTGCGCGTAACCGCCACAACCGCGGCGCCGGGGCGGATCTCCAGCACACGCGCCTCGGCGGTGGTTGCCCCGATCACCTCGATCCGTTCCTCGGCCTCAGCCGGGCGAATGCGGTACTCATCCATCAGCACGTCGTACAGCGAGCCCGAGAGCGAGCGGTCGAGTAGTCCCGGGAAGCGCCCGGCCGGGAACCGCGCCCGCTCCAGCGAGATCGGAGTGTCGTCGGCCAGCCGCACCCGGATGATCTCGAGCACCAGGGCGCCGTCGGGAATACCGAGAGCCGCCGCCGTCTCCGCGTCCGCCTCCCGCGTGTCGGTCGAGAGCACTCGGGTTCCCGACTGGAACCCCTGCCGGCGAAGGTACGCGGGCAGACCGGTCAGGCTGGTGAGGTCGCGCTCGACCCTGCGGGCGGCGACGAATACACCGCCGGACCGACCGCGCACGCGGTAGACGTCACCCTCGGTCTCGAGCACATCCAACGCAGCACGCAGGGTGGAGCGGCTGACGCCCAGCCGGACAGCAAGATCTCGTTCGGCGCCCAACCGTTCGCCGGGGCCGTGCCGGCCCTCTGCGATCTCCGAGAGCAGCTGCCGGCGAAGCTTCGATGCAGCCGGCCCGAGCGGGGCCAGGCCGGCGGGGAACCCGGACGTCACCTAAACGGCCTGGAGTGCCGCCAGGGACTCGGGCAGCGTCTGCCCTCCATCGATGACGATTGTCTGGCCGGTGATGTACGCGGCTTCATCGGTGGCCAGGAAGAGGGCCGCCGCGCCGACCTCCTCGACCTTCCCCAGACGCCCCAACGGCACCGACGCCTCCATCTCCGCGAGATACTCCGGGCCCAGTTCGTCCAGTCCCTCCGAGACCACGTTGCCCGGCAGCACCGCGTTGACGGTGATGGATTTCGGGGCGAGCTCGATACAGGCGGTTCGCAGAAACCCGAGCTGAGCAGCCTTGGTGGCTCCGTAATGCGACCATCCGGGAAACCCCGTGATCGGCCCGGTGATCGAGCTGGTCAGGATCACACGGCCGTGTCCCGACGCCTCCAGGTACGGGATGCAGGCCTTGACGCTCAGCATCGTGCCCTTGACGTTGGTGGCAAAGATCGAGTCGATGTCTGCCTCGGTCATGTCGACCAGCTTCGTATCGGGGAAGACTCCGGCATTCGCGCACAGGACGTCGATACCGCCGTGCCGCTCGACAACCTCCGAAGCCATCCGCTCGCAGTCGGCCGCCACTCCCACGTCGCCCTGCACGAACGATGCAGTTCCGCCTCCGAGACTCGACAACTCCGCCGCCGCGGCCTCACCGACGGCCGGGTCGCGGCCGGTCACGACCACGTTTGCATCGGCTCGGCAGAAAACCCCGGCGATGCCCTTGCCGATGCCACGGGTGCCACCGGTAACGATCACCGTCCGGCCGGCGACTGGTGTGAACATCGTCATCGCATCCTCCTTGGCACGCTATGAATACTCAGATAGGTAACGCTCGGCCAGGGCGCAGGATCCGGTTGTGAACCCGGCGCCCAGCTCGGCCGCCTCGGTCGCGAACTCGTGATGCGATCCGATCCACGCCACCAGCAGCAATCGACGCAGCATCACGAACGTATCAAGCTCGGCCCGGTCGGCGGGGTCGAGCGGTACCACCGACTGGTAGCCCTCGACCCACGCATCCTTCAGCTGCGGCACGTCAGCATGGTCCTCGATGAATGACACGGTCGTGGCAAAGTCGTACATGAACCACGAGAAGCCGCAGTCGTCGAAGTCGATCACACGCACGTGGTCGCCTTCCACCAGGAGATTCGCCAGGCGGATGTCGGCGTGCACCAGGCCAAACCGTTCCGGCCCACGGCCGTAGGCTTCGAGCCGGCGTCGCAGGACAGCGTCCAGCCGCCCCAGCACCCCGAGCTCCTCGCGGCCCATGCCGAGGCCGTCCTGCCACCTGCCCCAGTGGCCTCGATCGCCCAGCGTGGTGTCGTAGTCCCAGGCAAAGCGCACGAAGCCCGGCGGCGGCGTCCAGGCTCGCGCCTGCCGGTGCATCTGCGCCGAGAGTGCTCCCAGAGTGCGAAATCCGGGCAGCAGGTCCCCAGCGTCGGGGTCCGGCATCTCGCCCGCAAGCCATTCGAACATCACGACGTTTCTGGTGCCCAGCTCGTCGGTCTCGACCTGGCACACTCGCCGGCCGTCCAGCGAAGGCACCGCCCGGGCCGTCTCGATCCACCCGTCCCGGCCAAGGGCGTCGATCCATTCCAGCTCGGACTCGATCTCCTGCGCAGTGTGATATCCGGGCCGGTGCACTCGCAGCGCGAACCTCCGCCCCGAGGACGGCTCGTCCACCCGGTAGGTGTAATTCTCCGAGACGTTGATCAGCTCGACGGTGGACCGAGGGTCGAGGCCGAACAGGACGAGGGCTGCCTGCGCGGCGCGCTCGATCGGCGCTCCGTCAGTGCTCACGACCCGCCACGGACTCGAGCGTCTCGGTGATCGCATCGCGCGCACGCACGACGCTCTCGGTCGAACCGCTGATGTAGATCCGCCCCGCCGCGCCGATCATGGAGACCGTGACCAGCGTGATGTCCGGTGCGGCCCGCTCGGCCGCGTTGGCGCCGACGGCTGCGAACAGCGCCGGCATCATCTCGTACACCAGCAGCGATTCTCCGGGGAGCACCATCGAGGCCTCCCGATTGCGGTTGATGATGACCGCATGCTGATCGGTAATCTGCTCGATCACGTCGGCGTAGAGGATACGCGGTCTCAGCGCGTCCGAAGCTTTGGCGCCGATGCCCTCGAGGATGGCGGCACCCGCCCGATCCACCAGCGCCTGATCGGCGTGGTGTACCTCGAGCACGCCGAACTGCCGCTCGACGTACAGGATGCCGGGCTCCACCTCGGGCACCGAGCGCAGCGCGAGGTCGGTGATCCGCTCGATCGCAAGCGCCGGAGACACCTCGATGATGAGGGCGTTCTCGCCCTCGATCGGGGGGTAGCCTCGGGCACGCGTGGGCGTGCCGAGGTACGCGGCGAACTGCCGTTCCAGTTTCGAGATTGGCAGGTAGACCCGTAGCTCAACCCGGGGCTCGGCCGTGACTGGCACGGACTGTCCTACGCCGACTGGTTGAGGAAGTACTTGTCGAGTTCGGCGTGCGGTCGCGGGATCACGTGCACCGAGATCAGCTCACCGACGCTGGATGCCGTCTCGGCACCCGCCTCAGTGGCCGCCTTGACCGCTCCCACGTCACCCTGGATGACGACCGACACCAGGCCGTCGCCGACCTCTTGACGGGAGATGATCACGACGTTCGCCGCCTTCACCATCGCGTCGGCCGACGCCAGCGCGGCGACGTAGCCCTTCGTCTCGATCATTCCCAATGCGTTGTCTGCCATGACTCCTCCTCGGTCAGGCCCCGGCCGTGCGGCCGGTGCCGGTTCGTCGTGCCTTGGCCGGAGAGGCCTCGGCGGGCTCGTCGATCGAGCCGATGATCAGTGCGTCGATCGGCGGTGACTCGCCGTCGAACCAGGCTGCGGCTACCGAGCCGGTCGCGATCAGCACACGCTCGCCCAATCCACTGCCCAGCACATCGAATGCGACCAAGCTGGCGCCGCCTTCGATCTCGACCTCCAGGAACGCGCCGCCTGGAATCTTTGAGATCCGCCTGGTTGCCCAGACGGAGCCGGTGACCGTTGCTTTCAGCATCCCCGCTCCTTCTCGATCTGCACTCCCAGGCTGCGCGCCCGGTCTCGCGCCATGGGCGTGATCACAGCGCGCGGCGAGAGCACCAGCCGGGCGCCGGCCTCAGCGGCTTCACGCACGATCCGCTCGGTCACCGCCCCCTTCTCGATCCGCATCACTCCGCCGGACTGTGTAGGTGCAGACCCCGGTAGGCCACCCAGCCGGAACCGGCGGCGCCCTGACAGGATCGCCGTCCGTTCGGCGGGATCGTCCAGACGGGCGGCGATCGAGCGGACAAAGGCGTTCAGGTCGTCGTCGCCGCGCAGTTGGATCAGCTCGACTTCACCGGCATCGGCTCCCGAGGGCTCGTGTGACACCTGGGCAGCACCATCGCCGGCTCGCCACCCCGACGGCCGGTGGACGGCAGCTATCGGAGGCGACGGCACCTGCGGAATTGCGCCGGTCTCGAGTGCGGTCACCGTGGCTGAATGGTGCCCGTTGCCGCTCCCGTTTCCGTTGGTCTGCAGCGTCTCTTGCAGCAGCGAGGGCAGGAGCTCGGCCAGCAGCTCGCGGGTGATGTTGCGCAGGTCGCCGTCGTCGGTGCTCACGCGGCACCTCCCAACGCGACCATGGCGGCATCGGCGGCCGTTCGCACATCCGCCTCCATTCCGGTCAGGTAGACGCGGCCGGTGGCGCCGATCATGCGGTAGTCGACGACCTTGATGTCGGCGGCCTTCTCGGCCTCATTGGTGGCCAGGATGGCGTAGGACGCCGGCTGCATCTCCAGCACGAACAGCGACTCCCCGGGCAGCGCCATGGAGCCGATCTTGTTGCGGTTGATCAAGAACGAGTGCTGATGGTCGATGCGCGAGATCAGCTTGGACGCCAAGATCTGTGGTCGTACTGCCGATTCGGGTTTGGCGCCCAGCTCGGCCAGCACCGCAGCGCTGGCCGCCTGCACGGCCGCGGTCGACCGGGAGTGGATCTCCAGGTAGCCGAACTGGCGCTCGACGATCAGGATGCCCGCCTGAACTTCGGTTGACTTGAGCGCGACGTCGGTCAGCGGTTCGATGTCCAGACCGGGTGCAATCTCGATGATCTGCGCCGCCATCCCCAGCCGCGGCAGCCGGCCTCGGATCCACGTGCCGAGATAGCACATGGTCTGCGGTTGAAGCTGATCGAGGAAGATGAACGACCGCAGTTCCGCCATCACTGCTTCACCAACTCGCGCAGCTCCTCGAGCAGCACCCGCCGGATCTGCTCGCGCGCGTCGGCGGCGTCGGGCGTGAACTCGGGTTTGGCAACCGGCTCGGCCGTGAGCGTTGCATTCCACGGCTCGAGGCCGGTGAAGTCTCCGAACGGCTCGGCCGGATCCTTGGCGTAGGCAATCCGCGTCCAGTTGACCAGGTGCCGGGCCTCGAGGTTCTCTCCCAGCGACGACCGGCCGAAGAACCCGGTGCCGACCGTCATGGTCGTCAGGAGGTTCGTGTCGAGACCGGCCGAGCCGGTGCTCCCACCCACGTTCACGGACACTCGCAGCACCGGCACCGCACTCGCGTAGGCCATGACCGTGCGGGGATCGCGCGAGTGGATCACCGCCGAATGCCCGGCGCCGCCGATCCGAAGCATCGCCTTGGCGGCCTCGATGCCGCGCCGGGCGTCGGGCACGCGCACGAGCCCCAGCAGCGGGAACAGCTTCTCGCGTGCCAGCGGCTCCTCGGGCACCACCAGGGAGAACGGCGTCACCAGCACCCGGGTGCGGGGCGGCACGCGGATCCCGGCCGCCCGGGCGAGCGTCTCGGCGTCCTTGCCGATCAGCTCCGGGGCGATCCGGCCATCCGGATAGACCGCTGCGCGTACGGCGGACACGTCGCTCTCGCCAAGCACGTGGGCGCCGTGCCTGTTCAGCTCCCGCTCGAAGGCATCGGCGACGCGTTCCTCGACGATCGCACACGACTCGTTGGTGCACAGGATCGAGTTGTCGAAAGCCTTGGACTCGGCCAGGCGTTCGGCGGCGGCGGCGAGGTCGGCGGAGTGATCGACCAGCGCCGGCACGTTGCCGGGGCCGACGCCCATCGCCGGGTTGCCCGAACGGTAGGCGGCGCGCACGACCGCGGTGCCGCCGGTGGCGACGATCACGTCCGTGGTGGGATCGGACATCAGCGCCTCGATCAGCGGGATCGTGGGCTCCTCGACCACCTGCAGGCATCCGTCGGGAGCGCCCGCGGCGACGGCGGCCTCGGTCAGGGTACGGACAGCGTCGGTGGTGACCTCACGGGCGAGCGGGTGAGGGCTGACGACCACCGCGTTTCTGGTCATCAGCGCCAGGATCACGTTGAAGTACGCGGTGGCGATCGGGTTGGTGGACGGCGTCAGCGCAAGTATCACCCCGGCCGGCCGGGGCAGCTCGACGATCTTGGTGTCGGGGTGAACCCGGGCGCTGACGTAGTCGTGGCCCGCGTACCGCTCGACCAGTCCGCGCGAGCAGGCCTGGTTCTTGATCAGCTTGTGCTCGGCGACGCCCATCCCCGACTCTTTCACCGCCCAGTGGGCATACCTTTCGGCGTTTTGGTATGCGGTGTCAGCCACCGCATCGACAACCCGCGAAGTCCTCACCGGGTCGTACTCGGCGAACGCGGTGGCCGCCCAGTGCGCCCGCTGAAGCATCATCCGGGCTCGGGGCACTCCGGGCGGCTCGGTCACTCGCTCGCTCACGCGTGCACCGCCGCGGCCGGGGTCGCGCGCAGCTCGGCCAGTGCCTGTCCGATCGAGACCTCGGTTCGATCGAGCACCTCATCCACCAGCTCGGGGCCCAGCAGGATGCCGGGCTTGAACTGCAGCACGCGCGGGTCGAGCGTCGAGAAGATTGCCCATACCCCGTTCTGATACAGATGCTTCATCACGATCTTGGCTCCTTCGGGATGGTCGAATTCCAGCCCCATGACGACGCCGTCCTGGCGGATGCCGATGAACCAATCGGGATACAGCTCCTGGATCGCGCGCAGCCCGCGACCAAAGCGATCGGCGATGTAGTGCACCATCGAGCGCACCTCCGGCCGGCCGCAGATCTCGAGCACCTTGAGCGCCACGATGCAGCCCAGCTCAGCCCCGCCTCCGGTGGAGATGTGCCCGAAGCCGTCTTCCTTCAGCCACCCAGAGCACTCCTCGGACAGCACCACGCACGAGATCGGGTAGATGCCCCCGGTGATGCCCTTGCCGATCACCATGATGTCGGGCTCGATCCCAGCCTTGGCGATCCCCCACATCTCCCCGGTGCGCATCAGGCCGGTCTGCACCTCGTCGGCGATGAACAGTGCTCCGTAGCGCTCACACAGGCGCTTCACCGCCAGCAGGTAGCCGGGGGCGGGAAGCGGGAATCCGTATGTGGCCGGGATCGTCTCGAGCAGCACCGCGGCCACGTCGCCCGGACTCAGGGCCGCCTCCATCGCCTCCAGGTCGTTGAACGGCACCTGCACGAACTCGTCCGGCCGGTCGGACAGAAACAGCCGCGAGAAGCGATCGTCGCCGGCGGCCACCGCGAGACCGCTGTGGCCGTGATAACCCTTGAGGATCGAGACGATCTTGCGCCGCTGGCGGGTGTGGCGGGCGGTCTTGATCGCGATGTCGGTCGCCTCCCCTCCACCGGCTCCGTACACCACCCGCCGCATGTTGGGCGGGCAGGTCTTGACCAGCGCCTCGGCCAGAGCCGTTCGCGCCAGTGCGGGGAAGTGGTGGTTGCCGATGTCGAACCGCTGCATCGCCTGCTCGAGCGTCGCGATCAGCTCAGGGTTTCGATGGCCGAGGCTGTAGGTGCCGCCGTTCAGGTGAAGGTCGATCAGACGGCGGCCGGCCATGTCCCAGAAGAAGAAGCCTTCCCGCCGATCGATCACCAGGTCGACGCCGGCGTTCTGCCAGAAATCGGTCTTGTCGGGATTCCAAAACTCCCGCGACCGATCCAGGAAGTCGTCCTTCGACTCATAGGAGAAAAACCCGTAGTCGTACATCCACACCCGACCATACCGAATGTAATACCAAAAGTCAAAAGATTCGAAATGGCCTAGTCAATCTGGCGTGGTAGGTTCTTCCCACATGAGCGGGGCTGTGGATACCGCGGTTGTGGGGGCAGGCCTGATGGGGCTGGCAACCGCACATGCGCTGTGCCGGGACCGGCAGGGCCGCGTGGCGGTCTTCGATCGCGGCCTGCCGGGCGGCGGCGATTCGGGGCGATCGTTCTCGATGGTGCGCCGCCACTACTCCAACGACGTCACCGCCCGATTGGCGATGGCGGGCACCGACACGATCATCGACTGGGCCGACCGGGTCGGCGGGGGCGACTCGGGGTACGTTGGATGTGGCTACCTGCTGACGGTCCCCGAGCGCCTCGAAGCGGCTTGCCGGGGCAACGTCGAGCGTCTGCAGCACCTCGGCCTGGACACGCGCTTTCTCAGCACGGATGAGATCCCCGATGTCGAGCCGCAGCTGTCGCTGGAGGGGATCGCCGGCGCGGCCTACGAGCCGGCCGGCGGATTCGCCGACGCGCAGAAGATGTGCCTGAGCTGGTTTGCCGCTGCCAGCGCCAACGGGCTCGAGCAGCAGCTCGGAAACGGCGTGAGGGCGATCCGGGTCGACGGCGGACGGGTGACCGGGCTTGAAACCGACCAGGGGTTCGTGCCGGCGGGAACGGTCGTGCTGGCCACCGGCGCGTGGGCGAACGATCTCCTGCGCCCCGTGGGCGCCGGTCAGCCGATCGAGCTGCGGCGGCTGCAGGTCGCAGTGGCAGGGCGTAAACCGGGCGCGCCCCTGCCGTCGGCCGTCTGTTCAGATGCCGTCACCAATGTGGTGGTGCGACCCGATCGCGGGCGTACATTCTGCGCGGTGGCCTACGCCGGTGAGGACGTGCTGGAGCGCGCCGACGACTGTGATCACAGGCTGTCGGCGGGGTACGAGACGGCGCTGCGAGCCGGACTGGGTGAACGCTATCCGGGGCTCTCGGGGTTCGAGTTGCTGCGCGGCTGGGCGGGGCCGTACGACGTGACTCCCGACTGGAACCCGATCATGGGACCGTGCCCGGGGGTGGACGGCCTGTATCTCGCCCTGGGATGGAGCGGGCATGGTTTCAAGCTGGCGCCCGCGGTGGGTGAGGTGGTCGCGGCGGAGGTGACCGGCCGCACTCCGCCGATCGATGTCAGCGAGCTCCGCCCGGAGCGGTTCGCCCAAGGCCGGCTGTTGCGGCTGGCCTACGGCCCCGGAGCGAGGGCCTGACGGTAGCGGGCCACGGCATCGGCATCATCGCCGGCTGACTCGCCCGCCTGCTCGGCGTCGCGCAGACGCAGGTAGGACTCGAGCTCCTCGGCCCCACGGGTCTCCGACCAGCCCAGCACCGGGGCCACGAGCGAAACCACGGCTGCGGCCGCCGTACGTCCGCGGTCGGCGACCTCGATCGCGATCCGTGTGCGCCGGTCGAGGATGTCGTCGAGCGTGAGCGCCCCCTGATGCGTGCAGGCATAGACGGCCTCGGCGGCGGGATAGCTCTCCGCCCCTGGAAGTGGAGCGGCCAGCCGCGGGTCGTCGGCGATCAGTTCGAACAGCCGCCCCGCCTGCGCTCCGTGGCGCTCCACCAGACGGGCGGCGTGGTCGCGGGACAACTCGGGTGGCGCACCCGCCGGGGAGCCGACGGCGCCGATCAAGGGCAGATCCTCTGTCCGCGACGACCGAACAGCGCGCCCGATACCCCGGACCGCCCGATCGACGGCGTCGCGGGCCATCACCCGATATGTCGTGTACTTCCCGCCGGCGATCACGGTCATCCCCGGCCGCGGGCCGAACAATCGGTGCTCTCGGGAAAGCCGGGTCGTGTCGGCCGTCCCCGCCGCCTTCACCAGCGGCCGAACACCCGCGAACACGCCGTGGATATCTCGTGGGGTGATGGGGTTGACCAGCACGCTGTTGACCTTCGCCAGGAGGTAGGAGACGTCCGCCCGGCTGGCGACCGGTTGCCCGGGATCCTCGCCCCACTCCGTGTCGGTGTCTCCCAGCAACCAGTGGTCGGCCCCCCAGGGTATGGCGTGAAAGATGCTCTTCTCGGTACGCATGAAGAGCCCGCTTCGCATCGGGATACTCGATCGCGGTACGAGCACATGAACGCCCTTGGACACTCGCAGCTCGTTGTGGGGGCGTCCGGTCGCGAGCTCGAGCAGGTGGTCGGTCGCCGCCCCGACCGCCGCAACCACATGCCGGCACGTGATCTGGAGCGCGCCGCCGTCCAGCTCGTCGCGGGCCTGTACGCCGGTGACCCGGCCACTCTCGTCGGTCGCGAATCCCGTCACGCGTACGCGGGTGGCGACGGCCGCGCCGTTGGCGGCGGCGGTGCGAGCGACGTAGGCGACATAGAGGGCGTCGTCCTCCTGCGCGTCATGGAAATGCACCGCTCCCACCAGGGAATCTGGCCGCAGCGCAGGGGCGGCGGCCAGCGCTGCACGCTGTGACAGGTGGCGGTGCCGCGGCAGGTGCTTGGCCCCGCCCATCGAGTCGTACAGGAGCAGGCCTGCCCCCATGTACGGCCGCTCCCAACCGCGGTGGGTGAGTGGGAACAGAAACGGCACCGGGTGTACCAGGTGCGGTGCGATCCTGGTCAGCAGAAGACGTCGCTCTCGCAGCGCCTCACGCACGAGCCCGAAGTCCCGCATCTCGAGGTAGCGCAGTCCGCCGTGTATCAGCTTGCTCGAGCGGCTGGAGGTGCCCCCAGCCAGGTCGCGGGACTCCACGAGAGCCACCGACAGCCCGCGGGAGGCGGCGTCCAGGGCGATTCCCACGCCCGTGATCCCGCCTCCGATCACAAGCACGTCGAACTCCTGGGTGCGCATCCGCGCGAGCGACTCCGACCGGGTGGTGGGATTCAGCGCCCCGTCGGTCATGCGGTCGCTGCCGATGCGATGTGGACGGCAACGGCCTCCCTCCACCGCTCCCGTTCGCGTTCCCGTGCGCGGGCGGAGAGCATTGGCGTCACCGTCCGGCCAACCGCGTGCGACTGCTCGCCGCTTTCTACGCCGGCGCTTCGAGCCGCCATCGCGGCGATGCCGCGGGCGGTCGCCTCGAGGTCAGCCGCCACCTCGAACCGTACTCCGGAGAGGTCGGCGACCGTCTGCAGAAACGGCTCGCTCGCTGCCAGACCGCCGCCGACCCGGACGGTCTCGCCGGAACGCTGGGCGTCGAGGGCCTCGATCGCGTCGACGATCTGGTGGGCCACGCCGGCCAGCGCCGCCGAGGCCAGGTCGGCCGGGGTTGTCGCGCTGCTCATCCCGAGCACCGTGATCCGATCGGCCGGGTGCCAGTGGGGTGTGGCCAGGCCAGAGGGCGCAGGCACGACCACGGGCCGCGCCCGCGTCCAGTCCGGGACCGCCGCCGTGTCTCCTTCCGGGGTCAATCCCACCCGGCGCACCACTGCCAGCGCGTTTCCGGCATTCGCGCAAAATGCCTCCAGGGCGTACGCACGCCCCTCTCCGGCCGAATCCCACGCAACCGTCGCAAGTACTCCTGCCGGCGGGTCGGGCCGCTCGGGGCCGGCGTTCTGCCACACGAAGGCCCCCGTGCCGAGGGTGAGCGCAGTCTCACCGGCCGTTGTGCATCCCTGGCCGTACAGCGCCGCCGGCTGGTCGCCCAGCATCGCTGCGATCGGCGCATCGACTCCGGTCACTCCCTGGTCGGTGCGCAAACCGGAATCGTCCGACGCGCGGATCTCGGGCAGCAGCACCCGCGGCACGCCGAACAGGTCGAGCAGCCGATCGTCCCAGTCGAGCGTGTCGAGGTTGACGAGCAGCGTGCGGCTGGCGTTGGAAGGCTCAGTGACGTGGCCCGCACCGCCGCTGAGCTTCCACGACAGCCAGCAGGCCACGTCGCCGAAGAGCAGCTCGCCGGCCTCGGCCCGCCGGCGCAGCTGCGGGTCACGGTCGCACAGCCACGCAAGCTTCGGCGCCGAGAATGTGGGATCGAGCCCCAGACCGGTGACCGCCGGTACCAGCTCCGCTCCGGAGCGGCGTGCCAGCGCCGCACAGAGCTCGCCTGCCCGCTGATCCTGCCAGCTCACCACCGGGGTTACCGCCTCGCCGGTCGCTCTGTCCCAGAGCACGAACGTCTCGGTCTGGTTGGCGATCCCCAGCGCAGCCACGGGCGCCCAGCCGCACTCCTCGCGAGCCGCCGCGACGGCCGAGAGCACCCCATGGAAGAGCTCCTCGGGGTCGTGCTCCACCATTCCCGGCCCGGGCCGGGCTGTGACAACCGGGGAGCTGCCTGAGGCGATCGGCCGCAGCCGCAGGTCGTAGGCCACACAGCGGGTGCTCGAGCTGCCCTGGTCGAGGGCGAGCACAACGGGCGATTGCGCGGGCATCAACGACTCCGCGGCTACGGCTTCGGTGGTACGCGGGGCGCCCGTGCGGCTGCCACTCGCCGCCAGCGAGACTGCGATCGGGCGACGCAACAGGACTGCCCGAGCATGCACAGCATGCGATCAGCGGCGCGCACAGCGTTCGCAATCCTCTCCACGCCGGTCATCATAGGCTGTCAGCACATTGCCGGTGGGAAACACGGCCGTGAAACGACAGAAACCCCCGCAATTGCGGAGGTTTCTGACGAACCTGAGGCGTGTGGCGGCGGTCAGCCGACGCGGATCATCTTCTTGTTGACGAACTCGTCGGCACCGAACCGACCCAGCTCGCGGCCCGAACCGGATCGCTTGATGCCACCGAAGGGAAGCTCGGCGCCGTCCGCCCCGACGAGGTTCACGAACACCATTCCGGTGTCCAGCTTGTCGGCGATCCGCAGCGCCTGCTCCTCGTCCTCGGTGAACACGTACGAGCCGAGACCGTAGGGTGTGTCGTTGGCAAGCTTGACCGCCTCGTCCTCCGACCCCACCTTGTACACGGCGGCCACAGGGCCGAACAGCTCCTCGCGACCTGCATCGTTGTCGGGAGTGATGTCAGTCAGCACGGTGGGTGGGAAGAACGCGCCGTCGCGTTCGCCGCCACCGGCCGCGACCTTGGCTCCGCCGGCAACCACCCGCTTCAGCTGGCCCTCCAGCCGCTCGGCCGCAGCGACCGATGACAGGGGGCCGAGGAACGCATCCTCGGCACTGGGATCACCGGGCTGTGACGCGGTCATCGCTGCGGTGAACTTCTCCAGGAACGGCTCGTACAGCTCGTCGATGACGATGAACCGCTTGGCCGCGTTGCAGGCCTGGCCGGTGTTGTCGAGGCGGGCCGAGACGGCCGACTCAACGGTCGCATCCAGGTCGGAGGTGCTCAACAGGATGAACGGATCAGAGCCGCCCAGTTCCAGCACGACCTTCTTCAGATGGCGGCCGGCGATCTCGGCCACCGCAGCCCCGGCCCGCTCAGAGCCGGTCAGCGAGACGCCCTGCACGCGCGAGTCGGCGATCACGCCGGCGATCTGGTCGTTGGTGGCGTAGATGTTGACGTAGGCGCCCTGGGGGAAGCCGGCGTCGAGGTACATCTGCTGCAGCGCCTCGGCCGACTCGGGGCACTGGGGTGCGTGCTTGAGCAGGATCGTGTTTCCGATCACCAGGTTGGGGCCGGCGAACCGGGCGACCTGGTAGTAGGGGAAGTTCCACGGCATGATGCCAAGCAGCACGCCCAGCGAGTCGCGCCGGATCAGCGCCGACCCCTCGCCGGCGAGCAGCTTGATCGGCTCGTCCTTCATCAGATCTTCGGCGTTATCGGCGTAGTACGAGTAGATGTCGGTGCAGAAGTCGATCTCGCCGAGGGCCTGATCGGTGGGCTTGCCCATCTCCCGCACGATGATCGCGGCGAGCTCGTCGCGGCGCTCGGCGTGGAGCTCGCCCACCCGGCGCACGAGCGCAGCGCGCTCCGCCACGGTGGTTGATTTCGACCATCCCCGGTGCGCCTCGTCGGCCAGCGCAATCGCTGCCTCGAGCTCTGCGTCGGTGATGGTGGGATAGGTCTTGGCGGTCTCCCCGGTTGCCGGGTTGATGACTGCGTAATCGCTCATCTCACTCCTTCATTCGCGTTACCAACGTGGTCCAGAAACCGGTGGGGCAATCCGGCCATCGCATTCTATTCACACAGCGCAAGATCCGCCTCGGCCGGGTCGGGAGAACGACCAGCAACGCGGACGTCCACCATCCACTCCCGCGGGTTTGCGGGCTTCCCGCGTTCCCCGGCGGTTTGGATGCGGGCTTACCACGAGGGCAGCCCAGCGTGTGCGCGGATGCCGCCGACGCGGAAATCTCCCAAGCTTGAGAAGACCCACGACAAGGAGCTTTCGATGCGGATTCGTACACCACTGGCGCTGCTGGCTCTACCGACTCTTGCCGTCGCGCTCTCGGCCTGCGGCTCGAGCACCGCAGAGAACGCGGCCAACTCCGCCCCGGCCGCCTCCAAGACGCAGCTGGCCAGCTTGGTAATCAGCCACGCGAAGGTTGGTTGCCACAACTGGGCGCTCAACGGTGGCGCGATGAAAGTCTCCCAGACCGTCTCGCTTACCCCCGGATCGACGCTCACGGTCACCGACCAGGACGTCATGGCGCACACGGTGGTGCAAACCGCGGGGCCGAACGCCGTGATTCAGACTCCCCTCACCAACCAGACCCAGGCTGCAACCCTGAGATTCACTCACCCAGGCACCTATAGGTTCACCACCCACGCGGGCGAGGACTACACCGCCGGCGTCACCACCACCGGCGAAGACCACATGCTGCGACTGACGGTGATCGTCTCCTAAACCGTGGCAGCTTTCGGCCTTGAGTTCGCCCGGCCGGGTTTAGCGAACGACCAAGAACGCGTCCACGTCGATCAGCGGGTGGTTCGTGGTACCCGCGCACACCACCTTGATGGTGTGCCGCCCGCCGTTGGCGAACGACCGCGTGAACACCACTCGCCGCCGCACCGTGGTCTTCGCGTAGGTGTTCACGGTCGCCACCTGCTTGCCGTCGATCAGCACCTTGGCGACGCCGCGGTTGGCCGCCTTGGACGCCACCCAGGTGACCTCGCGCCCGGTGAAGGTGAGGCTCGCCGAAGCGTTCGCAGCGGATGTCGAGCGGATGCTTCCGCCGTAGGTGCCGGAGACGTTCGACGCGCTCCACCTGCCGGTGTAATGGATCGACGTGCTGCCGTTCTGGAAGGCCGAGAGCACCGATGAAGGGCCGCGCGCGTAGCTCGACTGGTTGCCGGCACAGTCGGTCGCGGCCACCTGGAACTGGTGGGTGGCCGCTCCAGGCGTAATCTGGGGCGTGCCGTACAGCGTCAACGGCGTGGCCAGCTTGACCGCCTGGTACGGCTCACCTGCCACGCTCTGCTGGAGTGAGTACGAGCAGATGCCGCTCGCATCGGTGGCTGCGAACCCGACGTGAGTGGGGACCGCTCTGGCCGCCAGCGTCGCCCCGAGCGGAACGATCATCTTGGGCGCTTGGGTGACGGTCGGGTCGGTGCCGTCGGTCTGGGCGGCGGAGCTGCTGATGGTGATGTAGTCGATGTCACCGGTGTAGTAATCACACGAGGTTGTGACCTGATCGCAGTCGAGCTTGCCGCCGATGGTGAGCGGCCGGGTGTTGGAGATCGTGCCGGTGTTGCCCGAGGCGCTGGCCACGACATCCCCGTCGACCGTCAGCGAGATGCTGTTTGCGCTGCGGCTGCAGGTGACGATGTGCCAGTTCCCGTCGCTCAGCACGGTCGGCGACTGCACCGCCTTGCGTTTGAGGGTGCCGTTGACCAGGCCGCGGAACGTGCATTTGATCTGGCCGTTCGGATTCTCGACCTTCCAGTAGCCGGTGGTCGATCCCGCCTGCCCCTTCTGCACGATGTTTCCGAAATTCTGGGTGGTGCGATACCGGACCGTCACCGCATAGTCCCCGGCCCCCGGGTTCAGCTTCGCGTCATTGGCGACCTGCACCAGCCGCTCGGGCTTCGGCGGCGGAGCGGTGGGACTCACAAACGCCCACCGGTACCCCACCGCGCCGTTGGCCGACACGCCGGTTGTCAAACCTGATCCGATCAGCCCGTCCAGATGATTCGGACCGCTGTCGACCATCGTGTTGGCACCCGGAGCCTCGTTCATCTCCCAGTCGGCCACAACCGCCGCTGAGGCCGGCGCGACGAACGCGACCCCCGCCACACCCAGCACCAAAACCGGCACGCCAAACCATTTACGCATCCCCACGTCCCCCCGAAATCGCCTCCCAGCAAACCCCATAAACTGTACATCTGCGCGGCGAGAGATCAAGCCACCGCGCTGAGCCGCCGTCTACACCGTCCAGGGATATGTCTCGGGGAGCTCCTCCGCGTCCGCGGGAACGTTCGCCTCGAGCGGCAGCACCGCGGTCGTTTCGTCGATGTGGATGATCGCATCGAACTGCTGGGCCAACCGGCTGTGAAAGTAGTGCGACTGTCGCTCGGTCTGAGGCCTGTAGACGACGCCGATGGCCCGCTCCAGCCGCCAATCGTCAAGTCCATCCGTCCACACCAGGAATCGCGGCACCTTGGTGTTGTGGAACAGCTCCTCCCAACTCCCCGGAAGCCCCGCCTGCACCCGCTTGCGAGATGCAGGATCGCCCCAGTCATTCGCTGCAGTGACGGTCCCGGAGTGCGTCGTGAAACCGACCAGCAGCGCCTCGCCGGGGTGGCGCTCGCGGACCAGCTGACCAAGTGTTAGCTCTCCAGATCGACCGAGTTCGGTGCCGCGCGCATCGCCGACATGGGAGTTGTGCGCCCACACCGCCACCTTGGTCTGCCCGCTTGTGCGGCTGAGATGAGCGGTGAGCGCGTCGAGCGTATCGGCCATGTGGGTGTCGCGGAGATTCCAGCTCCCCACTCCGGCGCGAAACGCGGACCGGTAGTAGCGCTCCGCGTTTGTCACGAGCCGAGCGTTTTGCTCAGCACAGAACTGGCGATCCTCGTCAATCAACCCGTCGAGGCTCCCGAACCGCCGCCGTTGGAGCTCGAGCAACTGCTCGACCACTTGACGCTCGCACGGCTCGGCCCCCCCGAGCGACGTCTCGTACGCGTACACCTGAGGGTCGGGTCCGAAGTGGTCGAAGCAGGCGTAGCGGCGCTTGGCCCGGACGGCAGCCTCCGGGTCGACCTGCTCGAGGTAGGACACCACCGCCGCCATCGATGTGTGAAGGCTGTAGAGATCGAGGCCGTAGAACCCGACCTTCTGCGCGCCGGCGGGCAGGGAGTCGTTCCACTTCCGCAGCCAGGTGAGGAAATCGACCACGACGGTGTTGCGCCACATCCACGTCGGGAACCGGCGAAAGCCGGCCAGCGCGTCCTCCGCTCGGTGGTCCGAGCCGACCGCCCGGACAAAGCGGTTGGCCCGATATGCGTCCGGCCAGTCACCCTCAACCGCCACGGCGGTGACTCCGCACTCTTCGATCAGACGCCGGGTGATCGCGGCCCGCTCGCTGTAGAACTCATGGGTGCCGTGAGACGCCTCACCGATGAGCACGAATCGAGCAGACGCCGCTCGTCCCATCAGCCCGTCGTAGTCTGCCGACGTACCGGTGAGCGCTCGCATGAGTTCAGGCTGCGGCGCCATCACCGGCCAGATTCGTCGAAAACCATTCGGCCGCCAACTCTGCGACCCGATCGAGCGCCCCCGGCTCTTCGAACAGATGCGTCGCGCCGGGTACGACCGCGAGCCGCTTGGTGCAATCAAGCCGGGCAAGCGCTTGGCGGTTCAGGTCGAGCACCTCGGTGTCCGCGCCGCCGACCACCAGCAACGTTGGGCTGCGGACATCTGGCAGTGATGAGGCGGCCAGATCGGGGCGGCCGCCGCGCGAGACAACCGCCCGCACCCGGTCTGGCCGCTCGGCCGCCGCGACCAGTGCCGCAGCCGCGCCGGTACTCGCACCGAAGAGTCCGACCGGGCGAGGCGCACCCGGGTTCGACTCGAGCCAGTCGACCGCCTTGACGAGCCGCCGGCTGAGAAGGCCGATGTCGAAACGGTACCGGCCTGTGCGGCGATCGGCCTGCTCTTCATCCTCGGTCAGGAGATCGAGCAAGAGCGTGCCCAGCCCGGCGTGGTTGAGGGCGGAAGCGACCTGCCTGTTACGCGGGCTGAAGCGGCTCGACCCACTTCCATGAGCAAACACCACCACTCCCGCCGCTCCCTCCGGAACAGACAGGTCACCCTCCAGCGTGCCCCCATCAAGCGGAATCACGACCGGCTCACTGACGACAGGTGGAGCCGACGGGGACCCGAGCGCGGCCGCGCGATCGAGCACGGCGCGGACCTCTGCGTCGCTGGTCGGGGAGAAATCCTCGTACCACCATCCCACGGCCCCGAACTCATCCGGGGTGAGGGTGCAGACCACCTCATCCGCCACCGCCCGGAGCTCCGCGCACGTCGCCGCCGGAGCGACCGGGATCGCGACGATCACACGCTTCGGGTTGTGGTGGCGGACGGCGGTAACGGCTGCACGCATGGTCGAGCCGGTCGCGAGCCCATCGTCGACCAGGATCACTGTCCGGCCCGCGAGTTCCGGTTGGACGCGTGAACCGTCGTAGGCGGCTTCGCGTCGGCGGAGCTCGCGCATCTCCGCAGCGACGGCGCGCTCGAGCTGGGCTTTGCCGACCCCGAGCTCGCGTACGAGCCGCTCGTTCAGAATCAGCGTCCCGTCACCGGCGATCGCGCCCATCGCCAACTCCTCATGCCCAGGCACCCCGACTTTGCGGACAACGAACGCGAACAGGGGCGCGTTCAACGTGCTTGCCACCGCAAATGCAACGGGCACGCCGCCCCGAGGCAGACCGAGCACAACCACATCGCCTCCCGTCACCGATTTCTGGACTTCGTGTGCGAGCATCCGCCCGGCATCGGTGCGGTCCCTGAAGCGGAGAGCGTTGAGCATCTCAGGCGATCGCCGGTCGTGCACTGATGGCACTCACCATCTCCCCGACCGAAATCGGGTCTGTCTCGCGGGCAATGTCGCCTTGCGTGATCATGCCGACCACGCGCCCAGCGCGGCAGACCGGGAGTCGACGCACCTGGTGTTGGCACATCAGTTCCTCGGCGTCCTCGACTGTCATCTCCGGCTCGACCGTGAACACCCGGGGCGTCATCACCTCGTCGACCCGTGTGTGGCGCGCATGCTCGGCAAGGTGCCGAACCACGAGATCGCGATCGGTGATCATGCCCACAACCTGCCCGTCGGCACACACTGGCAGTGCTCCCACGTCATAGGTGCTCATCATGCGTGCGGCAGAATCGATCGACGTGGACTGCTCCACAGCATGGACTTCCCTGCTCATGACGTCTTGAACTGTCATCTGTTACCCCCTGTCGCGAGTGCAGAACAACCATCGCGCGGGGGGGATTGCCATCGCATCCGTAGGTACACCGAAGCGTCTATCGGGGTCGACCCAGGTATCCACGGTCGGGAACTACTGATCGGCCTCGCCGACAGGCCGCGTACACACCGATTCGACGGAGGCCGAGATCCGTGATGATTCCGGCGAGTCGAGGACACCACGGGTCACGCGACGGTTTGGAGGCAAGAGATGAGTTCAGTTCAGGACTCGCGTGAGGATCTTTTTGAGCGTTTGACTCAAGCGCTCGACCAAGGCCGGGTTTCCGAAGCGGATGTGGAACGGCTGGTTGCGCGTGGCAGACCGCGTGGGGCGCGGGCGCGTCCAACAGCGGCGTCGGTGCTGTACGCGCTCGGGGCGGTGGTGGTGTTCGCCGGCCTTGCGATTGGTTATGGCACGGTGTTCACCGATCTGCCCTGGCTGCTGCAGATCACAACTCCGCTTCTGTTCCCGGCCGTTGCCCTGGTCACGTGCGTTGGTCTGGCGAAACGGCGAGCGGTTGCGTGGCAGGTCGATGTGGCCGGACTGGTCGGGTACACGTCGCTGGCCGGAGCGCTCGCGGTGATCGGGGCGGCCTCGGGCTGGATCAACACCGGCCGCGAGGCGGCCGCGTTCATTGCTATCGGCGCCATCGTGGCGATCCTGGTTGTGCTCGGCCTGTATGCGGGGGTGCGCAGCTTCAGGCTCGCCGGGGTGGGTCTCCCACTGGCCCTCGCAGTGCTCGGCGCCTCAACTGCGTGGGCGGTGAGCCTGGTGGGCACAGATGGCCTGTGCTGGGTGTTGCTGGCTGAAGCCGGCATCGCCGCGGTCACCGCGGTGGTGCTTGCAGATCGCAGCCGCAGAGCCGCCTACTGCGCTTCGGTATGGGCCGTGCTGATCTCGTACGCGTCGCTGTACGCCGCGGTGGCAAGTGGCTTCTACGATTTTGGCCACCTCACCGTGTGGCACGGCATCCTCGGCGCCACTGTGGTCGCCGCCTTCCTGGTCTCGGGCACCTTCGACTTCAAGGCACTGATTTGGCTCGGAGCCGCCGGAGGGGCACTGTGGCTCGTGATGATCGCGGTGGTTGTCGGATCGGCAACCAATGCCGCGGCGGCGGTCATCCTCGTGGGCTTCGGCCTGGTGATGCTGGGATTGCTCGTTACAAAACTCCGGCGCTCCCAAGCGCTCTCCCCGTGACGCGTCGGCTCACCGAAACCCGGCAGGTCATGTGCGAACCGGCACCACCAACACCGGGCACGGCGCAATCTGCAGGAGCCGGTGTGTGACCGACCCCAGTGCCAGGCCCGCGACACGCCCCAGCCCGCGGCCTGTGATCACAATCACGTCTGCTCCGCGCTCAGCTGCCGCATCGGCAATCACCTGAGCCGCACCTCGGCTGCGAGCGCTCCGGATCTGCAGATGCACGTCGTAGCCCTGGTCGGCGAGTCCCCGCACCTGGTCGTGCAAGCTGCGCACGATCTCGTCCTCGTTGATCAGCACAGGCAGGCCCGCCGATCCTCCACCGACGAGATGCTCGCACACATGCACGATGTCGATTCGGGCGTGGGATTCCCGAGCCAGCTTCAACGCGAGATCGATCCCAAGCTGTGCCCGCCGAGACCCGTCCGTGCCGACAATGAGCCGCGAGAACATCTCCCGACCCGGCTAGGCCGGTTGTGTTTCTCCGATGTCGGTGATCTCCCCGGCCGGAGTCACCCGGTGTCCGTGTCTCGTGCCCATCGCGGTGACATACACGTCGGAGGCCGTGTGCACGCCTTCACCGGAGAGTTGCCGGACAAGCACGTTCCCGTGGTCTGCGGCGATGCGGGCGAGCGCCTCGAGTTGGTGAGTGGTAAGTTCGATTCCGTCAGCCATATCCGTGATTCTCGTGTGGCCCGGAGCACTCCGAATCCGCGTGCACCCGGTGTCCGTGCGAAGTTGCCTGAGTAGTTGCCCGCAAACCCGTAGTTGCCCCTGACACACGGTCGGTGGTGCGGCGGATGCCGGTCGGCGCGACGCGTGTTTCGATGCCGGACGATGGATATGGTTGCCCAGCGATGAGCCAGGAACGGCTGGAGGATCACGGTGGTGATGTCCAGACCGCCGACCCGACGGAGCCCATTGACCGGCTGCTCCGCGACCTCCGGACGTCGGGGAGGGGTCTGGGCTCGCGCGAGGCCGGTCGGCGTCTGCTTCAGTACGGGCCCAACGAGCTGCAGCGCCGCGGCGGCCGCAGGTGGCCCCGAGAGATCGCTCATCAGCTGACTCACCCGCTTGCCTTGCTGCTGTGGGCAGCCGCGGTGCTGGCGGAGATTGCCGGTATCAGGCCGGTGGCGATTGCGGTGGTTCTGGTTATCCTCCTCAACGCCGCGTTCGCATTTCTCCAAGAGCAGCAGGCCGAACGTGCCGTGGAGGCACTGTCAGAGTTTCTGCCAGATCGCTCGAAGGCACTCCGGGACGGCCGCGAGCAGCTGATCGACGCGCGCGAGCTCGTGCCCGGCGATGTGATCGTGTTGGAGGAGGGAGATCGGGTTTCGGCCGACGCCCGGTTGATCGCGGGTTCACTCGAAGTTGACATGTCAGCGCTCACGGGGGAATCGGCGCTGGCTCACAGGACGTCGGCCGCGTTCGCTGTCGACGTCCCGCTGCTCGAGGCCACGGAGCTCGTGTTCAGCGGAACGACATGCGCCTCCGGTGAGGCGCGAGCGGTGGTCTTCGCGACAGGGATGCATAGCGAACTGGGACGAATCGCCGCGCTGTCGGAGCGGGTCACCCAGCAGCCGAGCCCCCTCGACGTGCAGGTCCGCAGGGTCGCGTGGCTGATCGCGGCGATCGCCGTGCTCTTCGGCATCGCGTTCATCCCGTTGGCGAGCATTGGCGCGGGTCTGTCGCTGTCGAACTCGGTGGTGTTCGCAATCGGACTGCTGGTCGGAAACGTTCCCGAAGGGCTGCTTCCGGTGATCACGCTGGCACTCGCCGTCGGAGTGCGGGAACTCGCCCGCCAAGGTGCGTTGGTCAAGCGCCTGAGCGCTGTCGAGACGCTGGGATCGACGGACGTGATCTGCACGGACAAGACCGGCACGCTGACCGAGAACCGCATGCGGACACAGACGTTTTGGACAACCGCGGGCGAGAGTCGTCTGCCGGACTCACCGATGGCCGCGTCCATGGTGGCGTGCACCACCGCGCGGGTCGACGATTCGGAGGTGATCGGAGATCCGACAGAGATCGCGCTGCTCGAAGCTGCCAGTGCCATCAACATCGATGTCTCACCCGAGGCGCGCGACCACGACCGGTTGGCGATCTTCCATTTCGACTCTGGGCTCAAACGGATGACCACCATCTGCGAGCGGGAGGGCGAGCGCTGGGTGGACACCAAAGGGGCACCGGAGTCGGTTTTGCCCCTGTGCACGTCGATCTGGCGGGCCGACGGCGCCGTCGCGCTCGATGGGGCCACCCGGGCAGCGATCTCTGACCGGGTGGATTCGTTCGCCGAGGACGCACTGCGCGTTCTGGCGATTGCGACCCGGCGACTTCCAGCAGGGACAGACCTCCCGCAGGACCGTGAAGCCTCCGAGTCCGGCCTGTGCTTTCTCGGCCTGATCGCGATGGCGGACCCTCCCCGCGCAGAGGTCGCCGATGCGGTCACCAGGTGCCATCGGGCCGGAATCAGGATCATCATCGTGACCGGAGATCACGGCTTGACGGCCGAGGCCGTGGCCCGCAGCGTCGGAATCACCGGGCCAAACCCGCGAGTCGTCACAGGCGAGGAGCTGGCCACGCTGGACGACCCGGCTCTCGAAGACGTGCTCGAGGGCAACCGCGAGGTGATCTTCTCCCGCAGCTCGCCCGAGGCGAAGCTGAGGATCAGCGACGCGCTTCGCGCGCACGGCCACGTGGTCGCGATGACCGGGGACGGCGTCAACGATGCTCCTGCGCTGCGGGCTGCGGATATCGGCGTGGCGATGGGGCGCAGTGGAACTGACGTGGCCCGCGAGGCCGCCACCATGATCCTCACAGACGACAACTTTGCCAGCATCGTCGCCGCGGTCGAAGCGGGTCGCCGGGTGTTCGACAACATCCGCAAGTTCATGGTGTACATCTTCGCCCACACCACGCCGGAGGTCACACCGTTCCTGGTCTTCGCCCTGAGTGGAGGCGCAATCCCGCTGCCGTTGACCGTGATGCAGCTGCTTGCGTTTGATGTCGGCACCGAGACGCTTCCGGCGCTTGCCCTCGGCCGGGAGCCGGCGGAGCGTGGGCTGATGGGCCGCCCCCCTCACCCTCGCGGGGAAGGCGTGGTGACCACGCCGATGCTCGTGCGGGCCTGGCTCTTTCTCGGAGCGATCAGCGCCGCTCTGGCGATATCGGGGTACTTCTTCGTGCTGACCAGAGCGGGCTGGAGCCCCGGCGACCCCGTGGGCGCAGGGGACCCGTTGCACCACGCATACGTGCAGGCGACCACGATGACGTTCGCCGGGATGGTCGCAGGCCAGATCGGAACAGCATTCGCGGCGCGCACCGAGCGCGCCTCCCTTCGGTCGGCTGGGGTCTTCTCCAACCGGCTGCTGCTCTGGGGAATCGCCTTCGAAGTCGGTCTGGCCGCGCTCTTCATCTACACCCCGCCGTTTCACTACATCCTCGGAACAGCCTCGCTTCCGCCGGTGGATCTGGCCTTCCTGGTGCCGTTCCCGTTCGTGGTCTGGGGTGCGGACGAGCTTCGGCGCTACCTCATCCGCCGGCATGCGAGCGATGCCAACCCGGTCACCCGATCGGCGGCTCACTCGTAGGTTCAGATACACCCACGCCTCGCAGCCGTGAGTAGAGCCGCCACACGTCGCCCGCCTGTGCGACCTCCGTCCCGTCCTGCATGACGGCTGCTGCGCCGCCGGCGAGCCCAAGCCTCACGACCTGCTGGGTGTCCATCCCGCGTGACGCCGCGGTCACCATCGCCCCCACCATGCTGTCGCCGGCGCCGACGCGGCTGCGGATCGGGACAACCGGTGAACGCACGTGTTCGCCTTGGAGATCACGAGCCACCGCGTATGCACCTGCCGGCCCGAGCGACAGCACAACGATATCGGCCGAGCCGAGTTGAACCAGTTGATCGGCGGCTTCCACGAGAGACGCCTCGTCGCTGTCGACGATGCCGGTGAGCTCAGCCAACTCGATCACGTTTGGCTTGATCATCCAGACTCCGACCTCCAACGCGAGGCGCAACGGCTCTCCGGACGCATCGAGGGCAAGCCGCCCCCCGGAGCTGCGCACGCGCTCGGCCAGCTGGGCGTAGAAGTCGACGGGCACACCCGGTGGAAGGCTCCCGCTCGCCACCACGTAGCCGTTGCCTACGGCACCGGCGGCGTCCAGGCAGACCTGCCACTCAGCTCGCGATAGCTCCGGCCCCGGCATGACGAAATGAAAATGGCGCTTGCCGGCCAGTTCAACCACCACGATGTTCTCGCGCGTCTCGCCGGCGACTTCCACTGACCGCCCCGGCAGGCCTTCCTCGCGGAGCAGCGTCTCGAGCAGCTTGCCCGTTGGGCCACCGCAGGTATGAATCGCCGTGACGCGTCCTCCCAGGCGCGCAATCACCCGGGCCGCATTCAGCCCGCCGCCGCCGGCCCGGCGGGCGGGGCGCTCGCACCGCATCTTGATGTCGGCCCGGACGTGCTCGACGCTCGAACTCAGGTCGACCGCGGGATTCATGGTCAAGGTGACGATCGCGGGAGGCTCCGGCATGGTGACGGGATCGTCCCAGAGCTCACCCGCCTGCCGCCACCGCGCTTTCCCGCAGCCGGCATCCGCGTGCGCGCGGATGTCCCCGCCCCCCGCCTCCAGAACCATCAGAGAGACACCGAGACGACCGCGCCCGGAGGACATGCCCACATGGCCGTGATATCCATCGATTCGATTTTGTCGAACGTGGTGTGCGGTGTTGATGGGTCGCCCGAGGGCATGGTGGCGGTCGACCAGATGGCCCGGCTCGCGCCGGCCAGCAGCCGAGTGGCTGTATGCGGCGTGTGGACGGGTGGCGCTGCAGTGGCTCTGGGCGCGTCGGCGGCGTTCGCGCGGCCGCCGTTCTCGGACCATGAGCGGATGAGAAACGTGGTGCACACCGCCAGGGACTCGCTACCGGGCGACCGCGTGGAGGAGGTCGTGATCGAGGGGCCGGCCGGTGCGATGCTGCTGGACGAGGTGAGACAGCGGCGGGCAACGCTGGTCGCGGTCGGGTCGCACGGGTCGCGGCGGATCACCGGAATCCTGTTGGGCGGGGTGGCGACCCTGATGTTGCACAGGGCGCCGTGCTCGGTATTGATCAGCCGGCATCCGCAGGAGTGGGATGGCGAGTTCCGATCGATCGTGGTGGGCACCGACGGGTCGGCGCAGGCCGCCCAAGCGGTGCGGGTCGCGTCCCAGCTCGGCGACGACCTGGGAGCCGAGGTGACCGCGGTCAGCGCGGGCACAGACACGGTCAGCGAAGCCTTGACGTCCAGCCTCGTGCGCCCTGACGGCGGCGAGGTCACGCTTCGGAGACAGTCCGGGTCGGCGGTGTCTGTTCTGGCAGCCTCGAACGCCGACCTGCTGATCGTCGGCAGCCGCGGGCTCACCGGAGTGCGGGCGCTCGGCAGCGTCAGTGAACGCGTCGCCCATCAGGCGCGATGCTCAGTGCTGGTCGTTCGTGACACCGGCCCCTCGTAGCAACTCCTTCTCTCTCTCTCGTTTCCCGCCCGAGGCTAGGCCGGTGTGTCGGTGGGCGAATCGTGATCCGCGGCCTGCGTCGTCTGGGGATCGATGTGTTCTGGGACGATCAGCGTTGGGCAGGGGGTCTCGTGCAGGATGCGCTGGCTGATGCTGCCCAGAACCAGCCCGGTCATCGGGGTTCGGCCGCGGCTGCCCATCACGATCAGGTCGGCACCGACCTCGCGGGCGACCTCGGCGATCATGACCGCTTCCTCTCCCAGGAAGCTCTCCTTGACAATCGTTGAGACGCGCAGGCCTTCTTGCCCTAACTGCGCTTCCAACTCGGCCAGTCTCTGGTCGACTTCCCGGATGATCCCGTGATTGCGCGCGTAGGTCAACACCAGTTCGGCGTCGCGGTACCGCGCAAGATCAACCGCCACGTCAAGCGCACGCTCAGACGCGGAGCTTCCGTCTATCGCAACAACGATGATCACCGTGAACTACCTCCCGAAGCGCGCAGCATGATGTCGTTTCCAGCGTCGCCTCGAGATCGAGGTGTGGCGTGGGCTCCTGGGTTGCGAGGGTTTGAGCGTCCACACCGCGGCGAGGGTGCCGAGTATCGCCGCTCCGCCGAGGATCACGATGCCGGCGCTGCTGTGTATTCGCCGGAACCGGGTGGAGCCGTCGGTATGGATCTCGATGTAGCCGGCGGGCGAGACGATCGCTCCGCCTCCGCCGCCCGATCCGGGCGCGTCCCGCTTGCGCCCGCGGTTGTCGCCGCCGCCAACTCCGTAACGAGCCTTGGCCACCGGGATCACCGTGACGTCACCACGCTCAATCGGATCACCGAACGCCATCGTCGCCCGGACGCTGCTTCCGATCCGCTCAGCGAGGCCCTTGACCGTCGATTCCCCAGCGAACGTGATCGACTCGTCCTCACGCGCTTCGGAGGCTGGTCGAGTCGTTGTCGAAGCTTCCATTTCACTCCTCCTTTGAACCTAGACGCCCTGTCCTGTCTTTGGTGTCACGAGCCGGCCGAGTTCGGCGCCCCACGCCCGAGCCCGGTCGAGTTCGCCGTCGGCCGGCGGCCCTTCCGCGTCGTCCACGAAGAAGCTCGCGGTCGCTGCCACCGTGTACCCGTGGTGTCGCAGACGTCGAGAGATTCCGCGTGCGGCCGAGCCGGTCAGATGTGGTGATCGATCCAGTCGCGTGTCGAACGCAGCCGCCTGACCAGACGCGTGAGCCAGCGAGTGCAGCCACGCTCGAAGCCCGGCCCCCTCAGTCGCAGACGGCTCCACAGAGGCGTGGCCGTCCTCCTTGGCCGCATTCGCCGACATCTTGCGGCTCATACCGCTGCTGAGGCCGTGCATGTGCGTGGGCCCGCCCACCACCAGCAGGTCAACATCCGCCGGCAGGGGGCCCATCTCGTGCACCGACCGAACGTCAACCTCACCACCGATCCCCTCGGCGATCGCATCCGCAACCGCGTGCGTATTCCCGTACATCGACTCGTACACGACAAGCACCGACATGCTTCTGCCCTCCCTCACGATGTCCACAATCGTGATACTGGTCGCTCCAGACCATCCGCGCGTCGGGGAGCACCCGGATACGCGGCACGGCTAACCCACACGTGGACCCTGTGGTTCGACGGAGTACCCTGCGGTGGTGACGGCGGATCAGTGGTTGCTCCTGGGGCATCTCGTGTGCGCGTTCGGATTCGTGTCGGCCGCGGTGGCGGCGGGAGTCCTCCAGTGGGCCGCGATCGGCCGCGAGAGGCCGAGCGAGATCGTGTTCCTGCTTCGCCTGATCCGACCGGCGGTGGCAGTTGTGGCCGTTACCGCGGTGGCAACGCTCGGGTTCGGGCTGGTGCTGGCACATCAGCTTGGGATCAGCAGCTCCGTGTTTTGGCTGCGCGCCGCCGTCGGCCTCTGGCTCTTGAGCATGGTTCTCGGAGGCGTCGGAGGCCGCAGGGCTCGACACACCCGGTATCTCGCCGAATCGCTCGCAGCCTCGGGAGACGCGCCTTCTGCGGAGTTGAGACGCGCGCTCACCGATCCGATCACGCTCGCCCTCAACGGACTCAGCTTGGCTGCGTTGGTGCTGATCTTGGTGCTGATGGTGGGGCAGCCAACCTAGCGTTGCTTGGCGGGCGACCATCGGCGGCGGTAGAGAATGAACGGTCGCCCCAGATATTGCAGAGGGATGCTCCAGGCGTGCACGAGGCGCGTGAACGGCCACACCAGCAGGAGCAGCCAGGCTGCGGTCGCGTGCATCTGATAGATGATCGGCACCCCGACCATCTTGGATGGCTCGGGGTGAAGGAAGATGATGCTGCGGAACCAGACTGCGACTGTGGCGCGATAGTCATAGCCGCCGCCTAGTGTGTTTCGGCCGATCGTCTCGGCGATCCCAAGCCCGATCACCAGCGCGAGCAAGACGTAGACGAGGATGTCCATGCGGCTGGTGGTGACCCGGACCCGGACTGACGTGACGCGTCGCCAGGCGAGGATCGCGAAACCGGCGACGCAAGCGACTCCGGCGATCGTGCCCGCCGCGGCCGAGAGCAGGTGGTAGGAGTGTTCGCTGATCCCGAGCGCGCCGGTCACACCGGCCGGCACGAGGATACCGAGCACGTGTCCGCCGATCGCGGCGAGCGCGCCGTAGTGGAACAGGATGCTTCCCCACTTGAGCTTGCGGCTCTCGAGGATCTGGGTTGAACGGGTTGTCCAGCCGTACTGGTCGGTGCGGTAACGCCAGATATGCCCGGCGATGAAGATCGCGATTGCGATGTACGGCAGAGCGACCCAGAGCATCAGTTGCAGCGCGGTCACAGGCGCACCTCGGTGGGCATGACCTCGGGCGGCGCGAAGGGCTCGAGCCCAACCTGTTCATCGGGCGGCCCTTCTGCAACCAGGCGCCGAATCGCATCGGATTCCCTGAGCCCAAGACGCGGCAGCGCTGAGCACACGGCGTCGATCACGTGGACGTGTGGCCGCTCGTCGGCCCGGAGAGCCAGCCGCAGCAGCTCGAGCCCGATCCGGTGTTCTTGCAGCACACGCTCGCCGTAGCCGAAGGGCGCGAAGGCCGCGAACTCGAGCATGACCGGGAGGTGGTCAGGAAGCTCATCGGACTCCAGTATCAGTCCCGCCGCCTGGTACAGCCGTTTCAGCCGCAAGAGCGAGACCCCGCGCCTGCGGGTGTCACCGTAGAGGTAGTAGCTCACGTTCAGCGTGCATCGCCGGCGGGTGTCGAACGTCTCGACATATTCCCGCTCGAGGTCGATCAACGGCACATCCTGGCGGTAGGCCAGAAACCGCCCGAGTTGCGCCCGGGTTGTGTCGCCGGGGAGAGCCTTCACTGCGTCCGCGATCTCCCGGTCGGCCGCGAGCAGCGCCGTCGTCGGGTAGCGCAGGAGCAGCGAGGCGACCTGGAACAGTTCGGGAGTCGCGTCCCTGCTCATCCCGGTGCCGTTCCGTCGGTCTTGGGCCGCCGGCGGACGACCTTCAGATCGAGTGGCCCCGAGGATGCCGGAGGTTGTGGCTGTTCCGTGAGCATGAACGACGTTGTTGCTGGTGGGGCGACTGCTCCGCAGTTGCCGGGGCCGCCCTCGAAATCGAGGCTGCAGCCGGCGCCCGCGCCCTGCTCCGCGAGGCGATCAGCGAGCTCGGCATGGGCCGGCGGGATGACGTAGCGCTCGTCGTACTTCGCGATGGCGAGCAGCCGGTACATGTCCTCCAGCTCCTGCCCGGTCATGCCGACAGCCGCCGGAAGGCTCTCGTCGCTTTGGTGCAACACCTGGAGCTTGCGCATGTATCCGCGCATGGCCGCCAGCCTGCGGAGCACCCCTCGGATCACGTCGGTGTCGCCCGCAGAGAGCAGGTTGGCCAGGTACTCGAGCGGGATTCGCATGCTGTCGACGGCGGGAAACAGGTCGTCGGGGTCGGCCTCGTAGCCGTCGCCCTCCAACGCGTTGACGATCGGTGAGAGCGGGGGCACGTACCACACCATCGGCATCGTCCGGTACTCGGGGTGGAGCGGCAGAGCGACTTTGTAGCGCGCGACCAGGGCATGAACCGGCGACCGCCGGGCGTGCTCGATCCAGTCGGGAGAGATGCCGTCGGCAACCGCCCGCTCGCGCACATCGGGATCGGCGGGATCGAGAAACAGTCCGCGCTGCGCGTCGAGCAGGTCGTGCTCGTCTGCTACCGACGCGGCGGCTTCGACCCGGTCGGCGTCGTACAGGAGCAGCCCCAGGTAGCGGATGCGACCGACGCACGTCTCCGAGCAGATCGTTGGCTGTCCGGCCTCGATACGCGGGTAGCAGAGCGTGCACTTCTCAGCCTTGCCGGACCGGTGATTGAAGTAGACCTTCTTGTACGGGCATCCGCTGACGCAGAAGCGCCACCCCCGGCACTTGTCCTGGTCGACGAGCACGATGCCGTCCTCCTCGCGCTTGTACATCGCTCCCGAAGGGCACGACGCGACGCACGAAGGGTTGAGGCAGTGCTCGCAGATACGCGGGAGATAGAACATGAATGCCTGCTCGTACTCCATCTTCACCTTGTTGGCGAGCTCACCGTGAATCTGGGGATCGGCCATCGCCGTGTTGGGGCCACCGGCGAGGTTGTCATCCCAGTTGGGCCCCCATTCGACGTTCATGGCCTCGCCTGTCAGCTGGGAATGCGATGTCGCGACCGGGTCGTGCTTTTGCAGCGGCGCGCTGATCAGCGTCTCGTAGTTGTATGTCCACGGGTCGTAGTAATCGTCCAGCTCAGGCAGGTCGGGGTTCCAGAAGATCGAGGCGAGCTTCTTGAGCCGTCCGCCGGCGCGCAGCCGAAGCCGCCCTCGCCGGTCGAGCTCCCAGCCGCCTCGCCACTGCTCTTGATCTGACCAGCGCTTCGGGTACCCGAGACCGGGCCGGGTCTCGACGTTGTTGAACCAGGCGTACTCAGCCCCGGGACGGTTCGTCCACACCTGCTTGCAGGTGACGCTACAGGTGTGGCACCCGATGCACTTGTCGAGGTTCATGACCATCGCCACCTGCGCCTTGATCGTCATCAGAACTCGACCTCGGATTCCCGGCGGCGCACCAGCACGACCTCGTCACGTTGCGATCCCGTCGGCCCGTAGTAGTTGAAGCCATAGCTCAACTGCGCATATCCGCCGATCATGTGTGACGGCTTCATTGCGATTCGCGTGACCGAATTGTCGGTGCCGCCTCGATTCCCGAGCAGCTCGGTGCGGGGCGTCTGGAGGTGTCGATCCTTGGCGTGATACATCAAGCAGACGCCTTTGGGAATCCGATGCGAAACCGTCGCCCGGCAGGCCATGACGCCGTTGCGGTTGTAGGCCTCGACCCAATCGTTGTCGCTGATCGAGAGCGTCTCTGCATCCTCGCGGCTGAGCCACAAAACCGCTCCGCCGCGAAACAGCGTCAGCATGTGCAGGTTGTCCTGGTACTCGGAGTGGATCGACCATTTGGAGTGTGGTGTCAGGTAGCGGAGCGCCAGCTCCGGCCGGTCGCCGCCTGCACGATCGAGGTGGGTCGGGTTGCCGCGCACCAGCGGCGGCCGGTAGTTCGGCAGGCCCTCGCCCAGCTCGAGCATCCATTCGTGATCGATGTAGAAATGCTGTCGGCCCGAGAGGGTGTGCCACGGCTTGTCGCGCTCCACGTTGATCGTGAACGGGCTGTAGCGGCGCCCGTGCTCGTCGATGCCCGACCATTCGGGCGACGTCAGCACCGTGCGCGGCTGCACCTGGGCGTCGGCGAAGGTGATTCGCTCGTCCGCGCGTCGTTCGGCCAGCGACGCCAACGGCACGCCGCAGCGCTCCTCGAGCGATTCGAACCCCGCCAGGGCGATGCGGCCGTTGGTGGTACCCGAGAGCGCCAGGATCGCCTCGCACGCGTGCTCCACACGGTCAAGTGACGGGCGGCCGTCGGCGATTCCCCCGCGTACGAGTCCGTTCTGGCGGCCCAGCCACTCGACCTCCTCCACCGGCTTCCACGACGCGCCCTTGACCGCCGCTCCCAGCGTCGCGGCGAGCGGGCCGAGCGCAGCGTGCTGAGCGGCGACGTTGGGATAGTCGCGATCCACCACGATCAGCTTGGGCATCGTCTTCCCCGGGATCGGCTCGCACTCTCCGGCCCGCCAGTCGAGCACACGACCGTGCGGCTGCGAGATCTCATCGGGTGTGTCGTGTGCCAGCGGCGCGGCGATGATGTCCCGGCGCGCGCCGAGATGCTTCTCCGCCAGCTGCGAGAACTTCTCGGCGATCGCCTTGAACGAATCCCAGTCGGTGCGGGCCTCCCATGGAGGCGGGATGGCGGGATTGAACGTGTGCACGAACGGGTGGAGGTCGGTGGTCGAGAGGTCGTGCTTCTCATACCACGTCGCGGCCGGCAGCACGACGTCGGAGAAGAGCGCGTTGGACGTCATGCGAAAGTCGATGGTGGTGAACAGGTCGAGCTTGGCCTCGGGCGCTTCCCGCCAGGTCACGTCCCGCGGCCGATGCTCGGGCGCCGCCTCCTCTGCGCGCACACCGGGGTCGGCCGCGCCCAGCATGTGCTTGAGGAAGTACTCGTGCCCCTTGCCCGACGACCCCAGCAGGTTCGCCCGCCACACCGTCATCACCCGCGGATGGTTGTGGTCTGCGTCGGGGTCCTCACAGGCGAACCGAAGCCGCCCCTGCCGCAGCTCCGAGACGACGAACTCGGCCGGATCGACGCCCGCCCGCTCGGCCTCGTCGACCAGATCGAGGCTACTTCGATCGAAGCTCGGAAACGACGGTAGCCAGCCAAGCCGGGCGGCGAGGGCATTCACGTCGGCGATGTGCATGTCCTTGAACCTGCCCGTGCCCAGCGGTGATGCCAGCCGGTCAGGGAAGACGTCGGCATAGCGCCACTGTCCAGACAGCAGCGAGAAGAACGGCGTGGCCGCCTGGTGCCGAGTCGGGCGCACCCAGTCGGAGGCGAACGCGACCGTCTGGAAGCCGGTCAGCGGCCGCACCTTCTCCTGCCCGACGTAGTGTGCCCAGCCCCCGCCGTTCTTCCCCTGACACCCGCACAGGAGCACCATCGCCAGAAACGTGCGGTAGATCTCATCGGAATGGAACCAGTGATTGGTGCCCGCACCCATCGCGATCATCGAGCGGCCCTCGGTCAACTCCGCGTTTCGGGCAAACTCACGGGCGGTGCGGACGCAATCACCTCGATCGACCGAGGTGATCCGCTCCTGCCAAGCGGGCGTCCCGACCTGATCGGCGTCGTCATATCCCGACGGCCAGTCCCCGGGGAGCCCGTCTCGCCCGACACCATACTGCGCCAGCATCAGGTCGAGCACCGTGGTGACCACTTGGCCGCCGATCCTCATCGCCGGAACGCCCCGGCGGATGATCGAGCCGCCGTCGGTGTCTCCGACATCGAAGCGCGGCAGGTCGACCACGACCGATTCCGCGTCGTCACGGCCAAGCAGGGTGAGCGCGGGCACCGTCTCCGCCAGGCGGAGGTTCCAGCGCCCCTTCTCGTCGCTCCACCGGAATCCCGCCGAGCCGTTCGGGATCACCGGCCGGCCTATGGCCTCATCCAGAACCACCGTCTTCCAATCGGGGTTCTCGTCGGGATCGCCGAGGTCGGAGGCGGTCAGGAAGCGATCCGGCGTGTACCCGTCGCCGCGTTCGCGGAGCGTCACCAGCAGTGGCAGGTCGGTGAACCGGCGGGCGTAGTCGCGGAAGTACGGCACCTCCCGATCGGCCCAGAACTCGCGCAGGATCACATGCCCCATCGCCATCGCCAGCGCGCCGTCTGTGCCTGGATGCGCCGCCAGCCAGCGATCGGCGAACTTCGTGTGCTCGGCGTAGTCCGGGCTGACGACCACCACCTTCTGACCGTGGTAACGGGCCTCGGTCATGAAGTGGGCGTCGGGCGTGCGCGTGGTCGGCAGGTTCGTGCCCCAAACGATCAGGTATCCGGCGTTCCACCAATCGCCCGACTCGGGCACGTCGGTCTGATCCCCGAAGGTCTGCGGCGACGCCGGCGGCAGATCGCAGTACCAGTCGTAGAAGCTCAGCACGACCCCGCCGATCAGCGACAGGAACCGCGTACCGGAGGCGTAGCTTGCCATCGACATCGCCGGGATCGGCGTGAACCCGGCCACCCGATCAGGCCCGTACCGCTTGATCGTGTGCACGTGGGCAGCCGCAATCAGCTCGGTCGTCTCGTCCCAGGTCGAGCGGACGAACCCGCCCCGGCCGCGCTGGCTCGTGTATGTCCGTCTGCGATCCGGATCGTCCTGGATCGCCGCCCACGCCTCGACCGGATCGCCCAGCCGTGCGCGTTCGGCGCGGTACATCTCGATCAGGCTGCCGCGCACGTACGGGTAGCGCAGCCTGATGGGCGAGTAGACATACCACGAAAACGATGCTCCGCGCGGGCAGCCACGCGGCTCATACTCCGGCATGTCAGGTCCGGTCGAGGGATAGTCGACCGCCTGGGTCTCCCAGGTGACCAACCCATCCTTGACGTAGACGTTCCACGAGCACGAGCCGGTGCAGTTCACACCGTGGGTCGAGCGGACAACCTTGTCGTGCTGCCAACGGTCGCGATAGAACGATTCCCAGTCCCGGTCCTTGGCGGTGAGCTGGCTCCAGCCCTCCTCACTCACCGGCCCCCGGCGGAAGAACTCGTGTGCTCGCAAAAGCTTCGACTCGACCCGCGCCTGAGGTGACGGTTTTCGGATCACGACGCGACTCTAACTCGCGCCGGATTAAAGTTCACGTTCCGGGAAGCCCCGTAGCGGGAGCGGTGCCGTTCACGGAGCGCTCGCGGATCAAGAGGGCGAGAGCCACCCCGAAGCAGATCACGCAGAACACCAGCAGCCCGACGAATCCGAGAGCAAAGCTCCCGGTCCAGCCTTTGATCAGCCCCATCACCACCGGCGGGAAGAACCCGCCGATTCCGCCCACCGCGCCGACGATGCCGGTTGCGGCACCGGGATTCTCGGGGAACTCCTGCGGCACCAGCTTGAACACCGCACCGCTCCCGATTCCCAGGAACACACCCATCGTCAGGCATGCGATCGAGACCGTGAGCATGGTCGGGTGGGACGCCACCGCCGCCAGCACGGCCCCGTCCACCGCGATCCCCGCGAACGCCGCCGTCAACACCGTCGCGCCGCCGTAGCGATCAGCCAGCCAGCCGCCGATCGGCCGCGCCGCGACCGCCACCGCCGCGAAACCCGCCGCCCGCGCGCCGGCGTCCACGTCCGAGAGTCCAAACCACTTGGTGAGGAGCTTCTGGAGGAAGGTGAACATCGCCACGAACGCGCCGAACGTCAGGAAATACAGCAGCGCCAGCCGCCACAGCCGCCAGCCGGCACCAAGCACGTTGCCGTAGCGAGTCGGCTTCGGAGGGTTGGGGGCATCGCTGCTGAGAAACCACATCATGCCGGCGCCAAACACGAGGATCGCCGCCATGCCCCAGCCAAGGTAGGCCTGCCCATACCGTTCCAGCGTGCGGGGGACGACCAGAAGCGCGATCGCCGGACCGATGGTGCCGAGCGCGTACACGCCCACAGCAAAGCCCTGACGCGTCCGCTCATACCAGCCGACCACGAACGGGACGCCCACCGCGAACGCTGACCCGGCTGCGCCCATGAAGAACCCGATCACCAGCAGCGCGCCGTAGTTGGTCACGTAGCCCAGAAGGATCGCGGGCAAGATCGAGAGCAACATCGTGACGGTGAATATCAAGCGCCCCCCGAATCGGTCGGCGAGCCATCCAGCGGGGATGCGTAGCAGCGAGCCGCAAAGCACCGGCACCGCAGCCAGCAACAGCACCTGCGTATCCGACCAGCCATGCGAGTCCTGGAGGTTTTTGGCCAACGGAGCAACCAACCCCCAACTCGTGAAACAGATCGTGAACGCAATCGTGGCCAGCCCGAGATTTTTTCGAGCGCTGCGTGCATCGGTAGTCATGGCTCCGCCCATGTTGCAGGATCAAGGTGGTGGCGCCCATCGGTGCTGCCACGGTTCCGACTGCGGGAAACCCGCAACGTTTCATTCGGAGTCGAAGACTCGGGCCGGGTGAGGGCTCACACCGTCGCCCGGCGGGGTTCGCGCCGCTTTCGGACGATCCAGCGACTGATCGCGAGGGTGGCCAGGACACCTGGGACGGCGACCACGACCGGGAGTACTCCTCCGGGGTTCAGGGTACGGCGCTCTGCCACGCGCACGTGGAGTGGTTGGCTGACGGCGATGGGGCCGGATCCCTCGTGGCTGAGCACCGCGACGTAGACAATGAAGCTTCCGCCGTTTACGGCTTTCAAAGTCCAGTGCACGTCAATTTCCTGGCCCGGCGGAGCCGTGACGTAGCGGGTGCGGTTGGACGACCAGTCCTCGGGGTCGACGTACACCGAATCGTCCAGGCTGAGGACGTTGAGGTGGACGACCAGTGGACGCTGAGCTGAGTCGAGGTTGTTCCGCACCGTGCTTGTGAAGTCGAAGGTCTGGCCCAGGTTGGGATGGGCGAACGATCTGTCGAGCGTGACTGAGACCGCCGGTGAGCTGGTGGCTCTCGCCGGCCATGCGGCTATGACGAACGTCACAGCCGTGAGCACGAGCGCGAGCCGGCCGCGGTTCATCGGCTTGCTCCTGCCAATGTGATGAAGCGGCCGGTGATCAGCGCGGCCGCTGTACAGATTGCCGCTGCCGCCACCGGCGTGAGTAGCCAGGCGACGTCGTCGGTGGTGCCGTGCGCGTCGATCACCAGCCGGCCGAGGTAGTGCAGGCCGGCAGTGAGCGGGTTGAACCGTTGCACCAGCTCGCCGGCCCACCCGGTCTGGGCTCCCGTTGGAAACTGTGTCGGTGCATAGAGCGCCAGCAGGATGAACATGTTTACGGCGAGGCTGAGCCGGTTCGTGGCAGCAGCTCCGCTGACGGTGAGCCCGATTCCAGCGAACGCAACCGAGAGCAGACTCCCCACCAGAAGGCCGCTTGCAAGCGGCGCTGCGACCAAGCCGATACCGTGGCCGAGAAACCACACGTAGGGTACCGCCACGACCCATGCTGCAAACCAGAGTGAGAGGGCAGCGATGCCCTTTCCCATGACCAACTCCCAGCGCGGAGTCGGGGCAAGCAGAAGCGCCTCGAGCGTGCCCCGTTCGCGCTCACCGCTCACCGCGTCTGCCGCGGCCAGCAGGGTGAGCAGCGCACCAACGGCGACAGCAACCTGGAGCGTGAGGCTGACAGCCTCTCGCTGCTCGAGAAAGTTGATGGCCTGATTCGACGCCACCAAGTAGGTGGTGATGCTCAGAAGAACGCTGTAGGCGAGGATCAGCGACAGTCCGCGCCCTCGCAGCCAAAGGTCACGCAGCTCCTGACCAGCTACCACGAGCCACGTCATTTCGGCTCCGTCATGGCCAGGAAGGCGTCACTCAGCCGGCCGCTTTCGAGTGCGAAGCCGATGATCGGAACCTCGGCGCCGAGCAGCTCCCGCAGGATCACAGCCGAGGCCTCGCCCACATCCACATCGGGAGCGAGGGTCACGACGATCTCGCCGCTTGCGTGTGGCACCACCTCGGCGGATTCCACCAACCGCATGTTGAGCAAGACCGCGAGTGCCCGTGCACAGTCGCTTCGAGCTACGCGCACGCGAGCATTGCGAGCCGCGGCAACGCGGCCCGCAACATCGGCGACCGGGCCGTCGGCCACCACGCGCCCCCGGTTGAGAATAATTACGCGTGAGCACACTTCCTCCACCTCGCCAAGCAGGTGGGTGGAAACAAGCACGGTGCAGCCGCGCTCGCGGGAGGTTCGCCGGATCATCTCGAGCACATCACGCTGACCTGCAGGGTCGAGCCCGAGGGTCGGCTCATCCAAAAACACCATTGCCGGGTCGTTCACCAAGGCACGGGCGATCCCCAACCGCTGACGCATACCGCGGCTATAGGTCGAGATCAACGCGCCGCCCCGATCGCCAAGCCCGACCTCCCCCAGAAGATCTCGCGCGACCGCCTTCACGCTTGCGCGAGATCGTCCATGCAGCCGCGCGTGGTACCGAAGATACTCCTCGCCGGTCTGCACGTCGGGATAGCCACTGCTCTCGGGGAGCACGCCAATATGGCCTCTGATCGCATCAGGTCGATCACAACCGATGCCGGCCACCGAAAACCGCCCCGTAGTTGGCCGCAGGATCGTCGTGAGCACCCGGATCGCAGTGGTCTTCCCAGCGCCGTTCGGCCCGAGGAACCCAACCACCTCACCTTCCCCGATCGAGAACGTCACACCCTCCAGCGCCCGAACCGAGCCATATGCACGGCACAGGCCCACCGCCTCCAGCACGGCGGAGCTCCGATGCTGCACCAGCGCACGTTGCATGGTCCGTCACCAGCCTCGAATGGGGTGCAATAGTGGTCGAGTCTGTTCGGTCAGAACTCAGGATATGCCTTTAGCGAGCCCGAGGCTCGTCCCGTGGCCCTCCACTGCGAGTTCCACATGGCAGTGAGGTATGGTCCGGGCAGGCGCCTCCTTTCATCCGCACCCCAGCCGACCATTGTGGTCGCGTCTGAGAGGTCCCGCCTGTAGCGGAATCTGAGGAACGGAGCAGAATGGCCATGGCGGCCCCAGGCCTGCCGGGTGGCACCGGAGTCGCGGCACCACAAGGCGGCGTGCTCGTGGCGATCGCCGCTGCTGGCCTGTGTGCAGCACTGTGCTCGATCGCCCTCGCCCTGACCAGCGACCACGTGGATCACCCGCCGGTGCAGGCCGCGCTGATGGTTTGGGTGGTGCTCCCGTACGTCCTCGCAGGGCTGTATGCGTGGTGGCGGCGTCCGGAGAGCCGGTTCGGCCAGCTGATGGTGGCTGCCGGATTCGGCATGTTCCTCACGAGCTTGTCGTGGTCAACGTTGGCGGTGCCGTTCACGCTTGGTGAGGCGCTCGACCTGTTGCCGGCGGTGTTGTTTCTTCACGTGTTTCTCGCGTTTCCAACCGGCAGGCTGCGCGGTCGAGTGGATCTCACCCTGGTCGTCGCCGGGTATGTCACAGCGTTCGCGCTTCAACTCGTGGGGATGACGATGGGAGGATTCGGGCCTGACAACCTGCTCGAACGCGCGCCCAACCCGAACGTGGCGCGCACGCTGCTGCACGTTCAGCTGGTGGTACTGAGCGGCCTGTGCCTGGCCGGTGTGGTCGTGCTGATGGTGCGCCGCCGCAGCGCCGGGAGGCCGCTGCGCCGATGGCTGGCACTGCTCGTGGATTCGTTCGCGTTCGGACTGGTGATGATCGCCTTCCTGTTGCTCTCGGGCGCCTACGGCGAGGTCAGTGGGGAGCTGACCTTCGAGACGACCAGGCGGGCCACGTTCTTCGTTATCGGGCTGGCGCCCATCGCATTCCTGATCGGCCTCTTGCACGCCCGCCTGGCGCGATCGGCAGTCGGTGAGCTGTTCGTGGAGCTGCCCGCTGATCCGGCACCGGTCGAGTTGCGCGACGCGCTGGCGCGGGCGCTCCGTGACCCCTCGCTGTCACTCGTGTACTGGTTGCCTGACTTCGAGACGTGGGCAGACGAGGATGGTCGCGCCATCCACTCGCCTGACAGCGACCCGCTGCGTGCAATAACGGTGATTGAGCGCGGCGGCGAGCGGGTGGCGGCGCTCGTGCACGATCCGTGGCTGTTGGATGAGCCCGAGCTGCTGCGTGCGGTGACCGCGGCGGCGGGAATCGCCCTCGAAAACGCGAGGTTGCAGGTCGAGCTGCGAGCACGCTTGGAGGAGCTGAAGGGCTCTCGGACTCGGATCGTCGAGGCCGGACAGAGAGAGCGCCAGCGGTTGGAGCGAAACCTCCACGACGGCGCCCAGCAGCGACTGGTGGCGCTGGCGCTCGAACTGCGCTTGCTGGAGCGCCGGCTCGGAGATGACCCCGAGGCCGCGCGGCGGCTGGAATCTGCGCGACTCGAGGTCACCGGCTCGCTCGCTGAACTCCGCGAGATCGCCCACGGAATCCATCCTGCGGTGGTCACCGCGCACGGGCTTCCGGTCGCCCTCGAGCAAGCAGCCGCGCTGGCTCCTTTGCCGGTGACGCTTTCGGTCCAACTGGACGGCCGATTGCCGGAACCTGTGGAGGTGGCGGCGTACTACATGGTTTGCGAGAGCTTGGCCAACGTCGGGAAGTACGCGCACGCATCCGCGGCCAAGGTCGAACTCAGCCGAGCCGGAGATGTTCTCCGGGTGGACGTGAGCGACGACGGCGTCGGCGGCGCCGACACAGAAACCGGCAGCGGGCTGCGAGGTCTGGCGGATCGGATGGAGGCGCTGGGTGGCACCTTGAGGGTGTGGAGTCCGGCCGGAGGAGGCACCCTGGTCAGAGCGGAGATTCCATGCGGGCAGTGATCGCCGAGGACAGCGTGCTCCTGCGCGAGGGTGTCGCACGCCTCCTCGCCGAAGACGGGGTCGAGGTGGTCGGTACGTGCGAAACCGCCGAGGAGCTGTTGCTGAAGGTTCGAAGTTACTCGCCCGACGTGGCCATCGTGGACATCAGGCTTCCCCCGACCCACAACGATGAAGGTCTGGCGGCGGCGATACAGATTCGTGCCAGGCACCCTGAGGTGGGTGTGTTGGTGCTGTCCCAGTACATCGAACTGGGCCTTGCGATGAAGCTCCTCGCCGACTCCGCAGACGGGGTCGGATACTTGCTCAAGGACCGGATCAGTGACGTCACCGAGTTCTTGGGGGCGGTGCGGCGGGTGGCCTGCGGTGGCTCGGCGATCGACCCGATCATCATCTCCACACTGCTCTCCAAGCGCCGCGGCGATGATCCGCTGGACGCGCTCACCCCACGCGAGCGGGAGGTGCTGGTACTCATGGCCGAAGGCCGGTCGAACCAGGGCATCGCCGATGCACTGGTGATCACGCTGAGAGCGGCGGAGAAGTACGTCTCGAGTGTCTTTGCCAAGCTCGATCTGCCGGCCACCGGCAGCGATTCGCGACGGGTGCTCGCGGTGTTGCTCTACCTCGGCACGTAGCAACCCGTCCCGGCGGGATGCCAGAAACCCGCCCCCCGAACCGCCTGTCAGCCCCGTTTCGCCCAGCGACTGCTGCTGCCACCGTGGACGCATCCCGTAAACGTCCTCGAAGGAGCAGTGGTGTGATGAAAACGCGAGTCATACAGAACGATCCGCAGGAGCCCGCCCGGTCGGAGCAGACCGTCGACGAGACCACCGGCGATCCGGGGCACTCCCGCAACCTGGCCGCCCGTATGGGCCGCTGGAGCGCAGGCCACCGCAAGACCGCGATCTTTGGCTGGCTTGCGTTCGTACTGGCATCGGTTGCCATATCGGTGATGCTTCCGATGAACACCCTCAAGCCCACCGATGCCGGTGTCGGCGAGTCCCGCAAGGCCGACAAGATTCTCGACGCGGCGTTTGACCTCGAAAAGACCGGCCAAAGCGAACTCGTCGTGATTCAGTCGAAGACACTGACCGTCGACGATCCCGCATTCAGGTCGACCATCACCGACACACTCGGTGCGTTGCGGGGGTTCAAGCAGGTGGAGAACCTGCGCTCGCCGCTGGCCGCCGGCAACTCCGGTCAGATCTCCCCCGACCGGCACGCGGTGCTGGTGACCTTCAAGCCTCACGGCAGCTACCAGGACGCTGTGAAGTACATCGATACGATCTCTGACAAGGTGGCCGCGGTGCAGAAGGCGCACCCTGACCTCTACGTGGGCGAGGCGGGAGTCTCGACCGACAAGGCGCTCGACAAGCTGATCAACTCCGGGATCGCGATGGCGGGTCTGATCGCGCTGCCCCTGACGCTGATCATTCTCCTGATCATCCTCGACTCGGCAGTCGCCGCGCTGGTGCCACTGGTGCTTGCACTGACAGCGGTTATCGCGACCATCAGCCTGGTCGCGCTGCCAAGCCAGTTCATCCCGATGGACCCCCAGGTCAGCGAGGTCATCCTGCTGATTGGACTGGCGGTCGGTGTCGACTACTCCCTGTTTTACCTGCGCCGTGAACGCGAAGAACGCCGAGCGGGGAGAAGCGAGTCGGCGTCACTCCAAGCCGCAGCCGCGACTTCCGGTCGGGCGGTGCTGATTTCCGGCTTCACCGTGATGGTGGCAATGGCTGGGATGTTCTTCTCAGGCGACAAGACGTTCATGTCGTTTGGAATCGGGACGATGATGGTCGTCGGCGTCGCCATGATCGGCTCGCTGACGGTGCTCCCGGCGGTGCTTGCGGTGCTCGGCGACCGCGTCGAGAAGGGCCGGATTCCGTTCCTCCACCGCTTCCGCCGAGATACCGGCGAAGGCAGCCGGATCTGGGGCGCCATCCTGCGGCCCGTACTGCGGCACCCGGTGATCTCAGCGGTGCTCTCGACGGCGGTACTGGTGGGGCTGGCGATGCCCGCTGTTCACCTCCACACTGCAGATAGCGGCGTCAATGCACTCCCCAAGAGCCTCAAGGAGCTGCAGGCTTACCACGCGCTGGATGACGCGTTTCCCGGCGGTGCGAGCGGGGCGTCCGTTGCCATCAAATCCGGCGACGGCACCCAGATCCGCTCGGCGATCGCTGATCTCAAGAAGCAGGCACTGGCATCGGGCGAGATGCAAAACCCAATCACCATCGACAGGAGTCCGGACGGCTCCGTGTTCCGAGTGGATATCCCACTCGCCGGTGACGGAACCAACAAGACGTCCAATCGCGCACTCGCCACTCTGCGGACAGACATCCTGCCCGCGACGGTGGGCAGCGTGAACGGCGTCGAGTACGCCGTGACCGGCCCGACGGCACACTCTGTCGATTTCAACTCGAAGATGAAATCGGCGGCGCCGTTCGTGTTCGGATTCGTGTTGCTGTTCGCGTTCCTGCTGCTCTTGGTCGCGTTCCGGTCGCTCGTGATCGCCGCCAAGGCGATCATCCTCAACCTGCTCTCGGTGGCAGCCGCGTACGGCATTCTGGTCGCCGTATTCCAGTGGGGATGGGGCGAGAATGTGCTCGACTTCAGCGGTACCGGCGGCATCGCCTCCTGGCTACCGCTGTTCCTGTTCGTAATCCTGTTCGGGCTCTCGATGGACTACCACGTGTTCATTCTGACCCGAATCCGCGAGGCGTTCGACGGTGGTCTCTCCACAGAGGCCGCGGTTGAGCGGGGGATCCGCACCACGGCCGGAGTGGTGACCGGTGCGGCGGTGGTGATGGTGGGCGTGTTCAGCGTCTTCGCCATGTTGCCGCTGCTCGACCTGAAAGAGATGGGCATCGGCCTGGCGGCCGCCATCCTGATCGACGCCACCATCATCCGTGCCGTGCTGCTGCCGGCGACGATGACGTTGCTCGGTGACGCGAACTGGTACCTGCCCAACTGGCTGCGGTGGCTTCCCCACCTCGAGCACGGCGACGCCGCACCGGCGCCGCTCATGCCCGAGCCCACGGCCTAACCCACAACACGGTGGATCGCGTGCACACACGACGCACGCGATCCACCGGCTTTTCGACGAAAGGACGCGGTTCCCATGACTGCTTCAACGACTCCACCCAAGCACAACCGCAGCACCGGCCGCACCACGTTGATCATCGGCGGGGCGGTGCTTGTTCCGCTCGCGCTTGTTCTGCTGATTGCCGGCGGAGCTCTGGTGGGGGCATACAAGACCCACCGAAACAGCGATGGGTTTTACACCACGACCGGGCCGCCTGTGACGAGCCCAACCCACGCACTCGTCTCCGACCGGCTCGACTTCGGCACCGACGGTCCCGGATGGCTCTTCCGAAACTCCAGGCTCGGCACCATCAGCGTGTCTGCGACAGGAACACACGCACGGCCGATCTTCGTGGGCGTCGCTCGCGCATCCGATGTCGACGCCTACCTCCGGGGGACAGCGCTCGACCGGGTCTCGGACTTCAACGTCGAGCCCCTCTCGTTGAGTCTCCACCGCCGATCGGGAGAGTCTCGGCCCGAGGCCCCTACCGGCGAGAACATCTGGGCCGCGAAAGCGACCGGTGCCGCCCGTCAAACCGTAACGTGGTCGGTGCGAAAAGGCGCATGGGACATCGTGGTGATGAATGCCGACGGGAGCGCCGGGATCTCAACCAACCTCACGGTGGGCGCGAAGGCGGGATTCGTCTTCTGGATTGGAGTCGGACTCCTGATCGCCGGCGGCGTGCTGCTGGTCGGCGGGGCTCTTGCAGTCGTCCTGGGGCTGACTGCCCGTAAACCCGCATGATCATGCGGGTTTCGACATCCATGCGCTGGAGAAGGGTCGCTCCCGCCCCGTCGGCCACTGCGCCACAACACACCTCCGCAGTTGGCCCGCCAGGCGCCGCATTGTTCTGAGTCGTCGTGGTTCTCGTTCCGCGCGTTTGCGGCCTGGCGCTCATCAGCGCCGCCCATAACCTCGCCCGCCAGCTCGGGCGAGCGCCGGCGACCTCGGCAAGAGGCATCCCGCCCGTGCGTTGTAGGGTTAGCCCGTGGAGGGGAATCTCGCCAAGATCAACCACATTGTGGTGCTGATGCTCGAGAATCGGTCGTTCGACCACATGCTCGGCTACCTGTCGCTGATCGGTGGAAGGGCTGATATCGACGGCCTCCAGCTGGGGATGTCGAACGACTATGAGGGACGGGCCTACCCGGTTCACCATCTCGGGACGACGGCGTTGGACGTCGATCCCGACCACTCGGCCGGGGCGACCGACCAGCAGATCGCCGGTGGTTCCATGGGTGGGTTCGTCGCGAGCGCGGCGGACATCTTGGCCAGCCGCGGGCTCGAGGACGGTGACCCGTCGGTCGTAATGGGCTACAACGATGCGTCGGATGTGCCGGTGTTCGATCATCTGGCAAGGGAGTTCGCTGTGTGTGACCGGTGGTTCAGTTCGGTGCCGGGCGCGACTCTCCCGAACCGGCTATACGCTCTCACCGGCGGCGCTGCCGGCAGCCGCGATGACCGGCCGGCTCACGTGCCGCCGCTCTACCACCAGTCGTCATTCGTCCGGCACCTCGACGCCCACGGCGTTGTCTGGCGCTGGTACTCGTTCGATCCGGGGACGCTGCGGCTGGCCGACCTGCATTACCGGTTGGGGCATCATGATCGGTTCGGGTACGTCAGCAAGACCGGCCTGCCGTGGCGAACGGCGCTGGACATCACCTGCAATCAGAGGCTTCCCAGTTTCCTGGAGGATGCCGCCAGCGGGACGCTGCCCGCGGTCTCGTGGATCGACCCGGCGTTCACCAACTTCAACCCGCTCGGGTTCCCGGTCAATGACGACCACCCACCGGCTGACATCAGCGACGGCCAAGACCTCGTCTTGGCGGTGTACGACGCGCTGGCCCGCAGCCCGCAGTGGGAGCGGTCGCTTCTGCTGGTGGTCTACGACGAGCACGGCGGCTTCTATGACCATGTGCCGCCGCCCCCGGCACCGGACGACGATCCAGAGACATTTGGCAACTATGGGGTGCGCGTCCCGGCGCTTGTCGTCTCGCCGTGGGTCGAGGCGTCCAGCGTCTCCAGCACGGTGTTTGACCACACCTCGATCTCAAAGACGATCCTGCTGCGCTTCTGCCCCGAGAGCCTGACCGAAAATCCACCGGGAGGTAGGATCCCCCACGCCCTGGGGTTGGGCGGTCCCGGCGCTCCCGGAACGCGAGTCGTTCAGGCGAACAACCTTGGTGAGCTGCTCACACGCGCGACACCCCGCGAGGCGCCCGGCCGAGACGCTCTCATCGCGCAGGCCAAGGGGCGAACCGCGGGTGGGCCATCGCAGGACGCCGAGAACCGGCACGAGCGCGCGCTCACTGATCTACAAAAAAAGATCCAAACCGCGACCCAGGAACTCATCCGGCTCGGCCACCCCGCCCACACACCGTAGTCCCGCGATCCCGGTGAGCTCCCACGGCTTGGGGGGTCTGCGGACGCTATGTGAGCAGCCGACGTCGGGGTCGTGCCTGGCGGTGGGCCCCTGGCCTCTTGGGCGAGGGGCCGGGACTAGCCCAAACCCATCCACAACTGGCCGGAATGCACGCGGCCACGGCGCCGCCCACGGCCGCCGCAGCGCACTCACCGCGATGGGCGGAATCGAAACTCGCATCAGCCATCCGCGTCATCGCCACCGCTGCTGTACTCGCGGCCTTGCTCCCGTCGTCAGCCATCGCCTTGAGCGCCGTACACTGGCTTGGAGCCGGGTATCTCATCTGGCTCGGCGCGCAGACTCTCCGCCCAAACCCCTCCAACTTCGGCAATGCGCCCGTGAGGACAGTCCAGGTGACAGCGAGGTAGGTGACACCCTCTGCTCGTGTTCCGGTGGAGCCGATCCGTGGGCGATCGCGCAGCCAGTCCCCGATCGTGCCCGAGATCCAGGCGAAGCCGAGATCCCAGATGGCTCCGATGAAGAAGTATGACTCATACGTGTTTCTGTGACGTGGAGGCCTATAACTGCGGCGGCCCATTCGTGATGATCCTGCGAAGTTCGGAAACTTCGTCGGACTGTGACACCCACCACGTCACTCCGGCATCGCGGTATTCCCTCAGCATGGCCGGCTTGTACGCGGGCCGCTTGCCGTCCATCGTCCCCATCGCAACCATGTCGAACGGCCCCGCACGCGCATCGCGGTGCTCACCGATATAGGCGGCGGCGTTTGCCATGTCCTCAGGCGAGAGGAAGTCGTCGGGGTATTCTGGGCTGGCGGGGAACATTCCATCCCACCGGGCGGCGCGCCGTGCCGGCGCCTTGTTCGGCCAGAACCCTCCTACCCAAACAGGAATGCGAGGTTTCTGGAGTGGCGTTGGCAGAAACACGGTGTTGCTGACCTCGAAGTTGGTGCCCGAATGGTTAACCCGCTGCCCCGACCAGAAGCGAGACAGCAACTCCAACGACTCGTCGAGCTTGCTCGCCCGAACCTTGGGGTCGGGGTCTTCACCGAAGGCCTCGAACTCGCTGTCGGCGGGGGCTCCCAATCCGACGCCCAGGATGAACCTGCCGCCGGAAAGCCGATCAAGCGTCACGGTCTCGCGCGCGACCTTGGCGGGACGACGACGGGCGAGCGGGGTGACCATCGGCCCGAATCGAATGCGCTCGGTTTCCTGCGCGATCGCCGCCATCGCGATCCATGGGTCGGCTGCTGGCCACGGATCCTCATCGAATGACACCGACAGCTCGTCCCAGATAAACACACCGTCCCAACCCTCGACCTCAGCCGCAACCGCCAGTTCGACCAGCAACCTCGGATCGGAGAATTCACGTACGTTCGGCAGGAAGATCGCGAATCTCATATGGACCACAGGTCCAAAGACGGTCGCGGCTTACGCAGAGGGAGGAGGTTGGTACCGATTCCGGCCGTCTCGCTCCATGCCGGTCGCGATGTCACGCTGAGGGAGCGATGTTGTGGTTGGAGCGGAACACGTTTTCGGGGTCGTAGGCTGCCTTCACGGCCTGCAGCCGAAGATACGCGGCGTCCCTGAACGCGGAGCGCACGCGCGCGTCGCCCTCGTCTCCAATCCAGTTCAGCCACACTCCCGTCGAAGTGTGTGGGCGCAGATCGGCGCGCAAGCCCTGGATCCAGGCCCGTACCGCATCATCTTGCGACGGGTCCGACCAGAAGGCGCCGGGATGTACGACCCATTTGGTGTCGCGGCCGGTCAAGGGCGTGTCGTGATTGGGTCGGGTGACGGCGCCGCCCCAAGGCATCACCGCCAGCCAGCCGGGGCCGGCGGGCAGGTTGGCGGCGTGGCGTGTGACGATCTCGATCACTTCGTCGCTGAGCTGGGAAAGGTTCTCCGAGGTCATGTAGTTGCGGTAGCCGGGCGCGTCATCCATGCTCGCGTTCAGCTCAGCCCAGGCGGTCTGCTCCACGAAGTCTGCGGCGGGTTGGCCGTAGGCCCTTATCGGTGCGAGGTCGCGTTCAGCGTCCTCCAGCGGGCCGCTGTGAGCGAGGTAGACGAGCGCGATTGGCTCGTCGTGGAGCTCCGCGGGGATGGCTTCGTCGTCGGGGCCGTACAGGTAGGCGAAGTAGCCGCCCACGTGTTCGGGAGCCGACTCCATGACATCCCGCAGGTTGCGCAGCACGGCCGGGCCTTGGGCGGCCGGGTAGACGAGGATTCCGCCGGTGACAGTCGGGCCCACGGGATACGCACGGAACGTGAGCTCGGTCACCACGCCGAAATTGCTGCCGCCACCGCGCAGCGCCCAGAACAGGTCGGAATGGGATTGTTCGTCGGCCCGGATCACCGCGCCGTCGGCGGTCACGATCTCGACCCCAAGCAGGTTGTCCACGGCAAACCCGAACCGCCGTTCCAGTGTGCCCGAGCCGCCGCCGAGGGTGAACCCAGCGATCCCGGTGGTGCTGACGCGGCCCGTGACGGTGGCCAGACCGTGCTCGCCCAGAGCACGGTCCACGGCTCCGGTCAGACAGCCACCGCCCGCGGTCACGGTGCGCCTTATTGGATCCACTGTGATCGCGTGGAGGTCACGCATGTCGAGTACCACGCCGCCCTCACAGATCGACCAACCGGCGGCCGAATGTCCGCCGCTGCGAGCGGACACCGGTATGCCGTTCTCGCGCGCGTGGCGGATGCCCCGCACGACATCGGCGATCGAGCGGCAGCGAATCACCATTCGGGGAGTGCGCTCGATTGAGGCGTTGAAGAGGGTGCAGGTATCCTCAAAGCCGGCCTCTCCTGGCTCGAACAGCTCGCCCTCGAGCTGTGATCGAAGGGTTGCCTCGGTGGTACTCATCGTGATCCTCCAACTGGTTGTGGGGGTCAGCTATGGGTGGTCGCGGAGTGCGGTCGATGATGCCAGAGCCGCAGACGCCTCGGCTCGCGGGCCGCGCAATCGCGGTCTGCCCCGCTGGGCGGAGTGGTGTGCAATCGGTCTGCAACGATGGCCTGGGCGAGTCGGGTTGCGATGCTGGGATGCATCTCGTGCTCCTTGCGATCGGCGTCGGGAAGACTGGGTCACAGTCTGCGCGATCGTGGCCGCCGCTCGCATCGGGAGGTTCCCCTCGACTTGTCGGGCGCAGAGGCGGGTCGGCTAGGGGTACCCCCGCGAGCGGGTGGGAGATGGGACAATCGCGGCGTGATCGTCGGCAGACAGCACGAGTTGGCCGAGTTGGAGGCAGCGCTGGGAGATGCGCGCGACTCCCGGGCGCGGCGCGTGGCCCTGGTTGGCGACGCCGGGATCGGCAAGACCACCCTGCTGGAGAGCACCCATCGTGCCGCCTCCGACATGACCGTGCTGACGGCACGCGGCGTCGAGTCCGAGGCCGAGCTACCTTTTGGGGTGTTGCTCGACCTGCTGCGGCCCCTGGTCGGTCTGATCGGGGAACTCGCCGACCCGTTGGCGCGTGCCCTGCGCCGCGCCTTGGCGCTCGAGTCGGGGGACGCGGGTGACCGCTTCGCGGTGGGCGCCGGCACTCTGGCGCTGCTCGCCGCCGCAGCGGAACGAACGCCACTGTTGGTAGTGGTGGACGATCTGCACTGGGCCGATGCCTCCTCGCGGTCGGCGGTGCTGTTCGCTGCCCGGAGGCTGGACGCCGACGCTGTGGCGGTGCTAGTCGCGCTGCGTGATGACGGCACGGTCGCCGACAGCGAGCTGACCGGGTTCGATCGGCTGGTCGTGTCGGGACTCGGGCTCGAGGCCGCTGCCGCCATCGTGGGTGCATCCAGAGCTCAGGCGGCGCTCGACCTGACCGGCGGCAATCCGCTGGCGCTGGGGCACATCGGAGCGGATGCCGAGCTCGATCTGGTACCGACCCCAGTGCCGCTGCCGCAGCGGCTTTCGGAGGGCTACACGCGAGCGCTGGAGATGCTGTCCGCGAGCAGCCGCTCGGCCTTGCTCGTGGCCGCAGCGGATGACGAGGGTACTGTGAACATCGTCACCCGTGCCCTGAGCGAGGCCGATGGTTCGCTTTCCGATCTACAACAGGCCGAGGACGCTCGTTTGGTGCTGCTGATCGGCGGACGCATCGAGTTCATCCATCCGCTGGTGCGCTCCGCCGCCTACCACGCCGCACTCCCCACCGAGCGGCGCGCCGCGCACGCGGCGCTGGCCAGCGCTTACGCCGAGACAGGCGATGAGACGCGCCACGCCTGGCACACGGCGGCGGCCGCCGCGGGTCCCGACGAGGAGGCGGCGGAGGCATTGGAGCGGCTGGGGGTGGCGGCGGCGCGGCGGGCCGCCTACACCACGGCCGCGCGCGCCTTTGAGCGCTCCGCCGCACTCACACCCGCCGGTGGCGACCCAGCCCGGCGCCTGCTGCAAGCGGCGGAGTCCGCCTGGCACGGGGGACAGGCTGGCGCGGCCGCCGCGCTGGCTCATAGGGCCCGCGACACCACCGATGACGTGCGGCTGCGCGGGAACGCCACGATGATATGGGGCCGCGTCGCCACAACAATCGGCGATGACCCGACCGCAATCTGCGAGCTACTCGAGCAGGACGCCGCTGCGCTGGCCGGGGCAGATCCTCTGACCGCGTCCCTGATGCTGGCTCAAGCCAGCGATCGCGCCTACTTTGGCGCCGCCGATGTCGAACTCTCGCAGCGGCTAGCCGATCTGGCCTATCGGTTGGCCGGTGATCGGCCGCATCCGCGGGTGACGCAGGTCAAGGCCTGGCATCTCATCCGAACCGGTCAGACTGAGGCCGGGGTAGCGATGATGAGTCGGGCGTGTGACCAGACACTGCTGGCGGGGCCCGATGATCCGAGCCACCTGTTCGATGCAATGTACATGCAGGTGTGGGCGGGCGACCTGCGCGCGTCAGTAGCCCTCGGTGAGCGTGCTGAACGCGCCGCCCGCGCCCGAGCGGATGTCGGTCTGCTGCCCGAGATCCTCGGGGAAACCGGCGCGACGAGTCTCTTGTGCGACGGCCAATGGGACACCGGTCTGGCCATGCTGACCGAGGCTCTGCAACTCGCGCGCGAGACCGGCCAGACGCTGACCACGGCATACTTGTCTGCGTCCCACGCCATGATCTTCGCCCAGGTGGGAGACACCGAACGGTTACGTGAGGCGATTGCCGAGGCGGAGCCGCATCGTGGTATTCGTATCTACTGTGACATCGGAATCGCGCATGCCCGGGCTCTTCTTGCGCTGTCGCGCGGCGAGTTCGAAGCGGCGCTGGCACCCTTCCCCGCCTCAGCACGCACGTTCGACACGTGGTGGGGGTGGAGCAGTGAGAGGATCGAGGCGCTCGCCCACCTGAGCCGAGCCGAGGAGACGCGGGCGGCTATCGAGGACGCCGCAGCGGTGATGACGATGCCTTTTTCCCGCGCGCGGCTCGACCGCTGCCGCGGGCTGGTTGCCCGCGAGGACGAGTACGCCGAGCCACTGCAGCGCTCTATCGAGACCTTCGCCTCGCTCGGGGCGGAGTTCGAGCGTGCCCGCAGTGAGCTGTACTTGGGCGAGCGCCTGCGTCGGGTCGGTCAGCGGGTCGCCGCCCGCGAGCATCTGCGCGCCGCGCTGGAGGTGTTCGAGGGTACCGGCAGCAAACCGTGGGCGGAGCGGGCCCGCCGCGAACTGGCCGCCAGCGGTGAGCGTCGCCGCCGGCTCCAGGGGGTGGACGACGAGCTGACTCCCCAGGAGCGCCAAATATCTCAACTGGTGGCCGAGGGGCGCACCAACCGGGAGGTCGCATCGCTGGTCTTCCTCAGCCCCAAGACGGTGGAAGCGCACCTGGGCCGCGTCTACAGAAAGCTTGGAATCGGCTCGCGACAAGAGCTAGCGAATGCGCTGGTACACGTCGACCCGTCGCACGGCTGAGCGCTCTGGGTAGCTCACAACGCTAGGCCTCCAACCGGCCGTTCCGTGCACTGAGACTCTGGCTCGCGTTCCGCGCGCACGGTGATCGCCGAGACGTGACGTAGCCTAGCGCCGGGTTCAGCAGTTCCTCCCGTAGCCGGCCGGCTACGGGAGGCTACGGCGCACGGAGTTGGGCGACTTGCGTGCAGATGGTGCGGCGCTCAGGCCAACCACCCAGTCGTAGGTGGCCTCGACGTGCCGTAGTGTGGCCTCACGAGCGGCGATGGGGTCGCGGTCGTGGATCGCCGCCAGGATCGGTTCGTGCCCGCCGGTCGAGGCGCGCCTGGCGCGGACCGGAGCCGGAATCGCTGCCAGCATCTCGCCCAGTTCGGCCTGGATGGCGGTCTCGGCGGTCGCCAGCCGTGGGCTGCCACTGGCCTCGGCGACGGCCAGGTGAAAGCGGCTGTCGGCGAGCCGAAACGCCGGGAAGCTCTCATCGGCCTGGCGGGTCGCCGCATCCGCAAGCCGGTCGAGCTCGGCGAGCTGGTCGGCATCGGTGCGCTCCGCGGCAAGTGCCGCCGCCTCGCCCGATACCGCCCGCCGCCAGTCGCTAACCTCTCGCAGCCATTGCCGGTCCAACCGCCGGCTGCGTGCGGCCAGCGCGCCGACCACGTTCGCGGACACGAACGTGCCGCCGTTCTTCCCCCTCCGCGTCTCCACCATACCGGCCTCCCGCAGGATCGCGATCGCCTGGCGGAGCGTCATCGGCGCCACGACCAGCATCGTTGCCAGCTCGAGTTCGCTGGGGAGCTGCTCGCCGGGAGCCAGCACGCCGCTGCCGATCGCCTCACCGATGCGCCGGACGATCAGCTCGCTGGCGTTGGGCGCACGCAGTGGGGCGAACGTGCGAGCATGCGGTGGACTGTGAGAGGTGAGCTTTGACACGATAAACGCTAGCCGTTAGGGTTTAGTGCGCACACACCAGGGAGCGTACATGGCCGACCCCTCAGATACCGCGGTAGACCACCATCTCGAGCTGACCGCAAGTGAGCTTGCCGACGTCACTGCGCAGGTACGAGAGTCGGGAGTTGAGCACATCTACTACCAGTTCGTGACGCTGTCGGGTCGCGTGATGGCCAAGGTTGTGCCGGTAAGACATCTGTCGCGGAACCTCGAGAAGGGTGTGCAGTTTCACGGGTCGGCAATCACCGACTTCGTATCCAGTCGTCAAGGGAACCTGATTGCAAGTGGCGCCGACGCCGAGGAGTTCCTGGCGCTGCCGGACAGCTCGACGTTCGCGGTGCTGCCGTGGGCACCGAACGTGGGGCGGTTCTTCTGCAATCTGTATCGCAGGCGCGACTCTGCCACCGACCCTGGAGCGCCGCTTGCGACCTGCGTCCGCACCACGCTGCGGGATGCGCACGAGCGGTTTCACCGCCTCACCGGCCTCGAGCTTCGGTCGGGGTGCGAGCCGGAGATGAGTTGGTTCGGCGACGGCATCGAGCCGCACATCCTGCCGAATTCTTCACCTGCATATCACATGGGTGCGCTCGAAATGATGCGACCGATCGCGCAGCGCGTCGTCGGATACGCGCAGGCGATGGGGCTGGACATGATCGAGGGTGACTACGAGGACACCGGGCAGCTCGAGCTCAACTTCCAGTACGACCGCTGTGACCTGACCTCCGATCGGCTGGTCACCTATCGGTTGATCTGCTCCCAGGTGGCCAGGGAGTTCGGGGTGGTGGCGAGCTTTATGCCCAAACCGCACGTCGGCTCGATGGCAAACGGCTGCCACCACAACCTCAGCCTCTGGCGTGACCAGGAAAATGTGTTCTTGGAGCCGGGGCGGCAGGATCTGCACCTGTCACAGGCGGCACGCCACGCCCTGGGTGGGCTACTCGAGCACGCCTCGGGGATGCTGGCCCTGCTCGCTCCCACGGTCAACTCCTACGCCCGCTACTGGGATCTCGGCCAGTTTGCACCGTCGATGGTGAACTGGGGCTATGACAACCGAACGTGTGCGGTGCGTGTCAGCGCCAGCGGCAGACTCGAGCTCAAGCTGCCCGACGCCATGGTCAACCCGTACCTGTCGCATACCGTGATCTTGGCGGCGATCGCCGACGGACTCGAGCGCAGCGTCGACCCGGGGCCGCCCCAGAGCCACAGTTCCTACGACCAGGCGGTGGCGGACGCGGCGCAGACCCCAGATGGATTCGCCCGGCTCCCGCGGACGCTCGGCGAGGCGCTGTCTGCACTTGCCGCCGACAGAGTGGTGCGTGACGCGCTGCCGCCGCCGCTTTACCAGGCGTTCGCCGCCGCCAAGACCGACGAGTGGGAACGCTTCTGCGGCACGGTCACCGAGTGGCACCGCGAGATGTACCTGCAGGCGATCCCATGACGCTTTCGATCGAGACCGCAGACGTCCCGTACTTCAACGTTTCCGACCCGTTCTTCTCGGCCTCGTCCGAGCAGGTCCGCGCCGCTCGCGCCGACAGCTGGTTCGCCCGCACCAACTTCGGACTGGCCGTGCTGCGCTACGACGAGGTCAGCGCACTGCTGAAGGACAGGCGGCTGCGGCAGGGCAGCTTCGCATGGCCCGCCCAGAACGGGATCGAGCAGGGGCTGCTGTCCGAATGGTGGTCGGAAATCATGCTGAGCAAAGAGGGCGAGGATCACCGCCGCCTGCGCAAGCTCGGGAACCCCGCGTTCTCGCGCACGCTGGTCGAGCGGATGGTGCCCGAGTTCCAGGAGCTGGCAAACGAGCTGATCGACGGCTACGCCGAAGGCGGGCGCTGCGAGTTCGTCTCGCAGTTCGCCGAACCCTACGCCGCCCGCGTGCTGTGCAAGCTGGTGGGCATGGACGAGGGTCACTGGCGTGACCTGGCGCGCTGGTCGACAGACCTTGGGCTCGCCTTTGGCGTCACCATTCGCGACGACCTCAAGCGAATCGAAGCGGCCCTCACCAACCTCTACGCCGTGTCCGACGAGCTGATCGCACAGCGACGAACCCACCCAGGCGACGACGTCGTCTCCAACCTGGTACAGGCCCACGACAGCCACGACGGTCGGCTTTCCGACGTCGAGCTGCGAGCGATGGTCTCGCTGATCATCTTCGGCGGCATGGACACCACCAAGAATCAGCTCGGCCTGGCGATGCAACTCTTCGTCGAGCACCCCGACCAGTGCGTACTCCTCGCCGAAAAGCCCGAACTTGGCGCAAATGCCGTGGAGGAGCTGATCCGCTGGAACCCGACAGTGATGTGGGCGACCCGGCGCAGCACCGAGGAGATGGAGTTCCGGGGTCTCACCATCCCGGAGGGGACAACCATCCATCTGCTGTCGTACCCGGCCAACACAGACCCGCTGGCGATTGGTGAGGGCCAAGTCTTCGACATCACCGCCGAGCGCCCCTCCCACTTTGGCTTCGGTGGAGGCGCCCACCACTGCATCGGCCATTGGCTGGCACGCATCGACATGCGCGAGGCGCTGCCGCTGATCGCGCGACGCATGCGGAACCCCCACTACGAGCGGCCGCCGGTGATGCGTCCGGTCAGCGGGCTGACCGGCCCCGTAGAGCTTTCGATTCGGTTCGACCCGGAGGTGCAGCCGTGAAAGTGCTCGTCAACGAACAGACCTGCGAACACCATGGACAATGCGAGATCGTCTGCCCCGAGGTCTTCGAACTGATCGGCACCAGCGAACTTCGCCACACGGCCAACCCGGACGAGTCGCTGCGCGCAGACGCCGAGGCTGCAGCGGATGCCTGCCCGACCGCCTCGATCTCGATCGTGGACTGACGCCAGCGCCATCGTACCCCTGCAACGCAGAAACCCCCGCAAATGCAGGGGTTTCTGTCCATGCGCTGGAGAGGACTTGAACCTCCACGACCCTACGGGTCACAAGGCCCTCAATCGCGCGATGCGGGCGGGTTTGGCTCCCAGAGCGAGCCTCAGTTCACGGTCCGCCTATGCAAACAGACGCTTCGGACGAATCGGACGGGGAAACTGTTACCACGCTGTTACCACGGGTCGACCCAAATGGTGCGAAGCGCCGCGACCGGCCCCAACCTCTGGCGTCGCGTAGCCGGCCGTGACGTAAAGTCTTCCACCCCTGTCCCGAGGTTTCGCCGGCGCGCGGCTTCTCCTAATCGGTTTAGCAGGTGATCTCTTTGCGGGAGAGGCTGCCGCGGCGAACGGTGTACATCGGGCTAACCTTTGCCACCGCGACGAACGGACCCGGCCGGTCACATCGAAACACGGCAGGAAGCGAGAACTGTTTCTGGGAGCCGGGTGAGTAGGCGGTCGCCAGCCCACCTGTCATCAGCCCAGTCACCGATCACCTTCCCCGTTCGATCACTAATCGTCAGGTGAAACCAACCAGTGTCGAACAGACATCGCATAGGTTGTTGTCGTTGGTTGTGGCACTGCCGGGGAAGGTTCGACGTCGGCTAAGGCGCTGGTTTCTGCGGCGATGTTGAAGGAGGCCCGGGCGGGAGGCTTTCAGAAGCCGCCGGCGGGCGAGCATTACGAGGCGCCGGTGGAGTGTCGGGTTGACCAGCCTGGTGCGTTTGGTGGGGACGACATCTTCTTGTGCAAGATTGCGCTTTCGGGATCGCCGCAGGGGTTCTTGTATGAGTGGGGGGCGTGGGCGGATGGGCAGCTGCATACGCATGCGACTGATCCGAAGAGGATCCCGACGATCACGGGGTCGTTTGACCCGCCCTGGTAGGCGCCGATGCTGTGGGGCAGTAGCGTGTGTCTGATATGGGCGTTACGGCAGATCCGGTACGGCATGCTGCGCTGACTCGCCGCGGCTTGTGGCTTGAGTACACGACTCTCTCTTGGAATGTCGTGGGGAGTGTGATCGTGCTGACTGCGGCGGTGGTGGCGCGGTCGGTTGCGTTGGCGGGCTTTGGGCTTGATTCGCTGATTGAGATCCTGGCTTCGGCGGTGGTTATTTGGCAGCTTCGCGGTGCGGATCAGGGTCGTGAGCAGCGGGCGATGCGGATTATCGGCTGGGCGTTCATCGCGCTTGCCGTCTACATCACCATCCAGTCTCTGTACGTGCTCGTGGCGGCTGCCAAGCCGCATCCGTCGACACTCGGCATTGCGTGGCTGGCGGTGACGGTTGTGGCGATGCTCGCACTTGCCGCCGGTAAGGATCGGACAGGTCGTGAGCTTGGCAACGCGGTGCTTGAGACTGAGGCGCGGGTGACGTTGATAGACGCGGCGCTCGCTGCCGCCGTGCTTACGGGGCTCGTGCTGAACTCGGCATTCGGCTGGTGGTGGGCCGATCCCCTCGCGGGGTTTGTGATCGTCTACTACGGCATCCGCGAGGGACGCGAGGCACTCGCCCACGGGAGGTAGGTTCGAGGAGTGCTGAGAGCTCTTCTTCTGATCGTGCCATTGGGATTGGACACGTTCGCCGTGGCTGCTGCGATCGGGATGGCCGGCCTGCCGCACCGCGATCGGCTGCGCGTGAGCTTGATCTTCGCGGGTTTCGAGATGGTCATGCCCGTCATCGGGTTTGTGATCGGCAAAGCGCTCGGCAGCGCCGTCGGCCACGTCGCTGACTACCTCGCGATCGCCGTACTGATTGCAGTCGGCGCATCGATGCTGCGCTCGGGCGATGACGATGAGTCCCAGGCTGTCGAGACCGCGGCTCGGGTTCATGGCATGGCTGTGATCGGGCTTGGCCTGAGCATCAGCATGGACGAACTCGCAATCGGCTTCACCCTCGGCCTACTGGGCCTACCGATCGTGGCGGTGATCATCTTGATTGGCTTGCAAGCGTTCATCGCCGCCCAACTCGGACACCGCCTCGGCGCACGGCTTGGTGAGCACGTGGTCGAGAACGCAGAGCGGCTCGCGGGCATCGTGCTGGTCGCACTCGGCCTGGGACTCTTGGTGCAGCAGGCCGCCTAGCTTGGTGTGAGTACATTCGGCGCGAGCGCGTGTGGCCGTCGTCGTGTACGGCTAGGTAACAGGTGACGCTCGGCGCCAGGCACCGCGCTTGTCTTCTTCGGCCCAAGGCGTCCGATCGTGGTGGCTTGGCATGGTTCGCCCGGAATCGCTGAGACGACCGCCCTGGACTGGCTCGCCTCGGCGGCCTGCTCCAGAGTGGCCGGAACCTTTTAGACTTGAGTCGATGGAGCACGACCGTGTCTCTGGTGCGCTCAGCGTTGCTCGTCACCCAATGCATCGAGAGTTCCATCGGGCAGCCGCGATCCCAACGGATCGAAGGAACGCTCGTGGGGATCGAAACCGGTAGTGTCGCGAGTGGTTGTGAGAGGCTGTTCGGGTGGCCTACGACGAGATCTTGGCTGAGCGGGTACGTGAGATCCTGCTTGGGCACCCAGGGTTGCGGGAACAGTAGATGTTCGGCGGCCTGGCGTTCATGGTTGGCCGCACAACCTCGTACCCGGACGTGCGACCGTTGGCGCGCCGTACCGGCTTCGCGGCCGGTAAGGAGCTAGGCAGCGGTTCCCGCGACGCCGGCTACGAACCCATCTGCCCCATCCCTGGCATGGTGTTGGTCGCGGGGATCGTGAGGCCGGGTATCGCGTCTGGCGCAACGAGCAAGAGCACGCCGAGCCCCAGGAGAATCGCGGCTGTCGCGTAGGTCGCGGCGCGGGGCCAAGGAAGTGTCTTTTCGACGGCGATCAGCGCGGCGATGAAGGCCATCCAGAGAATGCTCATGATCCCCAGCGCAAAGAGCGACACCATCAGCGCCCAGCAACACCCGACACACCAAGCCCCGTTCTTCGCCCCCATCCGCAGTGCGCCTGAGCGACCGCCGCGCCAAGAACCGAGCAGGAACCCAAGCGGGCTTCGGCACTTACCGAGACAAGCATCCTTGAGAGGCGTCAACTCGTAGACGGCTGCGACGATAAGCGCTCCGCCCGCTACCCAGCGGCCAGCCCGATCCCAGGACAGCACGCCTCCCGCGAGCCGGTCCCCGATGACAGCAAGCGCGAACGCGAGCAGTCCGACACTCGCCCACGTGAGGAAGTACCCCGCTGCAAACAGGAACGGTAGGAGCCGTCCGCCCTGCTTGGTCATGACGGAATACAGGGCGACGGTGGGGGCGAGCGAGGGGAGCATCATCGCGGCCATCATGACCACCCACACGCCGACGAACCACCCAAGCGTTCCAAGCCCTGTCCAGGGCCCGTTGTCCATCCCCTGCATCTGGTTGGCGGTCCACCACCAACACGCACCGGCCACCACCAAAAGCAGCGCCACGAGCCCCAGCCGAGCGCGAACCGCCGCAAACGCGGGAGCCAGACCTGCGCCGCCCGAGACCTGCGGTGGCGCCGCCGGGGCGATCATCCCTTCAAGCTGCCCAAGAGAACTCGGACGTAGAGACGCCGGTCTTGCCCTCGTAGGCGATGCCGAAGGCGTTGATTTGTGAGCGCGTCGCCTCAGCCATCGTCAGGTCTGACGCCACTGGGTGGAACATGCCGCTAAACCGCACTGGCTCGCCGGTCTCAACCCCGAAGGGCACGATGTCCTTGATCTCGAAGTCGATCGCGTTGCCAACGCGAACGGTGTGATTGAGTCCGTCATCGTTGATCTCGATTGCCGCTCGCTCGACACCGAGCATCTCCCCAACCAACGGAGCGATCCCCGCCATCGGCCCACCCAACTGCCCCCCGAACACGCCCACCAGCTTCTCCACCTGCTCATCCGTCGCATGCTCATCGACAAACACGCCAAGCCGCCAGTTGCCGTCGGTCATGACCTTCGGCGTATCAATAATCGCGACAACCTTAAGCCCGCTCACATCCGTACCGTCGATATTCCCATCGCGAATACTGAACGCAAGCGTCGCGCGACAAAAATCGTACGTCGCTCCGTGGTCAAACGAGAGATTGCACGGGCACATCAACTCGCACGAACACGTCTCCGCGTAACTCCCCTTCAGGCTCCAAGACATCCGCCGCTCCTCCTTCTTGGGCGAACGACCAGCCTATCCCGCCAAGCGCAACACGTCAACCAAGCCAAAGCAGCGTCGGAGTTTCGCGGACGGGTGCCAATGTAGCCCGCCCTCCTCAGCGTGATGTAAGTACCAATTCATCTGCCGTGATTTTCACTCACAGTCTTCCAGCGGGCAACTGCGGAGGGCTTGGCCTGGCGCTGCCGAGTGTTCGCTCTGTGGTGCCTGACTCTGCCTCACGGAGTCCTCGCATGAACCCGTGGCCCGGCTTGTGTTTCCAGGACTGGTTTGGGCCACTTAGTCCATGTTGCCGACGCTGCCGCTCATCTCGGCCTCAGTGAAGGCACTCATCAGATCGTCAGCGAGGTCGTCATCGTTGTTGGAGCAGGATCGTCGGTCACCCCCGACCGATACGCCCGCACCCCAGCGGTGCAGTTCAGGACTGGCGCGCTGACATGCGCCGGCCGTCGGTTAGGCTCCTGAATCGAGTCCGGCTACGGAGGATGGCTGTGATCGACAACTCCGCGAGTGTGATGCAATGGCGGATCCGGGGGACGTACTTGGAGGTCTGCAATTGCGACCCGATCTGTCCGTGTCGACGCATCGACGGAGTCACGGGCGGCCGATCGACTTACGGCTACTGCACCGGCGTGCTGTCATGGCAGATCACCGACGGCGCCATTCGTGGCCTCGAACTTGCATCGCTTCGTGCCGTGCTCGTGAGTTGGTATAACGATGATGAGCCCGGATCGCCATGGTCGTGGGTACTACACGTCGACGAACGTGGCGATGAGTTGCAGCGAGCCGCTCTCGCTGACGTGTTCGCTGGTCGTCTCGGAGGCACGCCGATGAGCCAGTTTCCGTGGGCGTTCAAGCCCAGCAACTTGCTGGCGATCATCCCCAGCCGGATCGAGATCGACCACACTCCCGGACGCGGCTGGTTGAAGGTCGGATCGGCTGTTTCGGTACGAATTGCCGGGCCATTCGAGACACAGAGCCCGGTGTCGTGCATCATCCCCGGCCACGACCGCCAAGGCCGGGAAGTCGTCGCCGAGCGCCTCGAGGTCGAAGACGAGTACTTCCAGTTCACCCACACCGGACGTTGCGGCTACGAAGCAACCTTCGACTACTCAGCCGGGTCCCAAGCCACCTAGTCCTTTCTCTCGTTACGTTTCGGCCTCGGCGCCGCGTGGAGTCCGGGCAGCAGCGAGGAAATAAACGGCGCCAAGGCTGCGGCGACGCCCCGATCACTACGACGCCTTGCCGAGAACCTCCGCCGGCATCTCGAGAGCGCTGTTTGTCGGGTGGTGGATGACCTGGTACTTGTCGGCAGCCCTAGTTAGCTGACCGTCCTTACTGGACCGTCGTTGGGGTTTTTGAACGCAGACACTAACGGCAGCCCAAAAGACACCACGAGACCGGCGATGAACGCGCATAGTTGCCAAGCTAAGCCACGCGTTGCCGAGGCAACCTGGTGGCACTGCGCGGCGATAAGCCTCGTAGAGTGCGTGCGATGGCCCCGTTGTCGGAGTGGAGCCCAGAGCACGTCGTTGATGCCGAGCTTGCGCATGGTCTGATCTCTGACCAGTTTCCCGGGGCGCTCGGCGAGCTGCACCTGCTGGGCGAAGGATGGGACAGCACGGTGTGGCGGTCGGGGCCGACGTGGGTGTTTCGGTTTCCCCGCCGGGAGGTCAGTCTGGCGGGGTTCGAACGCGAACGCACTGCGCTGCCGCGACTTGCCGAACGCCTGCCCACGGCGATTCCGGTGGCCGAGCTTCGGGGTGTTCCTGACAGGGGATTTCCGTGGCAGTGGCTGGGATCGCGCTGGATTCCCGGTCACGAGTTACACGAGACCGACGCCGACAAGCGCGAGCGCACCGCGTTGGCCGCCGAGCTGGGGCGCTTCCTACGAGCGCTCCACGACGTCGACACGGCGGAGTTTGCCGATCTCCCCGTCGACGTCGTCTCGCGCTCAGACATGCGTGTGCGTGTGCCACGCATGCGCGCACGGATGGACGAGCTCGAACAGCTCGGGATCTGGGCGGCACCAGCGAGCGTATCCGCACTTGCCGAACACGCCCTCGCACTCGACCCGCCCACCCCCCGCTGCGTGGTGCACGGAGACCTGCACGTGCGCCAGACGCTGGTGCGTGGCGGCGAGCTGACCGGCGTGATCGACTGGATCGACATCTGCCGCTCTGACCCAGCGATCGATCTGGTACAGATGTGGACGCTCGGCGATCGGCAGGTGCGCCGCGCGTTCACCGAGGCCTACGGCGAGGTTGACCGCGCGGCGGAGATCCGCTCACGCGTGCTGGCGCTCGACCTGTCCGGCATCCTCGCCATCTACGGCCGCCACCAGCGGATGCCGCGGCTGGAGGCCGAGGCGCTCGCGGGACTCGACCGAAGCTGCACCTGATGTGCTCGGTCCGGCTCAGGCGCGATCGAGGTACCGGCGCACCGCGTCAAACCCCGGGCCAGGGTCGTGCCTGCCCACACCGATCCTGAACCGATCGGCGGGCATCAGCCCAAGCTCTGATGTGAAGATGCTGGGCGGCAGCAACAGCACCCCTTCATGCTTCCAACCGGACGGACGGCCGCTAGGGGGATCCGTGGGATGGGCGTCCTCGGCGCTCCCGGGTGCCTGGCCTCGCCGGTGCCACCGGTCTGAACGCTGTCCGAGGAGGACACCTAGGAGTTCCGTCTTCGAAATCTCGAGCGTTGGCCAATAAACCGTGGGGTGATGAGTCCCGGCGCGACGTATCTGCCGGGTTCGACTCCCACCTTCGGCATGCAGGCGACCATGACAGCGCACGCCAATCCCTGACACGGAGCGCCAAACCCGCATGGTTGCGACCCTCGATCGTTGGGACTCGCGTGCAGGGGTTTTCCACGGCTTGCACCTAATGCGCACCTAACGCTCCCAGACGCGATCTCCCGCCATCTGGCGCCGTACCCCCGGGGTTGGACCCTCGGCGACCCAACGTGCCCCGCGTTGCCGCTCTGCACCCCCACTCGTCCACTCCAGCTTGTCGACCCGTACCCACATGGTTCTCCGCATCGATCGGCGCTGGATCGGGTGCTTCTGGTGCCGTAGTGGTACCACCAGACCACGATCCGGCTGGCATGGGAGTCGGGCGTGCGTGCCCGTTCGGGCTTGGTGGGCTTGGGTGGTGGTGTGGTGCTCTCGGTAACCGACGGCCTTGGCTGGCGTGCGAGTCGAGGGTACACATCCTCGTGGGTTATAGGCGTGGCTCGAATCCGGACAGATTGTGTTTGCACGAACTCGGACAGAGTCGAACCGCTGTTCGGCTGAACGACTCCATTCGCTCTTCACCACGGCAAACGCTGGCACGGAGTCTTGGTCGGAGTCCGCACGCACGCGTCCGAGCGCGTCATCCCGGCAGGACGTTGACGGCGCGTGCGATCACCAGCCCGACGAGCGCCAGCGACACCAGTGATTGCACGAGCATGGGGGCCTTTGCTCTGGCTGTGAGTGGCATGACGTCGGTGGGACTGAATGCGATCGCGTTGGTGAAGCCGAGGTAGAAGTAGTCGAAGAACTGGGGCATCCATTCGGGCGGTGCCAGCCCGGGTGAGAGTTGCTGGGGAAACGCGAAGTCGGGATACGCACGGATTCGATGCACTCGCGCCGGCGCCCCGCCGGAGTCCAGCTGCCAGTAGAGCAGCGCGAAGGAGATGTTGTTGACGACCCAGACGATGGAGCCGGCCTCTAACAGGAGACTCCCGGAGTTGGTCACTCCACCTCCCTGGATCAGATCGACCGTAAGCCCCCCCGTCTGGACCAGCGCGCCACCGAGCATGATCAACACGAGCGTCGTCGCCAACCGCTGCAATGTCGTTGTGCGCCGATCGATTCGCCCCGGATCGCCGATGATCAAGGCTACCAGCAGCACCGCTTCCAGAATCGGCACCACGCGCACGCTGCCGAAGCTGACCACACGCACCTCGGCAGGCAGCAGGTAGGTGAGCACGATCACCGCCACCACCGCACCGGCCATCGGCCATCGCGATTCCCCCAGCTCCGACCGGGCGGTCTCATCCATGATTGCTCCTAAGTCAAGGCCAGCACGGGTCGTCGTGTCCTGGCCGGTCGGTAGTCGGCTGAGTTGGAAGCCGCCGGTATTGCCGCTAGATGTTGGTCCGCCGTCGGTTCCACGGCCATGTGCCGTCGATTTCGACCTCGAGTGAAAAGCTCAGGACGATTCAGATCAGGACGATCATTCCCAGCACCACGACACTCTGGAAGCTCTGGTCGACCACGACGGTGCGCACGATGTCGGCGACGATCAGCACCTCGAGGCCGAGCAGCACGCAGCGGCCGAGGGTGCGACGCAATTGTTCGTAGGAGTTCTGTCGTCACTTCGGATCGAGTGCGGCTGGGACGAACGCGATTAGCGCGACCAGCCCACCGACTGTTCAAGCGTGTTTGAAGAGGAGTTGTGAGACCTCTCGGAATGGAACGACGAGGTACACGGCGATGCCCAGGTACACGCAGACCGCCAGCACGGGGAAGGCCAGACCGAGGAGGATCGCGATCGTATAGGCGGCGAGGACGGGGAGAAGTTGTCGTCGCTCGTGGACGAGCTCGGTGTCGCCGCTTTGGTGGTAGAGGTGTTCTCGGTCGGCGTACTCGTCGAGGGCGTATCCCATGAGTCGGATCGCGAGCAGTGTGAGTCCATACATGGTCACGAACACGCGCTCGCTGGATGGTTCGCGCAGTGCTTCGCCTACCAAACCCGTTGGGAACGGAAGGAATGTCACGACAAGCAGGAGCAGCAGGTTGATGCGCAGGAAGATCGAGTCGGCGCGCTCGAGCCGGTCGGTCAGCGCAGTGTGGCCGAGCCATGCCGCACCGATCGTGAGGAAGCTGACCAGGTAGGCAACGAACGCAGGCCAGATATGGAGCACCCGGTGGAGCGCTGAGCCGGGTGGGTGGATCGCGAAATCCAAGACAAGCAGCGTGATGGCGATCGCGAACACACCGTCGCTGAACGCCTCCATCCGCCCCTTACCCAGCGACCGCGCGGCGGCGGGTGTCACACGCATAGAAACACCGGATCGCGCGGTCTATCCAACCCCCTCGGCGCAGCCGAGGCTAGGGCCAGCTGGCGGCTCACTGGCCATGCCCCTGACCCTGGCGCCAGAGACGGTAGCCGTTCAATCCGACGAGAACGCCCAACACCGCCACCGCGGCGCCAATGAGGTGTTGGCTGGTGTCTGAAATCACGATCCGTACTCCTCCTTTGGGATGGCTGGTCGCGCAGAACGTGGGCGATTACTCCCTGGTCGCGGCGTTGTGCCGCGGTCGGTCAGACCATTGCGGCTAGCTGCAGTTGGAACTGGTGGCGTCTGTGAAGCTTTTGACCGAACTGGTCACGGCCACCGCGTCGACCCCGATGGCGGCGATCTGGCTCGTTGATGGACTCGCCGGAAGCGCCTTCACCGCGCTGGAGAGCGTGTCGACCGAGGACTTGAGTGCGCTGGTTTGGCTTGGGAAGTCGGACTTGGCAGAGTTGACCAGCGCGGTCGCTTGGCTTTGGATCGTGGCGAGCTGGGACTTCAGGTTAGTGATGTCGCTGCTGGAGGTCGGTACCGAGAGGCCCTTGATCGAGCTCTCCAGGGTGCTTCGGTCAGAGCAGTACGCCGGCTTGCTGCTACTGCTGCCACAACCACTGGCAGTCCCCATCATCATCAGGACGATGACCAGTGTCACCGGCACACGCATCCAGACGCGTCCCGCGTGATCTTGTGACCCGGGCTGACTAACGCCGTTCATGACTCCTGTAAACACGGTGACGCTCCTCTTCGATGTTTCGGGGTTTCCGAATGACTCAGCCCGTGAGCCAGCCCTAGGCTGGGGCGACGGTGGGCATACCCTGGCGATGCCCACCGAGGCATGCCCACGGGCTCGGCTAGGTCGAAAGCGCCTTGGCCTTCAGTGCGTTGAACTCGTCTTGGGTAATCGCACCGGAATCCAGGAGGTTCTTGGCTTTTTCGATCTCGGCGGCAGAGCCACCACCGGCGGTCTCGCGAACGTAGCTATCGAACTGTTCTTGCTGCTGCTGGGCATGTTGCACGTTTCGGCTGGCCATGCCTTCGGAGTTTGTGATCATGTAGGCGAGCAAGCCGACCAGCGGGGCGATCAGCAGAAATATGAGCCACATGGCTTTCTTGCCGCCGGATGCGTCGTGGCGCCGAAAGACATCCACAATCACGTAGAAGAGCATCATGAAGTAGATGATCATGAAGAACAGGACAAGCAGACTCCAAAGGAGTTCACCCAAACTCAAGAGCGCCATCTAATCGATCCTTTCGAACGAGAACTGCGGTACGTGTGGCTGACCGGAGGAGTGTTCACGCCGATCAGCCACACGTCCAGGAGTGTGCTGTTAGCGGCGTCGAGCGACTCGGCGAGATGTGCGTCGCGCAACTCTGCGAGATCCCATCATTGTGCTCCTCCTGTGGTTGCAGCCGACCCCGCACCTGTCTCCAGGGCGTGGAGCTGTTCTGCCTCCTCTGCCGACACGAGGCCGATCTCGACCAGGTCGAGTGGGCTGATGAACCCGTCGCTCACGCGGAAGCCGCCGGCTCGTGCGATCGCGTCGCGAAGGCCCACCGCCCAGTGGTGTTCGAGCAGGATCAACGCTGCGGCCGAGTCGTTAGGGATGTCATCCAAGACGTCCCAAGCCTCGTCATCGGTAAACACGTTGACACCGTCTTGGGCCGCCTCAGCGCCGGCCAAAGCTCCGGCCTCGGCCCCCTCCTCGCCATCGATCCCCAAGCCGATCAACGCACCGACCTTACTGCCAAGCTCGATCGCCTCATCCTTGGAGAGGTTGCTGAGATGCGCAACCTCGATCTCACCGTCGGCATCTTTATGCACCGCCAAGGCGTCTATGACCCGCACGGTGTCGCTTTGTCGGAGCCGCTCGAGTTCCGCGATGATTTCACCGTGGAAATCTGGCTCGTTGAAGCCCAAGACGAGCAGTTGTACAGGCCCAATAGCCATGGTCATCACCCCTTGGTTGGATTTTGTCGGATCCGCCGTATCGTCGCCGTCGTGCGCTGTCGATGTATCGGGCCTAGCACGGCATTACGGTCGGTAATTCGCCGCACTAGAGACCTGTCCGAGCCTTGACGCGACCATCCTCGACTGCCTTTTTGAGGGCGGCGTAGTCGCGCTCGTTTTGGTCGGCGTAGGCCACCGAGAAATCGGCGATGGCCCGGTCAAAGACATCCCCGCCTCCGAGATAGGAGGCGATCGCGATCCTGTCGCCGGATCGGGCGTGGGCTCGGGCGAGCGTCCAGCCACATGTCCGACCGTAGATGGCCACGCCCGCCGGTAAGGCGCCTGCCGTCTCGAACGAGCCCTTCCAATCCTTCAACTGACGACCGTAGAAGTCTCGCGACACGCCGTCGATACCAGCCTCGACGTGCAGCCAGCCGAGGAAAATGTCGCTGGAAGCCTGCATCAGATGCTGACCAGCGACCACCCGCTCTCCATGGTTGGCATACCCGCTCATGGCGGTGTAATCCTCAAGCACCGAGGATTGCGCCTCCTTGAACTGCAAAAACAGGGGATCAGTCTCGTCGCGACCAAGCATCAGGGCAATCCACGCCCGTGTACCAACACTCCCGACCCCCACCACCTTGCGCGCAAGGTCGACCAGCCGAAACTCCTCCAGAAGAATCCGGCGATCGGTCTGAAGCGACTCCCGGTAGCGGCGGATGAGCTCGTGCAGCCCCTCCACCACCACCTGTGGATCCATGTCGCCGGCGATGTCTTCGACGCGTTCGATCAACGGCGGGTCAGCCACGATCCGCGGCTCGCCGTCCACCATCTGCGTCAGCTTCGAAAAGGCGGTCATGCTGTCCTTCGTGCGTGCCTTGGCGACGGTCTTCTCGGCACGCTTGAGCTGCGCCTTCTTGACCTGGCTCCGGAGCTGGGACACCAGCTCGTCCACCTCCAGCCGCGCATACCACACGTCCAGCGAGCGCATGCCCGCGAACTCGCGCATCGCATTGCGATAGCCGGCGACCGTCTCCAAAACGATCGAGCGGCGCTCCTTGTCCGAGTAGCCGTTGTCGCGGCCGGCGACCTCCATGCTCACCGCTAGCCGTTTCACGTCCCACTCCCACGGGCCCGGCAGCGTCTCATCAAAATCGTTGAGGTCAAACACCAACCGCCGATCCGGCGAGGCGAACACCCCGAAGTTGGAAAGATGCGCATCGCCACAGAGTTGGGCGTGCAATCCCGAGTTCGGAGTCGATGCCAGATCGGCAGCCATGAGCAGCGCCGCTCCGCGGTAGAACGTAAACGGCGACACCAACATCCGCCCATAACGGATCGGCACCAACTCGGCAACCCGTGACACCGCCTGCGACTCCAACAACTCGACAGGATCTGGCCGGTGCGGACCTGGACTAAAGTCGGCATGGCTGGACCGCGACACTTCACCGCGCGCCGCACGCCCGCGAGCCACCCGCTCGGCCACACTCAGATGCGGCACAACCTTCGCAGCCTGCGGCGCTCGCGTGCGGCCACCCTTCGCTGCGACCTTCACGACACCCGTGGATCCTGAATCAGACTCCGTTGTGTTCATCACACTCCCTCGTTCGTCCTCAAACGCGCCACCACAAGACTGTCACAGACACCGACACAGCTTCCGGCCGAAACGGAATGATTCACCTAGGTGATTTTCGAGCTCCGGCACGACCATTCGCTGACCTGCACCCGGCCGGATCTCAGGGAGGTTCTCCCCGAGAAAGACGACTGGCTATGGAGATTCTCCACGCAGGTCAGTCCTCGGCCGGCTTCTCGCCCGTGCGCCTCGCCGCGCGGCGCGGATGGATCGGCGATAGTACCGGGAGAACGATGTCGAACGCCGGAAATGATCGAGTTTTGCAGGGGCTAAGCGACCCGGTGGGCTCGCAGCTACGAGTGCGCGTGGGTGTCCTTGAGAGGCCGCGGCTGTTGGCCGTGTTTGAGCGGCTGGATGGGGCGCGGTTGACGCTTGTGAGCGCTCCCGCGGGGTCGGGGAAAACGGTGGCTGTGGCCGCCTGGCTTCGTGAGCGCCGTGACCTGTCGGTCGCGTGGGTGACGGTCGAACGCGGCGAGATCGCTGCGCGCGAGCTTTGGACGTCGGTGGCTATCGCGGTTGATCGGCTGCGGCCGGGGATCGCGCGACCGGCACTGGCGAGGCTGCGAGCTCCGGACTCCACGGTCTTGGAGGCGATCGACGAGCTCCTTCGCGACTTGGCCGGCTATGCCGGGCAGATGGTAATTGTTCTTGACGACCTGCACCATATGACTGATCAGGATGGGCTGGAACTGCTCGAGTATGCGGTGGAGCGGCTGCCGAGCTCCACTCAAGTGATTGCAACCACGCGCGCCGATCCGTCGATCCGACTCAACGCGTTTCGGAGCCGCGGGATGCTCGGTGAAGTACGCGCCAGAGAGCTTGCCTTCACGGTCGATGAGGCAGCGGCGTTTCTGGATAGTCGTGGCATCACGGGCCTTGACCGCGAGGATGTCGAAGCGTTGGTGGAGCATACGGAGGGTTGGCCTGCGGCCGTGGTGCTCGCGGGGATGTGGCTTGCCGGTACGAACGCGCCTCATGAGCAGCTGCGCGAGTTTTCCGCGAGCAACCGCCAAGTCGCCGACTACTTGACGAGTGAGGTCTTGGAGGCCTTGGCGCCGGACGTCCGAGCGTTTCTGATGCACACGTCGATTCTGAGACGATTCACCGCCGAGCTGTGCGACTGGGTGACCGGCGCGAACGACTCAGCTGAGCAGCTGGCGTCGCTTGAGCGATCCAACCTGTTTTTGGTGTCGCTCGACGGTCAGGGGGAGTGGTATCGCTACCACAACCTGTTTCGCGAGCTCGTCCACACCGAGCTCGTGGCCAGCGATCTGGCAGCGCTCCCGGACATGAACCGACGTGCCGTCACGTGGTGTGTCGAGCACGGCCTGATCGAGGACGCCCTCGAGTACGCGTGGGCGACCGGCAATCCCACAGAGCTTGCCGACCTGCTCCAACACCACTATCTGGAGCTGGCACGGTCAGCCAAGTTCAGAACGTTCAACGGCTGGCTCCAGCGTCTACCCGATTCCGTGCTCAGCGAGCGGCCACTCCTGACCGCCAGTGGTGTTTTGATGTCGATGATGGCGGCTCAGCCGGCTCCGATACGTCGCCGTTACGCGGCACTCGCCGAAGCCGGGCTGGAAAACCTGTTACCCGCCGAACGGCGGCATGCCCAGGCCGTGATTTCGCTCACGCGGGGCGGCGTGCTTGATACCGACTTGGGGCAGGCATTGTCCTACTCCACAGAGGCAGCGGACCTCGCGCTCGAGCACGTGCCGGAGATCGCTGTAGCGGCACTTGCCACCCTTGCCTACGCACACTACCTTGCCGGTGACGCAACCCTCGCCCGCAGCACAGCCGACCAGGCACTGAACCGGCCTGAGGCGGCCCAGCGGCCCCACGGCGTCGTCTTTGCGCACTCCGTTCATGCCCTGCTTGAATGCGACGCCGGTCGCTTCGAAGTCGCAGAGAACGAAGCGCTCCACGCAGTCGCGCGCGCTCGAGAGCTGGGAATTGGCGGCACCTGGTCGTCCGGCGTCGCCCGCCACGCACTCGGCGAGGCGCTACTCGCTCGTGGCCACCCACGAGACGCCGAACGAGAACTCAGCCGCGCGGTCACCCTCCGGCACGCCGGAGAGCCTCGCCTCGACACTGTCCACTCACTCATTCAACTCGCCCTCGCCCGCGTGGCGTGCGGCAAGCTCGCACTGGCCGCTTCAGATCTGGACGTCGCCGACCAGCTACTGAGCGCGTTCTCAGACGCCGGCCGGCTTCCGGGAATGGCAGCCCAAGTCAGCCACGCGTTGGACGGCGCGCACGCCGGAAGCGGTCGCGTCGTCGAGCCGCCCAGCCCCGCCGAGCTCGCGGTCCTCCGGCTCTTGGGCACCGACATGTCTGTGCGCGAGATTGCACAACGGCTGTGCCTTTCAACCAACACCGTCAATACGCACGTTCGACGAATCTACTCCAAGCTGGGAGCGCACACCCGCGAGGAAGCGGTCGGCAACGCGCGCCGAGAAGGGCTCATCGGCGGCGAGGCAGTTCCGGCCAGCCCTCCGGCGTCACGCTGACCAGCGACAGACCGAGGGAAGAGACCGCGTCGATCAAACCCGAAAGCTCGGCCTGGTCGCGGACGACCCCGGTCAGAGTCGTATGGCCGTCATGACATTCGAGCTCAAACGGTTCAAACACGGCGGCATACCGAGGCGCCAGTTCGCCTTCGACGGTCACCTGGTATCGGCAGGGCTTCATGGGCTACAGCCGCTCAACGCTTGGGCGGGCGCGGCCGCAGGATTCAATGGCACCCGTGGCTGCACCGCCACGAAACCAGCCAGTAGCACTGCCGCGACCGATTCCGAATAACGCTCAGCTGACATAGACCCCAAGCCTGACCGGCGACCGACACACCGCCGATCACCTGGATTTCGCACCCAGTATCACGAAGTCGCCAAGCATCTAGGGCACCAGCCCAAGGAATCACCTAGGTGACTTTGCGATGCGTCAGCTATTTGTGACCGGTGCGAGGTTACGGTGCAACGGAAAGTCGAGTCGCTGAGCCGTTGGCAGACGAGAAGGAAGCCTGTCTCGACGGCATTCACGGCTGATTAACCAAAAAGCGGATGGAGGGAGATGTGATGGCATCGAAAGATGAAAATCCTGTCGACTTGTATATCGCGGCGTATCCCGACGCGGGCGCGGCGCAGGCCGACTGGGACGCGATCAAGCAACTCGCGAAGGACAAGACGATCATGGTTGACGGCTTGGTGCTGGTCAGCCGCGACGCCAACGGCAAGATCGACGTGAAAGATGATTTTCATGTGGTCGCCGGCGCGGCCACCCTTGGCATGGCGGGCGGCCTTTTGGTGGGCCTGATCTTCCCTCCGGCGTTCCTGGCCTCGGGAGTGGTCGGAGCCGGTGTTGGTGCTGGCTTCGGCGGGCTCATCTCGCATAAGGAGAAGAAGCAGATCAAGGCTGAGGTGGCAGACGATCTTCCACCGAACAGCTCCGGGATCGTCGCGCTTTTCGACGAGCAGTGGACGAGTCAGGTAGCCCAGGCACTCAAGGACGCCAACAACGTCTCAAAGCACCAGGTCGATAAGGACGGCGTCGAGCAAGCCAAGGACGCCACCGCCAGCACGCCCGCATAACCACCAAGAAGCACCGCACCCAGCGCAAACAGAACGGAGCCCTTCATGGCAGACCAGCTACACGACACCCCCGTACTCGATCTTCTCGCCGACATGACCACCGACTCAGTCGAGGCGTCCAACCTCGACGCCGAGACACTATTGCAGGTGCGAATCGCAGCGCTCGTCGCCGTCGACGCTCCGGTGGCCTCCTACCTCATGAACCTGAAAGTCGCAAACGAACTCGACATCGGCGCCGAACAGGTCGAGGGCATCCTTGCCGCAGTCGCCCCGATCGTGGGCACCGCCCGCGTCGTATCCGCGGCCGGCAAGATCATGCAAGCCATCGGTATCGAAATCGAGATCGCCGAACTCGCAGCAGAAGCCGATCAGGCCGAGTAGCCAAGCACAGCTTCGCCGCCCCTTGCCCAATGCGAGGGACGGCGAAGCCGATCGGGCGGCCTGACAACACCTCGGCGGTGCGAGTGCCTTGGTCCTGGAGCGGCGGCCCAGAAATGGGTTGGTGATGATCCTTCGACCAGAGCAGATGTCGTGGCGGCCGTAGCGGAGCGGGGTGCGGTTACCGGTGCTGGTCTCGTGTTGTTGACGCTGGCGGCGGGTCAATTCGTGATGGCGCTGGATACGACGGTTATGAACACGGCGATCGCGACGGTCGCCCGAGACGTCGGGACAGACGTCACGGGGATCCAAACTCGCGATCACGCTCTACACACTCGTGATGGCGTCCTTGATGATCACCGGCGGCAAGATCGGCGAAATCATCGGCCGAAAGCGCGCATTCTGGATTGGGTGCG
>CAVSFZ010000010.1:0-254763 GCA_963727235.1 uncultured Actinomycetes bacterium
CTCGTAGCCGTTCTTTCCAGGGAGCATCACATCGAGGACGATCGCGTCGAACGGGTTCTCCGTCGCCATCCACAACGCGTCGGTACCGTCGGTGGAGACGTCCACCGCGTATCCCTCGTCGGCGAACCCTCGCTGCAGAAGTGCGGCCATCCGCGGCTCATCTTCGAGAGACAGGATTCTCACACGACCACCGTAGTGAGATTCAGATGTGAGAATGATGTGAAGTCACAGACCAACGATCGCGGACGTGACGTCGTGACCCTGGCTCTCGAGCGTTCGCGAGAGATCGTCCGAATGTCTTGTCATCATCGCCCCGCACACGCTGGAGATTGCTCCGGTAGAAGCGCCTTCGCTGTCGAAGTCCGCGGGCCATCTAGAGTTTGCCGTTCGGTTACCGCTCGAGTACTTGTCGTTGCGGACCGTCGTTCTACGGTCGTGGCTTCGTCCTCGACTGCGGAGATCTGCATGTCGTGTTCGCGAGGTGCGGTGTTGCAACAGATCGATTGGCTGGCCAAGGCCTACGACACGACTGCCGAACGGCTGAGCAAAACCAGGGACCGACTCCGGCTCAGCTGGGCGGGCATGCTCGCGCTGGGGTGCGCGCGCTTGCGGCGGTCGGTCGCCTGGTTCTGGTCCTCGGTGTGGTCTCGGAAGATGTGGTCGCACGCAATGGGTTGGAGGTGCACGACGCAGCCAATCTGCAATTGTTCACGTCGCACCGGTCCCCGATGCTGATCGCGGCGGCCCGGCTGGTCACCAACCTGGGCAGCGTCGCGGTTCTGATCCCGTTGGCACTGATTGCCGGGCTCATCCTTTGGCTCCGCGGTGCACGGCTTGTGGTCGCTGCCTCGCCGGCGCTGTCGTTGGGTGTCGCCGGGTTCTGCGCCACGGGGTTCGCAAAGCAACTCGTGGGACGGAGTCGGCCACCGACATCGATCCGGCTCGTGTCCGAGACCGTCGTACGTCCATCGGGACACTCGACTGACAGCGCCGCGCTGTACCGTTCGCGCTCATCGTTCGCGGTGGTGCTATTCCGTCGGCCGATCGCCCGAGCACTCACGATCGGGTTCGCCGGACTCGGCGTCTTCGCCATCGGGGTGAGCCGTCTCATACTCGGCGTCCACTGGCCCACCGACGTCCTTGCGGGTTGGGCGCTCGGTGTCATCGTCGCCGTGGTCGTGACCACCACCGCGTTGCTCATCTCCCGCCAAGTCCCGACCACACCATCAAACGGGGACACCAGCCCACGTCGGTGGTGGCTCTGGGTCCGACGGCTCAGCGTAATTCAACGCTCGACGATGCACGGAAGGCTCGAGCCCCGCGTGTCTGACCGCCGGCTCCCGTTCGACCTTGATCGCACTGTTTCGCTCGGTGAATGTCGGATGACCACAGCGGATCCGACCCGTAGGGCCTACCTACGGCGTGGCGTCGCGATTGCTCTCGCTCTCGTCACCATGGCGTCGCTTGGCATGTACCTCACGACCCTCATGGGAGGGACGGAGTCTCAAGCGACCCTTCATCGGGGTTTGGTCATCCGGGCGGGGTCGTTCGCGGCATTCGGCCGCCAGGCCGAGGGCGACACCTGTCGAGGTCTACAGATCGACGTCGACAGTTCGGCCTGCGATTCGCTCGGACGTGAGTCGTGTGTATGTACCGAGCGGGCCTGCGGACACCGTGACGGTGATCGACCCTGCGACGAAGAGGATCGTCTCGCAGTTCTCAACCGGCGGCGGCAGTACGCCTCAGCACATTGTCCCTTCGTTCGATCTGCGCTCGCTCTGGGTGCTGCTGAACAAGGGAGACCACGTCATGCGGATCGATCCGCATGACGGGTGACTTCAGCCTCCATCCCGGTGAACGATCCGTACAACATGTACTTCACTCCCGATGGCGCGTCCGCCATCATCGTGGCCGAGTTGCATTCTCGTCTGGACTTTCGCGATCCACACTCGATGGCGTTGCAAGGGAGCGTGGACGTACCAGGGTGTTGCTTGCATTTGCCGCAATATCGCGTGTACACCATCTCACCTCGGTCGCCCTTGGTTGCCCGAAGATCCCGGGCCGCATCGATTGGGCACCTTGGCGGCGAAGCCAGGTTGCCGGGGCGCTGGGTCCGCAGCCCGCTCTTGATGCTGTCGGCGGGATTCTAGCGCACGAGTGACGGTCAGGCGCGTCTATTGGTCGGCGCGACTACTTGCAATCCCTGCCGAACGCATCTAGTATTAGTTAGTAATACACACACTCTCGGGGAGATCCTCGATGACCACCAACCCCATCCCCAAGCCGATCACTGCCCGCCCGACCAGCATTCAGATTGCCGGCGTGAACATCAGCTTCCAACGCACCCTGCGAATCCCCGACGACGGCACCGTCTACCCGCTACCGCCGTCGCTCGGGCAGTTCCCGATCCACCGGGTGGAGGATTACGCCGGCGCTGTTCCAGAGTCGTGGGCAACCCACGGCGGCATTTTTCTGCCCATGTACCAGCGTGAGGCGATGTGGATCAACTTCGGCGGATCATCCTGGCCGCCCCACGCGGTCAAGCTCGCCGTGGGAATGGTCAACGCGCTCACCGGCTCGCCATGGAATGACCGGCTCTCCAAGCACGAACAGGACTACCTGGTCTGCCCCGACCAGCCGTGGATCGATGGGGTCAAGTCAGCCGACGGAGAAGTGCGCCAGTTCGTCGCGATGCCCCTCGGAATGGGCTACACCATCGAGGGCCAGATCACCGGCGAGGAACGGTTCGGTGGTCTTCAGATCGCCGTTCATCGAGCCAAGAAACGCAAGCTGCCTGCACAGACTCGATCGTTTACCCGCGGGCTTACACGCTACGTCAGCCGTCGATCGGCCTCTCCGCCGAAATGGGCATCGCCGCCGGCGGGCGCATGAACCAAAAGCTCTACCCCGACCCGTACGGCCGCGACACCTGGAAGAAGCATCCCGAAGCTCGCCTCTACGTGCACATCGTCAACTCGGCGCTCTACCACGAGATCACCGGCAACCCACCCCCCGAGAGCCCCATCTCAGCCGAGATCTACACTCGTTACGGCTACCCCTGGTACTCGCTTTACGACGAGGCCTACGGCGACGTACCCACATCAGAGACGCTCACAGGCGTCAAAAGCGTCAACGAGATCGAAGCCAGAAACGGCTGCGCCAACCCGATCAGGCCGAGACCGAGCATCGAGATCGCAGAAGAGCTGATCATCGGCATCCCCATCGACCCACCCAAAGCAGTGAACGATGGGCGAGCAGCGACTCGCACTCGCCCTGCGCTACCTCCGGCTACGCGCACAGCTCACCCAACACGCGGTCTGCGAACACGTCCGCGCATCCGGCGGAGAGATCTCGACCATCTACCTCAGCATGCTCGAACGCGGCCAACGAAACCCCAGCCCCCACATGCTCGACCGCTGCTCGCAGTGCTCCACTCCAACCGAGCAGAACTCACACAGCTCTACCAGGACGAACCATGGTCTGACACGGGGTTTTCGTCGACCCCACGGATGCGCGGCCAACGCACTCCAATCACCCGCAGCCTCCGCCAGAACATGGTCGAGTGGGGTTGTCGAAATACGGAGGATCCTGCGGGCGACGACTCACTCGAGGAACTCATACGGCTCTGGTACACACTACCAACGCCCGCAAGCACGAGCTCCTACGCCTGGTGCGCCAGATCGCAGCTGGGGTGGCGGTTGCTGACTAGCTCTCACCCAACCCTTCGACGCGCTTCGGTTTTGACCCTAGATCCGCCGGCCTAGGCGCGATGGTGCCCAGACAATACGCAGGCGACCGAACACAGGTTCATGGCCGGCCGGCCGGCCGGCAAGCCGGTCACGGCGGGCGTAAATGAAGAGGCTCGCCCACAGAATTAGCAGGCCAAGTGCACCGAAGCGGATGACCTACCAATGAACGACTCTCACACGAGATGGATGTTTACGGGTCCAGTCAGTCCCTTCGGGATCGTTCTGCGATGGCCGCTCGGCGACTCCTGCCAATCAAGCCAATAAACCTCGGTAACGCTCGACTCCGCGAAGCTCGGATGGTGTTGAGCAGGAAAGCGGGCGCTCTCCAGCGGGGTCGGTCTTCGGTGTCAGCGTGGTGAACGTCGAATGAACGGTGAGTCGCGAACTGTTCCACACCCGTGAGCACGGGCTGAATCTCTCCGAGTTGCGCGAGCAAGCCCCGATAGTGCGGCCTATGTCAAGCTCAATGGGCATGGCTCGCCGTGAATGCCTGGGCGCGCCGGGCGTGCGCCCGACGACTAACGCACCGGGCGCGGAGTCCCGTAGGACATCGAGGTTCGTGTGTCCGACCACAGGTGGTGAGGCTCAGACTCAGGTTGCAGCATCCTTGCTCGTGGGCTGGTCACCACCCCGAGAGGTGGCCGTCTGGATACCAAGCCGCCCGGTTGCCGGCGCTCGACCCGCGGTGGTTGAAATCCTGTCCTGGTTCGGGTGGCAGTGGCGCTTCGGCCAGCCCCTATCGGATTACGTTGACGAACTAGCCCTCGGGAACTACCCGCAATGGTGCAAAATCTTGCGTATACCGTTCGTCCGCTCGGAGTTCATGCCCGTCGCGTTGAGGCGGTTCGAAGGCGGTCGTTTGACGTCCCCACCACGTCTGGGGAGATCTCGTCGCTACGGGGTATCACCACGCGAAAGAGTGAGCCACCTGACGGCGCGTCGGTCGCGTCGATGTCGCCGCCAAGTGCCTGGGTGATCCGCTGGGCGAGGGTGAGTCCGAGTCCCGAGCCTCGACTGGTGCGCGAGCTTTCACCTCGCCAGAAGGGCTCGAACACCCGCTGTCGTTGCTCTCCGGTGAGGCCCGCGCCAGAGTCTTGAACGGTGAGTTCCAGCGCGCCCTCGGCGGACTTCGCGGTGATCTTGACCGAACCTCCGTCGGGCGTGTACCGAACGGCGTTATCGACGAGAGAGTCGAGTACGCGGGCAAGCTTGGCCGAGCAGCGGGCACCGCCAGCTGATGTCAGGTCGGTGGCCACGTGGATGGACTTGGCTTGAGCGTCGTGATCGCAGAGTTCCACGGCGTTCCCCACCGCATCGGAAACAGCGATTGTTCGCTCGTCGTTGCGGAATGTTGTGGCATCGACCTGTGAGAGGTCAAACAGATCCTCGACCATCGCCACAAGCGTGTGGATGGAGCGAAGCATCTGATCGGAGTACTGGCGGACGACTGCAGGATCCTCCACAACTCCGTCATCGATTGCCTCCACCATCGCGCGCAGATTCGCAAGCGGCGTGCGCAGGTCGTGAGAGATCGATGTCATCAGATCGCGCCGGGCGGCCTCGGTGCGACGCTCGGTCTGGATCAACTCGGCGATCCGGTCCGCGGCGAGATCCAGTGCTGTGCCGACCTGGCGAAGCTCGGGACTCGCGTGCAGGTCTCCGACTCTGGCGTCCAGGCCGTCCTCCCCCAGTTGTCCGGCGACGGTCGCCAGCCGGGTGAGCGCGCGAGTCGTCGAGTGGCCAACGATCAGCGCGGCAGCGACACCGGCCGACAGCGAATAGAGCGTGACCAGACCGACCTCGGTGCGATTGTCGGGATTGATCAGCATAAAGTGGTTCAAAACGACGAGGTCGATCACCGTGACCAGTGACGCCACGAGTGCGATTGCGATCATCGTGGCGCCGATGCCAGCGCGGGCGACCAGGCGGCGGGCGAGGTAGGCGGTGAGTGCGGTCGCGACGGTGATCGGCCCCAGCAGCGCCAGGATGCGAAGCGACTCGCTCACGGCTCGAACCGATAGCCGACGCCGTACACCGTTACAAGGTGCCGAGGCTGGGAGGGATCCGCCTCGATCTTCGATCTCAGGCGGCGCACATGAACGGTGACCGTGTCGGTCGGGCCAGCCCAGGCGTAGCCCCATAGATCCTCGAGCAGCACCGCGCGGCTGTAGGTGCGCCCCGGGTTGGTGGCCAGGAGGTAGAGCAGGTCGAATTCCTTGCGGGTCGTATGCACCGGCTGGTCGGATAGCAGCACCTCGCGTCGCGCGCCGTCCACCACAAGCTCACCGCAGACCACGCGGCGGGCACCGTTGCCGTCCGTGGCCCGGCGTAAGACTGCACGAACGCGCTCGACGACCTCGCGCGGTGAGTACGGCTTGACGATGTAGTCGTCGGCTCCGAGCTGAAGTCCGTTGATGCGCTCAGCCTCGGACACCCTCGCCGACAGGACGATCACCGGCAGGTCAGACTCGAGTCGCACCAGCTTCAGTACGTCGAGTCCGCTGAGCCGCGGCAGCATCAGGTCGAGCACGACCACGTTTGGAGGGTCGTTGCGGATGCTTGCAAGCGCCTGCTCCCCATCAGCTGCCTCCATCACCGCGTACCCCTCGCGGGTCAGGTACCTGCTGAGCACGTCGCGGACGACCGGTTCGTCGTCCACCACCAACACGCTGCCTGCATTACTCGAAGTCATCAACCCACCCTACCTACGGAGCGGGCTGACGAATGGGTTCGTTCACAACTCTGTAAGCCTCCGAAGCGTGTTTCGAACCTCGTAAGGCCGTGGACAGATGTCCGTAACCCGACCCTGGCTAGCGTCAAGACCCCGCCAGCCACTCGCTCGGCTGGACATTCAAACCGTACGAGGAGGAGCACATGCGCGGACGAAAACGAGTCGCCTCGGCCAGCCTGCTGGCGGTCGCAATCGCAGGCTCGGGGATCGGATCCGGTGCAGCAGCCGCATCGCAAAGCGCGGTGGTCGGCCACGTCTATGTGAACGACAACACCGCGGGGGCGAACACCATCGCCGGCTTCGACCGCCACGCCAACGGGTCGCTGACCCCGGAGAAGAACTCGCCGTTCAAGACCGGCGGCGCCGGCACCGGGGCCGGTCTGGGATCGCAGGGCGCGCTGCAGCGGACACCCGACGGCAAGTTTCTGCTGGCGGTCGACCCCGGCAGCAACCAGATCTCGACCCTGCGGATCCACTCGGACGGATCGCTCACCCAAGTCGCCGCAGGCACAGTCTCTTCGCACGGCCTGCAGCCCGTGAGCGTGACCGTGCACGGCAACCTCGTTTATGTGGCCAACTCGGGCGACGGAGGCAGCAACTACACCGGCTTTCGGCTCGACTCGTCGGGGCACCTGACTCACCTCAGCGGCTCGACGTACGCGCTGCCCGACGGTTCTGACCCTGGAGACGTGCTGTTCAACTCCACCGGCACCAAGCTCGCCGGCACACGCGTCACCACATCACTGATCGACAGCTTCGCCGTTGGTTCCAACGGCCGCCTGAAGGCGGCGCCGGGGAGCCCCTACACGGCGCAGGGCCCCGGTCCGTTCGGCAGCGAGTTTCGGCCGACCAAGCCGTGGCAGCTGTTTGTCTCGAATGCCCATGGCGGTGCCGGTGCCGGCACCGTGTCGGCGTTCCGCGCCGCGCAGAACGGCGCGCTGACCTCGATCGGCGGATCGCCGTTCGCCGACCACCAGACCGCCCCGTGCTGGGTTGAGATCAGCCACGACGGTCGCTACCTGTTCGCCGTCGACACCGCCACTCCCAGCATCTCGCGCTACCGGATCTGGGCGAACGGCTCGCTCCAGCTACTCGGCAGCACCCCGTTCGACAAGGCCACAGGCCTCGCCCCGCTCGACGCCCGGCTCGCACCCAACGGCAACACGCTATGGGTCGTTGACTCTGGCACCCACGAAGTCAGCGGGTTCAAGGTGCACGGTGGACACCTGAAGGAGATCATCTCGTCCCCGACCGCCCTGCCCACCGGCGCCACGCCGTTCGGCATCGTCGTCACCTAACCACCGCGTATCCGCTGGTGGGAGCGGCCCACTCGAGGGCCGCTCCCACCAGCATCGCTAATCGCTCACGATTCCAATGGCTCAGGAGTCTGGCACGAACGCCGAAGCCGCCCCGAACACAAAACACTCAGCCCCGACTGCACACCCTGCCACCCATGGACACGGACTACTCCAACCCATCACCCTCGAAGCCAACGACATCCACCGCGTACGCAAAGAAACCAGCCCCACCGCGACCGCGAACACCGACCCCTGCCAAAGCCTCAGCCCGAAATCACATACGACCCGCTGCCAATGCCGATCGTGCGGCCAGCGACTCACTGGGCGACAGCGAATGTACTGCTCCGACCGATGCAGAAAGCACCTTGTCCGATTGGCAGCGCGTGCTCGGCACGCCCTGGCGGCATTTGTCCCTCAAGACTATGTTCGCCGGCACGACATGGCTTGCGTTTGGGCTCCATCCGTCGGTTGCGTTGCCGGGTGTGACGGGGGATTTCGCGGGTCAGAGGGCATAGACGCCGCCGGCGGTGTCGGTCTAGGCGGCGTCGCCGTAGGTGAGCGTCCAGGCTTGGTGGAGTCGGCTGGTGAGTGCAGCGCCGGGATCAGAGTCGCCGGCGGCGGAGATTGGGCTGGAATCTGCGGCTCGTGAAAGCAGGATGAGTGCGCGTGGGTCGACTGTGGTGGTTTCGACGATGGCCGCCATTGCCAGCACGTGGCTTCGATCGGCGATGAGCGCGCGGCGCTGGTCGTGGGTGAGCGTGGAGATCGTTTTGGGGCGCGTGCCCGCCTGGTCCGCGTCGACCGCTTCTTCTGCGAGCCGGAGCTGCCAGCGTAACTCTTCGGCGAGATGCTTACGTGATCGAGGCCGCTGCAGCGAGCGTAGTCGCTTGGCGACCGCCCGCCCGGCCTCGGATTCGTTATCCATAGGTTCTCCGTTGAGGATGATGTCGTCGGCGCACTGGGTTACGTCTTGGTGTCGTAGCCAGGCAAAGCTCAGGATCACCCCACTGGCCGCCACGCCGAGCAGCGGAGCGAGGTTTGAGACCACGCCGGCACGGTCGGTTGCACGCCACACCAGGGTTGCCGACGTTCCCAACCCGACCATGACCCCGAGCCAGATGAGCCGGCGCCGCCACGTCAGCGCCTTCATCAGATCGGCGCTAGGACTCTCATCGGTAGGCCTTGTCGCCCACCACAGCGCGGCCTCGCGGATGAAACTCAATCGCTGCCCGCCGCATCGTCACCATCCCTTCGCAGGCATCTCCACCGTAGTACGGTACATCTAAGAGTACCGCACTACGGTACGATTCGCCAGTGCCGACCCCACAACACAACCAGGTGATCGCGGACAAAGACATCCTCGCGGTCGCTGCGTTCCGCTTGGCACTCCGACAGTTCGAACAGCAAACAGACGCACTCGTCCGAGCTTGCAACCTCACACCCCAGCGCTACCTGCTGCTGCTCGCGGTCAAGTCCGCCCAGGCATCCCACGGATTTGCAACCGGGTCGCAGATCGCCCATGACCTCGCTATGCCCCAAACCACTGTCGCAGACTTGATCGCACGCGCTGTCAACATCGGCTTGCTTACCCGAACACGGGGGAGCACCGACGCCCGCGTCGTTCAAATCACCACCACCCCTGAGGGAGACCGACGACTGAGTTGCGCAATCCGCCGCCTCGCCGGCGAACGCGCCAACCTGGAACGGGCACTCTCACAAGCCGCCCAACGACATCCCTAGGTGGTTGCGCCGGTCGCAGTGTCGTCGCATGGCCGCCGTTACCTACGAACGGCGAGCCGCACCAGAGCGCCGCGACCGCGAGCGCCAGCCACAACGACGGTCAGCGTCGAGCCGCAAGCCCAGGGAGCAGATCACCGCTGCCAAGGCTGTGTGTGACACACTTGGTGGGCCGGTCGCCGTCGCTGTCTCGTTAGTCGAAGAGGCGGGATTTCATCACCACGCGGCGGCCGGTACCGCGCGGTCGACTAGTCCGCCTTGGTGCTCTCGTCCAGCAACGTGAGGATATCGCCGACCGTCCCACGGTCAGAAAGCGCGGGGTGGCGCAACCGCATGTCTTGGTGGACGCTGTAGACAGTCCGACGTCCGACTCGCTCTCGCGTGATGTAGCCGCCGAGTTCGAGATCTGTCAACACCATCTGCACCGCTCGACGGCTGATGCCGACGGTCTCGGCGATCTGATCGGTGGTGAGCTCACCGTCGTCACTGATCGCAACCAGAACGGCCGCGTGGTTGGTCAAGAACGTCCAACTTTCGGCGCGAGAGATACGCTCGTGTTCCACCATCGTGGCCCACTTTAGCCCAAGCACGTGGAGGGCTCGAACGCTTCGCCGAGCGGGAATCTAATCGACGCCCGAGCCCTCCCGCACCCCAGGGGCCCCTCTGGTCATATCAAAGCCCCAGGCCCCCACACTACGCCCCAAGACCCACACCAAGCAACCTGCCAGTGGTCGACTAGATGCGAGGGTCGCGACGCGGAGTGCGTGGCTGCGGATCCACAGATCGCAGCGAAGGGGCGACGTTTACTCGACTTCGAGCGACCAAGCGAGCCCAAGCCCACTCCCATCGCGCGACAGCATCGCTGAAAACCGATGGGGTGGGTCGCTTCACAGGCTAAAGGATGCCGATAACACTTGTCAGCTTGCCCTTGATGGCAGTACTCAACAGGCCGAGAGTCACAACCACAGCGATGGTGATCACCGCAAGCACGACTGTATACTCAGCCATCGTCTGGCCGATTTCACCACGGAGATTAATGATCAGGCGAGGGGTCATGATCTCACGATCGTCGGCAATAGCCACAATGACTAGTGCAAACTATTTCGTTGATACTGTGCGCTCAGTTTGAGTTTTGTTACGCGGCGCCGACACCACGTTCGGCGATCGCTTCGGCCTCCACAACTCCACGTGGCTATGCCTGGATCTATTGATGGCGTCACCGCGGCGGCTGGCCTGCTGTGCGCGCGCCCTTGGGCGGAAGGCATGCGCAGCGGCCAGCCGCACAAGGGTTGGGTTGTGTCGGGTGACGGCTATGCGTTCAACCGACCACTCGGCTTCGGACATACATGGATGGCGTTGGGGGAGGCGGCCATGCTTGGTCAACGAGCTTGCTGAGGCTGTTGGGATTGAGCAGTCGGCTGTCTCACACCACCTACCCCCTCCACCTCGCCGCCAAAATTATTCCTTCGGTGGGAGGCTGCGCGCGAACGCGGCGGCCTGGTCGACCCAGCGGGCTAGCGCCGCGCCGCGGAGTCCGTCTTGGTCGACGTAGACCATGCTCTTCATCGGTCTGCCGGTGAAGTCCATCTCAAAGACGTGCGCCTTGTGCAAGGCTGCCGCGGCGCCCTCGTCTCCGAGACGAAGCATTAGCCGGTCACCGATGACCCCGGCGCACATGTTTCCGTGGAGCATAATGCACAGCCCGCCGAACATCTTGCGCTCGCTGAACGCGGGATCGGCCTGCAACTCGTCGCGCACCCGCTCGGCTAGCTGCTCGTTGTAGGCCATCGACACGAGCATATCCGGACCCACGGTGACGCCGACCATTGTCTGCGCCGAGGTGGCTGACCAACTCGCAGCGGCGATGCAACCGCACTTGCAAGGCGATGGTGAAAACGCCGCGAAGAGGCGGTCGAATCCGAGAGAGCCGGGCCACCACCTAGCGACGCGCAGTCGTCGATCAAGTGCTGGTGGGAATGGTCTTAAGGCTCTCGAGGTCTTTTGGTTGGCGCGGCGCGTATCGCGAGCCATGACGGTGCGGCGATCTTGGAAAAACGCGGGGTTCACCTCGGTTTCGGAAGGTCATCCGCTTGCCGCCATCGGCCCGCTGTCGATTGAATCGTTTCGGCGTGCTGGCGGGAGCCGGCCTTCCGGTCGCTCGGGTTGCGGGACACCTCGCCGGTCACGGTCACGGTTAGGAGGGAGGTTGCCGATCGATCGTGCGTATGACGTCTTGCAGGTGTAGCGAGAACTGCTGTTGGGCGTGGTTCCACGCTTCGTATGTCCCGCAGAAGGGGCTGGGAGAGTTGTAGAGAATCGTGCGCTCCAGTAGCAGTGTGGCGCGTGGATCGCAGGGCCCTTGGTTGAGTCTGGTGATGATCTGGTGCAATGCCGGGGCGTTCTGTTCGAGGGTGGTGATGCTGATGTACGGCTGGGGATACCCTGTGAGCTTCTCCCGGGCGCTGACGAGATCGAGCTGCTGTTGGCAGAGTCGTGCCAGGGCTGTGCGGTGTTTGGAGGAGTTGAGGTGGGTGAGTCGTTTGGCGACCGTGAGGCTCGTGGTGTCTGCCCGCCCATCAAAAGTGAAGCCTTGCTCGATCAGTCTGTCGGCCTGTTGCAAGGCTTTGTCACGCTCAACCATGACTACCACAGCCTCGATCAACACACCGAGGCCGGCGAGCACAAGCACCACTGTGGTGATCGGCTCAGGGACACGGAACGGGGCGACCATCAACACGCCAGCCGCTCCACCCACCGTCGCCAGTGCAACAGCCTGTCGGGTCGCCGCTCGTTTGATCGCCGACGCCGATGCCAACTCCGCACCTGGCCAGGATGCCTGGCTCACGGCTGCCCCAATCGCTTGTGTACTGGCGAGAATCGAGGGTCAGCTGCGTGTGCTCGTGGACTCACGATCACCTCGCCGACCAGACTTCCCGGCACACCTTTGGACTAAGTAGATTCTACCACCAGGGGTGCAAAATCGGGCTCCGATGAGCCAAGAGTGGCGGGATCTACCGAAGCACCCAGACCACGAATGCTGCGTAGCTGAGGATGACCAGGGCGCCGCCGAAGCGGTGAAGACCGCCGCGGAGCCACAGCAGACCGACGGTGACGATGGTCATGACCAGAAACCACCACGCGGTCAGGGTGGCGTCGTGGGAGACGTTTCCGAGGCCGAGGATCGCGGCGGGTAGGCAGAGCCCTGCGAGGATGTTGGCGCTGTTGGAGTTGAACGTCTCGGCGACCACGGCCGAGCCCCGGCCGTGCAGGCTCAGCCGGATTGCCGCGACCGAGTTGGGAATGCTCGTGAGCATCGCCAGGATCAGGGTGCCCGAGACAACCGGCGATATGCCCCAGCGATCTCCCAAGTGCTGGGCGGCCTCGACCATCCCGACACTCGCTGCGACCACCAGCCCGAGTACGGGCAGGAGCAGGGCCAGATCGATCGTGCGGGCGGGTGGTTCGTGGTGGTCGGGTGCGGCATCTCGCTCCTCCTCGGCCACGGCGATCGCCAGCCGGTGTCGCAGCTTTGACCGCGGAGCCCCCCGCTCGAGGCTCGCGGGGTCGATCGAACTGAGCCACAGGTAGGGCACAACGATGGCGACCACCAACACGAGGGCAAGCCACGCATTGAGCGGGGCGGTGATCAGTGCGACGGCGACCACCGCGATCAGGATGGCGGGGATGCCTTCCACCAGAGCGCCGCCTCGGCCGACCCGGATCACTCCGGTGATCAGAGCGCTCACTCCGAGCAGCCCTGCGAGGTTGAAGACGCTTGAGCCCAGCACCACCCCGACGCCGACGTCCGTCTGATGGGTGAGCACGGCCACGGCGGCGGTCGAGATCTCAGGGGAGTCAGCGCCGAGCGCCGTCAGCACCCCGGTGATCGCGTCGGTACACCCCAGCCGGCTACCAACCCGATCCAGAATCCGCGCAAGCACGAGGCTCGACACCAACGCCGCCGCCAGGCTGACGAGAAACACTACGATCCACGAAGCCACCATCGGAGGCCACGCTACCCGGAAACCCCATCCAACCCCGCCGAGACTGGGGAAATCGTGCGCCCTGATTGACCGGATTGCGCGTGAGCCGGCTGGGGGTCCGCGATCGGGGCCTGGATCGGAGCCGTTTCGCAGGTCGCGTGGAGTGTGTCCGACCGTCGGTTAGGCTGGGTCGCTGTAGATGAGTGTCCAGGCTTGGTGAGGTTGGCTAGTGAGTGTTGCGGCGGTCGCAGACGGGCCGGTCGTCGCCCAGACCGGCCTGTGACGAGTGCGTGATGACCGCGCCGTCCGCCGGACGCGACGACGATCCTTCGGCTCCCACTCCACCGCGCAAGCGGGCGTTAGGGCGGTGCAGTCACGAGGATCGGCGGTCGACGACCGCGGCCGGCTTTGGATAGGAACCCAGGATCCCGCGTGTGGACGAGGCGCAACGGTCGGGTGGGTAAGCCGCTACCACGCCGTCGCACACCGCCGCGACCTACTCCGGTCAGAAATCTCTGCCCACGCCCCGCCAACTTGGTGAGCTAAACGCTGGCGGCTTGTGGCGCGACCGTTGACTTTTCCCCACGCTTTCGAGAAGATCGCTCCGGTATAGGCCATTATCCCTCTGGTCAGAAGGAGCGTCCATGGAGGAGCAGGTGCGGTCCGACTCGAGCGATCTCGCTGAGTTCGGCTACAAACAGGAGCTGCATCGAACGCTCGGGAGCTTCTCCTCGTTCGCTGCAGGGTTCAGCTACATCTCGATCTTGACCGGGATGTTCCAGACCTCATATCTGGGCTTTTACTTCGCCGGTCCCGCATTCATCTGGGCATGGTTGTTCGTTCTCTTCGGGCAGATGATGGTGGCGTTGCAGTTCTCCGAGCTCGCTGCGCACTATCCGCTGGCCGGTTCGGTGTACCAGTGGTCAAAGCAGGTTGCCGGCAAGTCGTGGTCGTGGAACACGGGCTGGATCTATATGTGTGCCCAGATCGTGACCGTGCCCGCGGTGGCGCTCGCGTGGCAGGTGATTCTGCCGCAGATCTCACCGCGGTTCCAGATGGTCAAGTGCACGCCGAGCGACACCTGTCCGGATCCGAGCTTCCCACTATTCAATAACCCCGCATTTGCTAAGAACGCGATCATCCTCGGCATCATCATGATCGTCTGCACGACCATCATCAATGTGATGGGCGTGAGCGTCCTTTCGAGGATCAACAACATCGGCGTTGCCTCCGAGTTGGTCGGCGCGGCGGGACTGGTGATTCTGTTCTTGATCCACACCACCCGCTCGCCGACCGAAGTTCTCACCAACACTGCGAATACCGCCAATGTCCCCGTCAATCATGCTTGGGGCTACCTTGGCGCGCTGTTGGTGGGTGCGATCATGCCGTTGTACGTGATGTACGGCTTCGACTCTGCCGGATCATTGGCCGAGGAGACCGATGATCCGCGGCGCAAGGCACCCAAGGCGATTCTCCAGGCGCTGGCGACGGCCGGAACGATGGGCTTCCTGCTGATCCTGTTCGGCACCATGGCGGTCGGCGATGTGCTCTACAAGGATCCCACCAGCCTCGGATTGGCGGTGATCACCAAGGACGTGCTCGGCGACTTCTGGGGCGATCTGTTCCTGTGGGATTGCGCGCTGGCGATCTTCGTGTGCTGTCTCGCGATCCACGCGATGTCGGTGCGGATTCTGTTTGCGATGGGCCGGGATAACAACCTTCCCGGCGGGTCCAAGCTCGCTTCCGTTTCCGGCAAGCGTCGAGTGCCGGTGTTCCCGGCGGTGCTGGTCGGTGCCATCGCAATTGCCATCCTGGCACTGAACATCTTCAACCCCTATGCCGTCACGATCGTTCTGGGTCTGGGGATCGTGTACATGTATCTTGCCTACCTTGGTGTGACGGTTCCGCTGTTCCAGCGGCGTCGCGAGGGCTGGCCGGGCAACCTGCCGACAGGCAAGCAGGGTCTGTTCAGCTTGGGTCCGTGGGCGATGGTGACAAACGGCATCGCGATCGCGTACGGCCTCGCGATGGCGATCAACCTGATGTGGCCGCGTGATTACTTCTACGGCACCAAGTGGTACCAGCAGTACGGAGTGATCCTCGGTGTTGTAATCGCGATCGGCGCCGGCCTGATCGTCTACTACGGCTACCAGAAGGACAAGATGGAAGTCCTGCCCGAGCATCGCGCCGGCAGTACTGCCGAAGCCATGGCGGAGGTCACTCAACCTCCGATCCACGGCGGACCGTGATCTGACCAAATGACAGGGCGGGCCGTCCGTTTGGGCGGCCCGCCCCTATTCCATGCGAGGAGACTGTGTGACAATGGAAGTCATGACAATGGAACCGGAACGCCTGCGTAAGCTCGTCCGCCGCGACTGTGGTGGTGTGTCGCTCGGCAGCCTGATCGCGATCTGGACGTACAGCCTGGTGGCGGCGGTCGCCTTCGGGACGCTCTCGAAGATCACAGCGGGCCGCGCCGAGGTGGCAGTGGCGGTGGTCGTGTCGGTGTTCTGTGTGTGGTGGTGGGCGTCGGGTCCGCGTGAGCTGATGCGCGATCGCATGATGGTGTTGATTCCGGTGTTTCTGATTGCCGGGCCCGGCCTGATCGGTGTTCACAACCTCGGCGGCGGCATGATCGTCGCGATTCTCTCCGGTGCGGTGGGCTTCGCAGCGGCCTGTGCCCTGGGGATCATGTGGGGTAGCCGCAAGCGCGACCGGGCGTAGCCGCATGTACGGGAGACGCTCGGAGGCCCCGTTCGTCGAGGAAGTTCCAATCCTGATGAGGGAGAAGGATATTTCGCTGAACCAACTCGCGGCGATGGTCGGTGTCAACTACTCCCATCTGTGGCGGGTAATCGGTCGGAAAGACAATAAGAAGGTCACCGGTGACCTCGCCGAGCGGGTGGCCGTTGCGTTTGAGCTACCCAGCGACTGGTTTCCCGAAACCCGCCAGGCACGGTTGTTTGATCTGCTACGGAACGATGGAGACCTACGCGACCGTTTGTACGACGAGTTCGTGAATCCCCGGCCGTCTCGGTAGGCGGACGCGACTCCCGTAGCCACCAAGCTGGATCCATGATCGCGGTTGGCTCGGGTCGTGAGCTTGCTTGGGGGAGGCAGCCTACCCGACCCTGAGTCATCCTCGTGGGGCGGGCGTGTGGGGGGCCGTAGCTCCCGCGCTTCTTCGGCGCTTCGCTCTCTCTATCTGTTTTCTCGAGCGGGTCCGCACGGTCGACTTGCATGCCAGCCGACACTCGCGACGCGGTTCCGGCGATCCGAGGCCGTCGCCCCTCTTATCCCCCGCGCACTCGCACGGGCGACTCGCATGCCAGCTCGCGCTCCGGATGGGCGTCGATGGCTGCAGGCGAGCGACTGGCATAAGCCAGAGACGCCGCTCGATTCTGCGCCCCCATTGCGCCCCCATGTGTAAAGACAGCGGACTCCGGCGGACTGAACGGCGAGTCCCGGATGGCAACCACAATGGCTCCGACTGCGCTCAACCATACGGAATACGGCTCTCTCAGCGAACGAGCGAGCGGCGGGGGTGGGATTCGAACCCATGAATGAGCTTGACGGCCATTTGCCGGTTTTCAAGACCGGCAGGCGGTCGGTTGGGCTCCATCGCTACTACTGCATTACGCGTTTATGAGTTGACGAAATGATGTTCGGGAGTTACGCTCCGCGTCATGTCGTCAAGTACGCCCTACTTTGCCCGTAACCTTGCGCGCGTTGGCTGGTCTGCACGACCTCTCAACCACCGACCTCGCGGCTGTTCTAGGAATGAGCCGCGCGGGAGTGTCACTCTTGATGAACGGGAAGACTGCTCCCTCGATGGCGACCTTGGCAAGGATCCAGGAAACCTTCGGGGTCGGATCCGAGATCGTATTCGAGCCGCTCGAGTCAGTTCTGCCGACGATCGCGGAGCCGAAGCGGTTCACGGAGGGGGAGGAGAGGATCTTTGAGGCGAGGCAGATGATCAAGATGAGAGAAGATGACGGTTAGACTGCAACCCTCAACCGGTACTGGAAAGTATTCCAGGTCGCAAAATGGGCGGAATCCCGTTTCAGGATTCAATAATGGGCGGTTAGCTCAGCTGGGAGAGCACCTGCTTTACACGCAGGGGGTCGGCGGTTCGAACCCGTCACCGCCCATGAATAACGGTGCCAGGCACCGTTATTCACGAGCGGCGGTATCTCACTTCGGCTGCCATGAGATGTCGCCGTAGCCGGGCCACGATCGACCACCGTTCACGACAACGTAGGCCACGACTGCCGTCGAGACGAACGGTGGGAACACGGACACCGCCCGCATCGTGAAGCCGCCGCCGACGTCACGCACGACCAGAAGCTTGCGCCCATCAGGAGACCATCCTCCGATGGCATAGCTCGGCGGGTTGTCGTCGATAACCCTGCTCTGTGAGCCGTCGGGCCGCGACACAACAATTCCTGAGTTGGACAGGGTGGCGATCAGGCCGCCGGTGGGCGACGAAACCCCACGAAGGCCCCGAACGAAGTCATTGACCCGGGGATCGCCGGGCGCCCAGTCCGCCGGTGTGCCGTCGAGCCGGCGGACGACGACCTTTCTGCTCTTGTTCAGGTAGGCCAGCCGGGAACCGTTCGACGACCATATCGGGCAGCGCGCCCAACCGCCCGAGAGCCCCAGCACGACTCTTGGCGCGCCGATCGGGCCGTCACGTCCAACGCGGACGACGAGGATTGCCGAACCGCGGTGGGCGACCCTGGCGTACGCCAGCATGGCCCCATCCGGGGAGAAGGCTGGACAGAGGTTCCAGATGGTGCCGTTGCCCCTGCCCGCCACGAGCTTCGGCCGATCGCCCGCCCTGGTCATGAACACGTCACTGCCGTGAAGGACGTCTGTGCTTCCGCCTCTCGGTTGGCCCGCGGGAGCGCTGGAATAGGCGATCCACCGGCCGTTCGCCGCGCCCGTTTCGGGCGTCGCATCATGGAGGAACCGGATCGAGTGCACGACGTGGTCGAGCTCGGCACGGTCGTTCGCGCTCGCCGAAGGGAGATAGTTGGCGTCGACCACGAGGCGACGTCCGTGGACGTCTAGGATCCACAGCCGGTCAACCTGTCCGGGGCCCTGCTCCCAGCGGTCGGTGGCCCAGGCGAGGCCGGTCCAGCTCTCGAAGTAGCCTTTGTCGCAGCTTGCGAAGTCGATATGTTTCGGCACCGACAGGCGCAGGTACGTGCCGCGAACGCCGGCGAGAACGGCGTTCGCAGGAGCCGTGGCGTGGCGGAGCGGCTGCCGGGCAAGCGCCGCTGCCAGGCCGCCGACGGTGGTCCCCGGGTCGACCATTGCTTGCGACTTCCAGTGGCACGGCGTCCCGTAGACCTTGTCGACGTCCCAGAACGCCAGGCCCATTTGGCGCTTCGTGAGCGCAAAGCCGTGGTAGCTGCTCCACCCGCCCGGGAGCGTGACGACGATTTTGGGCAGGTGGGCGGGTCCGGTGTGGCTGGTGTCGAGGGCGACGAGGTCGAGCACCTGCCGGCCCGCTGAGAGGGCACGGTCACGGTGGTCGAGCGGAGGGGGCAGGGTTTGCGACAGCGTCGTCTTGACCGTTGTGTTCGATCCGCCAGATGCGGGGACGCTCGTGCCCGACGCCCCGCTGCAGCCGATTGCCAGGAGCGAGGCCGCCACCATCGCGGCGGCGAAGCCCGGCGCAACGACTGCGCTTCGAAGCATTTGTCTCTTCATTTCTCCTCCTCACCTGATCGTCTGTGGGCTGTCTGCCCTGCCGACAAGAAAAGGCTCGCGCGGCACGGTCACTGGGTGGTGAGGCGTGGTATGGGAGCGGTAAAAGACCCCTGTTTGCAAGCGGGTTGCGCGTGCGCTAGCCTCGGTTTCACGGTGGCGTTTAGCTTCCGCATCCTCGGGCCGCTCGACGTTCACGAAGACGGGACCTCGCTGAGCTTGGGGAGCGGCCGTCAACGTGCCCTGCTCGCACTCCTGCTCGTGCACGCGAACGAGCTCGTCTCCTCGGATCGCCTGATCGAGGAGTTGTGGTCAGGTCGGCCACCGCCCACCGCGCAGAAGGCGCTCCAGGGGTACGTGTCGCAGCTTCGTCGCTCTCTGACCGCCGACACCATCCTGACCAGAGGCTCGGGCTACGTGCTGGTGGCGACCGACACCGACGCCAAGGAGTTCGAGCGCCTGATCAGGGTCGCTTCGGAGCAGGACGCGGGCGAGGCGATCCGGACGTTGGAACGGGCGATGGCGCTGTGGCGGGGACGCGCGTTCGAGGAGTTCGAGTATGAGGAGTGGGCCCAGCTCGAGATCGCCCGGTTGGAGGAGCTCCGCCTCGCCGCGACCGAGCAGCGGATCGGGGCGGAGCTGGAGCTTGGTCACCACGCGGAGCTTGTGCCAGAACTCGAGAAACTCGTCGCTGAGCACCCGCTTCGCGAACAGCTTCGCGGCGAGCTGATGGTCGCGCTCTACCGCTCCGGCCGCCACGCAGACGCACTCGACGTGTACAGACGCGGCCGGCAGGTGCTGCACGACGATCTCGGTCTCGAGCCCAGCCCATTCCTCGCCGACCTGGAACGGCAGATTCTCACCCACGACCCGGCACTCGCGACACCGGGGCGCTCCCGTCCTGCGGTAGGCCCGGGTACTGAGAGCATTGAGGAGCCGCGCCGGCGGCGCCGGCGCCGTTCGGTGCTTGCCGCCGTGATAGCCGCCTCGATCGCTGTTGCAGCGGCGATCGCCTTCGTGGTCGGCGGAGGGGCAACCCACAAGCTGCTGCCGAACAGCCTCGTCAGGATCGACCCGAAGACGCTGAAGGCGACCGAGGTCGCACAGGTGGGCGACGCACCCGACCTGGTGATCTCATCCGGCGGCTACCTCTGGGTCACGAACAACATCCTCCGCGATACCCCGTCGGGGGACATCGTCAACGGTGGCGATCGCACGCTGACACGGGTCGACCCGTCGACGGGCGAAGAGGTTGCCGTCGGTGGAGGGCTGGCTCCGTGCGGGCTGACCGCTGATCCGTCCGGCGACGTCTGGGTGGTCAACTGTTACCCGCCGAACAGCGCACACGACAGCGTGGTGCGAGTCGACGCCAACACGCGCGACTTCAACGCAACATGGAACGTTCCAGGAGGCCCGGGCTTCTACCGGGGGCGTGCCTACGGCGGCGGCTCGCTGTGGGTATCCGGCGGCGGCGACCAGAGCAGAGACATGCTCACGCAGGTGGATCCGCAATCAGGTGCCGAGCAGACCACCCATCTTGGGCGGTACACGGGAGGACTGGCGTGGTCCGAGGGATACGGCGACCTTTGGATCGTGAACTTCGACAGCGGAAGCCTCATGCGACTGCACCCAGCAACGGGAGCCGCCAAGACCTTCGAAGGAGTTGCTGTCAATCCCGACTCCCCTGTGGTCGCAGGTGATGTCGTGTGGGTCGGAGACTGGTCCAAGCCACAAGTGGTGCGCGTCTCCGCGGTGGGGCCCGTCCGTCCCGAATCGATCGCTCTCCCGGTGCACACGACCGGGTGCCCCACCATCTCCTGTGTCTGGACGGTCGCCGCCGGCGCAGGTGCCATCTGGGCGACAACGCCTGAAGACCACGCGCTCTGGCGCATCAATCCGAACACGAACGCCGTGAAACGAATCCCACTCGCGTACCGGCCGACCGGAGTGACGGCCGACGCGAACGACGTTTGGGTGACGGTGCGAGGAAAGTGACTATCGCAAGGTCAGGAACCTGCCGGCTATGGCTCGGCGTTTCGCCTGCTGGGGTTTCCCGGACGGTTGATCGGTGTCCTCGCCGATACACCCGGCCTTCCGTGGGCTTACTGTGAGTTGCATGGTCTTTGGTCATCTCGCAACACCGAATGCAGGTCAGCTTGCGTTGATTGTCGTGTTGCTGTCCAGTGGGTGCGGGGGAGTTGGCGCCGCCTCGCACGGGTCGAGCCAGTCGCCTCGTTCCACTGGCTCCGGGCCAACAGTCAGCCAGCCGCCGCCAACGACGATCGCGCCGCAACCTCGGTTCTCGGCGGTCGTGGCCGGGATCAGGCCCGCCCACCGCGCCGCGATGATCCACACCGGCTCCTGGCGCCCGGGCTGTCCGGTCGCGATCAGCGATCTGCGCGTGCTCCGAATCGGCTACTGGGGATTCGACGCGCATCCACACACAGGCACGCTGGTGGTTAACCAACGGGCGGTCAAGCCCCTGGTCAACGCGCTCAGAGAGCTGTGGCGCGCGCGCTTCCCGATCAGACAGATGACGCCTGTCGAAGCCTATGGCGCCAGCGACGAGCGGTCGATGAGGGCCGACAACACGTCTGCTTTCAACTGTCGCGGTGTACCCGGCTCCACCGTGTGGTCACAACACGCCTACGGGCTCGCGATCGACATCAACCCGCTCGAAAACCCGGAGGTACGCAACGGGGTCGTTGACCCTCCAACCGCCGCCCGCTATGCCGACCGACGATTGCACGCGACCGGGATGATCCATCCCGCCGACGCGGCCGTGCGGGCGTTCACGGCCATCGGCTGGGGGTGGGGCGGCAACTGGCACTCGCTGAAAGACTGGCAGCACTTCTCGGCAAACGGTCTCTAACGACGGGCGCCAAGCCAGGTCAATGCCCAGGCCGGACCGCGGGCGGGTCTCGCCTTGCCTTTGACCACTTGGATGAGGCTATCCCGCGCTCCATTCTGCGTGCGTGACCTGAGGCTGGTCAGTGTCCGGGGCAGAGCGCTGAATGGAACGCCCTTGTGAGGGGCCTGAACTTTGGGCGGGGGGCATCCACAGCGTCACTGAGCTGGGCTGAAGCGTGGTCGTGATCGCGCTCAGCAGTTCTCCCCGGAGCGCGTCCAAGTCGATCTGCTCCCGCATCCGTTGGTTGAACTGGTCAGCGATCCGCGTGGTGTCGTAGCGGTCGCGGTAGAAGCGATGGTCGACGACGTGCTGGATCCGCCGCCGGAGCGGCTGAAACGCGGCTGCCACCCCCAGCGTCGAGAGCGTCACCACCATCGCGCCCGATTCACCCGCCACGGTGCGGAGCACTTCGCTCAGGACCGCCACCCCGCCGATGTACACCACCGAGAGCGCCGCGACGAGCACGGTGTAAACGAGCGTCTTTCGGATGATCACGTCGATCTCGTACAGCCGGTAGCGGAGGATCGCGATCCCCATGGCAATGGGGACTCCCGCAATCGCGGCGCTGGTCACCACAAGTTCGATGTCCGCCACCAAGCCCGCGTAGAGCTGCGAGAGATACATCACCGTCCACTGCGTCCAGACCACCCCCAGCACGGCGGCTGCATAGCTGACCCACTTCATCTGTTGGCGGGTGGCTCCGCTCGAGCGGCGCAGCCGCACAACGGTTGCTGTCCCTGCGGCTGCGAACAGCACCAACGTCACGATCCACCCTGACACCTGAAGCGCGTTCAGTGCCCAGCGTGTCTCCCCGACACCGATCGGGTTCTCCACGGCGATGTTGGAGTCCATCGATCCCGGCAGCAGCCCCAGCCCGATCAGCAGACACGCACAGCCGACACCCGAGAGCCAAACCACCGGCCGCCAGCGCGGCCCCGGCAGCCTCCCGTCAGGAAACACGAGCAGCGCCAGCGAGATCAGGATCAGAAAGAGCGTTGACGGCGTCTGGGCAATCCAGAGCGCCAGCGTGCCGCCCGGCGCATGGCGTGGTGCCAGCGCCCAGTTCGCGTACTCAAACATCAGCGACGACACCGCCAGCACAAGGCCCCCCGCAAGCAGCAGCCAACCCACCACGTTCCCCGGCTTGCGCACCGCGATCAGCGCACCCACGGTCGCATACGCCGCGGCCCACACCGAGAACACGATGTCGTGGCCAACCGGCGGAGTAAGACCAGCATTCGCGTGCTGCTGGTTGACCACGTTCAGTACCAACCCAGCCGCGATCGCGGTCGTGGCCACCCACCACACGACCTGAGCCCCACGTGCGACCTGCCGGGAGTTCTCCACGGCACCAGGGTACGCCCTGCGAAGTTACGAGACCGTTACGAGAGCCGAGCCAGGTATTGGCCCGCGGCGCCCCTAGGCTCGGCGGCCGGCCATGTTGCGCCAAATGAACAGCGCCACTGCGATGATCAGGAGTACGATCAGGATCGTCCAGAGCATGGTTTCCTCCTTCGGGCTTGTGCGTTTGGATTGCTGTTCACCGACCGCCTCAGGCGCCAGGTGCAGCGATCTCTGAGTGCTTCTCGCTATCCGATTCGCTCGCGGAGTTCCTCCACCGACTCGTCGGCGGCTCCTTCGACCACCGTCTCGCTTTCATGGATGCGAGTCTCCACGTCTTCGGCTGAGCCATCGCTCGCAGGCACGCCACTTGTGATCCACGGACTCTGTTTGCGTCGCCGCCAAACGACGATGACAGCCGGCGCTGCGAGCAGTGCGCCGAGCAGCCACAGCGACTTCCGGGAGCGGTGGGGCTGGGGCGTCATCCGCGCCTGTGCAGCACTTCCACGTGCGAGGGCGACGCCGAGTTCATCGCGAATCCGCGGGTCGACCAATCCCGGGCGACCGGCGCGCCGTGCCGCCTTGTAGGCGGCCGCGAGCGCGAAGACCAACTCGCGCAGCTCTTGTTGGGCCTCTCGATCGTTCGCTATCTGGCCTGCAGCGTAGGCGATCTTTCTTTTGGTACTCGTCATGGAACCCCTCAGGTTGCGGTGTGTTCACAGAGGAAGCGTTCCCCATCGCCCGCAGTGCCAACCATCTCTGCGGACTGCAACTCAACCCCGGGCCTCGCTACCTGGGCTTGAGCCTACGGCTCGATGACCGCCGAAGAGTCGCGTCGCCCGGCGGTGGCCATCCAAATCAATGCCATCACGAGTCCAACCACACCAACTGCCATCAGAATGTCGCCGAGGATGTTCCAGTTGACAGCCGTACCGGCCACGTGCCGAGCCGGCTCCACGGCGAACCGCAGAATGGCGCCGACCGCAAGCAAAACGATAGATGTTGCAAAGCTCATAGTGTGTATCACCTCCGCTGCAGTTGTACCCTCGAGCACCGCTCTCGAAACCTGACTGCGCGGTGACCGGGGTTGGGGTTCAGCGCCGCCGGGTACTGGTTGACCATGAGATTCGCCACGGAAGAAGCTTGACGTCGTGAGTGGAGTGCGCCTGTCCGCGGCGGCGCGGAGCGTGGATCGGGGTATCGGAGACGTGGTCACAGCCGCAGTGAGGGCTCACCATCGGCGCCGTCTGGAGCGTCTTGGCAAACCGGCGTTGGACGCGCCCGCCGGTGACTGGGCCGAGGACGCCGCGCCCCCGCGCGCGGGTAATCGGGTGGAGGTTCTGATCGACGGCGAGTCCGCGCTGCGGCGGATGGTCGAGGCGATCAATGCAGCCACGTCGTCGGTGTATGTCAGTGGCTGGTTCTTGTCGCCGGAGTTCGTGATGGACGGCGGGTTACATCCGGTGGTGGTACGAGATCTGCTGGCCGACGCGGCGCGGCGGGTTGATGTGCGGGTGCTTTTGTGGGCCGGCGCACCAGTGCCGTTGTTCCGCCCGTCCCGGCGGATGGCGCGCGCGGTGCGCGATGAGTTGGCTCGTGTGGGCGTGCGCTGCGTGCTTGATCAGCGGGAGCGACCGCTTCACTGCCATCACGAGAAGACGATCGTGATTGACGGGCGGGTGGCGTTTGTGGGCGGTATCGACATGACCGGTCTGGCCGGTGACCGGCGGGACTCCCCGCAGCATCCATCCCGAGCGGCGGTGGGTTGGCACGATGCGGCGTTGATGGTCGAAGGGCCGGTCGTGTCCGATGTCGAAGCCCATTTTGCGCTCCGGTGGCGCGGCGTGACGAACGAGCGGATACCGGTCTCTCCACCGCCGCCAGAGAGTGGCTCCTCCAACGTGCAGTTGATCCGAACGGTGCCGGAGCGGCGGTATCCGGGTCTGGACAGGGGATCATTCGGGATACTCGAGACGTACGTCCGGGCAATCCGCTCAGCTCGCGAATTGATCTACCTCGAGTCGCAGTACCTCTGGTCGCCCGAGATCGTGCAGTTGCTGGCGGCCAAGCTGCGAAACCCTCCGACAGACCGGTTCCGCATGCTGCTGGTGCTGCCGGGCAAGCCCTATGGCGGGGCCGACGACACCCGGGGCGCGCTGGCGGAGTTGGTCACCGCCGACGGTGGGGCGGGCCGTGTGCTGGCGTGCTCGCTGTACGCCCCGGCCGGGCCGGTCGCCGATCTGATCTACGTGCATGCCAAACTCGCGGTGATCGACGACAGGATACTGATCGTCGGCTCGGCCAATCTGAACGATCACTCGATGTTCAACGACACCGAGGCGGCGTTGGTCACCGACGACGCGGAGCTGGCACGGGATACGCGGCACCGACTGTGGGCCGAGCACCTCGAGTGCCCACGCGATGAGGTCACCGGCACCCCGTCGGCCCTCATCGACGAACGCTGGCGGCCGCGCGCCGAGCAGCAGTACCAGCTGCGCCGCGAAGGCCTCCCCATGACCCAACGAATCAGCCGTCTCGACCACGTCTCGCGGAGCACGTCCCGGATCCTCGGACCGGTGCAGGGCTTACTCGTGGATGGGTAGCGCATACGGCGACGTTTGCGCCCGGAGGTTGTGGTGTACCTAACCACCATGCCGGACAGCAGACGGGTGGCGCATACGACGAGTGCGGTGGCGCGAGCGTACGCCGCGGCCATTGTGAAGTTGCGCTTTGTCGTGATCGTGGTGTGGGCGGCGGTGGCGGTACTCGCCGCAACGCACCTTCCGTTGTTCGGATCGGCGGATGGGCCGATGGTTCAGCTGATCCCGACTGATTCTCCGGCGTTGCGGGCGATGGCGAAGTCTGTGCGGTTGTTTCGAATACCGGCCGGGTCGGAGTTTGCAGTGGTTCAGCACGACCCGGACGGGCTTTCTTCACGCGCGCAGGCGGGCATCGTCCGCCAGGCGGTGCGAACCGATCGCGCGCCGGACGGCAGCCCACTCAGGTTCGCATTGCCGATACTCAACACCGCAAAGCTGTTCCCGTCTTCACGGCAGTCCAGCACGACAGCCGTCACGTTTCTGTACTTCGACGAGGGGCTTCCGGCGGCGACCCAGAACGACTTGGCCGGCGCCTACGCTCGCAGAGCGGCGACTGAATCCGGAAGTGTGATGGGAGTTACCGGTGCGATCCCCGGCCAGCTTGCTCAAGGCACGATCATCGATCAAAACCTCAATCGGGTGGAACTCGCAACGCTCGCGCTGATCGCAGTCATCATCCTGTTGGCCTACCGCTCCATCGGGTCGCCGCTGGTGGCGCTGGCCGGCATCGCGGTCGGCTTTCCAGTCACGGTCTGGGCGCTGGGTCAGCTGGAGGGCCGCTTCGGGCTCGGCGTACCGCAGGAGCTCGACCCGGTGGTGGTCGCGCTTCTGCTGGGAATCCTCACCGACTATACGATCTTCTTCCTTTCAGGCGTCCGCGGAAGGCTGTCCAAGGGGGATGACCGCCTCGCGGCGACACGAACAACCACCGCCGAGTTCACGCCGATCATCCTCACCAGCGCTGTAATCCTGAGTTGCGGATTGCTGGCCCTGTTGGTCTCCACGCTCGGGTTTTTCCGAGATCTCGGCCCAGCCTTGGCGCTCACGGTTGGGGTTGGACTGGTGGTATCAATCACGCTCATCCCTGCACTGATCGCCACATTTGGGGGCCTGGTGTTTTGGCCGCGCGCCCCAGTCGTGCCCGATTCGGAGCAGCTGCCGGCGCCCACTGCCAGGGTCAGCGGTCGCCTGCTCGCGCGCCGCTGGATCGCGTTGCCGGTCGCGACCCTGTGCCTCGCGGCACTCGGCGTTGCGGCGTGGCAGCTGCACGCATTGCAGCTGGGATTCGGACAGATCAGTGATCTACCGGCCGGCTCCGCACCGAAGGTCGCGGCGCACGCGGCGACCCGCGGGTTTGCGCCCGGCATCCTGCAACCCACTTCAGTTCTCATTCAGGCACCGGGAGTCGCTTCCACGCATCGCAGCAGGCTGGAGAAGATGCAGCAGCTGATCGGTGACCAGCCCGGCGTTGCAGCCACGATCGGCCCGCGTGACCAACCGACATCGCCCGGCCTCGGTGTCTTCTATGCGCCCAGCGCGGATGCGGCCCGGATCGTGGTGATCTTCGAGCACGACCCGTTGGGCGCGAGTGGAATCGAGGATCTCAAACATCTGCAATCGGCGATGCCCGAAATCACTCGCCAGACCGGCCTCACGGGCACGCGGATCAGCTACGCGGGCGATACAGCACTCGCTGACGACACCGTCTCGGATATCCATAAGAACATGGTGCGAGTGGCTGCGGTGGTGCTGGTCGTGAATCTTCTGCTGCTGATCGCGTTTTTGCGCAGCCTGACCGCGCCGTTGTTCCTGCTCGGCTCAAGCACAATTGCGGTGGCAGCGTCACTTGGCCTGACCACGTGGATATTCCAGTCGTGGCTCGGCTACGGGCAACTCACGTACTACGTCCCGTTCGTCGTTTCGGTGCTTCTGATCTCGCTGGGCTCCGACTACAACATCTTCGTGGTAGGCCGCATCTGGCAAGAGGCCAGCCTGCGGCCGCTACGCGAAGCCATTGCGATTGCGGCGCCGGAAGCGTCGCGCGCGATCCGCGCCGCGGGCATCACGCTCGCAGCAAGCTTCGCCATTATCGCGATCATCCCCATCCGCTCGTTTCGCGAGATCGCCTTTGCAATGGTGACGGGAATTCTGATCGAGACGTTCGTGGTGCGATCGCTGCTGGCACCCTCCTTGATCACGATCTTCGGCTACTTCAGCGGCTGGCCCGGGCGCCGGCTCCACGCCGGGGTTGACTCGCCGATCGGTCCGGTTGGCAGCGACTGACGCGGTGACCCGAAACTGTTGAAGTAAACGCCGGAGTCGTTGATACAGTCAAATCGTGGGGCGGTCGCGACGAGTGCTGATGTGGGTGGCCCTGGGCGGCGTGGCCTTGGGTGGCGGATCGGTGGGCGGGGCTGGTGCGGCGGCAACTCCCACACTGACTCAGATGGTCGGTCAGCGACTGGTGATCGCGTTTCCCGGGACGACGGCCAACGGATGGCTGCGGGCGCGGATCCGAGAGGGTCAGATCGGTGGGGTGCTGCTGTTCTCGTCCAACGCGTCGTCGCCGGCTCAACTAACGGCACTCACCGCGTCGCTCCAGGCCGCGGCTCGCTCCGGCGGCCGGCCACCGCTCCTGATTGCCACCGATCAGGAGGGTGGCGAGGTCAAACGCATCCCGTGGGCGCCTCCGTACCGCTCGGCGTCCGAGCTCGGGACCCTGCCCGCCACCACCTCACTTGCGAGTGGTGCAGGCACCGGTCAAGCGCTTCACAAGCTGGGGGTGAATGTCGATCTCGCGCCGGTAACAGACGTGCCGGCGGGGCCCGGGGACTTCATCCAACGACAGCACCGTGCGTTTTCGACCAGCAGGTTCACGGTGGCAAACGATGCGGCCGCGTTTGCCAAAGGCCTCGAGCAGCGCGGGGTGTGGCCCGCACTCAAACACTTTCCCGGGCTCGGCCGTGCAACCGTGTCGACCGATTCAGCGCTCGTACGAATCTCCGCGTCGAAAGCCGCGATCCAAAACGCGCTTTTGCCCTACAAGGTCGCTCTTCGTCGCCGACTCGCGCCGCTGGTGATGCTGTCCACAGCCGTGTACACAAGCTACGACCGCCGGGCTGCGGCCTGGTCTCCGGTGATCATCACCCAGCTCTTGCGCGACCGGATCGGATTCACCGGGGTGACGATCACCGACTCGATGGATGCCGCCGCCGCAGTTCGGCACCAGTCTGTTGCCAGCGTGAGCCTCCGAAGCGCCAAGGCGGGCGCTGACATGATCCTGGTTACCGGAACTCAAGCCGAAAGCCAGGCGGTCTTTACGGATCTGCTGGATGCCGCCAAAACGGGTGCGCTACCCAAGGCCAACCTGATTGCGGCCTATAACCGCATCTCCGCACTCAAGAACCGGCTGTAGATCCGCGGGAGTTCAGACGGTCACAGTTACCCGCAGGAAGGTCGCGGGGATCGAGGTGGCGCCCCCCGCGCCGGCGTTATGCTCGTTGAAGAGCGCCTCCAGCTCAGCGTGCAGCTCCGGCTCTCGGCCGTCGGCTGCCGCAGCGGCGTAGGCGTTCATGGTCGGGCCGTAGAAGTGCCTGAACAGATCGAGCAGCTCCGACGGCGTGCCTGCGAAGTTGAAGGTGTACGTGTCCCGCTCGAAGGCGATCCGATCGCGAGGGATCCCCGCATTCCCGAACCGCTCGGCCACGGTGTCCTCGGAACCCCACGTCATCGGGCTCACGAACCCGGCCGGCGGCGGCGGCGAGTATGAGGCGCTGATCCTGAGGATCTGGGCGACGAGGGTCGGGTCGTTGGGAATCCAGTTGCCCATCACGATCCGTCCGCCCGGGCGGGTCACCCGGACCATCTCCCTGGCCACGTCGCCGGGCCTCGGCGCGAACATCGCACCGAAGATGCTGATGACCACGTCGAAGCTGTCATCCTCGATCCCGTCCAGGTGGGAAGCGTCACCCTGCTGGAACCTGCAGTTGGTCAAGCCGAGCGCCTTGGCCCGATCGTTTCCCGCAGCAACCAGGTTCTCGGCGATGTCGACCCCGAGGACGTTCGCGCCGAGCTGAGCGGCCGGCAGCGCGGTGGTTCCATCGCCGCAGCCGAGGTCGAGTACGTCCAAGCCGGCGGTGATGCCCACCGAGGCCATCAGCGCCTCGCCGCTGTCGCGCATGGTCGCAGCGATCTGGGTGAAGTCGCCCTTCTCCCAAAGCGCCTTGTTCGGGTTACCGGGCTGATCGGTCATCGACATGGCGGGCACCTCCGTGTTGTGGCTGATCGATCCGTTTCCAGTCTAAGCGGTCACGGCTGCCGGATCGCGGGGGACGGGGATCTCGTCCGGCGCTGGAGCCGCTTCCCGAGTGGGCGCAGGCTCATGCCCGCCCGCCGCCGTTCCCGGTTGCGGAGCGGGGTCGCGGGGGCGTGGGACAACGCCGAGAACCGGACCGACACCAAACCAATCGCTCGTACTGAGCAGTGTGACCAACCTCCGAGGGACTCCATTGGGACGTACTGGACATGCTGTGAAGAATCCCTACTGAGGTTGCGCGCGATCGGATTGCCGGAAGGCGCTTCTAAAGAATTCACGCAGTTTCTTTAGAAGCCACCGGTCTTCTAAACAACACTTCAGGTGCCGTCCAGCCCCACCATCGAACGGAAATCGGATGTCGTGTTGGTGTGGGGAAACGGTTCTGACGGCACCGGCAGGTGCAGGGCGGCGCAGATCAGCTCCCAGCCGTCGCCCGGCCGCCATTCCAGCAATCGCTCGGAGGGCACCTCCGCCCGCACGGCTGCGTTGTGCTGCTCGTAGGCCGCCATCGCCAGGGCGGGATCGGTCATGTCGGTTGCAAACGTGGTCTCGACCAGCTCTCTGACCATCTTTCGCTGGCGCGCCAGTTCGGGCTTGTCGGCGGGCACCGGCTGCAGCATCGTCGGCACCAGCGTGCGCTCGACGCTCCGCCACCAGGCCTCGGGGCTCTCACGTACCGACAGAAGTACCAGCGCATCGGGGTGAGCGGCTGCCAGTTCGCGCCAGAACGCGCTGGCGGGCCAGTCGACAAGTGCCACGAAGCCCTCCGGGAAGGTGTTCCAGTCGGGCATCTCGCCTCTGGCCGCCGCCCACCAGACGTCCACGTCCTGGGGGCGATCCGACACCACCATCATGTGGTAACAAGGGCCGCCGAGCAGCTGCTCCAGCGCCACCTTCAGCGAGTTCGTGCCCGTGCGTCCCAGTCCGGCTCCAACCACTTTCACTGCCACGATGCTCCTCTCTCGGGGAGCCGATCCTACCGCCCGCACACGTCCGCCTGTCGTCGAGCACTGCTATCGTCTTTGCGCTCCTTTGTTGGAATCGCCACGAGAGGTTGGTCAACACTGCGCACCAGGGTTGGGTGGGCGAGTCGGTCTCGGTGCAGCGGCCGCCGAGTGGCGTTCGCGTGCATGACCGCGGTCGCGGTCGCAGGCGGTCTGGCGCCCGGTGCCCAGGCCCGCGCCGCCCAGACCTCGACGACCCGGTCACGCGTCCAGTACGTCTCCTCCGACGCGGGGTTCGAAGCGGCGGTGGCGGCTGATTCCGGCGTCGGCGGCACGATCGTGCTGCTGCCCCATCGGTACACCGGCACGCTGGTGGTCGGCCTGCGTGGCACGGCACTGCTGCGGATCGTGGGGTCGGCTCGCTCCCCCGTCCAGTCTCTGCTGCTCGATCACACGCAGTCGGTGACCGTGCGTGGCCTGACCGTGCGTCCGATGGGGCACAACGCCGGGGTGCTCGCACTCCGATCGCGGCGGCTGGTGTTCCGGGACATGACCTTCACCGCCCAGGGGACGCCGTACAAGGTCTCGCTCGACCTCAACCACTCCAATCACGTGATGGTGCGAGACAACGCGTTTTCGCACTGCGGCGACAACACCCCCGAGTGGTCGATGTGCCTCTACCCGCGGTACGCGTCCTCGCTGATCGTTCAGCACAACCTGTTCCACGACTGCTGGGGATGCGATTTCATCCACGGCCGCGCCGGCTCGTTCTTCACCGTGCGCGGCAACCGCTTCATGCGCGCTCTGAAGTGCAAGGAGCGGTGGGTCAAGTGCGGGCACTCAGACCTGATCGAGCTGTTCGGGGCCAACCACATGACGGTCACCAGGAACGTGTTCGGTGTGAACCAGGTGGGCGGCGCACAGCTGTACATGACCAACGCGGTCGATCACGTGCGGGTGATCGACAATCTCTTCTGGCGTACCGATCCCAAGGCTCCGGGAGTGGTGCCGCGGGTTGGAGTGCTGGTGGGTGGGCGGATCACTCCGCGGATTCCCCATGACGTCGTGATCGAGGACAACACCATCCTCTCGGGGAAGCCGTTGCCCGACCAGGACTGCTATCCCAAGTGCCCTAATCACAACGCCTCGTCGATCGTGCTCAGCATTCGCTACCGGGCTTTGCCGATCGCTCAGCGCCCGGTGATTGCAAACAACGTGATCGGCCGGCTGCTTGCGCCCGGTCTGGTCTGCCCACTGGCCCGTGTGTCGGTCGGAAACGTTGTCGCCGTGGGCACCGCCTGCGGCGTCGGCGACGTGACCGCTGCCCCGCTGCTCGACGCACACGATCGGCCGACAGCCGCGTCGGTCGCCCTGATCGATCGGGGCGATCCCCGCTTCTCGGCGCCCCTCGATCTGCGGTCGCACGCGCGCGTCGGCCGACCGGACGTCGGTGCCTACGAGTTCGTGCCGGCGTGCTCGGCGCCGATGCAGTGCACGAGTCTCACGCCGCTGCCCGACCCATTGGCGGGCTGTGGCGGCGGGGCGGGCGGCACGATGGCGGCGCTGAGCAGCTGGGAGGAACCCGTCTGCTGGACGATCCGGGCCTGAGCTGGGGGTTTATGATCGCTGGGTGGCGCTCTACGACCGTGAGGCAGAGTGCGCGCTGATCGATCGGCTGATCGAGGATGCCGGAGCCGGTCGTAGTGTCGTGCTCGTGGTGCGCGGCGATCCGGGGATCGGCAAGTCCAGCCTGATCGAGTACGCGACCGGCCGTGCCGGTGGTTCGGTGGTGCTCGCGTGCCGCGGGTTCGAGGCCGAGTCCCAGCTCGCCTTCGCCGGTCTCGGCGATCTGCTGCGGCCACTCACCGAGTATCTGGACGTGTTGCCCGAAGCGCAGAGGGCCGCACTCGAGGGCGTGCTCTCGGTGGGCCCGCCGGCGGTGGCCGACCGCCTCACCCTCAACGTCGGAGTGCTGAGCCTGTTGGCCGCCGCGGCGGAACACACGCCGCTCCTGCTCACGGTCGACGATGCCCACTGGCTGGATGCAGCTTCGCTCGAGGCGCTGGCGTTTGCGGCTCGCAGGCTCGAGGCTGACCGGATCGCGATGCTGGTGGCGGTGCGCTCCGGTGAACAGGTGGCATTCACCACCGATCGGTTCGAGCTCATCGAGCTCCAGCCGATCGGCCCCGCCGCAGCGCGCCGGCTGCTGACCGAGAGTGCCGACTCCACGCCGGCCTTCGTGGATCGGGTGATCGAGCTGGCAGGCGGGAATCCCTTGGCGGTGATCGAGCTTGCCCGGCATCTGGACGCCGAACCCGACCTGCTGGATCACGTCCAGCTTCCGGCCGGCCGGGTCCAGCAGGCGTTCATGAGCCGGGTGCTGGCGCTTCCCGACGCGATGCGGCGGGCGCTGGTCGTGGCGGCGGCCGCGGCTGATACCGACGCGTTGCTGCTGGGTCGGGCGCTGGCGGTGCATCAGCTGGAGCTGGTCGCGTTGGAGCCCGCCGAGGCGGCCGGCCTGATCAGATTCGCGGCCGGTGGCGTGGAGTTCACACACCCGCTGGTGCGGGCGGCCGTCTACGCCGCCGCCGAACCGGCCCAGCGCAGGGCGGCCCATGCCGCGGTCGCTGCGGCGATGGCCGAGCCGGAATACGAGGATGCCCGGGCCTGGCACCTGGCCGAGGCCGCCGTCGAACCGGACGACGAGGTGGCCGATGCGTTGGAGCGTTCTGCCGACCGCGCCCGCCTGATCGGCGGGTATGCGACGGCGGTCGGGGTGCTGCAGCGCTCGGCGGCGCTCTCGCCAAAGCCGCCCGATCGAGCCCGGCGACTGCTGGCAGCCGCCGAGATGGCGTACTCCGGCGGCGACAGTGCGGCGGCGCGGGCGTTGATCACCACCGCCTCTCGCGGAGTCACCGACACCGCCGGGCTGGCCACCATCGAGCATCTGCTGGGGCGGGTCGAGGCTCGAGGCGGCTCGCCCACCCTCGCCTACGACCTGTTTCGCTCTGCGGCCGACCGGATGGAGCCCACCAGCCGGGTACCGGCGGCGCTGTCGCTGGTGGAGGCGGTCGAGCAGTGCATTCGCGCCGGTCTTCCGGCTCGTGGCCTGGAGACGGCGGAGCGGGCGATAGACCTGATCGACGATGCCGATAGTCCCGTGGGAGTGTTTGCGACCCTCGGCCGGGCGGCGTCGTGCATCTTCCTGGGAGACTCGGCCACGGCATCGGCGCTGATCGCCGACGCAGCCGCGGCCGCCGACGCCGCCGCTCTGGACGAGCAGCTGCGGGCCTACCTGGGGATGGTGCTGGCGTTTGACGAGCAGTTCGATCCCGCCCGCGAGGTGCTGGCGCCGCTGGTCGATCAGGCTCGCGGGCTGAGCGCCACCGGGCGGCTGGTGTTCCCGCTGATCTCGCTCGGCTGGATCGATCGCGAGCTGGGACGCTGGCCCCAGGCGACGGCAGAGCTGAGCGAGGCCGCCCAGATCGCCGCCGAAAGCGGCCGCGCCAACGACGAATGCTGGGGGCTCAGCGTGCTCGCCTGGATCGAGGCCGTGCGCGGCCAACGCGACGCCTGCATCGCGCATTGCCGGCGGCAGCTTGACCTCCACGAGCTGCTCGGCCTGCCCTATCAGCTGGCGGCGGCCGAGGCAGCGCTGGGGGTATCGGAGCTGGGGCAGGGCAACGCCGCCCCTGCCGTCGAGCACCTCGAGCGTGCGGTTGCCGCCAAGCGCGATCACGGCTACTGCGACGCCACCACCCATCCGCGGGTGACGCCCGACCTGGTCGAGGCGTACGTGCGGGTGGGCCGCGTCGCCGACGCCGAAGCGGTGTTCGAGACGTTCGAGGCCGATGCCCGATCGGCCGGCCGGCCGTCGGCACTGGCGCTGGCCGCTCGCTGCCGGGGACTGATTGCGGCCGAGGCGGAGTTCGATCCGGCCATGACCGAGGCGCTGGAGTATCACGCCGACGTGCCCGACCCGTTTGCCCGTGCCCGCACCGAGCTCTGCTTCGGCGAGCTGCTGCGGCGCGGGCGTCAGCGGGAGCGTTCCCGGCCGATGCTGCGCGCCGCACTCGAGACCTTCGAGGCGCTCGGCGCCGAGCCATGGGCCGAGCGCGCCCGAACAGAGCTCCAGGCCAGCGGGGCGACGCTCCGCCGCCGTGACGACGAGGCGTCCAATGATCTCACTCCCCAGGAGTGGCAGATCGCCGCTCTGGTCGCCCAGGGCCTGACCAACAAGGAGGTGGGCACCCGCGCCTTCATCAGTCCCAAGACGGTCGAGGCCCATCTCACCCACATCTACGCCAAGCTCGGCGTGCGCTCGCGGGCGGCACTCGCGCACGCCCTGCCGGGATTGCAATCGGACGCCCAGGAGGCGGCCGGCGCCTGAGAGCACTGCGACGATGCGAGGTATCAATACCTCGCCTGTCGGTGTACTATCGAGTTCCAGCCCAACTTTCGAAAGGCATCAGGTGAGATTTCGGGTGGAGTACGGGTGGGGCGATCGAGGCCAAGCGCTGTACGCGCACTTCGAAGCCGACTCGGAAGAGCATGCCAAGCAGACCGCGGTGGCGCTGCTTCACCGCATCCGCATCAACGGTGCCTGGATCGTGCACCAAAACGGTGACGCGGCGGGGACGGAGACGCACGTGTCGGCGGCGGTCGTGAAGACCGTCGACCATACGCGCTGGCTCAATCCGTGACGTGGATCGGTTCGCTGTTGGAGTATGTCCATGACCCATCGGGCCATTGCACCGCGACATACCACCAATAGGTCCCCGGCGTCGCCGGCCTGCCGGTCGAGTTCCAACCGTGGTGCCACTGGATCCGGTCGACTCCGCTCTTCTCGTGGTGCTGGTCGTATTTCTTGTACCACTTCGACGTGCCCGGACCCACGATTCTGAGGCTCACCACGTGAGGTCGCCCTCCGAGGAAGAATGGGAGCGAGATGCCTTCCTTCGTGAGCGTGCTCACATGTATCGGGTTGCTCGCCCGTGGTAGTGGGAGCACCCGCGCGGTGTGGTCATCGCCCGGTAGGCGGACAAACCACGCCGGCAGCGGGGACGCCCCGCTGTAGCCGATGTGGTTGCGGGGTCCCACGAATGCCCACCCGTCCGTCGTCGCGGTTTTGCTGGCGGAAGGGGATGCCGGGCATACCGTTCGTGACGTCGCACCGGGGTCAAACGTGTACGTGGCTGTTCCAGCCATCAGCGTCGAATCCATTTCGTCGGCAGGCCGGTAGATGACCACGCATCCGTTCGACATCGCAACCGCGGCGGGATGGTCTCCCGGCCGGCGGTGGTGCATGACTCCCACAGCCCCGACGACGAGCACTGCCGAACCCGTCAGCGCCACAACCGCCGTACGCATGGGCCGTCGCGAGGACGGCTGCGACAACTCGTAGGCGGCGACGATCGCGTCGACGCTGCCCATCCGAATGATCGCGGCCCGCTCGCTCTGCCACCGCGAGAGATCATGCTCCTCGGCCTGCTCGCGAGATGACTCGCGCAGGTGCTGACCCACCTCGGCCACGATCCTGCGGCGCCGCAGCGGCCCCACCTCGAGGTCACGGCCGAGCTCCTTGAGATACCGATCGATGGGGGAGGCGGGCGCGAGCGGCGCCGTCTCGGATTCGAGCGACGAGAGGCAGCCGGGACACACCAGCTCATCGCCGACCGCCCGCCAGTGAGGGCGAGACTCGTCGGCGGGCCGTCGGCAGCGGGCGCAGGCGTCAGGCCGGTCGGGCATTGGGAGCCTGATCGTCGGTAACGGCGGTGACAGCCTTGACCAACACCTCCCACTCGCCGCGGCGGCGTTCGAGTTCCTTCTGCCCCGCGGCGGTGAGGCTGTAGACGCGGCGGCGCGGGCCGTTGCCCTGCCCCCAGCGGCTGCGCAGGCATTTGGCCCGCTCCAGCCGGTGCAGCGCCGGGTAGATCGTGCCCTCGGGGAGGTCGAGCGCTCCGCCCGACTCCTCGCGCAGCCGTGCGATCACGCCGTACCCGTGCCCCGGCTCGCTCTGAAGAGCCGCCAGGATCAAGAGATCGAGATGGCCCCGAACGGCCTCACCCTGCACTCGCGCCATACGGCGACTATACCTAGCGTCGCGAGGTTCGTCGACATGAAATTTCTTCCGGCCGGGGTTGACTACCTAGTGCGGCGATGTATTATGGCCGCGTGTTCGTGGCCCCCACCGTTATCACCCACAACGCCCAGTTCATGGAGGGCGGGAAGGTGGTGGTGCTGCGGGGAGTCGACGTCCCGGCCGACACCCTGCCGACGATCGTGGACAAGCTCGGGAACGTCACGTTCGTGCGCATCCGCGTCAACTGGGCTCAGATCGAACCCACCGAAGGTTCGTTCGACACCTCGACGGATGGGCCGATCGACCGGCTGGATCAACGGGTGCAGCAGTACCAAGCCGAAGGCGTCCAGGTGCTGATCGACTTCCACATCACTTCGACGAACCCGATACCGGACTGGGCCGCGGCCGGCACCGGGCCGGACTGGTGGACAGACCCGAACTCCGTCAACATGTACTGGCCGTTCGTGCAGATGATGGTGCTGCGCTACCAGTCCTACCCCAACGTGATGGGCTTCGAGCTGTGGAACGAGCCGCAGGGCGCCCCGGCCACCGCCGCCGGAACCGATCAGGTGATCCGGTGGCAGGCCCAGCTGATCAAGCGCATCCGCACGATCGACAAGCAGCGTGCGATCGTGGTCATGCTGCGCGGCGGCTGGGACCAGGGCCTGCGCCACGCACAGCTCCAGCACTTCGGCGACACCCACCACCTGGTGCTCGACTTCCACGATCAGTTCTGCGGGTGCTTGGCGAACAACGCGGACGGGTACTCGCCTGACGGAGAGAGTTTGGTCAAATCGTCCGCCGACATGACCAATGGCCAGTTGAGCCCGTACATCGGCACCAAGGCGGACCAAGCGGCCCACCTGGCCTACGTCGATCGCTGGGTCAAGGTTCTGCACCGGCCGGTGCTGGTGGGTGAGTTCGAGGTGCAGGATGACGATCCGAACGGCGTCGCCTTTCAGGATCAGCTGACAGACCTGATGCGGGCCAAGGGCTACAGCTGGGCACGCTGGCAGGGGCCGGGCAAGTGGCAGCTCGCTGGGGGGAACGGGTACGGCGACCTGAACGACGAGGGCGCCGACCTCGCTGCCATTCTGTCCGGCCCCTAGGCGGCGTGATCCGGTCAGCTACCGTACCGGTGTGCGGCGGCTGATCACACGTCAGGCAGCGACGCTTGCAGTGCTCCTGTGTCTGCAGGTGGCGGCCTCGATGATGGCGCTGCGACGCGATCCCGTCGATCGCTTCTCAGCCGCCTGCGTGAGCGGGCTGGTGTGGCGGTCGCTGCGGAAAATGGGCGCCCCCGGCACGGCGTCGGGGGGGCCGCGCCCGATTCGGTAGGGTGCGGATCGTGCCCCACACCGATACCCGCCGATCGCAGGTGCGCCCCACCCAGGAGCAGTACTTCATGCTGCTGGCGATCGCCACCCGCGAGCGGGCCGCCTGCCTGGGCCGCCACGTCGGCGCCATCCTGGTGGCCGACCAGCGGATCATCGCCACCGGCTACAACGGCACTCCCACGGGCTTTCCCAACTGCGACGAGGGTGGGTGCCACCGCTGCGCCCACCCCGAAGACTACGAACAGGGCCGGGGCTACGACGTCTGCATCTGCGTCCACGCCGAGCAGAACGCGGTGCTGCAGGCGGCCAAGCTGGGCTACACCGTCAGCGGCTCCACCTGCTACTCGACGCTGCGGCCGTGCTTCGGCTGCCTCAAGGAGCTGTACCAGGCCGGCGTCACCGGGGTGCGGTACCTGAACGAGTGGACGCCGTCTGATCCGATCGAGGCCGACGCCTACGAGGCGCTGCTTGCAGAGATGCGCACGCACGGCGTCTCGGTCGATCCACTCGAGCTGCCCGAAGGCCTGCTCGACCTGCGCCCCGCCTGATTTCAGGCGCTGCGGCGGAGGCGGCGATGGTCGCCGTCCTCCCAGTCGAACGAGCGCGGGCCGGACTCGGGGAAGAGCGGCTCCAGCGTCAGCGTCGAGCCCTCGGCCAGCAGCTCGAACGGGTCGCTGTGATCGGCGTCGATCACAAACTGCACCGGTGAGGTGGTTGCCGTGGCGCCGGCCTGCGGCGCGACCTCGGGCTGAGAGGTGATCCGCGCCATGTGATGCGCATGCAGGGCGAGCCGCCACGCGCTCACGTCGGCTTCCGCGTCGGGCGGCCAGCCGCAGGCGTCGCAGAGTGAGAGCGGGCGCTTCGGCTCGGAACAGCGGTGACAGGGGATGATGATCCGCACGGCCCTCTTGTCGGCGAATCACGGGAGAAGCTTGAGGGGAATCTCTCAAGGTTTTGCCAGTTTGTGCCGACGATTGTCACAATGCGCCGGTACTCGTGCCACCGGTTGCTGGGGGTGGGCATTGCCATGGCTGCGCTTTTGGCGGGGACACTCTCGGTCGCCGCACATCCCGCCTCAGCCGACACTCTGCTCGAACAGAAGCAGAAGCGGCTTGCGCATGTGCGCCTCGAGGTCCGCCGTCTCGATTCCCGTGCCGAACGGGTCACCGAGCAGTACAACAAGGCCGTGTGGCAGCTCGGCGTGCTGCACCACAAGATCATCAAGAACAAGCTTGCGCTGCACGCCGCCCAGGTAAAGCTTGCCCACGACCGGGCCGTGCTGGCGGGGCTGTTGATCGAGCAGTACAAGAACGGCAACGGCGAGGTGTTCGCGATCGTGCTGGGGGCGCGCACGCTCTCGCAGGTGACCAACGCGGTCGACCTCAAGTCGCGTGCCGACCAGGCCGTCTCGGACACGGTCTTCGCCATTCATGCGCTGCGCGACGCGATCGCCGAGCGCCGTCAGGAGCTGTTCCAGGAGCGCAAGCAGGTACGGCACGAGAAGACGGTGCTCGCGGCCAAGAAGATCCAGATCGAACGGATGCTGAAGAAGCGCCAGACGCTGGTCAAGGAGCTCGACCTCGAAGTCAAGGTGATCAAGGGCGCCGACACCATCGGTCAGGCAACTCTGGCCCTGGCCGTGCGCAAGTGGGTCACAGCCGACCAGAAGGCCCACAAGGATGACCCCGGCCGGGTCGTGCGTGATCAGGTGGTGCTCGACGGCCTCCAGCAGATCGGCGTCCCCTATGTCTGGGGCGGCGCCTCGACCAGCGGATTTGACTGCTCCGGCCTGGTGATGTGGTTGTGGGCCAAGCACGGTCTGGCCCTGCCGCATTTCGCCGCCGCCCAGTACCACCTCGGGCCGGTGGTCGAAGACGGTCCGGTGCTCGACGATACCCAGCTGCAGATCGGCGACCTGCTGTTCTTCCACAAGCTCGGCCACGTCGGCATCTACGTCGGCAACGGCCTGCTGCTGCACGCGCCGCACACCGGCGACGTGGTCAGGCTCGAGACACTTTCCCGGTCGTGGTTCAGCGAGACGTTCGTCGGTGCGACCCGCCCCGGTCCTCCCTGATCCACCGCGCCCCGAAGTAGGATCCAGTCAGGCCCATGATCCTGCGCCAGATCCTCAACTCCGACCTCGGCTGCGCGTCGTATCTGATCGCTGATGCCGACGCCGGGGTGGCGGCGGTGGTCGACCCTCGGGCCGACATCAGCGCCTACCTGGAGGCCGAGCAGGAACTGGGTGTGCGGATCACTGACGTGGTGGAGACCCACAACCACGCCGACCACGTGTCCGGCCGGCCCGAGCTGATCGCTCGCGGAGGGGTGACCGCACATATCCACCGGCTGGCCGACGCCGAGTACCCTCACCATCCCTTCGAGGACGGCGACGTGATCGACGTCGGCAGTGTGCGGCTGCAGGTGCTGCACACGCCGGGCCACCGGCCAGAGCACTGCGCGCTGACCGTGATCGACACCTCGCAATCGCCCGAGCCGGTGGCGGTGCTCACCGGCGACAGCCTGTTCGTGGGCGACGTCGCCCGTCCCGACCTGGCGGTCGAACCGCGCGTGGGTGCCCGCGACCTGCACCGAAGCCTCGAACGGCTGGCGGCGCTCCCCGACTCGGCGGAGGTGCTTCCGGGCCACATCGGCGGATCGCTGTGCGGGAGTGCGCGCATGAGCAGCGACACGCGCTCCACCATTGGCGCCCAGCGCCGGCACAACCAGATGTTCGTGAACCCCGACGAGGAGGCGTTCGTCACCGAGCTGACGACGGGGCTGGCGCCCCAGCCTCCCAACTTCAAGCGGATCGTCGCCCGCAATCGCGGCCCGCTGGAAGCGCATGACAACCCTCCGGAGGCCGTCGACGCCGACACCGCGGCTCGGCTGCAGCAGGCCGGGGCGGTGGTGATCGACGGCCGCGGCGTGAAGGCCTTCGACGACGGTCACATCCCCGGGTCGGTGGGGGTGCCCGCCGGTGTCACCGGCTTCGCCACGAAGGTGGGTTGGATCGTCGACCCCGACCGCCAGGTGATCCTGGTCGGCGCAGACATCGCCCAGGCCGAGGAAATGGCGCTGGCGCTGCATGCCGTGGCCGTCGACCGCACGTTGGTGCTCAACGGAGGAGTGGATGCCTGGGTGGCGGCGGGCCTTGAACTGCGCTCGGTGGAGACGATCGACGCTGCCGCGCTGGAGCCGCAATGGCGGGCCGGAGAGGTGCAGCTGTTGGATGTGCGCGAGCGCGACGAGTGGGAAGAGTTCCGCATTCCGGGCTCGGTCAACGTGCCGTATCACGAGCTGTCCGGCGGGGTCGGTGGCCTCGACCCGGCCCGTCCGATCGCGTGTATCTGCTCGGGGGGCACCCGATCGGGGGTGGCGGTGGGAATGCTCCAGCGCGACGGCCTCGAAGCCGTGCACGTGGTCGACGGGGTGGAGGTGTGGCGGCACCTGGGCTTCCCGCTCGAGTTCGGGGCGGTGGCCGCGTGAGCTTCGAGCAGCCGGTGCTGCAGCTCACCGTCGGTGAGGCCCGCGCTCTGCTCGATTCGGGTGGGGCGACCGCCCTGGACGTCCGGGAGCCGTACGAATGGGACGCCGGCCGGTTGCCCGGCTCACTGTGGATCCCGATGGGCGAGCTGGCCGGCCGGCTGGACGAGCTGCCCGCCGGGCCGCTGGTGGTGGTGTGCCGGGTCGGCTCACGCAGCGGACACGTGGCCGGCGCTCTGGCGGCCCGCGGCTACGACGCCCGGAACCTGATCGGCGGCCTGGAGATGTGGCACGCCTCCGGCTACCCCCTCGAGCCCGAGGACGGGACGGTGGCGTGACCGCCGTTCGGATCGGCACCTGCTCGTGGGCCGACGAGTCGCTGGTGAAGGTGTGGTACCCCGCCCATGTGAAGTCTGCCGAAGCGCGGCTCAAGTACTACGCCGAGCTGTTCGACACGGTCGAGGTCAACTCCAGCTACTACGCCCTCCCGACCCACGAGGCCGCCGCCAACTGGGCGCGGCGCACGCCCGAGGGGTTCGTCTTTCACGTCAAGGCGTTCGGGGTGATGACCCGCCATCCGGTCAAGGTCGAGCAGCTCCCGCCGGACATGCGCGACGGTGTCGAGGTCGACCAGCGTGGACGGGTCAACCATCCCTCGGTCGAGTTCCGGGCGGAGGTGTTCGAGCGCTTCCACTCGGCTTTGGAGCCGCTCCGCTCGGCCGGCAAGCTCGGTGGGATCCTGATGCAGATGCCGCCCTACTTCACCTTCAAGCCCAGCGCGTTCGAGTACCTCGAGTGGGCTCAGGAGCAGCTCGGTGGGGACGAGATGCTGGTCGAGTTCCGGCATCGCAGCTGGCACGCCGAGGGCAACACCGCCGAGGTGTTGTCGTTCCTGGAACGCCGCGGCGCCACCTACGTGATGGTGGACGAGCCGCGTTTGGACGCCTACAACATCATCCCCACCGTGGTCGCCCACACCACCCCGACCGCCTACCTGCGCCTGCACGGCCGAAACGCCGACACCTGGCAGGTCAAGGGCCGCAGTGCGGCCGAGCGGTTCGATCACCTCTACTCGACGGACGAGCTGGCCGAATGGGTCGGCCCCCTGCGCGAGCTCAGCCAAAGCTGCGACAACGTCTATGCGATGTTCAACAACAACGGCCGCAGCGTCGACATCAACGACATGCCGATCGCTCAGGCTCCGGTCAATGCCGCGATGCTACGAGCTCAGCTCGAGGCTGCGGGCGTGGAGACCGCAGGCACAGCTGCGCAGTAGCGACGTTGGTTGCCAGCGGGATGCGGTGTACGTCGCACACCTTCATCAACGCGTGGATGTCGGGGTCGTGGGGATGTGCGGTCAGCGGGTCGCGCAGGAACACGACCATGCCCACCTCGCCGCGGGCGACCATCGCCCCGATCTGCATGTCTCCGCCGAACGGGCCTGACAGCACCAGCTCGACGTCCAAGCCGTAGGATTCGATGATGGCGCGGCCGGTGGTCTCGGTCGCCACCAGCTGGTGGTTGCGAACGGCCGGCAGGCACGATCCCACCAGCTCGACCATCTCGCGCTTCTTTCCGTCATGTGCCACAAGGGCCAGGTATCTGTTCATGCAGCGAGCGTAGCCACGCCGTGCCGGGGTGGGGTATCGCTGCGGTGAAGTTCGCGAGAAGCGGCGGTTACGCGCGCACCAGGATCAGGACGAACGTGAGGATGCCGAGGCTGACGCCGCCAACCGCCAGCAGCAGGCTGGAGGTGCGGGCGATGGGCGCGAACTTGCCCTGGCTGAGCGCGTCATCGATGTCACGCTCACGGCGGTAGCCGTAGCCGATACAGGCCACCCCCAGCAGCGCGAATCCGACACCCAGGAGCTCGTACGGCCAACGTTCGGTGTGGGCGAGTTCGGGGACAACTTTGCCCGCCGCCAGGCTTACCGCCAGCGCGGTGAAACCGGTGCGCAGCCAGGCCAGGTACGTGCGCTCGTTGGCCAGGCGGGTACGCCGGGTGGCGTCGGCGGCTTCCTCGATCGGTTCGGTGCCTGCGGTGGGGTCGCTCATCGCTCCGCACCGGCCGCAACCAGCAGCTCCTGGAGGTCGGTATCGCCGATCTGATCGGCAGCATCCAGCGCGGTGTACCCACCGACCTGCTCGGAGTTGGGATCGGCGCCGGCGTCCAGCAGCATGCTCACGATTCCGATGTGCCCGGAGGCCGCCGCCGAGTGCAGCGCCTGGAGCGCCATGCCGTTGGTGGAGCGGGCGGACACGTCGGCGCCGGCGTCCAGCAGCACCCGCACGACCTGGGCGTGGCCGAAGAACGCGGCCAGCTGCAGTGGGCGGAACCCGTCCACGTTGATCGCGTTGACCTGTTCGGGGTGGGCGGCGACCAGCTCGCTCACCCGTCCCACCAGGCCCACCGCTGAGGCATCGAAGATATCGGTCTCGGGCACCGCTGCGAGCAGTGCCGAGACGGCTTCGCTGTGGCCGCCGTAGCGGGCGTGCAGCAGCGCCGAGATGCCCAGATCGTCCCGGGTGCTCGCCAGCGTGCGGTCGATCACCAGCAGCTGCCGGAGAGTTTCGGCGTCGCCGCTCTCGGCGGCGGTGATGACTGCGTCTCGGTCGCTCATCCCCGGGCGAAGCGTACAACCCTTGACACACGTCACGTGTGTGGCCGACAGTACGTCGATGGCCGAAACCACGATTCGCACCACCTGTCCCCGCGACTGCTACGACGCGTGCGGCATCCTGGTGACGCTCACCGACGGGGCGATCAAGAACGTGCGCGGCGATGTCGACCACCCGATCAGCCGCGGCAAGCTCTGTCGCAAGTGCGCGATCGGCTACAACGGTGCGTTCCTCGATCGCGATCAGCGGCTGACCACGCCGCTGCGGCGGGTTGGGGTCAAGGGTGAGGGGCGGTTCGAACCGATCACGTGGGATGCGGCGATTGCAGAGATCGCCGCGCGATTGGGCGATATCGCCGCCACCCACGGCGCCGACACCATCCTGAACGCGCACTACACCGGCACCTGCTCACTGCTGGCGGGCAGCGTCCCGATGCGGTTCTTCAACCGGCTGGGGGCAACCGAGGTGGATCCCGATTCCGTCTGCAACAAGGCCGGGCATGTCGCGCTCGACTACGTCTTCGGCAGCTCGGTCACCGGGTTCGACCCCCGCACCGTGGCCGACAGCAACTGCATCCTGGTGTGGGGCGCCAACCCCTCGGCGTCGGGGCCGCACCAGCACGAGCACTGGTTGGGAGAGGCGGCCGCGCAGCTGATCGTGGTCGATCCCGTGCGTACCGATACGGCCGCCGCCGCCGATCTTCACCTGCAGCCGTTTCCCGGGAGCGACGCCGCGCTGGCCTTCGCCATCCTGCACGTGCTGCGCCGCGACGGGATGGTCGACTCCGGCTTCGTTTCGGCGCACTCTGTGGGGTACGACCAGCTCGATCCGCTGCTGGGCGACTGCACGCCGGAGTGGGGTGAGGAGGTCACCGGAGTACCGGCCGAGGCCATCGTCCGGGCGGCGACGATGTACGGCGCCGGCCCGTCGCTGCTGTGGATCGGTCAGGGACTCCAGCGCCAGCCCACCGGCGGCAACGTGGTGCGGGCGTGTGCGCTGCTGCCCGCGGTGACCGGCAACGTGGGCAAGCCGGGCGCAGGGTTTCTGTATCTCAACGACCAGCTCGAGATCGACTCCGACTATCTGGTCGGGTCGCATCTGGGGGATCCTCCTCCGCCCGTCAGCCACATGGACCTGGCCGGTCGCCTGGAGCAGCCGGAGCGAGCGCAGGCGCTGATCTGCTGGAACATCAACATCGCTGCGTCGAATCCCGAGCAGGCGCGGCTGCAGCGCGCGCTCGACCGCGATGACCTGTTCACGGTCGTGGTCGACCTGTTTGCCACCGACACCACCGATCACGCCGACATCGTTCTGCCGGCGGCCAGCTTCCTGGAGTTCGACGATCTGATGACGTCCTACTTCGACCTCTCGCTGTCGGCCCAGGTGAAGGCCTCCGACCCGCTCGGTGAGGCGCTGCCGAACACCGAGATCTTCCGGCGGCTGGCGGCCGCCATGGGATTCACCGAGCCCGAGCTGCGGGAATCCGACGCCGACATGATCGCGGCGCTGCTCGCGCAGTCGGGAGTGATTGCGAGCTTCGATCAGCTGGCCGCGGTGGGGACGGTGCCACTCACCGTCGAGCCGGTGGTGCAGTTCGCCGAGCTCGAGTTTCCCACCCCCAGCGGCCGGATCGAGATCGCCTCGGCCGCGGCCGAAGCCGACGGGCACCCGGTTGTGCCCCAGCCGTGGGCCGACACGCGGCCGGGCAAGGACCTGCTGCGGCTGCTGACCCCGGCCTCGCAATGGATGCTGAACGACACGTTCACCAACGACCCCAAGATCACCAAGCGGCTTGGGCCGGCGGAGATCGCACTCAACCCGGCCGACGCGTTCCGCCGTGGTCTGACCGATGGCGATCGCGTTGCGGTGGCCAATGAGGTGGGCACGCTGCTGCTCGAACTGCGCCTGTCAGACGGCGTGCCACCGGGGGTGGCGCTGTCGCCCAAGGGCCGGTGGCCCAAGCGCGAGTCGGAGCGCGCCAACGTGAACGTGCTCAATCCCGGGATCAAGAGCGATATGGGTGAGAGTTCGGCTGTGCACGGGATCGAGGTCACGGTCACCGCCGTCCCGTAATCCCCCCCGCGGGGGTTCAGATCCGGGTCGCAGCAGCCGGTAGAGATAACGGGTGTCGATCGGGGGGCAGTGTGAGCATAGTTGGCGTTCAGCCATCGTTGGAACAACTCGTCGAGAGTTTCGCTCGCGTCGGTCAGGCCGATTTCGAGCGAGATAACGGCGGTGTACTGCGAGTCAGCTCGGCCTGGGTCTCAGGCGTCAGCCTGCACGGAACAGCCGAGCGCATGCGCGTGGTCGGGGGCATGGAGCTGGTCGGCCGGGTCGAGCTGGACGGCGCGCGGTTTGCCGTGCGCTTCCTGGTCGAGCGCGCCCAGTACGACACCGATCGGGTCGCCCGGGTGCAGATGCGCGCCATCGACAGTGAATTCGAGGCGACCGTGGAGCCGGTGCAGGAGACGCGGCCGATCCGCGGGCGGGCGCGCATGATCGCGGTGCACTGTCACGACATCAAGGACGGCGAGACGGTGGTGGCGGCGGTGGAAGGGCTGTCCACCGCCCGAGTCGTGCTGTCCACGCACCAGCTGCTGCGCCGCTACGACGTGCTGGAGCTGCGCGCCCGGTTCGGCAGCGAGCTGCTGGACGGCGAGGTGCAGGTGGTGTCGGTCGGGCCTCCCTCGACCACCGGCCCGACCACGGTGGAATGCCGCTTCTGCGACGGCAAGCGCGGACGCGTCGGCCAGGTGCTGCGAATCTTCGATGAGGACGTGCTGCGCCGCGAAGCGACCGCTCCAGTCGACGTCGCCGCCATGCGCAAAGCACTGGTTGACGACTCCGCCGGCGATCAGCGCAAGTCCCTCTTCGGCCGCCTGCGCAGAGCGTGAATAAAAGGTGCCAGGCACCTTTTATTCACTCAGGCGGTGGGGTGATGCGGTCGATCTCGGCGAGGTCTTCGGGGGTGGGGCGCCAGCGTCCGGCCGCCACATTTGCCCGGACCTGTTCGGGAGAGGTGGCGCCGGCGATCACCGAGCTGACCGTGGGGTGGGCCAGCAGTGCGCCCACGGCGACGTCCAGCAGCGTGATCCCTCGCTCCTCGGCGAATGCGGTAAGCCCTTCGATCTGCTCGAACTGGAGGTCGCTGGCAATCGCATCGCGACCTGACAGCCTGGCTCCCTCGGGAGACGCCTGGCCGCGCCGGTATTTGCCTGTCAGCAGTCCGCTGGCCAGCGGGAAGTAGGGCAGGATCCCGATGCCGAGTCGCTCGCACACCGGCATCGCGTCGGCCTCGAGGTGGCGGTTGAGCAGGTTGTACTCGTTCTGCACGCTCACCACCGGTGCCCAATCCTCCTGGCGCGCGAGCGCGTCGCACTCCTCGATCTCGGCCGGGTTCACGTTCGAGATCCCGATCGAGAGCACCTTGCCCTCCGACACCAGCTCATTGATTGCGGCGAGCGTCTCTGCCATCGACGTCACCCCGTCGGGCTCGTGATACTGGTAGAGGTCGATGCGGTCGGTCTGAAGCCGCTGGAGCGACGCTTCGCAGGCGCGCCTGATGTAGTCGCGCGATCCCCGGCCGGCTGAGTCGTCGCCCAGCTTGCCCTCCATGTCCAACCCGAACTTGGTCGCGATCACCACGCTGTCACGGCGGCCCAGCAGAGCCTCGCCCAGGTACTGCTCACTGACTCCACCGCCGCCGTAGACGTCGGCGGTGTCGAACAGCGTGATCCCTGAATCGATGGCTGCGCTGACAACGGCGGTGGTCGCCGCCTGGTCGAGCCGCCGGCCGAAGTTGTTGCAGCCGAGGCCAACCGCCGAGACCAAGGGGCCGGTGCTGCCCAACCCGCGCATCTCGATCCCCGCTAGCTCTGCCATCGTTCCTCCGTCTGGGTTTTCAGTGAACCCGCACGGTAGCGCTCGAGCTCGGTTCGTGGTGGGCGTGGGTGTATCGGTCGGGGTCGCTTTGGAAGGCCTGCAGGCAGTTGTCGGAGCAGAAGTAGTAGGTCGTGCCCGCGTGTTCCAGGCGGCGGGCTTTGCTGCGGTCGACCGTCATCCCACATACAGGATCGGCTGCGCCACGCCGGATCGTCAGCCCAAGAAGGGTGACGAACACGATCGTGGCGATGGCGTTGAGGACAAACTTGTAGTCGAGTGCGAACGTGCCGAACACGTCCGACTCGGTCGGCCGGGAGGTGGGGATCAACCCTGCTGCGTCGAACACCGCATTGATCGCGAGCGCCGCGATCACCATCGTTACGAACATCAACGCCGACATGCGGATGGTGAAGTTCCAGCCGTAGTACTTGCGGTAGATGGCGATGATGGGGAGCACCAGCAGGTCGGCGAAGATGAAGGCGATCACCCCGCCGAAGCTGATCCCGCCCGACCACAGCACCGCTGCCATGGGCACGTTCCCGACCGAGCAGACGAAGGTCGCGATTGCGATCAGCACACCCAGCACCGCGTTTGCGAGTGCGTTCAACGGCTCCGGCAGGCCGGTGTTGAAGATGTCTCGGAAGATCCGCTCGGGCACCAGGCTGAGCAGCCCGGCGAGCAGGAATCCCGCCGAGATCTCCTTCCACAGCATCTGCCAGTCGCCGCGGAAGTTGTGGGCGACATCCGACCAGGCGCTGACCGACGTCAACCGCTGTCGCCAGCCGCCCGCGGCTGCGGCCGAGTGGTGCTGGTGGCCGGTATCGGCGGCGACGGCGTGGTCGCGGGCCGTGGCCTCGACCCGTTCTGGGATGAAGATCCGCAGCATCGCGGCCATCAGCAGGATCATCACGATCCCGCCCAGCAGCTGCGCGAGCGTGAACTGCCATCCGATCAGCACCCAGATCACCAGCCCGAGCTCCCACACCAGGTTGGTCGACGCGAACTGGAAGGCGATCGCCGACATTGCCGAAGCCCCCTTCTGGAACAGCGACTTGGCGATCGCGGTGGCCGCATACGAGCAGGATGAGGAGGCGGCGCCCAGCCCTGTGGCCCACGCCAGCGGCCCGGCGCCGCCGCCGGCCAGGTGCGACTCCACGCGCTCGCGCGGCACCCACGCCTGCACCACCGCCGAGACGGCGAAGCCCAGCACCAGCGCCCACCACACCTCCCAGGCCATCAGCAGCGCGTTGCCGAGAGCCGTTCCCAGCTGGGATACGGCGCTGCCGATCACGGCGTCGACTCGAGCGCGGTGGCGGCCTCGGCCAGCAGCGCATCGCCGCGCGAAGTGAGCCGGTACATGGTCATCTTGCCCTGTTTGCGCGAGCGCACCAGCCCGCGGGCCTTGAGCACCTTCATGTGGTGCGAGACCAGGTTTTGCGAGCGCTGGACGATCCAGCTGAGGTCGCACACACACAGCTCACGCTCGCCGCGAAGCGCCAGCGCAAGAGTCAGGCGGGTGGGGTCGCCGAGCGCGTGGTAGGCGCCCGCCAGCACTTCGGCGGTCTCCTCGGCCGGCCGCTGGGTGCGCAGCCGCTCACCCTCGGCGGGATCGATGTGGAGAAGCTGTCCGTGTTCCATAGCGACATCCTAACAGGTGTTGGTATGAACTCCCCCGGCGGCACCGGTGGTTACCTGGTTTTGGGGATGAGGGTCGCCGGATGTTCCGCTAGGGTGCCCGCCATGTACCCATCCAGTGTCTGGACATCATCAGAAGAGCTGCATCGCCTGATCGTGGTCCCATTGACCGATCTGCTCGCCCGAGCAGTGGCGCTGCAGGAGCAGCCGGGGCTCGTGCCGATCCCGGTTCCCCGGCGTGCGCCGCTCAACATGGTCGACCCCAAGCAAGCCGGGTCGCTCCACATCTACGACTGACGATATAGCCGGTCGCACAACGCCATTTCGGACTTCACCCTCTACAATATGGGGTGACCGATCTGGAGGGTGAACGATGCGCGCCGATCTCGAGTTCGAACCGACCGAAACAACCACGTGCGGTTACTGCGGCGTCGGTTGCCGGCTGGAGACGCACGTCCATCGTGGTCGCGTCATGTCGATCTCACCCGCCCTCGACGGCCCCGCCAACGAGGGCCACACCTGCGTCAAGGGACGGTTCGCCCATCAGTTCTCACGCTCGCGCGAGCGGCTCACCGCGCCGCTGATCCGTGAGGGCGACGGCTTCCGGCTGGCGACCTGGGAAGAGGCGATCGACCGGATCGCAACCGAGTTCGGCCGGATCAAGTCCCAGCACGGGCCGGACGCGATCGCAGGGCTGGCCTCGTCGCGCGCCACCAACGAGGACTGCTACCTGATGCAGCGCATGATGCGCGCAGCGATCGGCACCAACAACATCGACAACTGCTCCCGCGTGTGCCATTCGCCGACCTCCTTCGCCCTGCGCAAGTCGTTCGGGCTGTCCGGCGCCACCGGCGCGTTCACCGACATCGACAAGTCGGACGTGGCTGTGATCATCGGCGCCAACCCCACGCAGGCCCACCCGGTGGTGGGCGCTCGCATCAAGCAGGCCGCGCTGCGCGGCACCAAGCTCGTCACCATCGATCCCCGCCGGATCGAGCTGGCCGACTACGGAGTCCTGCACCTGTCGCCGCGGCCCGGCACAAACGCCGCCGTGCTGCTGGGAATGATGCACGTGATCAGCAGGGACGGACTGGTCGACCAGAGCTTCATCGACGAGCGCACCGAGGGCTATGACGCCGCGGAGGAGCTGTGCCGGCAGTACAGCCCTGAAGCGGTCGAGGAGATCACCGGTGTTCCCGCCGCCGACCTCGAAGAGGCAGCCCGGCTGTACGCCGCCGCCGAGAACGGGTCGTTCATCTGGGGCCTGGGTGTGACCGAGCACAAGTACGGCTCGGAAGTCGTCCAGCTGATCTGCAACGTGGCCCTGATGACCGGCAAGGTCGGCCGGCCTGGGTCGGCGCTGCTGCCCCTGCGCGGCCAGAACAACGTCCAGGGCTCGTCCGACATGGGTGCGCTCCCGGATACCTACACCGCGTATCGCTCGGTCGGTGACGAGGACGTCGCCCGGTCGTTCGAGCAGGCCTGGGGCGTGGATCTCTCTCGCGACAAGGGCTACACCATCCCGCAGATGTTCGATGCAGCCGTCGACGGCCGGCTGAAGGCGATGTACATCTTCGGCGAGGACGTCGCCCAGACCGATCCCGACACCAAGCACGTGGTGGCCGCCATGGAGGCGCTCGACTTTCTGGTCGTGCAGGAGATCTTCGAGAACGAGACGACCAAGTTCGCCGACGTGATCCTGCCGGCGTCCTCGTTCCTGGAGAAGGCCGGCACGTTCACCAACGCCGAGCGGCGGATCCAGCTGGTCTCGCCTGCGATCGAGCCTCCCGGCTCGGCCAAGACCGACTTCGACATCATCAAGCTGGTGTCGAGTGCGCTCGGCCACGACATCCCGCTGGAGACGCCGGCCGACGCGATGGACGAGATCGCGGCACTGACGCCCGATTTCGCCGGTGTCAGCTTCGAGCGGCTGGGCCGCCGGGGCCTGCAGTGGCCGGTCAGTGCAGACGGTGTCGACGCTCCGATTCTGTACGAGCAGGAGTTCACCCGCCCGGGTGGCCTGGGTGCCTTCGCGGCGCTTCCCTATAAGGCTCCCGGAGACGAGGCCAGCGAGGAGTTCCCGCTGATCCTGGTCACCGGCCGGCGGCTGGAGCATTACAACGCCGGCACCATGACTCGCCGAACCGGGAACCTGGAGCTGCTGCCCAGCGACGTGCTGGAGATGCATCCCGCCGACGCTGAAGAGCTCGGGGTGGAAACCGGACAGCTGGTCACGGTGCGCAGCCGACACGGCCACATCGAGGTTCCGGTGCAGGTCACCGACCGGATCGTGGAGGGGCATGTGTTCACCACGTTCCACTTCCCCGAGATCCGCACCAACCTGCTGGTCGGTCAGTCAGCCGATGTGAACACCAGCTGCCCCGAGTACAAGGTGATCCCGGTCACCGTCGCCGCGGTCGAATCTGCACGGGTCGCCGACGGAATCTCCGAAGCCGCCCTGACGGACTAGGAGTGAATAAAAGGTGCCAGGCACCTTTTATTCACAGCACAGGCAGCAGGAGATCGATCACGCCCAGCGAGCGGTAGTACTCGACCACCGGGCGTGAGTCGTCGCGCGGGCCGTTGGCCTCCATCGCATCGAACCCGGCGGGAATGCGCTCGTACACGCCGGGCGGGTCACCCTCCAACCGGGCCCGCAGGTAGCGCCCGCCGGGGATCTCCCCGATCTCGGCATCGAGTGCCTCGGCATCGTCAGAGTCCTTCAGCTTCACGCACACCCAGTACTCATCGATGGAGGCGTCGAACACGCCGAAGAACTTGCGGCCCTTCACCCCCACGTCTGTCTCGAACGACTTCCATGCTCGCCGGATGGCATCGTGGTCGTCAGTGACGCGCCGGAACATGATCGGGATGGGCTCCCGTGGGATCAGCACCGGCTGCGACAGAACGTCATCCACCTAGGCGATCGCCACCGCCGCCTCTGGCGTGGCCACCCGGAAGCTGAACGACTCCTCCAGGTACAGGCTGACAGTCTCGGCGTCGTGTGACGCATAGCCGACCGAGATGTCCTGACCCGACTCGAACAGGAAGTCGCCGCCCCGCAGGCTCACCACCACCGCTCCCTTCACGCCCGGCGCCCACACCAGCGGCCCGTCGAGGATGCGCTTGAGGTGCTCGGCCAGCAGGTACCCGCCGTGCTCGGTGGACTGGATCACCTTGGTGTACTCGTCTCGACCCAATGCCAAGCCGTACGGGCCGCCGACGCCGCTTCGCAGCAGCAGCTCGACCGCTTGGGCGACCCTGATCGGATAGTCCTCGATGGCCTTGCCGGCCTTGATCGTGGGGTGAGGGCTGCCGGCGGTGATGCCGTCGATGCCCGCCTCCTTCCACCCGTGGAAGACCGCGATGTTCTCGGCCGTCGCGATCACCGCGGCGGCATCGTCGAGATCGGCGAAGTCAACATCCTCGGCGCCGCGATCGCCGTCGCGCAGCTCCGCCCGGCTGACGCTGAAGTCGGCGTGCAGCTCGGCCAGCGGCAGCACCACGCGGCTGCGCGGCGCCAGCCGCGAGTTGCCGTCGGCGGCCGCGAACTCGATCGGGCGCACCCGGCCGAGGTTGGTCGCCGAGTGCTGCCACCCCTGAGGGCCGCTGAAATCCACCAGCCGCCGCGCACCCAGGCTGGGGGCGAGCCGCTCGCGGGCCTCGTCGTCGATCTGCTGCCAGTTGAGTTCGCTGACCGGTGCGTGCTCACGCAGGAGGTGGCTCATGCGGGCACCTCCTGCAGCGACCCCAGGCCCAGCGATCCGTCGTTTGACCCGATCGCACTCGGTGCGGCGCCACCCTCTCCCGCGGCCTCCGCGATCTCGGCGTTCTCGACCAGATCGCCCGGCTGGAACAACACGCCCTGGGCAATCGTGCGCCACTCGGGTCGTCGGCGAAACAGGAACTCGAGGTCCATCGAGAAGTGCTTGTATTCCTCGTGCATCGCGTCGCGGATGACGGCAATCGCCTCCGGATCCTGCTCCAGTGAGAGGCGCTGCTCGTACCAGTTGATGGCCTCCGCCTCTTCGGTCAGCGATGCGAAGATCCGCGCGATCGTCCGAGTCTCCTGCGACAGCTCCTCAGGCGGCTCGTGGTACTGGTCAAACCCCATGTCAGCTTCCTCTCGAACGTTGGTGGCTCGGCATCCACACCCTACATCGCGGCACCGCAAAGTCCCCGCCCCGGCGGTTCACCGAGTGTTTACCCGGGAGCCTCCAACTGGTAACGACGAGTGGCTCGGCCGCAGTGAACTCGGCATGATTCGACCTCCAGTACGCTCGGCTCGCGCCATATACTGGCGTGGTGTCCAGGGTCGAGTTCCAGCATGAGCTAGATGAGGTCGAGGCGCTCGTTCAGGACGAGGCTCGACTCTGCCGCAGCGCTCTCACAACGGTGGTTGACGCACTGCTCAGGCGCGACGGTGAGCAGGCCCGGCGGGTCATCGCCGCCGATCACGAGGTGGACAGCCTGCACATCCGGATCGAGTCTGCAATCGAGTCGCTGCTGGCCACCCAGTCTCCGGTCGCGGTCGATCTCCGCCTGGTGATAAGCATGATCCACGTGAATCTCCACCTGGAACGGATCGGAGACCAGTGCGTGAACATCGCAAAGCTTTCGCTGTTGATGGGGCCTGAGCCGCTGCCTGGGGAGCTGGCCTTGGACTTGCAGACGATGGGATCGCAGGCCGACGCCATCATCGGGGAGGCCATGCGAGCGTTCGGAGCGCGTGACCTGCCGGGTGCAGAGTCGCTGGTGGAGATGGATCAGGTCATCAACCGGACAAACCACGGTCTTGCTCGGAATATCGTCACTAGTGTTGGGGATGCCGAGGTTGGGTTGTTCGTGATTGTCATCGGCCGCTGCTTGGAGCGCATAGGAGACAACGCCGTGGACATCGGCGAGCGCACCGCCTACCTCGTGTCCGGCGAACTGCGTGAGTTCACCGACGCATCCCAAGACCTCGCGCTCTAGGAGCTCGTCAGGCAGCCGCGGACGCGACGAACAGACGTGTTTCGTCACCTCACCTCCGATTGGAGGTCTTCAACGAGTCCCGAGATGCGCCGTTTGATTTCGTCTCGCACCGCACGCACTCGCTCGATGGGTTGGTTGCCGGGGTCGTCGAGCTCCCAGTCGATGTAGCGCTTGCCGGGCACGTACGGGCATTCGTCGCCGCAGCCCATGGTGACCACGAGGTCTGCCCAGTGCATGTCGTCGAGGTCGAGCTTGTGCGGTGTATTGGCCGAGAGATCGACGCCGAGCTCCGCCATCGCTTCGACCACGACCGGGTGGACGTGCTCCGCTGGGCGGCTTCCCGCCGACCGTGCCTGGTGGCTGCCGTCGGCTGTCTGCTCGAAGAGGGCCTGCGCCATCTGGGAGCGTCCAGCGTTTTGAATGCAGACGAATAGGACGTGGCTCACGCTTCCACCCACGGCTCCTCGGCCGGCTCCGGCATCTCTTCGACCGCGGGATTATCCGCGCCGCGCAGGAACTGGTACGTGACGGCGGCGAGCGTTGCACCGAGGATCGGCGCTGCGATGTACACCCAGATCGAGGTGAAGTCGGGCGCCACGATCGCCGGCCCGAGTGAGCGGGCGGGGTTCATCGAGGCACCGGTGATCGGGCCGCCGAACATCGCGTCGAGACCGACGGTGGCTCCGATTGCGATCGCCGCCGCCTCCCCGATGGCGCGAGTGTCGGTGGCGACGGCCATGATCACGAACATCAAAAAGAACGTCATCACCGCCTCCCACAAGAACGCCTGGGCGTCAGATCCAGACGGAAGGGTGGCGCCGACGTGTGCGATGTCTCCAAGCGAGCCGCGAAGCACCAAAGCCGCGAGGAGCGCCCCCAGCAGCTGCGCGCCCCAGTACAGCGGCACCCGAGCCCACGGGAAGTGGCGCGAGACCGCAAACGCGAACGTCACCGACGGGTTGAAGTGGGCACCTGAGATGTGACCCACCGCATAGATCATGACCATGATCACGAGGCCGAAGCTGATCGCAACGCCGACGTGGCCAAGTGCGCCGGTTTTGGCGTCGACCATGATCGCGCCGCACCCGGCGAACACAAGGGCGAACGTACCGATGAACTCTGCGAGCAGGGAGCGCGCGAGCCGGACGTTCAATTGACCACCTCGCGTCGGTTCAGCAGCAGCGCGTCTCGCCACACGCCGTCTCTCGCTGCGACCATCAGCTTGCCTCGGCCAACGCCCCGATATCCACCAGAGAACCCAGCTTCTCCATCGCCTCTGGCCGCACTCGAAAGTACGCGAAGGTCGCGCGTTTTTCGCGGTCGAGCAGACCGGCCTCGCGGAGCTGTTTGAGGTGATAGCTCACCGTCGGCTGGGCGAGATCGAGCTGGTCGGTGAACTCACACACGCACACCGCCGCCCCCTGGGCGCGAAGAAGGATGTTCAAGATCTTCAGGCGGTTGCGGTCGGCCAGCACCCGAAAAAGTCTCTCGAGTTCGATCGCGTCATCGTCAGAGAGCGATGAGCCGGCAAGTGGCGTGCAGCAGTTGATCGTCGGCAATCGCTTCATCGAAATCCAACTATATCGAATCTCATGAACATTTGCGAACTACGATATATACTGCTACAACGAGTGCATACATCGATGAACTTCGATGAATGAGACCGGGCTGCAAGTCCGATACCAACACCCCAAGGAGCGCCGTCGTGAGCAACACGTTTCATCTCTCCCTCGACGTGCCTGATCTCGACCGGTCAGTCGCGTTCTACTCCGAGCTGTTCGGGCAGGGGCCCGCCAAGCGAAAGCCCGGGTATGCCAAGTTTGAGATCGCCGACCCGCCGGTCGCCATTGCACTCCAGCAGGCCGTTCGGCCTGCGCTTTCGCACCTCGGCATCCGCGTCGACACAACCGCCGAGGTGGAGAACGCGAGCGCTCGGCTCAGGCAAAGCGGGCTGGTAACGCTGGACGAGCGTGAAACTGCCTGTTGCTATGCGCTGCAGGACAAGGTGTGGGTTGCAGACCCCGCGGGGAACCGCTGGGAGGTGTACACCCTGCTCGGAGACGTCGATGAAAACGACGAGGAGCACGACCACCACCGTGAGGCGCCGACCGCAGCGTGCTGCACGCCGACCGCCGGCGAGGAATCTGCCTGCTGCGCCTAGGAGCTAGCCGAAACGACCGGTGACGTAGGCCTCGGTACGCGGATCGGTCGGTCGGATGAAGAGATCCGAGGTTGGCCCCGACTCGACCAGGATCCCGCTGCGATTGCCGGCGTCGTCTGCATCGACGCTGAAGAACGCTGTCATGTCGGCGACGCGGGCTGCCTGCTGCATGTTGTGGGTGACGATCACGATCGTGTAGTCGTTCTTCAGAACGCCGACGAGGTCCTCGATCGCGAGCGTCGCAACCGGATCGAGTGCCGATGCCGGCTCGTCCATCAAGATCACGTCGGGCTCGATCGCAAGCGCCCGCGCGATGCACAGGCGCTGCTGCTGGCCGCCCGAGAGTGAGAGCGCGCTCTGCTTGAGGCGATCCTTGACCTCATCCCAAAGCGCCGCGTGTCGAAGCGCCTTCTCGACGCGGTCGTTCAGGTTGTCCTTCATGCCGTGCAGACGGAGCCCGAACGCGACATTGTCGTAGATCGATTTGGGAAATGGGTTGGGCCGCTGGAACACCATCCCAATGCGGCGGCGCACTTCCACTGCGTCCACGCCGGACGCGAACAAGTCCTGACCGTGGTAGGTGATCGTCCCGGTAACCTCAGCGCCGTCGATCAGGTCGTTCATCCGGTTCATGCTTCGAAGCAGCGTGGTCTTACCGCAGCCAGACGGGCCGATGAACGCCGTTGCAAGATTCTCATGGATGTCGAAGTTGACGCCCCGGATCGCCACCGCTCCGCTGTAGCTGACCGCCACGTCCTTTAGGCCAAAAACGGTGCGGTGGCCCTGTTGCGGCGAGTTGCCGTGTTGGCCTGCCATCTCGGCGAGCTTCGCTTGCGACCGGGCGAGTGCCAGGCCCGGCTCGCCACCCTCGTCGGCTTGTGGATCTTTTGACTCGGGAACGTCGTCTGTCATGGTGTCAATGATGCCTGACTTGTCGCTGCCTTGCATGGCTGAGCCTGCCTTTGCGGTGTGTTCATCGGGTTCATCCGTCATCGCGCGCGTTCGATCTGGCGACGGGTCTTGGCGGACAGCAACCTGCCGACAATGCTCCCGATCAACACCACCGCGATCAGCACCAAGGCGGCGGCCCAGGCGACCTCTTGGTCGTGGCTGCTTGGTGACTCGGAGTTGGTGAAGATGGTCATCGGCAATGTCGCCATCGCCTGGCGTGGATCGGTCGTGACTACCGTGGTTACGAAGATCGAGCAGGTAAAGAGCAGCGGAGCGGTTTCGCCGGCGGCACGTGCCACGGCGACGATGGTCGCCGTCACGATTCCTCCCACCGCGGTGGGCAGAATCACCGTGAGGACGGTGCGCGTACGGGACGCGCCGAGGGCCATGCTGCCTTCCCGAAGCGTCGTGGGAACCAGCAGCAGCACTTCCTCCGTTGCGCGGGCGATCAGCGGCAGCATCACGATCGAAAGGCCCAGGGCTCCGGCGAATCCACTCTGACCGCGACCCACGACGACCAGGCTGAAGATGAACACGCCGATCACGATCGTCGGTACGCCGGCCAAGACATTCAGGGTGAGGCGGATTGCGTCGGCGAGTCTGGCCGGGGCGAACTCGGTATTGAAAATCGCGAGGAGAACGCCCAACGGGAGCGAGATTGCTGCTGCAATCAGGACGATGATGACCGTCCCGACGATGGCGTTTGCGATGCCGCCGCCCTCCTGCCCGAAGGGCGCCGCATTCTTGGTGAAGAAATCGAGGTTGATCGCCGGCAGGCCCTTCGCCGCGACCGAGACCAGGACGATCGCAAGCACTGCGACCGCGAGCAGCGCCGCAGCGGTCGAGAGGCCTTCCATGATCCGGCCGACGAGCTTGCGCCGCCGTGCTCGCGGGGTCTGCGCTGTCAGGTCGATGTTGCCCGAAGCGCTCATCTCGTCCCCAACTTTCGTCGCATCCGCCGCACGATGAGGTTCGCGACCAGGTTGGTGATCAGGCTGATCACCAAGAGGATCACGGCCAGGTAGGCCAGGGACGCCTTCCCGAGCGTTGTTGGCGTCCCGACGTATTGGGCGGCCAGCCTGCCGGCCATCGTGTCGGCCGGGGCATAGAGGTTCTGAGGCCGAACCAGCGAGCCGCCGATCACCTGGGTCACCGCGATCGCCTCACCGACCGCCCGAGCAAAACCCAGCATCACGCCCGCGACCAAGCCCGCGCTGACCTGAGGTATGGCGACGCGACGCACCATCTCCCAACGGGTCGCGCCCAAGGCGAGAGCTCCCGACTTGAGTTCGCTGGGCACGCTCGAGAGCAGCTCGCGGCTGATGGACGCCACGATCGGGACGATCATGATCGTGAGGATCAGGCACGCCGGCAAGAGCCCCACCGGTGACGGATATCCGTCCAGGAACGGGATGAAGCCGAGATGACTGATCATCCACGGCTCGACATGGTTGTTCAAGAACGGCCCCATCACCACGATCCCCCAGAGGCCGAGAACAACGCTTGGGATCGCGGCGAGCAGCTCGACCATCATCCCAACCGGAGTCCGCAGCGCCTTGGGTGCGAGTTCGGTCAGGAACAGCGCGATCGCGATGGCTACGGGTACTGCGAACAAGAGTGCGATGAACGAGGTCGCCAGCGTGCCCCAGATCAGATCCAACGCGCCGAACACATTGGTGACCGAGTTCCACTCGGTTCCGGTCAGGAATCCAAGTCCAAAGTGGCTGATCGACGGTCGTGCTTGATCGACGACGTCGTACACCAGCAGCACCATCAGCAGCGCCAACGTGACCACCGCGAGGCTCGCGATGGTGCGAAGCGCACGATCACCCAACCGGCGTTTGAAGTTGCCGCTGGTGGAGAGAGCTTGAGGTGAAGTTTCGACTGTCATTGGTGTTGAGCGAACGTGAGCGCCGGCACCAACCACACGGTGCCGGCGCTCACACACATGACTACGAGTGGATCTTTGCGATCAGCGTTTTGGCGCTCGTCGCCACCGCCTTCGGAAGCTCCGGATAGGCGGGTGGCCCCAGGGCCTGTCCATCCGGCCCGACTGCGTAGTTCAAGAACGCCTTGAGTACCGAGGCCTTCGAGGACTGCTCGGGCGCAATCACATACGTGTAGGTCGAGAGCGGGTAGGCGTCGGGGGCCGATGCCGGCGGGTTCACCAGCTTGATCGTCCCGTCAGGCCGCGTGGTTCCGGCCGCTGCCGCCGCCAGGATCGACTTCTCGGTTGCCGACTCGTAGTTTCCGGCCGCATTTGCCAGCAGCGCCGAATCGAGGCTGTCGGCGGAGACGTACGAGACCTCGCTGTACGTGATGGCTCCATCAGTTGCCTGCATGGCGGCGATCACGCCAGAGCTGTGCTCGGCACCGGTACCGGTGGGGAACGTCGGCAGCGTCGAGGTGCCGACCTTGCTTTCCCAGTCAGGGCTTACCGATGACAGATAGTCAGTCAGCACGAAGCTGGTACCGGAACTGTCACTGCGATAGATCGGCGTGATGTGCGTATCCGGAAGGCTCACGCCGGGGTTCAGATTGGCAATCGCCGGATCGTTCCAGGACGTGATATTGCCCAGGTAGATGTCGGCGAGCACCGGCCCGGTCAGCTTGAGGTTGTTGGGAGCGCCCTTCACGTTGTACTCAATCGCCGTTGCACCCAGCGCCCACGGGATCTGCACGCACCCCTTGCACGCAGTCACCTGGTCAGACGTCATCGGAGCATCACTCGCACCGAAATCAACCGTCCGCGCGGTGATCTGGTCGATGCCGCCGCCGCTACCGATCGCACCGTAGGTGACCGTAACGGCCGCGGGAGTCTTCACGTAGGCACCAGCCCACGACTGCACCAGCGGTGCGACGAACGTGCTGCCGGCGCCGATCAAAACTTTGCTCTCAGAGCCGCCGCCGGCGGCGCTCGTACCACTGCTCCCACTACTGCCACTGCTACTGGAGCCGCATCCTGCCGCAAGAGCGACGACCGCGACCACCCCAATCAATACACCCAGCTTGCGCATACGTCCTCCAGTTGCGTTGTTTCATGCCAAGACTCGTGTCGAAAGGATTGTGAACGCGGTGCGCTGAGCCGAGGGTTCAGATTGGGGCAATGAGCGGTGAAAATCCGGTGAACAGCAGTGGGGCCGGCGGCTCCCGCCGGTAGCGGCTTGCCCGTCACCCGGCCGGGTGGATAATTACGGCATGCTCTGTCCCAAATGTGGCAAAGCCGAGCTGATCGGCCCCTACTGCCCGGGCTGCCTGTCGCATCTCGATGACGACCTGGTGGGAGCCGCCGGCGATCGACCGGCCGCGCCGGCATTCGCCACCCACCGGTCGGACTCGACTCAGCGGACGGCCGTGCTGCTGGCCGTGACAGTGGTGATGGGGCTGGCCGCCGTCGCCGCGCTCGTGTGGATGCTCACCGCCCTGTGGATCGTGCTGATCCCCGCCGCCATGATCACCCTCGCCCTCGCGGTGAACATGGAGTGAATAAATGGTGCCAGGCACCTTTTATTCACCGTATGATCTCGCGGATGCGGATCACCAAGGTTGAACCTCTCGTGCTGCGCCTGGCCCAGGTGGATACGTCCCGGGCCGACGGCACCCAGGACGCCTTCCTGGTGCGCGTCCACACCGACGAGGGCCTGATCGGCGTGGGCGAGGCCGACACCTCGCCGTATCTGGCCCGCACGATCGTCGAGATGCCCTCGTCGCACGCGGTGGCGCGCGGTCTCGCGGAGCTGCTCGTGGGCGAGGATCCGCTTGCGATCGACCGGCTGTGGCAGGAGATGTGGATGGGCTCCTACCACTACGGGCGGGCCGGGGCGGCCCTGCACACCATCAGCGCCATCGACATGGCGCTCTGGGACATCGCCGGGCAGGCCGCCGGACTTCCGATCGCGGAGCTGCTCGGCGGCCGTCGGGTGGACGCGATGCCGGTGTACGCCAGCCAGGTGATGCCCGAGACCGTCGCCGAGGTGCGAGAGATCGCGGAGCGGGCGGTGGGGGACGGCTACACCGCGCTCAAGCTGGGGTGGGGGCCGCTGGGGCGGAGCCTCGCGTCGGACGTCGAGTTGATCACCGCGGCCCGCGAGGTGCTGGGTCCGGATCGCAAGCTGATGGTCGACGGTGGCATGGCCTACTCGGTCAAGAGCGCGCTGGCACTGCTGGCGGCGGTCGAGCCGCTCGACATCTACTGGCTGGAAGAGCCGCTCGCCGCAGACGATTACCGCGGGTACCGGCGCCTTTCCGACCGCGCCCCCATCCGGATTGCGACCGGTGAAGCGGATTCCGGCGTGGCTGCCTACCGCAGGCTGGTGGAGCAGGCCCACGTGGACGTGCTGCAGCCCGATCTTGCGCGCTGCGGTGGGTTCACGGTCGGCCGCCAGATCGCCGCCCTGGCCCGCGAGGCCGGCGTCGAGGTGGTGCCGCACTGCTTCTCGACGGGAGTGCTGGTGGCGGCGTCGCTGCACTTCACCGCGGCTCTCGACCGGCCCACGCTGTCGGAGTTCTCGGTGGCCGACTCACCGCTGGTGGGCGAGCTGCTGACCGTCCCGTTCCAGCTCACCGAGGGCAAGCTGGCGATTCCCACCGGGCCGGGTCTCGGCATCGAGCTGAACGACGAGCTGCTGCAGCGGCTTCGCTACGACGGCTAGCCGGGGCTACTTGCCGACGCCCGCGGTGATCGCCCGCACCAGGTGGCGCTGGAAGATCAGGTACACCCCGATCACCGGCAGGGTGGCGATGCAGAGGCCGGCCATCAGGGCGGTCGGGTCCTGATCGAAGCGCCCCTGCAGCTGCTGGACGGCCACCGTCAGCGGCTTGGTGCTGGTCGAGGTGAGGATGAACAGCGCGAACATGAACTCGTTCCACGCCCACAGGAAGTTGAAGATCGCGAGCGTCGCCAGCGCCGGTCGCGCCAGCGGCACCATCACCATCAGGAACGTCTGGGGGATGGTCGCCCCGTCGATCCGGGCAGCCTCCAGCAGCTCGTCGGGAAGCGACCGGAAGTACGCGGTCATCAGATACACGTTGAACGGCAGGTTGACCGCCGTGTACACCAGCACGATGCCGAACTTCGAGTCGAGCAGATTGTTGTGCAGCAGCGGGATGTCGGCCAGCTCGATGTACACCGGCACCAGCAGCACCAGCGGCGGTACCACGATCCAGAAGAGCAGGAACAGGAACACGAACTGGCGCGGCCGCCAGGCGATCTTGGAGCAGGCGTAGGCCGCCATGGTCGCCACCGCCAGCGACAGCACGACGGTGCCGAACGAGATCTCGATCGAGTTCACGAACGACGATCCGATGCTGGCGCCCTCCCAGGCCCGTCGGAATGCACCCAGGCTGGTGGTGGTGGGCAGCCCGATCTGGCTGTCGGCCCAGTCCAGGTTCGACCGAAACGCGTTCGAGGCCATCACGTACAGCGGAAAGAAGGCCGACAAGCTCAGCAGCGCCATCCCGATCACGATCGGCCAGCGCTGGGCCGGCGGCAGCCGCATCAGCCGGCCGGTGGTGCCGCGGTCGCTCATCCCGCCCGCCGTGTCAGCACCCGGATCTGGATCACGCCCAGCACGGTGGTCAGGATCAGCAGGAAGGTGGCCATCGCACAGGCATAGCCGGCGTTGCCGTTGGTGAACCACTGGTAGTAGATCTGGAACTCGGACACGTTGGTGTCAAAGCCCGGCCCGCCGTTGGTGATGACGTAGATGTAGGTGAACATGTAGGCAAAGGCGGTCACGGTCGAGGTCACCAAGACCAGCTCCATCACCCGCCGCAGGTTGGGTGAGACGACCGAGATCAGCGTGCGCCAGGGACCGGCGCCGTCCATCCGGGCGGCCTCCTCCAGGGCGGGATCGAGGGCCGACATACCGGCCAGGTAGATCAGCACGTTGTATCCGAAGTTGGCCCACACGACCACGAACAGGATCAGCGGGATGGAGGTGTGCGCGTGGGCCAGCCAGTCGTGCTCGAGTGAGTTCAGGCCGACCGCGCCCAGCAGCGTGTTCAGCGCTCCCGTGACCTGGAAGGTGCTGTAGGCGACGATCCCGACCACGACCGTGGCGATCGTCGCCGGGATGAAGAACGTCGCCCGGAAGAACGACCAGCCGGTGATCCGCACGTGGATCAAGTAGGCCAGGATCAGCGGCAGCGTCATCTGGATCGGCACCGACAGCGCGAACAGGAAGTTGTTGCGCAGCGCCAGCCGGAACACCGGGTCGTCAGCCAGCACCCGGTAGTTGTGGAAGCCGACGAATTCCGGTGGGCTGAGCCCGTTCCAGCGGGTGAAGCCGTAGTACACGACCGTCCCCAGCGGGTAGGCGACGAAGTACAGGATCAGCAGCAGCGCCGGGGAGGCGAACAGCACCCCCCACAGCCATTCCGAGCGGCCGATCCGCCGCCAGAGCGAGCGCCGGGGCCCCCCGGCGCTCGCTTCCGGACGTCTACGGATTGAGCTGCTTGCGCTCGTTGTCAACGTTCTGCATTGCTTCCTGCGGCGAGGTGGTACCCGCGAAGGCCGCCTGAAGCTGCTTGTAGTAGTACAGCGCGAGGTTGACCGGGATCACGCTGTCCAGCAGTGGGATCCCCGGGTCGGCGCCGAGCTGGGCGAAGAACTTGACGTTGGGATCCTTGAGCGACGCCAACGCGTCCTTGTTGGCCGGCGGCGATCCCACCATCGAGGCCAGCTGCGCCCCGGCGGTGCTGTCGGTCGCCACCTTGATGTAGGCGAAGCCGAGGTTGGGGTTGCTCGCGTCCTTGGGGATCACCCAGTTGTGGAACGAGTTGCCGGCCGACTTCCCGGCCAGTGGCCCGTCACCGAACACGGGCAGTGTGGTCACGCCCAGCTTGGAGCCGAGCGCCTTCTCGAAGTCGGAGATGATGAACGGGTACATCTGCACCATGGCAGCCTTGCCCGAGGTGAAGTACTCGTTGGCGCTGGCGTTCTCGCGGGTGCTGGCATCGGAGTTGACGCACCCGTTCGTCTTCAGCTGGGTGAGCTGCTCGAGCGGCTTCACCAGCTTGGGATCGGCGTACGGCAGGGTGCCGTCATTCACCTTGGAGACGTCGCCGGTGTCCATGTAGGAGGCGTATTCGTAGGTCGCCCAGTTGTCGGTGGAGTAGCCGTCACGGTCGCCGTAGGCGATCGGGATGATGTTGTGGGCCTTCAGCGCCGTGCAGGCGGCGAGCAGGTCATCGAAGGTCTTGGGCGGCCCCGACAGGCCGGCCTGCTTGAGCAGAGCCTTGTTGTAGAAGAGGCCGTAGGAGCCGAAGTCGATCGGCACGCCGTAGATCGGTCCCGATCCCCCCTGGCAGTTGAGATCACCGCAGGAGAGGTCCCAGTTGGAGATCGAGGCGTACATTCCCGGGCTGGCGTCGATGTAGGGGTTGAGCTGAAGCAGCGAGGGGATGTACGGCGTGGTGTAGCCGCCGGAGTAGATCAGCATCACGTCAGGCACGTTGCCTGAGGTGAACGCCGCCTGGAGCTTGGCCGAGAACTGGTCGTTGTTGGTCGGAAGCAGCGTGATGTTGACCTTGGAACCGGGGTAGAGCTTCTCGAACCGGGTGTTCTGGGCGTCGATCCAGTCGCGATACGGACTCCCCGGGGTGGCGCCGGCAAACAGCCCCGCCAGCCACACGTTGATTGTGCCGGGAACCGGCTTGAGCGAGTCGGATGAGGCTGCGGTGGATGAACCGCCGCTGCTGCTGCTTCCGCCGCACGCCGAGAGTGAGGCGACTGCCACGACGGCTGCCGTCACCACCAGCATTCGCAGCCACCGGACGTTTTTGGAGCCACTCATTTTGTCACCTACCCTGTCGGGATCAATCGATTGAGCTTAAACCGGCGGTAGTGTTTCACGAACTTGGCCTGGGCGCAAGGAGCCCAGATACGTGCCCGGATCGTCTGTCAGGCGTGAGAGATCAGCGGCGCCGTACACCGCCGCCACCTCGGGGTCCAGCAGCAGCGCGGCATCCAGCGAGAGGTCGTCGGCGGCTGCGCGTGCGCTGGCCTGCGCCACCATCTTGTGGGCGCCCTCGTGGCCCCACCTGCGCGCAAACTCCATCATCACCGCCTCGGCCATGATCGCGCCGCGAGTGGCATCCAGGTTCACCCGCATGCGGGCGGTGTCGACCTCCAGGCCCTCCAGGATCCAGGCCAGCTTGGACGTCACTCCGGCGGTCAGGATCAGCGCTTCGGGCAGCGCGATCCACTCCACCGCCCACAGGCCCATATCCCGCTCGCCGGCGTGCGCACCGGACTGGTTGAGCACGCTGGTCGCCGCATGCACCAGCCGGGCCGAGGCGATCAGGTACTCGCTGGTCATCGGGTTTCGTTTCTGCGGCATCGTCGACGAGCCGACGTGACCGGCGGTTGCCGGCTCCCGCAGCTCGGCCACCTCGGTGGACTGCAGGCGCACCACCTCGGCGGCGATCCGCTCGCCGGCGGCGGCGATCTGCGTGAGCACATGCGCGATCTCGCGGATCCGGTCGCGCGCGGCATGCCATGCCACGTCCGGCTCGGGCAGCCCCAGATTGGCAGCGAACCGCGACCGCACCGCGGCCGCGTCGTCGCCCAGTGCGGCCAGGCTGCCGGCCGCGCCGCCCAGCTGTACGCACACGACCTCGTCGGCCAGCCGATCGAGCCGTGCAACGCACCGCCGCAGCTCGTCTGCCCACGAGGCCGCCTTCTGGCCGAACGCGATCGGCACCGCGTGCTGGCCGTGGGTGCGGCCGGGCATGGGGTCGTCGCGATGGCGGAGCGCCAGCCGCTCGGCCGCTGCAGCCGCCGCCGCCACGTCGTCGCGGATCAGCCTGGCGGCGGCCCGCACCTGGAGCATCGCCCCGGTATCGATGATGTCCTGGGTGGTGGCGCCCCAGTGCACGTACGCTCCCGCTTCGCCGCAGCGCTCGACCAGCGCGCGGATCAGCGGCACCAACGGGTGTTGCGAGTCAGCGATGCCGTCGCGCAGCCGGTCGAGATCGAAGTTTGCGGCTTCGGCTTCGGCGGCGATCCGCTCGGCGGCGGTGCCAGGGATCATGCCCACGTCGGCTTCGGCCTGCGCGAGCGCGGCCTCGGCGTCGAGCCAGCCCTGCACCAATGCTCGCGAGTCGAGCACGGCGCGGATGCCGGGCGTGCCGTAGAGGTCGCGCAGCACGGTGCACCCCAGCCCCACCGCGGAGTCGGTCATGCCACCACGCGGCCGTCCCTGCCGACGCCCGAGACGCTGCCGACGCCCGTGACCGGGCGCACCACGATCCAGGGATCGGCCACCTCGCCGGGCTCGATCCGGCGAGCCTGGCCCTCCCGCTCGGCCACCTCCAATCCCAGGCTGTGGGGGATGGTCGACGGCTCCACCACCAGGATTTCGGCGGCCTGCCGCCAGATGCCGGCGGTGACGCGGTTCTCGTGCCACACCCAGCAGTGCTTGAACCAGTCGACGTCCCAGGCCATCGCGAGGCCCTGATCACGGCTGCCGTTGGCGATCACGCCCCATCCCTGGGGCAGATCGGCCACCACGAACAGGCGGCTGCGCGGCTCGGCGATCGGCCATCGATCGCCACGCTCGGTGGAGCCGTCCAGCAGGCCGATGGTGGGGTAGCGGGGCGAGCCGTCGGGTGGGCGCACCGGCCCGGTCTGCTCGCTCAGCTCATACGCGTAGCCGGCGGGCAGCTCCAACCGCACGTCCGGTTCGAGCAGCTCGAGCCCCAGCGACATGTGCTCCAGCGCGACCAGCGGCGCCCCGTTCGGCGAGGTGATGCGGTAGGACACGCGTACCGCTCCGTCGTCGAGCGCCACCCGCTTCTCCACCTCCAACCCGTGGCCCTGCCATGTCAGCGTGGCTTCGGTGGCGGAGGCTGCGACAACGTCCCAGGGGTCGTTCGATGCGCGGCCGTGGAAGCCGTGATCGCCCGTTTCGGTGCGCCCGCGGTTGCCGGCGTTGGGGAGCACCGTCTGCCAACCGCCGCGGTAGGACTGCGTCCATCGATCCTCGTCCAGATCGCCGCCCAGGATCGGCTCGCAGCCGAACGGCGGCCGGCCCAGGAGCTGGCGCCCGGTGCGGAGGTCGATCAGGTCGAGCATCTCGCCGCCGTGGGAGGGGTCGAGCCGCACCAGCAGCTCGGGCGACTGCAGCGTGATCACGCCAGGAACCCGCCGTCCACCGCCACCGTCCAGCCGGTCGTGAAGGAGGACGCGTCCGAGGCCAGCCACACCGCCGCTTCGGCCACCTCCTGAGTGGAGCCCATCCGGGCCATCGGATGCATCCCCACCAGCTGCTCACGCTCGGCATCGTCGGTCACGGTATCGGTGAGCCCGCCGTCAATCACCCCAGGCGCCAGGCAGTTGGCGCGGATGCCGGCGGTGGCATACTCGACGGCGATCGTCTTGGTCATCTGGGTCACACCGGCCTTGGACGCGTTATAGGCCACGTCCTCGGCCCAGGCCTTGAGCCCGGCCACCGAGGTGATGTTCACGATCGCGCCGCCGCCGGCCGCGACCATCAGCGGCAGCGCCGAACGGCACACGTAGTAGGTGCCCGACAGGTTGATGGCGATGGTGGCGTCCCACACGTCTCGATCCATGTCGGCCGAGGGCGCCCAACCGGTGTCGATGGCGGCTCCGTTGAGGACGATGTCCAACCCGCCCATGCGCTGGTGGGCGGACTCGACCGCAGCCTCCACCGCATCGGCGTTGGCCACGTCCAGCTGCACGGCGACGGCGGTGCCGCCGCCTGCCGAGATCTCGTCTGCGACGGCTTGCACCTTGGCCTGCGTGCGGCCGGCGAGCACCTGCTCTGCACCCTCGGCTGCGAACGCTCTGGCGATCGCTGCCACCAGGCCGCCGCCGGCCCCTGTGAGGAACGCTCGCTTGCCGTCAAGCCTGCCAGAACTCATACGATTGACCATCGTAGGGGATGGGAATTCAGCGTGTCAACTCAACTCCGCCTACACTGCCGAAAATGGCAGGGACTCCGAAGCCGCCGCGCAGGGTGCGGATGAAGGACGTGGCCGCCGAGGCGGGGGTCGATACCTCGCTGGTGTCGCGGCTGCTGAGCGGTGACGAGACGCTCAGCGTGCGGCCCGAGACCGAGCAGCGGGTGATGGCGGCGGTGCGGCGATTGGACTACCGCCGCAACCCGGCAGCACGCACGCTCAAGACCGCCCGCACGATGGCGCTGGGGATGGTGATCCCCGACCTGCGCAACGTGATCTACACCGAGATCGCCCAGGGCGCCGAGGAGCGCGCGGTGGCGGCGGGCTACGTGCTGCTGATCACCGGTGGGGCCGCCATGCGCACCGAGGTGCTGGAGGATCGGGTGGACGGGCTGCTGTACGCCATCGCCACCGCCGACTCGGTGCCGGCCATGAATGCTCCCGGCTCGCCGCCGGCGATCATGATCAACCGCCGCGGGCCCGGCGGGAGCCCCAGCGTCGTGGTCGACGACCAGGCGGGGGTCGCCCTGGGGACGCACTATCTGATCTCGCTGGGGCATCGCCACATCGCCCACATCGCCGGGCCGCAGAACGTCGACACCGCCCGTCGCCGGCGGCGGGGATTCGTCAACGCCATGGCCGAGGCGGGGCTGGACACGCCCGCCGAGTACATCGCCGAATCGACCTTCAACGAGATCGGCGGCGCCACGGCGGCGGCCGCCCTCCTGCGGCTGGACCCTCGCCCCACCGCCATCATCGCCGCCAACTCGGTGTCCGCGGTGGGGGCGATGGCGTCCGTTCGATCCGCCGGCCTGGACGTCCCCCGCGACATCTCGATCGTGGGGTTGCACGACATCCCCCAGGCGGCTTACCTCAACCCACCGCTGACGACCGTGCGGATGCCGCTGGCCGAGCTCGGCAGCCGGTCGGTCGATCTGCTCCTGAGCATGATCGCCGGCACCGCGGCCGGGGACGACATGATGGTGGCAACCCCGCCAGAACTGATCGTCCGCGGCTCCTGCCTGCGGTGTGAATAATTGGTGCCTGGCACCAATTATTCACCTAGGCCGGCGTCAGGGCCAGGCCGGTCTGGGCGTCGAAGAAGTAGAGCGAGCCGGCGGCCAGGTCGAGCTCGATCGCCTCGCCCTCGGCCACGGGCACGCGCGGGTCGAGGCGGGCGACGACCGTCGCCTGCTCGTCGCGAGAGAGCTCCTCCACCTCGGCGGCGTCCTCCACATCGTTGGCGAGCGCCGACTGCGCATCGCTGAGCGTCTGTGAGCCCTCGATGGTCACGTACGCCAGCGAGTCGGAGCCCAGCGCCTCGCACATCAGCACGCTGCCGCGCAGCCGCCGCTCGGGCGGTGCATCGCTCTTGCCCAGCCGCTCGGGCCGGATACCGACCACCACGTTGCCGCCGGCGTGTGAATGCAGCTCGGGGTGCGCCGCGCGCTCCTGCTCGTCGACGCGCAGCCGCTGATCACCGATCACCAGCGCGATGCCGTCGCCGTCCTGTTCGATCCGGGCCTGCAGCAGGTTCATCGGGGGAGAGCCGACGAAGCTCGCCACAAACAGGTTGGCCGGCCGGTCGTAGATCGTCTGCGGATCGCCCACCTGTTGCAGGCGGCTCTTGCGCATCACCGCCACCCGGTCGCCGATCGTCATCGCCTCGACCTGGTCGTGGGTGACGTACAGGGTGGTGACCCCGAACTGGCGTTGGATGGTCGAGATCTCGGCGCGCATCTGCACCCGCAGCTTGGCGTCGAGGTTCGACAGCGGCTCGTCCATCAGAAACACGCTGGGCTCGCGCACGATCGCCCGGCCCATCGCGACCCGCTGGCGCTGACCGCCGGAGAGCTGCGGCGGCTTGCGGTCGAGGTGGGCCTCCAGGCCCAGCACCTTGGCCGCGGCGCGCACCTTGGTATCCCGCTCGGCCTTCGGCACCCGCGCCAGCTTCAGCGGGAATGCGATGTTGCCGTACACGGTCATGTGCGGGTAGAGGGCGTAGTTCTGGAACACCATGGCCACGTCGCGCTCACCCGGATCGAGCTTGTTGACCACCCGCTCGCCGATGTGCACCGTGCCGCTGGTGATCTCCTCCAGGCCGGCGACCATCCGCAGCGCCGTCGTCTTGCCGCAGCCCGACGGTCCCACGATCACGAGCAGGTGACCGTCGTCGATGCGGAGGTTGAGTTCGGTGACCGCGCGGGTGCCGTCGGCGTACACCTTCTCGACGTCAGTCATCACCACCTCAGCCATGCGTGCCCTCCCTCATTGGTCGATCCGGTGGAATTGGATGTAGTCGCTGTCCAGCTGCCATCCCAGCCCCGGCGCCGTGGGAAGCTTTACACACCCGTCGACGGGGTCGGGACGATTTTCGATCATGTTCCACCAAAACGGGTCGCGGTGGGGATGAAAGCACTCGGCATAGGTGCCGTGCGACTGGCTTGCGATCAGGTGAATTGCCACCTGTGGTTCCTCGTGGTGGCCCATGGCCACGTCGTAGGCGTGGGCCACGGCGGCGCACCGGCGCCAGGCCGTGGGGCCGCCCGACCAGGAGGAATCGAAGTTGCACACGTCGATGGCGCCGGCCTCCATCAGATCGCGGCATCCGCTCACGCTCAGCTCCGTCTGCCCGGCGCACACGGGAATCCCGCCGATCGCCCGCACATCGCGCAGGTCGCGGCGGTCGTTGTGCCATCGGCAGGGCTCCTCGAACCAGCGGATCCCAAGCCCCTCCAGCCGCCGGCACAGGTCGATCGCCTGCGGCACGTCGTAGCCCTGGTTGGCGTCGATCATCAGCACGAAGTCGTCGCCGGCAGCCGAGCGGGCCTCGTGCACACGCGCGGCATCCCGCTCGGGCGTGGCCCCGCCCACCTTGAACTTGCAGCCGGCCAGGCCCATCTCGCGGTAGGCCGTGATCTCATCGGTGATCGACTGCTCGCTGTCGTAGTAGCCGCCGATCACGATCAGCTCGACCGTGTCGCGATATCCGCCCCACAGCCGCCACAGCGGCTCGCCCAACGCCTTGCCGACCGCGTCCCACACGGCGGCGTCGGCGGCCGCGAGCGCCACCAGCCCGATCCTGCGGTCGCGCAGGATGTTGAAGGTGACTGGATAGGCGAGCTCCCAGCAGCGTTCCACGGCGAAGCAGTCCTGCCCGATCAGCTTGGGGGCCAGCTCGGACTGGATCACGGCCACGATCTCGGGCAGGGAAGCGTCCTCGTCACCCGCGTAGGCCTCTCCGACCACGCCGCCCGTGGTGACCACCCGCACCAGCACGGTGGCGCGGTGGGTCATGTGGTAGGTGCTGCCGTGGTAGACCCGCTCCAGCGGCGCGCGGATGGGGATGGCCTCGATCGACTCGATCAGCAGCGGGTCGGTCACGCGGCGACGACCGTTCTGATCGCGCCCGCGATCTGCTCGACGCTGGGAATGGTCGCGTCCTCCAGCGGCTTGGCGTACGGCATCGGAATCGGGTCGGCCGCCACCAGGGACGGCTGAGCGTCCAGCAGCTCGAAGCCCTCGACGGCCACCGTCGAGACCACCGCCTGGCTCCAGCTGCCCGCCGCCGGAGCCTCCTGCACACACACCAACCGCCCGGTGCGACCCACGCTCTCCAGGATCGTGTCGGTGTCCAGCGGCGCGATCGTCCGCGGATCGATCACCTCACACGAGATCCCTTCCGAGTCCAGCCGCTCGGCAGCTTCCAGGGCGCGGTGGCGCATCAGCTGGGACGCGACCACGGTCACGTCGCTCCCCGAGCGGACGATCTCCGCCTTTCCGATCGGCAGGCCCGCGCCCTCGGGCAGCTCGCCCTTGACGCTGTAGAGCGCCTTGTGCTCGAACACGATCACCGGGTCGTCGTCGCGGATGGCGGCCCGTAACAGTGAGTACACATCGCCGGGTGTGGCCGGCACGCACAGCTTCAGGCCGGGCACGTTCAGGAACCAGTTCTCGACGCACTGCGAGTGCTGGGCGCCGAAACCAAGGCTGCCCCCGCCGGCCATCCGCAGCGTGGCCGGCACGGTCGCCTGGCCACCGCTCTGGAACCGGAACTTGGCCAGCTGGTTGGCGATCTGGTCATAACAGACGCCGGTGAAGTCGGCGAACATGATCTCGCCCACCGGGCGCAGACCGGCAACCGCCGCTCCGATCACGGTTCCCACGATCGCCTGCTCGGAGATGGGGGTGTCGCGTACGCGCATTCCGCCGAAGCGCTGGTACAGACCCTCGGTGGCCTTGAACACGCCGCCGGCAGCACCCACGTCCTCACCGATCAGCACCACCCGCGGGTCGCTTTCGAGCTCGTCTCCAAGCGCTCGGATGACGGCGTCGCGATACGTCAACTCGCTCATTTCGCCTCCGCCCATACGTAGTCAAACCGGTCGCCTGGATCAGGCTCGGGCCAGGCCAAAGCCCGTTCCAGCGCGCCCGCCATGTCGGCGACCGCCTGCTCGCGGACCCCGTCGAGATCGGACTGCGAGATCTCCGGGTGGTCGCTCAGCGCCTGCTCGAACAGCGTGATCGGGTCGCGCTCTTTCCACCGCTCCAGCTCGCCCTCCGGCCGGTAGGTGGCCGGATCGCTGCGGGAGTGGCCCATGTGGCGATAGGTGAGCGCCTCGATCAGCGTCGGGCCATCGCCTGCTGCCGCTCGGACGCGAGCCTCACCGACGGCCGCCCGCACCGCCAGCAGGTCGTTTCCGTCCACCTGCACGCCGGGCATCGCGTAGGCCGCCGCCCGATCGGCCAACCTGGTGACCGCCGTGGTCGCGGCGATCGGCGAGTACTCGCCGTACAGGTTGTTCTCGCACACGAAGATCACGGGCAGCTTCCACACCGAGGCCAGGTTGAGCGCCTCGTGAAACGCGCCGATGTTGGTGGTGCCGTCGCCGAAGAAACACACCGACACTGAGCCTGAGTCGAGTAGCTGGGCGGCGAACCCGGTGCCGCAGGCAAACGGCAGATGCGCACCCACCACCGCGAACGATCCCAGCGCACCCACCGAGAAGTCGGTCAGATGCATCGACCCGCCCCGGCCTGCGCACAGGCCCTGCTGCTTGCCGAGGATCTCCGCCATGGTGCGGTCGAGCGGTGCCCCCTTCGCCAGCACGGCACCGTGGCCGCGATAGGTGCAGGTCATGGTGTCGTCCTTGTCCAGGGCGGAGCAGGTGCCGACAGACACGGCCTCCTGGCCCTGGCAGAGATGCGTCGAGGCCCGCACCATGTTGCGGTTGAAGAGCCCCATCACCTCGTCCTCGAACAGCCGGATCTCGATCATCCGGCGGAGCAGGTCGAGCAGGGCTTGGCGGTCGAGGCCGCCGTAGCGGTCGGTGCTCATTCGCCCGACCTGCTCGGCGGCTGGAAGATCTCCACCACGATCCCGTCCGGGTCGCGGAGGTACACCCCATAGCCGCCGGTGTTGATGCCGGTGTCGACCAGCACCGGCGGGCTGACGAAGGTATCCACGCCCGCGCTTTGCAGCTGCTCGTAGACGGCTGGCAGATCGTCGACCACGAAGCACAGATGGGCTGTGCCGACGTCGCGGGGCTCGATCCGGCTGGGGTGCACGCCCTCCGGGGCGAGGTACTCGAACAGCTCGAGCACGTGCGTGCCCCCCGGGACGCGCAGGTGCGCCATCCGCACGTGCGCATCGGGATATCCGACGACCTCCCCCAGATAACCGCCCTGCTTCTCCTGCTGGGCGATCACCTCGAGGCCCAGCTGGTCGCGGTAGAACGCCAGCGACTGGTCGAGGTCGGAGACCGTGAATCCGGTGTGGTGAGTGGAGCCGAGCTGGATCATCGGGCGCCCATCACATCCCGCAGCTCGAGGCCGCCGTCGGGGGTGACCAGGAAGATGTTCTCGACCCGGGCACCGGATTTTCCCGGGAAGTACACACCCGGCTCGACCGCCAGCAGCATCCAGTTCTCGAACGGCGTGTGATCGGTCGGGATCAGATGCGGATCCTCGAACGCCGACACCGAGATGCCGTGCCCGCCATGGTGGGGGAACTCGCCGCCCGGGAACGACTCCAGGATGCGCCGGTTCATTGCGTCGTACACCTCCGCCCCGGTGTTGCCGGGCACCAGCTCGGTGCCGGCCTGGGCGAGGATCTCGAGCAGGCGGGCGCGCTGCTCGGTGGCCTCCGCGTTGGAGCCCACGACGTGTGTCTCGGCGGTATCGCCGAAGTAGCCGTGGGCTCCCAGGGCGATATCGGCGACCACCACGTCGCCGTCCTGCACCTCGCGGTGGCTGGCCACATGGATGGGGCAGCAGACCTTGGAGGTCAGCGGTCCCGAGAGCATGTCGGTGAGGAACTCGATCGGCGCCCCGTTGGCGTTCTGGGCGGCGGCCAGCGCTCCGGAGAACAGCTCGATCTCGGTGATGCCGGGCTGCTGGGCCATCTCGCCGACGGTGCGCTGCCCCAGCCACGACAGCTCGTAGCTGTGCAGCACCTTGACCAGCTCGTCCTCGTCCTTCAGCAGCCGGATCTTCCACAGCTCCTTGCTTGCATCGACCTGCTCGGCGTCGTTGTTTGACCGCAGGAGCTCCGCCATGCCGCCGATCTCATCGCTGAAACCGATCCGGCGGGCGGACTTGACGACCGGCACGTCCGCCACCACCGCCGCCAGCCCCGGCAGAGGATTGAGGTTGAGGCCGAATCCGCGCTCGCCGTAGGGGAGCACCTCGTCGGCGTCGCCCAGCTCCTGCGCGACCGGCACCTCGTCGGGGATCACGACCAGCGTGCGGCTGCGATCGCGGCCCACGATCACCGCACCCGGGCTGCCGTAGTAGCGCGCGTAGCCGGCCAGGTGGGCGGCATTGACCGCACCAAACGCCACCGTGGCATCGAGCGAGTTCTGCTCCATCCAGGCGATCAGGCGGTCGACTCGATTCGGCAGCCGCTCCATTGAGACCCGGTCTCCGAGCGACGCGTTTGCGGTCAATTGTGAAGTTCCTAGAGCCATGAATCCTCCTTTGAGCCGGCTGGGGGGCTCGTCACCACCAGCCGCCGTTGAGAATGAACACTTCGCCGCTGACGTAGGACGCGTGACCGGAGCAGAGGAAGGCGACAACCCCCGCCACATCGTCGGGTTCCGCCAGCCGCCCCACCGGAATCATCTCGTCCATGCCTTCCACCATGCCGTCCAGCATCGGTGTCATCACCGCCCGCGGGGCGACCACGTTGACCAGCACCCCGTCCTGCACCGACTCCTTGGCGATCGCCTTGGTGAGTGCGATCACGCCGCCCTTGGAGGCGGCGTAGTGGGCGCACGACTCGGTGCCCCCGTCGATACCGGCACCCGATGAGATGGTCACGATCCGTCCGAATCCCGCCCCGCGCATGGGACCGAGAGCGCGCTGGGCGCAGATGAACGTTCCGGTCAGGTTGATGTCGATGGTGCGCTGCCATTCGGCCAGCGTCAGCTCGGCGATCGGCGCCGGCTGGAACACGCCGGCACAGGTCACCAGCATCTCGACCGGACCCAGCTCGGCCTCGGCGGTGGCGAAGGCGGCGTTGACCTGGGCCTCGTCGCGCACGTCGGCGGCGACCGTCAGGTCGAGGCCGCCCGCGGCCGGAGCCAGGTCGAGGCCGACCACCCGGGCGCCGAGTGTCTGGAGCGTCTCTGCCACCTTGGCGCCGATTCCGCTGGAGGCGCCGGTCACCAGCGCCACGCGGCCTTCGATGCCCTCCAGCCGCATGGCGCCGGCGGGCGCAGATTGGGTCGCCGGCATCCGTCAGCCTGCCGGGATCGAGGTCAGCGCGCCGTCGATGGGGATGATCGATCCGTTCACGTAGGAAGCGATGTCGGAGGCCAGGTAGACCGCCAGGCCACCCACCTCGGCCGGCATGCCCAGCCGCTTGGCCGGCACAAGGTCGAGGTAGAACGGCTCGTCGATGGCACCGCGGGCGACGTCGGCGTCCCACATCGGCGTTCGCAGCACTCCGGGCGCGATCGCGTTGCACCGCACCCCGTGCTCGGCCCACTCGCCGGCGGCGATCTTGGTCATCATGATCACCGCGGCCTTGGGTGAGCAGTACGTCATCCGCCCCGGGTTGGGGGAGTAGCCGCGGATCGACGAGATGTTGATCACCGATCCCGAGCCCTGCGGGATCATGATCCGGCCGGCGGCACGCATGCAGAAGAACACGCCGGTCTGCATCACGGCGATCGATTCCATCCAGTCCTCGTCGGACACGTCCTGGGTGTGCGGCCCGATGCGGCTGATGCCGGCGTTGTTGACCACGACGTCCAGCCGGCCGAGGTCGGACACGCACGAGCTGAATGCCCGATCGACCTGGTCGCTCTTGGACACGTCGGTGGGATAGGCGCGGGCGCGCACTCCCAGCTCGGCCAGCTCGCCGGCGGCCACCTCGGCCGACTCGGGGTTGATCTCGGCGACCGCGATGTCGGCGCCGGCCTCCGCCAGCGCCTGCGCGATGCCTCGCCCGAGGCCGGTGCCTGCACCGGTCACGAGCGCGACCTTACCTTCGAGGATTCCGGTCATCACACACCTCCGATCTCACGATGTACGGTCATGCCGACGCCGACCGCAGACTGGGGTTGATGGTCTTGGAGCTGATCTCGACGACCATCCCGATCAGGTCGTCCCGGCACTCGCGGAAGCGCTCCGTCGGCGCCGAGATGCCCATCGCCATGGTGCCGTCGGCGACCGGTGCGGCCACGCACGAGACGCCCTCGGCGAACTCCTCCTCGTCGATCGCGAACCCCGCCACCTGCACCGTCGCGATCTCCTCGCGCAGCCAGACCGGGTCGGGCCCCCCGTCCGATCCGTCGATCTGGCGGCGCTCGATGTAGTCGTCCAGCGCTCCGCTGGAACTGAAGGCCAGCAGCACCTTGCCCGATGCGCGGGCATGTGTGAGCCCGGAGTAGCCGAGGTGCAGGTTCGAGACCCGCACCGCTCGGCGACCGTCGATGATCGACAGCAGCACCGCATCACCGTTCCGCCAGGCCGACAGGTACGCGGTTTCGCCGGTGCGATCGGCCATCTCTCGAAGACAGGTCAGCAGATACTCAGGAGCCGAGATCTGGGCTGCAAAGGCCTCGGCCAGGAGCCCGACTTTGGGACCCAGCTGATACCGGCGATCGTCCAGCTTCTCCAGCAGCCCGCTCTCGGTCAGCGTGCTCAGCAGGTGGAACGCGGTGGGCAGCGGGATCTCCAGCCGGGAGGCGATCTCGGAGGCGCGCATGCCGCCGCTCGAACGGGCCACCATCTCGAGTACCTGAGCGGCTCGGTTGACCGACTGGATCTGCGTGGGAGTTCTGTTGGCTTTCATATAGTGAAATACGCTTTGGTCAAGTGATAGCTCTATCACGGGGCCGATCGCCGGTCAAGCTCAGTACGTGATCATTCCGCCGGTGACGTTGATCGACTGTCCGGTCATGTATCCCGCGGTCTCCGAAAGGAGGAATGCGACCACGCCGGCGACCTCGCCGGCAGTGGCTGCACGCCCCAGCGGAATGGCCGCGGTACGGGCCTGCTCGACCTGCTCGCGGGTGACGCCGCGGGCGGCGGCGATCGAGTCCAGCACCACCTCGTTCATGGGCGTTTCGACCACGCCGGGGCAGACCGCGTTCACGCGCACGTTGCGCGCTGCCCAGGCGGCGGAGAAGGTGCGGGTCATCGACAGCACCGCTGCCTTGGTGGCCGAGTACACCGCCGCCTCCACGGTGGTTCCGGTCTTGCCGGCGCCCGACGCGACGTTCACGATCGCGCCGCCGCTGGGGAGCCCTGCCCCCACGGCCTGGGTCAGGAAGAACATGGCACGGGCGTTCACGGCGAAGATCGCATCCCAGTCGTCCTCGGTCACCCGGTCGAGCGGCCCCAGGCGGATGATGCCGGCGGCGTTGACGAGCTGGGTGACGCCCTCCAGGGCGGCCAGCTCGGCTCGGTCGGCAGCGCTCGTGACATCGGCGATGATCGTCTCCATCCCGGTCAGCTCCGCCAATCGCTCGCCGTCACGATCGACCGCGGTCACGCGGGCGCCGTCGCCAACGAGCTTCTCCGCCACCGCGCGTCCGATGCCGCTGGCGGCGCCGGTCACGATGCAATGAGATTCCGCCATCAGCCCTTCACCCCCCCGGCGGTGAGGCCGCGGATGAAGAAGCGCTGGCCGGCCAGGTACAGGATCACCATCGGCACGGTCGCCCACAGCATCCCCGCCATCACCAGCGGCACGTTCAGCTGATATCGCGACTGGTACACCGTCAGCCCCACCATCAAGGTGCGCAGGTTCTCCTGCTGCAGGAACACCAGCGCCAGCAGCACCTCGTTCCACACCCACAGGGCCTGGACGATGATCACGGTCATCACCGCGGGTCGCGACAGCGGCAGGATCACCGAGATGAACGTGCGCAGGGTGCCGGCTCCGTCGATCCTGGCGGCCTCCAGCAGCGCCCGCGGCAGGGTGCGGAAGAACGTCACCAGCAGGAATGTCGAGAACGGCAGGAGCAGGCCGGTGTAGATCACGATCACGCTGGAGTAGGTGTTCAGGACTTTGAGGTTGACGGCCTCCTGGAACAGCGGGATCACGAGCACGATCGGCGGTACCACCATCAGCGCGACCAGCACTCCCAGCAGGTAGCGGCCGACTCGCCACTGCATCAGCGCGATCGGGTAGGCGGCGAGCGCCGCGAACACGGTGGAGATGCCGACCGAGACGGCGGTGATGAACAGTGAGTTTCCCAGCCACCGGAACAGCTCCCCATCGGCCAGTGCCTTTCGCATGGTCGAGAGCGTGAAGTCGTGGGGTGGGGCGAAGGCATTGTTGATGTACTCGGTGTTCGACTTGAACGCGTTGATCAGCATGAAGTAGATCGGGAACGCGGCCAGCAGGGCGAAGGCCATGAGCACGATCTGGCGGGCGGGAATGCCCATGGCGGTGATGGTCGCGTTGTGCGACGGCCGCCGAGGGGTGGGGACTGTTTCAGGACTCGTAGCCACTGATCTCAAATCTCATAGCGACCCACATGCGCACCACGATCAGCACGCTGACGACGGCCAGCAGTGTGACGCCGGCGGCGGCGCCGATTCCCACGACGTTGTTTTGGAAGACGGCCTGGTAGATGTAGTACTCGGAGACGATCGTGCTGTTTTCGGGGCCGCCGCTGGTCATCACGTAGATGTAGGCAAACACCCACGAGAGCATCGTTATCAACTCGACCACCGCGTAGAACGCGATCGCCGGTGCGAGCTGGGGCAGGGTGACGTGCCACAGCGTTCTCCACCAACGGGCGCCGTCGACTCTGGCTGCCTCGAACAGGTGCTCGTCCACGCTCATCAGCCGGGCCAGGCACAGGATCACGCCGAAGCCCAGCTCTTTCCACACGATCACTGCCATGATCGTCCAGAGGGCCCAGTGGGGGTTGCCCAGCCAGTCGTGGGCGAGGGCGCCCAGCCCGACCTTGCGCAGCGTCGCGTTGACGATCCCGTTCTCCTCGAACACGTAGCCGAACACGACCCCGACCACCGGGATCGAGAGCACGTACGGCAGAAAGATCATGGTGCGGTAGAACCGCCAGCCCCGGCGGCGGTCAAACAGCATGGCCGAGATCAGCACCGCCAGCACGACCAGGATCGGTACCGCCAGGAACAGCTTGACGTTGTTTTCGATCGCGGTGCGAAATGTGCTGTCGGTCCAGACGAACCGGAAGTTGTCCAAGCCCACATAGGTGGAGGGCAGGTACGGCGAGGTCGAGACGTTCTGCAAGCTGTAGCGCACGAGCTGCGCCATCGGATAGAAGTAGACCGCGGCCACGGCGATCAGCATGGGCGCGGCGTACAGCCAGGGCTTGAAGAATCCGACTTTCATGTGAATCTCCGCTGGGGGCAGGACGTGAGTCCTGCCCCCAGCAGATGGGTCGGGCTAGTTACCTGCCGCCCAGGTTGTGTAGTTCTGGAGATCCTGGGGATGCAGTTTCCGGTACTTCTCGATCACCGACTGGTACGTCGAAGCCGCCTGATCGACCGTCATGTCGCCGCCCAAGAGACCCTGGAACACGACGAAGTTGCCGTTCACGTCGAGGTCCGTCGGGTAGTAGTTGGCCGGATAGTTCACGTTGTTCTCAGCCAGCCAACCCAACATCTCCTTGTCGGTGTCGGACGTGGCCTGGCTGCTGTCCCAGCGGTTGTCGGCCGGGAAGATGCCGGTGTCGGCATACAGCGACTTGAGGTTTGCGGCGTCGTGCATGAACGCCATGAAGCTGCCCGCGACCTGCGGGTTCTGCGACCAGCGGGTGACCTGGAAGCCGTTGCCGGTGTTGACCAACGAATCGGCGTATCCGGCGGTACCGAAGATCGGCGGCTTCATCACGCCGACGTCCTTGCCTTCCTTCTGCATGGCGATGATCGTCTGCTGCGCGCCCGGCGTACCGAACACCATGGCCGCCTTGCCGGCCTGGAACTTGGCCAGCCCGTCACCGAAGTTGACGGAGTTGACGTCCTTGTTGACGTACGGCTTGAGCTCGGCAGCCTTGGTGATCCACGACTTCCAAAGCGGCGCCTCGAAGTTGCCGTCAACCGTCATCTGGATCAGGTCGTTGTAGTTGCTGAAGATCTGCTTCTGGAACGTGGCCGATCCCAGGATCTCGCCACCGAAGCCGTCCTTCAGGCCAAGCTCGATCGGCTGGATGCCGGCGGCCTGGAGCTTCTTGTTGGCATTGATGAACTCATCCCACGTGGTCGGCGGCTTGGACGGATCGAGTCCGGCCTGCGTGAACAGCGCCTTGTTGTACATCAGCGGGTACACGAACCGATACAGCGGGTACAGCCACGACTTGCCCTGGTACTGGGTCTCGGACACGTTGGGGTTGTGACTGATGTCGCTCGCTGACAGCACGTCCTGGTTGGCAACGGTGCAGCCCGGCCACGCCTGCTCGAGCGACCAGGTTCCCGACCAGTTGTACCAAAGGTCAGGACCGGACTGGCCCTTGCATGCGATCGACTGCGTCTGGGTCCAGTTGGCGGTCGACTGGATCACGGACTTGATGGTGACGTTGGGGTACTTGGCCTCGTAGGCGGCGATGATCTTCTTCATCCACGCCTGGATTCCGGGCACCTCCTGGTCTCCCAGCCACCACATGGTCAGCGTCACGTTTCCAGCCTTGGAAACGTCGTAGTCGCTACCGAGGCCGGAAGGTGCGCTGGACGACCCACCGCCGCCTGACCCGCTGTCGGATGAGGAGCTGCCTCCGCATCCGGCTGCCATCAGGCCGAGGGTGAGGGCGGCCAGCAGCAGCGCCACCAGTCTCACCGATTTCAATCGCGTCATCTTCCCTCCCGTTCGCACTTTCACAATGTGAAACTGACTTTGTACCTGTGATAGACCTATCACGACGCTCTTGCCTGAGTCAAGGTGCTCGCGATCGGTAGTATCGATCGTCGTGGCGCCCTCCCAGCCATCCCAGACCGCTCGTGTGGCCGTGGTCACCGGCGCCGCCAACGGCATCGGCGCGGCGATCGCGTCGCGACTCCGCGACGACGGCTTGCTGGTGGTCGGCCTGGATGTCGAGCGGTGTGAGTTCGAGCCGTCGCTGACCTGCGACGTCTCCCAGATCGAGGGCCATCAGGCCATGATCGAGGGGATCGTGAGCGACCATGGCCCGCTGTGGGCGCTGGTCAACGTCGCCGGCATCTTCATCCCCGAGGCGGTTGAGGATCTGACCGTCGAGGCCTATCGCCGCCAGCACGGGGTGATGCTGGACGGCCCGATCTGGCTGGCCCGCGCAGCCGGGATGGCGATGGCCAAAACCGGAGGCGGCCGGATCGTCAACATCACCTCGATCCATGCCACCAACAGCGAGCGGACGGCACTCAGCTACGACTCGGCCAAGGGTGGGCTGGACGCCGCCACCCGCACGCTGGCGTTGGAGCTGGGCCGCCACGGTGTGCTGGTCAACAGCCTCGCTCCCGGCTTCGTGAACACCCGCATGTCGGTCGTCGACGGCCAGAGCGAGCTCGAGACCGACTGGTTTCGCGAGGGCTACGTGGCCAGCGGCCGGCTACCACTGGGCCGTGCAGCCGAGCCGTCCGAGATGGCGTCGGCCGTCTCCCACCTGGTCTCCCGCGACAACACCTACATCACCGGCGCCCGCATCACCGTCGACGGCGGCGTGACAGTCGGCTTCTAGTGAATAAAAGGTGCCAGGCACCTTTTATTCACTCGGAGTGCGGCGAACCAAGAAAGGAGCGATGGAAACCTACGCGTGGCCACTGAGCGCGACTGCCGGTGAGGTTGTCTCTGTGTTCATGTCGACTCGGGCGCGGAGATTCTCCTTCGAGGTCGCCCGAGTCGGTGTGTCCCGGAGAGATCGTCTCTTCCGTGGCCGATGTGGTTGGCCGGGAGCAGCCCGTACCCGGTAATGCATACGAGGTGGGTGCCGGTTGGGTGCCGTCGGTGAAGTTACAGGTGGACCCTGGGTGGCCGTCTGGCTACTACGAGATTCGCTGCGTGGACAGCGACGGAGCGACCGGGACGGGGTTCTTCGTGGTTCGCGGCGGCCAGGCTGGATCGGCCCTCCCACTCCTGGTGTTGTCGACGTCTACCTACAACGCCTACAACAATTGGGGTGGGGCGTCGCTGTATGACGGAGCGGCTACCCGGGTCTCGTTTGCCCGGCCGGTGCCGAAAGGGTTTCTCGGGAAACCAGAGTCAAGGGACGGGCGGTTTGCCAACGTCTCGGGCGAGGACGACATCCTGGGGGTCAGGGGCACGGCGTGGTGTGCCGCTCAAGGCGTAAGCCCGTACAGCCTCAGCGCCGGTTGGGATAACTGGGAACGGCGCTTCGTGGAGTGGGCGGAGCCTCGGGGCTATCGCTTCGAGTACGCCGTCAGCACTGATCTGGAGGCCCATCCCGAGCTCCTGAACGGTCGCCGCCTGGTGGTCAGCGTCGGCCATGACGAGTACTGGTCATGGGGAATGCGGGACAATCTCGAGCGATTCATCGAAAACGGCGGTAACGTCGCGTTCTTCTCAGGAAACGCGGTGTTCTGGCAGGTGAGGTTCGAGGACGACTGGCGCACGATGGTGTGTCACAAGTACGTGGCGCACGAATCCGACCCTGTGCTCGCCACCGATCGTGAGCACCTGATGACCGGCATGTGGTCAGACCCGCTCGTTGGCCGGCCCGAGAACGCGCTCACCGGCGTCAGCTTCACCCGGGGCGGGTACGTGCGTACCGGGGGAGGCGTTCCCCGCGGTTCGGGTGGGTACCTGGTGCACCGCCATCGGCACTGGGCGTTCCAGGGCACTGATCTGCGGTACGGGGATCTGCTCGGCGCGAGCGACGGCGTCGTCGGTTATGAGGCAGACGGATGCGAGCTGATGCTGGAGGACGGTTGGCTGAACCCGACTGGGCGCGACGGCACGCCCAGGGACTTCACCGTCCTCGCCACGTCCCCGGCCCATCTGTGGTCACACGGCGTGGAGGAGAGCGACTTTCCGGAGCGCTACCGCGACCTCGACGAGCCTGGCGACCTCGAGTTCACCGCGTGCGCCTGTTTGGTGACACATCCGAGGCGAACACGAGTCGGCTTGCGAACGGCAATGCCGTGATGGGAACGTACACGCGTGGCGGAACGGTGTTCACCGTGGGTTGCACGGACTGGGCGTATGGTCTCGGCGATCCAGCGGTTGATCGCAAGTCACCAGAAACGTTCTCGACCGCCTGTCCGTGTGACCGGTCGTCCCCGTCATCGAACGAGGAGTAGCAGTGTCGATCTGACCGATTTGAGTTTCTGCCCGAGGCCGGTGTTCCCTGGGCGGCGCTCGAGCAGCAGCTCGGTCGGCACCGGCTCGAAGACACCGAGCTGGACAAGGGCGTCTTCGGGGTGTGGTGGCCCTCCGTGGCTGCGGATGTCTACCAGGTGGCGATGAATGCCTACAGCCTCTACGGGCAGGCGAACGCGATGTACGCCTTCGATCTCCCGGGGTTGGCAGCCATCGACACTGAGCTTAAACAGATGATCAAAAGCGTTCTCCGCGCTCCCGAGGAGGCCGTCACCACCGTCACCGCAGGCGGGACAGAGTCGAACATTCTGGCGGTGAGAGCCGCGCGCGAACATGCTCGTGCGCGTGGTCTGAGCGGACGACCGAACATCGTGGTCGCCGATTCGGCGCACCCATCGTTCGACAAGGCCTGCGATTTTCTCGACATGGACATCGTTCGTGTACCGCTGGGTGACGACTTTCGAGCCCGGGTGGAGTTGATGTCGGAGGCAATCGACGAGCACACCGTGATGCTGGTTGGATCGGCACCGCAATACCCCCACGGCGTGGTTGACGACGTGCGCAGCTTGGCCACGGTCGCGGAGAACCACGACATCTGGATGCATGTCGACTCGTGCGTCGGTGGATTCCTGCTCCCATTCCTGCAGGCGGTTGATCCGGGCACCCCCGAGTTCGACTTCGGCATTCCGGGAGTCTGGTCGGTCTCCGCCGACCTTCACAAGTTCGGCCACTGTACCCACGGCACGTCCTCCCTCACCGTTCGAAGCCCGGCATTGTACGAGTTTCAGCGGTACTCGGTGGTGCGCGGCTCGGGCGGCACCTATGCAACTGCGGGCATTCTCGGATCGAGACCCGGCGGGATCGTGGCCGCCGCATGGGCGACCATGCGGTACCTCGGCGTTGACGGCTATACCCGGATCGCCACAGCGGTGGCGCGAAACGCTCAGATTCTGAGCGACGCCGTCGCGGATATCGAAGGTGTCGAGATGCTGTGCCGCTCCGAGGCCGGCATCGTCGTGATCAAAGGCAGCCCCGAGGTACCGGTGCCAGCGTTGGTGGAAGCCCTGCGGAGGCATGGCCGCCCCGCGTACTGGACACAGACACCACCGGCGCTCCATCTCGTCCTCGACCCAGTGGACGAGCCGGCGGTCGGTCGCTACCTCGACGACCTCCGCGCAGCTGTCGCCGATTGTGTTGCCGGCACGGTCCGTGATGACGGCAGCAGAGCCGTCTACAGCAAGGATTGATCGAGGTGGTGAATATCGGTGCCTGGCGCCGATATTCGCCGTTACTCATCGTGGGCGGTCGGTTGCGTTGTGGCCGTAGCTCATCCAGGACGGTGTGCGGAAGCTCGCCTCGGCGTACATGTCGGGCGAGAGCACCCGGTTCTCACCGTCCTGCACTTGCAGCACGAGGTGTGCCTGGCCCAGCGCTGGGTCACGGGTGGTGTCGGGATAGGAGAGCGCGCAGTGGGCCTCCCCTCCCAGGTAATACACCCCGTTGACCCCGCGGTAGGGCACCCGCGCCAAATCGTCGGCCACCTGGCCGAAGCGGCGCGGGTTGCCTACGCGCGTCCACGCTCCTGCCAGCAGGTGCACCTCGTCGTAGGCGATTCCTGCGTGCGACCTCCCCGGCCGACGGCCGAACGCACGCTCGAACCGCTCCATGAACCCGGTGCCGATCGCATCGCCGTACGAACCGGTGACGGTCGACCACAGCACACCCTCGGCTGCCGTCCCGGCGTGCTCGAGGAAGGCCGGGATCGACGGCGAGTACACGAGGTACACGAGCGCGTCGGTGGGATCTGCGGCGAACTGCCGCTGGAATGCAGCTGCCTCCTCGGGCACCCAGTGGGTCAGCATCACGGCTGCGGGATCGCAGGCCCGGATGCGGGCCAGCACGGCGTCCCAGCGCGTAACCGACGTTGGGATCGAGTGGACGCCCTCGACCTGCCATCCCGAACGCTCGGCGGCAGCGAGCGTCTGCGCCGTGGCCATCCGCGCAGACTGCAGCGGCTGCTCGATGAATAGAAGCCGGCGGCTGCGCGGCTGCCAGCCACCATGTGCAACGAGCGTGTCGAGCGAGCGGACGAACCCCGGACCGTACCCCGCCTCGGTCGCGCACACCTGGAACACCGAGCGGTAGCGGCTGGGGTCATTGCGGACAAGCGCCGCCACGTACTCGGAGGTAAACGCATTGAGGTATGGGCATCCACTGGGCGCCACGGCGTCGAGTGCCACCTGCTCGGGGTAGACCCAGCCCCCGGTGATCGCGTCGACCTCCTGTGCCACCAGCGACTCCAACGCGTTCCTCACGCTCGCCTCATCGCCGGGATCGACGTCGACCACGATCTGCTCGAGGCGCCTGCCGCCGACTCCTCCGCGTGCGTTGATCTCGGCGATCGCAAGCGCCGAGCCGGCGATCATCTCGCGCCCGTCGGCGGCCATTACCCCGGTCTGGGTGTACGCCGATCCGATCACGTAGGGGCGCTGAGCCGGCGGGTGGCGGTACGTTGGCCGTAGCGCCCGGCCATCCATCACTGCCTGAACCCTTCCGGCGGAGAGCGACAGGAGCACCCGTCCGCCGCCGGGCAGCGGCAGCCTGATCAGCCCCTCCTCAACTGCCAGCGCGGCTGCGCCCGCACGCGTCGCCTGTCCGAGCTTCTCCAGAATCCGTTCGGCGTGCTTGCCGACCGTGCGGCCGCTTGAGCCGAGGCACAGCCCGATCTCGTTGTTCGAGAGGCCGCCTGTCATCAGCGTGACGACGTCAAGCTCGCGGACGGTCAGGCCGTACGGCCGTGGTGTCTGGGTCAGCTCCAACCGCGCGGACGGCTCACCCTCGTTGCGGATCGCCTCGAGGCGCAGAGCGTAAAACTCCTGATCGCAGCGCCAGATCCCAATGACGCGCTGCTCGCCGCTGCGCACGAACGCCCGCGCGTAGCGCTGGAGCTCGGGCTGCTGCTCCAGCAAACGCACGCACCAGCTGCCATCGAGTTCGACCAGCTCGCCGTTCTCATACACGACTGCAGCACCGTAAATCAACGTATTGCATCCCTCCCGGGAAGGCGCCTATGTTAGCCGTCGGCGGGGTGTCCCGCCGGTGGCGGGAACCACGAAGGGAGCGACGCGATGACTCGGTGGCCAGGCGGAGCACGGGGGGCGGTGGCGTTCACGTTCGATTTCGACGCCGAGGAAGTCTGGATCGGCGACGATCCAGCGAACGCGGATCGACCCGGAGTGCTCTCGCAGGGAACGTACGGCGCAAAGGTGGGGGTGCCGCTGATCCTCGAGATGCTCGAACGCCAGGGCCTCCGTCAGACGTTCTTCATCCCCGGCCGCGTCGCCGAGCGCTACCCGGAGCGGGTGGGGGAGATCCTGGCCGCGGGCCACGAGGTGGGGCACCACGGCTACACGCACACATCGCCGGCGAACCTCGAGCCCGAGGCGGAGGAGGCCGAGCTCGTGCGCGCGCTCGAAGTGCTGCGGGCGCTGGGCGCGTCGCCGACCGGGTATCGCTCCCCGTCGTGGGAGTTCTCGCCGGTCACGATCCCGCTGCTCCAACAACATGGCTTCACGTACTCGTCCAACTACATGGACGATCTGCACCCCTACGCGCACGAGGGCAGCGACCTGGCGGAGCTGCCGATCCAGTGGCTGCTCGACGACGCGCCGTACTTCTGGTTCTCGGGAGGCATGGACTGGACACGCACCATCCAAACCCCCTCGCACGTGCGCGAGATCTGGAGGGCTGAGCTGGACGGGATAGTGGCGCTCGGCGGTTGCTGCATCATCACGATGCACCCGCAGATCATCGGCCGGCCACACCGGCTGAAGTTCCTGGACGAGTTCATCGGAGAAGTCAAGGCGCGCGGCGACGTGTGGATCGCCTCGTGCGCGGAGATCGCGGCGGCGTGGGCGCGTGAGCGCTGAACTCAGCGGGCGCCGGGCGCTGGTCACCGGCGGTGCCTCGGGGATCGGGAGCGCCACCGCGAAGCTCCTCGCCGAGCGGGGCGCGACCGTGCTCACGCTCGACCGCGAGGGTGGTGACATCAGCGCCGACGTCCGTGATGAGGGAGCTGTGACGGCTGCGGTGCGCGAGGCATCGAGCCGTTTTGGCGGCCCTCCGGACGTACTGGTGGCAAGCGCGGGTGTGTACCGAATTGAGCCGTTCCTCACCCTCGCCGCAGATGCCTGGGACGACGTCATGGCGGTCAACTTGCGCGGCGTGTTCCTCACCGGGCGAGCGGTCGCGCGAGAGCTGGTCGCCGCCGGAACGCGTGGCGCGATCGTCAACCTCGCGTCCACCGCCGCGTTGGTGGGCGACGGCTCGGAGCCGAGCGCCCACTACAACTCCAGCAAGGCCGGCGTGCTCGCTCTCACCAAGCAGATGGCGATCGAGCTCGCACCTCACGGGATCCGCGTGAACTGTGTGTGCCCCGGCGTGATCGACACGCCCATGCTGCGGGTGATGGACGATCCTGAGGGGGGCGCCGAGTTCGTCCGCACGTCGGTGCCACTTGCTCGTCTCGGCACTGCCGGAGATGTCGCCCGAGTGATCGCATTCCTGGCATCGGACGAGTCCGGCTACGTGACCGGTGCCGCCATTCCCATAGACGGAGGGCTCACGCTCCAATGAAGCTCGGATTTGGATTGATCAACTGCCAGCGCGTGCCCACCGACCCTCGCACCGATACAGAGCTCTACCGCGACGCGGTGGACGTGGCCGTGCTGGCAGAGCAGCTCGGGTTCGACTCCGTATGGCTCTCGGAGCATCACTTCGTTGACGATGGCTACATGCCGTCGCTTTTGCCGGTCGCGGCGGCGATCGGCGCGCGCACGAGCCGAGTGCAGATCGGCACGGCCCTACTCCTTGCGCCGTTGTATGACCCGGTGCGACTCGCCGAGGATGCGGCGACGGTCGACCTCCTGACCGAAGGCCGGTTCGTGCTCGGGCTTGGCCTCGGTTGGCGCGAGGAAGAGTTCGAGGGCCTCAAGATCTCGCCCAAGTCGCGCAAGCGGCGGCTGATCGATCAGATCGCGATCCTCCGCCAGGCATGGTCGGATGGTGTCGTCACCGGGACGGCAACAAGTCCGTACCCGGGGATGTCGGTGACGCCGAAGCCTCACCTCCCAAAGGGGCCGCCGATCTGGATCGGGGGCTTCGCGGAGCCGGCCGTGCGACGCGCCGGGGAGCTCGCCGATGGGTTCATGGGGACGGAGGTGACCGTCGACTCGTTTGCCGAGCAGGTGGGCTGGGTGCGCGAGGAGCTTGAGAGGGTGGGGCGCGACCCGGACGACTTCGAGTGGAGCGTCCACCTTCCGACCTTTGCTTGGCACAGCGACGACGCCTGGGAACGCGTGCGCGAGCATCAGTGGTACGTGAGCTGGAAATACGAGGACATGGATCAGGCTCGCGGCCGGACTGGGCGTGCGGCCACGCCTCCTCGGCTACCCGCGGCTCGCGAGGCTGAGATGCGCGACGGCATCGTGCTCGGGACGCCCGAACAGGTGGCCGAGCAGATCGCGGCGCTCCGTGACGCCGCGGGCGCACCGCTTCACTACATCGCGCGTCTCTACTTTCCGGGCATGGACAACGCGGTGCGTGACGAGGCCATGCGGATCTTTGCCGAGGAGGTCGGCCCGCTGCTCAAGGAGGGCCGGATTTAACCGGCGCCCTCGGCGATCCACGAAGTTAGGCGACGGTTGAGGCGTGAGATCAGGCCGACGACGCCGCCGGGGACGAAGATCACGATTGTCAGCAGCACCGCGCCGAGGATCGTGAGCTGCCAGCCTGGATAGTCGATCAGGATCGTCTGGATGACGGTCACGATGGCTGTGCCGATGAGTGGGCCAAACACTGTGCCGAGGCCGCCGATGACGAGCATCGTCACGTCGATTGACATCGGCGTGAGGCCCATCTGGCTGGTCGTGAACGACTGCTCGAATGCGAGGTAGAAACCGCCCGCCACACCGGCCATGAATCCCGAGAGGCCGAACGCGACGACGCGCGCAGAGCGGGGATTGACCCCCCGGGCTGCTGTGTACCCCGGCGCGTCGCGGATCGATCGGAGGGCGATGCCAAGGTGCGACTGGCAAAGCCAGGCGACGAAGAAGCACGACGCGACGATCACGACGGCAAACAGCCAGTAGTACGCACGCAGGTACGACTCCTGGGATGCCGTAGAGAAGATCCCGGGCACGGTGGGGAAGCCGTACGAGCCGCCCGTCAGCCCACGGGGATCGTTGAGCGCGACGTACTGCACCACCTGCGCGAACGAGAACGTCAGAAGTGACGTGTAGATGCCGAACAGCCGCAGCGTCGGGAAGGCGAGAAGTACTGAGATGAACGCAGCGAACACCCCGCCGAGGAGAATTGTGATCATCGTCGGGATCCACGTCTGGTGAAGCATCAGCCAGCCCGCGCTGTACGCGCCGAGCGCGTAGATCGCGAGCTGGCCGAAGTTCCAGACGCCGGCCATCCCCAGCACGAAGTTCCACGAGATGTTGAGAATGAGCACGACCTCTGCCGTCACGATGATGGTCATGTAGTACGGGTCGGTGTAGACCAGCGGGAAGATCGCGGTGAGGACGCATGCGACCCCGATCGCCATCCACCGACTCGGCGTGAGTGCCGAGAATGTTCCGGTCATAGTCGCGCCTCGGTCGGGCTGCCCTTGAGTCCGTAGGGCCGGATGATCAGGATGATCAGGATCGCCGTGTAGAGGATCGGTAGCGTCCATGTCGTTCCGATCTGGACTTCACAGAAGGCCTGCATCAGCCCCACGAGGTAGGCCGCGTAGAGTGTGCCGGTGAGGCTGCCGAGCCCTCCCAGCACGACGACGATCAGCGCCTCCAGGAGCGGCAGGTCGCCCGCCGTGGGAGAGGCGAAGTAGAGCGCCCCGAGAAACACCCCGCCGACGCCGGCAAGTGCGGAAGCGAGGCCCATCGTCATCGGGTAGAGCCGGTTCACGGGAACACCCAATGAGCGTGCGGCGGTGAGATCCTGCGCGACTGCGCGGATCGCAAATCCCCATCGGGTGTGGGCAAGAAACAACCCCAGGCCGCCCATGAGAAGCACGGACACCACCGCCATGGTGATCTCGTGGTAGGTGATTGAGACGCCGTGATAGATCTCGAGGTTTCCGCCGATGATCGTGGGCACGTCACGCTGCTCGGGGCCGAAGTGCTGCAGCGTCAGGTTGGTGATCATGATGCCCACCGCAAACGTCGTGATAAAGGTGACCATTTCGAAGTCGACCTCGTGGCGGCGAGTGATCAGCGGCTGCACCGATATCAGCTCTGACCCGGTGCCGACGATGAAGGCCGCGATGAACGCGACTACAAGGGCGACGATGGGGTTGAATCCGTGGCTGGTCAGCGCCCACCACCCCACGTAGCCGCCGATCACCACCATGGAACCCTGGGACATGTCCAGAATCCGCAGCGTGCCGTAGATCAGCGTCATGCCGATGGCGACGAGCCCATAGATCGAGCCGTACACCAGTCCGCTTGTGATGATTGCAATGATGTTTGTCATGTGTTCACATCCGTGACCGATCCCAGATAGGTCTCCACAACGTTGCGGTCGCTGGAGAGTTGCTCGAAGCTCCCACTTCGCACGATCTTGCCCGACTCGAGGATGTGCACGACATCTGCGATGCCGCCGATGTGGCTGAAGTTCTCCTCCACCAGGATCAGGGTGGCGCCCGACTCCGCCCGGAGCTTTGCGATCGCTGCATACACAGCCTCGATCGCGACCGGCGCGAGGCCCAGCGACGGCTCGTCGATCAGCATCAACCGGGCCGGGCGCATCATGCCGCGGCCGAGACCCACGAGTCTGCGCTCGCCGCCCGAGAGTGTCCTCGCCTTTTGATCCTTCTTCGACTCGACCACCGGCAGGTCGCCGTACACGCGCTTCAGCGCCGTGCGGCGCCCGCGCCACGAACCGGACAGGAAGGCGCCCATCAGGAGGTTCTCCTCGACGGTCATCTCGGAGAACAGGCCGTCTCCTTGAAGGATGTGGATCACACCTTTGCCCGCGATCGACTCGGCCGAGCTGGTCTCGATCCGCTCGCCCTCGAGCACGACCTCGCCCGCCATCGGCCTGATGAGGCCGGAGACCGCGTTCAGCATGGTCGTCTTGCCGTGGCCGTTCGGTCCGATCACAACGGCGGTGCTCCCGGCGTCCACATACAGGTTGAGGTCACGGACGACCACCGTTCGGTCGTATCCGGCGGTGAGACCGGTGACGTAGAGCGCGGCGGTCACGTCTCGTCCTTCTGAGCACCCGACCCCAGATACACGTCGATAACCCGCTGGTCACGCATCATCTCAGCCGGAGTTCCGACGAAGAGCTCAGCTCCGTGATGCATCACCAGCACACGATCGGCGATGGCAACGAGTGCGCGCATCACGTGCTCGATGCAGACGATCGCCATCCCCGCGCCTTTAAGCCGCCGCAGCAACCCCACGGTGGCATCGATCTCGGCCGGGTTGAGTCCGCCGAACGGTTCATCCAGCAGTAAGACGAGAGGGTCGGTCGCAAGCGCGGTGGCGATCATCAGGCGTTTCTTGTCGTACACCGGCAGGAGCGACGCGGGTGTCGTCTCGCGCCCCTGCAGGCCGACCTGGTCGAGGGCCGCTTGGCCGGCGGCGACGTCGGCAGCCCGCGAGCGACGTCCGGTGCGTCCCCGGCGAAAGCTCGCGGCCAGGTATGCGTTTTCAAGCACCGTCAGCGTATCGGCGGCCACCGGCTGTTGGAACGTCCGTGCGAGCCCCATGCGACAACGTGTGTAGATCTTGGTGCCCTGGATCGGACTGCCGGCAAGCTCGACCTCGCCGGCAGTCGCGATCGTGTGACCGGTGATCGTGTCGAACAGCGTGGTCTTTCCCGCGCCGTTGGGCCCGGCGATGCCCAGCACCTCGCCGCGGGCCACGCTGAACGACAGATCGTCCACGGCGCGCAGACCTCCGTACAGCTTCGAGATTCCCCGTGCCGCGAGGATCGTCTCCGAGGTCTGCGCCGCCGGTTGGCTCATTGCAACCAGGACGGAAGCTGGAACTTCCCGGTCTCGTAGGGGGGAGGCGAGATGATGATCTGCTTGCCATCCTGGATCTGGAACGTCAGGTGGGCCATGCCGATCGACGGGTCGTCGGTGTCGTCCGGATACGCGATGCACGAGAGATCGCTGCGGTTGAAGTTGTACGAGCCGCATACGCCACGGTAGGTCGTCCCCTTGACGTAGGCGTTGACCGCCTCGAAGTCCATCGGGTCGCCCACCACGCTCGCCGCCTGGGCCCAGATGTGGATCAGATCGTACTGGTCGCCTGCGTTCGAGAAGCCCGGGCCCGCTCCGAACTTGGCGGTGAACTTCTTGATGAACGGCTCCGAGACCGGATCGTCCTGGAGAATGCCGACCACCGTTGACCAGATCACGCCGTTGGCCGCGCTGCCCGCGAGCTGGAGATACTGCGGAATCGACGGCGCGTACTGTTGGTAGACGAGCGACTTGGTTGGAGCCGTTGCGAACTGTTTTATGAACGACGCCTCGTCACCGGCCGCGTAGTCTGAGAAGACAATGACTCCCGGGTTCTTGTCCCGGATCTTGACGAGTTCGCCACCCCAGTTGGCCTGCGGCACGGTGAACTGATCAAATCCAACCACGTCCCACCCCAGCTTCTGAACCGAAGTCTGGAAGCTCTTGGCGATGTTGAGGCTGTACGGGTCGTTGGACGTGACCACGTATGCGGTCTTGGACGACGGGGTCCAGCTGCCGTCGGCGATCAGGCTGCTCATCACAGCGACGATGCCCGTACCGTACGAGAGCTCATTGGGATCACCCTCGAAGATGTTGGTGACGCCTTTCGCGGCGACGTAGTCGGTGTTGCCGTGCCACGTGTTGACGTGGAACATCGGCGCCTTGTAGTCGGCCAGGATCGGGAACTCCACCGACGTGTAGGAACAGAACGGCATCATCACGGCCGCGACGTTCTGCGACACGAGGTTCTGCGCCACCGTCTTCATCACGTCAGGGGTCTGGGCCTGGGTGTCGAGCTTCACCAGCTCGATCTGGTAGCCGGCCACGCCGCCGGCGGCGTTGATCTCTTCGACCGCGAGCTGCTGGCCGCGGTACATCTGCTGGCCGTCACCCGCATAGGGGCCGGTGACGGGTACAGCCGCGCCCACCTTGAGCGTCCCCTTGGATGTGGATCCACCGGTGCTCGAGGCTCCGCCTTGAGTGGAGCCGGAGCCCGAGGACGACGATGACGAGCCCGAGTTGCCGACGGCATACCCGACCCCGCCACCGACCACGAGGCCGGCGACGCCGGCTCCGGCGGCGCCCTGCAAGAAGCCCTTGCGGCTTACTCCGCCGCCGCCGCTGTCGCCGCCCGCTCCTCCGCTCGCGGTAGGCGGCGGGTTACCGCTCGGCGGCGGCGGCGGCCCACCTGCCGGTACGTCGGGCGCGGGCGGCGTCCCGCCGGCGGGGATGTCTGGCTGCGGCGGAATCCCGCCTGCAGGCATGTCGGGGGTCGGCGGCGTTCCGCCTGGTGGCATCTCACTCATCGGTGGTCCTCCTTGGTCGAACCGAACCCTCCACCACCTGCACCCACCAGCGAAATCACATCGCCTCGGTACAGATGGATGTAACCCTTGCCGGAAACCGGTGTCGCCTCGTGTGATCCCGCTCGCTTGACAGTGGCGCTGCCGGGTGCTCCCGGCCCGCCTCCCTCGCGGCCGCGCGGAGCGAACGCGGGATCGGTCTGCTCGACGTAGTACATCCCGTCGGCGACCTCGCCGAGCAGCCGATAGTCCCGGCGGATACCCAGCCCTCCGCGCATCCGCCCGGACCCACCCGACCCTTCGACCAGCTCGCTGCACTCGATTCGGAACGGGTACTCGAGCTCGGCGATCTCGGCCGGGAGGATCGCGCAGTTGGAGCAGTATGGATCGATGCCGTTATCGCCGGGCGCGTTGCGCCGGGCACCGCCTCCGCCTCCCAGAATGTCCGCGAGGAGTGTGAGTCGTCCTGAGCGGGGGTCGACAGCCTGAAACACGAATGCGGGGAACGACACCTGGCTCGCGGCGACCGATCGCTCGGGAAGTAGGTCGCAGAGCGCTTCGATGATGACGTCGGTGAGCCGCTGCACGGCGAGATGCCGAGCGCTCAGGGCCATCGGGAAGGTCGGGTTGAACATTGATCCGTCGGGCGCGATCACTCGTACTCGGCTCGTAAGCCCAGCGTTCTGCGGCACCTCAGGGCCCAGGAATGCCCGCACCGCGAAGAAGGTCGCGGCGTGCGTGCTTGAGATCGGCACGTTCATCGCCGACTCGACCTGTGGGTGCGAGCCTGTGAGATCGATCACGAGCGTCCCGTCCTCGACGTGCACGGCGGCGTGGACGCGCATCGGCGGCGTGTCGGCAAAGCCGCTGTCGTCCATGAATCCCTCGGCCTCCACCGTGCGGGCCGGCCAGTCCCGGAAGGCCGCCTCGGCTCGAGCCGCCGTGGTGCGAAGCAGTGACTCCATCGCCGCCGTCACCACGTCGATGCCGTGGACGTCGCAGAGCTCGCCGACACGGGTCATGCCGCGGCGGCACGCTGCCAGTTGGGCATCGAGATCGCCGAGCGTCGATGCGGGGTCGCGCACGTTGGCGCCGACCATCTCATAGAGCGCGCGGATGCGGGTGCCCGCCTCGACAAGTTTCACGGCCGGGAAGATCAGCCCTTCCTGGAACAGCTCGGTGCACTGCGCGCTTTCGGTGCCGGGGAACCGGCCGCCGATGTCGATATGGTGGGCGATCGACCCAGCCCAGGCGACGATCCGCCCAGCCTGGAACAGGGGAGTGAACACCTGCAGGTCGGGCGTGTGGGTACCGCCCATGTACGGGTGGTTGGTGAGGAACGCGTCGCCTTCGCCGACGTCGCCGCCCCACTTCTCAAGTACGAACTCGAGCGCGAACTGCATCAACCCGAGCTGTGCCGGGATCTGCTCGGAGTTGGCGATCATCCGGCCGTCGGCGGTGAAGAGACCGCAGTTGAAGTCGAGCATCTCGCGGATGATGGGGGAGTACGACGCGCGGTACTCGACCACGGCCATCTCCTCGGCGATGTGATGGAAACCGCTGGAGAGGATCTCCTGGGTAATCGGATCGACTGCAGCAGTGGCCATCAGACGGCTCCTCTCTCGAGCACGAGTGTACCGGCCGCGCCGACGCGTCCGCTCCAGCCGAGCGGAATCACGACGGTTGCGTCCTCCTGCTCGATGATCGTCTCCGGCCCCAGAGATTCCCCCTCGGCGAGTGCGTCACGCGTGGTTACGGTCCACTCACACCAGCCGTCGGCCCAGATCCGTCGCGCCGTCGCGCCGTCGGACTGCCCGCCGGGGCTGGAGGATCGCCAGTCGATGTCGGGGATCCTCGCGAGCGCACGCACGCGCAGGGTGACGATCTCGGTCTCGGTGACCTCGGGCGTGTAGTTGTAGAGGCGGTGGTGTTCGTCCTCGAACGCTGCCTCGGCCGCTGCGATCGTCTGGGCAGTTACGGGCGGCTCTGCGAACGGCACGGTGAGGTTGTACGCCTGACCCCGGTAGCGCATGTCCAGCTCGAACGACAAGTCGTGGCTCTGACTGACCGAGTCTGAGCTCCCGAGTAGCTCGGCGGCCTCCGCCGCGAGACGGTCGAACTCCGCGCCGAGGGCGTGCGGTGTCACAGCCGCGGTCGGCTGCAACCAGCTGCGACGCAGGTCGTGACGGATGTCGGTGGCAAGCAATCCGAGTGCGGCCGCCACTCCGGGGTAGCGCGGGATCACGACGCGGGGGATGCCGAGCTCGTCGGCCAGCGCGCAGGCGTGCATTGGTCCGGCGCCGCCGATCGCAACCAGCGCGAAGCGGCGCGGATCATGGCCGCGGGCGATCGTCATCACGCGCAGAGCGTTTGCCATATTGGCATTTGCGATTCGCAGGATCGCGACAGCCGCCTCCTGGACGCTGAGGCCGAGCGGTGCTCCGACGGCGCTCGCGACGGCGTGCTCCGCCTGCTCGTGATCGAGCGGTACGCCTCCGGCGAGCGCGCCGGCAGCCGAGAGCGACCCGAGCACGACGTGGGCATCGGTGACGGTTGGCTCGTTCCCACCGCGGCCATAGGCGGCGGGGCCGGGGTCAGCGCCTGCGCTGGCCGGCCCGACCGTGAGTGAGCGGAACTGATCGACGCGCGCGATCGATCCCCCGCCCGCACCGATGCACAGGACGTCGAGCTGAGGGAGGTTGATCGGCATGCCGGCGGCCTCCCCCGAGAAACGCACCTCCGGCTGTCCGTCGATCACGAGGCCGATGTCGGCGGTGGTGCCGCCCATGTCGAAGGTGAGCGCATCGGGCTCGCCCACCAGCGCGGCCAGCCGCGCGCCTCCGATGACCCCGGCCGCCGGGCCGGATGCCGAGAGCGCGATCGGAAGTTCGCGGGCACGCTTTGCAGGTGTCACGCCGCCGTTCGTCTGCATCAGGTGCAGCGGCACGGTCACGCCCTCTGCGGCAACCTCGGACGTGACCGCCCCGATGTAGGCGCCCATGAGGGGGAGTAGCGCAGCGTTCAGCGCCGTTGTCGACGCCCGCACGTATTCGCGGAACTCTGGTACCACGAGGCAGGAGAGCGACACCGCAGCCTCAGGCAACTCCGTGGCGAGGATCTCGCCAACCCGCCGCTCGTGGTCGGGGTTGAGGAACGAGAAGAGGAGCATCACAGCGACGGCTTCGACGTCGTGGTCGCGGAGCTTGTCGATCGCCGCCCGCACGCTTTCCTCGTCGAGTTCCTCGAGCACCTCGCCGGCAGGTCCAATCCGTCCGTGGACACCGACGCAGAGCTCTCGCGGAACGATCGGCTCTGGCTCCGGCGTCCAGAGGTCGTAGACGTTTGCGCGCATCTGCGTCCCGATCGCGAGGACGTCACCAAACCCGGCGTTGGTGATCAGCCCAGTGCGCGCGAGCCGGCGCTGCACGATTGCGTTGGTCGCAACCGTCGATCCATGAGCGAGATAGCCAACGTCTTGCGCGGAGGCGCCGGCCCGCTCCAGCAGAGTGCGCAGTCCGTCCATGAACCCGGCCTCGATCCGCTCGGGCGTCGAGCGAACCTTCGCGATTCGCATCCTGCCATCGGCCGCCACGATCACGGCATCGGTGAAGGTGCCGCCCACGTCAATTCCGATTCGGCCGGTCTGCGCGTTCACCACGAAAACACTACTAACAGCGCGCCGGCGAAACACTCCGTCGATCGACGTATCGGCCGGCTACCAGAGTCACAGGAGGCGGCACCAGTTGTCCACTACTTGACCATGGGGGAGACCCAGAGCCGGAGAGGTTTGGCGTCGGGCTGGACCACGATCGTGCGCGGGTGGGGCTGGGCCAGTCGCCCGTTCACCCTCACCGAGTGTCCGGTGATGAGGATGCGGTAGGTGCCCGGCGCCACGTCGAATGCGAAGCTGCCGTGCGCGTCGGTCACCACCTTGGCCGTCTCATTGCCGCCGGTCACCGTGAACCGCACTCGCGCGAGCGCGCGTGGGGGGCCGCTGGTGCCTCCGATCGACACGATCGTTCCGTGTGTTCGCACGAGCGCGCCGGATGTGGATGCGGAGTGACCGCCACAGGCCGACGCGAGGAGCGCCACCGCGACGCTGAGCACCGCACGCCTTGGGACGAAAGTCATCTACCTAGCGTAGTACGCGGGCGAGCAGGTGTGAAGAGGAGGAAGGGGGGGGGGAGGGATGGGAAAAGCGAGGAGGGAGAGAGACATGCACATCGAATTGAGTTGCAATGAGTATTGCGGAAAGTGTGGAGTGATCTGACTGGATCAGATGATTACGGAATAGGAGGAATGGAGAAGTGCGTGAACATCGCAAAGGCTGCAATGGGCAAGCTGGGGAACTGCGCGATTGCAGACGATGGGCGCACGCGGATGCAATGATCGGAGAGAATGAGAGCGTTCGGAGCGCGTGATCTGGGGCGCAATCGCTGGTGGGCATGGATCAGGTATCAAGGACGAATATGGTCTTGCCGAAACATGTAAGCGTAGGGGACGGAGTGGTTTGTTCGTGATCGTATCGGTGCTGTTTGGAGCGCATCGGGACAACGCTGTGGACATCGGCGAGAGAAGTATCTGTGTCTGGCGAGCTGCGCGAGTTCACGACGCATAAGACTGCGCTCTAGGCGCGGGCGTTTGCGGCGCGAACGGTGGGAGGTTGAACATTGAAGCGATACGATCTGTTTTCGAAAATGAGAAGGTGCGGTAGGGCACGGCAGTGTAGCTTCTGACGCGCGTGGGTTGCGTTACGAGATGTTCTTCTCGCGGGTACGTACGCCTCAGATGATCTCGGTGAGCTCTGCATAGAAACGAACCGGTCACGGCGCTTCGCCAGCTCATAGATAAACACGAACTCTCGTGCTGAGGTGAGCAGGCTTCGGGATCTCGACGTCAAGATCACAGTTCAACACTACGTGCGATCGTGATGCTCTCTCGGTGACGATCTGCGCTGCTTGTGACGCGCATTTCGTGCGCGAGTGCGAAGGCACTCGAGCATCGAGCAACGTAAACGGATCGATCACAAACGCGAAGTGCGACTGCGCGGCGCGACTGGGTACGTTCGAGATCGGGATCGATGAACACAAACGGCGTGTAGTCCAGCGGTTCGAAGCAACGGAAGAGCGAGACACACGGTCATCTTCGCAGCGCGATCTGCAAGAAGACGCGTGCGGATTGGTGTGTGGCTGGTTGCCGGCGCAACCGCTCGACGTCATCGGCGCTCGCACGGCGAGGGTCATGTCGTTGGCGAGGTCAGGGTCGTCGATGATCAGAACGACGGTGACGATTCGGCTCGGTTCAGTCATCTGTGGCGGCTGGCAGGTCAAGGTTCGACGGGATCATATCGCGTCGCGAAGGGGTTCAGGCTGCGGCTCGCGTGCGCATCGCCATCACGGAGGCATGCGCGCGTGTTCTTGTGGGCCATGGTCATCACAATGAACGAACTGGAGCGTCGCGTACTGGAGAAGCTCTCGCACGGTGCTTTAGCGGGCTCTTGTACAGCGCTTTGGGCGCGGACGTCGTCGGGCGCGTGCTTTTCCAGAAGGCTTGGCATCTGGGAGCGGCAGCGTTGTGGGTGCAGACAAACAGGACGTGCTTCATCACATCGCATCGATTCAAGGTCTTCCACGAGTCCGCGATCCGCGCTTGATCTCGTATCGCACATGCGATCGTTTGATTGGTTGGCCGCTTGGGTCGTCGAGTTCCCAGTCGATGTACCGCTTGCCGGGCACATAGGGGCACTCATCGCCGCACCCCATGGTGACGACGAGTCTGCCCAGTGCATGTCGTAGAGGTAGAGTTTGTGGGGCGTATTTTCCGAGATGTCGATGCCGATCTTCTGCCATGGTTTCGACACGATCGGATGGACGTGCTCGGCTGGGCAACTTCCAGCGACCGCGTCTGGTGGCTTCTGTTAGCTTCTTGCTCGAAGAGTGCTGGGCGATCTGGAGCGCCAGCGTTTTGGATGCAGACGAAAAGCACGTGACTCACGCTTCACCACGGTTCTTCGGTCGGCCGAGGCATCTCTCATAGCCACAGGTAGTCGCGCGGCGCAGGAACTGGTACGTGAGCGGGAGGTGCACAAAAACGACTGCAGTGCTCGTTGCAACTGTCTGATCGCCGCTGGAGCAACGGCTCGGAGCGACTCGTCAGGAGTGTCATCGTCGGCGTCTCGGTGTCGGGCGCTCGTCGTAAGAGCGGGCGCGCAACCATCAGCTTGCCTCGGCAGCGCTCGATGTCACCAGGAACTCAGTTTCTGCATCGCGTCTGGACGCACCGGAAGTAGGCGAAGGTCGCCGTTCACGGTAGAAGGCCGCTCGCGAAGCTGTTTGAGGTGGTAGCTCACGGTCGGCTGAGCGAGGTCAAGCTGGTCAGTGAACTCACACACGCAAACGCGCTCCTGGGCGCGCAGCAGGATGTTCAAGATCTTCAGCGGTTCGATCGGCAGCACCGAAACAGTTTCTCGAGTTCGATCGCTTCGTGTAGAAAGCGAGAGCGGCAAGCGGGTGCAGCATGCTCGGAGACGTCGAGGAAAACGACGCGGAGCACGATCACCACGCAGCGCAGTCGGCAGCGTGCTGCACGCCGACCGCCGGCGAGGAATCTGCTTGCTGCGCCTAGGAGCTAACCGAACCGGCCAGTGACGTACGCCTCGGTGCGCGGATCTGTCGGTCGGATGAAGAGATCCGACGTGGGCCCCGACTCCACCAGGATTCCGCTCCGGTTGCCGGCCTCGTCTGCGTCAACACTGAAAAACGCGGTCATATCCGCCACGCGGGCTGCCTGCTGCATGTTGTGAGTCACAATCACGATCGTGTAATCGTTTTTAAGAACGCCGACTAGATCCTCAATTGCGAGTGTGGCGACCGGGTCGAGTGCCGAGGCCGGCTCGTCATCAAGACCACGTCTGGCTCGATCGCAAGCGCCGCGCGATGCACAGGCGCTGCTGCTGGCCGCCCGAGAGCGAAAGCGCGCTTTGCTTGAGCCGATCCTTGACCTCATCCCAAAGCGCCGCGTGTCGAAGTGCTTTCTCGACGCGGTCGTCGAGGTTGTCCTTCATACCATGTAGGCGGAGGCCGAACGCGACGTTGTCGTAAATCGATTTGGGAAACGGGTTTGGCCGCTGGAACACCATCCCAATGCGCCGACGCACCTCAACCGCGTCCACCCCGGAAGCGAACAAGTCCTGGCCGTGGTACGTGATCGTTCCGGCAACCTCGGCGCCGTCAATCAAGTCGTTCATACGGTTCATGCTGCGAAGCAGAGTGGTTTTGCCGCAGCCAGACGGGCCGATGAAAGCTGTCGCGAGATTCTCGTGGATATCGAAGTTGACGTCACGAATCGCCACTGCCCCGCTGTAGCTGACCGCCACGTCCTTGAGGCCAAATACCACGCGGTGGCCGTCCTGTGGCGACGTACCGTGTTGGCCTGCCATCTCGGCGAGCTTAGCTTGCGACCGGGCGAGTGCCAGCCCCGGTTCACCGCTATCCTCGGCTTGCGGGTCTTTTGCGTCGGGGACTTCGTCTGTCACGGTGTCAATGATGCCTGACGTGTCGCTTCCTTGCATGGCTGAGCCTGCCTTTGCTGTATGTTCATCGAGATCATCAGTCATCGCGCGCGCTCGATCTGGCGTCGGGTCTTGGCGGACAGCAGCCTGCCAACGATGCTACCGATCAACACCACCGCGATTAGCACCAACGCGGCAGCCCAGGCGATCTATTGGTCGTGGCTGCTTGGTGATTCTGCGTTGGTGAAAATGGTCATTGGCAGCGTCGCCATCGCCTGACGCGGATCAGTAGTGACCACCGTGGTTACGAAGATCGAGCAGGTGAACAGCAACGGAGCGGTTTCGCCTGCGGCACGCGCACTGCGACGATGGTCGCTGTCACGATTCCACCGACTGCCGTTGGCAGAATCACTGTAAGAACGGTGCGCGTACGAGACGCGCCGAGCGCCATGCTGCCCTCCCGCAACGTCGCAGGAACCAGCAGCAGCACTTCCTCGGTTGCGCGGGCGATCAGCGGCAGCATCACAATCGAAAGACCTAGCGCTCCAGCAAATCCGCTCTGGCCGCGACCTACGACGACCAGGCTGAAGATGAACACGCCGATTACGATCGTGGGTACACCAGCAAGGACATTTAGGGTGAGGCGAATAGCGTCGGCGAGTCTGGTTGGGGCGAACTCGGTGTTGAAGATCGCGAGTAGCACGCCAGCGGAAGCGAGATCGCGGCCGCGATCAGGACGATGATGACTGTGCCGACGATGGCGTTTGCGATGCCACCACCCTCTTGCCCGAACGGCGCCGCATTCTTGGTGAAGAAATCGAGGTTGATCGCCGGAAGCCCCTTCCTCGCCACCGAAATCAGCACGATTGCAAGCACTGCAACGGCGAGCAGCGCCGCGGCCGTCGCCAGGCCTTCCATGATGTGGCCGGTGAGCTTGCGCCGGCGGGCACGCGGAGTCTGCGCCGTCAGGTCGATATTGGCCTCCGCGCTCATGCTGCCCCCAACTTTCGTCGCATCCGCCGCACGATCAGGTTCGCCACCAGGTTCGTGATCAAGCTGATGACCAAAAGGATCACTGCCAGATAGGCCAGGGACGACTTCCCCAGTGTGGTTGGCGTCCCAACGTACTGGGCGGCCAGCCTGCCGGCCATCGTGTCGGCCGGGGCGTACAAATTCTGCGGGTCGAACCAGCGAACCGCCGATCACCTGTGTCACTGCGATCGCCTCGCCGACAGCTCGAGCAAAGCCCAGCATGACACCGGCCACCAAGCCCGCGCTGACCTGAGGCAGGGCGACACGGCGCACCATCTCCCAGCGGGTCGCGCCCAAGGCGAGCGCTCCCGACTTGAGTTCGCTGGGAACGCTCGAAAGCAGCTCGCGGCTAATCGATGCAACGATCGGGACGATCATGATCGTGAGAATCAGACACGCCGGCAAGAGCCCTACCGGCGACGGATACCCGTCCAGAAATGGGATGAAGCCGAGATGCGAAATCATCCACGGCTCGACATGATCGTTCAGGAAGGGCCCCATCACCACGATTCCCCAGAGGCCGAGAACGACGCTTGGGATCGCGGCCAGCAGCTCCACCATCATCCCAACCGGAGTCCGAAGCACGCGCGGGGCGAGTTCGGTCAGGAAAAGCGCGATAGCGATAGCCACCGGCACCGCGATCAAAAGCGCGATGAACGAGGTCGCAAGCGTGCCCCAGATCAGATCCAGTGCGCCGAACTCATTGGTGACCGAATTCCACTCGGTTCCGGTCAGGAACCCAAGCCCGAACTCGCTGATCGATAGCCGTGCCTGGTCGACCACGTCGTAGACCAACAGCACCATCAGCAGCGCCAACACAACTACGGCGAGAAGCGGCAATGGTGCGAAGAGCACGATCACCCAAACGGCGTTTGAAGTTGCCGCTGGTTGAGAGGGATTGAGGTGAAGTTTCGACTGTCATGGGTGTTGAACGAGCGTGAGCGTCGGCACCAACCACACGGTGCCGACGCTCACTGTCATCACTAAGAGTGGATCTTTGCGATCAACGCTGTGGCACTGCGTCGCGACTGCCTTCGGAAGCTCCGGATAGGCAGGCGGCCCCAGCGCTTGCCCATCAGGCCCGACCGCGTAGTTCAGGAACGCCTTGAGCACAGAGGCCTTCGAGGATTGCTCAGGTGCGATCACATACGTGTACGTCGAGAGCGGGTAGGCATCGGGCGCTGAAGCTGGCGGGTTCACCAGCTTGATCGTCCCGTCAGGCCGAGTAGTTCCAGCGGCTGCCGCCGCGAGAATCGACTTCTCAGTCGCGACTCGTAGTTTCCAGCCGCATTGGCGAGCAGCGCCGCGTCCAAGCTGTCGGCGGAGACGTACGAGACCTCGCTGTAGGTGATCGCTCCGTCGGTTGCCTGCATGGCTGCGATCACGCCGGAGCTGTGCTCGGCGCCTGTGCCGGTTGGGAACGTCGGCAGCGTCGACGTGCCGACCTTGCTCTCCCAGTCAGGGCTTACCGAGGACAGATAGTCCGTCAACACGAAGCTGGTACCGGAACTGTCACTGCGATAGATCGGCGTGATGTGCGTATCCAGGAAGGCTCACGCCCGGATTCAGCTTGGCGATCGCCGGATCGTTCCAGGACGTGATGTTGCCCAGGTAGATGTCGGCGAGCACTGGCCCGGTCAGCTTGAGGTTGTTGGGAGCGCCCTTCACGTTGTACTCAATCGCCGTCGCGCCCAACGCCCACGGGATCTGCACGCACCCCTTGCACGCAGTCACCTGGTCAGACGTCATCGGAGCATCGCTCGCACCGAAATCAACCGTCCGCGCGGTGATCTGGTCGATGCCGCCACCGCTACCAATCGCACCGTAGGTCACCGTTACTGCTGCAGGGGTCTTGACGTAGGCACCAGCCCACGACTGCACCAGCGGTGCGACGAACGTGCTGCCCGCTCCGATCAAGACTTTGCTCTCGGAGCCGCCGCTGGCGGCGCTAGTACCGCTGCTGCTGTCGTTGCTGCTACTGGAGCCGCATCCCGCCGCGAGAGCGACTACCGCGACCACTCCAATCAATACACCCAGCTTGCGCATACGTCCTCCAGTTGCGTTTTTGTTCCGTGCCGAGACTCGTGTCGAGAGGATTGTGAACGCGGGCCGGTCTCGGGAGGGTTACAAATTGGGGCAACGACCGGTGAAAATCCGGTGAACGTCGGCGGCGGTCTCAAGCAGACGAAGAGCCGTGGTTCCGGTCAACAGCTACCTCAGACGCAATGCCGGCGCCCGGCTGTTCCCACCGCAGGTGACTATGGTGAGCGGTGCTAGACGTCGAGAGGATCGGAAACGGTGGAAAGTCACGTCGCAGAGTCGCAGCTGTCCGATGGCGCCCCGCTCATATGGGACGATTGGGAAACGCGGTTCATCTTCTTCACCGGTAAGGGCGGGGTGGGAAAGACGACAATTGCCGCGGCGACCGCGCTAGCCCTTTCTGAGGGCGGTCGACGCGTACTGGTTGTGAGCACCGATCCTGCGTCCAACCTGGACGACGTCTTTGAGACTCAAGTGGGAACCGCGCCGACGTCGATCCCCGGCGCTGAGTTGTTATGGGCGATGAACGTCGACCCGCAGGCGGCGGTGCGTGTGTACCGAGAACGGGTGATCGCCCCCTACCGCGGTCACGCGCCGGACGAGGAGTTGCGAGCGATCGAGGAGCAGCTGTCGGGACAGTGCACGGTTGAGGTCGCGGCGTTCGACCAGTTCGCCTTGTTGCTTGCGGATCCCGCGCTGACCGCGGAGTACGAGCACGTGGTGTTCGATACCGCACCGACCGGGCACACTCTGCGTCTGCTCAGCCTGCCCGAAGCGTGGAGCAGCTACATCGCGACGAACCCTGAAGGGGCGAGCTGTCTGGGCCCGCTTGCAGGCCTCGAGGCCAAACGCAGCCAGTACGTGGCTACCGTGGACGCGCTCGCCGACCCACGCCAAACCGAGGTGGTGCTGGTCTCTCGACCAGATTCGGCGGCGCTTCGCGAGGCGGTGCGCGCGGGCTCAGAGCTGGCCGCTTTGGGGATCGCAAACCAACGATTGGTCATCAACGCGATACTCGCGCACCCCCAAATCAGCGACCCCGTCGCAGATGCGATAGCAAAGCGCCAACGCCAGGCGTTAGAGGCGATACCACCGGCACTCAAGAAGCGGCGCTTCGCCACCGTGCCCTTGGTCGCGAGCAACCTCACCGGTCTCGATGCGCTCCGAGCGCTCATGCGAAGCACCGACTCTGCCGCAACCGAGATTGTTTCGACGCCTACCACTTCGACAGTTCCCGATCCAAGCCTGCCGATGCCGGGCATCGACGATCTAATCCGAGACCTCGCGGAGTCACACCACGGAGCAGTAATGGTGATGGGAAAGGGCGGTGTCGGCAAGACCACGGTCGCTATCGCCATCGCACTTGGCCTCGCCCGAGACGGACGCCGCGTCCACCTCACCACCACCGATCCGGCAGGAAACCCCGCTGGCCTCATCGAGAGTCCCGACGCAGTCAGCAGTCTCACCGTCAATCACATCGACCCCGCCGCCGAAGTCGCCCGCTACCGCCACGAGAAGCTCGACGCCGCCAGCCGGCTCGACCCTGACCGCATACCCCTGCTCGAGGAAGACCTGCGGTCACCGTGCACGGAAGAGATCGCGGTGTTCCAAGCCTTCTCCCGCCTGCTCAGCGAAGCACGCAACCACCATGTCGTCATCGACACGGCTCCGACCGGGCACACGCTACTGCTGCTCGACACCACCGGCGCCTACCACCGCGAGATGCTACGTACCAGCTCGATCGCACCCGAGCACATCACCACACCACTGATGCGACTCCAAGATCCCAACCTCACCCGAATCCTGATTGTCACACTCGCCGAAGCGACTCCAGTCGAAGAGGCCGCCGACCTCCAAGCCGACCTGCGCCGCGCGGGCATCGAACCCTACGGCTGGATCATCAACGCCACCCTCACACAAAGCGGCACACACGACCCGACCCTGATGGCACGGGCAAACCTCGAAAGCCCACATCTGCGACGCGTACACGACGAGCTCGCCCACCGATCCTGGGTCATTCCATGGCACGAGGGTTATGGACTCGCCGACTCTCAAGGCGGTCGTACCTGACATCCACGCCAAGCACTTGGAGTTGTGCGATCAGCGCGAGTACAAATTCCTGGTCTTCATGCGCATAGCTGATGAAGGCGGACGGCATTCGCCGCAGCATACGAAAGAAATCGGAGCTTTGTCTCACCGTGACGGGCTTCCCATGCCAGGCATTCTCCGCACCGACTGCTCCGAAGCGCTAGCCGCCCGAAACAGCGACAGCGCCCTGCTCTGTCGATATAGCGGATTTCGCTGCTGGAGAGGGGTTGGGTGCTAAGCGATCGCCGATCAACAGGGTGACACTGTCGGCTCCGAAGTCCTTCGCGGCGAAGCGTGAGTTCACTTCAAATCGCGTTACCCGTCCTCTCCCTGCGGGTGAATGCGTTTATGAAATCCTCCAAGTCTGATAGATCGAACGATGCCAGGTCGCAAGATTTTAGTTCGCGGCACGACTCGGTAACGCCTCGGATCAACAGCGCTCCCCCAACGCTCGACACCGCCTCGACCCGCTCGACGGTGCGACAACGAGCAGTTGTCCCAGATCCCAACCCCGTGATGTCTGGCCTCGCCGAACCCAACGTTGAGCCGCTGCCCGAACAAGGACGGCGACGAGGTGATTGACCGGTTAGCGAGGCTGATCAGCGCTCAGCCTTCGAGCCGCATCACTTGGGTGCAAGGTACCCGCTGAGCAGCATTCAAGCGGCTCGAGTCGTGTCGGGACACTCCGCCCGCCGGCGTAGCCCTGCACACCAACGCCCCATTCATTCGTAGTTCCGACGTACGAACCGAGGAGGAGTCTCGACAAATGGCTAAGAAAACTCTTGTTGAATCCGCCCCTTTGGCAGGGGAAGCCGTTGTACGGGTTGCGATCTATTGCCGTATCTCGACTGATGAGACCCATCAGCCGTGGAGTCTGGGTGCGCAGCTCGCGTCATGTGAGGCAAAATGCGCTGCCCAGCAGTGGACTGTCGTCGCTCGGTATCAGGACGAGCAAAGCGGCGCAACACTCGAGCGACCACAGCTTCAGCGAGCACTTGACGACGCTGCGGCAGGCAAGTTCGACGTGCTCTTGTTCTACCGGCTCGACCGATTCTCACGCAAACTTCGCCACCTGCTTGACCTCATCATGCATCTCGAGGACGCCGATGTGAAAGTGGCCTCCGTCGTGGAGCCGATCGACACCACAAGCCCGATCGGGCGAGTTTTGATCTCAATCCTCGGAGCGTTCGCCGAACTCGAGCGAGACACGATGCGCGACCGCGTTCGCCAGGGCATGGTGCGTCGTGCGCAAAGTGGCAAGTGGAGCGGATCACTCCCCGCTGGGATGATGATGAACGACCGCCACGAGCCTGTCGCGGATCCTAAGTGGCTGCCTGTGATCGAGCGGATCTTCTGCGCGTACGTGTACGACCTTCGCGGTTCAACGACGATTGCTCGCGATCTCAATGCGGAGGGTATCCGTACGCCGACGGGAGCCAAGTGGTCGGGCCCCAAGATCATCCTGCTTCTCCGCAGTGCAGCGTTTGTGGGAATGATCCGATGGGACGGAAAGTTGCTGGACGCGAGGCACGACGCTGTGATCGACAAGGGATTGTGGGACGAGGCCCAGCAGATTCTCCGACAACGGAGAGACGAACCGCAGAAACGACGCAGCAATTCAACTGGATATCTTCTGTCGGGATCAACCCGCTGTGCGAGGTGCGGAAGCCCCTACGTCGGCTCCGCCGGGATTGGTCGTGGTGGTCGGTATCGCTACTACGCCTGCCATGGACGAATCAAGTTCGGAAAACAGCACTGCGACAATCAGCGAATCCGAGCAGACCATCTCGAAATGGCTGTCATAAACCAGCTACTGACGCTCCTTGCAGACACTGAACTCCTCGAACGGGCGTGGGAGCGCGCTGAGAAGGCCGCTTCCGGCGGCACCGTTGCCAGGCGTAAAGAAATCGGAAGGATCGACAACGAGTTGGCCCAAACAGCGCGCGCCCAAAAAAAGTACCTAGACGCGTTCGAAGCGGAAACTCTCGAACCCCGCCTGCTTCAAGCCCGGCTTGACGAACTCTCGCTTCAAGAGCGTGCACTCCAAGAGAGGCGCGCCCAACTTGATGCCAGAGTGCACACGCCTCGCCCGTTTCCCGCGGATGTGGTTTCGTTCGTTCGTTCCACGCTACTTGCACCCGGGGTCGACCTGAATGCACGCACCAAGGGTCTGCTGGCGCTCGTGATCAAACAGGTCAATATCATCGGTGCGCAGTCCGCGCATTGCACCTATCGCCTCCCCGGTAAGGGGGAGGTTCGTGTACAGACCGGTCAAGTACCCCCAACCGGGTTCGAACCGGTGTTACCAGCGTGAAAGGCTGGGGTCCTAGGCCACTAGACGATGGGGGCAGGGCATGGGGCAGGATACCCGTCAGTTGAGGGTCAGCGGCGCGGGCGTGTCCAGGTGCCTCAGCGCTGCCTGCAGCTGTTCCCATGCGTCGTGCTCGACCTGCTTGTACTCGTCCCCGGTGAGTCCCTCGGTCTGCTCGAGATAGCGCCGCCACACGACTTCCGCCGAGAGCGGGAATCTCGTGACGATGTCGGTGTGGCTGGTCAAGGGGGTCACATCTCTACTACGGTCGGGACGGTCAAATGGTTCCCAAAATGGTGAACTTTCTATCTCGATCTGGAGTCCCGCCTGGGGGTGACAGGTCGGCCGCTGCGGCGCAGGCCCAGACCCGAGAGGGCCTCGAGCACCAGCCGGTGGGCGTTTACCGCCGTGATCTGCGTGGGGTCGTACGGTGGTGAGACCTCCACCAATTCGAATCCCACAACCGGAAGCTCCGCGGTGATGCGACGCACCGCCGCGCCCAGCTCACGGGTCGTCAGGCCGCCGATCTCGGGTGTACCGGTGCCCGGCGCATACGCCGGGTCGAGCGAGTCGATGTCGACCGACAGGAACACATGCTCCCATTCCTTGGCGGCCTCGATCACCTCGTCCAGGCACGGCAGAAAGCCCCGCTCGTCGATCTCGTACATCGTGTACCAGCGGAAGCCGTTCTCGTTCATCCAGGCGAATTCCTCGTCCTCGGGCCACCAGCCGCGCAGCCCGACCTGGATGAACTGGTCACCCCGGATCGAGCCGTTGTCGACCACCACGCGCATCGGTGACCCGTGGGAGAGCTCGAAGCCGTGCAGGGCCGCGGCGGTGTCGGCGTGCGCGTCGAAGTGGATCACGCCGACGGTGCCCGGGCCGTAGTGCTCGGCGACCGCGGTCATGTCGGGAATCGCGACCGAATGATCGCCCCCGAGGATCAACGGGATGGCACCGGCGGCACAGATCTCCGCCACCAGCTGCTTCACCGCAGCGTGACTCTGAGCGGTGTCGCCCGAGACGGTCTCGGCGTCGCCGTAGTCGACCACCTTCAGCTCGACGAACGGGTCGACTCCCAGGCCCATGTGCGGCCGCCGCGGAGGCACACCGCCGGTGTCGTCCGAACCGCGGATCGCCCGCGGCCCGTACCGGGCGCCGGGCCGGTTGGACACCGCCTCGTCGAACGGCGCGCCCACGATCGCCGCGTCGACGCCTTCCAGCTCGGCCGGTGTGAGCACGAGCGGCAGCTTCGAGAAGGTCGCGATGCCGGCATAGCTCGGCTCGCCCTCTCGGTTTACTCGAGTCAATGTGTTGCCTCCGAAACCGTGAATTGCCCAGGTCGAATGTGCGTTCAACCCCCCACGGGTGAACCTACCACCTTCGTCGGCTCCGGGCGCCGCCGGGATCTAGGATTGACGCAGGGCCGTTAGCTCAGTTGGTAGAGCAGGGGACTTTTAATCCCAAGGTCGTAGGTTCGATCCCTACACGGCCCATCGCGCGATCGGCCTGGTCGGGTTGATCGCCGAAGGCGTGGCGCCGGCGAGCAGGAGGAGGAGGGCGTGGTGTCGACGATCTTGATTGCGACTGACGGTTCTGAGGCGTCTGAGGCGGCTTCAGAGCTTGGCTTGGAGATTGCGCGAGCGACCGGAGATGACGTTGTCTTCATCGCGGTTTGGGCGATGATCAGGAGCGGATTTGGTGTGCCGTACACCTACCTTGAAGACACCTGGCTGGAGGCCGAGAAGGACCGAGCCGAGGAGGTGTTGGCGGCTTCCAAGGCACGCGCTGCGACGCTCGGCATCCAAGCCGAAACGATGTTGGTCGAGGGCTCGGCCGCCTATGAAATCTGCAAAGCAGCGGAGGAACGTGATGCGCGCATGATCGTGATTGGATCTCACGGGTGGGGCGCGCTTCGCGGATTCATGTATGGAAGCGTGGTTGCTGAGGTGCTGAGAAGAGCGCCATGCCCTGTCCTGAGTGGAGCCCCGGCGTCTCGTGACCTGATTGACCCTGAAAAGACCGCTGAGTAGGGAGCGGTGCGGCATCACCGAGACTACAAGTGCTCAGCGCGGACCTTCAACATGACAAGCTCCGTGGTAGGCTGCGCGCTTCGTGACTGTGTCCCGAAACACAGGCCCGCTTGGGCAGGCCCGCGGTGTCGGGTTCGGGATATTGCTGTACATCGTCACCCTCGGGCTTTACGGCTGGTACTGGGTGTTCAAGACCCAGGAGGAGATGAAGCAGCACACCGGCGAGGGTCTTGGGGGAGTCCTCGGACTTGTCATCTGGATCCTGATTAGCCCTGTCAGCGCGTTCGTGATCCCGTCGGAAGTTGGGAAGATGTACCGCAAAGCAGGACTGGAGCCTCCGATGACAGGTTGGACGGGTCTATGGCTCTTTCCCGGTGCGATCCTGATCATCCCGGCGGTCGTCTGGTTCGTGAAGATTCAGGGCTCCCTCAACCGATATTGGGAGGGCGCAGCCCGCGTGACAGACCCCGCGACTCCCTGAGCACCTTGACGTGCCAAAGCGGGTGAAGGCGTGCATAGCCCGTCTGTCTCCGCGATGGCCGGCGGGGATACCCCGAGTTCATACGACATCCCACCGGTGATCTGCGGGTTCTCACGGGGAACCATCCGCGCACGCCCCGATGCGCCCCACGATCGCCGCTGTGAGCATGACGGGCGATGGGAGGTGTGACGATGGCGACGAGTTCGCAGGAATCGGGGAGGCAGTACTAGTTGTCGGCCGAACGCGAACACCCGCGGTGGATCTATCCTCGTTGGTTTGTGCGCTTGTTCTGGCATGCGCACCGCGGCGTCTACCGCGTCACCGGGGGCCGGGTCGGATTGTGGCGTCCGAAGCCCAACGGCTGGGGTGCGCTGCGTCTGACAACCATCGGCCGCCGCACCGGGCGCGAACGCAGCGTGATAGTTGGCTACTTCGAGGACGGACAGAACCTCATCGGGTTGGCCATGAACGGGTGGGCTGACGGCGAGCCTGCTTGGTGGCTCAACCTCCAAACCCATCCTGACGCGAAGGTCGTTCTCGCCGACGGGCCGCGGCTCGTGCGGGCTCGTGCCGCACAGGGAGATGAACGGTCGCGATTGTGGGCCAGATGGCGCGAGATAGACAAAGGGTTGGACGCCTATGCGAAGCGTCGGTCCATGGAGACCGCAGTCGTGATCCTGGAGCCACGACCCAACTCCGTTGGATGAGCACCTCCGCCGTTCGCACGCGACCCCATGCTCGATCCGTGCTTGGTGCTACTGGTACCTCAGCGCCTCCGCCGGGTAGACGCGCGCGGCTCGGCGGGCCGGAAGGTAGGTGGTCGCCAACGCGACCAGGTAGACGACCACGAAGATCACGGTCATGGTCAGCCACGGCGGGTCGAAACTGAGGTTGCTCCAGCTCGGTTGTTGCTGCGAGTCGTGGATGACGTTGAGGGCGACCGCGAGGCCGAGCGCGGTGCCGATCACGATCGAGGTGAGCGCGATGAACGAGGACTCCAGCAGGAAGCTCGACTGCACGGTTCGGCGGCGGAATCCGATCGCTCGCAGGACGCCGATCTGCTGGCGGCGTTCGACGACGGAGCGGGCGCTGATCACGCCCAGGGCGGTGACGCCGACGATCAGGCCGAGCCCCATGAACGCCATTATCAGGCGGTCGAATGTGAGCGAGGCGGCGACGGCGTCGGCGAGCAGGGTTTTGATGGCGTCGGCCTGCATGCCGTTGGCAAGGAACGCTGACTCGAGCTGCTTCGACGTGGCGACCGGGTCGACGCCAGGCCGGAGCGCGAACAGGAAGACGGTGGGTTGGACGCGGCGTCCGAAGGTGCCGGTGAGCGTGTGCTGCGAGGTCAGGATGCCGGCCATCTCGAGCGGCGCCGTGTCTGAGAGCACGCCGATGACGGTGAGCCTGACGCTTCGGCCTGTCTGCGGGTCGCGCACGACCACGACCACCGGGTGGAAGTGCTTGTCTTCCACGTAGAAGCCGTGCAGCTGGAACGGCGGCGCTGCGCCGAAGTTGAAGTTGGCGCGCCGAGGTGCCACTGATCCGTCGACGACGGCTAGGCCAGCGTGGTGGTTGATGGCCCTCCAGACCTGTCGGTCGGAGGCGTAGCCGTCGGCGCGGGCCGCCAAGCCGTACGTGGTGTGGGTGAGAAAGGCCGAGTCGAGGCCGCGAACGGCGTAGTCGTGACTGCCACCGAGCGCGCCGGCCTGTCGCGCCTTGACCGGCAGGAACGATTGGCTCGAGACGACGCGGAACGCCGCGGGGTCGATCCCGGGCGCGTGCTGCAGCGCGGCGCGCATGTCCGGGATCGGGCCGGCGGGGGCGACGGTTGCGCGGATGTCGAAGCCGCCGCCGTAGGTGTCCATGTTGTTCATGCCGTTCACGAACGACGTGGTGGTGGTCGCACCGGTGACGAGCGTGAACACGACCAGGGTGAACATGGCGATCGTGACGCCGGTGCGGAAGCGGTTGCGAAGCGGATACGCCATCGACATGCGAAGCACCGGGGCGAGCCGCGGGATGCGGCCGAGTGTTCTGGTGACACCATCGACCAGCAGGTCGGCGTTGTACATCAGCGTCCAGCTGGCTCCGACCACGATCATCAGCCCGGAGAGAATGAAGATCGAGAAGTCGAGGCTGAGCGTGCCGAACAGCCAGCGCCCGACCGGGAGGACGAACCAGGCAACCAGGCCGAGTCCGGCGGCCGTGCGTGCCAGGCGTTGCGGCACACCAAAGTGCTCGGCCACCGGCACCGCTCCGAGCAGGCTGAGGGAGACCCCGAATCCGAGCGTGATCGCGTTGCGGGAGCTGATGCCCGCGGCGATCAGCGCTGCACCGACCACCACCACCGCCGCGCCGAGCAGCCAGCGCTTGCGGGCGTGTGTCTTGGCCGGGGGATCCGGGAGGCTGCGGATGGCGGTAACGATGTTCATGCGGCTCACGCGCCACGCGGATGCGCCCACCACCGCGAGTGAAAGCAGCATCCCGAGTGCGTACGCCACGATCACCGTCCGCGGGGTGACGGAGTAGGTGATGTGCAGGCCGCCCTGCTCCTCGAAGGCGCCGGCCATCACCAGCACCATGACGTAGGCGATTCCGATGCCGAGCAGCACGCCGATTGCAGCGGCGACGATGTCGTACGCCACGCCCTCGAACAGGAACATCTCCACCAGGTGGCGCTGACGCGTGCCCACCGCCCGGGCGATGCCCAGTTCACCGCGGCGCTCGGCGGCCAGCATGATGAAGATGAGGAAGATCAGCAGGATCCCGGCGGCGATCGAGAACGACCCAAATGTCGTGAACATCGAGACGAACGCCGCCCCGGTCATGTCTGCGAGCTTGAGTGTGTCCTGTTTCGTCTTGTTCGCCTGCAACCCGAGCGGGATAAGAACCGGTCGAAGCAGTCTGACCACCGGCCCCGTTTGCGCGGCTCCCGAAATCACACCACCACGATTGGACACGAGCACGTACTTGATCCGGCCCGGTTCGTGCAGCAGCGTTTGGGCGGCCGGCAGTGGCATCAGGACCGCGGCGCCGTCTGTACCGGCTCCGTCGAAGTGGACAATCGCCTTGACCCGCACCCCGGCAGCAGAACGGCCAGCGAACACCCGCACGGTGTCGCCTGCCGATGCGCTGAGCTTGTCGGCAGCGTCCTGGTTCAGATACACCCACCCTGGCGCCAACGCGCCCAGCGACACCCGCCGACCGTCAGCGGTGGTGACGGCACCGAACCCGCCCAGATCGCCTGAGTTCGACGCAAACAGTGTGACCTGCGGCTCGGTCTGGCGGCTGGTCACGTCCTGCGCGGCGATCGGCTCGATGATCGCCGGCGCGACGCCGTCCACGAGCGGCGAGGCCGACACTGCCTGGCGGATCCGAGCGTAGTCCGCGTAGGGGAAGTAGCGGACACCGGTGGCCGAGCCGCTCTGCACCGCCAGGTTCGGGGTCGCGCCCCGGGCCGACACCAACTCATCTGTCTGGCCCAGCGCAGTTACCGCCGACGAGCGGACCGTCCGCGTCATCGTGTCCCCAGTTGCCAAAGCGGCCGCGATCATGGCCGTGCCCAGCATCAGCCCGGCCGTGATCAGCGCGGTGCGACCAGGACGACGGCGAACGTTCCGTACACCGAGGCGAAAGAACACCCGGTCGCGCAACGCCAACAGCCCGACCGCGGCCAATGCCACCGCGAGCGTGGCCACCAACACGACCTCCAGCACGTCCATGGGAATTCCAAAGAGCTTCGTCACCGCCGGCTCCTCTAGCCGAGCATGGCCGCCGGAGCGTCGGCGACCACCACCTCGTAGCTCTCCCGACCGGGCGGCGAGCGATACAGGGTGACGAACTTCTGCACCTGCTCGGCGTAGAAGCTGCTGGTGCCGCGAACGCCGGCGTCAGCCGCTTCCTCGCTCTCCCAGAAAGTGATTGCAAGCGCCTTGCCCTCCTCCGAGAGCAGTACGTACACGCCCTGGTAGCCCGGCTGCTCGCGAAGCGCCGAAACCACCGACTCCCGGAAGAGGCTGATCGCCCGATCCACGCTCATCCGCACCGGGTCGATCTCCGCCAATGTCACCCGCGCGATCATGCCGCCACCTCGAGAATCTCCTCATCCACGATCTCGCCGTCCACCATTCGCACGATCCGGTCGGTCGCCCGCCCCACGCTGATGTCGTGCGTGACGATCAGGAACGTCAATCCGCGCTCGCGGTTCAGGCGGCGCATCAACGCGACGATCTCCTGAGCGTTTTCGCTGTCCAAGTCGCCGGTCGGCTCGTCCGCCCACACGATCGCCGGATCGTTGACCAGCGCCCGCGCGATCGTCACCCGCTGCCGCTGCCCACCGGACAACTCCTCCGGTATGTGGGCAGCCCTCTCCACGAGCCCGACCATGTCGAGTGCATCCAAAGCCTTCTGGCGAGCCTCCCGCGCCGGCACGCGACTCACCAGCAGCGGCAGCTCGACGTTCTCCACCGCACTCAGCACCGGCATCAGGTTGTAGAACTGAAACACAAAGCCCATCCGGCGCGCCCGGTAATCGGTGCGCTGATCATCGGACATCGCTCCCAGCGACACCCCTTCGATCAGCACGTCGCCGCCGTCAAGCGCATCCAACCCCGACAAGCAGTTGAGAAGGGTCGTCTTCCCCGACCCGCTCGGGCCCATGATTGCCAGCATCTCCCCCCGGCTGACCGTAACGCTGACACCGCGCAGCGCATGCACCAGCAGCTCCCCGGTCTCGTAGCGCTTCTCAACACCACGGGCCTCCACAATCACGCCGGTCCGCGCCGAAACCTCCGCAGACCCTGACGCTTCCGCAGACGAGTCGTGGCCTTCCCGATGCCTCAGTCTGATCGCCATCACGCCTCCCCGGTTCTCGCCCGGCAAGTCTCCCGACACCCGGCACAAACGGCATCAGTTCGATCACCGATCCCAGCAGCGGTGAACTACGGAGTGCACAGCCGCCCGCCGGTGCTCGGTAGATTCCCGAAGCTCAGGCTGCGTACCCGCCCCGATGCTCAACCCGTGGCCGCTGTCGATGATCTGGCTGTGTCTGTGTCGTCACAGCCGGTGCGGGTGTTGTCAGAGTTATCGCGTGCGGATGTTCCCGAAGCCGGGGGCAAGGGCGCCAACCTCGGTGAGTTGATGTGTGCCGGTCTTCCGGTGCCCCCGGGGTTCGTCGTCGCGGCTTCGGCGTACGCGGAGTTCTGTGATGAGAACGACCTGCGCGGCCGGATAGAGCACGAGTTGGCGTCGGTGGACGTCAACGACTCCGCGGAGCTGTCCGCCGCTTCGGACCGGGTGCGCGCTCTGCTGATGAATCAGCCGATGCCGGACAGCATCGAAGGCGCGATTCGGGCGGCCTACGTGGAGCTCGTTGGAGCTGACGATGACGCTCCGGTGGCCGTCCGCTCCTCGGCGACTGCCGAGGACACCACCGCCGCGTCGTTTGCAGGTATGAACGAGACGTTTCTGTATGTTCGCGGCGCCGACCAGTTGGTCGTTGCGGTGCGCCGTTGCTGGTCATCGCTGTTCGGCGGGCGCACGATCTTCTATCGCAACAAACGTGGGTTTGCACAGTCTGGGATGGACATCGCAGTGGTTGTCCAACGCCAAATCGAGTCGGACCGCGCCGGAGTCATGTTCACAATCGATCCGTCCACCGGAGCCTCGGATCGGCTTGTGATCGAGGGCGCGCCGGGCCTGGGCGAGTCGGTTGTCTCGGGCCGCGTCTCGCCCGACCGATACGTGGTGGACAAGCAGACACTGTCGGTGGTGTCCCGCGAGGTGCGGGCGAAGGAACTCGTGATCGAGGGGAGGCCCGGCGGGGGCACCCAGACGCGAGAGCTGACCGGCGAGGAGGCCCTACGCCCGGTGCTGGACGACTCGGAGGTGGTCGAGCTGGCGCGGCTGGGTCGTACGATCGAGCAGCACTACGGCGCCGCACAGGACACGGAGTGGGCGTTCGATCCTGACGGGAAGCTCTGGATCCTGCAGGCCCGCCCGGTAACGGCTGGAGTGGAAGCCGGAAATCTTGGAGCCGAAAACCCGCCGGCGAGTGCGGGTCGAACGCTGCTGCACGGTCTCGGGGCCGCCCCCGGACACGCGTCCGGGCGTTGCCGGATTCTGGCCACGCTCGAAGATGCGGAACGGCTACAGGCCGGGGAGGTACTGGTCACGCACATGACGTCGCCCGACTGGGTGCCGCTCATGCGCCGCGCTGCCGCCGTCGTGACCGACACCGGTGGGATGACCTGTCACGCAGCGATCGTCTCGCGTGAGTTGGGGATCCCCTGTGTCGTGGGCACGGTCGGTGCAACCACCACGCTTCGTGACGGCGACCTGGTCTCGGTCGACGCCGGCCGGGGATTGGTCCTCGAGGGCGCCGTGGCCCCGGCTGTGAACTCACCTCGGCCGGCCCAGCACGCTGTGGCTGCCTCTCCGGTCACCGCGACTCAGCTCCTTGGTGAATCTCTCGGAGCCGTCGCAGGCCGAGCGCGTCGCCCAACTCGATGTGGATGGAGTGGGCCTGCTGCGCGCGGAGATGATGGTGCTCGAGGCGCTGGAGGGCCGGCACCCTCGACTGCTTCTCGAACAGGGCCAGGCCGGCATATTCGTTGAGCGTGTCACCGCCAGCCTGATCGTGTTCGCGTCGGCCTTCGCGGGACGGCCGATCACGTACCGCACGATCGACTTTCGCTCAAACGAGTTTCGCGGCCTCGAGGGGGGAGACCGCTTCGAACCACAAGAGGCCAACCCCATGATCGGTTATCGCGGCGCGTCACGGTACGTCCGCGAACCCGACCTGTTCAGACTCGAGCTCGAGGCCATCCAACGGGTGTGGGACGGCGGTAGCACCAACCTCCACGTGATGCTGCCGTTCGTGCGCACTCCCGGAGAGCTCGAACAATGCCGAGCCGAGATAGACCTCTGGCCCTTCCACAAGCGCAGCGAGTTCGAGCTTTGGGTGATGGCCGAGGTGCCGTCAGTGCTCCATCATCTCGAGCGATACGCAGCGCTCGGAGTGACGGGCATCTCGATCGGCTCCAATGACCTCACTCAACTCCTGCTTGGTGTTGACCGCGATTCGGAGCTGCTGTCGGATGTGTTCGACGAACGCGACCCTGCCGTGGTCAGTTTCGTCGAGCAGCTGATCGTCCGCGCCCGCGGCCTGGGCCTCAAGACCTCGATCTGCGGCCAAGCGCCGTCGGTCCACCCTACATACACCGATATCCTCGTTCGTGCCGGAATCGACGCGATCTCCGTCAACGCCGACACCGTCGACCGCACTCGCCGCCTGATCGCCGCCGCCGAGCAGCGCTGCCTGTTGGAGGCCGCTCGGCACGCGACCGGACCGGGATGATCAATCGGGCCTACACTCCGGTCATGGGATTTCTCGATCGCCTTATGGACACCCTCACCAAGCGCGGCACCAAGCTGGTCGCCTCGGGCCATCCGCCGGCGGACACCGAACCCGAGACAGGCTCCGATCAGCTTTCTGCCGAACTTCAAGCCGACTACGGAGCAGACGCACCCGCTTCGCTACCACCCACCGACCCTCCGAGCCCCCCAGCTGAAGACAACGGCTGACCGGAAGCCGCCGCACGGGTGGGTCGCCGTGGTGTGGGCAACTACTCAGTGTGGCAACCGGGTGTTCCCCGATTCGCCTGCCTCCCATCGGCGGGAAGATGCCGTGAAAGGAGGTTGTATGAGCGTGCTACTCGACACCCATCACGACACCGACGCCCCGGCGCCGGTGGTGGTTGATCCCGGTTACTGGCTGGCGCACTGCGACGGTTTTCGTGCCTTCGGCCCTGACGGGTGGATTGGAACGATCACCGACGTGCGCACGGATGGGCATGATCATCCGACGGCGTTGATCGTCCGTACGGGACTGTTCCGCGCTCGTCAGCATGTCGTCGATGTCGATGAGGTCGAACGGATCGAGCCGTGGCGGGAGGTCGCGTTCTTGGTGCGCGATCCACGAGACGACGGCGGTATGTGGCCGGGGCTTGCTTGGTGAGTCGAGCTTGTGCTTGAACCGGTGTTCTCGGCAGATGTCGACCTGACCATGTATGCGGCTGCCGTTGATGCGGAGCCGATCGGTTAAGCCGTGGCGTTGGCGATCGAGACCGTCGGGCTGCACAAGACCTATCACGGTGATGTGCAGGCCCTGATCGACCTTGACATGACGGTGGAAATGGGCGAGGTGTACGGGCTGCTGGGGCCGAACGGGGCCGGCAAGACGACCCTGATCCGAATCTTGCTGGATCTGATTGCGCCGTCGGCTGGGCACGCGTTGTTGCTTGGTCTCGATGCGCGCACAACCGGTGCCGCGGCCCGGACACATGTCGGGTATCTCCCCGGGGACGCGAGGCTCGCGCCGAGGCTGACGGGTCGACAGCAGTTGGAATCGTTCGCGCGCATGAGCGGCGGATTGTCCGGCGCGCGGATCGAGCCGCTGGCCGAGCGGTTCTCCGCGTTGCTGGATCGCCCGATCCGCGAGCTCTCGCGTGGCAACCGCCAGAAGATCGCGTTGATCCAGGCGTTCATGCACGATCCGCAACTCGTGCTCTTAGACGAGCCGACGAGCGGACTGGACCCGCTGGTGCAGGAGGAGTTTCGCCGGCTGGTGCGCGAGACCGCCGGCAACGGCCGCACGGTCTTTCTCTCGTCGCACTCGCTCGACGAGGTACAACACGTTGCTCACAGGGTTGGGATCATCCGGGCCGGGCGGCTGGCAGCGGTGGAATCGGTTGAGGGGCTGCTGGCACGCTCAGTCCGCCACGTGGTCGTAACCTTCACTGCTCCGGTTGACCCTGCGGCATTCGCCCAGCTCGACTCAGTCCAGGGTGTCCATGCCGACGGCCGGGTGCTGCGCTGTTCCGTGCGGGGCTCGATGGACGCACTGCTGAAGGAGTTGGCTCGACACGACGTTCTCGACTTCACGAGCACGCCGGCCGACCTCGAGGAGATCTTCCTGGGCTTCTACCGTGCGAGCGGCGGCACACCCGATGTCTGAGATCTTCCGCCGCGCACTCGCCGATCGGTCGCGGACACTCGTCGCATGGTCGATCGGGACGGTGCTGTACATCGCGATGATCGCGGCGGTGTTTCCCTCCATCAAGTCCTCGCCCGGCTTCGACCAGCTCACCCGCCAGTATCCCGAGGTGCTCAAGCACCTGTTCGGCATGTCCGGGTCGATCAACATCACCACCGGGCCCGGCTACCTTGATACAGAGCTGTTCAGCGCCATGCTCCCGCTGTTCGTGCTCGCCCTGGCGATCGGCACCGGCGCCGGCACGCTTGCGGGCGAGCTCGAGCAGGGTCTGCTCGAGCTGGTGGTGTCACGACCGTTGTCGCGGCGGTCGGTCGTGCTCTGGAAGGCCGCAGCCATGGGCGTCGAGGTGTTCGTGATCGCCACCGTCGTGGCGGCATCGATCGCCGTTGCCGACCCGATCGTCGGGCTCTCCCTCGACCTCGCCAACCTCGTCACCGCAGCCCTGGGGCTGGCCGGACTGGGCTTGGTGTACGGCTGCCTGGCGCTGGCGGTCGGCGCAGTGACGCGCCACCGGGCTTCGGCAATCGGCGTACCGGCCGCGGCAGGCGCGGTCGCCTACCTGATTGCCGGCCTCTCCGGTCTCGCCACCTGGCTTGCACCGTTTCGCTACCTCTCGCCCTTCCACTACGCCGGCCGCGCCCCGCTGCAATCCGGAGTCGATATGTCCGGTCTGATCGTCCTGGTCGGTGCAAGTGCAGTGTTGACCGCCGTCGCCGTGGTGGTGTTCCAGCGACGAGACCTCACCTGATCATCGGCCGTCGCCAGAAGTTGGTCGTGGAGCCAAAGGGGTAGTTGTCCGCACGCTCGGGTGTGGAAATCCCTGATGCCCAGCTCGCTCGACCGCGACACGATTGGGTCTCACTCTCCAAAGGAGTTTCTCGTGAATCCCATCGTTGTCGCCCTCGGCGAGCCCATTGCCGCTCAGCCCGTGGTCGAGCTCGCCGCGAGCTTGGCCAAGGAGCGCGACGCCGAGCTCGTTCTCACACACGCTCGCGTGCACGCGATCGAGCCGAGCCAAGAGGAGCAGCTTGCCGAGCTCCGAACCAAGCTTCAAGCTGACGGTCTGAACGTTTCGACGGCGATCGAGACCACACTCATGGGTGACGAAGCCAAGTTCATCGCCCAGACCGCACGCGATCGGGACGCTCAGCTGATCGTCATGGGCAGCCGCGGTCGCACCCCACTCTCGGGCGCGCTTTTGGGCAGCACCAGCCAAGACATTCTGCACGAGACCCCGTGCCCGGTGGTGATCATCCCCGAACACGACGCCTCGTAGGCGCGCGGCGCCGCGCGGGATGTGCGGGGGCTAACCCGTCCATGTTGGTGCACCTGTGCATGGCGATCGGGGTGGTTTTTGCGATCAATCTGATGCCGGTGTTCGGCCCGCCGACGTGGGCGGTGCTGGTGTTCTTCAAATTCCGGTATCCGGAGATCCACGCCGCCGTGTTGATCATGTGCGGTGCCTTGGCCGCTGTCTTGGGGCGGTGGTTGCTTGCGCTCGCCTTTCGGAGCTTTGGCGGGAGACTTCCGCGTGCCCGTCAGGAGAGCCTGGGAGCAGTCGGGCGGGTGGTCGGTGAAAGCCGCGGCGGGCTCTTTGCGAGCTTTGGGTTGTTCGCCGTTGCGCCGTTGCCGTCCGCCCAGATGTTCGAGGCCGCAGGGCTCGCTCGAATCCGACTCGGCCCGCTGCTGGCAGCGTTCTTCATCGGACGGCTCGTGAGCTACTCCTTCTACGTCGGTACCGCTTCCATCGCACACGATCGGCTGAGCCAACTGTTCAGTCGTGGCCTCTTCTCTCCGCAGGCGATCGCCACGCAACTCATCGGTGTCGCCCTGGTCGTTGCGGTAGTCCTGATCGACTGGCCGGCCGTGATCGATACCATCCGAGGCCGGTGGTCTGCGCGGCGCGGCCACCCGACGAGCCCCTGATGCAAGCCTGCTTCAACCACCGATAGTCCGAGGGTCGCGCGGGGACGTTGGTTGACGAACGATCGTCCTGAGTTTTTCCGGCGCCGCGCGTCGCGGGTCGCTGAGGTAGATCTCGTGGTGCCTGCCCGTGCGCTGGAGGCCCCGCTCGGCGATGAAGTCGTGCAGGCGCTGGATCGTCGGGCCCTCCTCAGCGTAGGGGCCGACGTGCAGGATCTGACCGGCAAGCCCCTCCGTCAAGCGCTCGAGGCGCACGCCCGTGATCGCGTCCAGCGGCTTTCTCGCCGAAGCCGCCACCTTCGCCGCGTCGAAGACCTCTGGGGTGACCGGGTCGGGCTGCATGATCATCAACGTCCAGTCCCACGCGGACTTGTCCTGCATCGTGAATGCCGACGTGTCGCGGGTCGAAAACAGCCCCTCGAGCGGCATCACTCCGTAGTCGATGCCGTCCGGCGCCCGTTTGACCGCGAACTTCGCGGCGTACGCGACGGTGTACAGCGCCTCAATTGCCTCGGCAAACTCGGCCGTGGTATTCGGGTCACCGTGACCGTCGATCATGGCGAACGCCAGGTCGGGCACGTCGACCATCACCGGCTCGCGTCCGGTCGCATACAGGTTGCGCAGTTCGCGCTTGTAGTCGATCTTCTCTGGCGCCGTCATCGCTCCCGATCTCGGTCAGTCCGTGATGTACCCGTAGGCGCTCCATCCTCCGTCGGCGACCAGGAAATGGCCGGTGACGAAGCTCGAGTCATCTTCGGAGGCAAGGAAGAGGGCCGCCTTGGCGATCTCTTCGGGACGTCCGAACCGGCGCATCGGAGTCCGCGCGAGATAGGCCTGTTCATTGACGAAGCCCTCACGGATGGCCTTGTCCACAAGCTCGGTTCGAGTGACTCCCGGGCCGATCGCGTTGATCCGGATCCCATGTTGGGCCCATTCGATTGCGAGCACCTCGGTCATGCTGACGACCGCCGCCTTGGCGGCGTTGTAGGCGAGCCGCATGGGAAACGCGACGGTCGCGTTCATCGACGCGATGTTGATGATGGCACCGCCGCCGCCCTCGATCATTTGCTGTCCGAACGCCTGGCAGCAGAAGAAGACGCCCGTCTGCATGACATCGATCGAGCGTCGCCACTCGGACTCCGGGAAGTCGACCGACGGCCCCATGAGGGCGACACCCGCGTTATTCACCAGCACGTTGCACGGGCCAAGATCGGCCGAGACGAGCTCGGCCGCCGCAAACACGGAGTCCCGGTCGGCGACGTCGCAACCGTAACCGCGGGCATCAACGCCGCGGCCACGCAGCTCCTCGGCGTAGGCGACTGCCCGCTCCGCGTTGAGGTCCAGGATCGCGGGGCGGCCACCCTCCGCGGCGAACTGCTCGACGATCGCCCGCCCGATGCCCTGGACGCCACCGGTGACGGCACAGACGTTTCCCGCGAGCTTCATGTCGGTCGTCGCGGTTCGAGGGACTTCGCCGGCAACGTTGCCGCGGCCACCATCGGCAGAGCCCTATGCCGTGCCCGGCACCGCATAGGCGACCATGTGTTCCACTGCGGAGACGCCGTCGCGAAACAGGGCAGACTCCACAGCCCGCCACAAGTCCTCGGCCAACGCGGGACTCGGAGGTGCCGGTGCTCGCGCGGACACCAGGATTAACTCCGTATCCTCGGTCTGCGTGCGCTCCGACTCGACGAACGATGCCGCGGTGCTGGTCACGGCTCCAGGAAACCCGCCAACCCCGATCTCCGAAAGAGCACGCAGCGCCTCGGCACGCGCTTCAGCCGGGACGGTGAGAAAGACCATCACGATGGAGTCGTCCACAGCGTCACTCTACCTGTCCGCACCCGTGTGAGAGGTTGCCTTCAATGCGTGATGAATCCGAGTGCGCTCCATCCCCACCACTCACCGGAAGTCAGACCACCGCGTAGATGAACTCCGCGCCCATGGCTCGCAGATGACTTGGCTGGCGTCGTGTCGGCCAACCACCCTCCGAAACTGCCGACAAGAACTACAGGTAGCGGCATCAAGGGTGCGATGTTGTGCTGGACAGCGAACCTTGTCGTCGACGATTGGTAGATGTGTTTCGAGTCGAAATCCCATAACGATCCACCCTTTCCACGTCGGGTCTTCCTCATCATCGACCGCAACCGGGGGTGCGACATCGGGGGAAACCCTCAACTGCGAGCGGGAATCCCGAAGCTCCGCACCGACCCGTCGGACCTGTCCCACGAACGATGTTCCCGGCCGTCTCGTATGTGGCGACGGGCCAGCGCGTGGCGGGCAGGCGCAGTTGGGGGGTGAGAGATCTCGCAACGGGGTCGGGGCGTGGTAAATTCGTCGGGCCGGAAGGGGGCCGCAGTGGCAGATCGCCAACGGAAGACCAAAGATTTTCCGTGGAATGAGGTGCTGATCGTGGGCGTGATTGCGTTGCTGTCGGCGGGCTTCATTGGTTGGGGTATCGGTTGGACGATGGGTGGCGGAAACTCCAGTTCTTCCACCGCCCCAGGTTCGTCGGCTGCGACCCAGCCACCGGCGCCGGTCACTCCAGCGGTCGCGGCGGGCGCCCACGACTTTGTGCAATTTGGCTGTGGCCAGTGCCACGGCATGGACGGCACCGGTGGGGTGTCGCCATACGTGCCTGCGCTGGACACGTTGGGCACCTCATTGACCGCCGCACAGCTCACCAGCATCATCGAGCACGGTGCAGGCGTGTCGGCGAATCCCACCCACCCGTACATGCCGATCTGGCGTGGGATCGTTTCCCAACGGCAGATCTCCGACCTGGTCGACTTCATCCACGCCGGCCTCCCGGCCGTGGAGGGAGCGACGCCGCCAACCGTTCCGACAAACCAGGGACAGGCAGTCGAAGGCCAGGCGCTCTACGTGAAGTATGGGTGCGTCAACTGCCACGGGCCGAACGGCCTCGGCGGTGTGCCCAACCCCGCGTCGCCGGACAAGACGATTCCCCAACTCGCGGGTGCCGACTTCCGTTCGGAATTCAACACGCCTCAGAAAATCAAAGACGTGATCGTGTCAGGAAGCGTTCTGGGACAAGCCCCGATCGTCAGCATGCCTCACTGGGGCGGAATACTCAGTCCGAGGCAACTCGACGCACTGGTCGCATACCTCGCCACCCTCCAATAGGAGGGGTTCAGGCGTCGTATGGTCGTTAGCGGAGCGTCAGGGATCGGGGGATTCACGGACATTTTTGCGGTATCGATGCGGGCGCTCCCCGATGTACACCCAGGTCACCCGCGCGATGATGGGGATGGAACCGACGCTGGGAGGAAGAAATGGCCGGGACACAGATCACGAGCGATCAGGCTCGGGACGCGGGGAGCCAAATCGGTATCGACTGGGACACGGCGCCGTTCGACGTCGACCAGTTTCGCATGGGCATGAATGTCGAACTCGAGCACGGGCTCCACGATCCCTCCACCGATGTCACGGGCGATGACCCGGTGATAACGGCAAAGATCGCGCTCGCTCACCTCAACGAGTTCCCCGATTACTACACCCGCCTCGACCGGATGGAGGAGGAGGCCAAGCGCGACTTCGCGGCTCGGTGATCGCAGCGACAAACCGCGGCGATCGTGAGCATGCCTCCTCCGGGAGGATGCTCAGGCCGCCGGATTCATGGCGGGAGCGAGGGTGATGGCTCCCACCGGGCAGGCGGTACAGATTCGCTGCGCTTGATCGGACGGGACGGTTGCCACCAGCACTCGGGCGCATCCGGTGTCGTCGAGTGCGACCAGGTCAGGAGCTTCGGCCACACACTCGCCATATCCGACGCAGGTTTCAGGGTCGATGATCAGTTCCATGTTCATGACACGTCCTTTCAGGTCAAGCTGCCAGCAGTCGGCGGGCATCATTCAGTCGGTGTGGTGTGTTCAGCATGAGGACGCAGACGGGCCGGTCGTCGTGGCCGCGGCCCACCCGCAGCCCGCCGGATTCCGACCAGCTGCAGGCCGCCGGGGCGAATCCGATCTGCTGGATTCGGAGCGGCCCGATGTCGGAGAACCAGTACGGGTCGCGGATGTACGGTGCCTTGGATCCGAGGATCGCTCCGGCGGCGTGCGTGCCGCTGGCGCGCGCGTTGTCCCAGTGCGGTATTGCGATCCGGCCGAATCGCGGGTGGGGGAAGGCCGCCAGGTCGCCGCACACCCACACACCGTCGGTTTTGGCGGCCAGGCGGCTGTCAGTCTCGGCCACCGGCCCCGGTCCGAGTGAGTCCGGCAGGGTCGAGGCGACGCCTGCTGCGGTGATAACGACATCGGCGTGGATGTCACCGTGGGTCTCGGTTCGCACGACCCGAGCACCGTTCTTGCCCGGTTCGATCTCACTGACTGCGCACCCCTCCACCAGCCTCACCCCGAGATCGCAGAGTGCACGCTTGACGGCACCTCCGACATCCGGGTGGAAGCGGTCGAGCACGTGCTCCGAGCGCTCGATCAGCGTCACCGTGTGGTCGCGCGAGAGCGTCGCCGCGGTCTCGCTGCCGATCAGCCCCGCACCGACCACGGTCACTCTCCGCGGACGCCCGACAAGCATCGGCAGCAGCGCGCCGAGGCCCGATGCGTTGGCGTTTTCGTGGCAGTCCTCGAAGCCGGATATCGGCGGGCGTGTCGGTCGAAGGCCGGTGGCCCACACGAGCAACTCAAAGCCTCGGCTCTCCCGGTCTCCACCGGTGCGTGGTGCGAACTCGATCTGACGACGGCGCAGGTCGAGCCCGGTTACCCATCCATCCAGGTGCACTATGCCGGCTGCCGCGAGCGAGGTCGTCGTGGCCAGGAACGGTATCCGGCCGCTCGTGAGCGCACGCTTCGACAGTGGGGGCCGGTCACATGGGAGCCCGGGGCCAATCAGCGTCACGGGGACGCCGGCATCGGCCAGCGCGCGTGCGCACATGTAGCCGCTGACACCGTTGCCGACAACTGTCACCGCGCCCTCGATAGTCATCACTCTCCTCCTTCGGTCTCGACGGCCGGCATCGGCCGGGTGCGAGGCAGCCGCGCAGGTTGCGGCTGAGATTGCGCCGATCGGGCCGGCCGCACCATCCAGCGGTACCAGGCGGCGCCACCCACCACTGCGGCGGATGTTCCGTAGCACGCGAGCACGATGGGTGATCGCGAATCGGTTCCGCTGAGCACGCCGTGTACGAGCGAGAGCGCCCACACCGCGTAGCCGAAGTAGTGCAGTGACCTCCACGCTCGCTGCGTCATCCATCGGGCCTGCTTGAGGCGAAATGACAGCGGCAGGGCGATCACGAGCCACATTGCCGCTGCGCCGAACACCACACCAGGGCGAGGGTCACGACCCACCAGGGATGCCAGGGTCACTCGTGCGTAGTGATCGAGCATGAGGCTCGCAATGTGGATGCCGACGGCAACCAGCCCCAGCGAGGCGACGAATCGGTGATACGCGAGCTGGGGGCCGGGTGGTCTCCAGGCGCGGGCGCTGAGGGCGATTCCCCAGGCGACAACGATCGTGTAGCAGGCGAATGCGACGAATGCGCTTGCGCGCGCGACCTCCCAGGTGATCACCTGCTCACCACCTCGTCCCACCGCGGCGTTGTCACGACGCGCCCATCGATCATCACCGCAGCCGCCTCTTGCATCTCGGTGATGCGATCGGGACGGAGGGCCAGCACCTTTGCCAGCACGTCGGCAGCCACGGGGTCTTCGCTCACCACCGTGGCATGGGTGAGCCGGCCGGGGGCGCCCGTGGCCGGATCGATCAGATGATGCGCGAGTCGCCCGTCGCCGTTGTGCCAGTGACGCCGGCCGTAGCCGGACGTGGCGACGCCCTGGCCGGCGCCGACCAGGAGATGTGCGATGGGCTCCGAGCCGCCGGTGGGATCGGTGGGATCCTCCACCGCCACCAAGTGGTCGCCGGTCACAGCCACAAGGTCGCCGCCCGCGTCGATCAACACGGCCGGGTCGTTACAGCGTGTGGCCACCAGCGCACCCACTCGTGCACCGATCCAACTCTTTGCGATGCCGCCGAGGTCGAGCCGAGAGCCGGCTGGAATCCGGGCGGTGCCGGCCTTACGGCTCACGTCGATGCGACCGTCGAGCCGCCGCTCGGCCGGGCCGGCCGGGGCGTATGCCTCCGATTCGAGCAGGCTCCGACGATATCCCCACGCGACCAGCCTGTCGCCGATGAGTGGCTGGAACACCCCACCGGTACGCTGTGTCCAGGCGATGCCCGCCTCCAGCAGGTCGAGTGTCTCGGCCGAGATCGGAACCGCACGGCCGCCTGCTCGATTCATCCGTGATACCTCGCTGTCTCGCCGAAACCGCGACCATCGCGCCTCGTCTCGCTCAACGGCCTGGGAGACGGCGGCTGCGAGTGCGCCGCTGACGCCACCTGTGTGCAGCACCCTCCACGTTGTGCCGGTTGCACGCCACTCCCACGCTTCTGTGGTGGTTGAGGTGAGTGGGCTCATTAGCTGGTGTGGGTGGCAGGTGGGGCGGGTGCCGGCGCGGCGACCGGAGCCGGCGCGGCGACCGGAGCAGGCGCCGTGGATGTGTATCCCGACGACGAGCTCGGGGCCACGTACCCAGTGGACTGGGCCGTCAAGGCCGTGGTGCCACCGGTGGTTTGAAGCCGGCGGATGTCGGCCAGCAGTCGCCGCTGGGAGCGGCGGGTGTGGGCCACGAGCTTGTTGTAGCGAACGACCATCCGCTGCATCTGCATGGCGGTTTGCCGATCGTGCGCAACGGTGGTCGCTGCCAGACTGTGCCACGACCGCGAGTCACTCTGCCACGTCGCGGCCAAGGTGCTCTGGTGGATCGACCAGACGATGGCGGCACCGCAGATCACGGCGATCACCGCGGTGTAGATCCGGAGTCCGGTGCTAGTCATTGCTGCCTCCGTCGTCGTCCCCACCGGTCGGGCTGGTGCGAGTGACCGGCGTGGGAGGGTTGGACTGTGCTGCGACCACCGGGGCTGACGCCGGCGCTTGAACGGTCGGGGCTGGGACGGTGACAACCGCGGGGGCGGCTGCGGTCACTGCGGCCGCTGGGAGCTTCACCTTCGGGACGTGCGGCGGTCGCCACGTCAGAACGCCCACGCCCGAGCCGCGGTGCGTGGCGAGTGGAATTTCGTGCATGATGCGGGCACGAGCATCAGCGGAGGTGGATGCTCCGGGGCCGAGAACGTCATGCTTTGCGGCGTATGCGCCGCCGCCCACGAGTATGCCGGCCGCGAACGCCGCAACAGCGACGGATGAGTTGCCAGTCACTACCTTCCTCCTTGGTTTGACTCGGGCGTCGTGCCCATAAGCCACACCGTAGGACCCGGCAGTGAGGCGGACGTGAAGAGGCGGTGAGACCGTTCTTAGAGATCAGTTCTCAGGCGCTGGTCCGAGGCGTTGTGGTGATGTCCGGCCGCGGTTCACGCGCGATCCATTCTTGACGCCGTTGGGGCGGGCCGGGGTCCGGAGCTTCGTGTGAACGTGGCAGGTCGATGATGAACCTGGCCCCATGCCCCGGCGTGCCTTCGGCTGTGATCGTGCCGTCGTGGGCTTCCACGATCGCGCGGCAGATCGCAAGCCCCAGTCCCGCCCCACCGGTATCTCGGCTGCGCGCGGAGTCTGCGCGCGTGAACCGGTCAAACAGTGTTGCCAGGATTGCGGGATCGATCCCGTCTCCGGTGTCGGCGACCTCGAGCGTGATCCGGTCGCCGCGCGTCTCGACGCGTACGTCGATGGTGTCGCCCGGTGAGGTGTGGCGTACCGCGTTGAAGATCAAGTTGAGGAGCACCTCGGTGAGCGCATCTTTGTCACCGTCGACGATCGCCTCGCCGGCCGTGTGCACCTGCCAGTCGCGGTCGCCCAGCACGAGTGAGCGCTGGACGAGGTCGTCTGCGAGCAACGCGATATCAACCGGCTTGCGTTTGCAGTCTGTGGGTTCGTCCGCCTGCGCGAGCCGCAGGAGGTTGTCCACCAGACGACTCATACGGTCGAGCTCATCGATGGCAACTCCGACCGCTGCTTGAAGCTCCGGTGATGCATCTCCAGGCGGCTTGGCAACGTCCAGGTGCCCGCGGGCAATCGTGAGCGGTGTTCGTAGCTCATGCGAGGCGTCATGAACGAACCTGCGCTGCGCGGCAAACGACACTTCGAGCCGGTCGAGCATGCCATCGATCGCGGTGGCGACGTCAGCGATCTCGTCGTGGGTCGTCACCGGCCCCATTCGCACAGAGAGGTCGCCTGCCGTCACACGCGACGCCCGTTGAGCTATGCGCGAAAGGGGAGAGAGTGCTGACCGGGTCACAAGCCAGGCCGCCGCGGTTGCGGGCACCAGTCCGATGACGCAAACGATCAACATGGCATCCAGCAGCTTCTGGATGCCGGCGTTGGCCTCGGTCGTCGGTACCGCCGCAAGCACCTGTCCGCCGCGTCGAGTGGCGCTGGCGGCGACATAGGTCACTCCGCCGAGGGTGACGGTGCGCACCTGGCCGGGGCCTGGAGGTGGGATGTGCAACAGTTGGCCGGCCCGCTTGTTGTTCGTGTACGGGGTGCCAGACCGCGGGACGACTGCCAGCAGCTGATCCGATCCCTCGCGTGCGCGTAGGTAGAGCCGCGTCTCAGCGTCGTCCGTCTCCTGTTCACCGGCAGGGGCGGCACTGCTCTGGCCCGTGGACGCCGGGGTGGCGGAACCGGCTGCCGTCTCACTCTCGCCGTTGTCAGATGACCCATCTTCCCCTGCCGGTGGAGCTGTACGTGGAGCCGATGTGGACGGGGTGGTGGCCGCCTGCGGCTCACGGGGCTCACCCACGGTCGCCAAGGCGTCGGCGGCTCGATGGGCATCGCCGGCGAGCGTTCGATGGACCTGTTGACGTTCGATCACATACACGGTGATCAGACCGGCGACGAGCATGCCCACCGCCAAGGCGGCGCTGACAAGCGCAAGCCGCAGCCGGATCGGAATGCCGAGCCTCACGGCGCCTGAGGGCGGACGAGCCGGTACCCCATTCCGCGAACCGTCTCGATCGGGGACGCTCCGTCGTGGGCGAGCTTCCGCCGGAGATAGCCGATGTACACATCGACGAGGTTGGAGCGCGGATCGAACGTGAAGCCCCAAACGCCGTTGAGTATCTGCTGCCGCGACAGAACCTGGCCGGCGTGTCGCATCAGGTAGGCAAGCAGCGAGAACTCTCGCGCCGAGAGGTCGACGACGTGTCCGTCCACATTCGCCTCACACGTGAGCAGGTCAAGGCTGAGCGCGCCGACCGAGAGGGTCGTCGTCGCCTTCTGCTCGGCGGGCAGACGGGTGTGCGCGCGTATCCGCGCGGTCAGCTCATCGAACGCAAACGGCTTGACCAGGTAGTCGGTGGCGCCCAGATCGAGCCCGCGTACACGATCGGCAATCTCTCCCCGTGCAGTCAGCATGATCACCGGGAGCGCCGGATCGGTCGATCGCAACGTCTTGAGCACATCGAACCCGTCGATGCCGGGCAGCCTCACATCAAGTACGACCAGGTCGGGCCGATTCTCGCCAAAGCGACTCAGTGCGTGCTCTCCGCAGGACGCGGTCTCAACCGCGTGGCCCTGCGCCGTCAAGCCGCGCCGGAGGAAGTCCAAAATCAGCGCTTCGTCCTCGACCACCATGATGTTCATCGTGACTTAAGTATGAGAACTGCGTGTGAGAGGACTCTCATCTCGGTGACCGCCGCCGGGAACGCGGCATCGGGGCCTGTGCCGACGGCGTGGGGCGATGTTTGCGGCGTTTCCACAGGTCGAGTCGGTGGCTGCGCGGATGCTGCGAACCTCAGGCGCAGCGAGCATGGCGTGTACGACCACTGGAGACAGCATGTCCACATCGACGGACGGATCCCGACATCACCACCTGCGGGTGAGACGTTGCTGGGCCTGCGCTGCGCTGATCGTGGCTGCATCAATGGTCGCTTCCCCGGTATCGGTCGGAGCACGTGCGGGACGAGCGAGCGCACACCTGATCGCGGCCGCCGGTGACATCGCTTCGGCACACGGCGCCCAGGCAAGCACCGCGCAGTTGATTCGAAGGCACCTGCCGCGCGCCCACGTGCTCACGCTCGGAGACAACGCCTACCCCAACAACTCACCTGCCGACTATGCAAGGTACTACGCACCGACATGGGGGAAATTCAAGAGCATCACCCTGCCGTCGCCGGGAAACCACGAATACCGCACACCCAAGGCAGCCGGGTACTTCAACTACTTCCACAAACCCGCCTATTACGCGCACGCCCAGGGCTCGTGGCTGCTGCTCTCGCTCGATAGCGTGTGCGGCAAGGTCGGCGGCTGCACTCGCTCAAGCCCCCAGGGCAGATGGCTCGCCGGGAAGCTCGCCCACACGACGCGGCGCTGCATCTTGGCGTTCTTTCACCACCCGCTCTTCAACGCCGGCCGGCACGGTCCCACGCCCGCGGTCCGACCGCTTTGGGCACAACTTTACGCCGCCCACGCCGACGTGATCCTGAACGGGCACGACCATAACTATCAACGCTACACACGTCTCAGCCCCGGCGGGCAAGCCACCAACCGCGGCATCCGAGAGTTTGTCGTCGGCACCGGTGGAGCCGGGCTCTACGGCTTCCGCCGAGGCGTCAAACCCGCTCCCGCATCGAAAGCCAGTGTCCACGGCGTGCTCTTCATGGCACTCGGCGCAGGCGGGTACGGATGGCGCTTCATCAACTCGCACAATCGCGTCGTCGACCACGGGAAGACCACCTGCCACCAGATGTGAGAGCTGTCTTATCCTCGCTTCATGCGCGGCTCACAAACGGGTTCTACGGTGCACTCAGGGGCGAGAGCCCCCAGTGCAATCCACGATCTCGCTGGAAAGGAACCCGATGTCCATCCTCTTCACAACCATCGCCGCACCCATCGTCGCGTCCACGGTCGTAACCACTGCCCTGGTGTGGATGAGTCGCACCTCCCCACGGAATGTTCGCGCCCGACGACCGCGGCATTGACTGAGTACATCAAGGCGCTCGCTGGGGGGCAGTGGAACGACACCAAGCGACACCATGTGGCACTCGATCGGCCCATCCAAGCATCACGAGATCAGACGCGCGAGACCGTCCACGACCAGCGCCGCGCCGATCCCCAGGGAGAGCCACACGCGCAGCACCGCGGCGTGCGTGGTGAGCCACGATTGTCCGCGCTCGAGGATCACGGCTGCGCGCTCACCCGCGATGATCACGATGCCAACCGGCACGGACACGAGCACCGTGGCGATCGCGACATAGAAGACCACCAGCGTGAGGCCGGCGACATCGCCGACACCGGCCTCAGTCACGGTCGCCATGGCAAGCAGCGTGAGCACGAGCCGCTTGGGGCCCCCGAAGCCGAGCAGTCCCGCCATCGAGAACGCCGCGGCAGGGCGGATATTCCCCAACCCGGCGAGGATCGCGCCGGCACGGCCTCCCTCGGCCTGCGGACGGGGCTCCCGATGCCGGGAGTTGAGCCCGACGGCGATCAGCGCAACGCCGAGCGCGAGGGTCAGGACCGCTTCGATCGTGGCGTGCGCGTCGAGGTGGTCGGCGGCGGCTTGGCCGATGGCGAGGCCGACACCGCAGGCGAGCACGGTTCCCAGCACGAAGCCGCTCAGAAAGGCGATGCCGTTCGTGCGCGGGCGCTCGCTTCGGATCACGACGAACGTCGCTGTCAGAACGAGCGGGCTCGCCGCCGCGGCGACGGCGTACAGCAGGAGGTGCGCGCCGGCGTCGATCACACGCCGCTCTCGCAGGTCGTGGTCATCGGTGCCCGTCCTTCCTAAGCGCGCGCGACGGCCGGGTCAGCTGCGTCGGGGATGGATGGTTGCTCCTTCGCGCCCTCACGCGCGAGCGAGATCACAACCGCCCCGGCGAGCGCGAGCCCGAGGCCGGCCACGGCTATCACGACGTGCCAGGTCGGGCGGCTGAGCCGCTCGTCCAGCAGAAGCGTTCCGATCAGAATCCCGACCACGGGGTTTGCGACCGACACCGTCGCGACCGACGGTGCCAGTCGACCCGTCCCGAGCGACACCTGCTGCAACAGGAACCCGAGCACGCCCGCGACCGCCAGGGCATAACACTCCCAGTGCGAGAGCATGGTGCCGACGCTCTGGTGGAGGTAGTCGAGCGTGGGCTTGGTCAGCGACGAGGAGAGCCCGAACAGGATCCCGGCGACGGCGCCGTACTCGGCCGCCTTCATTGACAGGCCGCCGGATCTGCCAAAGGCGAGCAGAAGCACGCAGATCAGCGAGATCAGGCCGATCGTGATCGCCCACTGCTGATTGGATGCGTTCTCGTTCCCGCCGGCGGGGTCGCCGAAGTAGACGAACAGACCGAGCCCGGCGATGATCACCAGGGCGCCGATCGCCTCGCGTTTGCCCACATGCTGCTTGGTGAGGAAATAGCCGAGCGGCAGGGCGAAGACGACGGTCGTGACGAGCAGCGGCTGGATCACCGACAGGCGGCCGCGGTCGAGCGCCCCGGCCTGGAACAGGTAGCCCGTGAACAGGGCAGCGGTGCCGAGCAGCCAGGTCGTCTGGCCCACCAGCCGCACCAGCGACATCGGCTGGGCCAGCGAGATGGTGGGGAGGTTCAGCGCCCCCTTCTGCTGGAGCGCGGCAGCCAGTGCGAAGAGGAACGCCGCGATCAGCGCGAGAATTGCCGCCATGCCAGGGGACGTTACGGCGCGACGCGGTCGGCGCGGGCTCCGGTTCCACACCGGATTGGGCTCACACGCCGTCTCGTGGAATCCGTTCCTTCCATCGCCGCTCGGCGAAGGGCTCGCCGTCAGCCTTGACCTTGAGGGTCAGATCCACCACGAACTCCTCGTCAGTCGCCTCGAACCGGGCTTCGGCCCGCGCGTCGGCGTCCAGACCGGGCCGCTTCAGGTGGTAGTGGCAGTGCCCCCACGTGGCAGCGCTCAGCGGGTCGTCGTCGCGCGCCATCGCCCATCGCACTCCCGACTCCGACACCCACCAGCCCTCTCCCGGAATCTCGTCGTGTGCGCGCATCGACGTGCCGATTCCCGCGCGGCCGGTCAGCACGTCGGTCACCACCCGCCACTGCGAGCGGCCCTTGGTGTCGGCGCCCGGCTGCTCGATCTCGACCACAGGGTCGTGATGCGGCACAAACGGCGCGGCGTCCTCCGGGAGGCCGGGCAGCTCCAGCTCAACCGGGGAGGTGATCTCGAGCGGGGAGACCACCGGCAGCGGCCACAGATTCGGCCAGTCGCTGACCGCCACCGCGACCCGGATCCTGTACCCCGCCGGGAACGCGAAGCCGGTGGTCATGAGCGGGAGCTCGAGCGAGGCCTCGCCGCTGACCTCGAGGTTCACAGCCGCGCTCGTGATCGGCTGTGACGAACCGTCGGGAGCCACGTTCTGGAGCTTTACCGAGACCAGCGTGCGCGGCCCGGGATGTCGCAGGTCGAAGCGCACGACCGGCTCGCCCAGCACCGCCACCGGGGCCGTCAAGGGATCGCTGTCGAAGGTCGCGCTGAGCGCGTCGTCGCGACGCTGGTCGAGGAACTGCCCGGTCGCCGGCGGCGGCGGACACCACTGGCCGGTCATGATCCCGGTGGTGACGCCGGCCGGGGCGACCGCCGGCCCACCGAGGGTGAGCGACGTGCTGTGAACCCCGGTGGGCCACTGCTCCGAGCCCAGCCACTCACCCGACACCGCCGAGTGTGGTCGCAAAGGCGAGTCGGGACTGCCGATGAAGAACACCGAGCGCGGCCGCTCCACGCCGTCATCGGGAGGCGCATCGCCGAGATGGTGACGGAAGAATCTCGCCATCTCGGCCAGGAACGGGTACCGCGGCCCCGGAATACCCCTGTCGGGCAGTTTGTGGGCCCAGGGGCCGCAGATCAGCTGCCAGGGAGCCTCCAGCTCGTGTGCCATCCGCAGCGCAGCGGTGCGGTATCCGTCGCGCCAGCCGGCGCAGATCAGCACCGGACAGATGATCCGTTCGAACTCCGGTCGGAGCGAGCCGTTTCGCCAGTACGGGCCATCGTGCTGCCGGCGGATCCACTCCACCACCCAGGCGGGAGTCGAGTCGATCCGCTCGCGCCAGGCGCGATCGAATTCGGGGCTGCGCTCGCCCATCGGCGGCAGTGCATTCATCGCCAGCATCGACGTTGGATACGCCGGCAGGCTGCTGGCGTTGAGGGCGCCGCCGTGGAAGTGCATGTCGTCGGTGTAGCGGTCGTCGGTGGCGTAGACGGGCGCGATCGCCCTCAGCGCGGGCGGACGCAGCGCGGCCAGCTGAATACACGTGAACCCGCCGTAGGAGACGCCCCACGATGCCACCGCTCCGGTGCACCACGGCTGCTCGGCCATCCAGGCCACCACATCGACGCCGTCGCGCTGCTCGGCCTCGGTGTACTCGTCCACCGCCACCCCGCCGGAACTCCCGGTGCCCCGCACGTCCAGCCGTACACACGCAAAACCGGCGTTCGCCAAGAAGACGTTCTGCGAGCGGTCCTCGATCGCGCGCAGATCGTCCTTACGGTAGGGGATGTGCTCCAGGATCGCGGGGTACCGGCCGGGCCGGTTGGGGCGGTAGACGTCGACCGACAGCCGCACCCCATCGCGCACCACCACTCCCACGTCGCGTTGGAGGATCACCTTCCCGTCATCGAGGGTGACCGTCATCGAGCCATCATCGACGGCGAGGGTAGCACTCCGGCGAGTCGGGGATTCAGGTGTCGATCGCCGATGACGCGCTGTCGAGCCGGCGGGTTCAGGTCGTGCCGGGAGCTGCCGTCTCGTCGGCAAGCTCTTCGGCGGCGGCCATCTCCCGCGAGCCCGGCGTTCCGCAGAGAACCGGGCAGGAAGCGAGGTGGAGAACTCCCGTGGCTGTGCTTGCGCTGAAGTAGCCGCGCAGTGCGCCCCAGCCGTGGGACCCGATCACCAGCATCCGCGCGTTCCGCTCGGCGGCGGCTCTGCAGATCTCGGTGGTGGGGTCGCCCTGGAGCAGGACAGTCTCCGCGTTGATGCCGAACTTTTCGGCGTGGGCTTTTGATGCGGCCAGCACCTGCTCTGCTCGATCGCGGTCTTCGTCGAGGAACCGCTCGTCGACGTACGCCCAGGGTGCGCCGAAGCCGGTGCGAATGGCATCCCACACGGCGACGAACACCACGTCGTCTCCGGTTTGCTGGGCGATCTCGAGGCCGAGCTCCGCCGCCTGGCGAGCAGCCTGAGAACCGTCGGTTGCGATCACGATCGTGGCCATGGAAGACTCCTTTTGGTTATGCCTGGAACCACGATAGGCTCGGGGCCCCGGTCCGGCGTCGGGGGATTGCCCCAGTTCGGCCGTGGGTTTCCCGCAGCCTCAGGTCGGCGAGGTGGGGACCCCGGCTGTGGGCGGTGGCTCAGAGCCGTCTGTTCCATCGTGGGCTGCGGAGATCAGCTCGAGTGGAGACTTCAACGGAGTCATGTCGCCGCGGGTGACGCGATGGCGAAACACGTAGTACGTCCAGCTCTGGTAGAGCAACACCACGGGTGTCAACAGCAGCGCGACGATCGTCATGACCACCAGCGTGTAGTGACTCGACGACGTGTTCCAGACGGTGAGGTCGAAGGCGCTGCTGGTGCTTGACACCATCACTCGGGGATAGAGGTTGAGAAAGATCGTCGCGGTGATCAGCCCGATCGCCAGAGTGGTCGTGATGAATGCCAGCCCGTCTCGGCCTGAGCGGACGATCAGCGGCATCGCCATCGTCAGTGCGACGGCGGTGAGTGGGATCACTCCCGGGACGATGCCTCGGTTGTGAGCCGAAACAGCGTTCGCGTATGTCCAGGCCAGGAAGCCGAGTACGACCAGCGCAACCGGGGGCGATAGCCACGCAGCCGTGCGCCGGGCACGCGCGGCCATCTCATCGGTGGTCTTGAGAGACAGGTACACGGCCCCGTGGAGGGTGAACAATCCCAGCGACGTCACGCCGGCCACAAGCGCGTAGGGGTTGAGCAGGGTGAAGAAGTTTCCGGTGTACTCACCGGCGGCGTTGATCGGCACACCCTGGACGATGTTGCCAAAGGCGACGCCCCAAAGCAGCGCGGGGAGCGCCGACCCGATGAAGATCGCGCGGTCCCACCACGCTCGCCACTGGGGGGAGTCGTGCTTGCCGCGAAACTCGAACGCGACGCCCCGAACGATCAGCGCCACCAGGATGACGAACAACGCCAGGTAGAAGCCGGAAAAGAGGGTGGCGTACCAGCCAGGGAAGGCGGCAAACGTGGCACCGCCGGCGACGATCAGCCACACCTCGTTGCCGTCCCACACGGGGCCGATGGTGTTGATCATCACGCGCTTGTCGGTGTCGTCCTTGGCGAGGAACGGCAGCAGCGTGCCGACCCCGAAGTCGAATCCTTCGAGCACGAAGTATCCGATCCAGAGGATCCCGATCAGTGCGAACCAGAACGTCTGAAGGTGCCAGTAGCCGGAATGCATCGGTCGTGATCTCCTAGTAGGCCATTGCGGGTTGACGGCTTCCGGGCTCGGCCTGCTCATCGCTCGGCGGAGGCGGGACATGCTTGGCGTAGCGGAACATCAGCCACCCGTCGACGGCCGCGAGCACGCCGTACAGCAGGGTGAAGCCGGCCAGCGTGATGCCGACCTCCCAGATCGACACCCCGGGCGAAACAGCATTCCGGGTCAGCAGCAGGCCCTGCACGACCCAGGGCTGCCGGCCCATCTCGGTGAAGATCCACCCGGCCGCGTTGCCGAGCATCGGCAGCGCGATCGCCCACGTGGCAACCCGCAGGAACCGGCGCGAGCTTGTCAGCCGCCGCCGCCACATCAGCCACACGCCGTAGCCCGAGACGGCGATCATGGCAAAGCCGATGCCCGTCATGATCCGAAACGCCCAATAGGTGACTCCGATCACTGGGCGATAGTCACCAGGGCCGTACCTGGCCTGGTACTGGGCGTTGAGAGTGTTGATCCCCTCGACCCTGCCGCCGAGCGAGTTGGTGGCAAGCACCGAGAGGCCGTCGGGAATGTCGATGTCCAACGAGGAACGGGTCGGGCGGGCCTCGAGCGGAGCGACCGCAAACAACGAGAACGGTGCGTGGCTTCGACTCGTGTAGAGGGCTTCGGCGGCTGCCATCTTCATCGGCTGCTGCTCGGTCATCAGCTGGGCCTGGCCGTGCCCCGTCGCCGAGGTGAGAAGCGCCGTAACCAGCACAACCGGTAGGGCGATCCGGATCGAAGAGGTGAACATCTGAGTGTCGTGTCCCCGGGCCAGATGCCACGCGGACACACCGACCACGATCATCCCGGCGGTCAGAGCTGCAGCGGCAATCGTGTGGGGAAACGCGTACATCAGCGTCGAGTTGGTCAGGATCGCGCTGATCGAGGTCATCTGAGCGTGCCCTGTCGCGTGGTTCACGGTGTATCCGACCGGGTGCTGCATCCACGAGTTGGCGGCCAGGATGAAGAACGCCGACATGGTCGTCCCGATCGCGACGGCGTAGATCGTGGCGAGATGGATCCGTGGCTTGAGATGCTCCCAGCCAAAGATCCAAAGGCCCAGGAACGTCGACTCCAGGAAGAACGCCACCAAGCCTTCCATCGCCAGCGGCGCTCCGAAGATGTCGCCGACGTACCGCGAGTACGCCGACCAGTTCATGCCGAACTGGAACTCCTGAACGAGGCCGGTCACCACGCCGATTGCGAAGTTGATCAGCATCAGCTTGCCGAAAAACCGGGTCAGCCTCAGATACTGCGGATCTCCCCGGCGCAGCCACAACGTCTGGAAGATCGCGACGAACCAGGTGATGCCGATCGTGATCGGCACGAACAGGAAGTGATAGATGGTGGTGACGCCGAACTGCCAGCGGGCGAGGTCGAGCGCGCTCATCGGATGTGTGTCAAGTTGAGGTCCTTTGATCCCGGCACGGCGGACGCGTGCCACGCCCCGAGCGGCCACCGAATCCACCCGGTGGCCGCTCAGGGCGGTCGTTCCTAGGGTGTCGCGATGTCGATTTGGCGCGGCGTCGACTCTGCGACGCGCGGCACCTTGATCGTCAGGACGCCATCCTTGAACGACGCTTGGATGTCCTCGGTCTTGACGTTGTCTGGAAGACTCGTGCTGCGTTCGAACCGCCCCACGGCGCGCTCGCGGCTGAGGTATCCCTCGTGCTTCTCCTCATGCTCTTCCCTGCGCTCGCCGGCGACCGTCAGCATGTGGTCGTGCACACTGACTTTCACCTGATCGGAGGGAACGCCGGGAATGTCGAACTTGTACACCGTGGCTTCCTCGGTCTGCTCGATGTCTGCTTCGGGCATCCACATCCCAACCGATCGAGTGCCGGTTCGCAGCGACGTGTCCACGCGCGCGAACATGCGATCCATCTCCCTCTGAATCCGCTCCACCTGAGTGAGTGGATCCCATCGAACAATGGTGGCCATGGCCTCCCCCTTGATTGCTGTGGGTAGATCGTCACTGACGATCCGCACACCCGAATCGGCGTGTGCACCCAAGCCGAAACGCCCGCCGTCCGTAGTTCTCCCGGTTTCGGCCGGCCCCGGGAGGCGCTACTGGGACTCGGGGACCAGCTCCGCGGCTACCAGTTGGGCACAAACTCGCTGTTCGGGATGCCGCCGACGCTGAGCACCTGCAGCCCGTCGGGGCCGGGGATCAGCTTCCGCTGGGCGGACGGCCCGACCCGCACCATGTGGCCTTTGGCGATCGGATGGGGCTCGCCGTCGATCGTCAGCGTGCCGCTGCCCGCGAGCACCACGTACAGCTCCTCCTGACCGTCATCGGAGTGATCGTGCTCGGGATAGTCGACGAACCCCGGCGGTGACGTCTCGAGGGTGATTCCGAAGGTGGTGATCCCCATCTCCTTACGGATCAGCCTGAAGCCGCCGTTCTCGTCCATCTCGTCGACGTGCTTGATCGTGAAGTCGGCCATCCGAGGACGGAGACTACCCGTCCGCTGGGTGAAATACTGGGGCGGATGGACGAGCGCAGTCAACGACTCGGTGCGCGGCTGGAGTGGATGTTCCTCGTGACCGAGTCGGGGAACGAGCCGCTGAGCACGTTCGCCTTTGAGTCTGCGGCGGGGTAGATGTTGCGCGGCGAGGCGCCGCTGCCATACGATTGCAGCATCTCGCGAATGGAGTTCACATGGTGAAAACTCTCAACAGTGCGTCCGAGTTCGCCACCCGCGCCCGCGGCGTGATCGCAGGAGGCGTGAACAGCGGTCAGCGCCGGATACCCGGTCTCGAGGACATGGTGATCGCGTCGACCTCGGGTGCCACTCTGACCGATGTAACCGGGCGGACGCTGGTCGACTTCCATGGCGCCTACGGCCCCACCATCCTCGGCCACAACGACCCTGACGTGGATCGCGCCGTCCACGAGGCGACGCGTACCATCGACCACGTCGGCGTCGGCGTCAGCCTGCCCGAGATCGAGCTGGGAGAGCTGATCTGCGAGCACATCCCGTCGGTCGAACGGATCTTCCTGACCGCGTCGGGGAGTGAGGCCACCTACCACGCCCTGCGGCTCGCACGGGCGGTCACGGGGCGCCTGAAGATCGCCAAGTTTCAGGGCTGCTACCACGGTTGGCACGACTCGGTCATCCTCAACGTCATCACTCCGGCGGAGCGACTCGGTCAGCTCGATCCCCATTCCGCCGGATCGATTCCCGCGGTCACCGAGGCGACCGTCGTGCTGCCGTTCAACGACCCCGACGCGGTCGACGCGGCTCTGGCCGGTCGCGACATCGCCGCGGTCATCATCGAGCCCATCCCGCACGCCGTGGGCGTGCTGCTGCCCCAGCAGGAGTTCCTCGATCGTCTGCGTGCGGCCTGTACGCGCACCGACACGGTGCTGATCTTCGACGAGATCGTGACGGGGTTTCGCCATTCGCTGGGTGGTTACCAGTCCGTGGCGGGGATCACTCCCGACCTCACCACGGTCGGCAAGGCGATGGCCAACGGCTACCCGATCGCCGCGTTGGGCGGTCGCGCCGACCTGATGGAGAATCTCGGCACGGTTCCCGGCGGTACGGTCTATGCGACCGGCACTTTCAACGGACATCCGGCCATGGCCGCTGCGGCCGTTGCCACCATCCGCAAACTCGAATCCGAGCCGGTGCTGGATCACGTCTTCGCGTTGGGAGAGCGGCTGCGCGCTGGTCTGACAGAGCTGTACGCCCGGATCGACCAGACCGCCACGGTTACCGGCTACGGCTCGATCTCGGTCGCCTACTTCATGGACGGCCCGATCGTTCGGTACGACGACATGCTGCGGAACGACGCCGAGCTGTTCGTCGGCTACCGGAGGAAGCTGCTGGAGCTGGGGTTCCTCGAGCTGCCCCTCAACCTCAAGCGAAACACGTTGTCCTACGCCCACACCGAAACCCAGGTGGACGACCTGTTGGCCGCCACCGAAGCTGCCGTGCTGGCGGTGCGAGCCGAGGGCTGAGCGATGCCGAGCCAGGATGGACGAACGGTGATCGTCACCGGCGGTGCCGGCGGAGTCGGTACCGGCATCTGCGAGGTGTTCGCCGATCAAGGTGCGAATCTGGCCGTGTGGGATCTCGACGGTGATCGTGCCGTCGAACTCGCAGATCGGTTGCCGAGAGCTCGTGCCTACCAGCTCGACATCACCGACAGCGCAGCGGTGGACGCGGCTGTCGATCGGGTTGAGGCGGATTTCGGGCGGGTGGACGTGCTGATCAACAATGCGGGGCTGATCCGGGTCGGGGATCCCACCCATGAGCTGTCCGACGAATTGTGGCATCTCTCGATCGGAGTGATGCAGACTGCGGTCTTCTATTGCTCGCGCGCGGTCGGGCGCAAGCTGATCGCTGAGGGGTCGGGCCAGGTCGTGAATATCGCGTCGATCCGCGGGCAGCAGGGGCATGCGGGCCGGCTGGCTTACTGCGCTGCCAAGGCGGCTGTGATCATGATGACCCAGGTGATGGGCGCGGAGTGGGGGCCGCTGGGTGTGCGCGTCAACGCCGTCGCGCCCGGGTTCATCGCCACCGCGGCCTGGGATCACGAGGTCGAGCGCGGCTTCTACGACGAGCAGCAGTATCTCTCGGCGATTCCGGCCGGCCGGCTGGCCACGCCCCGCGAGGTCGGACAGCTGTGTTCGTACCTGGCATCGGACGAGAGCGCCTACATCGTCGGCTCGTGCGTCACCATCGACGGGGGCATGTCCGGAGTGCCGTCGGGGTAGCCGTGGAACGCGTCACCGCTCATCCCCCGTTGCGAGATCTGCTCGGCCCCAACGGCCCGAGGCGGCTTGCCTATGTGGACGGAGAGTACGTCCCGGCGGTGTCCGGTGAGACGTTTCGCTGCGTCAGCCCGATCAACGGCGAGGTGGTCGCCGAGGTGGCGTCGTGCGCCGCCGCCGACGTCGACCGCGCGGTGCGTGGCGCGCGGGCAGCTTTCGAGTCCGGCGTGTGGTCGAGGGCGGCGCCGAAGGACCGCAAGCGGGTGCTGGCCCGACTCGCTGAGCTGATCGACCGCGACCGCGAGCAGCTGGCGCTGACCGAGACGATCGACGTGGGAAAGCCGATCATCAAGAGCCGCACGGTGGATCTTCCGTCGGCGATCGACGCGATCGACTACTACGCCGAGGCCATCGATAAGGTCTACGGCGAGGTCGCCCCGTCAGGACCTGACGATGTCGTCACGGTCGTACGCGAGCCGCTCGGTGTGGTCGGAGCGGTGGTTCCGTGGAACTATCCGCTGGTGGCCGCGACCTGGAAGGTCGGCCCCGCGCTGGCGGTCGGCAACAGCGTCGTGCTCAAGCCGGCAGAACAGTCGCCGCTGTCGGCGCTTCGATTGGCAGAGCTCGCCACCGAGGCCGGTGTGCCTGACGGCGTGCTCCAGGTGCTCCCAGGGTTTGGTGAGACGGCAGGCCGGGCGATCGGGCTGCACAACGATGTGGATATGGTGGGCTTCACCGGGTCGAGTGAGGTCGGCAAGTTCTTCCTCAGGTACTCCGGCGACTCCAACATGAAGCGCCTCGGCCTCGAGTGCGGTGGCAAGTCCCCGCACATCGTGATGGCCGATTGCACCGACCTCGACACGGCGGCGGCCATGGTCGTCGCAGGGTTCAACGCCAATCAGGGTCAGCTCTGCTTCGCCGGCACCCGGTTGCTGGTGGACGAGCGCGTCCACGATGAGCTGCTCGCGCGGATCACGGACATCGCCGGCGCAATTCACCCCGACGATCCGCTCGACGATGCGACCCAGATGGGGGCGGTGGTGGATCGGACCCAGCTCGACCGGGTTCTGGGGTACATCGAGACCGGCCAGAGCGAGGGGGCGGCGCTGCACCTGGGCGGGAGCCGGGTACGCACCGAGACGGGTGGCTTCTACGTGGAGCCGACGATTTTCACGGGCGTCGACAACCGGATGACCATTGGGCGCGAGGAGATCTTCGGACCGGTGCTCTCGACCATGACGTTCGCGACCACCGAGGAGGCCGTCGCGCTGGCAAACGACACGATGTACGGGCTCGCCGCCGCGGTCTGGACGAACGACATCAACACCGCCCACCGCGTCGCTCGCGACCTCCGAGCGGGAACGGTCTGGGTCAACTGCATCCTCAACGGCGACATGTCGGTGCCCTCAGGGGGTTTCAAGCAGTCAGGCTTTGGGCGGGACAAGTCCCTGCACGCGCTCGAGCAGTACACCGACATGAAGGTCACCTGGATTCACCTGCACGGTGGCTAGGTGTCCCGGGGAAGCTTGACCGCTGAGAATCCACCGTCCACCCGCACCGTCTCGCCGGTCACGTACGCGGCCGCGTCCGACAGCAGGAACAGGATCACATCGGCCACCTCCCGCGCTGCGCCGAACCGTTTGAGGGCGTGGAGGTTGCGGTACACCTCACCGTCGATCACGTCGCGCGCGATCAGATCGGCGACCAGTTTGGAGTCGATGTAGCCTGGTGCGACGCAGTTGACGCGGATGCCGAGGTCGGCCCACTCGACCGCCAGCGTGCGCGTCATCGCACCGATCGCGCCTTTCGCCGCGGCGTAGGCAAGCCGCTCCGGCCAGCCGAAGAACATAGCCACCGATCCCATGTTCACGATTGAGCCCCCGCCGCTCGCGGCCATCCGTCTGGCCACCTCCTGGCTCGCCAGAAAGGTTCCGTCAACGTGTACCGCCAAAACTCGGCGCCAGGTGGCGTGATCGAGCTCGAGTGTGGGCGTGTGGTTGACGGCTCCCACCGAGTTGACGAGGCCGACGATCGGCTCACCCCAAGCGGCGGCGGCCGCGACCGCCCGGGCGACTTCGTCCGGGTCGGTCAGGTCGGCTTTGATCAGCATTGCCCGATCGTGATCGGCGAACTCCTCTGGTGTATCCAGGTCGATCGAGACGCAGCGGTGGTCGGTGGTCTCCAGCACCGCGGCTATCACCGCGTGCGCGATTCCGCCGGCTCCTCCGGTGACGACCACCGTGCCGTGCCCGGGGCCCGCGGTCATGCCGTGAGCGTCGAGGTGGTGCGCAGCAACGCTGCGATCAGCGCGTCGCCGTCTCGTTCGAACCGGTGCAGCGGCACCGAGATTGTGACCGCCGCCGTGATGTGCCCGTTGTCCAGCACCGGTGCGGATGCGCACGCCACGCCTTCGGCATACTCGGCCACGTCGGTCGAGTATCCCTGCTCCCTGATTCGCTCGAACTCCTCCTCGAGCTTGGCCGGATCCGTGATGGTGTGCTCGGTCACGACCCGGATCGGGTGCGTCGAGAAGTACGCCTCTCGGGTTTCGGGTCGGGCGTGCGCCAGCAGCAGCTTTCCCGAAGCGCGGGCGTGCCCGTCACCACGCATGCCGCGGTGAATGGCTCCAACCCGGACGGCGTGACTGCCCTCGATCGACGCCAGCACCACGATCTCGCTGTGTCGCCACGCGCTCAGATGGGACGTCTCACCCGAGCTGTCGGCCAGCTCGCGCAGTCCGCTCAAGAGGCTCGCCGGTGGCGACAGCTGCCTGTCGAATGCATCGGAGAGCACCCCCACCTTGGGGCCGAGCGTGTACCGCCGGGCCGAGTCCTTGGCCACCAGCCCCTCGGAGACCAGTGTGTTCAGCAGGTGGTAGGTGGTCGCCACGTGCATCCCGACCGCGGTTGCGGTCTCCTTGGCCGTGATCGCCTCGCCGTGATTTGCGAGGTGCAGCAGGATCCGCGACGCCCGTGACACCGACCGGATCAGCGTGGGCTTGGCGGCGGTGGGAGCCTTCTCCGGGGATTTGTCGGTGGTGGTCTTGCGTCGAGTCTCAGGCATCGTCTACGGTGACCTCCGCTCGCAATCTCATTTCATTATATGGAATATTCGGAGGGTGACCGTTGACAGAAAGCCCGCTTCCGATACGTGAAGGACGAATGGTCGTCGATGACGCCGGCCATAGCATCACGTATCAGATTCACGGAGACGCCGATACCAGCCTGATCGGGTTGCATGGGGGGCCGGGAGCAGACATGACCACTCTCAGCCGGCTGGCCGAAATCGCGGACCAGTCGGTTCAGGTGGTGCTGTACGACCAGCTCGGCGGGGGACGCTCCGACCGCCCCGACGACGACTCCCTGTGGACGATGGAGCGGTTTGTGGCGGAACTCGAGGCGGTGCGCAGCGGGCTTGATCTCGGCCGGGTGCACCTCCTGGGGCGTTCCTGGGGAGGATTCCTCGGCCTGCAGTACACGCTCGACCATCCGCAGTCAGTGCGCTCGCTGGCGGTGTGCAACGCCGGTGCCTCGGTGATCGAGGAGCTGCGCGGCATCAACCGGATGCGATCGTCACTCGATTCCGAGACGCTGGCCACCCTGTCTCGCCACGAGGCGACCGGCGAGTACGAGCACCCCGACTACCTGGATGCCGTGCATCGGGTGTATGCCCGGCATTTCCGTCGATCGGCCGCGCCGTTCGACCTGGAGAGATCGCTGGCCGAGCTGGAGTCCGACGTGCTTCCGCACCTCACCGATCTGGGGCGGCCCTACTTCGTGATGTGGGGCCCGAACGAGTTCGTCTGCAACGGCAACCTGCTGAACTGGGACGTCACCGATCGCCTCGGGGAGATCGCAGCACCGGTGTTGATCGTCGCCGGCTGGCACGACATCGTCTCAGTCGATGCCCACCGGGCGATCGCCGATCGGGTCGCCGACAATGAGTTCGTGATCTTCGGCAACGCCTCCCACGCCCTGCTGGCCGAGAAGGACGCAGACCTTTACCTGGCGGTCGTCAAGGACTTCATCCGTCGCCACTGACGTCGTCGGCGAGCGGCGGATAGGCCGGGGGAAATTGGCGCGAGCTGGCCGCGTACCCGCTCTCTCCGGCCAGCGTCACCGCATCGGTGAGAGCGCCGCGGAGGTTCTGGTCGACGGCTTCGGTGTTCCACCGCAGCCCGGAAACGCAACGGTCGGCGAACAGTCGAGCACCTCGGTCAACCTCGTTGAGGCTGCCGAGCAGCTCAAGCGCAACCACCGGTGTCATCACGTTGAGTTCGAGCTCACCATCGGCGACGGCCGACTCGACCGTGGTGGTTGCCCCGCGCACGCGGTGGCCGAGCTGGATGATCAACTCTGGCACCACCGGGTTGATCTTTCCCGGCATGGCCGACGAGCCCACCTGCACCGCCGGTAGCACCAGCTCGCCGATGCCGCCGACGGGGCCGGAGGACAGGAACCGGAAGTCGTGGGCAATCTTGGCCATCAGCAGACTCGCCCGGCAGAGGGCGTGCATCACGGCCAGGTGGGGGTCGGCGTGGGCGAGGGCGTCGAACGGGTCGTCGACTGCGGTCAGCTCCAAACCGGTCTCTGCCACCAGCGCGGGAAGCGCCGCTTCTCGATAGCCGGCGGGGGCGCCGAAGCCGGTGCCAACCGCGGTTGCACCCAGCGGTACGGCCCGCAACCGGTCGACGCTCTGGATCAGGTCGTCACGGCACCGCGTCAGCCCGTGTGCGTGCATCCGGTGGGTGGCGGCGGCGATCGGCACCGGCAGCGCGTCCTGCACACAGGTGCGGCCGAGCCGCTCCAGCTCGGCGGGGATCTGATCGGCCTGCGCGTTGCACGCGGCGATCAGATGGGAGATACCGGCAGCGGCTGCTGTTCCCGCCAAGAGCACCGCGATGTTCATCGCTGTGGGGTACACGTCGTTGGTCGACTGGGAGCGGTTGACGTGGTCGAGTGGATGCACCGCCTCGGCCTTGGGGGTGCGCTCCCGGATCAGCTGAGTCGCTCGCGTGGCCAGCACCTCGTTCATATTCATGTTGGCCGCGGTGCCGCCTCCGCCCTGCATCACCGGCAACGGGAATTGCTCGTGCCAGCGACCCGCCGCCACCTCCCGCGCCGCGGCCGCGATCGCCTCGCCGTTCTCGGCGGAGAGCGCCTCCACAGCGGTGTTGGCGGCTGCCGCAGCCGCTTTCGTCTGGGCCAGTCCGACCAGCAGCTCGGGCCGGTCGCTCAGCAACACCTCGGACACACCCGAGTTGGTCAGGGCTCTGGCGGTGGCCGACCCGTACAGCGCATCCACCGGCACTTGAACCGACCCGAGTGAGTCGGTTTCCTCGCGTGTCGCGCTCACATCGGCCTCCGGGCGGTTCGAGAAAAAAATCGCCGGGACCATACCATCAGTGGTCTAGAAAGGGTACCGTTGCGGGACGCTCGTTCGCTTGACTCGATGACGAGAGATCGTTTAGGATCGCAGTATTACGAAATTCATTTCAAATGGTGAAATTACCCTGGCGACAGTGAGCCCCACGTTGGCGCTCAGATCCCCTGGAATGGGAGGCGATACGCGGTGAACAGTCACACGGTTCGAAATTCTCTAGGCAGGCTGGTTACACGATGGGCGGTGCTGCCGCTCCTGGCTGTAGTTGCTGTGGCCGCGGGCTGTGGGAGCTCGTCCTCGTCGTCCTCGTCCGGCAGCGGGGGCGCGAGTGGGCCGCCCCCGCCGTCCGTGTTCAAGGTCGGATTGGCAGAGCAGTTCCGAGACCTCGATCCCGACACCGCGCTCCAGAATGACGAGCTCGAGATCATCAACCTGATCGGCGGGACGCTGACCCAGTACTCGTCCGACGGCACCAAGGTCGAGCCTGGGCTGGCAGCCAGCTGGAAGGTCGACACCGCAGGCACTGAGTACACGTTCACGCTCCGCCCCGGCCTCAAGTTCTCCGACGGCACTCCGCTCGCCGCCTCCGACGTGGTCGCGTCGTTCAACCGGTACATGACCGACAAGAACAACGCCAACGTCGGCCTGTTCTCCGCCATCAAGTCGGTCACCGCCCCCAACGACACCACGGCCGTGATCACGCTCAAGAATCCCTCGGGGTCGTTCCTGGCGTTGATCGCGCAGCCCAACTTCATCATCTCGCCCGCGTCCGGTCTGGCAGATCCCAAGACCTTCTACCAGAACCCGATCTCTGCGGGCCAGTACATGATCAAGTCGTTCACGCCCTCCACCACGACCCTCGTTCGCAATCCCAACTATTACGGGCCGAAACGGGCCGTCGCGCAGATGCAGTTCATCTACGTCAAGGACACCAACACCCGCATCATCCAGGTCAAGAGTGGGCAGCTCGACCTCGCCCAAAACATCCCGCTGAACACGGCCGGCCAGCTGACCGGCTCGTCAACCGCGGTGTACACGCCGCTGTACGGCGGGTTCTACTTTTATACAAACATCCGCAAGGGCGCGCTGGCCAACGTCAACGTCCGTCAGGCCATCTCGCTGGCGGTTGACCGGCAGCAGCTGAGCACGTCGGTGTGGGGTGGCAAGGCAGCCCCGCTCTACAGCTTCTACCCGTCCACCATGACCCCGTGGCACATGAACACCGTCACCGAGGGGCCGGATGTGGCCAAGGCCAAGGAATTGCTGAAGGGCACTCCTTGCGCCAGCGGTTGCACGATCGACCTGCTCGTCCGCAGCGACGCCTCGTACTACCAGGACATGGCGGCGATCGTCCAGCAGAACCTCGATCAGATTGGCATCAAGCTCAACCTCGAGTCAGTCGATGCCGCCACAGCAGGTGAGGATGAGTACAACGGCAACTTCCAGCTGGCCATCGGCGGCCTCACCGACTATGCCGACATTCCCGACGGCTTCCTGGTGTACGGCCTCCAGTCAGACGGCGGAATTTACGCCCTGTTCTCGGGTTACGATTCGAAGGAGATGGACAACCTGATCGTCACCGCCAAGGAGACCGTCGACCAGCCGCGGCTGGACGCGATGACCTCGATCAACAACCTGTACGGCAAGGATCTCCCTTCAATCCCACTGATCGACTGGGTTGCGGTCAGCGGACAGCGCACGGACACCGTGCAGTGGGTGAAGCCATTGCCCTCCGTGTTCCTGTATGTCGCTCCGGCACCCACCGGCTCGGGGTAGACGCTTGACGTCAAGTTCAGCCGGGCCGGCGCCCTTGCCGGCCCGGCGGAGCTGCCCGTGAGCATGGCGGTGGCCAAGCCGGTGCTGTCGCGCCTCGGGCAGGTGCTGGTGGTGGGCCTGGTGGTGATGATCATCACCTTCATGCTGGTGCACATCGTGCCGGGCGATCCGGCGGTGACCATCCTCGGCCCGCGAGCGACCCCCGAGACGCTCGCGCACCTGCGCCATCAGATGCATCTCGACGAGCCGCTGCTGCAGCAGTTCGCCACATTCGTGACCGGCGCGCTCCACGGCGACCTGGGTACGTCGCTGCTGCCCGGGAGCACTCCCGTGACCGACATCGTGGTACCGGCACTGAAGGTGACACTCACCCTGATCGCGTTCTCGGTGGGCATCTCGCTGATGCTGGGAGTGCCGCTGGGCGTGATCAGCGGGATCACCCGCACCCCCGGACTCGATCTCGGCATCCGTGGAGTGATGATGGTGCTGCTCGCGATGCCGCCGTTCCTGGTCGGCTTCCTGCTGCTCCTGTTCGCGCTCAACACCGCCGCGTTTCCGGCCGGTGGCTGGGGCACCAGCATCTCGGATAGCTTTGACTACCTGCCGCTGCCCGCTCTGGCGCTGTCGGCGTATCTGATACCGATTATCGCCCGCACGCTGAGGCAGAGCATTCACGAGATCCTGTCCGAGGACTTCGTCGAGGCGGCGATCGCGCGCGGCCTGCCGCCGTCGCGGCTGGTGGCCCGCCACGTGTTGCCGAACAGCCTGCTGCCGCTGATCACGTTGGTCGGATACAACATCGGGGCGCTGATCGGTGGAGCGGTTGTGATCGAGGCGGTGTTCAACCTGCCGGGCATCGGATCGGCGCTGGTGTACGCCGTCAGCGCGCGCGACTACCCGGTGGTTGAGGGTGCAGCCCTGGTGACCGCGATCGTGGTTGTGATCATCAATGCGGTCGCTGACGTGCTCTACCAGTTCGTCGATCCCCGGACCCGGCCGACGCGATGACCGCCGAAGCTCCCACCACTCCGCTGCGCGTCCGGATGCGCGTCCGCCTGGGCTCCGGCGAACGGCCCCGCCGGTGGGGGCTGATCTGCGGGGTGTCGATGATCACCGTGATCGTGCTGGCGTGTGCGGTGATCCCGATCGTGTGGCCGTACGGCCCGGACAAGATCGTGGCACCGGCGCTCCAAGCACCCTCGTGGAGTCATCCGTTCGGGACCGACACGATCGGCCGAGATGTCTTCCTGCGGACGTTCGCGGGCGGACGCATCGACATCCTTGCCGCCACCGGCGCGGTGCTGGTGGCTTCGCTGATCGGATCGCTGGTGGGGATCACCGCGGCGTACTCCGGTCGGTGGGTGGATTCGGTGCTGATGCGGATCGTGGATGCGGTGATCGCGTTCCCGTTCATGGTGCTGGTGCTCGCAATCGTGTTGCTGTTCGGGCCCACCACCACCTTTGGCCCGCTGCCGCCCGGCCTGCCGTCGCTGCTGTTCGCGTTGATCGTGACCGATTGGGTGATCTACGCCCGGCTCGGGCGTGCCCAGACACTCACCCTGCGGCGGCGCGAGTTCGTGGTGGCCGCTCAGCTGCTGGGGTACTCGAGCCGCCGCATCATCGGGCGCCACCTGCTGCCCAATGTGGTCGGCGCGATCGGAGCGTACGCCGTCGCCGACGCGGTGCTGCAGGTGGTCGTGATCGCCTCGCTGCCCTTTCTCGGGGCAGGCGTCCAGCCTCCCACTGCCGAGTGGGGCGCGATCATGTACGGGGGCTCGACGGTGATCGCCACCGCGTGGTGGGTCACCATCCTGCCGGGAGTGATCCTGGCACTGACCGGCGTTGCGCTGAGCATGGTCGCCGACACGCTGCTGACTCCCGGCTCCGGTAGGGGGCGATAGTGGCCGCTGCGACCGAGGGCGCCTTGCCGGCCGATGCGATCCTGACGGTCACCGATCTGGCGGCCACGATCGTCAAGCGCGAGGTGCTGACCGCCGTCAGCTTTGCGGTGCGACCCGGCGAGGCGCTCGGCGTGGTGGGGGAGACGGGATCAGGGAAGACGCTCAGCTGTCGCGCCGTCATGGGCCTGCTCCCCCGCCTGGGAGGCCGGATCACCGGCGGCAGCATCGTGTTGGACGGCACCGACACGGTGGGCTACTCGGAGCGCCAGTGGCACCGCTTGCGCGGCCGGCAATTGGCGCTGGTGCCCCAGAGCTCGATGTCCAGCCTCGACCCGGTGATGACCATCGGCAGTCAGCTGAGCGAGACGATCAAGCTGCTTGACCCCGGCGTGAACGTGAAGGAGCGCGCACTCGAACTGCTCCATCAGGTCGAGATGCCCAGGGCCCAGGAGGTGTTGGGGACGTACCCCCACCAGCTCTCGGGCGGTATGCGCCAGCGGGCGATGATCGCCCTGGCCATCACCGGCCGGCCGCGGGTGCTGATTGCCGACGAGCCGACCACTGCGCTCGACGTCACCGTGCAGCGCTCCATCCTCGAGTTGCTCGGCGAGCTCCGGCGAAGCACCGGCATGTCGCTGATCATCGTGACCCATGACCTGGCCGTGATCGAAGCCGTCACCGATCGGGTCGCGATCGTGTACGCCGGCATGACGGTGGAATCGGGAATCACCGCCGACGTGCTCACCCACCCGGCTCATCCCTACACGCGGGCGCTGCTGGCGGCCCGGCCCAGCGCCCGCAAGCAGAACGAGCGCCTGGCAGCCATCGCCGGCGTGCCCCCGACTCCCGAGGACTGGCCGGTGGGCTGCCGCTTCGCGCCTCGATGTGCCCATGTCGAGGATCGCTGTCTCACCGCCCGGCCGCCGCTCGAGATTGCGAACACCGGGCAGTCGGTGGCGTGCGTCCGCCACGGGGAGCTGTCCGATGTCTGAACCGATCCTGACCGCAAGCGGCATCACCGTGCAGTTTCCGGGGAGTACCCAGACGGCCGTGGCCGACGCCGACCTGGTGGTCGAGGAAGGTGCGGCCATCGGCCTGGTGGGGGAGAGCGGAAGCGGCAAGACCACGCTCGGCCGGGTGTTGGTGGGCGCACTCGAGCCGACCGGCGGCGCAGTCGAGATCGCCGGGCGCTCGTGGAGCTCGGTCAAGCGAAACGACCCGCTGCGAAGCTCCGCCCAGATGATTTTCCAGGATCCATACGGCTCCCTCAACCCGATGCTGACGCCGCATCAGACGGTGGCGGAGGTGTTCCGGGTGTGGCGCAAGATGGGCAAGGCGGAGGCGGCCAAACGCGCCACCGAGGTCTTGCAGGAGGTGGGGCTGAGCGGCCAGGTGATCGACCGCCGGCCCAAGCGGCTCAGCGGCGGCCAGTGTCAGCGGGTCGGGATCGCCCGCGCGCTGGCCTGTGAGCCGCGGGTGCTGATCGCCGACGAGCCCACCTCGTCGCTGGATGTGTCGGTGCAGGCCCAGATCCTCAACCTCCTGCTCGACCTGCGCGAGCGCCGGGATCTGGCTCTGCTCCTGATCTCCCACGACCTGTCGGTGGTGAGATACATGACCGACACGGCGGCGGTGATGTACCGCGGCCGGATCGTCGAGCGGGGCCGCACCGACCTGCTGATGACGGCGCCGATGCATCCCTACACCCGCGCGTTGGTCGACTCGATCCCCGGCGCCGAAGCTCAGGTCGGGATCACCCAAAACGACGTCGACGACGACGTCGGGTGCGTGTTCGCCCGCCGTTGCCCACGGGTGCAGGACGACTGTCTCACCGGCGTGGTGTCTCCCCGGCAGATCGGTGACCGGGAGGTCGCCTGCCTGCACACGATCGACCCCGAAGCCGCCGCCGAAGCCCAGCCGTCCGGTGTCAGTGAGTGACATGCAGGTGATCGCCGACGCCACCGCCGGCCCGGTGCTCACAGCGGAGCGGCTGATGGACCTGCGGCGTCCCACCGAGGCCGTTGTCTCGGCGGACGGGGGCAGGGTTGCAATCTCGGTGCTCGATCCGGTTGGACCGGGGCCGGCCGTCGCTCCCAGCGGCGGTCTCCGGGTGGTCGAGGGCAGACAGCCGGCGGTTCCGCTGATCGCCACAGGAGGCCTCGACACCCAGCCGCGGTGGTCTCCCGACGGGCGTGAGTTGGCGTTCGCATCCGACAGCGGCCATCCCGGGCGGATGTCGCTGTACGTGCTGGCCGAGGGACACGACCGGCCGCTCCCGCTCGGACACGTCTCGGGTTCGGTGGAGCAGATCGCGTGGTCGCGAGACGGCGGATCGCTGCTGGTGCTGGCGGCGGATCCGGGTCTGGATACCGCCAGCGCGCACAATGCGACCACGATCCGAGGAGAGCCGGCCGACGGCGGCGATCCCGATCCCCTCGTGTTTCGTCCGGTGTCCGCCTGGCGCCGCCTGTTCCTGATCGAGCGGCCGACGGGCGCCACCTCGCAGGTGAAATTCGACGGGCTGACGGTGTGGGAGTTCGACTGGGACGGAGATGCGACCCTCGCAGCGGTCGTTTCCAGCGACTCCTCCGAGAGCGGCTGGTACACCGCCCATCTGCTGGTCGTCGCGCTCGACGCGGAGCCCCGCCGGCTGGAACGGATCGACTCCGAATGGCAGCTGGCACTTCCCCGGCTCTCACCCGACGGCGCCAGGATCGCGTTCCTGGAGGGGGTGTGCAGCGATCGGGGCATCCTCGCCGGAGTACCGATGTCGGCCACCATCGGGGCCGGCCAGGCGCTGCCGATCGTAGGCGGCCTCGATGTCGACGTCACCTGGCTCCAATGGCGGGATCAGCGCTCACTGTGGTGTGCCGGATGGCGCGGAATCGGCTCGGCGTTCGGCACCGTGGAGATCGACGGTGGGTACACCGATGTGTGGTCGGGCGCGGCAACGCTCGGCAGCCGGCTGCAGGCTCGGGTATCCGTGGATGCCGGCGGCGCGCGCGCGGTGGCGGTGCTCGAGCGGCCCAACGTCCCACCCGAGGCTGTGCAGCTGGACATCGGTGCGCCCACGCCGAGCTGGACGCCGCTGACGACGTTCAACACCAAACTGGGCGCTCATGCGTTGCCGGAGTGGTTGCACCTTGGTTGGGCTTCGACCGACGGTCGTGAGATCGACGGGCTGGTCGCGCTGCCCACGGGCGTCCCTCCCCGGGACCTGCCGTTGGTGGTGGTGATTCACGGTGGGCCGTCCTCCTCGTGGACAGCGCAGTGGACGAACTTCGGGTTGCCAACGCTGTGGACTTCGGCCGGCTACGCCGTGCTTATGCCCAACCCGCGGGGCAGCGTCGGCTACGGCCAGGAGTTCGCCCGCAGCACGATCCGCGACATGGGCGGGGGAGAGCTGCAGGACATCCTCACCGGCGTCGATGCGCTGGTCGCCCGTGGGGTGGTCGACGACCGGCGGGTGGGCGTGCTGGGCGCAAGCCACGGCGGCTACCTCACCGCCTGGGCGGTCACCCAGACTCACCGGTTTGCCGCGGCGGTCGCGATCGCTGCACCGAGCGATCGCCTGAGCAAGCTCAACGGCGGCAACATCGGCTACCTCGAGCAGCTGTTCTGGGATCCCGACCCGTACGACCCGGCCGGTGCCGTCATTGGCCGTTCGCCGATCATCCATGTGCGCAACATCCGCACGCCGACGCTGATTGTGCACGGCGAGATCGACCAGTGTGTCCCCGTCGGCCAGGCCCACGAGCTGTACCGTGGGATCGCGCGGGAGGGTAGGGCGGAGGTCGAGCTGGTGGTCTACCCGCGCGAGGGGCACAGCCTGCGCGAGCGAAGCCACGTGATCGACTTCTGGCACCGTGCCCGCGCCTGGTTCGACCGGTATCTCTAGGCGACGACCCCGTCTGATCGCAGCTGCGCGAGGCGCTCACCGTCGACTCCGAGCTCAGCACAGATCTCGGCGGTGTGCTGACCGAGGCTGGGTGGTGGGCGACGGGTGCCGGGGCGGTGACCGTCGAATACCACCGGCGCCGCCACCAGCTGCAGATCCTCGATCTGGTGCCCGGGGACGGCTTCCAAGATCCCCAGGGCCGTGGTCTGGGGGCTCTGCACGACCTCGGAGGCGTTGAGCACGGGCGCTGCGGGCAGTGCTGCCTCGGTGAGTCGATCCAGCCACGCCTGCACCGGCTGGGTGGCGATCCGCGCCCCGATCGCGGCGGCCAGCTGGTCGCGATTGGCGACGCGGTCGGGGTTGGTTGCGAATCGCGGGTCGGTGGCAAGCTCGGGGAGGTCGAGAACGCCGCACAGCACGTGAAACAGGCGATCGTTGGGCGCGGCCAGGACCATCCATCCATCGGCCGCCTCGAATGCTTCGTAGGGGGCGATGCTGGCAAACCGGGACCCCACCGGCTTGGGTATCAGCCCGGTGGCCAGATGGCTGACCAGGTGGTAGCCCATCCAGCCGATCGCGGTCTCGTACAGCGAGGCGTCGACCTCACAGCCGCCTCCGCCCTGATCGCGGGTCCGCAGCGCGGCCAGGATGCCGATTGCCGCCCACAGCGACGTTCCCTGATCGACCAACGAGACGCCCACCCGCACCGGCCGGCCATCGGGCTCGCCGGTGACGCTCATGATTCCACCCGCGGCTTGCATCAACGGGTCGTAGCCAGGCTGGTCGCTCAGCGGTGACAGGCGGCCGTAGGCGCCGATGTTGCAGTAGATCACCTCGGGGTTGCGGGACTTGATCTCGGCGTAGCCAAGCCCGAGCCTCTCGACCAGTCCCGGCCGCATGCTCTGCACCACCACGTCGGCGCGCTCGGCCAGCTGCAGGGCGAGGCCAAGGCCCCGCTCGGATCTCAGATCCAGCCCGATCGAGCGCTTGTTGGCGTTCATGGCCAGGAACATCGCGCTCTCGTCGTCCCAGAACGGCGGCCCCCACGCGCGTGTGTCATCGCCGTGACCGGGCCGCTCGACCTTGATCACGTCCGCGCCAAGCGCTCCCAGCAGCTGTGTGCAAAACGGGCCGGCCACGGAGCTCGTCAGGTCGACCACACGCACACCGGAGAGGGGCAGGGAGCCGGGTGGTTGAGGAGGGTGGGACGACGACACGACGAAGGCCAACGATTTCAAATAGCCTATCAGTATCTCGCCATCTTGATTTTGGGAAAGGACGGACTTCCATGGGATCCCCTACTGAACAGCGCCGGACAGCCGCAGCCAAGCGCCCCTGGGCGAAGGTGGTGGGGTACTCGCGGGCGGTTCGCGTCGGCCAACAGGTGGAGGTCGCCGGCACCGGGCCGGCGGACGAGCACGGCGAGATTGTGGCGCCCGGCGATGCCTATGCCCAGGCCGCGTTTTGCCTCGGCGTGATCGGCGAGGCCCTGGCTGAGGTCGGCGCCGGATTCGAGGATGTCGTGCGTACCCGCGTGTACCTGCGCAACATGGAGGATTGGGAGGGCGTGGGCCGCGCTCACGGGCAGGTGTTCGCCGAGATTCAGCCGGCCAGCACGTTCGTGGGTGCCGGCGATTTCCTGCTCCCGGGCTTCCTGGTCGAGATCGAGGCAAGCGCGGTCGTGATCGGCAACTAATTCAAATAGTGAAATAAAACGCCAGGATCTTGACACATCGGACAGCGGTCAGTACGATTGCCCGCGGTGGACAGCGTCGAAAACACTGTTGCCGGGCTCGGAACGATGTGGAGGATCCGCCTGTTCGAGGATGCTGTCCAGGCGCTCTTCCTGCAGAATCTCGTGTCGGGGAGCACCCACCTTTGCCAGGGCCAGGAGGCCGTGCCGGTGGGTGTGTGCGCAGCGCTCCAACCGCGGGACACGATGACCTGTACCTACCGCGGCCACGGGGCGATGATCGCCATGGGAGCGCCGCTGGACGCGTGCTTTGCCGAGATCGTCGGCAGGTCCCTTGGGCTGTGTGGAGGCAAGGGCGGCTCGATGCATCTGGCCGATCTCGAGCGCGGCGCGCTGGGCTCGTTCGCTGTGGTCGGAGCCGGTCTGCCGGTCGCCGTCGGGGCAGCACTGACCGCCCAGGTGCGTGGTGACCAGGGCGTGGCGGTGACGTTCTTCGGCGACGGATCGAGCAATATCGGCGCGTTTCACGAGAGCCTCAATCTGGCATCGGTGTGGCGGCTGCCGGTCGTGTTCGTGTGCGAGAACAATCTGTACGGTGAGTACTCCCCGATCGCCGCCACCACGCCGGTCTCCGACATCGCGGCGCGGGCGAGCAGCTACGCCATGCCCGGCGTGATCGTGGACGGCAACGACCTGTCGGCGGTCACCAAGGTGGCCGCCATCGCGGTGGCCCGCGCCCGGGAGGGCGGCGGGCCGACGTTGATCGAGGCAAAGACCTACCGCCAGGCGGGCCATTCGCGGTCCGACCCCGGTGCTTACCGCCCCGACGGCGAGCTCGACTCGTGGCTGGAGCGCGACCCGCTGGGAGTCACCGAGCGGCAGCTGCTCGAGCTGGGAGTAACGGCCGATCGGATCGAGCAGATCACGCAGGAGGCGCGCGAGGACGTTGCCGCCGCCCGCGAACGGGCGCTGGCGTCACCGCCGCCGTCGCTCGAGTCTCGATTCACGGACATCTTGGCGTGAGCACGCTCACCTTCAGAGGCGCGGTTACCGCTGCCATCGACGACGAGCTGCGCGAGGACAGCCGGGTACTGCTGTTCGGCGAGGATGTGGCCGCGGCCGGTGGGGTGTTCAAGGCCACCGACGGACTGCTCGAGGAGTTCGGGCCGGTGCGGGTCAGAGACACGCCGATATCGGAGGTCGCCATCGTCGGGGCGGCGATCGGAGCCGCGCTCACCGGCATGCGCCCGGTGATCGACCTGATGTTCGCCGACTTCCTGGCCGTCTGTTTCGACCAGGTCGTCAACCAAGCCGCAAAGCACCGCTACCTCACCGGTGGTCAGTGCTCGGTGCCAATGACAGTGCGCATGGCCAACGGCGCGGGCGGCGGCTTCGGCGCCCAGCATTCGCAGGTTGTCGATTCGTGGTTGTACGGCACCCACGGCCTGATCGTGGTCGCGCCGTCGAGTCCGTCCCAGGCATACGGCCTGCTGCGTACCGCGATTCAGGATCCGAATCCGGTTGTATTCCTGGAGCACAAGATGCTGTACGGCATGTCGGAGGAGATCACCGGCGAGCTCGCGCCGTTGCCGCTCGGCCGGGCGAAGGTCGCCATGGAGGGAACCGACGTCACGGTGGTCGCCGGCCAGGTCATGCTGCACCGTGCGCTGGACGCGGCTCAGACGCTGGCGGCCGAAGGGGTATCTGCCGAGGTGATCGACCTGTGCACCGTGTGGCCACCCGACGTCGAGACGGTGACGGCCAGCGTGGCCAAGACGAACCGCCTGGTGGTGGTCGAGGAGTGCCCCGCCGCGGCCGGCTGGGCGGCGCCGCTGATCATGGATGTGGTCGAGCGCTCGTTCGACGAGCTCGACGCTCCGCCGCGGCGGGTCAGTGCGGATCCCACCCCCATTCCCTATGCGCCGGAGCTGGAGCGGGCGTGGATCCCCGACGCCGAGAGAATTGCCTCCTCGGTTCGATCAGTTGTAGGTTGAACCGGTGACGCTCTCCACCCGCAACACACCGCCTTCCTGGGACGACTTCGTGGTCGGGGAGAGCTTCCGCAGCCGGCTGGGCCGCACCGTCACCGAGATGGACAACGTGTGGTCGACCTGTCTGACCCACAACACCAACCAGCTTCACTTCAACGATGAATATGCGGCCGCCTCCCCGTTCGGGAAAGTGCTGGTCAACAGCGTGTTCACCCTGGCATTGATCACCGGGCTGACCGTGGCCGACACCAGCGAGGAGGCAATCGCCAACCTGGGATGGGACAACGTGCGCCTGCCCAACCCGGTGTTCGTCGGTGACACCCTGCATGCCGAGACCACGATCGTGGCCAAGCGCCGGTCCGAGTCGCGGCCGGACCGCGGCATCGTCACCGTCGAGACCTCCGGGGTGAACCAACGGGGCGAGGTCGTGATCAGCTTCACCCGGACGTTCATGATGCAGGCGCCGTCATCGGGAGTTGACGATGGCTAACGCCGGCCGGTGGGAGCCCAGCGCGCTGGAACCGCCCGGCTGCTCGACGATCCGCGAGGCCGTGCGGGAGCTGTGCGATCGCTTCCCCGGCGAGTACTGGCGCGGGCTGGAGCCCGCTAGCTACCCGTCGGAGTTCGTCTCGGCCCTCAGCGACCACGGCTGGCTGGCGGCGCTGATTCCCGAGGAGTACGGTGGATCCGGCCTCGGGATCGCCGAGGCCAGTGTGATCCTGGAAGAGATCAACGCATCGGGGGGCAACGCCGCGGCGTGTCACGCCCAGATGTACACGATGGGCGCGCTGCTGCGCCACGGCTCAGATCAGCAGCGAGCCGAGTACCTCCCCAAGCTGGTTTCGGGTGAGTTGCGGTTGCAGGCCTTCGCCGTCACCGAGCCCACCGCCGGATCCGACACCACCAAGATCCAGACCACCGCCCGACCGCACGGTGACGGGTTTGTGCTGCGCGGGCAGAAGGTCTTCACGTCCCGGGCCGAGCATTCGGATCTGATGTTGGTGCTTGCCCGCACCGACCTCGATGACGGCGAGCGGAAGGTCAAGACCGACGGCCTGTCCCTGTTCCTGGTCGATATGGCCCAGGCCGGGGAGCGGTTGGTGGTGCGGCCGATCGAGACGATGATCAACCACTCCACCACCGAGGTGTTCTTCGACGACGTGGAGGTGCCCGGCTCCGCCTTGATCGGGGAGCTGGGCAAAGGCTTCCGCTACATCCTCGACGGCTGGAACGCCGAGCGGATCCTGATTGCCGCGGAGTGCATCGGCGACGGTCGCTGGTTCACCGAGCGGGCAGCCGAGTACTCGTCCGAGCGGATCGTCTTCGACAAGCCGATCGGTGCGAATCAGGGTGTGCAGTTTCCGATCGCGCGGGCGTACGCCGCGATCAGGGCGGCAGACCTGGTCAGGTTCGACGCCGCCAACCGGTTCGACCGGTCGGAGCGTTGCGGCGCCGAGGCGAACATGGCGAAGCTGCTCGCGTCCGAGGCTTCGTGGGCGGCTGCAAACGCATGCCTGGATACCCACGGTGGCTACGGTTTTGCGCGGGAGTACGACGTCGAACGCAAGTTCCGCGAGACCCGCCTCTACACGGTCGCCCCGGTCTCCAACAACCTGGTGCTCGCCTACCTCGGGCAGCATGTGCTCGGCATGCCGCGGTCGACCTGACGCATGGCCACCGGCTGGGTCTGGCACGAGCGGTACGCCTGGCACGACACGGGCCGGCGGGGGCGTTCGCTCGAGGGTGGCGGGTGGATCGAGCCGGAAGATCACGCCGAGTCGCCGGCCACCAAACGCCGCCTGCGAAACCTGGTCGATGCCGGCGGATTGCTGGCCGAATTGGTGCAGATCGAGCCCCAGCCCGCGAACCGCGAGGCATTGGAGCGAGTGCACTCAGCGACGTATCTCGATCGTATCGACGCCATGAGCGCAGGCGAGGGCGGGGACGCCGGTGAGAACACGCCCTTTGCTCCGGGTGGCGGCGAGATCGCGAAGCTGGCGGTGGGCGGCTGTATCGCCGCCACCGAGGCGGTGCTCGACCGGAGGGTCGACAATGCCTATGCGCTGGTGCGCCCGCCGGGGCATCATGCCGAGCCCGACCGCGGGCGAGGCTACTGCGTGTTTGCCAACGTTCCGATCACGGTGCGCCACGTCCAGGCGACCAGGGGTGTCGAGCGAGTTGCGATCGTCGACTGGGATGTCCACCACGGCAACGGTGCCCAGTCGATTTTCTGGCGTGACCCCTCGGTGCTGGCGCTGTCGGTGCACCAAGCCGGTTACTACCCCACCGACGTGGGCTCGGTGGGGGAGATCGGGGAAGGCCCCGGCGTCGGTGCGACGGTCAACGTTCCGCTCCCGGCGGGGTCGGGGGTGGGGGCCTACACCGAGGCGTTCGCGCGGGTCGTGGTCCCGGTCGTGCGGGCTCACCGCCCCGACCTGATCATGGTCAGCTGCGGATTCGACGCCGGCATGCTGGAACCGCAGGCGCAGATGATGGTTCACAGCGAAGGCTTCCGCGAGCTCACCCGGATCGTGATGGAGCTGGCCGCCGAGCTGTGCAACGGCCGGCTCGTGCTCTGCCACGAGGGCGGCTACTCGACCACCTACGTCCCGTTCTGCGGGCTCGCGGTGCTCGAGCAGCTGTCCGGGATCCGGACGCCGGTGAGCGATCCGTACCTGGCAGCGTTTGCGGCAGTGGAGGGTCAGGAGCTGCAGCCCCATCAAGCCGCCGCGATCGCTACGGCGGCCGCCCGCTTCACGTGAATAAAAGGTGCCAGGCACCTTTTATTCACGTGCGTCGGTCAGGTGTCGGCCCGCAGGAACACCGGCGCGGGCCGGTGGAGATCGCGGCCCAGCACGTCCTCACAGATGTCTTCGAGGTACCGCAGGTGGGCATCCATCGCCGCCTCGACACCGTTTGGCTTGCCTTTGCGCAGGGCGGCCAGCGTCTCCTCGTGCAGTCGTAGCGAGTCCTCGTGGTCGGTGTCGGTACGTGAGGACATGTCCAGCGCCACCTCGAGGCTGTCCCAGATCAGCCGCATCGCTGCTTCGAGCACCGAGTTGCGGGCCGAGCGCCACATAGCGCGGTGAAAGAGGGTGTTGGCCTGGTTGAGCTTATCGCGGTCGCTGGCGACATTACGCTGCAGCTCGATCGCGCTGCGCATGGCGGCGAAGTCGGCGTCGGTTGCCCGCAGTGCGGCCAGCTGAGCCACCCGGGGCTCGATGGTGCGACGGGCCTCCAGCACCTCGATCACGCCGTCGGGTGAGAGCGGCACACCCTGCTCGGTGATCTCGGCCGGCAGCCAGATCGATCGCACCCTGATGCCGCCCGAAGGCCCGGGCTGAACGCTCAACACCCCAGCATCGGCCAGCACGCCGATTGCCTGGCGGATCGTTCGCCGGCTGACTTCCATCTGAGTCGCCAGCTGTCGCTCGCCGGGAAGCGCGTCTCCCTCGTCCAACTCTCCGTCCTTGATGTGCTCGACGATTTGCGCAACCACATTCTCCACCGTCCGCCGTGTTCGAACGGGGCGAAAGAGCGTCACCGGCCTGCGACGTTTCCCGGGATCGGGATTGGCTTCTTCGACGGCGGGCATCTGGCCAAGTGTACTCGTCCCTGCCTTCGGAGATACCGCACACGGTCCCGTCCAAATGCCGTTGCGACGGCGGCTTGACCACGGTTGATCCCGGCGTGTAGGGTGCCGTCAACGGTTTCGTTTAGGTACCAATTGAGGATCCTACCTCCCTCGGACGGAGTGTCACTTGGCTGTTGCATCCACAATGGAAAGCTTGGTCGCCGGCCTCGAGGCCGACGTTCGCCGGCGAACCCCCGGAAGCGTTGCCCTCAGTCAGCGCGGGACGGTTGTGATGCCGGGAGGCGCGAGCGGCGACGGCAAGACCTGGTGGCCGCTGTTCTTCGCCGGCGCCCACGGGAGCCACGTCGTCGACGTCGACGGGAACGACTACATCGATCTGGTGCTCGGGATCGGCCCCAACATGCTCGGGCACACCGACTCCGCCGTGGTCGACGCCGTCCACGAGTGTTTCTCGTCGGTCGGTGGTGCGGTGGCCGCAGGAACCGCCCTGGAGGTGGAGTTGGCCGAACGGATCGCGCGCGTCATCCCGGTGATGGAGCAGATGCGATTCGTCTCCACCGGAACCGAAGCGACCCTTATGGCGATCCGTGCCGCTCGTGCATACACCGGCAAGCCGCGCATCGCCAAGTTCGAGGGCCATTATCACGGGCAGCACGATGAGGTGCTGGTGAGCGCGTTCGGCGGAGTCGCGGGAGAGCCGCGCGCTCCTGTGGCGGTCTCGGATTGCGTCGGTCTCAACGACTCGGTCGAGCGCAACGCGATCATTCTCCCCTGGAACGACATCGAGGTGGTCGAGCAGATCCTGACCGATCGCGTGGATGACATCGCCGCGTTGATCTGCGAGCCCGTGCCGTGCGTCCCTCAGGGCGGTGAGCCGCCGGAGGAGGGGTTCCTGGAGGCGGTGCGGGAACTGACCGAGCGGCTCGGCATCCTGCTGATCTTTGACGAGGTCGTCACCGGGCTGCGCATGCGTGAGGGCAGTGCCGCGGCCCACTTCGGTGTCGCACCCGACCTGATGACGCTCGGCAAAGTCGCTGGTGGCGGTCTCCCGGTGGGGGTGTTCGGAGGCAGGGCGGATGTGATGTGCACCGTGCTCGGCCCGGACGCGGATCCCGATCGCAAGATGTTCCAGTCGGGCACATTCTCCGGCTCGCCGGTGGTGATGGCTGCGGGGATCGCCCTGATCGACCGGCTGGCTGACGGCGCTGCACATCAGCGGGCCGACGCCACCGCGGAGCGGCTTCGCGATGGACTGCGGGTGGCTGCGGCGGCGGTCGACCTGCCGGTGCAGGTGACCGGCATCTCGTCGTGGTTCGGCGTGTACTTCACCGACCGCCAGATACGTGGCCGGCGCGACATCCTCTCCAACGACCCCCTGCAGGCTCGCGCCTTCTCGATCGGCTTGCTCGGCAGGGGTGTGTTCTACAAGCCCGCCCATCCCGGATTTACCTCGGCAAGCCACACCGACGCCGACATCCAGCACGTGCTCGACCACAGCGCCGAGCTGTTCTCGCTGATTGCTGAGCACGCTCAGGCGGCTGCGTGAGCGCCACCGATTGGGCGGTCTACGACGCCTACGTGGACGGGGTGTCGCGTAAGCCGGCTGGGGGGCTTTACCTCGAGTCCGTGAATCCCGCGATCGGAGAGCCGTGGGCGGCGGTGGCCGACTGCGACGCGGACGATGTGGACGCGGCCGTCGCCGCCGCTCACCGGGCATTTCACACCGATCCGTGGCGAGGATTCAGCGCGACCAAGCGAGGTCAGCTTCTGCACCGGCTGGCCGACCTGATCGGCGAGTCGGCGCAGGAGATCGCCGCCGTCGAGACCCGCGACAACGGCAAGTTGCTGCGCGAGATGACCGGTCAGCTGACCTCGATCCCCGACTGGCTGCGCTACTACGCGGGTCTTGCCGACAAGATCGAGGGCCGGGTGATCCCGATGACCGACCCCCGGGTGCTGAACTACACCGTGCGCGAGCCGCTCGGGGTTGTGGCGGTGATCGTTCCGTGGAACTCGCCGGTGTTCACCGCCCTGATGGCGGTCGGGCCGGCGATCGCGGCGGGGAACACCGTAGTCATCAAGCCCTCCGAGATGACCTCCGCGTCGATACTCGAGGTGATGCCGCTGGTCGAGCAGGCGGGGTTCCCGAAGGGTGCGATCAACGTCGTCACCGGCGGCCCCGACACCGGGCGGCTGCTGGTGGAACATCCGCAGGTGGCCCAGGTGACGTTCACCGGAGGCACTGACACCGGCTCCAAGGTCGCCGCGGCCGCCGGCAAGCGGTTCTCACGGTGCGTGCTCGAGCTGGGCGGAAAGAGCCCGAATATCGTGTGCGCCGACGCCAACCTCGAGGCCGCCCAGGCAGGTGTGTTGGCCGGCATCTTCTCGGCCTCGGGGCAGATGTGCACAGCCGGTTCTCGGGTGTTCCTGGAGAACTCGATCGCCGACGACTTCCTGGCCGGCCTGGTCGGCCGGGCGGAGAGGATCCGGCTGGGCGATCCGATGGCAGTCGAGACCGAGATGGGGCCGATCGCGTCGGCCTCGCACCGAGACAAGATCGAACGGATGGTGGCGGGTGCGATCGAGAACGGCGCGCTCTTGCTGTGCGGCGGGGCGCGGCCGACGCTGGCAGAACTGCAGGCGGGATCCTACTACCAGCCCACGATCCTCACGGACGTCGCCAACGGCGACCCGATCTGCCAGGAGGAAGTGTTCGGCCCGGTGCTGACCGTCCAGAGATTCGAGGACGATGACGAGGTGGTCGCGCGGGCGAACGACATCCGCTACGGGCTTGCAGCCGGGGTCTGGACGCGCGATCTCAATCGTGCTCACACCATGGCGGGGCGCCTCGATGCGGGCATCGTCTGGATCAACACCTACCGCGCGGAGGCGTTCAGCTCCCCGTTTGGGGGTCGCAAGCACAGCGGGTTCGGCAGCCAGAACGGGATCGCCTCGATCGAGGGATACCTCCAGACCAAGAGCGTCTGGTGCGATCTCAGCGACGAGGTACAGGACCCGTTCGTCCTGAAGCTCTAGCGTGAATAAAAGGTGCCAGGCACCTTTTATTCACCCCGGCGCCAGCGGGTGGTGCTACCGTCGTTCCTGGAATGGGTGACGCGTGAGCGAGCCTCAAGGCCTCTCTCGGGGGTCCTTCGTCGAGCCGGAGATTCAGCAGGCGGCCCGGAATCACGGGATGCCGCTGGAGGCGCTGCGCTACGACATCACTCCGCCGGGGCTGCACTACCTGCTGACCCACTTCGACATCCCCGAGGTGGACGTCGACACCTGGACGCTCCAGATCGACGGCCTGGTAGAGAAACCTGCCGCTTTCAGCCTGGAGGCACTGCGGGCGCTGGGCTGGGCCGAGACGACGGTGACGATGGAGTGCGCCGGGAACGGACGGGCGCTGGTCGATCGCCGTCCGTTGAGCCAGCCGTGGCTGCACGAGGCCGTCGGCACCTCTCGCTGGGGAGGGGTGCCGCTGGCGGCGGTGCTCGACCACGGCGGCGTGTCCCCGGCCGCCACCGAGATCGTGTTCACGGGACTCGACCGTGGGGTGGACGGCGGCATCGAGCAGCACTACCAGCGCAGCCTGCTACTGGAGCTCGCGCGCGCGGGCGAGGTGCTGGTCGCGCTCGAGATGAACGGCGCGCCGCTGCCTCCTCAGCACGGCGCCCCCGCCCGGCTGATCGTGCCCGGCTGGTACGGCATGACCAACGTCAAGTGGCTCTCGCGGATCACCGCCGTTGACGAGCCGTTCCGCGGGTATCAGCAGGAGGTCGCCTACCGCATCCGACGTGATGCGGACGAGCCCGGCGAGCCGATCACGCGCATGTTGCCCCGATCGCTGATGATCCCGCCCGGGCTTCCGGACTTCCCCACTCGTGAGCGCACGGTGTCCGGTCCGTGCGTGCTGCGCGGGAGAGCATGGTCGGGGTGCGCGCCGATCGCCGCGGTCGACGTCAGCGTCGACGGAGGAGTCACCTGGGAGCCGGCCGAGCTGGACGGAGGATCGGGTGACGGCCACAACCGCTGGTGTGGCTGGACGTACGGGTGGGGCTCGCCGTCCCCAGGTCGCCATGAGCTCCAGTCACGGGCCGCCGACGCCGCCGGCAACATTCAGCCGGATGAGCCCGCGTGGAACCTGGGCGGCTACGTCAACAACTCGATCCAGCGCGTGGCCGTGACGGTGGGGTGAATAAAAGGTGCCAGGCACCTTTTATTCACCGGTTTCCGGTATGACTCCGGGGCATGACTGAGTTCGGTGAGACGATTGCAAAGGCGTACGCCTCGGAAGGGTCGGCCGTCGAGCTGGGCAAGGGCATGCTGGGCGGCCAGATCGACGCCGACGCGGCTGTGCGGATGCCGCTGGCGATGCTCAACCGCCACGGGCTGATCGCCGGCGCCACCGGTACCGGCAAGACCGTCACCCTGCAGATGATCTCGGAGCAGCTCTCGAAGGCGGGAGTGCCGGTGTTCGTGGCCGACATGAAGGGCGACCTGTCAGGCCTTTCGGCGGCGGGGGCCGCCGACGGCCCCGCACCCAAGCGATCCGCCGAGCTGGGAGTCGACTACGCGCCGACCGCCTGCCCGGTCGAGTTCCTGTCGCTGGGCGGAATCGGCCCCGGCGTGCCGGTGCGTGCCACCGTATCGGACTTCGGGCCGCAGCTTCTGGCCAAGATCCTGGGTTCCAACGACACCCAGGAGCAGAGCCTCTCGCTGGTCTTCCGGTATGCCGACGAGAAGGGTCTGCCGCTGCTCGACCTGAGCGATCTGCGCACGCTTCTGGCCTATCTCGAGTCCGATCAGGGCAAGGCCGAGCTGACCGGCCTGGGCGGCGTCTCCAAGGCCACCGTGGGAGTGCTCCTGCGCGCCCTGGCGATGCTCGAGGACGGCGGCGGCAATGAGCTGTTCGGAGAGCCCCAGTTCGCCATCACCGATCTGCTGCGAGTGGGGCCGGACGGTCGCGGGATCATCTCCAGCCTCGAGCTGCCGGCTGTGCAGGACAAGCCGCGGCTGTTCTCGACGGCGCTGATGTGGATGCTCGCCGAGCTGTTCGAAGAGCTCCCCGAGGTGGGCGACCTGGAGAAGCCCAAGCTGGTGTTCTTCTTCGACGAGGCGCACCTGCTGTTCGACGGCGCCACCAAGGCCTTCCTCGAATCCGTCACCCAGACGGTGCGGATGATCCGGTCAAAGGGCGTGGGCATCTTCTTCGTCACGCAGATGCCCAAGGACATCCCGCCCGACGTGCTCGGCCAGCTCGGAAATCGCATCCAGCATGCGCTGCGGGCGTTCACGCCCGAGGACGCCAAAGCGCTGAAGGCGACCGCCTCGACCTTCCCCACCTCGCCGTACTACAAGGTCGAGGAGCTGCTGACGGGGCTTGGCATCGGCGAGGCGGCGGTCACGATCCTGTCGGAGTCCGGCGTGCCCACGCCACTCGTCCAGACGCGGCTGCGTGCGCCTCAGTCACGCATGGGCGCGGTTGATGACGTCGATGCCAAGGCCACGGCCTCGCCGCTGTACGCCACCTACGCTACCCGGGTCGACAACCAGAGCGCCCGCGAGATGCTCGCGGCCCGGCTCGACCCGCCCGCCGCGGCTTCGGCTAAGCAACCCGGCAAGGCGAAAGCGAAGCCCAAGAAGCCTGCCCAGCAGCACAAGCAGGCGGCTTCTGCGACCGGCGGCCTGGACGCCCTCGGCGGGTTCCTCAACAGCCGCCAAGGCAAGCAGATCCAGCGCCAGGTTACCCGCGGCGTCTTCGACCTCCTTAAAAAGCAGTTGTGTGCTGAATAAAAGGTGCCTGGCACCTTTTATTCAGCCCAGCGGGCCGGTGAGGGTGAGCTGCTCGACGGTTTCGACGAAGTCGCGGCCGCCCTCTCGAAGCGCCTGGTAGTACTGCTCGTTCTCGTCGCTTCCGTCCATCGTCGCCGCTTCACCCTTGGCTCGAGCGCCCTCGACGATCGCGTGTACGCGGGCCATCCGCTCGGCCTCGTAGCCATGCAGCGCCTGCTTCACGTCATCGCCGGCCTGATCGAGATAGCGGGTCAGCACGACCGCGTCCTCGACCGCCTGAGCGGCACCCTGTCCGAGGAATGGCGTGGTCGCGTGGGCAGCGTCGCCCAGTAGCGCCACCCGGCCGCGCACGAACGACCGGATGGGGTCGAGGTCACACAGGTTGAGGTGATTGGCCGACGCCGGGTCGATCGATGCGATCAGCCGCTGCACCGGATCGCACCAGCCGTCGAACAGCTGCTCCAGCTGCGCCCGCATCCCCAGCTGCTCCAGCTCCGGGGTGGTCTGGAAGTCGAAGAAGAAGTAGAACCGGTCGCCGGCCACCGGCATGGTGGCCGCCCGTCGTCCGTTGCCGACGAAGAACGCAAACGTGTCTGGGTCAGCCAGGCTCACGTCGGTGAGGCCCTCCCAATCCCATGAGAGGCTCCGGATCTTGGCCTCGGCGACCACGTGGGCGCGCACCGCGGAGCGCAGGCCGTCCGCGGCGATAACGAGATCGGCGGTCGCCCGCCGCCCGTCAGCGAACACGACGGTGGCCGAATCGTCTGACTGCTCGACGGCCACGCACTCGGCGCCGAGGTGAACCCGATCCGGGCCGTAGGCCCCCAGCAGCGCCATCTGCAGGTCGGCGCGGGCAACCGGATAGGGACGCTGACCGGTGGTGGCCACCAGCGGCCCCATGGGGATGTCGGACAGGAGTTCGCCGTCGCGGGTGTAGAACCGCACCGCTCGCATCGGCGGGCTGATCGTCTCCAGCCGCTGCTCCAGCCCGAGTGAGTTCATCGCCTTCGCACCGTTACACCACATGCACAGCCCCGCGCCGACCGGGTGAATCTCAGGAGCCCGCTCATAGACCTCGACGGTGTGTCCCGCCTGCTCGAGCGCCAGTCCGGCACTGAGACCGCCGATACCGGCCCCGACGATGGCGATTCGAAGGTGGCTCATCCTGGCGCCATCCAACCACATGTAGGACAACTAGTCAACCACTTGACGGGCGCCTGCCCCAGGCTCTAGTGTGGGTGTCGTGGCGAGTGGCGCAACACCCGCGCAATCCGTCGATGTCGTGCGAGCGGCCTACGATGCGTCGGGCCGCGGGGACGGTGCAGCCTTCCTAGCGTTGTTTGCCGGCGGCGCGGTCGTCCAGCAGGGCGCCGGGGTTCCCTGGGTCACGGTTCCCGATGGCGAACCGGTGGAAGAGTTCGCCGCTCGCGCCGGCTCGTACATCCGCTCGCAGCAGACGATCGACGAGATGTTCACCTCGGGCGAGGACGTGATCGTGATCGGGCGATCCCGCGGCGAGGCGCTGCTGACCGGCAAGCTGTTCGACGTGCGGATCGTGCATCGGTGGACGGTGCGGGACGGGCTGATCCACCGCTGGCAGCTAATGGTGGAGCAGACCCCGCTGCTCGAGGCCCTCTCCCCGTGAACGGTCCCGACCGCGATTTCGTCGGCTACGGCCGGCGCGGTATCACGGTCAGGTGGCCGGATGAGGCCCGCGTCGCCGTCAACCTCTGCATCAACTACGAAGAGGGCTCCGAGCACTCGTACTGGGCAGGCGACGGCCGCAACGAAGGGCCACAGGAGCTGGGCTACCGGCCACCGCAGATCCGCGACCTTGCCAACGAGTCGATGTTCGAATACGGCAGCAGGGCCGGGATCTGGCGCCTGCAGGCGATGTTCGACGAGCTCGGCATCGGGGTCACCTTCTTCGGCTGCGCCCGAGCGTTCGAGCTCAACACCGAGGTCGGTTCGTACATCCGCGAGGCCGGTCACGACGTCTGCTGCCACGGCCTGCGGTGGGAGGACGTGTCGCAGCTCGACCGCGACACCGAGCGCGCGCACCTGCACGAGGCGGTGGCCTCGATCACCGCGACCTGCGGCGCGCGGCCGGTGGGCTGGTACGCCAAGGCCCCACCGTCGCTCAGCACCCGCGAATTGCTGATCGAGGAGGGCGGGTTCCTGTACGACTCAGACTCGTTTGCCGACGATCTGCCGTACTTCGTGGAGGTGGCCGGGCAGCGTCACCTGGTGATCCCGTACACGTTTGTGACCAACGACTCCCGCTACCTGCCCGGGCAGGGATTCGGCAGCCCCACGGATTTCCTGGACAACTGCCGACGCGCGTTCGACGTGTTGTGGCGCGAAGGCGCCGAGCGGCCCAAACTGCTCACCATCGGCCTGCATCCACGCTGGATCGGCCAGCCGGCACGAGCGTCGGCGCTGCGAGAGTTCCTCGAGCACGTGCTCACGCACGAGCGGGTCTGGTTTGCGCGCCGTGAGGAGGTGGCGCGATGGTGGATCGCCCATCATGACTCGTTCAGCTGAAGCACTGGCCGAGCGGCGCCGTGCGCCCGTCGGGTCGTGGGGTCGGTCACCGGCAGGCCGGGTCGCGGCGATCGACGTCGCCCTCGGTCTGAGGCCTGCGGATCTGGCGCTGGTCGGCGGTCAGGTCGTGGATGTTCACGGTGGAGGCATTCACCGTCGCGATGTCGCGGTCGCTGATGACCGGATCGCGCTGGTCGGCGATATCTCCGCCGCGGTCGGTCCCAGCACCCGGGTGGTCGACGTCTCGGGGCTGGTGCTGACACCGGGCCTGGTCACCCCGCACTTTCACCAGTGGCACAGCAACCACAACCCCACGACCGTGGCCCAGTGCCTGCTGCAACAGGGCACCACCGCGTTCGCGGACGGGTTCTACGGCCCCGCGATTGTGGCCGGCCCCGCGGCGGTGCGGCTGCTCGCCGAGGAATTCCTGGCAACACCGCTGAAGCTGATCCTGCTGGCTCCCACCCACGCCTACGTGCAGAATCGCGCGGCCGGGTTCCCGCCCGCCCCGGAGAGCCCCGACATCGACGATCTCCAGGCGATGCTCGACTGGCCGATCTGCCGCGGGCTGGAAGAAACCTTCTACGACGTGCTCTGCGATCCCCAAAGCCGCGATCCGCAGCTGCTCGACGTGGTCTCCCGAGCCCTCGCCCAGGGCAAGGTCGCCACCGGCCACGGGGTCGAGCCGGAGTCGCCCGCCCAACTCGCGGCCTGGGCGGCCGCCGGTATCACGAACGACCACGAGGCCATCGACAAAACGGCGGTGGAGCGCCGCCTCGAAGCAGGGCTGCACGTGCTGCTCCGCCACGGCCCCGGGTTTGCGAACCTGCCGGCAACGGTCGGCGCCGCCGCCTCGGGGGCACATCCGCTGGACGCGTTCGCACTCTGCAACGACATCGCCTGGGCCGACTCGATCTTCGAGTACGGGTTCGACGAGACGCTCCGGCAGGCGATCGCAGCGGGCATCGAGCCGGTCGATGCGGTTCGCCTGGCCACCATCCTGCCTGCCCGCTACTACCGCGTCGACCACGACATCGGGGCGCTCCTGCCGGGCAGGCTGGCCGACATCGTGGCCGTGTCAGATCTCGCGAGCTTCGAGATCCACTCCGTGTACGCCGACGGGCTCGCGGTCGTGGAGGAGGGCCGGCCGGTGCTCCAGTTGGAGCCGCCCGATCGTCCGGAGTGGGCGCTTCGGACGATGCGTGTCCCCAGCCTGCCGACCGCCTCCGAGCTCGCGCTGACGGCGCCGGTGCAGGACGGCGCGGTGACTGTGCGGGTGATCGAGATCACCGACGGCGCCTATCTCTCCGGCGAGGTGCATGAGCAGGTGCAGGTGTGCGATGGGATCGTTACCCCCGGCCCGGGGGACGGAATCAACCTTGTGGCCGTGCTGGAACGGCTCGACGGCTCAGGAAGCTTCGGCGTTGGGCTGGTGCGCGGGTTCGGTCTCAAGCGCGGCGCGATCGCGTCGGCCTCCAACCCGCTGTCCCAGGCGGTGGTTGCGGTCGGCGCCGATCTGGACAGCCTGGCAGTGGCGATCGCGGCGGTGGTGGAAGGCCAAGGCGCGTTCGTGGCCGTTGACGGCGGAGTAGTGGTGGCCGACTTCCCGACGCCGCTCTTCGGGCAGACCGGTTCGCTTGGCTGGGCCCAGGCGCGTGAGCGGATCACCGCACTTCTGGCGGCATGGCGAGATCTGGGCTGCCGGCTGGAGCACCCGTTCGCCTACCTCGAGTTCGTGGCCGCCACCTCGGAGCCGTATCTGCGCGTCTCCACGCGCGGGGTCGTGCGAGCCGAGCCGTCCGGCTCACCTCGCGTGGCCGTCGTTCCCGTGGTTGTGGGGGGTGCCGTCGTGACGCTGCGCGATCCGGCCGTCGCACAGGCTGCCGCCGACCGGGTGCGCCTCCGGCTCGCCGCCGACCGGGTGACGGTGCGGCTCGACCCCGCCCGGAACCTGCCGGTGGTGGGCGAGTCGCTGGCCGCCGGAGTCGAGTCGCTCCGCGACGAGCGGACGATCGACCAGATGGCCACCGACACCGTCAGCTGGGTCGCCCGGAACGGTCGGGCGCTGGCGATCGACGACGCCGTCGGCGAGCACCCGCGCACGCCGGCCGCGATGATCGAGGGCGGGCTGCGGTCGTTCATCATCGCGCCCATCCTCAGGCCCAGCGGACTGGTGGGAACGGTGTCGGTGCACACCTTTGTGCAGCGCGACTGGACACCGCAGGAGGTGGCCGAAGCTCAGGCGGCGGCAGATCTGGTCGCCGAGCAAGTTGTCGAGGAGCGTCCATGAGCTGGTTCTTCACGAGGCTGATAACACGTGACTGTTGGCTGGTGTGTGAGCCCAGTCAGGTGAACTCGTTCCTGGTGGCCGGCAGCGAACGTGCGGTTGCGATCGATACCGGGCTCGGCATCGCCCCGATCGCGCCGGTGCATGCCCAGTTGACCGATCTCCCGGTCGAGGTCGTCAACACCCACTATCACGCGGACCACGTCGGTGGAAACCACGAATACACCGACATCGCGATCCACGCCGACGGCGCCGAGGCGATCACCAACCAGGTGCCGGAACAGCTGCTGCGCGAGTACATGGCCTTCTCGCACCGGCTGATCGCCGCCGGCAGGGCATACCGCGAGATCGACCTCGAGTACTTCCATCTGCTCAACGACGACAGCACGCCCCGCGACTACCCGCCCGGCTTCGACCCGCGCAGGTGGACGATCATCCCCAGCCGCGCCACCCGGATCCTGGCCGACGGCGACCGCATCGATCTCGGCGGGCGCGTGCTGACGGTGATCCACACCCCGGGGCATTCGCCGGACAGCATCTGCCTGCTGGATGAGCACAACGGTCTGCTGTTCGCCGGTGATGCGGTCGCAACGGGGCCGATCTACGGGCATTTTCCCGACGGCGACGTGGCTGCCTTCGCCCAATCGGCGCGCCGGCTTGTCGACCTCGCCGACTCGGTGCAGCTGGTGCTGGTGGGTCATTTCGGCGCCCCGGTGGTCGAGTCGAGCATCCTGGCTGAACTCGCCACCGGCCTGGAGCAGCTACTTGCCGGCGGTGCTCCGCTGGAGCCGTTTTACGACCTTCACCTCAACCCCGTGCAGCTCGCGTGGTTTGGCCGGATCGGGCTGACGGTGGGTCCGGATTGGGAACCGTGAGCGCGTCGCAGCTGCATCCGGAGCTGGCGTCGGGCCGGCGAAGGCTGGCCGAGGATGTGCGCGAGCTGATCGAGCGTGAGTACCTGCGCGGCGCAGGTGCGGTGTCGCCGGGAGAGCTGCTTCCCAGCGAGAACGTGCTCGCCCGCCGCTACGGCGTCAGCCGTGTGACGGTGCGGGCGGCGCTGCAGTCGTTGCAGCAGTCTGGCCTGATCGCCTCCCGCCAGGGACTCGGTGCCGTGGTGCTGCCCCGCTCACCCGCGATCGTCCAGGGCCTCGACCGGCTCGCGTCGCTGGAGTCACTGGCCAGGGAGACCGGCGTTTCGGTGGGCAACACTGAGCTTTCGATCCGTACCGGCACTGCGACTAAGCAGATCGCCGCGAAGCTCGGGATCGCCGAGGGAGTGCCGGTGCTCGAGGTGCGCCGGGCAAAGCTTCTCGGGGATGAGCGGGCGGCCTGGGTGGAGGACACGCTGCCGCTCTCGAATCCGCTCGCCGATCGGATCCGGTCGACCGTCTCGGGATCGGTGGTCGACCTGCTCCTGAAGACGCCCGAGGCGATGGTGGCCTACGCAGACGCGGAGCTCGAGCCGCTGGTACTGGGAAGCACCATGGCTCGCCGTTTGGGCACGCGGCCGCGCTCTGCGGCGATGTTCGTGGAGGTGGTGCTGCACGATGTCGCCGGCATGCCGGTGGCGATCTCACGAGCCTGGATGCGACCGGAGTTCTTTCGCTTCGCCGTCCGCCGGCGGCGATCGCGCGGCGAGTAGATCAGGCGGGCGGGTGTGCCGCCAGCCGTGTTTCGGGGGACGAGAACCGCTGGCCAATCTGGCGCCGCCGTCTCACCGAGAACCGGAAGTGGTTGGGCAGATACCAGCACCTGCCCCAGTCGACCGCACGTCCGTCGACCGTCCAAACGACCGTGTCCAGCAGCAGCACCGCCGTTCCCGGCTCGGTGTTGAGGCGCTTGGCGGTGGCGCGGTCGAGGCTGCAGGGCACGATGTCGGAGTCGGCGTACTCGGCGCCGACCTCGGGGTGATCGAGGATCACATCCAGCGTCGATCCGTGGAACTCCGAACGCAGCGACTCGAACGGCAGCACTCCGGCCGGGATGTGGTCGTGGATCAGGCCCACGCGGACTCCCCCGAGCGACTTGATGCGGCGCACGATCAGCACCGGATGGCCGACCTCGACGGCCAGCTTCTCGGCTGTCTCGGCGTCCGCTTCGACCTCTTCCCACTCCAGCTCATCGGTCTGCACCACCTGGCCGGCCTCACGCGCGAACGTCTCGATCGAGCACAGCCGGTCGAGCCCGTTGGTGAGCGTATGGGAGCGGGGCAGGACGTAGGTGCCCACCCCGTGGCGGATGCCGACCAGCCCTTCGTTTTGGAGCATCAGCAGCGCCTCCCGGACTGTCGGGCGGGACACGCTGTAGCGGGCGCTCAGCTCCTTCTCGCTCGGCAGCACTTGGCCGGGAGGCACCGCATTCGAGAACACCAGGTCGCGCGCGATGGCGTCGCAAAGCTGCTCTGCGAGCGCCGGCCGGTGCCGTCGCAGGCTCGACCGGGCTCCGGCAGCGGGGATGTTGTCGGTCGCCATCAGTTCGGTAGTAGTACCACTTGCCTGGTCACCTGTCCACTCCTTGACAAGTGACCAGGCAAGTGCTTGAATGGCGCGTGGTCGGTGGGACGGCATCTGCTCCCGAACGGAGGAACGTGTACATGCTGGGACGACGTCAGTGGATCGCGATCTCGTTGGTCATCGTCGCACTCGCGGCGTGTGCGTGCGGGTCGAGCAGGTCGAGCGGCGGTTCCGATACCGCCGCCTCGAGCACAGCGGCGAACAAGCCCCCCAAGGTCGCCGTGGTGCTCTACGGCCCCGCCAATGACGGGGGCTGGAACACCACCTGGACAGCGGCGGTGGACAAGCTCAAGGCCACCGTGCCCGGAGCCCAGGTGACGGTGGTACCCAACGTCAACCCGGGCGCGCAGGCCCAAAAGACGCTGAGCACGCTCGGGCAGCAGGGCTACGGCCTGGTTGTCGTGACCGGCGGGTACACCACCGCAGACTTCAAGAAGGCGACCGCAACCTACCCCAACACGCAGTTTGTGAACCTGTTCGGCACCGATGTCGGCTCCAACCTCTCGAGGTTTGACATCGGGCTCGAGGACAGCCGCTATCTGGACGGGATGCTGGCGGCGATGGCCACCAAGTCCAACATCATCGGCGAGGTCGGGGGATACCCGATCCCGGTCGAGATCCGCACTCTGGATGCCCTCGCGCTCGGCGCTCAGAGCATCAACAAGGACGTCAAGGTCAAGATCCTCTGGGTCAACTCCTTCTACGACCCGGCCAAGGAACGCCAGGCCGCGCAGGCGCTGGTCGACTCCGGTGCCGACGTGCTGGTGATGGACTCCAACACCCCGGCCGTGGCCTCGGTCGCCAAGGCCAACGACGTCAAGTTCATCGGGTACGGAATCTCCCGCAACGCGGACGCGCCCAGCCAGTGGCTGGGGGCCTTCTCGTTCAACTGGGGGCCGTATCTGATCGACTGGACGAAGAAGGTGCAAGCCGGAACGTTCAAGCCGGGCCTGTTCTACTGGGGTCTGCCCAACGGCGTGGTCGGTCGCACCGACTACGGGTCGAGCGTCTCCCAGAGCGACATCGACCAGATCGACCAGACGCTGCAGCAGATCAAAACCGGCGAGCTGGTTGTCTTCCAAGGGCCGATCACCGACAACACCGGCAAGGTCGTGGTGCCTGAAGGCGAGGCGATCGACACGCCCGCGGAGCTGGCTGCATGCTGCACCTGGTACAACGAAAACGTCGAGGGTAACTCCTCCTCGAGTTGACCTCGCGCGGCACTCAGTTGGTGCGGCTGGAGGGCATCTCCAAGGCGTTCTACGGTGCGCTTGCCAACGACGGCGTGGATCTCGCTCTCAGCGAGGGGGAGATCCACGCCGTCCTCGGCGAGAACGGCGCGGGCAAGACGACGCTGTGCTCGGTGCTCTCGGGCATGTACCGCCCGGATGCCGGCCGGATCGTGGTCGATGGGGCCGAACAGGAGTTCCGCTCGCCGGCGGATGCGCTCGAGGCGGGAGTCGGCATGGTGTACCAGCACTTCAAGCTGGTGCCGACATTCACCGTCGCTGAGAACATCGCGCTGGGACAGCCCCAGACGCCCCGGTTCCTGAGCCGCCCCGAGCTCGAGCGCAGCGCCGCCGAGCTGATGGAGCGATATGAGATCTCGGTTCCCCCTGAGGCCGTCACCAGCTCGTTGACGGTCGGCGAGCAGCAGCGGGTCGAGATCCTCAAGCTGTTGCACCGCGGCGTGCGGGTGCTGATCCTGGACGAGCCGACCGCGGTGCTGACCCCCAACGAAGCCGAGGTGCTGTTCCGGGCGATGAAGGCGCTGGCGGCCGACGGTCGGGCGATCGTCTTCGTCTCGCACAAGCTCAACGAGGTGCTGGCCGTGTCCTCGACCGTGACCGTGCTGCGCGACGGCAGGGTTGTGGCCACGGTCGACACCGCCGAGGCCGACGAGCGCATGCTGGCCCGGCTGATGGTCGAGCGAGCCGACGATGCCGAGACCGAGGTTGCCGTCGAGTCACACGTTCGCGTACGCCCCGCCCAGCCGGGGCCGGCAGACGAGCCGGCGGCGCGCTGCTTGGAGATCCGCGACCTGGAGGTCGCGGATGACCGTGGGCACGTGGCCGTGCGCGGGTTGTCGGCGCACGTCAACCGCGGTGAGATCGTCGGAGTGGTCGGGGTTGCCGGAAACGGCCAGCGCGAGCTGGCGGAGGCAATTGCCGGTATCCGCCCGGCGGCCGGCGGGTCGGTCACGATCAACGGTGAGGAGGTGACCCGAACGACGGTGCGGGCACGGGTCGAGCGCGGGCTGGCCTTCATCCCGGAGGATCGCATGAGCATGGGAGTTGCCGCCGGCCTCGCGATCGAGGACAATCTGCTGCTGCGCTCGTACTGGCGGTCACCGGCGGCCCGCCGGGGCCTGCTGCACCGCAATCGGATGCGCCCGATCGCCCAGGAGCTGGTCGAGCGCTACGGGGTTCGCGGCGTGCGTCCGGGGTTTCCCATCCGGATCCTTTCCGGTGGCAATGTGCAGCGCGTGATCCTCGCCCGCGAGCTGGCCGGCTCCCCGGCTGTGATCGTGGCCGCCTCGCCGTGTCGCGGCCTGGATGTTCACGCCGCCGCTGCGGTGCGCACCGTGCTCGCCGATCAGCGTGACCAGGGCTGCGGCGTGCTCCTGATCTCGGAAGACCTGGATGAGTTGCTGGCGCTGTCCGACCGCCTGGTGGTCATCTACGAGGGCGCCGTGGCGGCGGAGCTCGATCCGCGCACCGCCACGCCCGAGCAGCTGGGCCTTTTGATGGCTGGAGTGGCGGCGTGACCCTGATCGACTCACCGCCACCTGCGCGCACGCTCCCGCGGCGGGCAATCGTGATCGAGCCGCGCGCATTCCCCACCGCCACCGTGCGCGCCCTGGTGGCACTGGGCTCGCTGGTCGGGGCGCTGGCTGTGGGTGCGCTGCTGCTGCTGGTCACCGGCAGCGATCCCTGGACCGCCTACAGCACCATCCTCGACTCGAGCTTTGGCTCACCGGCCGCGTTCTCCCAGACGCTGGTGCAGACCACGCCGCTGATTCTCACCGCGCTGGCGACGATCGTCGTCTATCGGCTCAGGCTGTGGTCGATCGGTATGGACGGCCAGCTGATCATCGGCGCCGTCTGCGCCTCGGGCGTGGCGCTCCAGTTTGGAGCAAACGCGCCGTCGTCGGTCGCGATCGTGGCCTCCTTCACCGCCGGGGTGCTCGGCGGAATGGCGTGGTCGCTGATCGCCGGGGTGCTGCGGGCCTATCGGCGCACCAACGAGGTCATCTCGACGCTGATGCTGAACTTCATCGCACTCAACCTGATCGACTACCTGGTGGTGGATACCGCCAGCCTGTGGCGCGATCCGCTCAGTGCCGGGCATCCTCAGGGCGCACCGCTGCCCGACGCGGTGCTGCTGCCGCTGCTGTTCGACCAGGCCGACCTCGGAATCGTGATCGCGGTGGTTGCCGCGATCCTGGTGTGGCTGATGCTGCGATACAGCGTGTGGGGGTACAAGGCCAGCGTGCTGGGAGACTCCGAAGGTGCCGCTGCGTATGCCGGCATCGACGCCCGCCGCGTCACGGTCGCCGCGTTTGCGCTCTCGGGCGCGCTGTGCGGGCTGGCCGGAGCGATTCAGGTGACCAACGTGACGCTGTCTCTGGACAAGGCCGGCCTCACGCCGGGCCTCGGGCTGGGTTACACCGGAATCGTGGTGGCGATGCTGGTGCGGCTGCAGCCGCTGTGGTGCGTGCCGATGGCGATCGTGATGGCGGCGCTGATGAACGCCGGCCCCGCGCTCGAGCTCGCCGGCATCACCCCCGACGTGATCCTGGTGTTGCAGGGGATGCTGCTGCTGCTTGTGGTCGGCGGCCAGTTCTTCACGAGCTACCGGATCGCGCGGCCGTCGCAGCCGGGAGGCGCCGCGTGAACAACTCGACCGTGGTCCAGTTCATCGTGATTGCGATCGCCGCCGGGACGCCGCTGGTGTTCGGATCGGTGGGCGAGATCCTGTGCGAGAAGGCCGGCGTCATGAACCTGGGGATCGAGGGCATGATGCTGCTCGGCGGCGTCGTCGCCTACGCCGCGGCGGTCTCGACGCGGGAGCCTGTTTCTGGGAGTCCTCGGCGGGCGCCGCCGCGGGCGCCGCGCTCAGCCTGGTGCACGCGGTGCTGACGATCACGCTGCGCGGAAACCAGGTCGTCTCGGGGATCGGCCTGGTGCTCTTGGGCAGCGGCCTAGCCGCCTACCTGGGAGATATCGGCTCGACGCCGCTGACCTACCGGCCGCTGACCTCCTCGATCTCCCCGATCTTCACCGGCGGCCCCGCCGACCTCCCCGTGGTCGGGCCGATTCTGTTCGGCCAGGACGTGCTGGTGTACGTCTCCTGGGCGCTGGTGGCCGCGACCGCGTTCTACCTCAACCGCACCCGCAAGGGACTTTCGCTGCGGGCGGTGGGAGAAGACCCGGCGACCGCCGATTCCACCGGCATCTCGGTCACCGCCACCCGCTACGTCCACGTGCTCATCGGCGGCGCGCTGGCCGGCGTCGGCGGCGCATATCTGACGCTGGCGCTGTTCGCCGCGTGGCAGCCCGGGATCTCGGCCGGCAGCGGCTGGATCGCGTTTGCGCTGGTGATCTTCGCCGGCTGGCGGCCGTGGCGGGCGCTGTTCGGCGCGTACGCGTTCGGCGCGCTCACCAGCATCGGGTTCAACCTCCAGCTGCTCAACATTCCGCTGTCGCTGGCTTTGCTCTCGTCGCTGCCGTACCTGCTGACGCTGATCGGCCTGGTCGTGATCTCGAATACCCGGCTGGGGCGAAACGCGACCGCCCCGATCTCGCTGGGCGTTCCCTACGCACGGGAGGAGAACTGACGGTGAGCGACGCGCTCCAGGAGCATCTGCGGGGAACGGTGGTCACGCCCGCCGACGCGGCCTACGAGGAGGCCCGGAAGGTGCGAAACGCGATGTACGAGCGCCGGCCCGACGCGATCGTGCAGTGTGCCGGAGTCCCCGACGTTCAGCACGCGATCCGGTACGCACGGCAGCACGAGCTGCCGATCGCGGTGCGCTGCGGCAATCACTCCGTGCACGGGCACGGCTCGTGTGACGGCGGGATCGTGCTCGATCTGCACACCTCGATGCGCGGCGTGTGGGTCGACCCCAAGCAGCGCATCGCCCGCGCTCAGGGCGGCGCCGACTGGGGTGACTTCGACGGCGCCACCCAGATTCACGGGCTGGCCACCACCGGAGGCCGAGTGAGCGATACCGGCATTGGTGGGTTGACGCTCGGCAGCGGCAGCGGTTGGCTGGAGCGGAAGCTGGGACTGACCTGCGACAACCTGATCGGTGCCGAGCTGGTCACCGCCGACGGGGAGGTGGTGCGCGTCGGACGAGCACGAGAACCGCGATCTGCTGTGGGGGCTGAGGGGCGGCGGCGGCAACTTCGGCGTCGTGACCGTGTTCGAGTACCGGGTCGACCCGGTCGGCCCGATCGTGCTCGGCGGCAACCTCGTCTACCCGGCGGATCGCGGCTTGGAGGTGATCTCGGCGTGGCAGGAGCTGGTCGACTCGGCCTCGGATGACCTGGGAACCGGCATCCATTTCTACGTCATGCCCGACATCCCGTACGTGCCGGCCGAGCTGCGAAACCAGCCGGTCGTCTCGATCTTCGTGTGTCATGCCGGGACGGTGCAGGAGGCCGAGCGAGAGATCGCCCCGCTGCGAGAGTTGGCACCGGCGGCCGACATGCTCGAACCGATGCCGTACACCACCGTGCAGGCGCTCTCCGACGCGGTGCTGCCGCCGGGTCAGCGCAACTATTGGAAGGCCGAGAACCTGACCGATCTGACCACCGCGGGGATCACGGCGCTGATCTCGGGCGCGGTCGATCTGGCGGTGACGTCTCCGCTGGGAGTGGTGGCGCTGTATCCCAAGGGCCGGGCGATCACGCGGGTGGACGGCGACTCGGCTGCGCTGGACGGCCGCGCCTCGCCGTATTCGGTGTACGCCTGGTCGCTGTGGCCGTCGGCGGAGGACGACGAGCTCAACATCGGCCGTACCCGCTCACTGTTTCGACGGGATCGCGGAGCACCTCGACACCGGCGTCTCTGCCAACTTCTCCAGCGAGCAGGACGCCGCCGGTTTCCGGCAGTCGTTCGGTCGGGCCGAGCGGTATCAGCGCCTGGTCGACCTCAAGCGTCGGTTCGATCCGGAGAACGTGTTCCATCTCAACCACAACATCGATCCTGCGGCGGCGCTTCAGCCTGCAGGAGATCAGGGAGGCTCGCAGTGACATCAACCGCATTCGCCGTAGGCACGCCGTTCGCACCCCGCACCGAGAGCGCGAACCGGTACGCGATGTGGCTGCAGTGGTTCGGATACCTGGTCGCCGACGTGTACACCTCCTACGAGGAGGAGCTCGACGCGATCCGAAACCGGGTCGCCATGAACGAGATGTCACCGCTCCAGAAGTACCGGTTCACCGGCCCCGACGCCCACCGTTTCACCGACCGACTCGTCACCCGCGACCTGTCGGCGATGGAGGTCGGCCAGGTGATGTACACGCCGTGGTGCGATCACGACGGCAAGGTGGTGTGCGACGGCCTGGTGTTTCGCATCGGCGAGCAGGATTTCCGCATCTCCGGCGGTCGGCTCTCGCGCTGGCTGGAGCAGGTGGCCGAAGGCTTCGATGTCGAGATCACCGACGAGACCGCCGATCTCGCGATCCTGGCGCTGCAGGGCCCGGCGCTCCCGACGTGATGGATCGCGCCACCGGTGAGCAGTGGAGCGATTTCGGCTTCTCCCGCCGCCGGCTGACGACGATCGGCGGCGTCACGGTCGACGTCGCCCGGCAGGGCTTCACCGGCGAGCTGGGCTACGAGCTGTGGGTGGGCGCCGGTGACGCGGTCGCGCTGTGGGACGCCATCCAGGACGCCGGCCAGGAGTTCGGGATCCAGCCGGCCGGCGAGTGGGCGATCGACGTCGCTCGGATCGAGGCCGGGCTGCTGATCGCTGGCTACGACTACGACATGTCCGGGCCCGACCCCGGCCAGGACGGTCTGGTCACCTCCCCCGAGCATCAGGCCACGCCGTACGAGCTGGGCATGGGCCGGTTCGTCGATCTCGACGGCGGGGACTTCATCGGCAAGCAGGCGCTGGCCGCGCTCGCCGGAGCGCCGGCGAAGACGCTGGTCGGGCTCGAGCTCGACTGGCGCGGTGTCCTGGCCGCGTACGCAGAGCGAGGGCTGATGCCGCCCGCCGAGCTGCGGCGGGTGTCCTGGTATCCGCTGCCCGTGCGGACGGCGATCGAGCCGTCGGTCGCGCCTCCAGCGTGACCTGGAGCCCCACGCTGCAGACGATGATCGGATTCGGCCACGTCCCGCCGGCGCTGGCGGCGCCGGGCACGAGCCTGTCGGTGGGCTGGAGCGACCACGCGGTGGGTGAGGTGTCGGTGTGCGGCTACGGTGGTGGAGCTGCCGTTCGTTCGGCAGCGTCGCGCCAGCTGCGATTGGCGGTGTATGAGCTACCGGCTTTCAGCGGATATCGGAGGCACGTTCACCGACCTCGTGCTGCTGGATCCGGAGGGCAATCTGCACGTGCACAAGACGCCGTCCACTCCGCGCGACTTCACGGAGGGAATTCTCACCGGCGTCGAGCGGATCCTGCGTGAGCAGGAGGCCGAGCTGGGTGCCGTCGACACGTTCGTGCACGGCGCGACGGTGGTGCTCGAACGCCCTGCTGCAGATGCGGTTGCCCCGCACCGGCCTGATCACGACGGCCGGCTTTCGCGACGTGCTCGAGATCATGCGCACCAACAACCCCGAGATGTACGACCTGAGCTACGTCAAGCCCGCGCCGCTGGTGCCGAGGGCGATGCGGCTGGAGGTGCGCGAGCGGATCCGTCACACCGGCGAGGTGCTGACGCCGCTGGAGGAGGCCGACGTGCGGGATGCGGCTCGCAAGCTGGTCGCCGACGGCGCCGAGGCGGTCGCCGTCTGCCTGCTGCACGCCTACGCCAATCCGGTTCACGAGCAGCGGGTGGCCGAGATCCTGGGACAGGAGGCTCCCGGTCTCACCGTCTGCCTGTCGTCCGATGTCGCGCCGGAGTGGCGCGAGTTCGAGCGTACCTCGACCACCTGCGTGAATGCCGCCACGATTCCGATCATCACCTCATACCTCGACCGCCTGGCAGCCAAGCTGGCCGGCGAGGGTCTCACCAACGAGCTCTTGGTGATGCAGTCAAACGGCGGCGTGATGACCTCGCGGGCGGCCTGCCGCTGGCCGGTGCGGACGGTCATGTCCGGCCCCAGTGGCGGGGTGGTGGGCGCGCTGGCGCTGGCCGACGTGATCGAGACGCCCAACGTCGTCACCATCGATATCGGCGGCACCTCAAGCGACATGGGAGTGATCGCCGGCGGCCAGGCGGTGACAGTGGTCGAGAGCACGGTGGCCGACGGCTGCGCCATCCTCGCGCCGATGATCGAGATCCTCTCGATCGGAGCGGGGGGCGGTTCGATCGCCTGGCAGGACGCCGGCGGGGCGCTACGCGTCGGGCCGCAGAGCGCGGGGGCCGATCCCGCACCGGTGTGTTACGGCCGCGGCGGGAGCGAGCCCACCGTCACCGACGCAAACGTCGTGCTGGGTCGCATCGACCCGGGCTACTTCCTCGGCGGCGAGATGGAGCTCGACGTCGACGGCGCCCGCCGGGCGATCGATGAGCGGGTGGCCACGCCACTGCAGCTGAGCCTGGAAACCGCCGCCGACGGGGTGCTTCGGATCGTCAACACCACCATGGCCAAGGCGATGCGGTCGATCCTGATCGAGCGCGGCCACGATCCGCGCGACTTCGTGCTGATGGCGTTCGGCGGCGGCGGTGGATTGCACGCCGCGCCGCTGATGCGCGAGCTGAACATTCCGCGCGGCGGTGGTGCCGAGCAACCCCGGGGCGCTGTCGGCCACCGGGATGCTGGGCACCGACTACCGCAACGACCGCTCCCGCACGATGGTGCGCGCGGTCGAGACGGTCGCGGCGGAGGAGCTGCGAGCGGGTGTTCGCCGAGCTCGAGCAGGAGGCCGCGCGGAGCACTCACCGCCGAGGGCGTGCCCGCCGCAACCATCACGGTGCAGCGCTCCGCCGACCTGCGCTACACCGGCCAGGAGTACCACCTCAACATCGCCTGCCCCCCACCCGGCGAGACGGTCGATATCGCCGGCTTGCCCCAGCCTTCAACGCTGCGCACGAGCGGGTGTACGGGTACAGCACTCCCGAGTTCTGCGTGCAGCTGGTCGGCCTGCGGGTGGTCGCGATCGGGCACACCGAGCGGCCCCCGATCCCACATATCGAGGCGCGGCCCGAGGGCAGGCCCGCCGCAGCGCCACGCCGTTCGCAAGGTCTACTTCACCGACGCCGGCTGGGTTGACGCCGCCATCTACGTGGTCGACGACGTCGGCGCGGGCGACGTGATCGATGGGCCGGCGATCCTCGAGGATCCGCGCTCCACGATGCTGATCCTGCCGGGGCAGACCGGCACCGTCGACCGGTTCGGGAACCTGCACATCGAGGAACGGGCTCAGTGAGCATCACCGGCGCATCCGGCACCACCCGAGCGGCCACCGGGCATCGATCCGGTCACGCTCGAGGTGATCAGGGCCGGGCTGATCTCGATCGTGCGCGAGATGAGCGTGACGCTCACCCGCACCGCGTACTCGACCATCATCCGCGACGTCCACGATTTCAGCTGCGTCGTCTTCGACGCCTCCGGCCGGTTGATCGCGCAGGCCGAGGGCATCCCGTCGTTCAACGGCGGAATGTCGTTCGCATTGGACGCGACCACCTCCAAGTTCCCGCTGGCCGAGATGCGGCCGGGCGACGTGTACCTCTCCAACGACCCCTACTTCGGCGAGGGCGCGTCCTTCCACAAGAACGACATCAACGTGATCATGCCGATCTTCGTCGACGGTGAGCTGGCGATGCTGAGCGCCAGCAAGGCGCACTACCTCGACATCGGCGGCAAGGATCCCGGCAGCTACTCACCCGATGCCGAGAACTCCTACCAGGAGGGCCTCACGATCCCGCCGGTGAAGCTGTTCGACCAGGGGGTCGTGAACGAGGCGGTGCTCGATATCTTCTTCGCCAATGTGCGCGTGCCCGCATCTCGAGCGCGGCGATCTGTCGGCCCAGCTGGCCGCCGGGAAGACGGCCGAGAGCCGATCGGTCGAGCTGATTCAGAAGTACGGCCTGTCGACGCTGGATGCGGCGGTCGAGGATCTGCTCGACCACGGCGAGCGGATGGTGCGGGCGGCGCGTCGACCGCGTCCCGGACGGGGTGCACCATGCCTCCGGCTTCCACGACGCCGACGGCCGCAGCGACGAGCCGATCCCGCTGACGGTGAACGTGATCGTGAGCGGCGGGGAGGTCACCATCGATCTCGAGGGCTGCGCCCCGCAGCGGGCGTCGTCGTCGGGTAACTGCCACTGGCTGACCACCGTGGCGGCGGCCCGTGAGGCGATCATGTTCTTGGCCGACACGTCGCTGGGCACGAACGAGGGGTCGTACCGGCCGATCACGGTGCTCGCGCCGCCGGGCTGCGTGTATCACCCGGTCGCCCCCGCCCCGACCACGACCGGCACGGCCGACCTGGGAGTGCGCCTGATCGAGCTGATCCTGGAGGCGCTGGCGCCGGTGCTGCCCGACGATGTGATCGCCGGCACGTTCGGCACCGTCAGCGCGCTCGCGCTGGCCGGGGCGAGTCCCGACGGCGAGGAGTTCGTGCACTTCTCCCCTTACGCCGGCGGCTGGGGAGCACGGGCGGCCGCCGACGGCAACAGCGCCATGGTCTCGCTGCTTTCCGGCGACAATTTCAACATCCCCTGCGAGGTGATGGAGACGCGGTTCCCGGGCCTCCTGGCCGAGAGCTACGCGCTGCGAGAAGGATCGGCCGGCGCGGGCGCCCATCGCGGGGGCTGGGGCGTGCGGTACGACTACCGCACGCTGGTGCCGGTCGAGATGAGCGTCTGCCTCGACCACTACGCGTTCCCGCCGCGCGGACTGTTCGGTGGCGGGCGACGGTGAGGGCAGCGCGCTGGTGGTGGGCGAGGGCGACGACGCGCGGGTGTACCACCAGACGTCCGGGATCCGGGTGCCGGCGGGCACGCTCGTCAGCCACCGCACCGCCGGCGGCGGTGGATACGGCGATCCCTTCAGCCGCGATCCCGAGGCCGTCGCGCGGGACGTCCGGAACCAGCTACTCAGCGCCGAGCAGGCCGCCGAGCAGTACGGCGTGGCGATCGACCCGGTCACGGCGACCGTCGATCTCCGAAGCGACCGCGCGGCTGCGGAGTGCGTCGAAGTGACCGATCCCGCGCACCAGAAGCGCCCCGGGCTGATCGGAAAGCGGATACCCCGGGTCGAGGACGCCCGGTTCCTGCAGGGCCGGGCGACGTACGTGGCCGACGTGCGGCTGCCCGGCATGCTGGAGATCGCGTTCGTGCGCAGCCAGATGCCTCACGCCATGATCGAGTCGATCGACACCTCCGAGGCTGCGGCCGCGGAGGGGGTCGTGAGGGTTGTCACGTCCGAGGATCTCACCGACGTCTCGCCCGTCCCCGATTTCCCCGATTGGGCCCGCCCGGTGGCGACCTTCCCGCTGTGCCGGGACCGGGTCAGGTACGTGGGTGCGCCGCTGGCGGCGGTGGTGGCGACCGACCGCTATCTCGCCGAGGACGCCGCCGAGCTGGTGTACGCCGACCTCGATCCGCTCCCGGCGGCGGCGTCGGTCGACGCTGCGCTGGCTCCCGATGCGCCGATCCTGTACGACGGCTGGCCCGACAACAAGGTCGTGGATTTCCAGGCCGAGAACGCGGCCGCCGACGAGGCGTTCGAGCGGCTGCGCATGGTCGGCGAGTCTTCGAGATCGGCAGGCACGCCGCGTCGCCGATGGAGTGCCGCGGGGTGGCGGCGGAGTACCGCCACGGCCGGCTGACGGTGTGGACGTCGACCCAGTTCGCGCACATCGCCCGGTCGATGTACTCGTACGTGCTCGGCCTGCCCGAGCGGGAGATCCGCGTGATCGCGCCCGACGTCGGCGGCGGGTTCGGCCAGAAGGCGGAGGTGTATCCCGAGGACTACGTGGTGGCCTGGCTGGCGATCAAGCTGGGCCAGCCGGTGCGCTGGATCGAGGATCGCTACGAGCACCTGATCTCGGCCTGCCACGCCCGCGACGTGCGCATCGACCTCGAGGCGGCGGTCCACGACGACGGCGCGATCGAGGCGATGCGCGGCACCATCTGGCAGGACCTCGGCTCCGGCGAGATCTTCCCCAACGGCTTCAATCCCGCCTTCGTCGCCGCGGGCTCGCTGGTCGGCCCCTACCGGATCGCCGAGCAGAAGATCTCGGTGGTCGCGGTGGCCACCAACAAGGTTCCCGCCGGGCGCCTACCGCGGGTTCGGCATCCCCGAGGCGGTGTTCGCGATGGAGCGGCTGGTCGACAAGATCGCCCGCGAGCTCGAGATCGACGTGCACGATCTGCGCCGGCTGAACATGATCCGCGCCGACGAGCTGCCGTTCGAGACGGCGGCGGGTTCGGTGATCGACTCGGGCAGCCACCACGAGGCGTACGAGAGCGCGGTCGCCTGGGGGGAGGCCGCGCGTGCGCGACGTGGAGTGCCGGCGTTCGGAGACGACCCCGCCCACCGGGTCGGCGTCGGCTACGCGACCTACGTCGAGGGCGTCGCGGCGACCTACTTCGGCACGAACGGCAACTGGACGTCGCAGGACTCGGCCGACATCCGCTTCGACCGCGACGGCGGCGTGACCGTCGCGGTCGGCCTGGGCGCCATGGGCCAGGGGCTGTGGACGATGGTCGCGACGCTCACCGCCGACGCGCTGGGCCTCCCGATCGACCAGGTGCGCGTGGTGATGGGCGACACCGACACCTCGCCCCACGGGCTCGGCAGCTGGGCGAGCCGGTCGGTCACGGTCGCGGGCGGAGCGATCGAGCAGGCGGCCGGAACGATGCGGGACAAGGGCCTGCGGATCGCCGCGCACCTGCTGGAGGCCGCGCCCGACGACCTCGAGCTCGCCGACGGCGTCTTCTCGGTGCGCGGCAGCCCGGAGCACTCGGTGACCTGGGAGCAGGTCGCGACGGCCGCGCTCGCGCGCACGCTCGACCTGCCGCCCGACATCGAGCCCGGCCTGGACGCGCGGGTGACGTACGACCCGCTGGGCGTGGACGGGCGCCGGCTCGACCACGTGCCCAACGACGCGGCCGCATGAACGCCTGTCCGACGTACACCAACGCCACGCACGCGGCGGTGGTGTCGGTGGACGAGGCGACCGGCGCCGTGACCGTGCTCGGCTACTTCGTCGCGCACGACTGCGGCGTGGTGATCAACCCGCTGATCGTCGCCGGCCAGGTCCACGGCGGGGTGGCACAGGGGATCGGCGGCGTGCTGCTCGAGGAGATCGCCTACGACGAGGCGGCGTACCCGCAGGCGACCACGTTCATGGACTACCTGGTGCCGACGGCGACCGAGATCCCGACCATCTCCAGCGCGCAGTTCGAGACGCCCGCGCCGGACCTCGCCTGGGGTGCCAAGGGCGCCGGGGAGGCCGGCATCGTCGGCCCGGCCGCCGCGATCGCCTCGGCGGTCGAGGACGCCCTGGCGGATCTCGCGTCGAGCCGATCCGATCGACGCCGGTGACGCCGTCGAGCGTGCGCGCGGCGATCGCCGAGGCCGCCGGGGAGGTGGTCTCGTGAAGCCCGCTCCGTTCCAGTACGCGCGGCCGGCGACCGTCGAGGAGGCCGTGGCGGTGCTGTCCCGAGCACGGCGACGAGGCCAAGGTGCTGGCGGGCGGTCAGAGCCTGATTCCGATGCTGAACTTCAGGCTCGCGCGGCCGGGCGTGCTGGTCGACATCACGCGCGATCCCGGAGCTCGGCCGGATCGAGCGGCACAACGGCACGCTCGTGATCGGCGCCGCCGTGCCCCAGGCCGAAGCCGAGCGCTCGGCGCTGGCGGCAGAGGCGTGCCCGCTGCTGCCGCAGGCCCTGCACCACGTCGGCCACCCGCAGATCCGCGCGCGCGGCACGGTCGGCGGAAGGCTCGCCCACGCCGACGCCTCGGCCGAGCTGGCCGCGGTTGCGCTGGCACTCGATGCGAGCTGGTGGTGCGCGGGCCGGAGGGCGAGCGCACGGTTCCCGCCGGCTCGTTCTTCATCGGTCCCTGCATGACCACGATCAAGGACGACGAGTTGCTGACCGAGGTGCGCCTGCCGGTGCTGCCGGAGCACCGCACCGCGTTCGTCGAGCTCGCCCGGCGGCGCGGCGACTTCGCCGTGGTGGGGCTCGCCGTGCGCTCTTCGGATGGAACCCCGACGCACGTGGTCGCAGACGCTCGGCTGGCCGCGATCGGGGTGGGCGGCCGCGCCCAGCGCCTGCGTCAGGCCGAGGAGGTGCTGGTCGGCCAGGCTGTCACCCCCGAGCTGATGTCCGCCGCGGGCGAGGCCGCCGCCGCGGAGGTCGACCCGCCGTCAGATCGGTGAAAGGCGACGCCGACTACCGGCGTCAGTGCTTTCCACCCTGGTGCGGCGGTCACTGACGGAGGTGGCGCGGTGACGTCGATTCCCGCAGCGGCCGTCGTCGACGTCTCGATCACCGTCAACGGCGAGCCGGTGCGCCGCGAGCTGCCCGCGCGCCGGCTGCTGGTGGACATGCTGCGCGACGAGCTCGGGCTGACCGGCACGCACGCCGGCTGTGAGCACGGCATCTGCGGGGCGTGCACGGTGCTGCTCGACGGCGTTGCGGTGCGCTCGTGCATCACGCTCGCGGTGCAGGCCGACGGGCGCGAGGTGACGACGGTCGAGGGCATCACCCCGGCGGAGGGTCTCAACCAGATGCAGGAGGCGTTCCGCACCCAGCATGGGCTTGCAGTGCGGCTTCTGCACGCCCGGCTTCCTGATGACGCTGGCCGCCGCGACACCGGAGGAGCACCCCGACGACGAGAGCATCCGCGAGCTGCTGTCGGGCAACCTGTGCCGCTGCACCGGCTACGAGCACATCGTGCGGGCGGTCAATCAGGCCTGGGGCCGTCCGGTGGATTCTCGATGAATGACGCTCGTGACATGGTTGGCTACGGGCGTCACCAGCCGCGGGTACGGTGGCCCGGCGATGCTCGGGTTGCGGTCAACCTGCACGTCAACTACGAGGCCGGCGCCGAATACACCTCCCAGCAGGATGGGCGGAACGAACCGGTGGGTGAGTTCCCGATCGGCCTCGAGGGCTCGATCCCTGACCGGGCAACGCAGTCCACCTTCGAATACGAGTCGCGCGCCGGGTTCTGGCGGGTCGTGCGGATCTTCGAGGAGTACGGGGTGTCGGCAACCATCAACGCCTGTGCGGTGGCGCTCGAGCGAAACGCGGATGTGGCCGGGTATCTCCGCCACTCGCCTCACGAGATCTCGTGTCACGGTTGGCGATGGGAGGAACTCTGGACGCTGGATCGCGACCAGGAGCGCGACCATCTGCAACGCGCGGTGGCCTCGATCGAGCAGAGCTGCGGACGGCGACCGGTGGGCTGGTGCTCGAGGCTGATGCAGTCCCAGCACACCCGCGAGCTGCTGGTCGAGGAGGGCGGCTTCCTGTACGACTCGGACGCGCTCAACGACGACCTGCCCTACACGGTGGCGGTGGAGGGCGGCGAGCACCTGGTGATGCCGTTGTCGTTCACCTACAACGACGGCCGGTTCGTACTCGGCGGTGCCGATGATCCGGTGGCTTTCGGGAATTATCTGCGGCTCGGCTTGGACGAGCTTTGGCGGGAAGGCGGCACTTCGCCCAAGCTGATGACGGTCAGCCTACATCCCCGCTGGATCGGCCAGGCGGCGCGGGCGGCGGCGTTGCGGGCGTTCCTGGAGCACGCTCTGGAGAAGGGCAACGTGTGGATCGCACGGCGGGATGAGATCGCGCGATGGTGGCTCGACCACGTCGAGGGGTTCGGCACGGTGGACGCTGCGACCGGCTCCGAAGGAGCGGTGCTGTGACCGGCCCCGCTGACCGCGAGCTGTCCGACCTGATGGTCACCCTGCGTGACCGGCTGGCGCTTTCGCGGGCCACGCTACGCCTGGACGTGCCGGCCGACCGGCCGATGCCGATGACCCACGAGGCGCTCGCGCCCGGTGTCGCGAGCGTCCATCGGCCGGGTGGTGGCAGCGGACGGGTCTCCCACCGTCGCGACGATTCTTCGCACTCGCCCGTGCTGGCGATACCCGACACCGGTCGTGCGGCAGAGGTCGATCCCGCCTTCGACGACGACGGGTTTCGGGCGATGGTGCGTGACTACGGCGGTCTTGCGGCGTTTGTCGCCGCGCCGGTGTTCGAACGGGAGAAGCTGGTGGGGATCCTGTCGCTGCACCAGCTCTCGGCTCCCCGCAGCTGGACCGGAGACGAGCTCGAGGCGGCCCACCACGCGACCACGCGGATTGCCGAGCTGCGCCCGGAACTGGCGCGGGAGCGGGAACGATGAACGACCTGCGGATCGTGGTGGTGGGCGCAGGCATCGGCGGGCTGGCGGCCGGCATCGCGCTGCGGCGATGCGGATTTGACGTGGAGGTGTACGAACGCGCCCCCGAGTTGCGCCCACTCGGCGCCGGCATCTGCATGTGGCCAAACGGCGCCAAGGCCGCGAACTCGCTGGGACTGGGCGCTGAGCTCGAGCAGCGCAGCCCCATGCTCACCGGGGTGCGGTATCACGATCGGGCGGGGACGCTCACCTCTTCGATCAGTTGCGAGCAGCTGGTCGCGAGGTCCGGCGCCCGGCCCTATCCCTTGGCTCGGGCCGATCTGCATCTCGCACTGCTCGGCCAGCTTGGGGATACCCCGGTGCATCTCGGCAAGGAATGCGTCGGCGCCGAGCAGGACGACCAGTCGGCGACGGTGGAGTTCAGCGACGGAACCTCCGCCACCGGAGACGTGGTGGTGGCGGCCGACGGGGTGTGGTCGGCGCTGCGCGCCCACGTCGCCGAAAGCGCCCGTTTGCGCTACCTGTACACGACCTGGCTGGCGCTGGTCGGCGACGATCTGAGCCTGACCCAGCCCGGCACGTTCTCGTTCTACGCCGACGTCACGCAGAGGGTGGGCGTGCTCCCGGTCAGCGATCACCGGCTGTACGTCTTTCTGGACGCACCGGTGGCCGAGGATTGGGGCGACGGAGCGTCTGCCGACGACCAGCTGCGCGAGCTGTTCGGCGATTGGGGCGGCCCGGTTGCGCGGTTGGTGGAGGGCGTCGATCCCGACTCGGTCGCACGGCTCCCGGTATGTGATCTCGATCCGCTCGACTCGTTCGTGCGCGGCCGGATCGCGTTGATCGGAGACGCGGCTCACGCGACCGCTCCCACGCTCGGCCAGGGCGGTGCGCTGGCGATGGAGGACGCGATCGTGCTGTCCCGCCAGCTGGCCGCGACCAGCGTGTCGGTCGCCGACGCGCTGCACCGATACGACGGTGCCAGCCGCGCCCGCGCCCAGCCGATCGTCAAGGCGGCGCGCGCCCGGGCACAGGCGATGGTGCACGGCGTCGCGCCGACGGTGACGGACGAGCCCGCGATCGTCAGGGGAGCGGCTGCTCCCGAGGCGTTCATGGACGTGCTCATGACCATTTCCAACACAGGACCCATGGGATGAAACGACACAACGAAAAGAGGCGAGCATGAGCGGCGAAGAGCTGGCCTGGGAACAGGTGATCCGAGTGCCACCGGTCGAGATCGACTACGCCAACTCGGCGTTGGTGGTGATCGATCTGCAGAACGGGTTTGCCCGGCGTGACCAGGGGTTGTTCAAGCGACTGAGGGAGACCGGGCTGGAGGAGGAGTCGGAGTACGCCATCACCCGGCTCGAGCAGGTGGTGGTGCCGGCTGTGCAGAGCCTGGCCGCCGGCCTTCCGCGCCGCCGGGCGGCCGGTGGTGTTCGCGCGCTGCGCGTCGCTGCGCGGTGACGGCTCCGACCAGACCGCGCGTCATCGAGCGCAGGGACTGGCGTTCCCGCAGTGGTCGCAGCTGGCCCAGATCATCGACGATCTGGAACCGGAGCAGGGGGACATCGTCCTGACCAAGACCGGGTCGGGGTGCTTCACCTCCACCAACCTCGATCACCTGCTGCGCAACATGGGAGTGCGCAGCGTCGTTCTGACCGGCATGTGGACGAACTCGTGCGTCGAGACCACCGCCCGCGACGCCGGCGACCTCGACTATCAGGTGGTGATCGTGGAGGACGCGTGCGTGGCCATGACACCGCGAAATCACGAGTGGGCGTTGCTCTACCTGGGCGATAACTTCGCCGAGATCCGCACCGCCACCGAGGTGGCCGCCGCCGTTGCGGGCGATCCTGTCACGCTGCGAGAGGTCTAGCGACTTGCCCACTGCCGACGTCGCCGTGGCGGCATCAAACCGCGTCGAGGCCGCGATCGAACTCACCCGAGCGCTGATTCGGGTGCCGACCGTCGACCCTGCCGGCTGCGCAGCCGCCGCCGATGTCGTCGAGACCGAGCTGCGCGCCCATGGCCTCGATGACCGAACGCCACGATGTCGTGGGAGCCGGACGGCGGGCCGTATCCGACGGTGCTCGCATGGCTGGGCGAGCGCACGCTCACCCCGGCGCTGATTCTCAGCGCGCACCTGGACACCTCCCCGCCCGCTCCGGAGTCGACCCGCGACGCGTACGCCGCCGAGCGCAGCGGCGGTCGCATCTGGGGTCGCGGAGCGACGTTCGCCAAGAGCGACGTGGCGGTGTATCTGAATGCGGCGGTGGCAGCCAGAGATCTGGGCGCCGGCGCTTCGGCGCTGGTCTCGATCACCGCCGACGAGGGCCAGGGAGGCGCCGCCGGGCCCGGTCACTTGCTCGATGACGCTCGGAATCAGGCCGGCGCGGGCAATCACGCCGGGGATCACCCGCGCGGTGGGATATGCCACCAACGGGGCGTGTGCAGCTGCACGTCACGGTGACCGGGCGGGCGGCCCACCAGTCGCTGATCGACCCCGACGAGGAGGCGATGAGGCACGCCGTGGCGCTGGCGGCAGCGGTGGCAGCCGAGTATGACCGGCTTTCGGAGCTCGAGTGCTCGGTGCCGGGCATCGCACATCCGACGATCAATGTGACCCGCCTGCACGGCGGCGTCGGATTCGGGATGGCCGCCGGCACGGTTGAGCTCGACATCGACCGCCGGGTGACGCCTGACGAGGATGTGGACGCCGTGCGGGTGGAACTGGACGCCTTCATGGCTCCGTGGACGAGTCTCACCGGCGTGTCGATCTCCTATCGCGTGGTGGCGGCGCCGAGGCCGCTGATGCCCACTGCCGCGGGGCATGAATGGGCGACTGAGGTTGCCTCCCAGGTGGAGTCGGTGACCGGCAGCTCGGCGGCGGTGGTGGGTCTGCCGCTGTACACCGACGCCCGCTGGTTCGGCGCCCACGGGATCCCGACGGTGCTGTTTGGAGCCGGTCAGACCGACCTGGTCGAGGCCGGTATCAACGGCGCCGACGAAAGCGTGGCCGAGGCTGATGTCGAGGCGGCGCTGCACGTGGTGGCGCGACTGGTCGCTGCTTCGGCAGCGTGATGATGGCAACAAGGGGGAACTCTCAATGGCTCTGGTGATCTCACGAAGCGACGCCGCTCAGGTGATCGAGATGCAGGACGTGATCGACACGGTCGCGGCGGCGCACGGCGAGCACGCGCTCGGAAACGTCAAGATGCCCAACCGGTTCGCGGTGCACATCCCTGGAGGAGATGACGCAGTGCTGCCGATGGTGGCGGCGATGCCGAAGCTCGGCGCGGTGGGGGTGAAGCTGCTCTCGATCTTTCCCGGCAACCGCGCCAAGGGCAAGCCGGTGCTCGATGCGACAGTGCTGCTGGTCGACCCCGACGACGGCAGCTGCCTGGCGGTGGTCGACGGTGGGCTGTTGACGGCCTATCGCACCGCCTCGGCTTCGGCGATCGCCACCCGGTACCTGGCCCGCACCGGACTCGACCGTGCTGGGACTGGTCGGGCTGGGTGTCGAGGGCCGCTCGCATTTCGACGCGCTTCGGCTGGTCCGCGACATCACGCGCGTGGTGGGCTGGACGCGCAGCCAGGAGACCGCCGACCGGTTCCGCGAGCACGTCGGCGGGGCAGTCCCCTTCGAGCTGCTGGAGAGCCCCGAGGCGGTCGTGCGGGAGTGCGACATCCTGTGCACGCTGACGCCGTCCACGACACCGATCGTGCATGGGGAGTGGCTGTCCGAGGGCATGCACATCAACGCCGTCGGCACCCACGAGAACAGCGCCCGTGAGATCGATACCGAGACGGTGGTGCGCTCCAAGATCGTGGTCGACATCCTGGCCTCGGTGCTGGACGAGTGCGGTGATCTCAACATCCCGGTGGCCGAGGGAGCGATCACGCCCGATCACTTCGGCGTCGAGCTGGGGGAGCTGGTCAACGGCACCGCACACCCGCGGACGAGTGACGCTGACATAACGCTGTTCAAGTCGGTCGGGGTGGCAGTCCAGGACATCGCCACCGCCCATCTGATCTACACCCGCGCCCGCGAGCAAGGCCTTGGCACCGAGGTCAACCTGGTGTGAATAATTCGGTGCCAGGCACCAATTATTCACCGCGGTGCGTGGGTGGTGAATAACGGTGCCAGGCACCTTTATTCACGAGTGGAGGCGGCTGTGATCCGGATCGGCTGCGCAGGCTGGAACTACAAGCAATGGAAGGCGCCGGTGTACGACGGCGCGCCCCAGCGCGAGTGGCTCACCCGGTACGGGCAGCGCTTCACCACGGTCGAGGTGAACTCCACCTTCTACCGGCTGCCGCTCGAGAGCACCGTCCAGACCTGGGCCGATCAGACGCCGGACGGCTTCCTCTTCGCCGTCAAGGTCGGCCGCTACCTGACCCACATCAAGCGGCTTGCTCCCCCCAAGTCGGGCAGCTTCACGATGCTCGAGCGGCTCGCCCCGATCGTGGAGGCGGGCAAGCTCGGCCCGCTCTTGTGGCAGCTTCCCCCGACCTTCAAACGTGACGACGAGCGGCTGGCCGACGGGCTCACGCGATTCCCCAGCGGGCTCCGTCACGCCATCGAGTTCCGCCACCCCTCGTGGTTCTGCGAGCCGGTGATGGAGATGATGCGCGACGCGGGCGTGGGCCTCGTCATCGGCGACCATCCCGAGCGCGAGTTCCAGACCCACGAGTGGACGACCGACTGGACATACATCCGCCTCAACCACGGCCAGGCGGGCGTCGACCAGCGGTACTCGGCGGCCGAGCTGGCAGCGTGGGCCGAGCGGATCGCGGCCTGGCGCGCGCGGGGCGATATCTACGCCTACTTCAACAGCGATGAGGACGTGTTCGCGTTGCAAGATGCCGAGGTGCTGGAACAATTGCTGGCGTGAGCATCGGCCGTTCGTCGTCAGAACGTCTGAGAGCTCGGCTCTCCCAGCGACGCCGACCCCGACCCGCCGCGCAGCGAGGTGAACCCGCCGTCCACCACCAGCGACTCGCCGGTCATGAACGACGAATCGTCACAGGCAAGAAACAGCACCGCCTTGGCGATCTCTCCGGGCAGCCCCATTCGCCCGAGCATGATCGACTCGTTCCACTCCTTCAGCAGCGCCTCGGTGTCGGTCGAGTCCTCCAGCCACTTCATCATCGGCGGCGTCTCGCACGGCCCGGGGCAGATGCAGTTCACCCGGATGTTGCGCGACGCCGAGTCGCAGGCCATGCCGCGGGTCATCTGCAGCACCGCACCCTTGGTGGAGATGTAGGTGGTCTCGTCGGGATACCCCACCAGCGACGCCACCGACCCCATGTTGACGATCGCGCCCCCGTCCGGCATGTGTGGATAGGCGTACTTGGCCAGCAGCCACCCACCGCGCACGTTGACCGCGAATGCCCGGTCCCACGCCTCCGACGTGATCGACCAGAACGGTCCCAGAATGTCGACCCCCGAGCCGGCGTTGTTCACCACAACATCGATTGCCCCGGTGCGCGCGCGGGCTGTCTCCACCAGGTTGATGATGTCGGACTCCGACCCCACGTCGGTGGGCACGAAGGTGGCCTGACCGCCGCGTTCGCGGATGTCTGCCACCACCTTCTCTCCGGTGTCATGCGACCGGTTGGCCGCGTACACATACCCGCCTTCGGAGGCCAGTTCATGCGCAATTGCCTCGCCCAGGCCAGAGCCGGCCCCGGTCACGATTACGGTCTTTTGGTCGAGTTTCGGCATCGATCCTCTCCTTGAAATTGTTGGTCATCCATCTCGCCGCTACGATCTTGCAATGGCCGAACGGGGTGTTCGCACCGCGAAAGAGAGTGAGGAGCTTCCCCGCTATCGGATCGCGGCCGTCGATCGGGCGGTCGCGATTCTGGAAACCTTCACCGACGGCCGGGCTCTGACGCAGGCGGAGATCTCGCGGGCCGCCGGCCTCAGTGAGGCCACCACGCTGCGCTATCTGTCCACGCTCAACCGCAACGGGCTGGTCGAGCGTGACGCCCACTCCGGTCGCTACGCCCTTGGCCTGCGGCTGTTTCAGCTGGGTGAGCGTGCGCTTGGCACCGACGTTCGCCACGCTGCCCTGCCGGTGATGCGCGAGCTCTCTGAGCGGTTTCACGAGACCGTCAACCTGGGTGTCCGAAACGCCAACAACCTGGTGTTGATCGAGGCTGTGGAGAGCACCCAGCCGATCCGTCGAGGCGCCAACATCGGTGACCTGGATGCGTGGCACGCGTCGGCGCTGGGCAAGGCGATCCTGGCCGCGTTGCCCGACTCGGAGGCGCGTGAGATCGTCGACCGCGCCAAGTGGGCCCGGCGTACCAGCCGAACGCACACCACCTGGCGGGCGCTGCACCAAGACCTGATCGAGATCCGCGAGCGCGGGTATGCGGTCGACGACGAGGAGGGCGAGGACGGCCTTCGCTGCGTTGGCGCGGCCGTCCACGACCGGCACGGACGTCCGCACTACGCCGTCAGCGTCAGCGGGCCGGTGAACCGGATCAACCACGCCGCGGTGGGCGAGATCGGCCCGGCGGTGCACGCGGCCGCCGCCGCCATCTCCGCCCGCATCGGCTTCACCCCGACCAGCCGACCCGAAAACTGAGCTCACCACGACGGCTCCGCCGGTTGCCGGCTGTCGCCGCTGAGCGGATGGATGCAGGCGACCTGTGACCGGCCCACGGTGATCCGAGCCGGCGGCTCGGCGGTGCAATCGCTGTCGACACGCGGACAGCGCGGGGCGAAGATGCAGCCGTCGGGCGAGACGGCGTTGGCGGCGAAGCGATAGTCGCCCTCGACACCGGGCACCGAGTCGAGCAGCACCCTGGTGTACGGGTGGGCCGGTGCGGTCAGCACTGTCTGGGTGGGCCCTCGCTCGACCAGCCGGCCGGAAAACAACACCATCGTCTCGTCGGTGACGTGGTTGACGACGCTGAGATCGTGTGAGATCAGGATGATTGCGAGCCCTCGACTGACGCGCAGCGCATTCAGCAGGTTGAGGATCTGCGCCTGCACCGAGACGTCCAGAGATGATGTCGGCTCGTCCGCCACCAGAATGCTGGGATCCGCCGCCAGCGCCCGCGCGATCCCCACCCGCTGACACTGCCCGCCGCTCAGTTGTCCGGGGCGTCGCTCGACCGCATCGGAGGTCAGCCCCACCTCCTGCAACACCTGGTCGGCCCGCGTTCCGGCGTCGCGGCGGCCGAGCGAATGCCACACCTGGAACACTTCCGCCACCGCCTGGCGGGCGGTGATCCAGGGATTGAGTGCGCCGTAGGGATCTTGAAACACCATCTGGATCTCGCGCCGGATCGGGTCGCGCCGATCCACCTTGGCCCATTCCCGTCCGTTCACCAGCACCCGGCCGCGGGTGGGGGAGAGCGTTCCCACCAGCAGCCGCCCGAGGGTGGTTTTGCCGCTGCCGCTCTCACCAACGATGCCGAGCGTCTGGCCCGCCTCGACTTCGAGATCGATGTCGGCCAGCGCTTCGGTGTGAGCGCGCGGATAGGTGACTCCAGCTCCCGCGACCTGGAGGGTGACGGTCATGACATCAACTCACTCCACCGAAAACACGCCGAGTCGCGCCCGTCGGCCACCGGCATCAGCCGCGGCACCTCGGCCCGGCAGCGATCCTGAGCCAGCGGGCAGCGGGGAGCGTACGGGCAGCCACCCGGCCGTTCGCCCAGGCCCGGCGCCCGGCCCGGGATCGTCTCCAGCTCGCCCCGGGAGTCGCCGGTGCGCGGCCGCGCCGCAATCAGCGCCTGGGTGTAGGGATGCGCCGGCCGTGCCAGCACCTCCCGCGATCGCCCGCGCTCGACCACCATGCCGCTGTACATGACCGCGATCGCATCGCTGGTCGACTGCACCACCGCCAGGTCGTGGGTGACCAGCACGATCGCCATGCCGGTCTCGGCGCGCAGCTCGGACAGCAGCTCGAGGATGCCGCGCTGCACGGTGACGTCGAGCGCGGTCGTGGGCTCGTCGGCAAACAGCAGCTCGGGGCGACCTGCAAGCGCCAGCGCGATCATCACCCGCTGGCGCATACCGCCCGAGAGCTCGTGCGGGTACAGCCCCATCACCTCGGCCGGACGCGGCATGTGCACCAGATCCAGCAGCTCTCGCACGCGCTCGTCTCCCGACCGGCCGCGGTCGAGCTCGCGCACCGTCTCGGCCAGCTGGCGTCCGACCTTCATCACCGGATCGAGTCCCGACATCGACGCTTGGGGGACGAGCGCGATGCGGCGTCCCCGCAGCTGGTGCCAGCCGCGCTGGTCGAGCGCCACCAGGTCGATGCCGTCGAAGGTGATCGTGCCTCTCAGCACCCGCCCGTCGATGCGGGGAAGCAGGCCGATCAGTGCCCGGCAGGTGATGCTCTTGCCCGACCCGGTTTCGCCGACCAGGCCCACGCAGGACGAGGCCGGCACGCTCAGGGACACGTCGGTGAGCGCCTCGTGGCCGGCCAGCTCGACCGCCAGTCCGTCCACCTGCAGCAGGTCGGTCATCGCTGCCGCCGATCGCCCGACAGCAATGCGTCGGCCAGGAGGCTGAGGGCAACCCCGGTGATCGCGAGCATCACTCCCGGTGCGACGGTGATCCACCAGGCGGTGCCGACAAAGGCGCGGCCTTCGTACATGATGTTTCCCCACTCCGGCGTGGGCGGCTGCACGCCCGCCCCGAGGAACGCCAGCGAGGCGATCACGACCACCGCCAAGATGGCGTCGCCGACCGCGTAGGCGGCGGTCACCCGGGCCACCCCCGGAGCCAAGTGGCGCACCACGATGCGCCGCTGCGAATACCCCAGGATCTGGGCGGCGACCACGTGGTCGCTGCCGCGCAGCGCCAGCGTCTGTGCCCTCGCCAGGCGGGCGTAGTAGGCCCACCCGACCAGCAGGAACGCGATCACCGTGGCCGGCAGCCCCGCCGGCATCGGCCCCAGCTTTCGGTCTGGCCCCACCAGCACCACCAGCACCAGAATCAGAATCACGAAGGGGAACGCGATCAGGGCGTCCACCAGCCGCATCAGCGATGAGTCGACTCCCCGTCGCTTGCTGGCCCCGGCGAGCGTGCCCACCAGCGTTCCCAGGATCAACGACACCCCCACCACCACGGTGGCCACGATCAGGTCGATGCGGCCTCCGGCGAAGGTGCGCACGAACAGGTCACGGCCGACCGAGTCGGTGCCGAACGGGTGCCGCAGCGACGGCGCCTGATAGGGCGGGGCCACCAGTGCGTCGGTCGAGTCGGGCCACACCACCGGGATCACGAAGCACAAACCGACGATCGCCGCCAGCATGATCCCGCCCACCCAGAACGAGCGTTGCCGCCCGACGCCGTGGCGCCGCGCGAATCCTCCCAATCGCGTCCCCCGTGCCCGTGCCGGTGCCAGGTCGGTCATCCGCGCCGCGTCCGAGGGTCGGCAACCACGTAGAGGGCGTCCGCGGTCGCGTTTGAGAACACCACGAACAGGGCCGAGACGACCGCGATCCCTTGGATCACGGGGTAGTCGCGCTGGCTCACCGACTGCACCAGCTGGGAGCCGATCCCCGGCATCCCGAACACTGCTTCCACCACCACCGCCCCTGCGATCAGCGCCCCCATGTTCAGGCCCAGCAGCGTGATCACCGGCAGCAGGCTATTGGGCAGGATGTGCTTGAGCACCACGGTGCGACGCGACATCCCGCGGGCGATCGCGGCCTCGATGAAATCCTGGCGAGAGGTGTCCAGCGCAACCTGGCGGACGGTGCGGGCAATCTGGGGCATCAGGAACGCCGACATCGCGATCGCGGGAAGCACCAGGTAGCGGAAGTTGTCCGGCCACGATCCCGCCCAGCCTCCGGCCGGGAAGATCGGCCATCTGAGGGCGAAGGCCAGGATCAGCAGCAGGCCCAGGAAGAACGGGGGCGTGGCCAGCAGGATCACCAGCCCCACCCGGGTGGTGTGGTCGACGCTGGAGCGCGGGGTCAGAGCCGACACCAGGCCGACCGGGACTCCCACGCACAGGGACAGGATCATGGTGGCCAGCACCAGCTCGAGCGTCACCGGCAGCGTCCGCCCGACGATGCCTGACACCGACTGGTCGCTTTGCACGATCGACGTGCCCAGGTCGCCGTGCAGCAGCGCTCCCAGATACCTGACGTACCCGGTCAAGAGAGGTTGGTCGATGTGCATCTCGTGCCGCAGCGCCGCCACCGCCTGGGGGGTTGCCCTCGGCCCCAGCACCGCCTGCGCCGGATCTCCCGGGACGAGCCGCACGAGCAGATACGACACCGTCACCACCACGAACGCAACCAGCAGCGCCTGTCCCAGCTCGAACCCGATCCGGCGTCCCCAACCTGCCGCCGAGGAGCCGCGCCGGCGGATGTCGGCGCGTTCCTCGGCGACCATGGGGACTGCGTCGTCGGTCATTTACATGTGTGGGCGGCGGCTCAGCCCGCCGCTGTCTGTACGTCGATGAACTCCGAAGCGGTCAGGGTGATCATGTCCTTCGGCAAGCGGGTTGCGAAGACCACAGCATAGGTATTGATGGTGGCGTACGGCTGATCCTTGAGGAACTCCTGGTTGACGCCGGCGAGTGCCGCGTCGCGCTCGGAGCCGGTTGAAACGATCGCCTTGTTGCCGTCCTCGATCGCGGCCTTGTTGTCCCAGCCGCTGTAGTTCGCGTTCAGTCCCCCGTTGGGATCGATCGCGTAGGCGACCATGCCGTCGGGAACGTTGGCGTAGTCGTACAGGTTGGACACCGACAGCTGATAGGTGCCGTTGTACATGTTGTCGAACCAGATCGCGTTCTCGAGCTTGATCAGCTGCGTCTTGATCCCGATCTGGTTGAGGTTGGACTGGATGATCAACGCGGTCTGCTCGGACGACGGGTAGGAGTCGGTGTACTGCATCTTCAGCGTGCAGCCGCCGGCACAGGGCGAGTCGGCCACCAGCTGCTTGGCCTTGGTGATGTCCTGGGCAGTCGAGATGGAGCTGTCGTAGCCGTCCATCGTGGGCGGCCAGAAGCCGGCATAGGCCGTGTTCTGCCCGTTCCACACATCCTTGGCGATCTTGTCGCGGTCGATCGCCAGCGAGATTGCCTTGCGCAGGTTGAGGTTGTCCAGCGGCGCCTTGGTGATGAACATATTCAGCACACCGAATCCATAGATCTGCACGACGCTCGCCGACACCGTGCCGTTGCCCTGCAGCTGGGGCAGGACGCTCGGCGGGAGATCGACGACCGACTGGATCTGGCCGCTTTGAAGCTGGGACAGGCGGCTGTTGAAGTCGGGGATGGTGGTGAACTTGAGCGTCTTGATGACCGGCTTGGGGCCCCAGTAGTTGGGGTTGACGACGAACGTCGAATCACCGCCGCCACCCCAACTCTGGAGGGTGTATGGGCCGGCCGAAGTGGGTTTCTTGAAGAAGCTCTTGCCCTGTGCGAGCCCGGCCGCCGGCATGATCAGGAACTCGGGCTCACCGAGCACGGTGGGCAGGGAGGGGTACTTGGTGGCGAGGTTGAACACCGCCGTCTGCGGGTCGGGTGCATCGACGCTCGTGATCGGGGCGAACAGGCCGGCGTAGCCGTTGGCCTTGTCGGCCTTGGCGCGATCGATGGTGGCCTTGACGTCGGATGAGGTCAGCGGCGTGCCGTCCGAGAACTTCAGTCCGGGGCGCAGCTTGAATGTCCAGGTCAATCCGTCGGCCGACGTGGTGCTCGACGCGGCCAAACCGGGAACCGTCTTACCGTCGCGGTTGATGTCGTACAGATTCCCGCCGATCAGATGAAACGCGGCCAGCGCCTGGTTGGCGAATCCGTTGTCGGGATCGAGCCCGTCTATCGGGGCGGCCCAGGCAACGGTGGCGGTGGCGGGCGCCGGTGCGGCCGACGAGGTGGCCGCCGTGGTGGTGCTCGACCCGCTGCCACATGCGCTCAGCGCGGCCAGGGCCAACAGGCAGACGGCCGCCGGAACCGTCCGGCGGACCTTGGAGTGAACGCGCAGGGACAGGGTCTTCATCACAATCCTCCGGCTTTTTGGAGTGCTCGTTTAACGGCCGCCTCGGTCGAGGCGACCAGGTGGTCGCAGTCGGCGTCGGTGTGGGCGTAGGAGATGTGGTTACGTTTGAGGTTGAGCGGCAGTTCGAAGATCCCGGCTTCCAGCAGCTCCAGCCGGTAGCCGACGAACAGCTCGGCGTTGTTTCGCAGCAGGTCGTCGTAGCTCTCGGCCGGCCCGTCCATGAAGTAGGTCACCCAGACGGAGCCGAACCCGGTGACGACATGGGGGACGCCGAGTCCGTCCAGCATCTCGTCGAGCTCCGATCGCACCCGCCCGCCGAGCCGGAAGATGTGCTCGTGCACCGGCTCGGTGCGGAGCTTGTGGATGGTGGCGAGCGCGGCGGCGGCGATGCCCGGATGCCCGTTGTACGTCCCCGCGAAGAACACCGGCCGCCCCGGCGTGGTGGAGAACTCGTCCATCAGCTCGCGGCGTCCACCCAGCGCGCCGATCGGATAGCCGTTGGCCATCGCCTTGCCGAGCGTGGTCAGGTCGGGCGTCACGCCGCTCAGCTGCTGGTAGCCGCCCAGGGCATGGCGGAAGCCGGTGATCACCTCGTCAAAGATCAGCACCGATCCGTGCCGGTCGCACAGCCGCCGGGTGGCTTGGAGGAACTCCGGCTTGGGCAGCAGCGCTCCCACGTTGTGGGGAATCGGCTCGAGGATCACTGCGGCGATCTCGCCGCCGAGCTCGGCGAAGGCGGCCTCCAGTGCGGCCACGTCGTTGAACGGCAGCACGGTGGTGGCCTCGGTGACCTCGGCCAGCGTGCCTTTGGAGAGCGGGTCGTGGTGGCCGACCCGTTCGGGGCGCGAGATCACGTTCAGCGACACGGAATCGTGCCAGCCGTGGTAGCAGCCCTGGAACTTGACCAGGCGGCGACGGCCGGTGACCGCTCTCGACAGCCTGATGGCGTGGTAGGTCGCCTCCGATCCACTGCTGGTCAGGAGCACCGTCTCGATCGACGGCACGCACTCGGTCAGCGTCTCGGCCAGCTGGATCTCGATCGGCGTGACTCCCACACCCGGCAGTCCCAGCGTGCGCGCCGTCTCGGCCGCGGCGGCGTCCACGTCGGGATCGTTGTGCCCCAGCACCGGCGGGCCGAAGGCCGCGTGGTAGTCCGTGTACCAGGTGCCGGTGTGATCCTTGATGCGTGAGCCAGACGTCTCGACGATCACCAGCTCGTCGATTCCGGCCACTCGCCGCTGTCCGCTGTTGACGCCGCCGGGCATCACCTCGACTGCGCGACTGGCGAGCCGGTCGGCGGTCACGACGCCGCCTTCTTGTGGGTCTGTTGACAGGCCGGCCGTCGGGACATAGTCTTGCACCCAGTGAAAGACATCGTTCGCATTGCGCAAGACACTACCTTCTCGGTGCGGCAACTACAAGGGTGCTTCCGAATCGAATGACGGTGCTGTCGTTCCAGGCGGGAGTCGCTCGAGAGGCGATCGAGCCGGCACTGGGGACGCCGGTGGGCGGCTGGGGCGCGCGGGCCCAGCACGACGCCGTCGGCCGCCATTCCGAGCTTTCGGTAACGGCGCTGGCACTGTCGTCGGGCAGCCCCGCCGAGGCGGTGGTGATCGTCGCCTGCGACGTCGTTCTGTGGCCCGGCCACGTCGGGGCACGAGTGCGGGAGCGGATCACCGAGCGCTGTGGCGTGCCGCCCGAGGCGGTGCAGCTGGCGGGTTCGCACACGCATTCGTCGGTGATGATGGACGACCCCACCATCGAGAACTGGGAGCACGACGGCCTGTGCGCTGCCGCCCGCACGCTCGTGGAGGAGCGCACCGTGGAGGCGGCGGCGAGGGCGGTTGCCGACCTGCGTCCCGCGCGCGCGGAATCGGTGCGCCGGCCCTGCCCGGTGACGCGCAGCAGGCGCCAGCAGGTCGGTGATCGGCTGGTCGTGGGAGTGGACGTTCCCATCGACGACGCGTTCCTGGATGTGCTCGCGGTGAGCGAGCCGGACGGCACGCCGGTGGCCTCGGTGGTCGTCTACGGGATGCATCCCACGGTGCTGGCCTGGGCCAGTCTGGTGTTCTCACCCGACTACGTCGGCGCGATTCGCGACGTGGTGGAAACGGGTCTCGGCGGCCCCTGTCTGTTCCTTCAGGGCTGCGGGGCCGACCGGGCGCCGGCCCGCAGTTTCTCGAACCAGCCGATCGATGCCGACAAGGTCGGCACCGCGGTCGGGTACTCGGCGGTGGCCGCGGTACTCGAGCAGCGCGAGCGGACGCTGGTCGCGAGCTTCGAGCGGGTGCTGGAGTCGGGCGCGTCGCTGGCGATCAACTCCCTTTCAGCGCCGATCGCGGTGCCTGTCCCGGTCGCCAGTCGAGCGGGTGTCGTGGAGATGCCGCTGCGCCCACGCGATCTGGAGTCCACCCGGGCGCGGGTTGCGGCAGCGAGGACGGCGGTGGCCGGGGGTGACGCCGGGTCGTCGGTGGAGCTCGCCCGGGCCGTGATCGAGCTGGACATCTCCCAGCGCTTCCCCGAGGACGAGCACACCCGGGTGCCGGTCGATGTGGTCGATATCGGACCACTCGCGTTCGTGTTCTGGCCGGGAGAGCTCGCCGGTGCCTACGAGCAGCTCTGCCAGGCAGGGGCGGATCGTCACGTCGTGCTGGTCACCAACGCGAACGACTACGTCAACTACCTGCCCGCGCCGCACCAGTTCGCCGAAGGCGGGTACGAGGTTGATGCGACCCCGTTTGCGCCCGAGGGCGGCCCGGCGTTCGTCGCCGGCGTCACCGATCTGGTCGCCCGGGGGGCGTAGTGCTGGACGTTGCCATCCGGGGTGGGCTGGTGGTCAACCCCGAGGGCGCAGTAGCGGCCGATGTCGGCGTCGAGGGCGGTCGGGTGGTGCTGGTCGGCGACGCCTCGGCTGCCTCCGCTCGCCTGGATCTCGACGCCACCGGCCTGAACGTGATGCCCGGCTTCGTTGATGCTCACTCCCATCTGGACATGGCGCTGTGGGACGAGCCGGTGCACCTCCCGACCTTGCACCAGGGTGTGACCACCGTCGTGCTGGGCCAGGACGGCACCTCGATCGCCCCAGGCAGCGCTGCCACGATTGCCGGCATGCGCCACTACTTCTCGGCGGTCAACGGGCGGCATCCGAGCGTCGCCGCCGACTGGGGCTCGGTGGCCGGGTACCTCGATCGGGTGGATGGGGCGTCCACACTCAACGTCGCCTACCTGGTGCCCAACGGCAATCTGAGACTGGAGACGATCGGCTGGGACGGCCGGCCGGCCACCGCCGAGGAGCTGAGTGCGATGTCCGCCGCGCTGGCGGCGGGCCTCGAGCAGGGAGCGGTCGGCCTCTCCAGCGGCCTCGACTACGTGCCGAGCATGTGTGCGGACACCTCCGAGCTGGCTCACCTGTGCGAGGTCGTGCGCGATGCGGGCGGGGTGTATGTCACCCACATGCGGGGGTATGACGAGCGCAGCCCGGAAGGGTTCGCCGAGGTGGCCGAGATCGGGCGCGGAAGCGGCGTCAAGCTGCACATCTCGCACCTGATGGGGCGGGCCGAGCGGCATCTGCCGGTGGTTGACCGGCTGGCCGGCGACGGCCTCGACGTGAGCTTCGACAGCTATCCCTATCTGGCCGGTTGCACCACTCTGGCGATGCTCGGTCTTCCGCCCGAGCTGCAGCAGCGTGGCCCCGAGCAGACGCTGGCGGCGTTGGCGGATGCCGATACCCGAGCGGCCCTGCGGCGAGACTGGTTCCCCGGCATGAGCCGCAACATCGGCGCGTTTCGGCTGACGTACGTTGCCGCTCCGGGACTCGAGCACCTGGAGGGGGTGAGCGTGTTCGAAGCGTGTGACACGCTCGGGCTGGACATCGCCGATCTGGTGTCCACGCTGCTGGTGGAAGGCGACCTGGCGGTCGGTGTGGTCGAGCCCAACGGCCTGAGTGACGCCGACCTGCGCGCCACTCACCGCCATCCGCTGCACATGGCCGGCTCGGATGGGATCTACATCGGCTCCAGTCCGCATCCGCGGGGGTGGGGGACGTTTGCCCGCTACCTCGGCCGCTACGGGCGGGACCGCGGGGATTTCTCGTGGTGCGAGGCGGTGCGCCACCTGTCGACGGCCGCCGCCGAACGGTTCGGCCTGAGCGATCGCGGGCGGGTTGCCGTGGGGCAGTTCGCCGACGTGGTCGTGCTCGATCCTGGCACGGTGATCGACACCGCAACCTTCCAGCGGCCGAGGTCGCAGGCACTGGGGGTGCGGCACGTGCTGGTCAACGGCGTCGGAGCGCTGATCGACGGTCGTCCCACCGGCAACCGCCCGGGACGGGCGTTGCGGCGGGGCGGCCGGTAAGCCGCGCGGAGCGCGCTTCAGCCCAGCTCGCGCGGAACGACGTAGTCGGCCAGCCGCGCGTCCTGGTCACACTCAGCCCACGTCTCACCGCCGAGCTCGAGCGTCGCCAGCGCCGCAGTGGGGAACTTTGCCGCCAGCTGCGGCAGCCGTTCCCCGGTTGCCGCCAGCCGCAGCGCGAGGTCGTGCATGCCGGGGTTGTGACCGATCACCATCACCGATCGGGCCGCATCCGGCACGCGCCGCAGGCGATCGATCAGCTCATCGTCGGACGCCCCGTACAGCTCGTCCTCGAACTCGACCGGCGGATCGCCGAGCGCCGGTCTGATCAGGTCCAGCGTCTGGCGGGTGCGAACGGCGGAGGAGCACAGCACCAGATCCACCTGCACGTCGCGGCTCTCGAGATACTTGGCGATCGCTGCTGCGGCATGCACGCCGCGCGGCGCCAGCGGCCGTTGGTGGTCGGTCAACGAGCCGTCGTCCCAGCTGGATTTGGCGTGGCGCAGGAGGTACAGGGTGTGCATCGTGTCCGGGTGGTCGTTGCCGGGGTGTCCCTGGAACTGTACGGTGTGCCAACCGCTTTTGGAGGTGCTTGGTGGCCGACCATGCTCAGAGCCGGCGCCGGCCGGCGGCGATACTCGCGCTGATCGCAGGGATCGCGGCGGTCGTGGCCGGCGTGGCGTCGCTTTCGCAAGGCTCGCTGGGCCGGTTTGTGATCGTGGCCGTGGTGGCCGCTGCTGCGGTGGTGGGCATCTGGTACCTGATCGCCGGCCGGGGACCGGTGCGGATCGCCGGTGGTGTGATCGCGGTGGCGGCGTTGGTGGCGTTGCTGGTGTCGGTGCTGACCGCCCACAACAACGGCTGGCTGCTCGAGCTGTCGCTGCTGCTCGTGGTGATCTCGGCCGCGGCCGCGAGGAGTGCGCTGCGGCAGCCACCGGACTCCCCTCCACTGGACGGAAACTCGACGGTGGTGGGCGACCGGCCCCGCCACCCGGTGCTGATCATGAACCCGTGGTCGGGCGGCGGCAAGGTCGAGAAGTTCAACCTGGTCGAGGAGTGCCGCAAGCGCGGGATCGAGCCGGTCGTGCTCAGCCGTGGGGACGACCTGCTGCAGCTCGCACACGACGCCCTCGACCGCGGTGCCGACGTGATCGGCATGGCGGGTGGGGACGGCTCGCAGGCGCTGGTGGCGTCGGTGGCGTCCGCCCGCGATGTCGCCCACGTATGCATTCCCGCCGGCACCCGCAACCACTTCGCCTTGGATCTGGGGCTTGATCGCGACGACGTGGTGGGAGCCCTGGACGCCTTCGGGGAGGCGGTGGAGCGACGGATCGACCTGGCCACCGTCAACGGGCGGGTGTTCGTCAACAACGCCTCGATGGGGGTGTACGCCAAGATCGTGCAGTCGCCGGAGTACCGCGAGGCGAAGCTGAAGACCGCCGCGGCGATGCTTCCGGACATGCTCGGGCCCGAGGCCGAGCCGTTCGACCTGCGCTTCACCGGTCCCGACGGTGAGCAGATCCCGACGGCGCACATGATCCTGGTCTCGAACGACCCCTACGAGCTTCACCACCTCGACGGCCGCGGCACCAGGGAACGGCTGGATGCGGGCACCCTCGGCGTGGTCGCCGCCAGAATCGCGGGCGCGGCAGACGCGGTCGAGTTCACCGGCCTCGAGTCGGTCGGCAGGGTCCGGAGTTTCCACGGCTGGCTGGAGTGGGAAACGCCGCGGTTTCAGATCGACTCGGGCGACGCCGTCGAGATCGGGATCGACGGCGAGGCGATGTCGCTGGAACCGCCGCTGGTGTTCGAGTCGCACCCGGGAGCGCTGCGGGTGCGCATCCCCATGCACGCGGTCGGGGTGTCTCCGGCGGCTCTGAGCATGCCGGGGCCGCGCCTGGTCGTGCAGGAGCTGGTGGCGATCGCCTGCGGCCGCGGCTAGCTGCGCCTGGCCACGGCGAACGTCGCCAGGCTGACTCCGCCGCCCAGGAGCGCACCCGCGGTCACGTCCGTCAGCCAGTGGGCCTGAAGGTGGGTGCGGCTCCAGCCCATGCCCAGCGTCCCGGCAGCGGCCCCCGCCCACATCCACCGCTTGGCCGGCCGCTCTTCCGACGCCAGCAGCACCAGCGCGACCGAGGTGGCTGCCGCATATGCGGCGTGACCCGACGGGAACGACGTGCCGAACGGGTCCACCCGTGCGATCGCCGGACGCTCCCGGTCGACCACCAGCTTGACAGCGTTGACGGCCAGCGGGGTGAGCGCTTCCGCGGCGGCGAACGCGGCCAGCCCCCGCCATCGCCTGCGCCGGGCGAGGAGCAGTCCGATCGTCCCCATGGTGGCACCCCGCACGGCGCCGCGACCCCAGCGGTCGAACTCCAACGCCACCCGATCCAGAGGGCCGGCAGGGGTCTTCAGCATCGTCTCCGACCACTGCCGATCGAGCCTCGTCATCGGCCGAGCGTATCCGGTCAGGCCGCGTCGGCGATGCGGACGCCGCTCTTGCCGGTGGTCTTGGCCACCCGCAGCGCGTTGTCGGCGCGACCCACGATGTCGAGATGCGACTGGTTGGCGGCCGGGTTGACGGTGATCCCCACCGACGCCGACAGCCCGGCGGTGTCCTGCAGGCTGGTGATCAGGCGCTGGGCGATCATCTCGACGTCCGCAGCGCTGGCGTTGGGGAACACCAGCGCGAACTCGTCGCCGCCGATGCGCCCGGCGAGGTCGCCGGATCGGGTCAGGTGCACCAGCGCCCGGGCGACCCGGCGCAGCGTCTCGTCACCGTGCAGATGCCCGTACTGGTCGTTGTGGGCCTTGAAGTCGTCCAGATCCGCGACCAGCACCGCCATCGGCTCACCGGTCTCCACCGACCGCTGATGCTGGAGCTCCAGCGCCTCATAGAAAGCCCGGTGGTTGAGCAGCCCTGTGAGTGGGTCGCGGTCGGCCAGGTCACGCAGCTCGGCGACCAGCTGGGCGTTTCGCACCGACACGGCCGCCAAGGTCGCGAGTGCCTGGCACAGGCGCACGTCGGTGACGGCCCACGGCTCGGCCGAGTTGTAGTCGATCACCTCGATCACGCCCACGGCGTCGCCGCCGACGACCAGCGGGAACGACACCCAGGTCTGCCACTGCCACTCGGCCAGCTGCTCGCGCACTCGGTCGGGCAGACCCTGATCCGCCGCCCGGTACTCCAGGTAGCCGTCGCGGTGGTGCAGCAGGTCGCGCATGCCGGGATAGTCGTCGAGCGGGTAGCGCTTGCCGCGCTCCTCCTCCTCGGGCCAGGTGTCGGCATACCCCACAGCGACGACCACCAGCTGGTCGCCCACGGGGTCCCAGGTCGAGATCGTGCACTCGGACGCTCGGGCCACCGTCGAGGTCAGCTCGCGCGCGAGGGTATCCAGCACGCCGTCGACCGTGTTCGCCTCCGCCAGCGCCAGCGCGATCCGGACCAGCACGCCGTCGCCGTCGACGAACGGCGGGGCCGGATCGCGGTGCCGTCGAATCCACATACCGTCTCTATCGGCAGAATCGCGAAATCAGTGGAGGCGGTGAATAAAAGGTGCCTGGCACCATTTATTCACTGGGTTCGTATCCGCTGGTGACGCGCTCTCCCGGCCGGCGCCACACCGGTTCGACGTCGAAGTGGCGGCGGATCCGGCGCTCGCGCAGATGCTTCACGAACGCACCGTGGGTGAATCGCGAGGTCTTGGCATACAGCCGGGCGCCGATGTCCGGCTCCACGAACGGCATGTACTTGTCGGGGAAGCCCGGCATGGTGCACGCCATGCAGATCCCGCCCACGTTGGGGCAGCCGCCGACGCCGTTGACCCAGCCTCTGATCGGCACGTTGCACCTGACCACCGGCCCGCTGCAGCCGAGCTTGACCAGGCAACGGCCGTCTCCGTGGCTCTCGGAGAACTCGCCGTGCTCGGCGTACCCCGCGCGATCGCAGCTCTCGTGCACCGTGCGACCGAAGATTCGCCACGGTCGGCCCTGGTCGTCCAGTTCCAGCGCCGGGCCCATCCCCGCCATCTGCAGCACCATGCACAGCAGGGTTTCGGTGATGTTGTCCGGCTGCACCGGGCAGCCCGGCAGGTTGACGATTGGCAGGCCGAGCCGCGATGTCCAGTCCCAGCCCAGGTAATCCCGCAGGCCCATCGCACCGGTGGGGTTGTTGCGCATCGCCGGTACCCCACCGTAGGCCGCGCACGTCCCCAGCGCGAGCACGGCGGACGCCTTCGGTGCCAAGCGGTCGAGCCACGTGGTGGTCAGGATCGGCTGCCCGGTGGAGGGATCGACGCCCATCCCCGCCCAGTGGCCTTGGCCGTTGACCTGTTCGTTGGGAACCGAGCCTTCGAGCACCAGGATGAACGGGTCGAGGTCGCCCTGCGCGGCGTCTCGGAACGCCTGCAGGAAGTCGTCGCCGGTCTCGAACGCGAACACGGGGTTGTACAGGATCACCGGCGGCATACCCGGAAGAGCCCCCCGCAAGAGGTCCTCGAGACTGGGGCTGGTGGCTGCTGTCATCGCGATCGAATCGCCGTCGCAGCCCAATCCGCTGGTGATCCAAAGGACACTCACCGGCCCGCGACTCGAGCTGGAGCCGCCCCTCACGCGCTGGTCACGATCCGCTTTTGATCGAGGTCGGCTGTGCGATCGATCAGCGCCTCGATGTGTTGCTCGAGGCCGCCGTGGAGGTGCCAGTCGCCGGCTTTGCCGGTGACCAGCCCGGCCCGCGCAAGCCGTCCCAGTGCGTGGGAGATGGACGGCCGTTCAGCGGCGACCAGCTGACCCAGCAGCCGGTGCGTGAGCGGCAGCGTCAGCCGCAGGCCGGCCGGCTCCACCCGGCCCCAGCGACCGGCCAGATGCCACAGCAGCAGCACCAGCCGCACGTCCAGCCGCGGCTGGCACGAGATCGCGCGCAGCACCGCGAGATCGCCCGCGCGGCGCTCTGATCGGCGTAGCAGCGCCTGGGCGATCTGCGGCCAGGGCAGCACCCGCTGGGCGAACTCATCGTCCAGCAGCGCGAACCTGCTGGTGGTGAGCACTCGCCAGGAGGCGTCTCGCTCGATCATGTCATCGACGCTCTGGCACTGCGGCTGCACCAGATCCCCGGAGCCCAGAAGCTCGGTCACGGTGCGATCAGCGACTCGTGTCTGCACGGCCATCAGCCCGTCGAGCAGCAGCAGCCCCGGCCCGTGCCCGACGGCGTCCAGCCACGGCTCGAGGTCGCACTCTCCCGGCTTTGCATCCAGCGCCTTGGCGGTTGCCACCCGCCCGGCCCCCAGACGCATGCGGATGTCGAGCTCCTGGGCGAGGTCGTCGTCGGCCTCGAGCACGTAGGTGTACAGCGGGGGCGACTCCGGCCGGCGCGCGCGCACCGAGAGTTCCGACCACCGAGAGGACTCTTCCGTCGAATGATCGCGGTGATCGATACCCCTGCCCGCCCTTCGAGTTCCTCGGATCGTGGTGGCGAGCATACCCAGTTGGGCGTTTCTCGTATCGGAAATTGCAGGTAATCAGGATTACACCCCCTATGGGTAATCGGCCTTACCCCGCATGAAATGGCTGATTTTCGGTACCTGGGGGAGTGGTAGAACAGGTCTGTCTCAATGACCACGTGAGGGAGAGGCTCGATCTATGTGTCTCGCAATTCCGGGACAGATCGTGGAGGTGGTCGACGACGAGCGGCGGCTGGCGAAGGTCGACGTTGCGGGTGTGCGGCGCAACGTCAACATCGGGCTGCTCGACGTCGACGGAGGCGTGGGCCCGGGCGACTGGGTGCTGATCCACGTCGGGTTTGCGATCTCGCAGGTCGACGAGGAGGAAGCACGTGCCACCCGTGATCTGCTCGAGCGCATGGGTGAGGACTACGAGCGCGAGCTGGAAGAGCTCAGGGAGAGCGTGATCGAGTGACCGGTCCCCTGCAGTTCGGTGTTGCCTGCGATTCCGATCACTGCATCACCTGCGCCGATGACGGCGTTCCCATGACGGTGCTCCAAGTCGACCCGCCCGGCGCGCTGGCGCACTGCGCCGACGACGCCGGCGCCGAGAGCGCGGTCGAGATCACCCTGGTCGAGCCGGTCGCGGTGGGCGATCAGGTGCTCGTGCATGCGGGCGTCGCCATCGCCCATCTCCATCTGACGGAGGTTCGCGCATGAAGTTCGTGGACGAGTTTCGCGATGCCGCGCTGGGCCGGGCGGTGGCCGGCGAGATCCTGTCGCTGGTCGAGCCGGGGCGCCACTACAAGGTGATGGAGGTATGCGGCGGCCACACCCACTCGATCTACAAGTACGGCGTCGACGATCTGCTCCCGTCAAACGTGGAGCTGGTGCACGGCCCCGGCTGCCCCGTGTGCGTGATCCCCATGGGGCGCGTGGACGACGGTATCGCGCTGGCACACACCGACAACCTGATCTTCACCTGCTTCGGCGACATGATGCGCGTGCCCGGCGCGACCGGGACGCTGCTCGACGCCAAGGCCGCCGGCGCAGACGTGCGCATGGTCTACTCGCCGCTGGACGCGCTTCGGATCGCCAAGGAGAACCCCGATCGGGAGGTGGTCTTCTACGCCATCGGGTTCGAGACGACCGCGCCCTCGACCGCGCTGACGCTCAAGCGCGCGCGGATGGAGGGAGTCTCCAACTTCACCTGCATGTGCAGCCACGTCACCATCGTGCCTCCGCTGCGGGCGCTCTTGGAGTCGCCCGATCTGCGGCTGGACGGCTTCATCGGCCCAGGGCATGTCTCCACCATCGTCGGGGCGCGGCCGTTCGAGTTCATTCCCGCCGACTACCACAAGCCGGTGGTGATCGCGGGCTTCGAGCCGCTCGACATCCTCCAGTCGGTTGCGATGATCCTGCGACAGCTGGACGAGGGCCGCTGCGAGGTCGAGAACCAGTACAAGCGGGTGGTGCCCTATGAGGGCAACATTCGCGCGCTGGAGGTGATGGCCGAGGTGTTCGAGCTGCGCCCCCACTTTGAGTGGCGGGGGCTGGGGTTCATCTCCCACAGCGGCCTGAAGCTGTCCGAGGAGTACGCCGACTTCGACGCCGAGCGCCGCTTCAGCGTCCCCGGCGTACGCGTCGCCGACCCCAAGGCGTGTCAGTGCGGAGAGGTGCTGAAGGGTGTGATCAAGCCGTGGGAGTGCAAGGTGTTCGGCACCGCCTGCACGCCTGAGCGCCCGATCGGCACCTGCATGGTGTCCTCCGAGGGCGCATGCGCGGCCTATTACAACTATGGGCGGTTCGCCCGCGAGCGGGAGGTCGTGTAGATGGCCGACCCGGCCACGATCTCCGAGCGCGAGCAGAAGGTGCTGGGCCTGATCGAGAACGTGCGCGGCCGCCGCCCGAAGTTCCGCGACGCCCAGATCACGATGGCCCACGGCGCCGGCGGCAAGGCCACCCAGACGCTGATCGAAGGGCTGTTCGTGCCGGCCTTCGGCGGCGAAACGCTGGGGCAGATGGCAGACGCCGGCGAGGTGATCGTGGACGGCCGCTCGCTCGCCCTCACCACCGATTCCTACGTCGTCAAACCTCTGCGCTTCCCGGGCGGATCGATTGGCGAACTCGCCGTCAACGGGACGGTCAACGACCTGGCGGTATCAGGCGCCCGGCCCATCGCGCTCAGCCTCTCGCTGATCATGGAGGAGGGGCTTCCGGCAGACGAGCTGCGCGGCGAGGTAGCCGCGATCGCCGACGCCGCCCGGGAAGCCAGAGTCGAGATCGTCGCCGGTGACACCAAGGTGGTCGAGCGTGGCCACGCCGACGGCATGTACGTGTGTACCACCGGCCTGGGCGTGCGCGACCCACGCGCGCACCTGGCGCCCAGCGCGCTGCGGCCGGGTGACCGGATCCTGCTGTCGGGCAGCATCGGCGATCACGGCACGGCCATCATGCTCGCCCGCGGCGAGTTCGATCTGGATGCCGACATCGAGTCGGACACGTGCTCGCTGTGGCCTGCGGTGGACGCCCTGCTGGAGGCCTCCGGCCCTTGTCTGCGGTGCCTGCGCGACGCCACCCGGGGCGGTGTGGCATCGGTCTTGAACGAGCTTGCCCGCGCCTCGGCGGTGGCGATGATCGTGCGCGAGGGCGACGTACCGGTCAAGCCGGCGGTGGCCGGGGCGGCGGAGATCCTGGGGATCGATCCGATGTACGTCGCCAACGAGGGCAAGCTGGTCGCGTTCGTCGCCCCGGAGGCGGCGGACGAGGCGCTCGCGGCGCTGCGCTCGGTGCCCGGGTGCGAGCAGGCGGCGGAGATCGGTGAGGTGCGCACCGAGCCTCCGGGGATGGTGCTGGTGGAGACGAGCTTCGGCGGCAGGCGGGTGATGGACCAGCTGGTTGGTGATCCGCTGCCGCGGATCTGTTGATCGAGAGGAGAGGCGGCATGGCGAGCACGGCGTACGACGAGCAGAAAAAGACGGAGGCGGTCACCGCCCACGTCCTTTGGATGACCACCGGCCTCAGCTGCGAAGGCGACTCGGTGGCCATGACCGCGGCCACCAATCCGAGTCTCGAGGACATCATCCTGCAGGCGATTCCCGGTATGCCCAAGGTGGTGGTGCACAACCAGGTGATCGACTACATGAACGGGCAGGAGTATGCCCAGGCCTGGTTCGACGCCGAGGAGGGCAAGCTCGACCCGTTCGTGCTGGTGATCGAGGGCTCGCTCGGCAATGAGGAGATCAACGGCGACGGGTTCTGGACAGGCTTCGCCGTGAATCCCGAGAACGGCCAGCCCATCACCATGAACGAGTGGATCGACCGGCTGTCGCCCAAGTGCGCCGCGCTGGTCGCGGTCGGCACCTGCGCCACCTACGGGGGTATCCCGGCCATGAAGAACAACCCCACCGGTGCGATGGGCGTACCCGACTATCTCGGTTGGAGCTGGAAGTCGAGTGCAGGACTGCCGATCGTGTGCATTCCCGGTTGCCCGGCCCAGCCCGACAACATGACCGAGGTGCTGCTGTACCTGGCGCTTCACCTGGCGGGCCTCGCCCCGGCGCCGGAGCTGGACGAGGCACTGCGGCCCAAGTGGCTGTTCGGGCGCACGGTGCGCGAGAGTTGCAACCGCGCCGGATTCTCAGAGCAGGGCGACTTCGCCACCACCTACGGCAACGACCATCGCTGCATGGTGAAGCTGGGCTGCAAGGGGCCGGTGGTCAAGTGCAACGTCCCGGTGCGCGGGTGGGTGAACGGCATCGGCGGCTGCCCCAACGTGGGCGGTATCTGCATGGCCTGCACGATGCCGGGCTTCCCCGACAAGTTCATGCCGTTCATGGATCCCGACTCCTGGGGCAAGGCTGCTTCGACGTTCCAAGCGGTCGCCTACGGCCCGATGGTGCGGTACTTCCGTAAGCGCAACATCGCACAGAAGTTCGACAAGGAACCGGAGTGGCGGCGGCGCGGCAAGACGCTCACCACCGGCTACGTGAAGCGCTGGTGAACCCGGCCTGGATCGGCCCAATCCCGAACATCACATTCGGCGTCAGCGCCGAGTAAGGAGACGGACAGATGGCGACAGTTCAGACGCCGAGTGAGCAAAAGGTCATGGTCAAGGAGATGTCGTGGGACCCCATCACCCGCATCGTCGGGAGCCTGGGGATCCACACCGAGATCGACTTCACCAATCAGGCGGTGCTGAAGTGTTACAGCACCTCGATGATCTTCCGCGGCTTCGACATCTTCATGAAGGGCATCGATCCCCGCGATGCGCACTTCATCACCAGCCGTATCTGCGGGATCTGCGGGGATAACCACGCCACCTGCTCGTGCCTCAACCAGAACATGGCCTACGGCGTCAAGCCGCCCCCGCTGGGCGACCTGGCGTTCAACCTGGCCGAGTCGGCCGACTACATCTTCGACCACGCGATCTTCAACGACTGCATGGCCAACGTCGACTTCTGCGAGCAGATGGTCAAAGAGACCAACCCCACGCTGCTGGCGACGGCCGAGAAGACCACCGCTCCCGGCAAGGACATCCACGGGTACAACACGATCGCCGACATCATGCGGGCGCTGAACCCGTTCACCGGCGAGTTCTATCTCGAGACGCTGCACGTGGCCCGCTACACGCGCGAGATGTACTGCCTGTTCGGCGGCCGTCACACCCACCCGTCCACGATCATGCCCGGCGGCTGCAGCGCCGACATCACGCACCAGACCTGCACCGACTACTACGTTCGGCTGATGCGCTACTTCGACTACGTCAAGCGCAGCGTGCCCATGCATGACGACCTGTACGACTTCTTCCTTCGGGAGCTGCCCGGGTACGACATGGTGGGATATCGCGAGACCAACCTGGTCAACTGGGGTTCGTTCGATGACCCCGACTACGTCGACTACGACTATCGCAACATGACCGAGTGGGGGCGCAAGCGCTACATCACCCCCGGGGTTGCGATCAACGGCGAGCTGATCTCGACCGACCTGGTCGAGATCAACCTGATGATCAGGATCCTGCTCGGCTCCTCGTACTTCGACTCGTGGGAGAACGAGCCCACCTATGTGGATCGCGATCCGCTGGGGAATCCGGTGGACAAGAACCATCCGTGGAACAAGGTCACTCTGCCCAAGCCGCAGAAGCGCGATTTCACCGACAAGTACACCTGGGTCGTGTCGCCCCGGATCTACGACAAGCGCACCGACACGCACGTGTGCTGTGACACCGGCGGCGGCCCGTTCGCGCGCCAGTGGTGCACCGCCAAGGCGGGCCTGGTCGACTTCGGCTACGTCAAGGCCACCGGGCACTCGCTGCAGATGGTGTTGCCGCGCTCGCCCAACATGCCGGAGATGGAACTGGAGTGGAAGGTGCCGGAGAAGTCCAATGCGATCGAGCGCGACCGGGCCCGCACCTACCACCAGGCCTATGCCGCGCTGGTGGCGCTGCATTGCCTGGAGCGGGCGATGAAGGAGGTCAGGGCCGGGCGCACCAAGAGCTGGAACAACTTCACGGTGCCCGAGAGCGCGGTCAGCTGCGGCTTCCACGAGGCCGCCCGGGGCGTGCTGTCCCATCACATGGTGATACGCGAGGGCAAGATCGCGAACTATCAGCCGTATCCGCCCACCCCGTGGAACGCCAGCCCGCGGGACATCTACGGAACTCCCGGTCCGTATGAGGATGCGGTGCAGAACACCCCGATCTTCGAGGAGAACGGCCCCGAGAACTTCAAGGGGATCGACATCATGCGGGCGGTGCGCTCGTTTGATCCTTGCCTGCCCTGCGGTGTGCACATGTACACCGGCGGTGGCAAGGTGCGCAAGGTGATGCATACCCCGACGGCGATGGCGTAGGCGGCCGTGTCTGTCACCGCTGCGACAGAGCTCCCCGAGCAGCTGGTCGAACGCGTGCAGGATCTGCAGGCGCGGCTCGACTCCGCCTCCGATCCGGCCACCCGCCGGGTCGCCGAGGAGCTGGTGTCGGCCATCGTGCAGATGTACGGGGCGGGGCTGGAACACATCGTCGGCTCGCTGATGGAGGCCGGCGATGAGGGCGAACGGCTGGCGGTCGGGCTGGCCGACGACCCGCTGGTGGCCATGCTGATGTTCATCCACGACCTGCACCCGGTGCCACTGGAGGATCGGGTGCATCAGGCTCTGGTGCAGGTGCGCCCGTACATGGAGTCGCACGGGGGTAACGTCGAGCTGCTGTCGCTCACCGACGGCGTTGCCCGGCTGAGGCTGGAGGGCAGCTGCTCGGACTGCTCGGCCTCTGCCGTCACCCTCGAGCTGGCGATCAAGCAGGCGCTGGAGGAGGCGGCGCCCGATCTGGACGGGCTGGAGGTCGAGGGAGTCGCACCCCCGCCGGAGATGCCCGCGGCGCCGGCGGCGCCGGCGTGGGTCGAGGTCGACAGCCTCGACCTGCTGGTCGACGGCAAGATGGTCGCCGCCGCGGTGGCCGGCACCGAGCTGGTGGTGGCCAACGTCGGCGGCACCCTGCTTGCCTACCGGGATGTGTGCGCGGCCTGTGGCGGCGCGCTGCACGCCGGCGAGCTGAACGAGGGGGCGCTCACCTGCCCCGAGTGCACCCGCATGTACTTCCTGCCGAGGGCCGGCCGGTCGATGGACGCAGACGATCTGCAGCTCGACCCCGTCCCGCTGCTGCGCGACCGGGGAAGCGTCAAGGTGGCGGTGGCGACGTGACCGAGAACGGCGGAAGCGGCGGCGGCCCGGGGGATGCTCGCCCATCCCCGGGTCGCCGCGGTGTCATCACCCAGGCGGTTGCGGCCCGCCGGCGAAAGCTGGTGGTGTCCGGCCTGCGCGGCCTCACCCAGCCCGGCCCGCGGCGCCCGTTGACGGTGCCGCCGCCCGGTTCCGGGAGTGCGCCGGCCGCCGATGTCGAGCTGTGCGACATCTGCGGCACCACCGTGCCGGCCGACCATCGTCATCTGCTGCACCTGGTGGAGCGCCGGATCGAGTGCGTGTGCGAGAGCTGCTGGGCGCTTCGCTCCGGTGATCCTGAGTACCGGCCGACCGGCAGCCGGGTCGAGTGGCTACCCGACATTCAGCTGCCCGACGACGTGTGGGCGAGCTTCCAGATTCCGATCGGGCTGACCTTCTTCATGGACTCCACCACCGCCGGGTGCGTGGTCGCCCTGTATCCCAGCCCGGCCGGCGCCACCGAGAGTGAGCTGCACTTCGCATCCTGGAACCGGATGGTGGAGCTCAACCCGATCCTCGAGAGCCTGGAGCCGGACATCGAGGGCCTGATCGTCAATCGCCTGTCCGATCCGCCCCAGTACGCGATCGCTCCGATCGACCGCTGCTACGCGCTCACCGGGACGGTCAAGGCCAGCTGGGAGGGCATCTCCGGTGGTTCCGGCGTGGACGAGGCGGTGGCCGGCTTCTTCGACCAGCTGCGCGCCCAGGCGGTGCCGGCGTGAGCTCGCTCCCGGCCGACGCTCCCACCGCACCGACCGCCGGCCCCGAGCCGGATTTCGAGATCATCGGGGCGCGGGCGATCAAGTACGCGGCGGCGCCGACGATGATGTTCGACCTGCACGTGACCGAGCCCAGCGGCAGCCAGGTGTACATGATCGCGCTCTCCGTCCAGGTGATGATCGAACCGGCCCGGCGAGCGTACGACGCCGCCACCCACGAGCGCCTGATCGGCCTGTTCGGGCCGCCGGAGCGCTGGTCCGTGACCACCCGCAGCCTGGTGTGGTCGCAGCTGGACGTGGTGGTGCCCGCCTTCGTTGGATCGACCACGGTGGCGGTGCCGATCGCCTGCAACTTCGATCTCGAGGTGGCGGCGGCCAAGTATCTGTACGCGCTTCCCGACGGCGAGGCGCCGCTGGCGATGCACTTCAACGGGATCGTGTACTACCCCAACGAGGCCGGCGGCCTGCAGATGACCATGATCCCGTGGTCACGCTCGGTGGGGTTCCGGATGCCGATCAAGGTTTGGCGGGAGACGATCGAGCACTATTACCCCAACACCGGCTGGGTGGCGCTGCGGGCCGAGACGCTGGAGCTGGTGGAGCGCCGGCGGGTGGAGGGGGCGCATGCGACTTTCGATGCGTGTTTGTACGAGCTGCTGAGCGAGCCCAGCGATGACTGACCCGCTCGACCGGCTGATCAAGTCGCTCCTGTTCGAGGGCTACTCGCTCTACCCCTACACGCCCACGGCGACCAAGAACGCCACGCCCACGCCGTTTGGGATCGTGTACCCGCCGACCTATGCGTCCGGATCGTCCAGCACCTTCGATCATCTCGAGATGCGGTGCGTGCTCGAGGCGCCGGACGGGGCGACGCTGCAGGCCGAGGTTCGCTTCCTCGCTCCCAGCGGCCCTCGCCACGAGGCGCTGCCGCAGACGGTCGCGCTCGACCCGATCGCGGTCGCGGCGGTTGTGGATGTCCCCGTCGCGCGTGAGGTCACGACCGGCGGGCTGACGCTGGGCGTGCGCCTGTCGGCCGAACCGCTGGAACCGGGCGCGTTCGAGGTGACGCTGCGGGTCGAGAACCACACCGCCTGCGCGGAGGGGCTGGACCGCGCCGGCGCGCTCGCCCGTTCCCTGCTCTCCACCCACCCGCTGGTGCGGGTCGCAGGTGGCCGTTTGATCTCCCCGCTGGAACGCCCGCGGCCGTGCGTCAACACCTTCCCGGTGCTGGTCACCCCGGCCGACGATGCGGTGCTGGGTGCGGCCATCGTGCTCCCCGACCACCCCCAGATTGCACCCGAGAGCCGCGGCGACCTGTTCGACTCGACCGAGATCGAGGAGGCTCTGCTGCTGCACGTGCAGACGCTGACCGACGCCGAGCGCGAGCAGATCGGACAGGCCGATCCGGCCGTGGCCGAGATGGTGGCGCGGGCTGCGGCAGCGACGCCGGACGACATCCTCGCCCTGCACGGCCGGGTGACGCTGCGCGACCCGGTCACCGTCGCACCGCCCGAGCCGTCCCTCGGCCTGGCTGATCCCAGCGCCGGCCAGGACGAGGCCGACGTGGCCGGCGTGATCTTTCGCCGGGGTGGTCACGTGCGCATCCGGGAGCTGCCCGACGGCGACCTGCACGCCCGCCTGCTGGCGGGGCGCACGGCCACGATCGAGCGGATCTTCACCGACTACGACGGCAAGACCCATCTGGGGGTCACCATCGACGGCGACCCGGGACAGGAGCTGATGCGCGAGACCAACCGGTTGTTGTTCTTCTTTGCACCCGAGGTGGAGGTGATCGAGTCATGAGTCCCGAGCGTGAGCCCTTGATCCTGGTGGCGGGTGTCGGCAATGCCTGGCTGCGGGACGACGGGTTCGGCGGCGAGGTCGCCCGGCGGCTGCGCGAGCGGGAGATGCCTCCCGGGGTGGCGGTGATGGACGCCGGCACCGGCGGCCTCGACCTGGCCTACGAGGTGATGCGCGGCTACGACGCGCTGGTGATCCTGGACGTCAGCCGCCAGGGAGGCGAGCCGGGCACGCTGTATGTGATGGAGCCCGACGAGGAGTCGGTCACCGGTGGCATCGAAGATGGGCAGACGATCAACCCGCACGGGATGGATCCCCAGACGGTGCTTCGCTTCGTCAAGTCGATCGGGGCGTGGCCGGGCCGGGTGGTGGTCGTGGCGTGCGAGCCCGCCGACGTGGAGGAGCTCGGCTTTGGGCTCTCGCCGCAGGTGTCCGACGCTGTCTCCCGGGCGGTCGAGCTGGTGGCCGAGACGGTCACCGAGCTGCGCGACGAGGCGCTGGCCAAGGCGGCGCCGAGTGCATGAGCTGTCGCTCTCCAGTGCGGTGATCAACACCGCGCTCAAGCACGCCGATGGTCGCCGGGTCACGGTCGTGAGCCTGCGGGTGGGGCGGCTGCGTCAGGTCGTGCCCCAAACGCTCGAGTTCTACTTCGAGTTCGTCGCCCGGGGCACGCTGTGTGAGGGGGCCCGTCTGGAGCAGGAGATTTTGGACGCCCGCCTGCGCTGCGGGGCCTGCGCCCGCGAGTGGGCGATCGAGATCCCCGCCTTCCGCTGCCCCACCTGCGGCGGCAGCGACGTGGCCGTGGCGAGTGGCAACGAGTTCGAGGTCGAGTCGATCGAGGTCGAGGAGGAGGCCGCATGCATCGCACCAAGGTGAACGTCGTGGAGGAGGCGCTGGACGCCAACAACACCATCGCCAGGGCCAATCGGGATGACTTCGACCGGGCGGGAGTGACGGTCATCAACTTCATGAGCGCGCCCGGAGCCGGCAAGACGACGCTGCTGGAATCTGTCGTCTCCAACCTCCCCGGCGTGCGCGTGGGCGTGCTGGAGGGAGACGTGCAGGGCTCGATGGACGCAGATCGCCTGGCCAGCCTGCACGTGCCGGTGACGCAGCTGAACACCGATCCCAGCTTCGGCGGGGAGTGCCACCTGGACGCCAACATGGTGCGCTCGGCGCTGGGGTCGCTGCCGCTCGGCGAGATCGACCTGCTGGTGATCGAGAACGTCGGAAACCTGGTGTGCCCGGCCGAGTTCCGCGTGGGCGAGGACCTGCGGGTGATGGTGTCGTCGGTGACCGAGGGTGAGGACAAGCCGCTCAAGTACCCGCTGATGTTCCGCACCTGCGACCTGGTGGTGGTCAACAAGCTGGATCTGCTGCCGCATCTCGACTATGACCTCGATCGGTTCCTCTACAACCTCGATGCGGTGCATCCCGATGTGGAGCGGATGCTCGTCAGCGCCCGCACCGGTGAGGGCATTGACGGGTGGCGCGACTGGCTGGTGTCGGCCGTGGCGCGGGAGGAGGCGCTTGCGTGAGCGCCGCGCTTGATCAGGCGTCCGACCGGCGGCTGGATCAGCTGCTCCAGCGCACCGGCGCCAATCACGAGTTCTTCACCGAGGAGGCCGAGCGGCTCGCTCGCCTGTGTCACCTGACGGCCGAGCGGTTTGCCCGCGGCGGTCGGCTGGTGGCGTTCGGGCGATCGCCCGCCGCGCGATCCGACGCCCGTCACGTCGCGGTCGAGTTCGTCCATCCGGTGATCGTGGGCAAGCGTGCGCTTCCGGCGCTGGGCCTGGCCGGGGAGGGCGGAGACCTCGACCGCCAGGTCGATCTGATCGCACGCCCCGACGACATCGCGATTGCGTTTGGGGCCGACCACGACGGCGGCGAGGCGGCCCGGGCGCTGGCGCTCGCGCGCGGGCGCGGGTGCCTGACGATCGCGTTCTGCAAGGCCGGCGCGGAGTGGGAGTTCGATCCCCCGAGCGCTGATCCCGCTGTTCGCCAGGAGCTGGTGGAGACCCTTTACCACCTGCTGTGGGAGCTGGTGCACGTCTTCTTCGACCACCGCGGATTGCTGGAGGGGCGGGATGTGCGGCGGGTGCACGACGCCGGCGCCTCCAGCTTTCTGTATCCGTTTTTGGACGAGCGCGAGCAGGAGCTGGAACCGGTGGTGGACGATGTCCGCCGCTCGGTGCTGATGAAGTCCGAGGAGATCGGCCTGCTCCGCACCCAGACGCTGACCGACAATCACGACGTGCTGGGCGCCGCGGCGGGGTCACTGCGCGCGAGCTTTGACCGGGGCGGCAAGCTGCTGGCCTTCGGCAACGGCGGGTCGGCCACCGATGCGATGGACGTGGTCGCCGACTTCCGATCTCCGGGCGCCTCGGGCCGCGGATGGCCGGCGATCGATCTGACCGAAGACGCCGCCATCCTCACGGCGATTGCCAACGACGTCGGTCCCGATGTGATCTTCTCGCGGCAGGTGATCGCTCACGGGCTGCCCGGCGACGTGCTGCTCGCCATCTCCACATCAGGCAATTCGCGCAACGTGATCGAGGCGCTGGCCGAGGCTCGCCGCCGGCAGCTCGAGACGATCGCTCTGGTCGGCTACGACGGCGGCCGGGTTGCGTCAGACGGCCTGGCGGACCACGTGGTGGTGACCCGCTCCGAGCACATCCCCCGCATCCAGGAGGCCCAGGCGAGCGCCTACCACGTGCTGCGCGAGCTCGTCGGGTGAGCGTCGCGACAGTGAGGCGGGCGCAGGTGCGCGTGGAGGGAACCGTGCAGGGGGTGGGGTTTCGGCCCTACGTGTACAGGCTGGCGACCGAGCTGGGGCTGGCCGGATTCGTGCTCAACGATGCTCGCGGGGTGCTGCTGGAGGTCGAGGGCGACGAGGGGTCGATCGAGTGCTTCCTCGCCCGGCTGGAGCGTGACGCACCTCCCCTGGCGCTGGTCGAGCGGGTGGTGGTCGAGGATCGCGGGCCGATCGGCGACGTCGATTTTCAGATCGTGGCGAGTCCCCGCGAGGGCACCGCCGACGCCGAGGTCTCGCCCGACAGCGCGACCTGCGCCGACTGCCTGGCCGAGCTGTTCGATCCCGCCGACCGGCGGTATCGCTACCCGTTCACCAACTGCACCAACTGCGGGCCGCGGTTCACGATCGTCCAGGGAATCCCGTATGACCGGCCGTTTACCACGATGGCGGGGTTTGCGATGTGCCCGCGCTGCCGCGGGGAGTATGACGATCCTGCCAATCGGCGGTTCCACGCCCAGCCGAATGCGTGCCCCGACTGCGGACCGTCCGTGTCGCTGGTGGCGGCAAACGGCGACCAGGCGCCCCTGGGATCGGCCCGCGATCCGGTGGCGGCCGCGGCGGCGGCGTTGCGAGCCGGCCGGATCGTGGCGATCAAGGGCATCGGGGGGTTCCACCTGGCCTGCGGCGCTGCCCACGAGGCCGCCGTGGCCGAGCTGCGGGCGCGCAAGCATCGCGAGGACAAGCCCTTCGCACTGATGGCGGCCTCGGCCGAGGCGGCCGACGCGCTGGTGCAGCTGACGCCCGGCGAGCGCATTCTGCTGGAGAGCCCCGCTCGCCCGATCGTGCTCGCCCGCCGTCGCGACGGGGCGGCGGTGGCGGCCGCGGTTGCGCCCGGCGCCCTGGAGCTGGGCGTGATGCTGCCGTACTCGCCTCTGCACCACCTGCTGCTTGCCGACCATGGAGGTCAGGCGCTGGTCATGACCAGCGGCAACGTCTCGGACGAGCCGATCGCCTACCGAGACGAGGACGCGTCCACCCGGCTGGTCGGCATCGCCGATCTGCTGCTTGTCCACGACCGCCCGATCCAGACCCGCACCGATGACTCGGTGGTGCGCGTGGCGGTCGCCGGCGAGCGCTCCAGTACCGTCATGCTGCGGCGCTCGCGCGGGTACGTCCCTGCCAGCCTGCCGCTTCCCGACCCGGCCGATCGCCCGATTCTCGCGTGTGGCGCGGAGCTCAAGAACACCTTCTGCCTGGCGCGGGGGGCGCGGGCCTGGGTGGGCCACCACATCGGCGATCTCGAGAACTACGACACGCTGACCTCGTTCACGGAGGGGATCGAGCATTTCAAACGGCTGTTCGCCGTGGCGCCTGAGGTGATCGCCCACGACCTGCATCCCGAGTACCTCGCGACCAAGTACGCACTCGAGCTGGACGGCGTCGAGACGATCGGTGTGCAGCATCACCACGCGCACCTGGCTGCCGCGCTGGCCGAGCATGGCGCACCCGGCGTGGCCGTCGGGGCGATCTTCGACGGCACCGGGTACGGCCCCGACGGCACCGTCTGGGGCGGCGAGCTTCTGCGCGGCGACCTGGCCGGCTACGAGCGGGTCGGCGCACTACTCCCGGTGCGGCTCCCGGGTGGGGCCCAGGCGATCAGGCAGCCGTGGCGGATGGCCTGCTCGTGGCTCCTGGTCTCGGATGCCTCGCCGCCGCCGGCACTGCTCGATCGGGTGGACGGCACTACCTGGCGGCACGTCGCCAAGCTTGCCCGGACTGGACTTGCGTCTCCGGTCACCACCAGCATGGGGCGTCTGTTTGATGCGGTGGCGGCTCTGTGCGGGCTGCGGCTGCAGGTCAACTACGAAGGTCAGGCGGCGATCGAGCTGGAGGCGGCCTGTGACCCGGGTGAGCGCGATCGCTACTCGATCTCGCTGGAGCATGACGGCGGGATGCTCGTGATCGACCCGCGCGAGACGATTCGGGCCGTCGCCGCCGACGTCGCAACGGGCGTGTCCACCGGCATCGTCGCCGCACGGTTTCACGCTGCGGTTGCCCACGCCACTGTGCAAGCGTGTGTGCGGGCCGCGTCAGTCGGCGCGACCGACCGGGTGGTGCTGTCCGGCGGTGTCTTCCAGAACCGGCGGCTGCTGGAGTCCGTCGCCGCCGGCCTCCACACCGCCGGCCTGCACGTGCTGATACCCCAGCGGCTGCCGATCAATGACGCGGGAATCTCCTACGGGCAGGCCGCGGTGGCGGCACACCGGATGGCGGCATGAAACCCGGGATCGACCAGATCTTGACCAGCCCGGTGTTCATTCGCGGTGCGAACCGGCCGTTCGGCGAGCTCACCCTTGACGACGCCCGGGCGCGCGCCGACGAGCTCAAGGCGGCCACCGGCTGGGGCCCGACCGCTCGGGTGGCGACCGTCGCACTGGCCTGGCGCGAGCTGGCCACCGCCATGGAGCGCTCCGGCGCCACCACCGTCGCCGATCTGGACGGCGACGCCGTCACCGACCTCGCCCCCAAACTCTGGATCGTCCTACCGGGGTGAATAAAAGGTGCCAGGCACCTTTTATTCACCCCCGGCGCCCCGTTCAACCCGAGAGCGATTCTCTGAGCGCGAGCACGTCCTGCAGCTGCTCGGTGGAGATGTTGCCGCCGCTGCAGATCACCGCCACCCGCCGCCCCTGGAGCCGTTCGCGAAGCTGGAGCGTGCCCGCCAGCGACGCCGCGCCGGCTGCCTCCACCAGGTTCCGGGTGCACTCGATCATGGCCAGCATCGCCCGTCGCATGTCGTCGTCGGAGACCAGCACGAAGTCGTCCAGGAGCTCCCACAGGATGGTCTGGGGAAGCTCGAACGAGGTGCGCGTCGCCAGCCCTTCGGCGAACGTGTCGGTGTCGTCGGAGACCAGCCGCCGCTCCCTCCAGGCACGGTAGGCGGCTGGTGCGGCCTCGGCCTGAACGCCGATCACCTCGATCGACGGCCGCAATGCCTTGGCCACGATGCAGGCTCCGGCGGCGCCGCTGCCGCCGCCCACCGGCACCACGATCGTGTCGATGTCCGGCCGCTGCTCCAGGAGCTCCAGCGTATAGGTGCCCACGCCCGCGATCAGCGCAGGCTCGTTGGCGGAGTGCACATACCGGTAGCCCTGCTCGCGGGCTGTTGCCTCGCAGTGCTCGCGAGCATCGTCGAAGTCGTCGCCATGGAACACCACCTCGGCTCCCAGCCCGCGGATCGACTCGACCTTGACCGGGTTGGCCTGCTCGGGCACGCACACGATCGCGCGTGCGCCGAACAGCCGCGCGGCGTAGGCGATCGACTGCCCGTGGTTCCCGGTGGAGGCCGTGATCAGGCCGCCGGCCCGCTCCTGGTCGGTCAGCTGGGCCACCAGGTTGACTCCACCCCGGACTTTGAAGGCGCCCACCGGTTGATGGTTCTCATGCTTTACCCACACCTCGGTACCCACCAGCGAGCTCAGCGCCGGATACGTGAAGAACGGCGTCTCGCGCAGATGCGGCGCGATCCGCTCACGGGCCGCCACCACGTCGTCATACGTCGGCATCGTCACCATCCATCGCGGACGCCGGTGGCCGGCGCTCGGGGTATCGCGGCAGGCCGTCGTCGGGAATCGGCTCCCATGACGCGGCGTAGGCCACGAACTGGCGCGCCTGAGGAGCGATCCCAGGGTCGCCGTCGATCGTCCCCAGGCGCACGTTCCGCTCGCTCGGATCACCCTGTGTATGGCTCCACAAAGCGGATCCGCACGCCGAGCAAAAGCACTTGGGCGACCCCGTCCTGCGGGTGGTAGCAGCGCACCAGCTCTTGGCCGCTGACGATCCGCATCGACCCCGGAGCGACCCGGGCGCTGGCCGATGCGGCGCCGCCGGTGCGCCGCTGGCAGCGGGTGCAGTGGCAGTAGACGGCGCTGACCAACGGTTCGCTGATCTCGAACCGCACCGCGCCGCAGAGACAACCGCCGGTCATTCCGGAAATCTACAACCTGGCCGGCTGTCACACGGAACCTCCGGGTAGCCGGTACCCTTGCCTGCGATGGATGACTACGCCTACCCCGTCGGCTTCGGCGTCTCGCTCTGCCCGGCCGAGGCGGAGCCGGGGTTCGAGACCGCCGGCGCAGCAGCGGCTGGTGTGGGGTGGCGAATGGGGCGCCTGCGATGAGGTCGGCCCGCTTCGCAAGGTGTTGGTACGTGCTCCCTGGCGACGAGTTTCAGCGGGTGCGCGCCGACTGCTGGGATGAGCGTGCGCAGGCGCTGGTGGATCCCGACGGCGGCTGGTACTGGGAGGCTCGTGAGGCCCCGGACATCGATCTGATCCATGCCCAGCACGCGGGCCTGGTGGCGGCCCTCGAGGCCGAAGGCGTCGACGTCGTCCACGTCGAAGGGCCGGCCGCAGACCACCTGTCCAGGCCGATCTACACCCGCGATCCCCTGTGCACCGTGCCGGGGGGCGCGATCATCGGGCGGATGGCCCCGGCCATGCGCCGCGGCGAGGAGGGCATGGTGACGCGCGCGGTGGTGGCGCAGGGCATGCCGATCCTGCGCACGATCCACGGCACCGGGCTGCTCGAGGGCGGCAGCTTCGTCAAGCTCACACCCAAGCTGGCCGCCTACGGCACATCGTTTCGCTGCAACGACGAGGGCGCACGGCAGCTGCGAGAGGTGCTGGACGTGCTCGGCATCGAGCTGCTGGTGATGCCGATGGCGGGATGGTCGATTCACATCGACGGGCACATCGGCATGGTCGACGGGGACAAGGCGCTGGTCGACGTCGGCCGGCCTGCCGTTCTGGTTCCTCGAACGTCTGGCGGCCGAGGGCATCGAGGCGATCCCGTGTCCCGCCGGGGAGGAGTGGGCGATCAACTCACTCGCGCTGCGTCCGGGGCGGGTGCTGATGTGCGACGGCTATCCGCGCGCCCGCGAGGCGCTCGAACGGCGCGGAGTCGAGGTCGTCGCGATCGCCTACGACGAGGTGCAGAAGGGCGGCGGCGGGGTGCATTGCTCCACCATGGAACTCGTGCGCGAGCCGGCCTGACCGCCCAGCTCTACGTGTTTTGAATCGTCATCGTGGCCGCCCCGGTGACTCCGGTGCCGGCGGTGTTGGTCATCAGCTTGCCGGTGGTGTCGGCGGCGTTGATCACCGACAGTTCGAGTGACTTGTCGCTCATGATGTCGATCTGCAAGAAGCCACAACCGCCCGGGCTGAGGTTTGCGAACTGCAGCCACGACTTCTGCGATGTGTTGCTCGCCGCCGGCCGTGCGTGCCGCCGGGGCGGTGGAGCACAGTCCGATCACCGCGCTCACCAGCCCCTGATACGAGCCGCTGGCAAGCTGCGGCTTCATCAGCTGCATGTTGTGCGAGTGGCCCTGCACGATCAGCCGAGAGTGGGGGCCGGAGGAGTTGTTCTTCCCGGTGATCTCATCGATCAGGTTCTGCATCCCCCGGCAGTCGAAGGGACCGCCGTAATACGCCCAGCGGGGATGGTGGGTGATCACGACGTTGGCGGTGCCGGGCGCCCACACCGATCGCAGCCAGTTGACCCGGGCGTTGTCGACGACCGATCCGCCGTTTCCCGGCACCGGGAAACCGCCGGAGTTGTTCTTGACCCCGCCCGAGTTGATGATGATGAAGCGAATGCCCGCAATATCGATGTACTGATCGGTGAGCGGTATCCCCTGGGTCTGGTTGATCCATCCGCCGCTGGTGTTCGACAGCGTGGCCTTGGACGTGTTGTAACTGATCCAGGCCGCCACGTCGGGTTGGCTGGCAGAGCCTCCCGGGCCGTTGGTGTGATTACCGGGTGTCATCACCGTCCGTGCGGGTGAGATGTTTGGCTGGGTGAGGAACTTGTCGTAGTGCTTCATGGTGGCGGTCGAGCACCAGTTGTATTCGTCTCCGCCGATGATGAACCAGGTGGCCGCCGGGTTCGAGAAACGGCCGAAGGCGGCGTTGATCGCCGCCGCAACCTTGGGACCTTTCGACGACGGTGCGCCTCCGCAGTCGCCGGCATACGCAACGCGCGCGAGTGCAGTTGCCAATTAGATTCCCTCCATCAACTCGTGCAGGAGCTTCACCTGCGCGGCATGATCTTCACCGGTTCCGTACCGGCGCAGGTGATAGAGCGACGACATGGTCAGCACCGCGCCGGGATACAGACCGAGTGTGCCCTCGCCCTCGGCGGCACCGCCCGCCAGTCGCCGCTCGATCGCATCCGCGACCGCGGTGAACGCCTCCGCGTCTGCGTGGCCGTCGCTGACGTAGTCACGCAGGCGCTCGACGGTTTGCTCCCAGGATGAGCAGTGATCGAGGTACTCCCACAGCACCAGCTCGGCTTCGACCTCGACGTCACTCGCCGCCGCGGCCGCCGTCGGCTCACCCAGCGCGCGTCCCAGCACGCCACCGATCAGCGGCAGGGCAAGCAGCCCAGCAATAAACCCCCGACGCTTCATCGTCCCCTCCCGAAACGACGCCGTCAACCAGCCAACCGTACAGCCAAGTTGACATGTTCGCCAGTGCAATTTCGGCGAAATCGTTAGCGTGTGTCACGGGAGTGAATACCGCCCGTGGGATCGGTACCCGCCGTCAGTTGTAGCTGCTGCCTCCGCCGCTTTCCCACTGGCGGTTCAGCAACACCACGCTGAGCGCGTTGAACAGCGTGAGGCGCTCGTCGGGCCCCCACACGGGGAGCTGCCAGCGGCCGTCGGCGGTCTGCAGATAGCCATTGTCGTGCAGCAGCGCGACCCCCCCATCGGTGTCGACCTCGCTCAGCCGGTGAGCCTCCTGGCAGACCTGCTCGGTTGCCTCATGGCTGCATGTGGCGCAGCGGCGGCAGCGGTGTGCGCCGGTCGGTGCGGTCACCTGGCCGGCAGGCGGGTGCGTTCCGTGATGTGAACACCAAGCGCAGGCCACGAGATCACCATCCTCTCACACTCTCCGCCTCTGCTATGACTCGGCCGATGCGTTACACGATCGCACGTGTGGACGAGGTTGAGCCGGCCGCTCCTGGAGGGGTGGTTCGCTTCATGCGCCGGGAGCTGGACGTGCAGGCATTCGGCGTGAACTGGTTCGAGCTGCCGCCTGGAGCGGAGGGCCGTGAGCATGACGAGAGCCGCTCCGGCCAGGAGGAGGTCAACGTGGTGGTGGCCGGATCGGGTGTGTGGCGAATCGACGGCGAGGAGGTGCCGGTGAGTGCCGGGACGTTCCTTCGCTTCGATCCTGACGCGGTGCGCTGCCCGGTGGCGGGTGACGAGGGTATGACGTTCATCGGCATCGGTGCACGGCCTGGGAGCTACGAGCCGCGCGGCCCGTTCTGACCGACCCCGGAATTCGCGCTTGGGGAACAGTCTGATTGTCACTTGCGCGGTACGGGTTTGACGATTTGCGATCGTCTGCATACACTCCGAAACCTTGCTGAATGTGGTTTTCAGCAGATACGCCTACCCGGTCCCGAGGAGTGTGAATACCGGTGCTCACTACGCGCGCGTTGGCCCTCGCCTCAATCGTGGCGTGCATGTTGTTCGGCGCGGTCTCGTCGGCGGTGGCGGCTCTTCCGGTGACCCCGGATGTGGCTTGGGGGACCAACGGCAAGGTCGACGCGGTGCTGCGCGCCGGCAACACCATCTACGTCGCCGGGACGTTCTCTGCCCTTCAGGACCCGAACAGCGCACAGACCACGCCGGTGACCAACCTGGCGGGCATCGATGCAACCACCGGACTGCCGACGTCGTTTGCACCGGCGGTGGACGGCGAGGTGTTCGGGTTGGCAACGTCCCCGGACGGGTCCCGGCTGTACGCGGTCGGCAATTTCACCACCGTCAACGGGCGGACGCAGAAGCGGATCGCGGCCTTCGACACCGACACCGGCGCGCTCGACAGCTGGCGGCCGTACGCCTGGCCGAACAACGTCGTTCGCGGAATCGCCGTCTCATCCGATCACGTGTACGTGGGCGGCGGATTCAGGGCCGTGGGGACGACTCCGGCGGCTCACATCGCGTCGTTTCGGCCCAGCGACGGAGCCGCATCTCCCGGCTTCACCGCCTCGTCCAACGATCTGGTGCGGGATTTCGCGCTGGTCGGCGGGCGGCTGTACCTCGCCGGTGACTTCACCACGGTCAACGGCACCACCCAGGGCAAGCTGGCTGCAATCAACCCGGTCTCGGGAGCGTCGATCGCCGGCGTCTACCACCCCAACTACCCGGTGCTCGACCTGGCCGTGGGCACGCGCCTGTATGCGGCCGGCGGCGGGGGAGGCGGCAAGGCGCTCGCCGTGAACCTCGCGACCGGCGCGAAGATCTGGGAGAAGAAGACCGACGGGAACGTCCAGGCGGTGGACGTGCTCAACGACACCCCCTACTTCGGCGGACACTTCCTCAAGTACGACGGTACGGTCGTGTCGCAGCTGGTGCGGGCGAATCCGGCCACCGGCGCGCTCGACACCACCTGGCTGCCGCAGGTGACGGCGGGCTTCCTGGGCGTGTTTGCGATCGACGCCTACGGCGGCAACAAGCTGTACGTCGGTGGCGACTTCACCCGGGTCGGCACCATCAAGCGCACCAACTTCGCGGAGTTCACCGATGGAGCGGCCCCGGTATCCGCAGATGTGTCGGTGACGCTCTCGGCCTCGTCAGCCAATCCGGCCGTCGGTCAGAACGTCGTCTACACCGCCAAGATCGGCAACGCCGGCCCCGACACCGCGGTGTCGGTCACCGTCACCGACGTGCTGCCCGCGGGCCTGGATTTCGTCAGCGCTCCCGGGTGTACCTACACCGGCTCGAACCGCACTGTCAGCTGCGACTTGGGCTCGGTGACACACAGCCGGCGACTCGGTTGCGATCACCGCCGTGCCGACCGGCGCCGGATCGATCGCCAACACGGCATCGGTCAAAGCTGTCACGGGCGACCCCGACAGCGCCAACAACTCGGCTACCGCGACGGTGGTTGCCGGCGCCGGCGGGGCCGACCTCGGCGTCACGGCTGCAGCCCCCGCCAAGGTCGTGATGGGCAAGAGGTTCTCGCTGGTGCTGACCGTGACCAACCTTGGGCCCACCACCTCGCCGGCAACGGTGGTCGACACGCTTCCGGCGGGAGCCACCCCGACCGGCGTGCTCAGGGCCACGCGCGGCAGCTGCTCGGGTACGACCACGGTCACCTGCAGCCTCGGCTCGATGGCGCCGGGGGCAACCGCAAAGATCACGATCAAGCTGATTGCGCCGGGCGTTCCGCAGACGCTCTTCAACACGGCCTCGGTGAGCGGCTCGGCGGGAGATCCGGTCGCGTCGAACAACTCGGCTGCCACCACCGTCAGCGTCACCTCCGGTGGGGCGGACACCACCCCGCCGACGATGACGGGGATGCGGATGCTCGACTCGGATCACGATGGTTTCGTGGATACGGTGGTGGTCAGCTTCAGCGAGCCGTTGGCGGCGTGCGCCGGGCAATGCACCGCCGGGTGGTCTCTGACCGACGTGCCCGGCGGCGGGTCGCTGCAGTCGGTGGCGGTGACCGGGACCATTGCGACGCTCACGCTGGCAGGCTGGACGGATCAGCCCGATACGGCGGTCGGGCTCTTCAAGATCGGCCTGCAGCCGGCCAACGGCATCCAGGACGCCTCGGGGAACCATGCGAGCTTCGCGCATCTGCGCCGGCCGATGGTGCCGGTCCGGTGCCGGTCGGCTTCCGTCACCAGCACAACAACGGGGTCGGCTGCAGTGGCTTGCCGAATACCCTCGGCCTGGCCGAGCCGTGCGATGAGCTGACGTCGGAGTGGAGCGAGCAGCTGCTTCCCAGCTCGATTCCGGCAACCACGGCGTCCACGATCACCGACCCGCCGGGAACGGGCAATCAGACGGTGACCATCCCCGGCTTCACCCGCGGCCCGATGGATCTGGGCAGCGCCGGGTACCTCACCCTGGACGGCTCGTCGGCCACCTGGGCGTCGTCGACACTGGTGCTGAGCAGCGCCGGCGACGCGCTCACCGCCCGGATCGCCGGCCCCTGCACGGGCACCGGCTGCACAGCTCTCGCGATCGTCGGCAACGTGACGGTGACCTACGTACCCGCCGCCACCATCACCGATCTCGCCGGCAACCCCGCTGCCGGGAGCTTCACCAAGACCCAAACGATGTACTAGTGAATAATTGGTGCCAGGCACCAATTATTCACGGCGGGGCGTTGGTGGTGAATAACGGTGCCAGGCACCGTTATTCACCGAGCGCTGCCTCGCGCACGGTCACGCCCAGGCCGGGGCCGCTCGGGCGGCGCCAGCGCACCTGCCTCCACCGCCGGTATGCCGTCGGCGTTGTCGACGGTCACCCACGCGTTGAAGTCGACCGTGTGCGCCCGGGCGTGCTCCGGCGTCGAAAGCGACAGGTGCAGGATCGCGGCCGTGTCGATGCTGGCGCCGCCCGTGTCCTCCACCGTCACCTGCAAGCCGAGCTCGACCGCCATGTCGCGCATCTGGGCAGCCCGGGTCACCCCGCCGACGCGGGCGATCTTGATCGTGATTCCGTCGCAGATGCGATCGTGCGCAACCGCCGTCAGCGCCGCCACCGAGTCGATCGACTCGTCCAGCACCATCGGGTGGGGACAGTGCCGACGAACGACGGCGCATTCGTCGACCGTGGCACACGGCTGTTCCAACGTGAACTCGGCTGCCGCCGATGCGCGCACGAACGTCAGCGCCTGACCCGTCGTCCAACCGCCGTTGGCGTCGGCATACAGCACCACTGCGTTCCCGACCGATTCGCGAACGGCCGCCAGTCGGCTGGCGTCCTCTTGAGGATCCCCCCCGACCTTCACCTGCAGCCGCCGGTAGCCGGTGTCCACATACCCGCGGGCCACGGCCGCCATCGCCTCGGGCGAGTCGGGCGAGATCGAGCGATACAGGTCGACGCTGTGGCCGAACCGTCCGCCCAGGGCCTCGCACAGCGGCCTGCCCATCGCCCGCGCCGTCACGTCCCAGCAGGCCATGTCGAACGCTGATTTCGCATATGCATGACCGCGCAGCGCCCGGTCGAGCAGCTCGGTTCGCTCACGGTGCAGGCCGGGGTCGGTGCCACGGAGCGCCTCCGACACGATTCCCACGGCCGCCCGCGCACCGCCGCTGAACGCCGGGTCGTAGAACGATCCCAGCGGAGCCATCTCACCCCAGCCGGTGGTGCCCTCGTTGGTGTCCACCGCCACCACCAGCGACTCAAATCCGTCGGCGGTTCCGGCGGAGGTCGCATAGCTGCCGGCGACGAACGGCTGCCACTGGCGGTAAGAGCGGATGCTGGTGATGCGCATGGCGACAGTCTCGCATCCACACGCGCGGGAGGGCGAGCCGGCCGGCCCGCCCTCCCGCTGGTGCGTGTCTAGGTCCCGCACGTCCAGGTGACCGTGCCCGCCAGCACCTTGCCTGCCAGCTTGGGATAGATGATCCCCGGCAGCGTGCGGGAGAACGAGGACTTGCCGCCGTTCTCGGTGATAGACACCTTCACCCCGGCGACGGTGGCCGCCACCGTTCGACCGGGCGCGTGGGCAACCACGGTCAGCCGGCCGCGATAGTCGCCGGCGCCGGCATAGCCGGGCACGGTCAGCGCACCCTTGAAGGTGACGTGATTGTGCGTGGTGCGTCCGAACTTCGCGACGTACACGCCGTTCTTCGTCCCACACGTGATGTTCGCACTGTGGCCCTTGCCCTGGAACACCTTCGGGCTCGTCAGCGTGACCTGCACCGACCCCGGCGTGGACGCGAACGCCGCACCGGCGGTGACCGCCGTGATCGCGAGAACCGCCACCGCAACTCCCATCCACTTTCGCACCATGATGCTCTCCTTTTCGCTTCGGCCCACCCCGCGCGGGCCATCTGCATCCCACGGTAGGAGCGCTCGGGGCGACGGGGGTAAACCGGACGTAAAACGTGCCGGGCAGCGGTTCGTTAGAGTCGCGCGGGATGACTTCGGCCGCCCGCTTCGAGACGCTGACCGATCACGTCGACCGCTTCACCCCCGACGACCGCAGCGACCGGCCCGCGCTGGGAGCGATTCACGGCGACTCCGCCACGTTGCTGGTGGAGGGCGGGGCCTCGGTCGCGCACCTGCGCAGTTTCGTGGCCGAGCTCGTCGCCCGGGGGCGGCCGCCGGTGACCGCGATCGCACTCACCCACTGGCATTGGGATCACAGCTTCGGATCCGCCGCCGTTCGAGTGCCGGTGATTGCGTACGCCGACTCGGCCGCCGAGCTCGAGCTCCAGGCCGGGTACGACTGGTCCGACGCCGCGCTCGACGCCCGCGTCGCCGACGGCCGAGAGCTGGCGTTCTGCCGGGACATGATCAAGGTCGAGATTCCCGATCGCAGCGATCTGGAGATCGTCGTCCCGGCGGTGATCGTGCACGACCGTCACACCGTGGACGTGGGCGGCGTCACCGCGGTGGTCGAGCACGTCGGCGGAGACCACGCGCCCGACTCGTGCGTGGTGTACGTCCCCGAGGACCGAGTGCTGTTCCTGGGGGACTGCCTGTACCAGCGCCTGCACGCACCTCAGCCGCACCTCACCGTCGCGGGGGTGCGTGCCCTCACCGACAAGCTCAGCCGGTTCGACGTGGCGGTCGCCGTCGAGGGCCACGACGACGACGTGGCCGATACCGCCGGGTTTGCCGCCCGGCTGGCCGAGCTACGGCACGCCGCCGACCTGGTGGCGGCCGGTGGCGCCGATGCCGTCGCGGCCGCCGGCGGGGACGCCGACCTGGTGGAGCTGGTGGAGTTTCTGATCGTGGGCGAGCGGCTCGGGCGGTGACCCGCCGCCGGTCCCCGCCGCCGGCACCCCGAAGTATGCGTAGCCCGAGATCCCTCCGCTAGGGGACAACGATTCACCTAGGTGAGGATCACGTTCGGTTCCGGCCGCGCCGAAGCACATGGGCATAACCGCCGGAGCGAGGGGTCGCTTCGGCACGTGTGTTTGTCATGGGGTCAACTAATGGGGTCGGCATGTCTGAACTTGCTTTGCCGACGCGCGCCTCGGCGCGCGTCGATCTCACCCGCGCTGAGGTATTCAACGCCTCGATTCGCGACCGCTCCGCACTGATCGGCGTGGTGGGGCTCGGCTACGCCGGGCTGCCGCTGGCCGTCGGCTTTGCGGAGGCCGGCTTCGAAGTCGGAGGCGTCGACACCAACTCACGGCGGGTGGCCGCGGTCAACGAGAGCGACAGCTACCTGCCCGACGTCAGCTCGCAAACGCTCCGGCAGCTGCCGGAGCTGACAGCCGCCGCGGCCTACGGGCGGGTGCACGACATGACCGCACTGACGATCTGCGTGCCCACGCCGTTGTCCAAGACGCGCACCCCCGACCTGTCGTTCGTGGTCGCCGCCGCCGAGAAGGTCGCCGCCCACATTCGTCCCGGGGCGCTGGTGGTGCTGCAGTCCACCACCGTGCCGGAGACCACGCTGCAGGTGCTGGTTCCGATCTTCGAGCGAGCTACCGGCGGCCGGGTCGGCGTCGACTTCTACCTCGGGTATGCACCCGAGCGCGTCGACCCGGCCAATCGCTCGGGATGGACGCTGCGCACCACGCCCAAGATCGTCTCGGGGGTGACCGACGAGTGCCTGCGGCGCACCAAGCTTCTGTACGAGACGGTGGTCGACACCGTGGTGGAGGCGTCGTCACCGACCGTGGCCGAGATGGTGAAGCTGTACGAGAACACCTTCCGCCAGGTGAACATCGCACTCGCCAACGAGCTGGCGCTGGTCTGCGGCCGGCTCGGAATCTCTGCCTGGGAGGTGATCGACGCCGCCGCCACCAAGCCGTTCGGCTTCATGGCCCACTATCCCGGACCCGGTCTGGGCGGCGACTGCATCCCGGTGGTGCCGCACTTCATCAGCCACCGGTTGAAGGAGTACGGCTACCAGACGCGCATGATCGAGGTCGCCCACGAGATCAACACCGGCATGCCCGAGCATGTGGTGGGGAGGGTGGCAGCGGCGCTCAACGACCGCGGCCGCGCCATCCAGGGCGCGCGCATCCTGCTGCTCGGCGTGGCCTACAAGCCAAACGTCTCGGACCTGCGGGAATCGCCGGCGATGCGAATCTTCGTCGAGTTGGCCGCCCGCGGCGGAGATGTCCGCTATTGCGACCCCCACGTCTCGTCGGTGGGGGTGGGCGGCCGCATCTACGAGTCTGAGCCGTGGACGCCGGCGGCTGTCGCCGACATCGACTGCGTGGTCATCCTGACGCACCACGACGAGTTTCTGGATCAGCCGCTCTGGCGTGATGCAGACGCTGTGGTGGTCGACACCCGAAACGTTGCCGGAACGGTCAGCGCCGGAGTGATCAGCATTTGATGGCGGTGCTCAAGAACATGCGACGGCGCCACCCCGGCGCCGGAATGCTGCTCGACATCGTCAGCCTCAGCGCCGAGATCGCGCATCAGCCTCACGAGGCCCATGCCCGAACGGTGCCGGACATCGTGTCGGATCCCGCGCCGGCCGTGGTGGCCGCGCCCCGCCTCGCCGTACCGGCGCCCGCGCCGGTCGCCGGGGAACCGTCGCCCTGGGACGTGGCGGCGGTCGTCCCGGCCGCTGCGGCAGCGACCGCGATCGATGAGCCCGACGACGTGACCGTGGTGGGGCCGGAGGTCGACCCGCTGACCGAGGCCAAGTCGTTTGAAGTGATGGACGAGAGCACCGGCGGCCTCGACCCGCATCTGCGCGGGTCGCGGCTGGTGAGCGTGATCTCGCGAGGGCTGCAACTGGTCTGCATCGTGTATGGGATCGCACTGCTCTACTGGATCTGGATGGCCAAGGACCTGTCGGTCGGCCTGGTGTTGCACGACCCGGTGTTCGGCACCTACTCGCTGCTGGTCACGCTGTACGTGCTGGCTCGGTTCATGCTGGCGCCGTTCTACCGGCCGACGCCGGACACCGGCCACCGTCCGACCGCCTCGATCGTGATCCCGGCCTTCAACGAGCACGCCGTGATCGGGCAGACGATCAACGCCTGCTACGCCGCCGAGTATCCCGAGGGCCGGCTCGAGGTGGTGGCCGTCGACGACGGCTCCTCCGACGACACCTGGAAGGAGATGCTGGCGGCCCGCAAGCGCCACCCCAGCCTGGTGTGCATCCAGTTCTCGCACAACCGCGGCAAGCGCGCGGCCATGGCCGAGGGCATCAGGCACTCCACCGGCGACGTGTGCGTGTTCATCGACTCCGACTCGGTGATCGAGCACGACGGCCTCAACCACATCATGGCCGACTTCCGCGACGAGCGGGTGGGAGCGGTGGTCGGCACCGCTGACGTGCTCAATAAGGGCCAGAACCTGATCACCAAGATGCAGCAGGTTCGCTACTACGTGGCGTTCCGCGTGATCAAGGGCTCAGAGTCGATCTTCGGGGCGGTCACATGTGCGTCGGGCTGCTTCTCGGCCTACCGTCGCACCGCCCTGATGGGCATCATCGACAAGTGGGAGAACCAGCAGTTCCTGGGTCGCAAGGCCACCTACGGGGACGACCGGGCGCTCACCAACATGATCCTGCGAAACCACCGGGTCACGTTCCAGTCGAACGCCAAGAGCCACACGATCGCGCCCCACGACCTGCGCACGTTCCTGGTTCAGCAGCTGCGCTGGAAGAAGAGCTGGCTGCGCGAATCGCTGTACGTGGTGCGGTTCATCTGGCGTAAGCACCCGGTGGCGGCCGCCATGACCTACATGTCGGTGATCTTCCCGTGGGTGGCACCGATCGTCGTGTTCCACGCGCTCTACTGGCGCAGCCTGGGAGCCGGCGACCCGTGGTTCTACATCGTGGGCGCATATGTGATGGCGCTCCTGTACTCGCTCTACTACGCGGTCAGCCGGCGCAGCCCGATCTGGTACCACGGCATCACCTTCATCGTGATCTACATGGTGGTGCTGGTGTGGCAGACCTACTACGCGGTGATCACGCTGCGCAACACCAAGTGGGGGACGCGCGCGTCCAGCCACAATGAGGGCGCCGCTGAGGTCACGGTGGTGGGCGCACATGACGGCGACCTCGAGGTGGCGGCATGACCTTTGCCCTGCCTCGCCGCCGTGCCCGCACCGAGGTCGAACGGCAGCGCCGCCGCTGGTTTCGGCAGACGGTGCTGGGCGTGCTCACCCTGGCGCTGACGCCGATCCCGATCATCTTCTATATGGCGCACACCTCCGACGGGTACCTGATGTACCTGAAGGCCCGGTACAGCCTGTGGGCACCGTCCACTCCGCAGCTGCCGCCCGATCAGATGCGGGTTGCGATCGCCGATCAGTCGCATCCCAACTACGGCGTGCCGGTGCTGGTCTACCACGGCATCGGCCGCAACACGACCGACACCGCCGACGCCAAGTACGTGATCAGCCGAACCAATTTCGCCGAGCAGATGCGGGCGCTGCACGCGGCCGGCTACCACGCCATCACCACCTCCCAGCTGGCCGAGTATCTGCACACCGCCAACCCGTCGCTGCTGCCGGCCCGCCCGATCCTGCTCACCTTCGACGACGGCCGCGAGGACGCAATGCTCCAGGCCGATCCGATCCTCAAGGCCACCGGCATGAAGGCCACTATGTTCGTGATCGGCAATGACCCGGGCCTCTCGAGCTTCTACTACGCCACCTGGAGCGCGCTTTCCAACTACGCCTCCAACGGCCGCTGGGAGCTGGCCAACCACACCGACGAGCTGCACCACATCGAGGACGTGAACGGCCGCCCCACCTCCGACCTGGTGCGGCTGGAGCCGGGTGAGTCGATCTCCCACTACGAGCAGCGCATCGGCGATGACCTGGACCAGGCCGAGTCGCTGATCGACCAGAACTCGCCCGACCACCCGATCGCGTTTGCCTATCCGTACGGCGACTGGGGGCAGGTGGCGGCTCCCGGTGTGGCCGCGGCGCTCAACCATGTGCTGCGGCAGCGCTTCCAGCTGGCATTCGACCAGGATGGGGAGTCGGGCTGGCGCCCGGCGCTTCCCGGCGACCTGCCGATGCATCTGCATCGCCTGCAGGCGATGGACTGGACCGGTGCCGGGCTGATCGAGCGGCTGCGGGCGGCCATGAGACTGGCCCGCACCACCTACGAGCAGCGTGGCCTGGACGTCCGCTACACCAACACCCAGCTGGTCGCCGCCGCCGCGGCGTACCGGTGCGCCACGCCCCTCTCGTCCGAGCCGGTGTCCTCCGTGGACACCCACGCCAAGCAGATCGCGCTGACCTTCGACGGAGGGCCGTCGGCGTACACCGCTCAGGTGCTGGACGTGCTGCGCACGCACGGCGACAACGCCACCTTCTTCGTCAATGGGGCCCAGCTCGACGGCCTGTCGCGCCTGATGGCGCGGATGGTGCTGTCGGGTGACGAGATCGGCAACGGCACCTGGGAGGGCACGGCGCTGGACGGCGCAGACGACTCACAGGTACGGGCGTCGATCTCCGAGGCCCAATCTGCGATCCGGGCGGCGGTGCCCATCACACCGTGCCTGGCCCGGCCACCGTACGGGCTCGACCGCCCGCGGTTCGCCCGGATCGCAGCATCGATGGGGCTCGGCACGGCGCTGTGGTCGGTCGATCCCAGCGACTTCCGCACGAACAAGCCGGACGTCATCGCCCGGCGAGTGCTGAAGGCTGCGAAACCCGGGGCGATCGTCGTCCTGCACGACGGCGGCGGCCCGCGCTGGGCCACCGTTCAGGCACTTCCAAAGATCGTCGCGGAGCTGCGTCAGCGCGGCTACCAGATGGTCACCGTCTCCCAGCTGCTCGCGTCGCGGGCCGGCTGAACGTCAAGCATCACCGCTGGAGGAATTACATGTGTGGAATCGTCGGATACGTTGGTCACCGGGAGGCGCTGCCGCTTCTGGTCGACGGGCTCGCGCAACTCGAATACCGCGGGTATGACTCGGCGGGGGTGAGCGTGATCGACGAGTCGGGCGTGCGGTCGGTGCGCTCTGTCGGGAATCTGGGCGCCCTGCGCACCTCGCTGAGCGAGACCTGGAGCCGGCCGTCGACCGCCCGCACGGGGATTGCACACACGCGCTGGGCGACCCACGGCGACGTGACCACCTCCAATGCGCATCCGCATACCAGCTGTGACGGGGCCACCCACATCGTGCTCAACGGCATCGTCGAAAACCACGAGCAGCTGCGTGACGAGCTGATCCGGCGGGGCTGCGCGTTCACCTCCGAGACCGACGCGGAGGTGGTCGCCCACCTGCTCGGCTGCCGGTTTGCGGGAGTCGACCTGACCGCGGCGGTACGGCTGACCAGCGAGCTCCTGCGGGGGCACTTTGCGTTTCTGGCAATGCGCGCCGCCGACCGTGACACGCTGGTCGGTGCCCGCCGCGACTGCCCCATGGTGATCGGCTGCGCCGTCGGCGAGACGTACGTGGCCTCGGCGATCGCCGCCCTACCGATGGAGATGACCGAGGTGGCGTTCATCGGCGACGACGAGATCGTCACCGTGCGCGCCGGCGAGCTGACCGTGACCACCCGCTCCGGGGTGCCGGTGGAACGCATCGCCGAAACGGTCGAGCGTGACGCGGACAGCTCCGATCGGGGCGCCCACAGCTCGTTCATGCGCAAGGAGATCACCGAGCAGCCCGACGCGCTGCGGCGGACCGTGGCGGCTCACGTGGGCCGAAACCCGGTGTTCGGCGCGGTCAGCCAACAGCAGCTCGCCGACATCTCACGGATCACCATCACCGGCTGCGGTACCTCGCACAATGCCGCCATGGTCGGCAGGCTGCTCCTGCAGCGCTGGGCCGGGATCCCGACCACCACCGCGATCGCCTCGGAATGGTGCGGCTCGGCGCCGCTGCTGGATCGGGGTGAGCTGGTGGTGGGCGTGACCCAGTCGGGTGAGACTCGCGACACGGTCGCGGCGCTCCGCCTGGCCCGGGAGCTGGGAGCGCCCACCATCGCCCTCACCAATGCCGGCCTCAGTCAGGCGACGCGCGAGGCGGACTCCGTGCTGCGCACGCATGCCGGGCTCGAGGTGGGGGTTGCGGCCACCAAGACCTTCACCAGCCAGGTGGTCGCCTTCGCACTGCTCGCGCTCTACCTGGCGCGCGTGCGGGGATCGCGCTCGGCTCAGGATCTCGATCACTTCGAGTCCGAGCTGTGCCGGCTGCCCGGCCTCGTCACCGAGACGATCGCCGACGTGTCGGACTCGGTCGCCGCGGCGGCGGCCCGCCACGCCGATCGCGAGCTGTTCATGTATCTGGGGCGTGATCTCGCCTACCCGGTGGCCTGCGAGGGCGCTCTCAAGATGAAGGAGATCTCCTATATCCCGGCCGACGCGTATCCGGCCGGGGAGATGAAGCACGGGCCGCTGGCGCTGCTTTCGGAGGGCACGCCGGTTGTGTGTGTCGCGACCGATTCCAGCGTGCTCGAGAAGCTCCTTTCCAATCTCTCCGAAGCGCGGGCGCGAGGCGCGACCACTCTGGTCGTCGCATCTGCAGGCCAACACCGCGTCCGTGAGTACGCGGACGCGGTGTGTTGGCTTCCTCCCGTGCATCCCGATCTGCAGCCGGTGCTGGCCGCGGTGCCGCTGCAACTCCTGGCCCTCGAGGTGGCCGAAGCTCGCGGCCTGAACGTCGACCAGCCTCGAAATCTCGCAAAGACAGTGACGGTGGAATAATGAAACGACTCGCAACCGTGATGGCGGCTGCCGCAGTGATGGCGGTGGTCACGGGTGCATACGGCGCCCAGCTCGCCTTGGCCGGCACGTGTGCCGGCAAGGTTCCGACAAAACTCGGGTGGACGAGACAGCCGGGCCACGCCGCCGGCGTGCTGCACTGGACTCCACCTGCCTCTCACCCCGAGGCGATCTCCTACCGGGCCTTCCGCGACGGCGTCGTGATCGGCCAGACCACGAGCTAACAAGATCGCGATCAAGGTCACACCCAGGCGCACCTACGTGCTCGCCGTACGGGTGGTGTCGCACGCCGGCGCGGTGTCACCATGCCGGGCGGCGATCCGTCAAACCGTGCGGTACTTCAAGCCGGTGCGCTCCGGCCAAGCTCACGCTGGCCAAGCGCTCAGCCGTCCAGATCACCGTCAAATGGCCGGCGGGCCACCCCGGTGACGGGCGGCCTGGCCGCCTACCGGGTGCTGCGCAACGGCGTGGTCGTGGGGCAGACGCACTCACGCGTCTACACCCTGCGGAGACCTGCGCGCGTCCACCAGCTACACGATCGCCGTGCGGGCGGTCGACTCGGCCGGGATTCTCAGCCAGCGTGCGCCGACGGTCAAGACCGCGACGCTGGCCCCGATTCCGAGCACGGGTACAGCCCACGCGTTCCTGCTGGCCAGCACCGATCGCAGCTTCGAAGACTTCCGCTCGCACTACCGGCGGATCGGAGTGGTCTACCCGACCTACTACGGCTGCCGGGCCGACTACACCATCGCGGGCGCCAACGACAAGCTGATCAGCGACTGGGCGCAGGCCCGCAAGGTCAAGCTGCTGCCGCGAATCAACTGTCAGGCGACGGCGGTGCTGCACGCCTTCCTGACCGATCCGACGCGACGCACCAACGTCCTCAACCAGCTGATGTCGATCGTCACCACCAATAACTACGACGGGCTCAACATCGACTTCGAGAGCGGATCAGACAAAGACCGGGCTGCACTGACGACGTTCATCCAGATGCTCGGCACCCGGTTGCACGCTGCCGGAAAGAAGCTGTCGGTGTGCGTGGCTCCCACCACCTACAACCAGACCGTGGGCCGCGCGGGCTTCTATGACTACACCGCGCTGGCCGCAGCCTCCGACTACATCTTCGTGATGGGTTGGGGCCTGCACTGGGCGGCCTCGGCCCCAGGGTCAATGGACCCGATCGCCTGGGATAAGCAGATCGTCACATACGTGCACAGCCTGCCGAACGCCTCCCGGTTCGTGCTCGGCCTGGGCATGTACGGGATGGACTGGCCGGCCGGAGGTGGGCCGTCACACATCGCCAAGGCCCTGGAGTACTCGTCCATCATCGCGCTGGCGCATCGCATGAACATCAAGCCGGCATGGGACGCGACCAACGGCTCGCCGCACTTCTCGTATACCCAGGCCGGCGTCCACCACGACGTCTGGTTTGCGACCGCGCGGTCGCTCAACCTGCGCATCTCTTTTGCCCGCAGCAATGGGTTGAGCGTGGGCTTCTGGCATCTGGGGGAGGAGGATCCGGCCCTCTGGAATCTGAAGGGAATCGGCTGACCACACTCCACTGACCGCGAGTGCCTATTGATGCGAATCGGCTTGGCATTCGTGTGTATATGCTCTGCCCATGATGAAGCGGCGAAGGTTCATCGGGGCATGGGTGGTGCCGCCGTTGTGTGGTTCGTGGGCAGGGCGCCTCCGCGCAGGCGAGTCCCGACCGGAGCCTGAGTGCGCGCCCGCCCACGAGGATGTCGCCCACACCCTGTGGGCCCACCTCGATCACGTCTCATCGTGGGAGGAGACGGTGGAGCGGCTGCGCCGGTACGCCGCCGACGGCAATTCCGACGGGGAGGTGTTCTCGGACATCGCCGACGTGATCGAGTCGGCGGTGTCGGACGACCGCGAGCACGAGCCCGCCGGCGTGCTGGGTCTCTACCCGGCAGTGGTGCTGGCCCTGGACGCCCTGCGGGCGATTCGCGTGTACGGCGACGAGCGCGACAACCAGCGCCAGCGCGAGCTGGTGTGCCGGCTGATCGGAGCGGTGTAGATGGCTCGGGCGGTGGCCCGGATCGCGTTTGCCTCCGATACCGGCGGCGGCCACGGCAGCCGCACGCCGAGGGTGGCCAACGCCATCGACGCAGCCTTCGAGCGGTTTGGGGACACCTCGGCGTGCTGGTTGATCGTCGGCGGTGACGAGTATGAGCCGTTCTGCACACGCGACACCGTGCACCACTACGACGCCTTCCTGGATCAGACCCAACGTCTCGGCACGCCGAACGGTGATGACGCCCGGCAATCACACCAACGGGCCCGGTGGGCAGTATCCCGACGTGCAGGCGTGGCTCGACTACAACGAGTCACGAGCAACGCTGACCACCACCGACGGCGGCTGGATCGACAGGCAGCGCGGGATTCCCCTGACCGACCAGTTCGTCGACATCGCCGGGATCCGGTTCATCCTGATCAACTCGGGCGCGGTGCTGTCCCTGGCCGACACGCCGGGTTGGCCCGTGCCGCTCAAGGGCGGCCCGATCGCCGGCGACCCCAGGGTGGCGTGGCTGCGCCGGGTGTGGGCGCCGGGGACACGCAACGTGGTCGTCACCCACCATCCCCGCTGGAGCTACTACGGCAACCACCACGACAACCCGTCGATGCAGAACCTGATCGACGAGATCGCGGGCAAGAACGACGGCAGCGGGCCTCACTCGTCGCTGATCCTGCAGGGCCATGACCACAACGTGCAGATGATGGAGCCGCAGGCGGCCACCGGCCGCTACCCCGGGTTGACCAGCGTGGTGATGGGTCTGTGCGCGACGGCACCATCGACTCACGCCGCCGGGCGCACGAATACGTCGCAGCGGTCATGGCTCCAGTTTGCGAATATCACGCCGGGGGCATGCGGCTTCCTGCAGGTCGACATCATGTCCGACCGGTCGCTTCAGCTCTCGATCGTGGATGCCTCAGACCGCTCCGGCAGATTGATGAAGAACTCGCCGCACACGGGCGCATCGGGTGCCGCCACCACCACGATTCCGGTGGCGTAGCCGGGTCGCGCAGATCCCCCGAATGGGTGAGGGGCGGCTCGCCCGCCTCGCCGACATTCAACCTCGCCGACCGAAACCGGACGGCCGTTTTGTCCCTGTTGAATGTTTGAACGAAGGAGCTCCCCTATGTCCCGAGCACGCGTTGCACTCGCTGCGTGTGTTGCCGTGGTCGCAATCGTGGTTGCCGCCGTGCCGGCCTCCGCTGCGACCTCGGTTACGGCAAGCCAGACGGTCAAGTTCACCAACCAGGCCGCCATCCAGCTGTCGCTCAGCAACACCTCGTACGACTTCGGAGTCGTCGATCCGCTGGCCGTGAACACCTCGGCCCCGAACGCCACCGTGGCCACCGTGTTCTCGAACGCCGCCTGGCACCTCTCGGTCAAGGGCACCGGCACGTTCAGCGACGGAAACGGCAAGACGATCCCGGATAGCCGCATGACGGTGACCGGCTCGCTGCCCGCCGTGACGCTCTCGGCCACCAACCAGAACGTCGCCACCGGTGTGGGCGCGACTCCCCAGACCGGCACCGCGACCAACCTGCAGTATGCCTTGCAGCTGCAGTGGGGCGACCCCGTTTCGACCAGCCCCTTCTCCGACACGCTGACCTATACGGCCGCCACGCCGTAATCCCTGAGCGACAGGTCAGCGCGCTTGCCCACGAGGCCGGCGCACCAATCGGGGGCTTCCGGGCAGGGAGCCCCCGACGGGTTTAACGGATGCGCGGGCAGGTTGTCAGAGCCCGCTTGAAGGAACCAACCGTCCGATTACGAACGGTTGTCTGATGCCATTCGTTCGAGTGCGGACTGCCGCGTTGGCGAGCTCCCTGCTGGCGGCCGCCGTGCTGTCTCCGGCAGGCGCTCTCGCGGCCACGAACCTGATCCAGAATCCCGGTTTCGAGACCCAGGGTTCCACCGCCACCATGTTCTCCGACACCCTCCCCGACATCGCCCCCTACACGGTCACCTCCGGTGGCATGAGCGTCTCGGGGAGCTCGATGACGCCTGCCGGTGGGGCACGCAGCTCCGACATCGCGGTGGTCACCGGCTCCTCCGACTACTCCGACGGCAGCTTCCAGCTTCAGGGCACGCCGGTCGACCTCCGCACGGGCCTGTCCGGCGGCATCGCCTTTCGGTATCGCGACTCGGCCGACTTCTACGGATGCAGCGTCACCAGCACGTCCCTGCAGCTGATCCGGCGCAGCGCCGGCACCGACACGGTGCTGCGGTCGGCCGCCATGGGGGTCACCGCGGGTCTGCCCGGGTGGCTGCGCGCGACCGCCTCGGGATCGAGCCTGACCTGCGCCGCGTACACCGGCTCGGGCGGCGCTCCCGGCACGCAGATCGCGAGCCTGACCACCACCGATTCGACCTTTACCGGCGGCCAGGTGGGCATGTATTCCACCAACACGACCGCCACGGCCGGCAAGATGATGACCTTCCAAAAGCCGCAGATGTCCGCCGTCTCGCCCGCCTCGTGGGCAGCCCTGGCGGTCACCACGGGGCGGCCCGGGGAGATCCCCGACCGGGTCTCGACGCCCAGCACGGGAGCCGAGTCGCTCGAGTTGTACTCCGGCTCCGCAGCCTTCGACGGCCACGTCGACCAGACCGGCATCGCCGTGACTCCCTCGACCGCCTACACGCTCTCGGCCCAGATCTCCACCGCCAACCTGTCGACCGCGGCCCAGGCTCAGGTGGTGGCGGTCGAGTCGCCCAGCGGGTTCAAGACGATCCTCTCGAACAGCCTCACGAACTCGGCGTGGACGCCCAACAGCTTCACCTTCACGACCCAGGCAACCACCACCTCGGTCACGATTCAGCTGCGGCTGGTGGGGGCGGGAGTGGCCAGTTTCGACGATCTGTCGCTGGTGGCGGCGTCCACCGTGTCGCTGTCACTCTCGAGCACCTCCCTCGATCTCGGCGCAATCAGTCCGCTGTCATCGCCGGTGACCCGCACAGGCGCGGTCACCGCGACCGTCGTGGCCTCCGCCGGCTGGACGCTCTCGACGCTCGGATCGGGCCCGTTCAGCGACGGCGCCGGCCACACCATCCCGCTGTCCGACCTGGCCTGGAAGCGATCCGCCGCGACCGCCTACGCACCGTTCACGACATCGGCCGCGACCGTCACCACCGGCACCGCGACCACCGCGTCGGGGTCGGCGGTGCCGATCGACTACCGGCTTACCGTCACCTTTCCCGACTCGGCTTCCAGCTCGTCGTACTCCACCACGATCACCTACATCGCGACCACACCGTGAGGTTCTCCATGCGCACCGCTATCTTCCGAGCTTCGCTGATCGGGCTGGCCCTGGCCGGCGCCTCAGTCCCCGCCGCCGGCGCGGCCCAGCCGTCCGGGGTCAACATCGGCGTCGCCCCGTCCAAGCTGCAGCTGCGGCTGGTGCCGGGACACACCGTCCACACCACCATCCGCGTGTATGACAAGGGCGATGCACCGGTGGTGCTGGACGTCTTCCCCCAGGACTACTCGATCGACTCACAGTCGAACGTGATCTTCAAGCAGCCGGGCACGCTGCCCGGATCGGCGGCCGACTGGACGACGCTCTCCAACCGTGTCCTGCGGGTCGGCGCGCACTCGTCGCGATCGCTGGGTGTGACGGTCAAGGTGCCCGCGGGCATCTCTCCCGGCACCCACACACTGGCCGTGATCTTCCGCTCGCGCACTGCCGGCACCAGCTCTAGCGGCGTGCGCTACCAGCCCGCCGTCGCGTCACTGCTGGCGGCGGGTGTCACCGCTGCGGACGGCTCCGGGCTGGTGATGCGCGGCGCCGCAGTGGTGCAGTCGGTCGACGTGCACTGGAAGTCGCTGTCGTCGGTGCGCTCACCCAGCGACCTGTGGGACGCGCTGTTCAATCCCACGGTCACCGCCCAGGTGGCGGTCGTCAACCGCGGCAACACCTTCTTCAACATCCTGCACGGCTCGACCACGTTCGCATCCGGCTGGGCCGTGGGCGGATCCGGCAGCGAGGTTGCCGCGCCGCGGTACACGATTCTGCCCGGTTCGGTGCGCTACATCCAGGCGGTCTGGACGAACCCGCCGTTCATCGGCTGGACACACCTGCAGACCCACCTGTTCTACAACGACA